>FUZS01000003.1 GCA_900167215.1 [Eubacterium] yurii
ATTTCTCGAAGGAAAATTAAAGTTAAAAGTTAATCAAGAAAAGAGTAGAACAGGTAGTCCTCTAAGACTCAAGTTCTTAGGATTTTGCCTTTACAGTATGAAGGGAAAGTCAGGAATAAGACCACACAAAGAGAACATAAAACGATTTAAGGAAAGAATCAAAGAACTGACAAGTAGGAAACAAGCGAAACCAATAGCCAAGATACTGGAAAATATCAAAGTATATACGACAGGTTGGCTTGGATATTACAGTATATGCGATATGAAAACAAGAATCCAATCACTAAATGAGTGGATAAGACGTAGAATACGGCAAATCTATTGGAAACAGTGGAAGAGAGTATCTGCAAGATTCGAGAACCTAAAACACTTGTGTAAAACTAAACAAAAGGCGTGGGAATGGGCAAACTCAAGGCTTGGTTATTGGAGAGTGGCAGGAAGTTTTATACTATCAACAACCCTAACAAATGAATATCTCGTATCCCAAGGATATGATGACATATCTTTAAGATACGAGAGACTTCGCTTGAACTATTGAACCGCCGTATACGAGAACCGTACGTACGGTGGTGTGAGAGGTCGGCTACTTAAATAATGGGTAGCCTCCTACTCGATTATCATAATTTAAGTAAATTATTTTTTGATTTTTATACTAATACTAATCACCCTTTATAATGTCAAACAGTTATTTAAAATGACTCTATACAGTGTAGAGATTTTCAATAACTTTTTTGTAACATAGATACATGGCTTTTTATCAGGTTTTTAGTATAAGATAATTTGAAGAATGTGAATTTTTATTATATACATAAAAATATTAAAACAAAGAATATATAATGTCAAAATATTTTTAATGCCAGTTAAAAGTTGTTATTAGTATAAGTTTTATTTGTTATTCATGATTTAATTTAACTAAGTTACAATAGTAATAGAGGATAGATGATGAAAATATTGCTAACAGGTTTTGATAAGTTTGGAAAAGACAGTGTTAACCCATCAATAGAGGCAGTGAAAAGACTGCCTGACAAAATAGAAAATGCCATAATAATTAAGAAAGAAATACCTACTGTATATAAGAAATCTGTAGATATTCTTCTAAGGACAATTGAAAAGGAAAAGGTTGATGTAGTTCTAAACGTTGGACAGGCAGGTGGAAGGGAAGGTATCAGTATAGAAAAAGTAGGAATTAACATAAATGATTTTAGAATACCTGATAATGAGGGCAATGTAATAATAGATGAAAAAATAATTCCGTCAGGGGATGATGCCTATTTTGTAAATATCCCTGTCAAAGCAATAGTTAAAAATCTGAATAATAAAGGAATACAAGCATATATATCTTACTCTGCAGGGACATTTATATGTAATTATGTCTGCTATTATATGGCTTACCTTACAAGGATGAGATATAAAAATATGAAGAGTGGATTTATCCACGTTCCATATATGGAAGGGCAGCAAAAGGATAAAAATATATATTCCATGTCTTTGGACACAATGGTGGAAGGTCTTGAAATAGCTATTAAGACTATAATAACTACAAAAAAAGATATAAAGTACTCTTATGGTACATTAAATTAATGATTTCATTTTTTAATTTTTTATGTTAAAATAATTGTAGTTAATAAGAACAAATTTTTTTTAATTTTTAAAAAAGGAGAGACGCTTATGGCAATTGTAAAGGTACCTTTTGGTAAAGAAAAGATTGAAATAAATATTCCTGATGAAAGATACAATGGTTCTTTGGTTTCTGGAGCACATAGCTTTAAGGTTGATAAATCAGAAACTGAAATAGTAAAGTCTGCTATAGAAAACCCTATAAACTCTCAAAGACTTAGAGATTTAGTAAAAGGTAAGAATAATATAGTTATGATAGCAAGCGACCATACAAGACCTGTGCCAAGTAAGGTAATAATGCCTGTGGTTCTTGATGAGATAAAAGCAGGAAATAAAGATGCAAAACTTACCGTACTTATTGCCACAGGATTTCATAGATTAACTACAAGGGAAGAGCTAATTTACAAATTTGGAGAAGATATAGTTGACAGAGAAGATATAAATTTTGTAATACATGAGAGCTGGAAAGATGAAGATATGGTGGAAATCGGAGTATTGCCATCAGGTGGAAAACTAATCATAAACAAATTGGCTGTAGAAGCTGATTTATTGATATCTGAAGGCTTTATTGAACCACACTTCTTTGCAGGATTTTCGGGAGGAAGAAAAAGTGTACTTCCAGGAGTTGCAAGTCAAGTGACAGTTATGGCAAATCACTGCTCAAAATTTATAGATAGTGAGTATTCAAGAACAGGAATATTGGAAAACAACCCTATACACAAGGATATGCTCTACGCTGCGGAAAAGGCTAATCTTGCTTTTATAATAAATGTTGTTATTAATGAAGATAAGAAAGTAATTGATGCTTATGCAGGGCATTTCAATGATGCTCATATCAAGGGCTGTGCTTTTGTAAAAGAACTCTCAGGTGTGGATGCTATACCTGCAAATATTGTTATATCAACAAATGGTGGTTACCCATTGGATCAAAATATCTATCAATCTGTAAAGGGTATGACTGCTGCTGAAGCAACTTGCAAAGAAGGCGGAGTTATAATAATGGTTACTGACTGTAGTGCCGGTCATGGTGGACAATCACTATATGATACTTTTGCTAATGAAAAAGACAAGAACAAGATAATGAAGACTTTCTTGGATACTCCAATGGAAGATACTGTAGCTGACCAATGGGAATCTCAAATCCTATGCAGAATATTGCTTAAATATAAGGTAATAATGGTGACAAATGCACCTGAACAAATGGTAAGAGATATGCAAATGGATTATGCTAAATCAGTAGACGAAGCTATAAAAATGGCTGATGAATATCTTGGAAAGAAAAATGAAAAGATAACAGTAATACCTGATGGTGTGTCTGTAATAGTTAGAAATTAATATATTGCCAAATTAAATTTTTTTCTAATATGTAAACCCATAGAACATATGCAAAAATCTGTGTTCTATGGGTTTTAACTTTAAATATTTTATAAATATACAAATTTATACTAATCACTATTTATAATGTCAAGTATTTATAACAGATGACATTACAGTTTATGAATTATCAGCAATTTTACTGTAATATAATTTCTATGGTATTTTAATGGATTTTTAGTATTAAAATGAATAATTGTAGTGGATTCTACGATTATTTTACCTCTTTAGCAAGATAGTATTTAGGATAGAAATCTTTAAATTTATCGGTAAATGCAACCAATATTGCCGGTAATATTGAATTTACAGCTCCTGTAAATACTCCTAAAGGTGAGTTTAACATAGCATAGGTCCAAATAGGTGTAAGTATATATAGTATGGCGAAATATCCTGTAATTATACGATTTGTCCTTAAAAAAAGTCTATTTTCTAAAGGATTTTTACCTTTAAATTCATTTAATGAATAATAAGCTGTTAAAGGGACCTTTAAAAACAAGGTTGCAAACCAAATCAAGCCAAATGCAAGATAGGATAACGAAACCAAAATTTTAATATCAAAGTTTAAAAGTGACAAAATACAAAATATATTTATCATTACTATGCTTATATATTCGAAGATTACCGCCTTATATCTTAGATACAAAAATGGTAAGATGCTACATACCAGTACACCAAGTATGCCACCAACTAAAGGATTTATAGAAAGAGCAACCCAAACTATAATCCAAGGAGTTAAAAGTAAATTCATGTTTGTCTTTTTAGTATTATTCTCAGTGGTTTTTACAGATGAAACGTCATTATTACTTCCAATACCAAAATAATCATCCCAGTTCATCATGAGGCTAAAATCTCCCTTTACGCTGTACATACGCTCCATTAAAGCCTGTTCTCCGCTCAATTCTCCTTTGCTGATTTTTTCCCATACGCTAAAAGGAGTCTCAATTTTGGTAGTGTAGTCCTTAAAATTATTATCAATGACATAAGAGACTTCTTTTCCCATAATGATTTGGTATCTCCTGTCAATATCAGTATAGTAAAATTCCAAAACCTTTTCATTGCCATCCCATGATTTTGGATTATACAGGTAAGACATCTGTCTTGTAAAAATTAGTGACGGTTCATCTTTTTTTGCCTTATCTTTTTGTTCATTTTTATTATCATCTTTTTTTGGAATCTTAATACCCCAACTTGCATCAGCCATTCTTTCATATATTTCTCTAGGTAAGAAATTTGTACTTAAATTCTTCTTTGTATCTTCTGAAATTTTTCCTGATGTTAGCAATTCAAGTCCTGCATTTCTCAGATTTTGAAAGTAAGAACTTGTAAAGTTGCTCATTTCTTTGGTTCTAAGAATTTCTCCCTGAGCACAAAATATTGAGGTATAATTGTCTTTGCCTAATATTCTATCAAATTGTGCATTAACGGCAATATAATTATTTTCTGTAGTATAGAATCCACAAGATGATATAATGACATTTTTTTGTTGTGATGAGTCATATCTTTTGGGATGAGCTCCACCTAAGGCGTTTTTATCCATAAAAGGCAACATCAAGGGAAGTTGTCTATCCATAAATGCCTTTATTCTTGAAGGAAGAGAAAAAAAGTATAATGGAAAACTCCAGACAATAATGTCAGCAGACTTTATTTTCTCAAGTATTTCACGCATATCATCCTTAATACAACATATTCCGGGTGTATCTTTCCAACATGCAAAACATCCCTTACAATCTCTTATGTCAAGCTTATTTAAATTTAAAATTTCTAAATTAGCCTTTGTTTTTTCGATTATTCCTTCGCAAAATGCTTTTGACATATGAATGGTGTTGCCGTTTTCTCCCCTGGGACTTCCATTTATAAGCAGTATATTCATAATTGTCCTCCTATTTCAGATTTTTTAATTGTTTAATACAATCTTGTGCCCATTCTATGTTCATCTTTGTAAGTTTAAGTCCATAGTCAGCAGTAAATTTCCAATATAGTGATTGTATAGGTTCAACAAATTTTTGGTATTCATCAATGCTTGATGGTATGGCACCCATGCTTTCGATGTATTGATTGCAGTCATCTATAAATTTTTTGAACACTTCAATGCTTTGGTCTATAGTGCTGGAACCTGAAAAGAACACTCTCATCAAAAATTCATTTTTACTTTTTTGCACATCGTCTGTATTTGTTGCAAGCCAGCGTAAAAATTCTTTTTTACCCTCATCTGTTATATGGTATAGCTTCTTATTTGGTTTATCCTGCTGCACTATATACTCACATTTTACATAAGATTTTTTTTCAAGTTTTGTCAATTCCAAGTAAATATGGTTTGCTCTTGCATACCAGAAAAATTTTACTGATGAGTCAAATATCTTTGCCAAATCGTATCCTGTCATATTGCTATAAGATAAAAAACCCAATATTCCATGTGATAGAGACATTTTTAAAACTCCTTTACTCCAATATTATTATATTCTAATATTAGAGTATCATAATATTGGAATACTGTCAAGATAAAATATAAAAAATTTATTATAAATCATACGGATAACTGACTTTAATACATTTTTTATGTTATAATAGTAAAAATAGTTTTATTGAATATGGAGAATTATATGGAAATAAATAAACTTAACGAAATGCAACATCGTGCTGTAACAACTACAGATGGGGCAATACTCATACTTGCAGGAGCAGGCTCAGGCAAGACAAGGGTTATTACTAACAAAATAGCCTACCTTATAGAAGAGAAAAATGTAAATCCTTATAATATATTAGCAATAACTTTTACCAATAAGGCCGCCAAAGAAATGCTATCGAGAGTAGAGGAGATGATAGGGGAGGATTCAAGGAGAGTCTGGATTTCTACATTCCATGCTTTTTGCTCAAAAGTATTGAGAATAGAGGCACATCATCTTGATTACGACAATAACTTTACTATTTACGATACTACTGATAAACAAACACTGATAAAAAATTGTATGGATGCTCTGGACTACAGCAAACAAAGTATTTCGCCATCACTTATCGCATCAGAGATCTCTAAGGCAAAAGACTCTATGATTGATGCTAATGAGTATGAAAATACCTATGAGTCTGATTATATAGGGAGTAAAATTGCTAAAGTATATTCTTTGTATCAACAAGAGTTGAAAAAAAACAATGCCATGGACTTTGATGATTTGATATACAATTGTATACGATTATTTAAAGAACACAAGGATGTATTGGAAAAATATCAATTTAAATTTAAGTATATAATGGTGGATGAATATCAAGATACAAATTATAGTCAATATCTACTTATTAAAATGTTGTCAGCGATGCACAAAAATATCTGTGTAGTAGGTGACGATGATCAGTCTATATATACTTGGCGTGGTGCTGACATAAGAAATATACTTGAATTTGAAAAAGATTTTGATAATGTGTTGCAGATTAAATTAGAGCAGAACTATCGCTCTACATCAAATATAATAAATGCAGCCCATTCAGTAATTAAAAAAAATAACGAAAGAAAAGAAAAAAAGATATGGACAGATGCCAATGATGGAGAGAAAATAAAACTTTATAGTGCAACAAGTGAAAGAGATGAATCTAACTATGTAGCAGTAAATATAAAAAAAATGGTAGATAATCAGGGCTATGATTACAAGGATTTTGCTGTATTATATAGAGCAAACAGTTTGTCGAGAACTTACGAAGAAGCATTTATGAAGTATGGTATACCTTACAAGATTTTTGGTGGATTGAAGTTTTATGACAGGATGGAAATAAAGGATATTCTCGCATATTTTAGAATAATTGACAATAAATTTGATGATATTTCACTAAAAAGGATAATAAATGTGCCAAAGAGAAGCATAGGTGCAAAGACTATAGAGAAAATTGAAGCTTATGCAAGGCAAAACAATATGTCTATTCTTGATGCAATGGATGAAGTTGATGATATAGTAAGTACGACTAAGACAAGAGAATCTGTGAAAAAGTTCAAACTCTTAATATCATCGCTTAAGGCTTTGGCAAATGTTCTTCCTGTTAGCGAGTTGTTAGATAAGGTTTTGGAAAATACAAATTATAGGAAGTTATATTTAGAAGAAAATTCTGTTGAAAATCAGTCAAGGCTGGAAAATATAGAGGAATTAAAGTCAGTAGTCAGAGAGTTTGAGTTAAATTCAGAAGATAAGACTCTTTCAGCCTTCCTACAAAATGCAACCCTATCTACTGATATGGACGAGAAGATAAAAAATGACAATTATGTTAGCTTAATGACGATACACAGTAGTAAAGGATTGGAGTTTAGAGCTGTATTTCTTGTGGCTCTTGAGGAAGATATCTTTCCGTCGTCAAGATCCATTCTTGAAGAATCAAAGCTTGAAGAAGAAAGAAGGCTTTGCTACGTTGCAATTACAAGGGCAAAAGAAAAACTGTTTATGACAAGATCTACTATGAGATTACTCTATGGTAAGACAAATTGTAATATAATTTCAAGATTTGTTGGTGAGATTGATACGAACTTTATTGAAAGTGATAACAAGGATGTAATACAAAAAAAGATTCCTGAGGAAAAAGAAAGTTATTCACTATACCAAAAATATGTAGAAAAATATAAGATTATAAATGAAAAGAAAAAAAATGATCCTCAAGAGTTATCAATAGGAGTAAAGGTAAGTCATAAGACATTTGGAATAGGTACAGTTGTTGGAAAGACAGGGGGAAAATTCACTATAGCCTTTGATAAAGTAGGGGTTAAAACTATAGATACTACTGTTGTAAAACTTCAAGTATTATAAAAAATAATGATGTTTAATATTAATATTTGCTTAGTCTAAGCATAGCAAGTTAGAAATTTTAATATAAACTTTTATTAAAATATTTAGAAAAGAGCTTGTTGTAAATTCAAAACAATTGCAAAAAAATAAATGTTTTATTATTTTGAAGGATATAATTAGCATTTAAAACTTCCATAAAAATAAATAAGGATAATCAAATCTTATTATAAGGTTTGATTATCCTTATTTTTATCTTAAAATTTTATTTTCCGAAAGCACCTTTCCAGTCATTCATAAAACTTTCTATTCCCTTATCTGTAAGTGGATGTTTTACCATTTGTTGTAGTACTTTCATAGGGATTGTTGCTATGTGAGCACCGGCAAGTGCTGCATCAACAACGTGAAGAGGATGTCTTATACTTGCAGCTATAACTTCTGTATTGTAATCATAGTTTAAGAATATTTCAACTATGGTTCTAACAAGATCCATACCTTGAGAGCCCACATCATCCAATCTTCCTAAAAACGGGCTGACATATGTTGCACCGGCTTTTGCAGCCAAAAGAGCTTGATTTGGAGAAAAAATCAAGGTTACATTTGTTTTTATACCTTCTTTTGACAGCTTGCTTACAGCCTTGAGGCCTTCAACTGTCATAGGAATTTTTATAACTATGTTTTTGTGAATTTTTACCAATTCTTTAGCTTCGCTTATCATGCCTTCGCTATCTTCAGAAATTACTTCAGCTGATATAGGTCCATCAACTATATCGCATATTTCTTTTACAACTTGCTTAAAATCTCTTTTTTCTTTAGCAATCAGTGACGGGTTGGTAGTAACTCCATCAACTATACCCCAACTTGCACCTTCTTTGATTTCATCAATATTTGCAGTGTCAAGAAAAATCTTCATAACTCATCTCCCTAAAGTTTTAAATTTCAATTTGACTTGTAATTTACAATAATTGTATTAGTAGTTATATTAGATTTAATAATATTATTATAAAAAGTTGATATTTAATAGAATAAGCTAACTAAATAAGTTAAAAATACAAAATATTAAAAAATAAACTATAATAATATCTCTAAAATTACAAGCTTATTATACTAAAATAATCAGCAATTAATAAATTGCTAAATATTTACTATTACTCTGGTAACGTTGATATTTCCACCTTCCAAAATTCCTATGCCTGTAACAGTATCATCTGATAGAATTTTTTTGGCATCAATTACTGTACCATTTGAAAGTTGTTCTATTTTTGTATTATTGTTATAGTACATTTTTATGTTTTTGCCATCATTTTGTCTTATTTCTATATACTTATCTACAACATCTACAGAAACAACTTTACCATTTACAGTTGTTTGTTTGAATTCTCCACTTGATATTATTTCTTCAACCATTCCTCCGGTTGCATATACTTCTACGGAATGACCTACTTTTAGTGAATAAATGTTAGTTCTCTTATCACCTATTCTTATTATAGCATTGTTGTTGATAGTTAAGGTTCTTTCGTTATTTGAATTGTCAACTATGACAATTTTATTATAGTCACTGTTAAGTTGAATGCTCTTTATATATGCTGACTTATATTTCTCACTTTTTGCTTCTATGGAAACATCTGTTATCTTTTCAGCATCAGTTTTAATAGTAGCTATATCTCCTACTGCAATATCAGATACACTTACTCTCTTGTCATTTCTGTAGATTTTTATATCATCTGCAAAATCTTTTCTTACTACACCTAAGTCCTTATCTTTTATAGTGATAGAATTGTTGGTATAGTCGGTAATTTCTCCTCTAAGCTCAGATTTTTTGTGAGTTATAGCCGCTTTTACTATAAGATTATCTGTATAATATGCATCTATATCGGTTTCTAATGGTAGTTTACTGATAGGAGTTAATACGTCGTTTACATAAATTTGTGTATCCTTATTATATCTGAGTACCTTATCTTCATTGTTTGATTTTATTGTTATTGTAGTTGGCTCAGAAGTTGTAAAGCTTACAATCTTTCCTGATATTCTTTTTTCTTCAGCATCTGCAGTTATTTGAATAAGCTTACCTTTATTTAAAGTAAGAGTAACTTTTTGTCCAACTTTTAAATCATTTATTGATGTTATGGCACCGCCTACCTTTATTGCAAGTTCATTTTTCTTTGCCGAATAATTTTGTATCTTATTGTCATCAGTAGTCAATGAAATACTTACATCGTCATTTGTAAGGGTAATCAAATTTATTGATCCGGAAACATTCTGTACTTCAAGAGTTTCAGGCGCCTTTGGCTGTGTAGGTTGAGTAGGATTGTTGTCAATGCTTGCTTTTTGAGAGTACTTATAAGCATTCGAAAGCATTACTGCAGTCTCAGCTCTTGTAACAGAGTTATTTGGCTTAAAAAAGCCTGTTCCGTCTCCCTCTTTTGAAAGAACTCCTTTTCTTTGAAGTAGTTCAACATAAGGGATTGCATCTTTGATTATAGAGTCGTTGTCTTTGTATGACAAAGTCGCACTCTTGTTTATTTCCCCTTCAAGTCCAAGACCTCTTACTAAAAATACACAAACTTCAAATCTCTTTGCAGTAATTGATTTTTTAGAGCTTGAGTCTACAAGAGCTGCTATCATCTCATCTCTGTTTGGAATTATCTTTTTTTCAAGTGCAAAGACTACGTAAGGTTTTGCCCAGTCTTCTATCTTTGCTCTGTCAAGTCTGTCATTATATTTCGAAATATTGTTTTTATAAGTTATGTCAATTTCAGATTTTGAATATAGATTGGAAATCATAATCAAAGATTCAATTCTTGTCACAGGAGAACCCGGTTTGAATGTACCGTCAGGGTAGCCGGAAATAAGACCTTTTTCACTTGTGTCTTCAACAAATTTTTCTGCCCAGGCATATCCTTGCATATCTCCAAATTTTATAGCATTGGAAGTGCCTGTTGACAAAATAGCTGAAAAAAGCACTGAAAAAGCTAAGATTTTACTAAAAAATTTAAATTTCAAATTAAATACCTTCTTTCTTTATTAATAATTTAATATTTTTTTACTAATTCTTTTAAATAATTTAAAAATTCATCCTTTAATTCATTGTTTTTAAGAGCAAACTCTACAGTTGCTTGTAAAAATCCAAATTTTTCACCAACGTCATACCTTTTACCTTCAAATTCATAGGCGTACATTGCTTGAGTTTCGCACAAGGTTTTAAGAGCATCTGTAAGTTGGATTTCATTATTCTTACCTGGTTTTTGATTTTCCAAGATTTTGAAAATATCTGGTTTTAGTATATATCTTCCCAATATAGCTATATTTGAAGGTGCGCTTTCTATATCAGGTTTTTCAACAAGATCTTTAATCAGATGTATATTTTCATCTATATATTTTCCTTGTATTATACCGTACTTATTTACATCATTTCTATCAATCTTTTGAACACCAATTATAGTTGTATTATATTCATAATATATATCAAGCAGCTGTTTTAAGCAAGGTGTTTTGGAATCGACTATATCATCACCGAGAATTACTGCAAATGGCTCATCACCTATGAAACTTTTTGCACATAATATTGCATGACCAAGCCCTCTCGGCTCTTTTTGACGGATATATTGAATATTTATCATATCACTGATATGTCTTACCATCTCTAACATTTCAGTTTTACCGCTTTTCTCAAGTTCGAGTTCCAGCTCTATGGATTTGTCAAAATGATCTTCAATAGACTTTTTATTTCTGCCTGTTATTATTAATATCTCCTCTATGCCTGAGGCTATTGCTTCTTCAATTATATACTGAAGAGTAGGCTTATCGACTATAGGTAGCATTTCTTTTGGCTGAGCCTTTGTAGCCGGTAAAAATCTTGTACCCAACCCTGCAGCCGGAATTATTGCTTTTTTTACTAAGGACATAATATTAACCTCGCTTAAAGTATTTTATATAATTTTATCACAAAAAAATAAAATAAGCATAAATTGTAAAATAAATTTAAATATTGTTATAATTTTTTTAAAATTTATCATGGATTATAAAAAAACTAAATTGATTTGCAAATATATTTAATTTTTTGTATAATAATAGCGATTTAAGAAATAGTTTAATTAATTACTGATTTTCAGGAGAAAGTATGCTTTTAGTTTCAGATAAATGGGAAGAATACGAAATTTTATATGCCGGTAGAGGCGAGAAGACGGAAAAATGGGGACAATATATTCTCAAGAGACCTGATCCTCAGATATTTTGGGAAAAGAATGAAAGCTCTAATATAAAAGTTTTTCCCGATGCTATATATCATAGGAGTAACAAAGGTGGAGGAAGCTGGGAATATATAAAAAATTTACCTACAAGTTGGAATATAAGCTATAGGGATTTGATTTTCAATGTAAAGCCAACAGGATTTAAACATACCGGTATTTTTCCTGAACAGGCTGTAAATTGGGATTATGCTAAAGAAAAAATAGAAAACAGTGTTAAAAATATTAAGGTTTTAAATTTGTTTGCCTATACAGGGTGTGCTACCTGCAATGCTTCAAAGGCCGGTGCAAAAGAAGTGGTGCATGTAGATGCTTCAAAGGGTATGACTCAAATTGCCAAGGAAAATGCCAAACTTTGTGGTATAGAAAATAATTTTATAAGATATATAGTTGATGATGTATTTAAGTTTATAGAAAAAGAAATAAGACGAGGTAGAAAATATGACGCTGTAATAATGGATCCACCATCTTACGGTAGGGGTACAAACGGTGAGATTTGGAAGCTTGAAGACAGCCTGATAAAACTGCTTAGTTTGATAGACAAGGTTTTAGTTGATAAGCCTTTGTTTATGATAGTAAGTTCATATACTACAGGAATTTCTTCTATATCGCTTAAAAATGTAATAAATACATCATCTTTGAGAAAAAAATTTGAAAATATAAATACCGGAGAGCTGTCTCTGCCGATTAAAGGTAGTGATTTGCTCTTGCCTTGCGGTATTTATGCAAGATGTGACAATTGTTAGGATTTATTTTGTTGGGAGTTTATAATGTTTGACTTGCTTATAATAGTGCTATTATCTTACCTGATAGGTAGTATTTCTCCTTCATATATATTTGGTAGGATACATCATATGGACATAAGACAGACCGGCTCAGGAAATGCAGGTACTACGAATACATTGAGAGTGCTGGGGAAGAAGATAGCACTTGCGGTATTTGTAATTGATTTTTTTAAAGGGTTTTTAGTGGCTTTTTTTGTAAGAAAATTATTTTCAATGGATTATGCACTTATTGCTGCCATTTTTGTAGTTTTAGGACATATATTCCCTATTTTTTTGGGCTTTAAAGGTGGTAAAGGTGTGGCTACTACACTTGGAGTGTTGTATTGTCTTTTTTTAAAGGAAATATTGATATGTTCGGTTATAGGTATTATTTTATTAGTTTTGTTTAAATATGTTTCATTTGCCGGACTTGTTACTCTTTTTATGGTAAATATTTTGATTTTAGTATTTAATCAACCGCATAAATATTTGTTGTATACAGGATTTTTATTTTTACTAATATCCGTGAAACATAAAGAAAACATCAAAAGATTGATAAATCATACAGAAAGAAAAATTGGAGAAAAGGCAAAATAGGAGGAACATATGAATATATCTGTAATTGGAGCCGGAAGCTGGGGTAGCAGTCTTGCCCTTGTTTTAGATGAAAATAAACATAATGTATGTTTGTATATGAGAAGAGAAGAACAGTTTGAAGAATTTGAAAAGTGTGGAACAAATTCCAAATATCTCAAAGATGTGAAGTTTCCCAAAAGTATAAATTATACTACTAATCTGAAAGATGCGATAGACTTTGGAGATGTAATAATACTTAGTGTAACTACACAGTCTACAAGACAATTTTTGCAGAATATAAAGCCATATTTGACGAATAAAAAAATAGTTGTCAATGTATCAAAAGGTATAGAGATAAGGACAAATTTGAGGATTTCTCAAATATATGATGAGATTATAGGTAATGAGAATTTTGCTGTGCTTTCTGGTCCTTCTCATGCAGAAGAAGTATCTAAAAAAATGCCAACAACTATAGTTTCTTCTTCAAAAAATAAGGATATTGCTGAAACTATACAACATATATTTTCTAATGACTATTTCAGAGTGTATACAAATAGCGACTTGATTGGAGTCGAACTTGGTGGAGCACTTAAAAATATAATTGCTCTTGGAAGTGGCGTTTGTGATGCAGTAGGCTATGGAGATAATACTAAAGCTGGAATAATAACAAGGGGTATACATGAAATAGCAAGATTAGGAGTAAAGTTGGGGGCTAATCCGCTCACATTTTCCGGACTTTCAGGGATAGGAGATTTGATAGTTACCTGTACTTCTTCTCATTCAAGAAATAAGCGTGCAGGCGCCTTTATAGCTCAAGGATATGATATTGATAAGGTGCAGGAGAAAGTAGGTATGGCTGTGGAAGGCATATCTACGACATTAGCTGGATATGAATTGTCTAGGGAACTTAGTGTAGCTATGCCTATAACTGAAGCCATTTATAACGTTATATATAATTCGCAAGATATAAAACAATGTGTAAAATTTCTGATGAACAGGGATAAAAAATCTGAACTTATGTCAGAAGACAACTTTGTTTCTTTTTAATATTTAAAAAAACTTTTAACTAATTTAGTCTGTTATTTAGTAGGATAATTAACAGACTATTTTTAATAAAAAAATTTTATGGATAAAATTATTTTAAATTGCATTTTTTAGTGTATAAATTTTAAAAAAGTATTTAAAAAATTATTTTGAGGAGATTGGGTATGAAGAGAATTGCCGTACTCACAAGTGGTGGAGATGCTCCTGGCATGAATGCCGCTATAAGAGCTGTAGTGAGATATTCCATATATAAAGGTATACAGATTTTTGGGATTGAAAGAGGATATAAGGGACTTATGGAAGGTGATTTAAAGGAAATGAAGATACCTTCTGTGGGAGATATTATTCATCGTGGAGGAACTATACTTCGTTCTGCAAGGTGTATGGAATTTTTGGAAGAAGAAGGAAGACAAAAAGCGCTTAATATATTAAATGTATTTAATATAGAAGGATTAGTTGTAATAGGAGGAGACGGTACTTTTAGAGGTGCACAAAAATTATCTGATGCAGGATTTCCTGTTATAGGAGTTCCGGGAACTATAGATAATGACCTTGCATACACAGATTTTACTATAGGTTTTGACACAGCACTTAATACTGTATTGGATGCGGTTTCAAAGCTTAGGGATACTACTTCTTCACATGAAAGAGTAAGTGTTATAGAAGTAATGGGTAGAGGCTGTGGAGATTTGGCACTTTATGCAGGACTTGGTGGAGGAGCTGAGGAGATACTTGTTCCTGAAAGAGACTATGATATAGATAAGATATGTCAAAAGATACTTGCATCAACTAATAGGGGTAAGACTCAAAGTATAATAATGGTGGCTGAAGGAGTGGGTTCTGCTGACAGTATTTGTAAACAAATACAAGAAAAGACAGGTCTTGATTCGAGGACCACAGTTCTTGGGCATATTCAAAGAGGCGGTAGCCCTACAGCAAAAGATAGAATACTTGCAAGTGAATTTGGAGCTCATGCCGTACAATGTCTTATAGACGGAAAATCATCAAGAGTAGTGGGAGTAAGACAAAACAAGGTTATGGATATGGATATTGATGAAGCTTTAAGTATGAGCCATAGTTTTAATGATGGAATATATGAACTTACAAAGATATTGTCAATATAAGAATAGTAATTAACTCTATATATTTAATATTTTCAAATACTAAGTGATATAGTATATATTCGAAAGTTTTAAAAGTTTGAGTTATAATATAAGGTGGATAGTCTTTTATTTGTTAATTTAACAAGTCTAAAAATTAAATTTAAAGAAAATTGAAAGGGTAATGTATGTTAAGTAATTATAAAAAAACAAAGATAGTTTGTACAATAGGACCTGCATCTGAATCAGAAGAAATTCTGAAAAAACTGGTTTTTGAAGGTATGAATGTCTGCAGACTTAATTTTTCTCATGGCTCTTACGAGGAACATAAGGCAAGGATGGATACCATAAAAAAAGTAAGAGAAGAATTAGATAGGCCTATAGGTATACTTTTAGATACAAAAGGTCCTGAAATAAGAACGGGTGATTTTTCGCTTCCTGAAGTACAATTAAATGCAGGAGACAAGTTTACTATAACTATGGATGATATAGTTGGAGACAATAATAGGTGTACAGTTTCATATAAGGAATTGGTCAATGATGTAAATGCCGGTGATAGGATACTTATTGATGACGGCTTGATTGAACTTGCTGTAGTTTCTAAAACTGACAAAGATATCTTGTGCGAAGTTATAAATTCTGGAATTGTAAAAAATAAAAAGGGAGTAAATGTACCAAATGTAAAGATAAATCTTCCTGCTATTACTGAAAAAGATAAATCAGATATAATATTTGGTATAGAAAATGGAATAGATTATATTGCTGCATCATTTGTTAGAAAAGCTTCAGATGTTCTTGCAATAAGAGAAGTGCTGGAAAATAATGGTGGGGAATATATAAAGATAATATCTAAGATAGAAAGTCAAGAAGGAGTTGACAATATCGATGAGATATTGGAAGTATCAGACGGTATAATGGTTGCAAGAGGTGATTTGGGTGTAGAAATACCAACAGAAGACATACCTATGGTGCAAAAAAATATTATAAAAAAATGTAATGACTTGTCAAAATATGTAATAACAGCAACTCAAATGTTGGACTCAATGATAAGAAATCCGAGACCTACAAGAGCTGAAGTTACAGATGTAGCAAACGCAATATTTGATGGTACGGATGCAATAATGTTGTCAGGAGAAACTGCTGCAGGAAAATATCCTGTTGAAGCTGTAAAGATGATGACAAAAATAGCAAGGGCTACTGAGGAAAGCTTTGACTATGAACATATTTTGAAACAAAAGAAGAGCCATATGCAAACTACTATTACAAATGCTATAAGTCATGCAACTTGTACAACTGCTATGGATTTAAATGCTAAAGCGATAATAACGGCTACTTCAAGTGGTTACACTGCAAGGATGGTATCAAGCTACAGACCTATTGCTCCGGTTATTGCAACAACAAGCGATCCTATTACGTATAGACAAATGTCTCTTATTTGGGGTGTATATCCTCTCTTAAATAGAGATTTTAATACAACTGATGATGTTATTGAAACTTCAGTTCAACTTTCCTTGGGGAAAGATTTGATATCGATAGGCGATTTGGTAGTAATTACTGCCGGAGTTCCTGTTGGACAATCTGGTACGACTAATCTTCTTAGAGTTCATGTTGTTACAAAGAATTTGGTAAAAGGCTTAGGCGTTGGATATTCAAATGTATCAGGAACTGCAAGAGTATTGCTTGATGCTCAAAAAGATATAAATGAAGGAGATATAATAGTAACTACTTCTACAGATATAGATATGATATCTCAAATCAAGAAAGCTGCAGCTATTATAACAGAAGAGGGTGGACTTACTTCTCATGCTGCCATAGTTGGACTCAGTCTTGGTATACCTGTAATAGTTTCTGCAAAAAATGCAACAATACAAATTCAAGATGGAGATACGATTACAGTAGACGCTGCTACAGGGACTGTTTACAAAGGTGAAATAAAAAATCTTTAAATATTAAAAAATATACTGAAAAATAAATTTAAGAAAAATATAAAAAGGTTATAATCATATTAATTATAGCCTTTTTATATTCTTTAAATATTAAATTTTCTTGATTTTTTAATGTGATAAAATTTCAAATACTATATTTTAAATTATTTGTAAATATATTGCTATTGACAATATGGGAAAAAATAGTTAAAATAATTTATATAAAAATTTTTAATTAATCTAAAAGGAGAAAACAATGTTTGAAAAAATACAAGATATAATATCAGAAGTTTTAGGAGTTGAAAAAGACGAAATAACAATGGAAAGCAACTTAACTGACGATTTGAATGCAGATTCATTGGATGCGCTTGACATAGTTACAGAAATAGAAGAAAAGTTGTCAGTAAAGATACCTGATGAAGATTTTACTAAATTTGCTACAGTTAAAGATATAGTAGAATATATTGAAAGCAACCAAAACTAATATTTAAAAAATTATTTTGAGCCGCCATAATAGACTGATTCGTATATTTCTATTTATGGCGGTTTGGTATTAAGGATTTGTTTTTTTATGTACTAATTTTTACTTATAACAAATACACTTATACTAATCATAGTATGTAGCTTCTTTTATTCATAATATTATATGGTTTTGTACCCAAAGTCATTTTATAATTATAAAAATATATATGACTGTTCAACTTATATTATTTAGTGTGTATATAGTTGTTCAAGGATGAATTATAATATATATCGATTGTTATAACATAGGTTGGTATGAGAAATCTAAAAAGGAAATTATATGAAATTTGAATTTATAAGCAAAACATTAAATGCGTTTAAGGGATATAATAGCGCCACTTGTTCAAACTGTAAAAAAGAAACTAATAAGACAGTATTAAAAAATAATGACTTCATATGTCCTCATTGTAATACTTATATAAAGATGTCTTCTATAGATAGAATTAACTACATCCTTGAAGATTATGAAGTGATTTCTCGAGAAGTAGTTTTTACAAATCCTATAGATTTTCCAAATTATAAGGAAAGTCAGGAAAAGATGAAAAGAAAATCCGGTATGCATGAAGCAGTGATGAGTGCTGTAGGAAGAATAAAAGATGAAAAAGTCGTAGTTTGTGCTATGGATGCTAACTATTTTATGGGATCAATGGGAAGTTATGTTGGTGAAGAAATATCAAATACATTTGACTACGCAACAAAAAATAGGCTGCCTATTATTGTATTTTGTGCTTCAGGTGGAGCAAGAATGCAGGAAGGTATTTTTTCTTTGATGCAGATGGCAAAGACAACTATTGCAGTAAACGAACACAATGATGCGAAATTGTTATATATTTCCTGCATGACAAACCCTACTACAGGAGGAGTTCTTGCAAGTTTTTCATCAATAGCTGATATTGTTATAGCTGAGCCCAATGCATATATAGGTTTTGCAGGTGCAAGAGTTATAAAACAGACAATAAGACAGGATTTACCTGAAGGATTTCAAAGTGCAGAATTTTTGTTGGAACATGGATTTTTAGATGATATAGTAAAAAGAGAAAATATGAGAGAATATCTTTATACGCTCTTAAAATTGCATAAAGATCCTAAAGCGTTCTAAATAATTTAGCCAAATTATTATATTTGAAATTATTGTAAGATCAAAATATGTGAAAAGATTTTATTTGGGAGAAGTTAATGGAAAACAATAGAAATATAGATAATTCATATGCTTACGAAACCGTAACTCGTGCAAGAGATAAAGAAAGACCTAAGGCTCAAGAATTTGCAGAAGCATTGATAAAAAAGCAGGTACAACTTCATGGTGACAGGTGTTTTGGAGAAGATCCTTGTGTCTTTGGTGGTATTGGACTTTATCATAGAATACCTGTAACATTTTTTGGTATGAGAAAAAGCAAGGAAATCTCAGAAAATATTAAGTACAATTTTGGTATGACTCATCCTGAAGGATATAGAAAGGCAATAAGATTGATGAAACAGGCTGAAAAATTTTCAAGACCTGTAATTACTTTCATAGATACCCCTGGGGCATATCCTGGAATTGAAGCTGAAGAAAGAGGTCAAGGTCAGGCAATTGCGTCTTGTATAGCGTGTATGGCATCACTTAAGGTGCCAAGTATTGCCATATTCACAGGCGAAGGTGGAAGTGGGGGAGCTCTTGCATTTGCCACTGCAAATAAGGTAATTATGATGGAAAACAGTATTTATTCTATACTTTCTCCTGAAGGTTTTGCAAGCATATTGTGGAAGGATGCAAACAGGGCTAAGGAAGCTGCAAGCATAATGAAACTGACAGCAAGAGAAATGTATGAATATAAGGTAGCTGATGATATCGTGAAGGAAGATGATTGGTCTGATGAAGATGCTAAAAAAAGAAATTTTCTAAGATTGGATAAGATTGTTCAATATCATCTTTTAAAGCTTATGGATTTAAGCGAAGAAGATATTTTAAAATCAAGAAAAGAAAAATATTTTAAGATGGGAGAGATAAATGGCATTAGAAATTAAAAAGACATCATCTTACTTGCCTGAAAAAATAATAAGTAATCAGCATTTTGAAAAATATCTTGACACTTCTGATGAATGGATAGCTTCCAGAACAGGAATCAAATACAGACATTTTTTGGATGGAAACAGTACTTCTTACTTGGTTGAACAAGTTTGTAAAAATTTTGATTTATCTGATGATGAGAGACAAAATATAAAAGCAGTGATTGTAACTACACTTTCAAGCGATTATGCTATGCCCAACTTAGCATGCTTTGCTCAAAGCTATCTCAATCTTGGAACAGATGTTTTTTCAACTGATATAAATATGGCATGCAGTGGATTTGCAGGTGGACTTAAATTGATTGAAGGACTCTTGCAAGAGGGACAATACGGTATACTAATATCTGCTGAACATTTATCCAAGGTTATAGATCAAAATGACCGTTCTACTGCAGTGCTTTTTGGAGACGGCGCCGGAGGAGTATTAGTTGAAAAGAATAATAAGGAAAGTTTTTGTGATTTTGGAAGTAACTTTTCAAAATCAGCCTTGTCACTCCCTACCACGCAAAATGAATATGACTATGTAGGTATGGATGGAAAACTGGTATACAGATTTGCTGTTGAGACTATAAACAAGAGTATTACGAGAGTTCTTGATAAACTTGGAGTGAATCCTCAAGATATAGATTATTTTATTTCTCATCAGGCAAATGAAAAGATACTTAAATCAGCTTGTAAAAAGTGGAATGTGTCTATGGATAAATTCCCTACAAATTTAGAAAATGTTGGAAATACATCTTCTGCAAGTATTCCTTTATTGCTGGATGAAATAAATAAAAAAGGAATGTTAAAAAAGGGAGATAAACTGATATTTTGTGGATTTGGTGGCGGACTTACGTGGGTTTCGTATTATTTGCAATGGTAGTTTTAATATAAAGTATAAATATTATACATCTTAAAATTGGAGAAAATAATGATAAATAAATTATTAGGTATAAAATATCCTATACTTCAAGGTGGTATGGCTAACATATCAAATGGTGAATTTGCAAGTGCAATTTCAAATGCCGGAGCTCTTGGAACGATAGCAACAGGTGGTATGGATTCAAAGACACTTGTAGAACAGATAAGAATATGTAAAAGTAAGACGGATAAGCCTTTTGCTGTCAATCTTATGTTACTCCATCCTCTGATAGATGAATTTGCTCAAATAGTGATAGATGAGAAAGTTCCTGTAGTCACTACAGGAGCCGGCAACCCTTCTAAATATATGAAATCATGGAAGGATGCAGGAATAAAGGTAATACCGGTAGTACCGAATCTAACTCTTGCAAAAAGAGTAGAAAGCAACGGAGCTGATGCTATAATTGCTGAAGGAAATGAAAGTGGTGGTCATATCGGACCAATGACCACTATGACAATTCTTGGAGAAATAGCGGGAAATGTGAGCATCCCGATAATAGCTGCCGGGGGCATCTGTAACGGTAGACAGATGCTGGCTACTGAAGTGCTTGGAGCATCAGGAGTGCAGATGGGTACGATATTTTTAGCATCTGATGAATGCCCTATACATGAAAACTACAAAAATTCAGTTATCAAAGCTTCAAGTAATCAGATTACAGTTACAGGTTATAGCATTTCAATGCCGGTAAGGTTGATTAAAAATGAGATGTCAAGAAAGTACCTTGATATGGAGAGAAAAGGCACTGATAAGATGGAGCTTGAAAAATACACTTTAGGTTCTCTGAAAAAAGCGGTATTAGATGGAGATATAAAATCTGGGTCCGTTATGGCAGGACTTGTTGTAGGTCAGATAAAAGAAATACGACCTGTTAAGCAAATTATTGAAAATATAATAGCTGAATATAAGGCAGAGTGGGAGAATATAAGTGAAAAATCAAGGAATAAAGATTGGAAATTTTAGTCTTCAACACCCCATAATTCAAGGTGGTATGGGTGTAGGTATTTCTCTTGGTAATCTTGCCGGTACAGTGGCAAAAAATGGTGCAATGGGTGTAATTTCTATGGCTGATGTCGGATATTTGGAAGATGATTTTAATAAAAATCCTATGCAAGCAAATAAAAGAGGCTTCAAAAAAGAAGTCGAAAAAGCCAGAAATTTAGCGCAAAGCAACGGGATTATTGCTGTAAATATAATGAGAGCTCTAAGTAATTTTGAAGAATATGTAAAGATGGCTGTTGAAGAAAAAATCGATGCAATAATAGTAGGTGCCGGAATGCCTCTTAATCTTCCTGAACTGGTAAAGGGTAGTGGAGCGCTTATAGCTCCAATAGTATCTTCAGTTAGAGCTTTAAAATTAATTTTAAAAAAATGGAAGAATAATTATCATAGATTACCTGATTTCATAGTATTGGAAGGTCCAAAAGCAGGAGGACATTTAGGTTTTTCAAGGCAAGAGATAGATGATGACAGTTTTAAAATAGAGAATTTAACAAAACAAGTGAGCGATTTTTTAAACAGTGATGAAGACTTAAAAGATAAAATTCCGTTTTTTTCTGCAGGTGGAATAGATACTAAAGAGAAGATAGACGAGATAATAGATTTAGGTGCAAGCGGAGTGCAAATTGCAACACCATTTATATTAACAGATGAATGCGACGCATCATTGGAGTATAAAAAAGTAATTCAAAAAGCAACAAAAGATGACATAAAAATAATACAATCTCCGGTAGGTCTGCCTGGAAGGGCTGTAAAAACTCCACTTCTTGAAAGATTAACTTTGGGAAGAATAGCTCCTAAAAGATGCATAGATTGTATCAGCCATTGCAATCCTAAGGATACTTTATATTGTATAACAGATGCACTTATTAGTGCAGTAAAGGGAGACTATGAAAACGGATTGTTCTTCTGCGGAGCAAATGGTGGTAATAATAAAGCTATTAGAAGTGTCAAAGAGCTGATAGAAGAACTTGTATACGGTAAAAAACTACAGTAGGATACACAAAATAGGAGAAGAAAATGAAAATATGTTTTTTATATGGTGGTCAGGGAAGTCAAAAAACAGGTATGGGAAAAGATCTTTATGAAAACTACCCTGTATTTAAGGAGTTTTATGACAGTTTGTCGACCAACTTTGATTTAAAAGATTATTCTTTCAATCAAAGCGATGAAGAAATTTCAAAAACTCAGTATACTCAACCTTTGATGGTAGCTTTTCAAATCGGTATAACAAAGATACTAAAGGACAAAGGTATAGTTCCTGATATTGTTGGTGGACTTAGCATAGGAGAATACTCAGCCTTATATACAAGTGGAGTAATTACAGATAAGGATGCCATTTTGATAGCTGAAAAAAGAGGAATTGCAATGTCAAAAAGCTCTGATGTAAGCTGTAAGATGATGGCTATTGTAGGTGCACCTGTTGATTTGGTAAGAGATATATGTGAGAAAGTCAGTGAAAAAACAGGCTATGATGTGCAAATTTCCAATTTGAATTGTCCGGGACAGATAGTTATAGCAGGAGAAGCTAACGCTATAGATGAAGTAGTTTCAATCTTAAAAGAAAATAAGATAAGAAAGATAATCCAACTTAATGTAAGTGGAGCTTTCCATACTTCATATATGCAAAATGCCTCTGTAGAACTTGAAAACATATTTAAAGATATTGAGTTTTCTATACCTAAAATTGACTTGGGACTTAATGTTGACGGAAAAATATATGATGTAAATAAATATACTAAAGATGATATAAAAAATATTATGGTCAAACAAGTAAAAAGCACTGTATATTTTGAAGAAGAATTAAGAAATATGATATCTAATGGCGTTGATATCTTTGTAGAAATAGGATTTTCTTCAGTAATAAAGGGATTTTTAAAGAAAATTGATTCTGAAAAAAAAGTCTATGAAGTGTATTCAGTTGAAACATTGGAAAATTTTGTTAATGAAATGAAAAAATAGAGTCCAAATTTTTTACTTAATTTTTATAAAACTGTTAATGTTAATAAATATTTTAAAGGAGTCTTATGGAAAATAAAGTTGCAATTGTAACCGGAGCAAGTAGAGGGATTGGAAAACAGATAGCTTTACAATTGGCAAGAGAAGGATATAACCTTATACTTTCATATCAAAGTAATGATGAAAAAGCAAAACAAGTCCAACTTGATTGTGAAGCTTACAATGTAAGTGTAAATATATATAAAGGGGATTTATCCTCAGAAGACAACTGCAAGTCTCTTATAGACTTAGCTATTACAAGTTTTGGTAAAATAGACTTATTGGTAAACAATGCAGGAGCAATAAAAGATAATCTAATCTTAAAAATGACATCTGAAGATTTTATGAGCGTAATAAGTACCAATTTACTTTCTACATTCAACTGTTGTAAATATGCTTCTAAAATAATGGTAAAACAAAGATATGGTTGCATAATTAATATGTCAAGTGTCAGCGGTGTGTTCGGAAATGCAGGACAGGCTAATTACTCTTCAGCAAAGGCAGGAATAGTAGGACTTACAAAAACACTTGCAAAGGAGCTTGGAAAGAGAAATATAAGGGTAAATGCAATAGCTCCAGGCTTTATATCTACAGATATGACGAATAAATTTAGTGATGATATGGTTAAAGAAATAG
Source organism: [Eubacterium] yurii (assembly GCA_900167215.1). Lineage (GTDB taxonomy): Bacteria > Bacillota > Clostridia > Peptostreptococcales > Filifactoraceae > Peptoanaerobacter > Peptoanaerobacter yurii. The sequence continues at coordinate 24,507 of FUZS01000003.1, forward strand.
AGAAACAAATACCTTTGAGTAAAATTGGTGATGTTGAAGATATTGCAAAAACTGTATCATTTTTAGCAAATTCTACTTATATAACAGGACAAGTAATAGTAGTAGACGGAGGGTTGAGTTTATAATGAAGAGATATGTCGCAGTAACAGGTATGGGAGCTGTATCTCCGATAGGTAACAGCTTGGAAGAGATTTCTAATAGCCTACAAAATGGATATAATGGAATTGATTTTATCAAAGCTTATGATACTTCTAATCAACAGGCAAAACTTGCAGGAGAAATCAAAAATCTCAAGATTGAAGATTATATAGATAAAAAGACTATGAGAAGAATGGACAGAGTAAATCAACTTGGTCTAATTGCAGGGATAATGGCTATAAATGATAGTGGTATCAATCTTGACGAAGTAGATAAAAATAAGTTTGGAACTATAATTTCATCCGGGATTGGTGGACTTGATACAATACAAAAGGAAGTTGAAAAGGGCAAAGAAAAAGGCTATGACAATATATCTCCGTTTTTTGTACCTATGTCTATAACTAATATGTCTGCATCATATATAGCAATGAAGTACAATTTACATGGTATATGTAATTGTCCTGTTACAGCTTGTGCAGGCGGTACAATGGCAATAGGAGAAGCACTAAGACTCATAAGACATGGATACTTGGATTATGCACTTGCAGGAGGAAGTGAGTCTTGTATAATTCCACTTGGACTTGGTGGATTTACAGCTATGAAGGCATTGAGTTTCAGTGATGATCCAAATAGAGCAAGCATACCATTTGATAAGGAGAGAAGTGGCTTTGTTATGGGAGAGGGTTCCGGTGTTCTTATGTTGGAAGATCTTGAACATGCAAAAAATAGAAATGCAAGAATTTATGCTATTCTTGACGGATATGGTGCAACATGTGATGCCTATCACATCACTTCACCTAATGAAGAGGGGAAGTTTGCTGAAAAATCAATGGAAAATGCGATAAAAGATTCAGGAATAGATAAAGATAAGATTGTATATATAAATGCGCATGGTACATCTACTAAATTAAATGATATGTGTGAAACTAAGGCAATAAAAAATCTTTTCGGGGAGAAGGCATATGACCTTTATGTAAGTTCTACTAAATCAATGACAGGACACTTACTTGGAGCAAGTGGAGCAATTGAGGCTGTAATAACAGTGCTTTCAATGAAAAACAGCTTTATACCTCCAACAATCAACTATAAGGTTAAGGATGATGATTGTGATTTAAATATTGTACCTAATGTTGGTATAAAACATAAGATAGATTATGCTCTTAGCAATTCTTTCGGATTTGGGGGTCATAACGGAACTATCTTATTTAGAAGTTTGGAGACACTATAAAGGAGAGTTAATAATGCAGCTTGATATAAATGAGATAAAATCAATAATTCCTCATAGATACCCTTTCTTATTAATTGATAAAGTTCTTGATTTTGAAAGTGGTAAATTTGCCATAGCTCAAAAAATGGTTAGTTCAAATGAAGAATTTTTTAACGGACACTTTCCTAACTATCCTGTTATGCCTGGAGTTCTTATTCTTGAAGGAATGGCACAGACAGGTGCTGTTGCGATACTGTCATTGGAAGAAAATAAAGGGAAGATTGCACTTTTTGCCGGTGCTGATAAAGTGAGATTTAAAAGACAGGTAAAACCTGGTGATGTTATCACTTTTGAATGTGAACTTTTGGAGCAAAAGGGAGTTTTTGGAATAGGAAAAGCCAAAGCAAGCGTAAATGATAAGGTGGTTTGTCAAGCAGAACTTAAGTTTGTGATAAATTAATACTTTTTGTTTTAGTTTCCAGATAGTTGAAAAGGTCGGATGTTTTTTTGATAATCCGACTTTTTCATATATCCTCATAGACATTTATAAAAGGAGGTTAGTTTTGGCAATTAATGAGAATGCTGTGTTAGTAGATTTGTTTAATGAAGTATATGATAAGTTTAAAATGAAATTCTATAAAAATATATTCAAGAGGTTTGAAGATAGAAGTCCTACTTTAACAGTGTTAGAGCTTTTTTGTGTAGAAATAATATACGCATTAAAAAGACCTACAATTTCTCAACTCACTGAATTTATGGAGACATCTCAGCCAAATACAGCATATAGGGTAGCATCATTAGTAAAAAAGGGTTATGTAAAAAAAGTCCAATCAACAGATGATAAAAGAGAATTTTACCTTGAAGTTACTGACAAGTATTACGGATACAGTGACATTAAAGAACAGTATATTAATATAGTTATAGATAGACTTAGAAAACAGAGTTCAAGAGAAGAAATTGAACATTTTGAAAGATTACTCAGGCTGATGACAAACGAACTTATGAGTGAAATAACAGACGAAATGAAAAAAAGTACAAAATTGATATAAATTTATAAAAAATACGATTAGACTGTGAATTTAATAAAATATAATTTGAAAAAAGTTTTTTTTGGTGGTAAAATATAAATGCGAGGTGTTAGCTTTAATTTAATTTTATTGGTGTTATTTTTTTCAATTAAAATTATACATTTTATTATATAAAAAATTGAGATATCATCTATGAATAATTTTATTATTATTTGTAAAAAATTTATTTTCATATAAATTACATATATGATTTTTCAGTTTCACTTTAGGAAATTTTATTCTAATTTATTTTTTATTTATATTTTTTTGATAAGTCGTTAATGATAAAAATAATATAATTTTTTAATTTCTTGTATTCTTGATTTTAAATAAAATATGTATTTAAAATATCTATTAATAATAAAAAATAATGAGATGGAGAAGTTATGATAAGCAAAAGATTACAATATATAGTGGACATGGTTACTCATTTTGAAACTATAGCTGATATAGGTTGTGATCATGGTTATGTTTGCGTTGAGCTTATCAAAAATAATAAGGTTAAAAAAGCGATAGCATCAGATATATCCTATCCTTCGCTGAAAAAAACAATAGATTTTGTCAAGGTGAATAAAATTGAGGACAAAGTTGAAACCAGAGTAGGGGATGGTCTTGATGTGCTCAAGATAGATGAAGTTGATTCTATGATTATAGCAGGTATGGGGGGAGTTCTCATATCTGAGATTCTTAAAAAAAATTATAATTTAAAATTTAAGGAAAAAAATCCGCTTTTAATTTTACAACCTGTGCAACAGGCAAAAGATTTGAGATATTATTTATATGAAAATAAATTTGAAATTGTAGACGAAGACATAATATTTGATATGGGAAAATATTACAACATAATTATTGCCAAAAAAGTAAATGAAATATCAAATGCTTACTTGACTATTGAAAATTCTAAAGATGTTTACATGGAGTATGGCATATTAAATATTGTAAGAAAAAATATCTTAGTAAGAGAGATTTTAGAAGAAAGAATTAAAAATTCTAAAAAACTTTTTGATGACTTAAAACAAAAACAAGTGAAAATTAGTGACCTTAACATATTATTGCAAAAAATTAAGGAAATGGAGGATGTGTATGAAACTTTGTAATTTGAAAGCTAAACTTGATAATCTTTTAAAGGTACATCTGGCATATGATTGGGATAATGTCGGACTTTGTATCGGAAGTTTGGATGAAGACATAAGTTCTATCACTCTTTCTTTAGAATTATGTGATGAGGTCATAGATGACGCTATTAAAAATAAGTCGAATATGATAATTTTACATCATCCGCTCATTTTTTCAGGTATAAAAAATATAGTGGACAGCGATCACAAGCAAAAGATGCTTATTAAATTGATAAAAAATAATATAGCTCTGTATGTGGCTCATACCAATTTTGACATAATAGAAGGTGGATTAAATGATTATATAATCAATCTATTTTCTGTTGAAAAAGTACAACCTCTGACGGATGAATATGATATTAACACATTAGGTAGAGTAGCTGTATTAAAAGAACCTATATCTTTAAAAAAATTGGTATATCATATCCAGGAAAAGTTAAATGCCAAAAATATTAGAATAATAAGTAAAGAAAATAAAATTATAAGGAAGATAGCTTTGGTAACAGGTGCAGGAGATGAATTTGCAGATATTGCATTACAAAGAGCAGATGTATTTATTACAGGGGACACTAAATATCATTTTGCTCAAGATTCATATCAAAAAGGAGATTGCATTATTGATGCAAGTCATTATGATACAGAGAAATTTTTCCCAGATGCTATGAAAAAATTCCTTGAGGATAAATTGGATAATATAGATTTTTATATTTCCAATAAGCTTAAAGCCCCATTTAACTATGTGGAGGACTATTATGAATAGTGGAATAATAAGGATACAAAAGGGATATTTATTAATAGAAAAAGCAAAAGACACTATAAAATCACTATACGAGACTCAGGAGATAAAATTTGACAAGGATCAATTATCTCTTATGAGAGAAAAAGAAGAGCTTATAAACAGCGACATAAATGAGGTTAAAAACAAAGTTTTTGAATGTGAAGAAGAAATTCAAAAGATAGAAAAAGAAATTGCAAATATTATAAAAAAGTCATTTAATAATCAAAAAAGAGACCCAAAGAAAGTTTTGGAAATTAATAGTAGAAAAGAAGATTTAGAAGAAAAAAAATCTGAATTTAAAAGAGAGATTATGGTATTGTTTCTACAAATGGATGCACTTAAAGAACAAATGCAAAATCACAAACTAATGTACAATGACATGGAAAAAAAATTATTACAGAAGATGTCAAAGCAAAACAAGATAATAGTAAAATACGAAGATAAGATTACAGAGATGGAAAAGAAAATAAGGAAGATAAGAAGAGATATAGATTCAAAAGTATTGACATTATATGATAAAAAAAGGCAAAAAAATATAGTGGTTATGTCTAAAGTTGTTGACGGGAAATGTAGTCAGTGTGGTTTTAAGTTGAGTGAAGAAATTATAGATGATGCCTTAAATAAGAAGATAATAGAGTGTCCTTCCTGTGCCAGAATACTGTATATGGAAGAAGATATTGAGGAGAATATAGATTAATGTACAACTTAGTAGCACCATGTTTATTTGGACTTGAAAAGACAGTGTCTTATGAACTGAAAAACTTAGGAGCAAGTGATATTAAGATTACAGATGGTAGAGTGCATTTCAAAGGTGACGATGAAACTATAGTTAAGGCAAATATTTGTTTGAGAACTGCTCAAAGAGTGATGATAGAGCTTGGAAAATTTAAGGCAAGTACCTTTGAAGAACTGTTTCAAGGGATAAAAGCCATCAATTATTCCAAATATTTAAAAAAAGATTATAAGTTTACAATTGCTAAAGCAAAGTCTGTTAGTTCAAAATTGACATCAATTCCTACTATCCAATCCATAGCAAAAAAAGCAATGGCAGAAAGATTAAAGTTACTGTTTGATACAGATGTACTACCTGAATCTTCAAGTATTGAAGTACCTTTTAATATTTTGATTCAAAAGGATATTGCTTCACTGTATATAGACACTACAGGGGCATCTATGCACAAGAGAGGATACAGAGAAAAAACAGTTCTTGCACCTATAAGGGAAACCATAGCTGCTTTTATGGTAATGGCTACTCCATGGAATGTTCAAAGGGCATTTTATGATATCACTTGTGGCTCAGGTACAATACCTATTGAAGCAGCACTTATTGCTGCTAACATACAAGCCGGAATAAATAGAGATTTCTTAGGAGAGAGTTTTCCGTTTATTGATAAGAGTTTATGGAAAAAATATCGCTCTTACTATATTTCTCAAGAAAAAGACATCGAGTTTAAGGTAAATGGCTTTGATATAGATGGTGAGGCAATTGAAATTGCAAAAGAAAATGCAAAAATAGCCTGTGTTGATACATTTACAAACTTTGAAAGAAAATCTGTTTCTCAATTAAATATAACAGAAAAAAATGGCTTTATTTTTTCAAATCCTCCTTATGGAGTAAGAATAGGTGAGGAAAAGGAAATAGATATTCTTTACAATGATATGAAAAAGTTGTTTTCTAAACTTGAAAATTTCTCATATTATTTAATTACTAATGATGAGGAAATAGGAAGTAAAATTGGTATAAATTTCCAAAAAAATAGAAAAATATATAACGGTAAGATAAAAACTCATTTCTACCAATATTTAGCACCAAAACCAAAGATATAAAGTTATAAAGGCTCCTCTTATTGGGAGCCTTTATAATCTGTTAATTAGAGTCTTTTCTTCAATCTTTTTTCTAAATCAGCTCTTGAAAGCCATATTTGAGCATTGCATTTTGTACATTCAAGCTTTATATCCATACCTATTCTCTTTATATCAAATATATTGCAACCACAAGGATGTGACTTTCTAAGTTCGACCTTATCATTTACCCAAAAAGGTATAATCAACTTTTCGTAAGCTTGTCTTTCTTCTCCATTTTCCAAAAAAATAATTCCACATTTTTTATATCTTCTCTTTTTTAGTATTGATTTAAGAGGAAGATTCATATTATGAGTATCTATTCTTACAGAACGGATATTTTTTTCTTTAGCAAGATTTTCAGCAAAGTCGAAAAGTAGCTTAGAAAGATTATTCCCCCTATATTTATCAGATAATGCCAGTCTATGGATTGTCATATATTCAAAGTCGCTTTCCCATTTTCCGCTTTTTATTATTTCATAGCATTTTTCTTTTCCAAAAGATATATACATATATCCTACAATGTTTTTGTCATCTTCAAGTACATAAGATGATGAAGAATTTATATCTGAAATTATCAAACCTTTGCTTGGATATTCATCACCTTGCCATTGATTGGAACCATAACTTGCGATAAATTTTTTGGCTTCATCAAATATACTCATTATCTTTTCTAAATCTTTATGTTCAGATAATCTTACTTGCATTTTTTCTCCTTGATACTATTACTAAACAATATTTATAAAGTCATATATCTATATTTTAAAAAATATATTCTAAAGTACAAATTTTTCTCCAAGATATCTTCTTATTTCATCTTTGCTTGAATTTGGTGTTATTTCTATTACTGTGTCAGTTTCTTGGTTTACAATGACAATTACTGTGTCTTCATCTGATTTAAAAGTTTTCAAAACTGTAGCCTCAAGAACAGGTCTTTTTTGTATCTTATTTTTCTTTGTCTTTTCATAGTCCTTTACAAAGTAACTTCCTTTTAATGTCAAGATTTTAGTGTAGATATTCATATATTACTCCTAAGATATAGCTATTTAAAAATTTTATTTTTACCTATATAATATCATAAAGTATTGTGAAATTTCAATAATTCTTTTTATAAATAATAGCTGAAACAGTAGCTTATAATGTATAGAATTAAATTTGACAAATTAATAAAATTGTGATAGAATTTCGAGGATTTGAGATAAAGTAATTTGTAATATCTTTTTCAAAGGAGTACTTTTATGAAAACATTGCTTAAAAATGGAAATATATTTACTTCTAAGGGTTTTGTTTGTGCTGATATTATTATTGAAAATTCTATTGCAAAGCTATCTGAAAAGGATAGTTCGTTTTTGTCTTTTGATGAGATTATTGATTGTACAAATTTATACATAACACCCGGTTTTACAGATGTGCATGTGCATTTTCGTGAACCGGGCTTTTTTTATAAGGAAAGTATAAAAACGGGATCTATGGCTGCAGCAAGAGGAGGGTATGTCAATGTATGCACAATGCCAAATCTAAATCCTGTACCTTCTGACTTGGACACCTTGAAAATTCAGCTTGAGTTAATAAAAGATACTTCATGTGTCAACATAATTCCTTATGGTACGATTACAAGAAAAGGAAATGGAAAAAGTGAACTTTCAGATATGGAAGAACTTGCTGACTTCACAATTGCATATACAGATGACGGTAAGGGAGTACAAACTCAGGAATTGATGTTTGAGGCCATGGAAGAGGCAAGAAAATTAGATAAGATAATTGTTGCACATTGCGAAGATGAGACTTTGCTAAAGGGTGGATATATACACGATGGCAAATATGCTAAGGCTCACAATCACAAGGGTATTTGTAGTGAAAGTGAATGGATACAGGTAAAAAGAGATGTAGAACTTGCTCAAAAACTTGGTACTAAATATCATGTATGCCATGTTTCAACCAAAGAAAGCGTAGAGATAATAAGAAATGCAAAAAAAATGGGAGTAAATGTGACTTGTGAGACAGCCCCTCATTACCTTATACTTACAGATGAAGACTTAAAGGAAGAAGGTAAGTTCAAGATGAATCCGCCTTTAAGAGATGTATCTGACAGAGATGAACTGATAAGAGGCATAAAAGACGGAACTATAGATATGATAGCTACAGATCATGCACCACATAGTTTGGAAGAAAAGTCAAAAGGTTTGGAAAAAAGTCCATTTGGAATAGTAGGATTGGAAATTGCATTTTCCTTGATGTATACACATTTGGTGGAAAAAGATATAATATCTCTTGAGAAACTATTGGAACTTATGTGTATTAACCCAATGAAAAGATTTGAAATAGATAAGTATATAAGTATTCAAAGACAACTTTTTGAAAATAATTTTGACTTTAAGAAAAATTATATTCCAAATAGAGATGAAAACTATTATATTCATGACAATATGAATGCAAATTTTAATATCATAGATTTAAACAAGGAGTATATCGTAGATACAGATACATTTCTTTCAAAAGGAAAGGCTACTCCTTTTGAGGGAGATAAACTAAGAGGAAAGGTAGTAAGGACAATATTAAATGGGAAAACTATTTGGAATGATTAGGAGAAGATATGTCTAAGATTTCAGATTTTATTATATCAGAAAATGAGAGTGTTGCTAAAAATGTATTTGAACTTAAACTAAAGGGCGATACAAGTTTGATAAAAAAACCTGGTCAGTTTGTTAATATTGCCATAGATAATTTTTATCTAAGACGCCCAATTTCAATATGCGACTATGATGATGAAACTATAGTATTGATTTACAAAGTCGTGGGAAATGGAACAAAAGAGCTTGCGAAAAAGAAAGTAAATGAAAAATTAAATATTTTATATCCATTAGGCAATGGATTTGATATAGAAAAATCCACTTTAAGTCCTGTATTGATAGGTGGTGGTGTAGGAGTTCCACCACTTATAGGATTGGCAAGGGCATTGATTAAAAAATTTATATATCCGCAATTTGTCATGGGATTTAATACCCAAGATGAGGTATTTGGCGTTGATTTGTTGAAGAATCTGGGAATAGTGCCATATATAGTAACACTTGACGGATCTTTAGGCTATAAGGGACTTGTAACTGATGTACTTGACAAGATAAGTTTCGATTATATATTTACCTGTGGTCCGGAGCCAATGCTTAAGGCTCTTTATAATGTTGATGTAGACGGACAATTTAGTTTTGAGCAGAGAATGGCATGTGGATTTGGTGGATGTATGGGTTGTTCTTGTAAGACTAAATATGGTTATAAACGTATCTGCAAAGAAGGTCCGGTTTTATTCAAGGAGGAGATATTATGGTAGATACAAAGGTGAGTTTGAGCGGTCTTATACTTGACAATCCAGTAATACCTGCAAGTGGCACGTTTGGATTTGGGCAGGAATATAAGGACTTTTATGATATAAATATCTTAGGTTCAATTTCTATCAAAGGAACAACTGTAGATTATAGATTTGGAAATGAAACACCAAGGATAGCTGAATGTACATCAGGCTTGATAAATTCGGTCGGCTTGCAAAATCCGGGAGTTGATAAGGTGGTAAGTGAAGAGTTACCTAATCTTGCAAAAATTTATAATAAAAAAATAATAGCAAATATCAGCGGCTTTTCAATAGAAGAATATGTTGAATGTGCAAAAAAAATGGACGTAGTTGAAAATGTAGGGATAATAGAAGTTAATGTGAGTTGTCCAAATGTACACAACGGTGGAATGGCATACGGTGTAAGTGCACAAAGTGTATCTGAAGTTACTAAGGCGGTAAAAGATGTTACAAAAAAACCGGTATATATAAAACTAAGTCCCAACGTAACTGATATAGTTGATATAGCAAAGGCTTGTGAAAGCTCCGGAGCTGATGGTCTTAGTCTAATAAATACTTTATTGGGAATGAGAATAGATATAAGAAGGAGAGCACCTGTTATTGCAAATAAAATGGGCGGTTTTTCAGGTCCTGCAATTTTTCCTGTAGCACTTCGAATGGTATATCAAGTTGCAAATGCAGTAAAAATACCTGTAATAGGAATGGGTGGAGTAAGCAGCGCTCAAGATGTTATAGAGATGATGATGGCTGGTGCTTCAGCAGTTCAGGTAGGATCTGCAAATCTTGTCAACCCTTTTGTATGCAAGGAGATAATAGAAGAACTGCCACTAACTATGGAAGAACTTGGAATAAAAAGTTTAAGAGAAATTATTGGAATAGTAAAATAATTTTAATAAAGGAAAGATTATGAATATATCAAAAGACATTGAATTTGTAATATTGCTTGAAGAGATGAAAAAAATAAATAGGCAGACTAAAATCATAGGCTTAAATAGAAGAGAAAATGATGCAGAGCATTCTTGGCATGTTGCCACTATGAGTATGTTCTTACAACATTATTCAAAATCAAAGGTGGATGTAAACAAGGTTATACAAATGTTATTAATCCATGATTTGGTTGAAATTTTTGCCGGTGATACATTTGCCTATGATTCAAGTGGATATCAAGATAAATTTAAAAGAGAATCTGATGCCATGGCAAAACTAAAGACATATCTTAGCAAAGATATGGGAGATATGCTTGAAAGTTTGTGGATGGAATTTGAAAATATGGAAAGTAATGAGTCAAAGTTTGCAAATGCTATGGACAGACTACAACCAATGCTCAGCAACATATATTGTGGTGAGCATAGTACTTGGGTGGAAAAAAAGATTAAACTTTCTCAAGTCTTAAAAAGAATGGAGATAATCAAGGAGTTTTCTCAGGATATATATGATTTTTTATACGAAAAATTAAAAGAACAAGTGGAAAAAGGATATTTAATTGCAGATTAATTTTTTGGGAGGACAATTATGGGAAAAGATGTAATAATTGCATTGGACTTTCCTAACAAGGAAAAAACTTTGGAATTTCTTGACAAATTTGAAGAAAAAAAACCATTTGTAAAAGTAGGAATGGAGCTTTTTTACAGTGAAGGTCCTGAAATAATAAGAGAGATAAAACAAAGAGGACATAAGATTTTCTTGGATTTAAAACTTCATGACATACCAAATACTGTAAAAAGTGCAATGAAATCACTATCAAAACTGGATATTGATATGGTAAACGTCCATTCAGCAGGTACAATAGAAATGATGAAATTCGCTTTGGAAGGACTTTCTGATAGTAAAAAAAGACCTTTACTTATAGCGGTAACTCAGCTTACTTCTACAAGTGAAGTACAAATGAAGGATGAACTTCTAATAGACAAATCATTGAATGATACCGTTGTTCACTATGCAAAAAACACAAAAGAAGCAGGTCTTGACGGAGTAGTATGCTCTCCAAGAGAGGCAAAACTCATACATGAAAGTTGCGGGGACAATTTCCTGACTGTGACTCCAGGTATAAGATTTACAGATGAAAAGACTGACGACCAGACGAGAATTACTACTCCTTCTGATGCGAAAAAAATTGGCTCAGATTATATAGTGGTAGGCAGACCAATAACAAAGGCTGAGAATCCTGTGGAAGTTTATGAGAAAATATTATCTCTTTTTTTAGATTAGTTCATATATTTATAATTAAATATTGATTTTGTGGAGGTACTATGAAACAAGAAATTGCAAACGGATTATTGTCTATTCAGGCGGTATTTTTAAGACCTGACCAACCTTTTACTTGGGCATCCGGAATAAAAAGTCCAATTTATTGTGACAACAGACTGACTCTGACAGCTCCTGAAGTAAGAACTTTAGTAGAAGAATCTTTGGTAAAAAATATCAAAGAATATTTCCCAACTTGTGAGGTAGTAATGGGCACAAGTACAGCTGGAATTGCTCATGCTGCAATAGTGGGACATCTTATGAATATACCTATGGGTTATGTGAGAGGCTCAGCCAAAGACCATGGGAGAACAAATCAGATTGAAGGAAAATTAATTCCAGGTCAAAAAGTTGTTGTAATAGAGGATTTGATATCAACAGCAGGTTCATCTGTAGATACAGTAAATATATTGAGAGAAGCCGGTGCAGATGTACTTGGTATAGCAAGTATTTTTACCTATAATATGAAAAAAGCCTCTGACAGATTAAAAGAAAATAAGGTTAAAAATGTAAGCCTTTGTGACTTAGACGCTTTACTTAATATTGCAGTAGACAAAAATTATATAAAGCAAGATGATAAATCTAAGATATTAAAATTTAGAGATAATCCTCAAGATGAATCCTGGATGAAAGGAGAAAAATAATGGAAAATATCAGAAATCTAATCAACATTACAGATTTAACAGTAGATGAGATTAATGATTTGATAAAAGTTGCGGACGATATTGTTGCAAATCCTGTAAAATATCAGGATAGCTGTGCCCACAAGAAACTTGCTACATTATTTTTTGAACCAAGTACAAGGACAAGACTTAGTTTTGAAGCGGCAATGTTGGAACTTGGAGGCTCTGTTTTGGGGTTCTCATCAGCAAATTCAAGCTCTGCAGCAAAGGGGGAAAGCGTGAGTGACACCATTCAAACAGTTGGATGTTATGCTGATATAATTGCAATGCGACACCCTAAAGAAGGTGCACCTATAGTTGGAGCTCAAAGAACTACAGTACCTATAATAAATGCCGGAGATGGAGGACACTTCCATCCTACACAAACTCTTACAGATTTACTCACTATAAAACGTAAGAAAAGCAGACTGTCAGATATGACAATAGGAGTGTGTGGAGATTTGAAGTTCGGACGTACTGTACACTCTCTTATAGAAGCTATGCTTAGATATGACAACATTAGCTTTGTCCTGATTTCACCTCACGAGTTACAAGTGCCTGATTATATAAAAGAGTCAATGAACAAAGCTGGAGTAAAATGGAGTGAAGTTGAAAGTCTTGAAGAGGCAATGCCTACTTTGGATATATTGTATATGACAAGGGTACAAAAGGAGAGATTTTTCAATGAGGCTGATTATATAAGATTGAAAGACAGCTATATTCTTGATTTGGAAAAATTGGAAAATGCAAAAAAAGATTTGACTATAATGCATCCATTGCCAAGAGTAAATGAAATATCTGTTGAGGTTGATAATGACGAGAGAGCTTCTTATTTTTTCCAAGCACTTTGCGGAAAACACATAAGAATGGCATTGATTTTATTTCTTCTTGGAATAAAAGCTCAATAGATTAGTAAGTTTGAAAATGTTAGTATAACCGAAATAGGAGGGTTAAAATGAACATTGACGGAGTAAATAACGGTATTGTGCTTGATCATATAAGAGCCGGGGCAAGTATGAAGATATATAAACTGTTAGGACTTGAAAAGCTCACTTGTACTGTAGCAATAATCCAACATGTAGATAGTACGAAGTATGGAAAAAAGGACATAATAAAAATTGATGAGGACATACCCCTTGATTTTGATGTTTTGGGCTATATAGACAGCAACATAACCGTAAACAAAGTAAAGGATGGAAAACTTGAGAGCAAGGTTCACCTTTCACTACCTAAGATATTGAAAAATGTCATAACATGTAAAAATCCGAGATGTATAACATCAGTTGAGCAGGAGATAACACAAACTTTCAGGTTAGTGGATGAAAATAAGAAAGCATATCGTTGTATATATTGTGATGCAGAGAGAACTGCAAAATAATAACTTTTGAAAAACTACAGTTTAAATAAAATAAGGATTTTTAAAGCTAATAGCTTTGAAAGTCCTTATTTTAAAATAAAACATATTAAAAATTGATATTTATAGATAGATAATTCAGTGCTTATACTAAAAACCTATCAAAAAGCCTTGTAATTTTATTATAGCAAGATTATTGATAATCTGCGAAACAAATAATTTGCTAAAATAACAATCTTGGTATTATAAATGGTGATTAGTATTACATAATTTTTATTGTAGTTTGTTTATATAAAAATAAAATTTATAAACTAAAATAAAGTAATTAGAATTATATAATACCGTAGAAGTAAATATAAATAATGTAAATCGAAATAAGACAAGTTTCAAAACAATAAAAAATATCTAAAAGATTTTTTTATGTTGTAATATTCTTTACATTCTTAATTACTATAGACAATGTTCCGTTTTCATCAGGGATAAATTGTATTTTGGAATCATCACCATAATAGTCTATCGGAACATTTATTTCTATTCCTGTCTCAGTTGTTATTTTTTGCCTTTGAAATTTGCTCTTTAAAACTCGGTTAGGGACAATAATAGACTCGGTTTTAGATATGCCTGATTTTTCAAGTGTAGATTCATAAATGTTTTTAAGTTGCTCTGCATCATCAAAAGCATTTTCCATAACATAATCTACCCTTACGGTGCCATCATCAAGAACACAATCCTTGACAGCTTTTTTTATCTTAGCTTTCTTTTCTATATCATCTCCGATATATTTTTCTTCCAGATTTTTAGTTACCTTATTAAATACATCAAGTTTTTCTTTCTCTGAGCGTTCAGACTTTAAAATTAATATAACATCTTGAAGAATGAATAATTTTTCAGAATTTATCTCATATTTCTTATCTATAATAGCTATGTCAAGTGCAGGAAGATTTATAATAAAACCTTCGTTGGCCTTACATTTATTACTTGTAAACAAGGAAGTCTTTTGAGAAATGGTTATATTATTAGTATCATTCAGTTTTTCAACATTTGATACGAGCATAGTCTTATGATTGTATTTAAACATGGCAAGATAAGGTAGCGAATCCATTTCGAAAAGCGATACTATCATATTACCTGAGGCAACACCGATATTATCCTTTATAAGATTAAAATACTCGTTAATTATCTCCTTGCTTTTTTCTTTGAAAGAGGAAAGATTTTCTCTAATTTCAAGTATGTCTTTATAAGCCTTGCTACACATCTCTTCTTCTTCAATAAAGTAAGACCACTTCATATCTTGAGAACTTAGAAAGTTGTAAATTGTATTTTCTATAAATGAAAGAGAGGTAGAGTCATCTTGATCTATATAATAATTAGATATAATAGGAGAGTCATCATAAGAATTAAGCTCACAAATATAGGATGATATAAACTCCATTTTTGAAATTTCAAACATTTTTAATCCTTTATATTACTTTTGTAGTCCAGTTGTATTTATCTTCTATTCTTCCCCATTGTATACCAGTTAGAGTATCATAAAGATGTTGAGATATAGGACCTATTTTATTATTGTTTATTTTCATAACCTTATCTTTAAATTTCAATTCACCTACAGGGCTTATTACAGCAGCGGTTCCTGTGCCGAATACTTCTTTTAATCTATTATCATCATAAGCTTTTACTATTTCATCAATAGAGATTTTTCTTTGGCTTACCTTTTTACCCTCTTTTTGTAACAATTCTATCATTGATCTTCTTGTTATTCCGTCTAAGATACTTCCTGACAGTTCAGGTGTAATTACCTCGTCATCTATTACAAAGAAAATATTCATTGCTCCAACTTCTTCAATGTATTTTCTTTCCACTCCGTCAAGCCATAATACTTGGGAATAATCTATATCATGGGCATTTACTTGAGATTTTAGGCTTACAGCGTAGTTTCCGCCTGTTTTTGCCATACCCATTCCGCCTTTTACCGCACGAACATAATTATCCTCAACATAAATTTTAACAGGGTTAAGTCCTGAAGCATAGTATGAACCACTGGGACTGCAAATAATAAAAAATCTATATAATTTGCCTGCATTTGCTCCAAGAGCAGGATCAATAGCTATTACAAAAGGTCTTATATAAAGACTTGAACCGGCAGTGTGAGGTACAAAATCTTTATCAATTTTTAACAATTTCTTAAGAGCTTCTAAGCAAAATTCTTCATCTAACTTAGGAATGCAAAGTCTTTCATTAGATATATTAAGTCTTTTAAAATTAAGCTCAGGTCTGAATAACAATATTTCATCATTAGAAGTTCTATAGGCTTTAAGACCTTCAAAAGTAGTTTGACCATAGTGAAAACAAGTAGTAGAAGGATAAAATTCCATTGGTCCGTATGGAATAATCATTGGATCATGCCATTTTTTTTCTTCATTATAGTCCATTACAAACATATGGTCAGAAAAGATTTTTCCAAATCCAAGTGTAGACTCATCTTGCGGAAGCTTTGAAGGCTTTTCCTTAAGTTGTATTTTAATTTCTTTCATAAAAAGCATCTCCTTATTATAATTATAAAAACATTAGTGTACATAATTATAGACATGAACCTGTCCTAAAAAAATACCTAATATTTTGCACATATTTTCAGTATTTGAGTGGTTAGTATACTACTTTATTAAAAAAAATTCAATAAAAATCAAATAATATTTTATCTTTTAAATAAAAAATATTTGAGCAATTGATAGAAATAAAATTTTTTTTATGTTATAATAATTTGAACAAATTTTGGAAAAAATATTATTATTTTTATATATAGTAATGGCATACCGTTTTTATTTCAAAATTTTCAAATTTACTTTTTTGGAGGAGTATTTAAATGAATACCAGTGGTAGTGAGATTAAGTTATTTTCGGGTAATTCAAATTTCAAACTTGCCAAAGACATTGCCGAAAGTCTCGGAGTGGAATTGGGGAGTTGTGAAATCAAAAAATTCAGTGATGGGGAGATATCTGTAAACTTCCCTGAATCTGTTAGAGGAAAGGATATATACATTATCCAGCCGACATCTTCGCCCGTAGATACAAATCTGATGGAATTATTGATAATGATTGATGCCCTAAAGCGTGCGTCTGCCGGAAGGATTAATGCAGTTATTCCTTATTATGGATATGCAAGACAAGACAGGAAGGCAAAATCAAGGGATCCTATTACAGCAAAACTCGTAGCAAATTTAATAACGGTAGCAGGTGCTGATAGATTGGTTTCTATGGATTTGCATGCACCTCAGATACAAGGATATTTTGATATTCCTGTAGATCATCTTTTGGGAGGCCCCATACTTGCTAACGCTTATAAAAAAGAATTCTATGGAAGAGATGATGTAGTGGTTGTTTCTCCAGATTTGGGAAGTGTAACGAGAGCAAGAAACTTTGCTGATAAGCTTGATGTTCCTATTGCAATAATAGATAAAAGAAGACCAAAGGCAAATGTATCGGAAGTATTAAACATAATAGGAGATATAAAAGGAAAGACTGCAATAATTGTTGATGATATGATAGATACAGCAGGAACTTTGACAAACGGTGCATCAGCTTTGATTGAACTTGGGGCGAAAGAAGTATATGCATGTTGTACTCATGCTGTATTATCAGGAGAAGCAATAGAAAGAATACAAAATTCTCCTATAAAGGAAGTTTTGACATTGGATACCATAGCAATACCTGAAGAAAAAATGATAGATAAGATAAAAATAGAAAGTGTTGCTCCTATATTTGCACAGGCTATAAACAGAATATTTACAAACAAACCTATAAGTGCAATATTCCCGTCAAATTAATTACTTAAAAATATAAACTAAATATAAATAATGCTATAAGGTAGCTTGTCTCAGGCTACCTTATAGGTGTTTGAGGAAAAAGAGGGATAATGTATATAATAGTTGGATTAGGAAATCCCGGTACAAAATATCAAAATACTAAACATAATGTAGGATTTATGTGTTTAGATTTATTATCTGAAAAATTAAATATAAAGACTGATAAAATTAAATTCAATGCTTTAATAGGGGAAGGTAACTATAAAGGAGAAAAAGTAATATTGGTAAAACCTCAGACCTTTATGAATTTAAGTGGTCGAGCAGTAAACCAGATAATGAATTTTTACAAAGCGGACAGACAGAATCTCTTTGTACTTTATGATGACATAGATATTGATATAGGAAAACTAAGAATCAGAAAAAAAGGAAGTTCAGGTACTCATAACGGTATGAAAAATATCATATATTTGCTTGGCTACGATGACTTTCCAAGATTTAGAATAGGAGTATCCAAACCTCCTTCATATATGGACTTGGCAAGTTATGTCTTGTCGAAGTTTACAGATGAAGAAGTTAAAAAACTGATTCCAATACTTAATGATACTGTAGATGCTTGTCTTTATGCCATAGAAACCGATGTTGATAAATCAATGAATAAATATAATGTGAAATAAAGGGGGACTGCATTGGAAAAAATATTGGATTATTTATCCGCAAAAGAAGAATTTTCTCAAATTAATAGTATTATATCCAATAGGCATACACCATTATTAATAAATGGTATTTCTACTGATTCTACAGCTTTCTTATTAAATTATATTCACAAGACCCAAGAAAAAAATGTGGTATTTATAACTCCAAGTGATATTTCATCTCAAGATATTTATAGGGAACTGAAAAAATATTCAGAAAAAGTCCTAATATTGCAAAGTGATGAGCTAAAGTTTTATCAGATAGATGCAAGTAATAGGCAAAACGAGTTTTCAAGAATACGTGTATTGAGAAAGGTATACGAAAAGGATTATGATTTTCTTATACTTACACTTTCGTCATGTGTAAGAAGATATATGCCTAAGAAATACTATGAAGAAAACTTTATTGACATAAGCCTATCTTCAAAGTTTGATTTTAAAGAACTATCTGAAAAGTTAATAAATCTTGGATATGAAAGAGTTAAGAAAGTTGAGGGGGTAGGGCAATTTTCACTTAGAGGTTTTATATTGGATGTATTTACACCTGACAATTCCAGTCCTGTAAGAATAGAGTTTTTTGATAATGAAGTTGACTCAATACGAATTTTTGATCTTTACACTCAAATATCTACGAGTAAAGTTAAAAATATAAGAATTATTCATGCTAGAGAATATTTATATCCTAAAAATGTAAAAAATATAGTAGATACAATCTCTAAACAGATAACAACTGATACCAATGATGATATTAGATATGATATAGAAAAGATACAGAATAATTCTTATTTTAAAGGATTGGAAAAATATGTGAATTTTCTTTACCCTAATGAAGATACAAGCATATTTGATATAATCTCTGAAGATATAAATTTAGTTTTTAGCGAACCTAACAGGTTTTTTGAAAAGTGTGATAATATTTTTTATGAGTTTTATGAAAATTATAAAACAGCTTTCAAAAGAGGATTTGCTTTAAAAGGTCAAGACAGTATATTTTTTGACAGAGAAGAGATATTATCTCATATTTCAAAACACAATATCATTCTTACTTCTCAGTTTATTACTAATGTAAAAAAAATAAAACCTATATCAATAGCTAATATCGAAGTAACACCTTCTCCAAAATATAGGGGAGATGTTGAAAATCTCATTTTAGATTTGAAAAATTATCAAAGTAAAGATTTTAGAGTAGTACTATGTATTAATGATGAAATTACTATAAAAAAACTCTTATCTGAATTTAAAGAAAATGAAGTGATAGTTAAGTATATAGATAAAAATGAAGATATTGATATAAGCTCATGCAATATATTTCTAATAAAAGATGGGATAAGTCAAGGACTTATTTTCAGAAATGATAAATTTGCTTTGATAACGGAAAATGACATATTTTTCAGAATATCTAAAATTAATTCTTCAAGAAAAGTAAAATCAAAGGTAAAAACTGAAAAAATAAACAGTTTCATAGAATTAAAAATTGGAGATATAGTTGTACATGAAGTTTATGGAATAGGAAAATTTTTAGGTATAGAACAAAAAGAAAATAACTCTGTAAAAAAAGACTATATCAAAATATCTTATAAAGATGGAGATACCATATATGTACCTATATCGCAGATGGATAAGGTGCAAAGATATATAGGTAATGCGTCAGACAAAGTGTCTCTAACAAAATTAGGCTCAAGCCAGTGGAAGAAACAAAAAGCAAAAGCTAAAAAAGCTGTTGAAGAAATTGCTAAATACCTTGTTGAATTATATGCTCAAAGAGAAAATCAAAAGGGGCATGCTTTTTCAAAAGATACGGTATGGCAAAGAGAGTTTGAGTCTCTATTTGCATTTGAGGAAACTCAAGATCAGCTTAGATCCATTAAAGAAGTTAAAAGGGATATGGAAAGCATAAAACCTATGGACAGATTACTTTGCGGTGATGTAGGATATGGAAAAACTGAAGTTGCAATAAGGGGTATATTTAAGGCTTGTATGGATTCCAAACAGGTAGCTTTTTTAGTACCTACAACAATACTTGCTCAACAACATTATAAGACTATATCAGAAAGATTCGAAAATTTTCCTCTTAAGGTAGAAGTATTAAGCAGATTTAAAACGAAAAAAGAGCAAAATCAGATAATAGAAAAATTAAAACTTGGTGAAGTGGATGTCATAATTGGGACTCATAGAATATTATCAAAAGATGTTGTTTTTAAAGATTTAGGACTACTTGTCATTGACGAAGAACAAAGATTTGGAGTAAAAGACAAGGAAAAAATAAAAAGACTTAAGACCAACATAGATGTTCTTACTCTTACTGCTACACCAATTCCAAGGACGCTTAATATGTCATTATCAGGAATAAGAGATATGTCAGTTTTGGAAGAACCTCCTAATGACAGATTATCGGTAATAACATACGTTACTGAAGCCAGAGAAGGAATAATAATGGATGCTATAGAAAGAGAGATATCCAGAGGCGGTCAGGTATTTTTTGTCTATAATTCTGTTGAAGATATAGATAAGATGAGCTCCAATATCAAAAAACTTGTCCCAAATGTCAGATTGGCAGTGGCTCATGGACAGATGCAAGCAACTGTACTTGAAGATATAATGATGGATTATCTTGAAAAAAAATACGATTTATTATTATGTACTACAATAATAGAAACAGGAATGGATATTTCTAATGCAAATACCATAATTGTGTATAATGCGGATAAGATGGGCTTATCTCAGCTTTATCAGCTAAGAGGTAGAGTAGGTCGTTCTTCAAGGCAGGCATATGCTTATTTAATGTATGAAAAAGATAAGGTTCTAACAGAGATTGCTCAAAAAAGACTCAAAGCTATAAAAGATTTTACCGAGTTTGGTAGTGGATTCAAAGTAGCTATGATGGACTTAGAGCTTAGAGGTTCAGGTAACTTACTTGGAGAGACTCAAAGCGGCCATATAGAAGAAGTAGGTTATGATCTATATATAAAGATGCTAAACGAAAGTTTTAATAAATTAAAAGGGAATACACAAGATGAAAAAGTAATGACAGAAGTGTATATAACCGTAAATGCATATATACCGGATACTTATATAGATGATGAGATGCAAAAGATGGAAATATATAAGAAGATTGCTTCAATATCAAGTGAAGAAGATTATTTTGAAGTTCAAGCTGAGATTGAAGACAGATTTTCAGATATACCTCCGCAAGTTGAAAATCTCTTAAAAATAGCTACTATAAGAAGTTATGGAGAAAAGATAGGAATTGAAAAAATTACTCAAAAAAATAAAGTTGTAGTTTACGAAAGCACTAAAGATAAGATAACACAAACTTTAAGAACAAAAGATGAAAATAGTATTTTAAGTGAAATTATAGATTTTATGAAAAAAATTGCTTAAATTTTACTAATTAAAGTTTAATTAAGTTAAATATTGTAGTATAATTAGTGATAAGAACTTTTAGTGATTATAATCGGCTCATTTAAAAGGAGTTTATTATTTTTTAGACATTAATATACTAATATTTATAAAAATGAAATGGAGATAGTTTAATGAAAAAATATTTAAAATTTATAGGAGTAGGCTTATTGTCTTTTACCCTTTTGGTAGGTTGTTCTGATAAGAGTACTAAGACTTTAGCAAGCATTGATGATCAGAAAATAACATATGGTGACTTTATAAAGGAAATGGCCATGTATAAATTACAGTTAGACTCTATGGTTCAAGATTCCAATTTTTGGCAACAAAAGGTTACTGCAGATCAAAGTGTTTCCGGTAAAGAGGTTACAAGAATTGAAGATTTTAAGGATCAGCTGTTAGAAAGTATGGTTGAAGACAAGATTATATCTAAAGAGGTAAAAAATCTTGCTCTAAAGGTTGATGATGCGGCAATAGATGCAAATGTACAACAATATACTCAATCAATCAATTCAGCACCTGCTGTAAAAAAATACTTTACAGACAATAAATTAGATACAAATTTTATAAAAGTAATGTCAACAAAAGATTTGGTTAAAGCCGCACTTGAAAAAGATTTTACTGATAAAAATCAGGTAACACAAGCTGAAATAGACGCATATTATGATAAAAATAAAGAAGAATTCAGTAGTGATCAGATAAGAGCATCTCATATATTGATAAAAACAGTAAATAATGATCTAAGTGATATGCCTAAAGATAAGGTTGAGGCTGCTAAAAAACAAATTGATGAGATTTATGAAAGAGCTGTTGCCGGTGAAGACTTTGCTGAACTTGCAAAACAATATGGGCAAGACGGCACAAAAGATAAAGGTGGAGATTTAGGTTATTTTTCAAAAGGGGATATGGTAAAAGAGTTTTCTGATGCAGCTTTTTCTCTTAATGTTGGAGAAATTTCAAAGCCTATAAAGACACAGTTTGGTTATCATATAATAAAACTAACAGATAAAAAAACTGGAAATGTTGATGTTGCTCAGGCAAAAGAATATGTGAAAAGTCTACTTCAAAAAAATAAGTTTAATGATTATATTAAAGAATTAAAAGAAAAAGCAAAAATCACTGTTGAAAAGGATCTTTTAAAAGATGCTGAGAAAGATATTGTTCCTTATGATACAAAGACGGCAGAGCAAACTAAAAAATCTAGTAATACAAATGATAAAACAAATCAAGATGGAGCAACTGACGAGAAAAAAACAGAAAGCGAAACAACTACAAAATAGTTTAAAAAAACAAGGTCACTTCGCCTTGTTTTTTTATTTTTTATTCAAATTAGAATGATTTTCTTTATATAGTCTTTTATTTTCATACATGTGTATATCAGAAAATCTAATGGCATCATCTACAGAGTAATTTTCCATATTATTGACGTAAAAATTGAAATAACCTATTGAAACTGTCACATCGACTTTCTCTGAAATATCTTTAATATATATTTTCTTTTCTCTGACTATCTCAATGTATTGCTGCTCTATTATTCCATCATATATAACAACATATTCATCTCCACCTATTCGATATATCTTAGAATCTTTAAAGTTTTCCTGCAAAAATTTTCCTACCTCAATTATAGCTACATCTCCATAGTTATGTCCCAAGTTATCGTTAATTAGTTTTAAGTTATTGAGATCAGCAGATATAAATGTTGTGTCTTTTGGGAAAAGTCTTAAATTTGCTATATGTTCTTCAAAAGAATGCCTGCTACCCATTAAAGTCAAGGCATCATAATTAACTAATGATTTATATCTTTCAGTCCTTTCATTTTCTTGCATTACACTGGCATAAGTTGAAATGAAATTTGTGATTTGTATAAGTATAAACGTCATTGCCAAGAACAATATAAGCGAACTTATTTCGAATTGTCCTAAAAGATTATACGCTCCGATTCCTATTATTAAAATTATTAACATAGGTACCAGAGAAAATAATACTCCTCTTCTTTCTTTTAACTTGCTTTTCGAGATAAAGATTACTATTAACGGCACGAGACACGAAAAAATTATTAAAATAGTAGAAATTGGAAGTATATCTTTAAATTCGATTATCTTGTTTGAAGTCAAAAAAATTTGAATTAAGCAATTTGCTAAAACTATATTTTTCAAAATAAAAAGAAAGGATTTATATTTCAAATCAGAATAATTTTGCATTAGATTGATTATGGGAAGAGGAATCAAAAGTAAAGAAATATATTCCGTATAGTATATTATAAACCTATATTTACTGAAAAAATACAATACACTATGATAACAAGTAAATGAATATAGTGAGAAAAGTAGTGAAAGTAAACCTAAATTCAAAGTAATACTTTTATTTATCTCTTTTCTTACAAAAAATATTCCTAAAATTAAAGATATACAAAATACAAAAATAAGAAAAAGAGATATAGCTATGCTTATAAGTTCATCTTTAATTAATATTGGTGTGAAAAAATTTGTTCTATATCCGACAGATATAGGATGTATTAAAGTATCTTTATTATATTTAAGTGTAGGTTTATAAAGTATTGTAAGTTTTTTATCTTTGATTTTTTTAGGAAAATCTACTACATAATTTACAAGTGTTCCGCTACTGTAGAGTAGCTTACTGTTGGATGTATAATTTGAATAGAAAATTTTACCATCTATATAACACTCAAAGTCAGTATATGAAGAAAGAACATTGAATGATTTATTCTCAAGGTTATCAATATTATTAAGATTTACCATTACAATAAAAAAATCACTTGTATTAATTGAATATGGCAAAGAGTGTGCCAGATTTTTCTTGCACTTATCTGTGTTGTCAACATATTTAATAACAGCATTGTCAATTTCAACAGGTTTTTGAAAATCTATTGTGTTGGAAGTTCTTATACTTGGAGAAGAAATCATAACTGCAACGGTGATAACTATTGCAATTCCATATAAATAGTTTAAAAAATTTTTGAAACTTATATTCATATAATTTCTATCTCCGATCACTTGCGTTATTTTTTAATGAAATTTTCTCTTTGTACATATTTTTATCAGACATTTGCAATACTTCTTCAATATTCATTTCTAATTCAGGTATATAGTATGAAAAACCTAAAGAAAATGATACTTCCAGTTTTTCTGAGATACCTTTTATAAATAAGTTCCTCTTTAAGTTCGCAAAAAATTCTTCCTTTATTATTCCAATATAAATAACAATAAATTCATCTCCACCTATTCTGTAAACCTCAGAATCCGGAATGTTTATTTTCAGATAATTACCTACAGACTTTATTGCTATATCTCCAACAGCATGACCAAGTTCATCATTAATAAGTTTTAAATTATTGACATCAACTGTAATTATTGTAGAGCTATATCTATTTTCACATATCAAATTTAATCTTTTCTCATAGGCATATCTGCTTCCTAATGAAGTAAGGGAATCATATAATAACAAATTTTCATAAATATATAAATCTGTATTTTCTTTTATTATTTTTTTATAAATATTTATAGATTCATAAATTTGATATATCAAAAAAATAAGCATTGCCAAACCCGAGTTTAGACTCAAAGATACTTGAGAAGATATAGTATAGTTATATACACAAATAACAATAACTATGGCTATGAGTGAGAAAGAGATAAGTATGGCATTCTTATTTTCGTATTTTACATCTTTCACAAAAAAGCTCGAAAAAATAACCAGTATGGTAACAATTAACATAAACGCGTTATCTATGTGATAAAGCTCTTTAAATTCAACAACTCTAAAAATTGTAAGAATTAATCTTATCACATAGATAGTGAGTATACAGTTTTGAACAATATTAAGAAACATCTTTAACTCGGGTGTAACAACATCGCTGATTATTTTTAGTATGGAATATAAGATTAGGACAAAAGTGAAATATTGTGTGAAATATAAAATATTTCTATAATCTGTGAAAATATAAGTTATTGTCTTGAATCTTGATAGAAAATATAAGGCAAATGTAATGGAAGCTAATCCTGTGCTAATTAGTTTCTTGAAAAAATAATTATTTTTTCTTCCTATATATGCCATTATAAAAGTTAAAATGAAAATTATAATGTAGATAAAAGAAAAAATAATACCGTTCGAGTCATGTATCAACATATCAATAAAAAAACTGTTCCTGTAGCCTATATCAATTTTATTCAATCTGTAATCAAATTTCATATTCAAATTAGGAGTTATGTGTATAACTATTAATTTTGATTTCATATCTTTTGGTAAATCAACTATATAATAGCCATATCCACCTCCACTCTTAGGAATGTAGTTTTTTGGTGTATTAAGTTCAAAAAAAATCTTTCCATCTGCACTGATTGTTAGATCTGCATATTTGACCTGTATCCCAATAGATTTATTTGTCAAATCTTCAAATTTATTCAAATCAACAAATATATCAAATTCCTTTTTTCTCTGTACATCTTTTGCAGTATGAGGAAGAGTAATAGCTAATTTTTCATTAAAATTATTTATTAAATATACATCTTTATCTATTATTTCAATATTTCTATAAGCAATTGAATTACTATCGTCTTTTAGAGAAACTGTAATTTTAGGTATTATTACAAGAAGTAATATTAGAAATAAAAAACCATAGACAAAATAAATATATGTGGAAATAGAAAATTTATTTTTCATGCTTTCAGTTAGTTCCAATTTCTTTTATTTATTATTTAATTTTTACATATTACTATGATTTTATCATATTTTACAAATATTTCAAGGTTTTAGAGAATTTTTTCTATATTCTATTAAGAATTTGTATAATATATTTTAAATAAAATCATTTAAAAATAACTTACAATATGGTAGAATAAGTAAAAATAATTAAAACATAAAAATAAAACCAATTTTAGTATTAATTGAGATGAGGGAATTGATGAAAAAAATAGGCATAATAGGTGCAATGCAAGAAGAAATAGATACTTTGATTAAGATGCTTGAAAATGTGGAAATAAAGAGTATAAGTCATCTTAAATTTTATATAGGGACTTATAATAATATACAAGCAATGGTTGTAAGATGTGGCGTTGGAAAGGTGAATGCTGCAATGTGTACACAGATATTAATTGATAATTTTAATCCTGATTTTGTAATTAATATTGGAGTTGCAGGTGCTGTGTCTGATGAAGTTAATATTGGAGATATAGTGTTGTCAACATATCTTGTAGAGCATGATTTCGATTGTACAGCTTTCGGATATGAGAAAGGTGTAATTCCAAGACTTGAATCAAGTAAATTCTTTGCTGATGACCAACTCTTAAAGCTTGCAGAACAGTCAAAAAATATATTGTCAGACATTAATTTTTTCAATGGAGTAATAGTCTCAGGAGATGTTTTTGTAAGCTCAAGAACTATGAAGGATGATTTATATATAAGGTATGGTGCCATGTGTACTGAGATGGAAGGGGCATCTATAGCTCACGTTTGCTATCTTAATTTAAAACCTTTTTTAGTAATAAGATCAATGAGTGACAAAGCTGATGGCAATGCTCCTGATAATTTTAACGAATTTGTATTAAAGTCTGCAGAAAATTCAAAAATATTTATACAAGAAATGATAAAAAATATGTAAGATAATGAGCTAATACTAAACTCTATTTAAATTATGGATTTTATCGGTTCTATACTTATGATACTCTATAGCATACCCTTAGTTAATAAACATTTAGTGTATCATTTTTTATAAAATATTTCCATTATTCTATTAGAATTTAGTATAAATTTGCTTTTATGATTTTTATAGGTTGTTTTATTAGCATAGTATTTACTGATAAAAGTGATGTTTATTGGTAAATTACTTATCTCTTTTTCAAAAAAATATAGCTAAAAAATAAATTTATTATAAATTATAAGAGATGGCATTTAAATGAAGCTTGCTAAATTATCAATTTATTGATGAAAAACTGTGATTAGATTGATATTATGAATTTTGAGATGAGGGGAATAATTTTGGAAAATAAAAATATAATTTTTTCTGGTGTTCAACCGTCAGGAGAATTGACAATTGGAAACTATCTTGGTGCCCTTAAAAATTGGGTAAGGCTCCAAGATGACTATAAATGTTATTATTGTATAGTAGATGAACATGCAATAACTGTACCTCAGATACCAAAAGATTTAAGAAAAATGACTCTTGATGTACTTGCAAAGTATATTGCCAGCGGTATAGATGAAAATAAATCTTGTCTTTTTATACAATCTCATGTTGTGGAACATGTTCAACTTATGTGGGTATTAAATTCCATAACTTATATGGGCGAACTTTCAAGGATGACGCAGTACAAGGACAAATCTCAAAAAAAATCTGAAAATTTAAATGCATCACTTTTTACTTATCCTGTACTTATGGCAGCAGATATACTCTTGTACAATGCAAATATTGTACCTGTAGGTGAAGATCAAAGACAGCATTTGGAGCTTGCAAGAGATTTAGCAGATCGATTTAACAAAAAATATTCGGAAACTTTTGCAATACCTGATATTTATGTTTCTAAGGAAAGCTCAAGGATAATGTCTCTTCAAGATCCTACAAAAAAGATGTCAAAGTCGGATGAAAATCCTAATGCCTATATATCTATGGTTGAAGAGGATGATGTAATTAATTCAAAGATAAAAAAGGCGGTAACAGACTCTGTAGGTAAGGTTGCATATAATGATGAGCAACTTGCACTTAAAAATTTAATTAATATATATTGTGCTTATTCCAATAAAACACCGGATGAAGTAGTCAAAGACTATGATGGTAGAAACTACGGTCAATTTAAAGCCGATTTATCAGAAATAGTAATAGAAGGAATTAGACCAATTAGAGAAAGATATAAGGAATTGATAAATAACAAAGATCATCTTGAAAAAATATACAAAAAAGGCGCAGAGGAAGCAAGATATACTGCAAGAAAGATGATAAAAAAAGTTTATAGAAAAATAGGTTTTGTAGAATATGAATAGATTTAATAAGAAAGACTCATTTTATTTAATAATTAGCTTACTAATAGTCACTTTTGATTATATAATAAAACTTAAAGTAAAAAATAACATGAATGTGGGAGAAAGTATAAATGTAGTAGGTAATTTTTTTAAAATAACTTATATACAAAATAAGGGTGCTGCATTTGGAATGTTGCAAGAACAACAAAACTTATTTTTAATAGTAGGATTTATTACGATAGTATTTTTAGTCAATTTATTTTTAAAGACAGAGGATAAGATAACTAAAATAGCCATATCTATGGTGATTGGAGGTGCTATTGGAAATATAGTTGACAGGATTTTGTACGGGTATGTAGTAGATATGTTTGATTTCAATGGTGTTTGGTCGTATATTTTCAACTTTGCAGATATATGCGTGGTTTTAGGAGTAGCTTTACTTACTCTTGGAATAATAAGACAAAAATAAATCCAATTTTCTGATAATCTTAAAACGTCATATATAAAATGAAATATATGTATGGCGTTTTAAATAAAAATTTTTATAATATTTTTTTTACAAATCCTGTATTTTTAGTAGGTTGTATACTAAGTTTAGCTATTATCTAAAGAGACAGTAGTTTAAGTCACTTTTTATTCAATGTAAAAACTCATATAATAATCATCATTGAAATAGGCAATTTTGGTTTTATTTCAAGCGTAAAAAATAAAGAAAAAGTTTTAAAGAACTAATCTATAAGATAAGCTTGAAATTATTATTACATGTTTAAACTACCACATAAATTACATAATAAGGGAGTGAATATGATGGATAATAATGAAGTTATAAGAATAGGAGATTTGAAAGCTACAGGTAATATATGGAAAATTACTTTAATGAGGCTTATAATAGGTGTCATAGTAAGAATTATAACATTGTTTTCAATTTTTGTGCTTAAGATAGAAAACGGAATTGTAATTTTTTTTATGTCTTATGGTCTATATAATTTTTTTGAAATGGGGATAATAATATCTTGTCTTAACTATGTAAGAGATCAAAGCAATGGAGTAAATTTATCAGATATTGCCTATCCTCTTAATACAAGACCTGTAAGATGTATAATAATTGCTTTATTAAGTGTAATTGTTCTTCCGGTATTTTACTTCTTGTATTTATTTTTATTATCTATAGGATTGGGATTTCTTGAGCCACTTTTAAATATACTTGCAATTATTACATTATTTGTATATAGGTATGTTTTTTTTATAATTCCTTATCTTGTTATAGATTATCCGGAAGAAAGTCTAACAGACATAATAAAGACAGGGTTATTTTTTGAAAGAAAACCTGACTTCCTAAGAATAGTTTTTACAAAACTTCTAATTCCAAATATATATGCTTTTATAATGATATTAAATGGACTTACTCCTAAAGGATTCTTACCGGAAAGTTTATATTATTTTATATGGATAGTGGGAGGAACAATTTCTTTCGTATTACTTTTCATTAACATACCAAGAGTTGATATGGCTTTTGCAGTACTCTATAATAATGTTATAGAGACTTATTATGAAGACGATGATTATGAAGATGAGCATATGAATTCTTACAATAAAGAATATGAAGAATTATATCATGAATACGGAGATTTTAATTCCGATGATTTTTTAGATTAGATTTGGTAAAAAAATACTGTAAGTAAAGATTTTTTGCTTGACATACTAAAATAATTGTGATAAATTATTACGAGTAATGTTTATACACCAAAACCAATCTATTTTATATTAATGCTCCTTCTGATTAAACATTTTAGGAGGTTGACGAATAATGAGAGTAAGAGTAACATTGGCTTGTCAAGAATGCAAAAATAGAAATTACAATACTACAAAAAACAAAAAAAATGATCCTGACAGGATAGAATTGGAGAAATATTGTAAATTCTGTAAGAAACACACTGTTCATAAAGAAACTAAATAATGTAAAGGGTGTGAAGAGTTGACAGGAGAAGAAAAACAAAATAATAGTGGGGGTAACAAAGCTCCTGCTAATCAACAAACGGAGAAAAAGTCTATAGGTCAAGCTATAAGTGAAACAAGAAAAGAGTTAAAAAAAGTACAGTGGCCTAAAAAGGAAGAACTCCAAAAATATACCGTTGTAACGCTGATTACAGTAGCTTTTTTCAGTGTAGCTATCTACATCATTGATTCCGGTTTGGGTTTTGTAATATCAAAACTTGTAAATTAGAATAGGAAGTGATATTTCATGTTGGATAAAGGCGAGTCTTTGTGGTATGTGGTTCACACATATTCAGGATATGAAAATAAGGTAAAAACTTCACTTGAAAAAACTATTGAAAATCTTGGTATGCAGGAATATATACAAAATGTTGTGATTCCTGAAGAAAATGTAGTCGAAAACAAAAAGGGTATAGAAAAAATTAGAAAGAGGAAAATTTTTCCGGGATATGTTTTGATAAAGATGGTTGTCACTGATGACTCATGGTATTTAGTTAGAAATACTAAGGGTGTTACAGGTTTTGTCGGTGCAAATTCAAAGCCTATACCTCTAACTGATGAAGAAGTTGCCAAGATGCGTCTTGAAGAAGAAATATTTGTAGGAAATGTTGATTTTGAAGAAGGCGATAACGTAATAATACTTGGCGGACCTTTTGATTCAAGGGAGGCTAAGATAATCAAAATTATGGAAGATAAGAGTATGGTCAAAGCTCAGATGAGTATGTTCGGTAAAGAAACTACTATAGAACTTGGATTTTCTCAAATAAAAAAGATATCCTAAGAGAAGAAAAATGAGGAGGTGTAAAATATGGCTAAGAAAGTTATAGGTAATATAAAATTACAGATACCAGCAGGCAAGGCTACTCCGGCTCCACCGGTAGGACCCGCACTTGGTCAACACGGTGTTAATATAATGGGATTTTGTAAAGAGTTCAATGCTAAAACTGCTGATCAAGCAGGATTGATAATTCCGGTTGTTATTTCTGTTTATCAAGACAGATCATTCAGTTTTATAACAAAGACTCCTCCTGCTGCAGTATTGATAAAAAAAGCATGCAAGATAGAGAGCGGCTCTGGAGAACCTAATAGAAAGAAAGTAGCAAAGTTGACAAAAGGTCAATTAAAAGAAATAGCTGAGCTTAAGATGCCGGATTTAAATGCATCAAGTGTTGAGTCTGCAATGAGCATGATAGCCGGTACTGCAAGAAGCATGGGTATAACAGTAGAAGATTAGTATTATTTATATAGATTGGTGGGAGGGAATAATATTATTACCGTTAATACCACAAGGAGGAAAAGATGGCAAAAAAAGGTAAAAAATATCAAGACGCTTTGAAAAAATATGATGTAAAAAACTTTTATGATGCATCTGAAGCTCTGGGAATAGTGTGTGACGTTGCGACTGCTAAGTTTGATGAAACTGTTGAAGTTCACGTAAAGCTTGGAGTCGATTCGAGACATGCTGACCAACAAGTGAGAGGGGCTATAGTCCTACCTCATGGAACTGGAAAAACTAATAGAGTTTTAGTTTTTGCTAAAGGCGACAAGGCCAAAGAAGCCGAAACTGCCGGAGCGGATTTTGTAGGTGCTGAAGAATTAGTTCAAAAAATTCAAGGTGAAAACTGGTTTGATTATGATGTGATTGTAGCAACTCCTGATATGATGGGAGTAGTCGGAAGACTTGGTAAGATTTTGGGACCTAAGGGCTTAATGCCTAATCCTAAATCAGGAACTGTTACTATGGACGTATCAAAAGCCATATCTGAAATAAAAGCCGGTAAAGTTGAATACAGACTTGACAAGACAAATATAATGCACGTTTCTATAGGGAAGGTGTCGTTTGGAAAAGAAAAGCTATTTGATAACTTTAAGGCTTTGTTGGATGCCGTTGTTAAGGCAAAACCGACGACTGCAAAGGGTCAATATCTAAGAAGTGTAACTACTGCCAGCACTATGGGTCCTGGTGTAAAGATTAACCCTTTGAGAATAAATGAATAATATATAACTTAATATGCCATAGACAGCAGGTACAAAGGTAAATCCTGCTTAGGCGAATAATCTATACGTTATTAACCTATTTTTGTCTATGTGCATTAAATAGGTTTTTTTATTGAATAATATATAAGGAGGTGCAGTCAGTGGGTGAAAAAGCTATAGCATTAAAATCACAAAAAGTGGATGAAATAGTAGAAAAGATTCAAAACTCACAATCTTGCATAGTAATTGACTATAAAGGATTAACCGTTGAAGAAGACACTGAGCTTAGAAAAAAATTCAGAGAAGCCAATGTTGAATATAAGGTTTTAAAAAATACCCTTGTCAGAAGAGCTGCTGAAAAAGTAGGCAATATGGAAAAATTTGACGATGTAAACCTTGTAGGTCCTAATGCATTTGCATTTGGTATCAACGATGCGGTTGCTCCAGCTAAGATAGTGAAAGATTTTGCTAAAACTCATCCTAAAGTTGAGTTGAAGATGGCTTATATAGAAGGAGAATTTTATGATGCCGCTTCATTGGAAAAAGTTGCAAGCATTCCTTCAAGAGAAGTGCTTATTGCAAAATTACTTGGAAGCTTCAAAGCTCCACTATCAAATTTGGCATATCTGCTTGATGCAATTGCTAAGAAAAAAGCTGAAGCAGGCGAAGAATAATAAAAATGTAAGTCAATTTTTTTTAAATAAACTTTTAAAATAAAAAATATGGAGGAAATAAAAATGACTATAGAACAAATAATAGATGCTATAAAAGAGATGAAAGTTCTTGAACTTAATGAATTGGTTAAAAAAGCTGAAGAAGAATTTGGCGTATCTGCAGCAGCTCCTGTTGCAGTAGGCGTTGCAGCTGGTCCTGCAGAAGCTGCTGAAGAAAAGAGCGAATTTGATGTAATACTTGCTGAAGCTGGAGCATCAAAAGTTGGTGTTATAAAGGTTGTAAGAGAAGTGACAGGTCTTGGTCTTAAAGATGCTAAAGATCTTGTTGACGGAGCTCCAAAACCTATAAAAGAAGGTGTATCTAAGGATGAAGCTGAAGAAATCAAGACTAAGTTAGAAGCTGCCGGAGCAAAAGTAGAAGTAAAATAGTTTTTAAAAACCTTAAAAAATAACCTAACAATCATATTTTTTGAATGTCAGGTTATTTTTTTAGACTGTAATTTCCACTTCTTAGATATTTTTCTTCAAATTCTATTCCATTTATTGGTTTTCCATAATAAAATCCTTGTATTTGTCCACAACCTACATCTCTTAGTATTTCAAGTTGTTCTTTTGTTTCTACTCCCTCTGCTATAGTCTTTAGTTCAAGGCTATCCGCCATCTTTATTATGGCATGTACAAGGTTACTCTTTTTGTCTTGATAAGAAAGTGTATCTATCAATTCTTTAGCTATTTTTATTCTGTTAAGTCTAAAACTGTTGATGTAGTTTAAAGAAGAGTACCCTGTGCCAAAGTCATCTAAGCTTACATTTATTCCCAAGTAGCTTAATTTTTCGAATGTATCTATTGCAGCTGAATCTATATCGATAATTGTCATTTCGGTAATTTCAAAGTCTAACCAAGAAGGAAGAACTTGTATCGTAGAAATGAAATTGCCTATCTCGTTTATAAAGCTATACATACAAAAATACTTAGGTGATATATTAATAGACATTGACAAGTTTGAATTATATTTTTCGTTCCACAATTTTATCAATTTAAATGACTGCTCAATTGTCCACTTGGTTATCCTAACAATGGTTCCTGTATTTTCAGCTATTGGTATAAATTCCTTAGGTGTCACATAACCAAGAGTAGGGGAATTCCATCTTATTAATGCTTCCATTCCTAAAAGTTCTTTACCATCTATAGAAAACTGAGGTTGAAACTCCATAAAAAATTCTTTATCATAATCTATAATTTTAAGCAAAGATTCTATATTCGCCATTCTAAGCATATGTTTGGATATTTCGTCATCATAAAGTTTATAATTCTTATTTTCTTCATAATTTTCCTTTGCCATTTTACAAGCATATTCGGCATTTTTTAGAAGATTATCATAAGAAGAGTAGCAAAAACTACATCCAATAGCTACTGAAATTTTATAAATTTTATCATCTAACTCAATATTTGTAATACTGTCACTAATTATCTTAGCTGTATTTTCTAATTTATCTACATCACATGTATCTGACTTAATTAAAATCACAAATTCATTAGAATCTGTACGGAAGACCAGGTCATGACAAAATTCTCTTCTTAGTATATGAGATATGGTTCTTAGAATATTATCAGCAACTATATGTCCTGAGATGTAATTGATATTTTTAAACCTAATTATATCAACCATATATAAAATTGCATACTTAGCTTTCAAATTCTCATTAGAATCCAATATATTTATTAAATATGATCTTGATCCAATCCCTGTAAGAGAGTCAGTATTAATATAGTTTAATAGTTTATGGTTTGTATTTTCAAGTTCATTAGTCCTCTGAGATATTTTTTTCTCCAATTCTAATGACATTTTTCTATTAATCCTAAGTAACTCTTCATTTTTTAATCTATCTTTATGCGATAAATTTAAAAACAAGTAAATTACAATTATTATAAAAATAGTAAATGAATCATAAGAGTTAATAATATTTAAAAAGGATAAAATAATATTCAATCCAAATAATATTCCAAAAGTGCACATTATAAGATAGTCACTACCATAGTTAAGTGCTTTTTCATTTCTTATATTAAAAGAAAAACCTCCGATTGAAGATTCCATACTTATTGATATTGCAAAAAGAATATGAGGAATTATATAAAAAAAATCAAAAAACTCGTCTTCTGTATAGATTCCGACGATATCCTGATATACAAAAACTACATCTAAAATTAAAAATAAAATTATCGCAAGAATATTTATTTTTACTACGGTATTTTCAAATTTTTGCCTAAACGTATAAATAATAATTATGACTGACATGGCAATTAAAATGTCAAAAAATAGGGTCATTGTTACAGTATTTATAGGTTCTAAAAAAATATCAAAGTTTGAAAATATCGATGACATTATAGGTCTTGCTATATAGTACAAAGCAAAAGACACAGCAAAAAAATCTATAGCAAATTGTCTTTTATCCATAAATTTCATACTTAAGAATATAACTGACATTACTATTCCTGCTACTAAAAAAGATTCTACTACGTAGCAGATTTCTTTCAAGTGTAGTAAGTACATTGAATTATTATAGAAATAACATTCTAAAATTCTCAAAATAGAAGAGACTATATAAGAAATATGGAATAAAAATATAAGAAAATACAAATATTTTCTGCTATTAGATATATACTTTATATTAAATAATGTAATAGTTGATGTCAATAATACACATACTATTGAAGCAATATTAGCTATCATAGATTTGTTTATCAGAATCGAAAAAGCATATATAAAGGTCAATATAAAAATACAAATTAGCATTGACTTATTAGTTTTAAAATTCATAAAAATTTACCTGCAAAATCTCAAAATAAACAATTTTTTAAATTATAACATAAATAACACAAAAATACCATAAAAAAATTATACATATCTAAAATATAGTGTATTTAAATATATTTTTGTTATAATTGTAATAATATTACAGCTATATTATCGACTTTTTAGACAAATTGAAACAGTATATTTCAAAAAAAACTATACAAAATCTAATTTTAAGTTTATAATTATAAAAATATTTTTTATAATTAATATTCTCGTATCTAAATTTACAGTGAAAATACTGATATCAATGAAGCCTATATCGTCTTAATTAATAAACACAAAATCAATACTTAAGAACAAAATATTTTCTATTTTTACAACTAATTAGGAGTTTATGCGATATTTGCTGAATTTTTATACATATTCCTGTATACGACTTATTATATTATTAATATTCATCAAAAATTTTTAATATAGGGAGGAATACCATGATATCGGAAAAAGCTAAGAATATATCTCCTTCAATTACCATGGAAATAGCCGGAAAAGTAGCTGAGATGATTAAAAATGGAGAAAAGATAGTCAACCTAACAATTGGAGAACCGGATTTTTTTACTCCGGCACACGCAAAACTTTCAGGTATAGCAGCAATAACAAATAATATAACTAAATATGACGTTGCCAGCGGGAATATAGAGCTCAAAAAGGCGATTTGTGAAAAACTGAAAGATGAAAACGGATTAACTTATGATACAAGTCAAATTGTTGTTTCAAATGGAGCTAAACAGGCGGTTACTAATGCTTCATTTGCAGTTCTCAATCCTGGAGATGAAGTTTTAATACCCACACCTTGTTGGGTAAGTTATCCGGAGATTATAAAGCTTACAGGTGCTAAACCTATAATGGTAAAAACTAAAAAAGAAAATTCTTTTAAACCTACTATCGAAGATGTAAAACCGTATATAAACGCTAACACTAAAATGGCAATACTTACGAATCCGAATAATCCTACCGGTGCTGTATTTACTAAAGATGAACTCATTTCTATTTGTGAGTATTTTACTGAAAATAACATAATAATAATGTCTGACGAAATATACGAATCTATAACTTTTGACTTTGATTTTGTAAGTGTAGCTTCTCTATCATCTAAAATATATGATAACACTATTTTAATTAACGGATTTAGTAAATCTGCTTCTATGACTGGCTGGAGACTTGGCTATAGTGCTACAAGTAAAGAACTGTCAAAAGCTATAGCAAGTATACAGTCTCATTTGACAGCTCATCCAAGTACCATATCTCAACAAGCAGGTATTGCAGCCATAAGACAATGTAAGGATGATGTTAAGGTAATGAGACAGACTTACAAGGAAAGAAGAAACTATATAGTAGAATTTTTCAAAAGATGGGGAAAACTTGACATAATATATCCTCAAGGAGCATTTTATGTTTTTATTGATATTTCACCATTAAAAGATAAGTTGAAAGGTCAGTATCTGTCTCTGGAATTTTGCAATGATATTTTGACTAAGGAAAAAGTGGCACTTGTTCCGGGGGAAGGATTTTTTGAAGATAATTTTGTAAGGCTAAGCTATGCCTCAAGTATGGAAACTATAAAAGAAGGATTGGAAAGAATTAAAAAATATACTGAGAGCTTGTAATTTTTAATTTTGAAAAATTCAGGTAAATCTACATTACAAAAAGTAAATTATTAAAGGAAGTTTATAACATTAAAATGTTTATACTTCCTTTTTTATGAACTTCAGATTTTTTACATAATTGCAAATAGTTGATTTAAATTCAAAATTGAATTCTTGGGAAAAATATGGTATAATCTCATAGTATGTCAATTAAAATAAGTTTGAATTTTGATTGACAATAATAAAGAATAAATATAAAACGAGGAATATATGGAAAGCAACAGACTT
The DNA here is from genome assembly GCA_900167215.1 of [Eubacterium] yurii. Taxonomy (GTDB): domain Bacteria; phylum Bacillota; class Clostridia; order Peptostreptococcales; family Filifactoraceae; genus Peptoanaerobacter; species Peptoanaerobacter yurii. Next base: position 62,496 of record FUZS01000003.1, read on the forward strand.
AATACACTAAGAATAGTAGCACTTACTACATTGGCTAATATTTCATTTATGATATTCACCTTTTTTCCTGCCTTAAGAATTATTGTTTTTTGTATAGGAGCAGCATTTATTGGTATATCATATTTATCTCAAAAACCTCAACATATCTTGATATCGCTCATTATCTATACTTTAATTGTATTCATCTTTGACGGAGAGCAAATAGCTTTAGTACAGATAACTACATTGATTCTTCCCTCAATAATATTAGGATATTTTTTGAAAAACAATAAGTATAAAGAAATTGATTATATAATTCCAACTATGCTAACTGCCATTTCTATGATGTATTTTTTCAAAAGTAATGTGCAGCCTTCGGATTGGGAAAATATTGAAAAATATCTTAAGTTGAGTATAAAAAGTATGCCTGACTCCGGCGCAGTTCTAACTGAAAGTTATATAAGTGATATGATAAAGACAATAAAGGACTTGATGCCTGCAATAATAGTAATTTTTGCTATGACTTATAATATTTTTAGCAAATATGTGGCAACTTATATTATAAGGAGTTTTCAACCTGATAATATTGAAATACCAAAATTTAAGCAATTTTATGTCCCAAGAGAACTTGGACTTTTATTTGTTACAGCATATGTTATAGTAAATGTTCTTAGTTTTACAAAGATAATTACTGATACAGCAGCTCAAAGTGTAATAACGAATATTATGTACGTATTAAGCTTTGCATTGGCATTTCAGGGTTTGGCGGTATTGATATTTTTTGCAGCTAACATTAGATTTAAAATATTCAGATTTATAATTTTGATGATATCTTATATTATGTTTCTTTTTATAAATCCACCACTCGTTATTATTGCCTTGTTAGATATCTTCCTTGATGTAAGAAAATTGGGATTTAGGAGGTCGAAATGACCAATAAACTGAGATTTAACTTCCCTGAGATAAAGCTCTATTGGATTGTAATAGCGGTATATTGCGGAATAATCACATATTATGACAAGTACATCGGTATTTTCAGCATAATATTGTCAATCTATCTTATATACTACAATTCAAGGATTATGAAATATAAAAATAATGACTTTTTGATAGACCTCAAAAATTTAAGTATAGACATGGATGAAATCACAAAACAGACCATGTTAAATTTTCCAGTAGCTTTTTGTATTATCAACAATAGTGGAAAAATTCAATGGAACAACAGTAAATTATCCTTGACTTTATCTAATGACAATCTTATAGATACTGATATTTCAGATATTTTAGATGTAGATTTGGCAAAAAAATTATCTGAAAGTACTGATGTTTTTTTTGAGTATAAAGACTATATCATAAATGAAAAACACTACAAAATTCAAGTTATAGATATAAGTAAAAAGCAGAAGATAAAAAAATATGCTGTCTATTTTTTTGATGTAAATGAAGAGTTTAATATTTTAGAACAATACAACAATATCAAACCTGTTATTACATTTATACAAGTAGACAATTTTGATGAGGTTTTAAACTCTTCAGCAGATGATTTTAAGCCTCTACTTGAAGCTGATATAGAAAGAAGAATAAGATATTGGCTTGAGAGAAAAGACGGTATTTTTACAAAATTGTCAAAGGATAAGTACTTTTGTATATTTCATGAACCTATGTTAAAGGTTGCAGAAGAGGAAAAATTTAATGTTTTGGATGATCTAAGAGAGATAGAAATGTCCAATACTATACCTGTAACGCTTTCTATAGGTGTGTCAACATATGAAAAGTCTCTAATCAACACTTATAAAAATGCTATAGCAGCTCTTGATATGGCTCTTGGAAGGGGTGGAGATCAGGCTGTTTGTAAACTGCATGAAAGAACTATATTCTACGGAGGAAAGACAAAATCTGTAGAAAAAAGGACAAGGGTTCGTGCAAGAATAGTTGGTAGATCCATGAGAGATTTGTTTGAAAAAGCAGATAATATATTGATAATGGGTCATACCTATCCTGATTTGGACTCACTCGGTTCTTGTATGGGTGTATATGCGATAGCACAAGTTTTAAACAAAGAAGCTAAGGTAATACTTGAAAAATCAAACAAATCTATAGAAACACTATTTAATAAAATTAGAAAAACAGATGGATATGAAAATATTTTTATATCTCACTATGAAGCTGATTCTCTAATAAATAATAATACTGTACTTGTAGTTGTTGATACTCATAAGGCAAGTATAAGTGAATATCCGGCATTGGTAGAAAAAATCGACAATATAATGATGATAGATCATCATAGACGTGGAATGGAGTTTTTAGATAAAGCAAATTTAATATACCATGAGACTTATGTATCTTCAGCAAGTGAGATGGTAACAGAGCTTATTCAATACGTAGAAGATGATGCAAAAATTGACACAATAACAGCTGAGTCGTTGCTTGCAGGAATTACTCTTGATACTAAAAACTTTGCATTTAAAACAGGTGTAAGAACATTTGAAGCTGCTGCATTTTTAAGAAAAAACGGAGCAGATCCTATAGAAGTGAAGAAATTATTTCAAGGAGACTATGAAAGTTTCTTACTTAGAGCAAATTGTATACAAAATGCAAAGATAATAGAAGAGAAGGTAGCAATATCTTCTTATGGTCAAAAAGTTGCCAACCCTTCTCTTACGGCATCTCAAATAGCTGATGAACTACTAAATATTCGAGGTGTACAGGCAAGTTTTGTAATTATAGAAGGGCTTAACGAAGTAATACAGGTATCTGCACGCTCTTTGGAAAAGATAAATGTACAAGTAATAATGGAAATGCTTGGTGGAGGAGGTCATATAGACATGGCGGCTACACAGATAAAAAACAGCACTTTGGAAGAGGCCATAACAATGGTTGAAGAGGCTGTAGAAAAATATTTTAACGATGAGAAAAATTAATTTTGGAGGATAAGCATGAAAGTAATTTTATTAAAAGATGTAAAGGGAATAGGGAAAATAGGAGATGTCAAAGAAGTATCAGACGGTTATGCAAGAAATATGCTTTTTCCTAAGGGTTTAGCACAAGAAGCTAATAAACAAAATATAAATTTGTTGAATCAAAAAAACAGCTCAAAACAACATAAGCTTGATATAGAAAAACAGGAAGCTCTTGAAATTAAATCAAAACTTGAAAATCAAACTTTAGTGATACAAGCAAAAGCCGGTGAAGGTCAGAAATTATTCGGCTCAATAACTACAAAAGATATAGAAGATGAGTTGAAAAAGCAAAAAAATATAAGTATAGATAAGAAAAAAATAGATATGAAAGAACCTATTAAAATGATAGGTACATTTACTGTAAAATTAAAACTATTTACTGAAGTAAATTGTGATTTGAAGATAGAGGTTAAAGAAATAAAATAAGCATTTGACATGGGAGAAAATGTATGGAAAGCAATATTCAAGTAAGTCAGAAGGAAATGGACTCAGAAAGTATAACAATCTCACAAAAAGCTGAGCAATCTGTACTTGGATCCATACTTATATCAAATGATGCAATAACTGAAATATCAAGTATACTTGACAGCGAGGATTTTTACTATACTGCTCATAAGACAATCTATTCTGTAATGTTAGAACTTTTTAAGGAAAGTATACCTATAGACTTATTGACATTAACAGAAAAAATAAGAAGTATAGCTAACTTAGAAGATGTAGGGGGCTATTCGTATATTGCTAAACTGCCTTCTACTACCGACTACACTCAAAATGTAGAATCTTATGCAAAAATAGTAAAGGAAAAATCTAAGTTAAGGCAAATAGTAAGTGCCTGTAACAAGATTATAGGAGAAGCAAACTCAGGAAAGGCTGTTGACGAAGTCCTCGAAATGTCTGAAAAGACGATGTTTGATATTTCAAATGAAAGCAATACAAAGTCACTAAGGCACATAAAAAATGTTCTTATGTCCACTTATGATGTGATTGAACAAAATTATAAAAATAAGGGAAGCATGACAGGTCTTGACACAGGTTTTATAGATTTGAACTATATAACAAACGGTCTCCAAAGAACTGATTTGATTGTAGTTGGAGCAAGACCGGCTGTAGGTAAGACGGCATTTGCTCTTAATCTTGCCAACAATGCCGCTAAAAAGGGTGCCAAAGTCGCAGTATTTTCACTGGAAATGGCTGATACTCAATTAGCCTTAAGGCTATTGGCTGCCGAATGTAAGGTGGAACTTGGAAAGCTCAAAAGTGGAGAGCTTGAAGAAGAAGACTGGATGAAAATAGTAAATTCGATTTCTGTTATTGCAGACAATAATATCTATGTCAATCAGACAGCAAACATCAACCTTGTGGAGATAAGGTCACAATGTAGAAAACTTAAGATGCAACAGGGACTGGATATGATAGTAATAGACTATATTCAGCTGATGCTGCCTGAGGCAAACTCTGAAAACAGACAACAAGAGATATCTAAGATATCGAGAGGACTCAAGATACTGGCAAAAGAGCTAAATTGTGTTATTGTAGCATTATCTCAGGTATCAAGAGCATCAGAAAACAGATCTGATCACAAGCCTAGGCTTTCTGACCTTAGAGAATCCGGAGCCATAGAGCAGGATGCAGATATAGTTATGTTTTTGTACAGAGACGAACTTTTTAATGAAGAAACTGAAAAGAAAAATATAACGGAAGTTATAATTGCCAAACACAGAAACGGCGAAATAGGAACGGTAGAGTTGGTATGGAATGGAAAGTATCAATTACTTTTAGATTTAGAGAACTATTAGATATTTATGAAAATTTTTTTTGATTAATTTCTTATAGAATAAGCAAATTATTGAAGTACATTTATAGTGAGGGTTTTATGGACATTAAAACGATTATGGAAGATGATAAAATAATAATAGAAAAACATCTAAAAAAAATGATGGACATAAAACTCGACAACTCTCAAATAATTGTCGAAGCCATGTCATATTCACTACTTGGTGGTGGCAAGAGACTAAGACCTGTGCTTTTTGTAGAAACTCTTAAACTTTTTGATATAGATTTTGAAAAATATTTGGACATTGCCTGTGTACTTGAAATGATACATACATATTCGCTGATACACGACGATTTGCCAGCTATGGATAACGATGATTTAAGACGTGGAAAAGCCACTAATCACAAGGTATACGGTGAAGATATTGCTATTCTTGCAGGTGATTCACTTCTTAATTTATCATATGAAATACTGTTTGACTTTCTTTATGAAAATAATATAAGTGATAATGTACTTGCGTGTAGACTTATAGCAAAAAATTCAGGCATATTTGGTATGATAGGTGGGCAGGTAAGTGATGTAATAAATGAAAATAAAGATATAAACATAAAAAATTTGAAATATATACATTATAACAAGACAGCAAAGCTAATTATAGCCTCGATTTTGTCTGCAGGACATATATCAGGTTGCAAAAAGGAATATATTACCTATCTTGAAAACTACGCATATGATATAGGCATGGCTTTTCAAATTTCAGACGATATCTTGGATATAATTGGAGATAAAGAAATAGTAGGTAAATCTATCGGCAAGGATCAGCAATCAGGAAAAAACACCTATCCAAAGTATTTTGGTTTGAAAGAATCAAAGTTAAAGCTTAAAAGTCACATAGAAAATGCAAAAAAGGAAATATCAAAAATAGATAATAAAAAAGTGAGGTTTTTTATAGAACTTGCTGACTATATAGGAAATAGAAATTTTTGACAAAAGGGATAATTATGTACGAATACTTAGATAAAATTCAGGAAGCCGGGGACATCAAAAAAATATCACCAAAAGAGATGAGGTATCTCGCAAGAGATATAAGAAGATTTTTAATAGAAAAGGTGTCAAAAACCGGAGGACATTTAGCATCAAACCTTGGAGCTGTAGAACTTACACTTGCACTTCACAGTGTATTTGATACAAATAAAGACAAACTTATATTTGATGTAGGTCATCAAAGCTATGTCCACAAGATTTTGACAGGAAGAAAGGATGGATTTTCCACGCTGAGACAGTTAGATGGTCTTAGCGGTTTTCCAAAGACCAGTGAAAGCAATCATGATGCATTTAACACAGGTCACAGCTCTACATCAATATCAGCTGGTATAGGAATGGCTATTGCAAAGAGCTTAAATAAAGAAGATTACGAAGTAGTATCTATAATTGGAGACAGTTCTATATGTAGCGGACTTGCTTTAGAGGGGCTTAATTTTTTAGGGCACTCAAATTTAGATGTACTGATAGTTTTAAATGATAATGAAATGTCCATTGATAAAAATGTCGGTGGCATTGCAAAGCATCTCTCAAAACTAAGAGTAAACAAAAATTACAGAAACTTTGCTTTAAATGTTAAAAATGCTCTATCTTCAATACCTGTAATAGGTGAAAGCACAACAAATATTGTCAAAATAGTAAAAGATAAGATAAAAGATATTACAATTTCAAGTTCCATATTCCAAGAATTCGGGATAAAATATTTTGGTATAATAAATGGACATAATTATTTTGAACTTGTCAATGCACTAAATGAGATGAAAAAGATTAAAGGTCCAAAGTTACTACATGTAGTGACTCAAAAAGGTAAAGGATACAGTTTTGCTGAGGAAGATCCTGCAACATATCACGGTGTAGGGAAATTTGAGCCTTCACAAAAAATAGAGCCTTCAAACAAAGAGACATTTTCAGATATAGTAGGAAAATCTCTTACAGATTTATTTGAAAAAGACGAAAAAGCCGTTGCTATATCTGCTGCAATGATAAAGGGTACAGGACTTGACAGTCTTTCCAAAAAATATCCCGGTAGAGTTGTCGATGTTGGGATGGAAGAAGAAAATGCAGTAACAATAGCTGCAGGGCTTGCAATGTCAGGTATAAGACCTTATGTTGCAATTTATTCCACTTTCTTGCAAAGAGCATATGACCAGATACTTCATGATGTCTGTCTTCAGAACCTCCCTGTCACTTTTTTGATTGACAGAGCAGGTGTTGTAGGCGAAGACGGTGAGACACATAACGGAATGTTTGATATCTCTTATCTTGCGAGCATGCCTAATATTGAGATATACTCACCAAAAGATGCCATAGAAATGGAAAAGATGATATGTTCACTAAAAAGTAAAAAAACACCTGTTGCAATAAGATTTCCACGTGGAATAACATATAATTTGGGCTTTGATAAAAACTCCAAAGATGTAACAGGTTGGGAAGTATTGTCAGATGTGGGAGATATTAGCATATTAGCAACAGGAAAGATGCTAAGTCTTGCAATGGAAGTGTCTTCCCATCTTAAAGAAAATCATGGTATAGACATAAAAGTGATAAATTCAAGAAGATTAAAACCCGTAGACTCTCTTGTAATGGATACTTTATTAGATGACAAGTATATATTTACAATGGAAGATGGAGTAAGACTTGGCGGGTTTTCATCAATAATATATGACTATATATCTAAAACTGGAAAAAACCCTAAACTTATACCTTTTGCATTTCCAAATGAAGCTATTCCTCATGGAAATGTTGAAAAAATTTATCAAAGATATGGATTTACAAAAGAAAATATTTCAGAAAAAATTCTTGAAACAATAAATTTAAAACAAAACTAAATTTATACTATATTGATTTTTTAGTTTAACATATAAAATTTTTTAGTTTAACATATAAATAAGGTAAAGATATGAAGAAGAGACTGGATGTATTGCTGGTGGAAAAAGGCGTATTTACATCAAGAGAAAAAGCAAAATCAAATATAATGGCAGGCAATGTCTTTGTAGATAATATTCTTGTTGACAAAGTTGGAACAAATGTTGAAGAAAGTGCAATAATTACAACAAAGTCTGAAGCTATCCCATATGTAGGGCGAGGCGGATTAAAGTTGGAAAAAGCACTTCAGGAGTTTGAGATAAGTGTAGATTCAAAAATATGCATGGATATAGGGGCATCTACAGGTGGATTTACCGACTGTATGCTACAAAACGGAGCTTCGAAAGTCTATAGCATAGATGTGGGGTATGGACAACTTGACTATAAACTCAGGATTAATGAGAAAGTAGTATGTATGGAGCGGACAAACTTCAGATATTTGGAAAGAGAAAAAATCTTAGATGAAATAAATTTTGCTGTAATTGATGTTTCGTTTATCTCTTTAAAAATTATTTTTCCCAAATTAAAAGAATTTCTTTCAGAAGAATTTGAAGTAGTATCTCTAATCAAACCACAATTTGAATCTCAAAGGCATGAAGTTGGTAAAAATGGCATAGTAAGAGATATTTCGGTGCATAAAAGAGTAATAAAACAAGTAATAGATTATGCAAGAAAAAGTGAGATTTATATAAAAAATCTCACTTTTTCGCCGATAAAAGGTCAAAAAGGTAATATAGAATATCTTGCATATTTTTCAAATACAGTGTATAATTTTGAAGATATGAAAATAAATGAAATTGTAGAAGTTTCTCATGAATGCTTGGATAAAAAATAAAGTCTCTTATGGAGGTATGAGTTGTTAAATCAACTATATATAGAAAATTTTGCACTTATAGACAAGTTGGAATTAGATATAGAAGAAGGGTTTACTGTGTTTACCGGAGAAACAGGTTCAGGTAAATCAATAATGATAGATGCTATTTCTTTTGCTTTAGGAAAAAGGGCAGACAGGACTTTTGTCAGAAAAGGTTGCAAAAAATCTATAATAGAACTTACTTTTTTTATTAAAGACAATACAAAAAAGTTGTTGGAAAATATATTAAAAGAAGAGGATATAGATATAGATGACAATGTAATAATCTTAAAAAGAGAAATATATGCAGACGGAAAGAGTCTGTGTAAAATTAATTCCAAGAATGTAAACATATCTTTTTTAAAAAAGATAGCCTCATATCTTATCAATATTCATGGTCAAAATGAGTTTAATGAGCTTGAAGAAAGTAACCATATCAATATTTTAGACTCATTTATCGGTATAAGAAAAACAAACTCTTACATCTCTTATCAAAAGACATATAGTGAATATATTAAACTAAAAAAAGAGTATCAAGAGCTATATGAAAACTATGACAAAGAAAAGAACGAAAAAGAGCTTGACTTGTTAAATTTTCAGATACAAGAGATTGAGGAATTGAATCTGAAGAAAGATGAAGACAAGCAGATAGAAGACAAGCTTCAAATAATAGAAAGCTCACAACAAATTTCAAAGTCTATAGATGGGCTGTATGAAGATTTGTATGCTAAGTCTGATAACATACTCAGAATATTAAAGAAATATGTGGATGAGTTTGAAGAATTTGCAGATTTTGATGAGAGCCTGAAGAATATCAGTCAAAGTTTGAATGAACAATACTATATGCTTGAAGAACTTGCATACTTAGTAAGAGACAATACAAGTAAGTATGACTATGACGAAAACTCTAAGACTCTATTAGAAGACAGATATGATGAGATTAACAAGATCTACAGCAAGTATGGTGACGGATATGAGAAAGTTATTGAATTTCTAAATAAAGCAAAGAAGGAAGCAAACTTTTATGAGCAATATGAAGAAAAAGTATTGTCAATAAAGGAAAAGCTAAAAAAACTCGAATCTCAGCTTTTAAATGAATCATCTGTTTTAAGTGAAATAAGGAAAAAAGAGAAAAGTAAACTCGAAAATCAGATAATATCTGAACTTGAAACACTGGGAATGAAAAATGTAAATTTTATGATAAATATAAGTTCTCTTGATAAATTCACTCCGAAAGGAGTGGATGATGTATTATTTAAGATTTCATTTAATAAGGGGGAGGATGTAAAATCTTTCAACAAAGTAGCGTCTGGTGGTGAAATATCCAGATTTATGCTTGCTTTGAAAAATACCATATCTTCAGAATATGAAAAGACCATGGTATTTGACGAAATAGATACAGGTATAAGTGGTCTTGCAAGTGAAGCGGTAGGAAAAAAACTTAAGGATATTTCTAAAACAAGACAGGTTTTATGTATTACACACCAGGGTCAAATAGCTTCATATGCGCAAAATCATATTAATGTATATAAGGAGGAAGATGATTTATCTACACTTACTAAAGCAACTATTCTTACACAAAATCAAAGGGTGCATGAAATAGCTAAGATGATGGATGCAAGTACAAAGTCTATCAAAGCATTGGAACATGCAAAAGAATTACTAAGTAAAAACTCTTTATAAATTTTTGGAGGTGAATATAATGGACTTAGAAAATGTGGAGTCCACGGTATCACAAAAAGACATATATACAGGTAAATATATCTCGCTTAAAGTTTGTACAGTTGAAAAACAAAAGGGTTATGCACAAAGAGAATTGGTAGAACACAATGGAACTTTGATGATAATTGCTCTTTTGCAAGATAATAAATTGGTGCTTGATAAAATTTATAGGAAGTCTATAGAAAAGTTTTCTTTAGAAGTACCCAATAAAAGGATAGATTCTTCTGAAAATCATATTGATGTATTGAAAGCTCAAATGATGGAAGAACTTGGGTATGAAATTATTAATATTAAAAAAGCATATAGTTTTTATCCGGCGGTATCATACTCTGATGAAAAAGTACATCTATACTTTGCAAGAGTGAACAAAGTCGCAGAAAATATAGATAATGATAGTTGTACCACCATAGAAGTATCTTTAGATGATGTAGTTGACTATATCAAAAATCAAGATATATTAGATGGAAAATCAATAGTGGCAATTAGTTTTCTTAAAAATAATATTGAGAATTTAGGAGTGTAAAGATGTCTGTTCAAGTGGTGGTATTATGCGCCGGAAAAGGTACTCGTATGAAATCAGAAAAAGCAAAGGTAATGCACGAAATAATGGGGCAACCTATGTCGAAATATATTTATGATTTGGCAAAGGAAATTTCAGACAAAAAACCTATTTTTGTTGTAGGATATAAGAAAGAACAAATTCAAGACTACTATAAGGATACAGTTAATTATACTGAACAAAAAGAACAACTTGGCACAGGTCATGCCGTTATGATAACAAAGGAATTTCTTAATCCTGATGATGACATACTTATATTGTGTGGAGATACACCTTTGGTTAAAAAAGAAAGTATTGAAAAAATAATAGAGCAAAATACAAGCGATGCAGTAATACTTTCAAGTATAGTTGAAAATCCATTTGGATATGGAAGAATAGTAAAAGATTCTCAAGGGAGATTTGAAAAAATTGTTGAGGAAAAAGACGCTGACGATAATCAAAGAATGATAAGAGAAATCAATGCCGGAATGTATCTCATTAAAGGAAGTTTAATAATAGAAAATATAGATAAACTCTCAAATAACAACGCTAAGGGCGAATACTATTTGACAGATTTATTTGAAATATTGAAAAATCAAGATAAAAAAATAAGTGTAGAACATATAGATAAAGAAGAGATATTTGGAATTAACACCAGAGCACAACTTGAAGAGGCAAGGTTAATAATCCAAAAAAGAATAAATGCAAAACATATGGAAGACGGTGTAACGCTTATAGATCCCCTCACTATATATATAGAAAAGGATGTGTGTATCGGTAAAGATACAGTAATCTATCCTCACAATGTATTGACAAATGGCACTGTAGTAGGTGAGAATTGTATAATATATTGTGAAAATAAGATTATAAACAGTAAAATTGCCAATGATGTGGTTCTTAAATGTTCATTTATAGAAGATAGTTTCGTAGGTGATTCAACTACAGTTGGGCCATATGCGCATTTAAGACCTAATTCAAAGCTTGGAAAAAAAGTAAAGATAGGAAACTTTGTTGAAGTCAAAAACTCATCAATGGATGATGGTAGCAAGGCATCTCATCTTGCTTATGTTGGAGATGCTGGAATAGGCAAAAAGGTAAATATAGGTTGTGGTGTAATATTTGTAAACTACGACGGTAAAAATAAGCAAAGATCTATAATCAAAGATAATGCCTTCATAGGTTCCAACTCTAATGTTGTAGCACCTGTTACAGTAGAAGAAAAAGGATATATTGCTGCCGGTTCAACAATTACAAAAGATGTTCCTGCAGGAGCGTTATGTGTATCAAGAGCCCGTCAAGTGATAAAGCCTGATTGGAGTTACAAAAAGGGGTTGTTGGATTAAGAAGCAAGGTTGTTTATGATTAATATTTTATAATTTTTTTTCATTTTACAACAACAAACAAATTAAAATTTCAGATTGTATCTTAATATTTATTTTTAAAACTAAGATTGTTGAGATATTAGTTGAAATATTAATATAAATCTAATCTTTATTATTTTACATTATGTATAATATTAATCAACATTATGTATAATTTTGAACGACATTTCTCAATATTTTTATATCAAGAAAAAGAAAAATCAGAAATAATATGCAAATAATATTATTATATTTTTAGAAAGTTATATTTAAATATCAGTCTTTTAATGTAGTTTTTATATTGTTAAGTTGAGTTAGTAATTGTATAAATTTTATTGAGAACAACAAACAAATAATTTTAGAATGGTGATTTGTGTGAAAGGAATAATACTTGCAGGGGGTTCAGGAACAAGACTCTATCCTGTGACTAAGTCAATATCTAAACAGATACTTCCGATATACGATAAACCCATGATTTACTATCCGCTATCTACATTGATGTTAGCTGATATAAGAGAAATATTAGTAATATCAACACCACAAGACATACACTTATATCAAGATTTACTTGGTGATGGGTCAGATTTTGGTTTAAATCTTCAATACGCAGTACAAGAAAATCCTAATGGTTTAGCAGAGGCATTTATTATTGGAGAACAATTCATTGGAAGTGATAGAGTATGCCTTGTACTTGGTGATAATATATTTTACTCAAGAGGCTTTTCTGAGATGCTCAAAAGAGCGGTAGATAACAAAAATGGTGCCACTATATTCGGATATTATGTAAGCAATCCTCAGGACTTTGGTGTAGTAGAATTTGACAAAGACGGAAATGTAATATCATTAGAAGAAAAACCACAAAATCCTAAATCCAATTATGCGATTCCTGGACTATATTTTTATGACAATGATGTTGTAGAGATAGCAAAAAATGTAAAACCGTCAAAAAGAGGAGAGCTTGAAATAACATCTGTAAATGAAGAGTATATGAGAAGAGGCAAACTCAAGGTAGAACTCTTTGGTAGAGGTATGGCATGGCTTGACACAGGAACACATGATGGCTTGCTTGAAGCGGCAAATTTTGTCCATACTCTCCAAAAAAGAACAGGACTATATGTATCTTGTATTGAAGAAATAGCATATAGGAAAGGTTACATTGACAGAGAGCATTTGTTGGAACTTGCAAGACCTTTGATGAAGTCTGAATATGGTCTTTATATGATCAAGATTTTGGAAGAAAAGATATAACAAGGAAATGGAATTTTAATTATGGAATTATTTAAATATAAGTTTTTATTATCTCAGCTTGTTTCTAGAGATTTTAAAACTAAGTATAAAAGAAGCATTCTTGGAATATTATGGAGCTTATTGAATCCTCTTTTAGTAATGGTAGTTCAATATATGGTGTTTTCAGGTTTATTTAAATGGGATATAAATAATTATGCTATTTATCTATTAAGCGGATCTGTTATGTTTAATTTTATTACAGAATCAACATCCCAAGCTCTTATATCAATTACAGGAAATGCTGGACTTATAACAAAAGTTTATATACCTAAATATATTTTTCCTGTATCTAAGGTTTTGTCAAGCTTGATTAATTTCTTTCTTGCCTTTTTTGCATTGATTATAATAGTCATAATACAAAGAATTACTCCTAATATATATTATTTTGCAATGATATACCCTATAATTTGCATGTTATTATTCTCTGTAGGCGTAAGTTTGATATTATCATCTATGATGGTGTATTTTAGAGATACGCAATTTTTATATGGTATATTTTTGACATTATGGACTTATCTTACACCACTATTTTATCCAGAGAGTATAATACCAGATAATTTTATGATAATTATTAAAATGAATCCTATGTATCATTATATAAAGTATGTGAGAATGGTTATACTTGATGGTGTTTTACCAAGTTTAAACACTCATATTTATTGTATAGCTTTTTCGATAATTTCTCTTACAGTGGGAATATCTATATTTAAAAAAGCTCAGAAAAATTTCATTTTAAATATATAGAGGAAACAATGATAGAAATAAAGAATTTGACAATGGAATATAGGATTCAGAGAGAAAACATAAAAAGTATAAAAGAATACATCGTGAATTTACTAAAGAGGAAGGTAAATTACAATTACTTTAAGGCAGTTGATGATATTTCTTTTACGATTGAAAAAGGTGAGGTATGTGGTATAATTGGTAAAAATGGAGCTGGGAAAAGTACCTTGTTAAAAATTATTTCAGGAGTAATACCTGCTACTGGTGGTTCAATAAAAATTAATGGGAAAATAGCCCCTTTATTAGAACTGGGAGCAGGTTTCGATACTGACTTAACGGCAAGAGAGAACATTTATCTTAATGGTGCAGTATTAGGATATAGTAAGAAATTTTTAGATGAAAAATATGATGAAATAGTAGAATTCTCTGAATTAAATGATTTTATGGATCAACAAGTTAGGACATTTTCAACAGGTATGATGATGAGACTAGCTTTTTCTATTGCGACTTTAGTAGAACCTGAGATATTAATTGTAGATGAAATATTGTCCGTTGGGGATGCACATTTCTCTAATAAGAGTATTAATAAGATGAAGAATATGATGAGTGGAGGAACAACTGTTTTAATGGTATCTCACTCACTTAAACAGATAAAAGAACTATGTAATCGTGTAATATGGATAGAAAAAGGAAAGATAAAAATGGATGGTAATCCTTTAGATGTATGTGAACAATATGAAAATGAATTGAAGTAGGAGATATTGATATAATGATTTTAGAAAATCAAAATGGAAAAAAAGTTTATTCAGATGGTAGTCAAATTGAAACTGAAATTCTAAATATCGTCCAAAATCACAATGAACAAGAAATACAAGAACTTATTGCTAGGGATTATAATTATACTATTAATAATACGTTTTCAAAAGTTAGAGAGAATATACTAAATTTTTATAAATTCAAGAAAAACTCAACTGTAGTAGAAATTGGTGCTGGTATGGGTAGCCTAACCGGTTTACTTTGTGACAAGTGTAGTCATGTAACCGCTGTAGAAATGAATGATCTCAGGGCAGATATAATAAGGGAAAGATATAAAGATAGGGATAATCTTGAAGTTTTAACTGGAGATGTCAATAACATTAGTATTAATAAAAAGTATGATTATGTTGTTTTTATTGGAGTCTTGGAATATGCAGGTATATTCTATAGTGGAGAAAATCCTTACGTAGAGTTTATAAAATCTGCTAAAAAATTACTTAAAGATGATGGAATATTACTATTTGCTATTGAAAATAGATTTGGTTTAAAATATTGGTTGGGCGCTTCTGAAGATCATATTCAAAAACCTTTTGTAGGTATTGAAGGTTATCCTGAGAAAAATACTGCAAAAACATTTTCTAAAAATGATTTGGAAAAAATCCTTGAGTTATCGGAATTAAGATATAATAGATTTTACTATGTTTTCCCAGATTATAAGTTTCCTACAATGATTTTTACAGATGGGTATATACCCAGTCACAATGATTTTGAAAAGATATCTTTTACTTATTCAAGAAACAGTTTACTTGTAGCAAAAGAAAAAAAATTATATAAGGATATTATTGAAAACAATGTAATTGGATTTTTTGCTAATTCGTTCCTTGTAGAGTCTTCATCTAAGGATCTTGATGGTGAATACTCATTGTTTGTATCTTCTAGAAGCGAATGTAAGAAAGAATACAATGTGATTACAACTATAGAATCAGATGGGGTAGTTATAAAATCTCCTGCAAGTAATGAAGCGATTAAACATGTAGAACAGACATATAAAAATGAAGTCTATTTGTCTGAAAGAAAAATAGACTTAATAAAAACACAGTATAAAGATGGAAAAATAATATCAAAAATCTATAATGGTATTAGAGCTGATAAGGCTTTTGAAAATTTTTTACAAAATAATGATTTAAAATCAATTTTTCATATGATTGATGAATTAAAAAATAACCTTTTAAAGTCATCAAAAATAGTCTCAGGAAAGAATATTTTGGATGAAATTGATGTTTCACTTTCATCTAAAATAGAGTCAACGCCTATAATGGAGTATGGATTCATAGATATGACATTCTATAATGCATTTTATGATGATGGAAATTTGATTTTCTTTGATCAGGAATGGTTTTTTAATAATGTTCCTTTGAACTTCATTTTATATTATGCAACTAAAATAGCATTTAACAGATCTATTACTAATACAAAGATAACATTTGAACAGATTAAAAGTTACCTTAATATATTAAATTCTGATATCTATGATAAACTAGAAGAGTTTATTTGGTCAAAAGTTATTTTAAGAAATGGAGATTTGTATGGAGGTGACGGATACTGTAATCAATATTGTGATGAATTAACACTACAATATAAATTAGATAGTTATACAAAAGAAATTGAAAATTTACAATTTGAAAAACAAAATGAAATAGATACAATACTATCTCAAAAAAAATTGGAGATAGAAAATTTATTACATGAAAATAAACTAAAATTAGATAACATCATATCTGAAAAGCAATTGGAAGCTAAAAGATTAAGACTAGAAAAAGAACTTGAGTTTGAAAAATTGAATTTGGAAAAAGAATCTGAAATCAACAAAATATTAAAAGATAATGAAAAAAGAATACAGGAAATAAATGATAAAAATTCAATTTTGTTAAATAATCTAAAAACAGAGTTAAATAATCTAGAAATAGAGTTAAATAATAAAAAAGGACATATAGAGCTTTTGCTACAAAGCGATAGAGAACTTTCAAATATTAAACGAAGATGGAGATGGAGGATAGTTAACTTTCCTTTTTATATTACAAAAAAAATAGCAAAAATTTTGCTACCTAAAGGTACAAAAGGATATTTGTTAGCAAAGCTTTTGATGAACTCAATAAGAAATCCTAAGTTATATTTTAGTAAACTCAATTTTGCAAACATTAAGAAATTGAAAACGATGATGTCAAATGAGGGCACTCAAAGAACAATAGAAAAATTGGAACAATTTAATGAATTTAATACTAAAATAAATGAACAAGAGAAATTAGAAGTATTAGATATTGATACTATAGATTATGATGAAATAGTTGTTCCTTATTTTTCTGATATTAATGTTTCAATTATAATACCGGTATATAATCAATTTGAATATACCTATAATTGTGTTAAATCAATAGTTGAAAATACTTCTGAAATATCATACGAAATAATAATAGCGGATGATGTGTCTAGTGATAAGACATTAGATATAAACAATATAATAAAGAATATAATTCTAATAAGAAATGAAAAAAATCTTGGTTTTTTATTAAATTGTAATAATGCTTCAAAAAAAGCAAGAGGAAATTATTTGTATTTCTTAAATAATGATACCAATATTCAAAAAAATTCAATAGTCAAATTAATAGATATTTTTAACAATTTTGAAAAAGTTGGTTTAGTAGGTTCAAAACTTGTCTATCCTGATGGCAAGCTGCAAGAAGCGGGTGGGATTTTTTGGAATGATGCAAGTGCATGGAATTATGGAAACAGAGCAGACTCAGAAATGCCTGAGTACAATTATGTCAAGGAAGTTGACTACGTTTCAGGTGCAAGTATGTTGATAGCAAAAGACATTTGGGAAGAGATTGGTGGATTTGATGAGAGATATATTCCTGCATATTGTGAAGACTCGGATCTTGCTTTTGAAGTAAGAAGAAAAGGTTACAAAGTAATGTACCAACCTAAATCTGTAGTTGTGCATTTTGAAGGTATTAGTAATGGAACAGATACTAATACAGGAATAAAAGCATATCAATTAGAAAATCAAAAGAAACTTTTTGACAAATGGAAGAATGTTTTGCAAAAAGAACACTATGTAAATGGTGAAAATTTATTTAAGGCAAGAGATAGAAGCTCTAATAAAAAAACTATATTAGTTATCGACCACTATGTACCACATTATGATAAAGATGCTGGAAGTAGAACTATATACCAATATCTTAAATTATTTGTTAAAATGGGACTTAATGTCAAATTTATTGGAGATAATTACTTCAAACATGAACCTTACACATCAGAATTACAGGAGTTTGGAATAGAGGTTTTATATGGTCCGTACTATGCTAACAATTGGAAAGAGTGGATAAAAATAAATTCTGAATATCTTGATTATGTTTTTTTAAATAGACCTCACATATCGGAAAAATATATAGATTATTTTTGTAATAGTAATAGTAATATTAAGATCATATATAATTTATGCGATTTACATTTTTTACGAGAAGAAAGAGAATACAAGATAACTGGTAAAGAAGAACTTTTAAAATCATCTCAGTTATGGAAGAGTAGAGAGTTAAACTTAATGAAAAAGGCAGATGTTGTTTTGACATTAAGTGAAGAAGAAAGAAGAATATTACATGAGGAATATAAAGTAAATAATGTTAGTATTGCCCCTATATTTATATTTGAAAAATTTGAAAATGAAGGTAAATCTTTTGAACTAAGAAAAGACATATTATTTGTTGGAGGTTTTTCTCACTCACCAAATTATGATGGAATAAAATGGTTTATAAATAAAGTATTTCCTTTAATTCTTGAAAAAAAATCTAACCTTATTTTAAATATAGCAGGCTCCAATCCTCCTGAAGAATTACTAAGTTTAAAGAATAAAAATATTATTGTTCATGGGTATGTTTCTGAAGATAAATTAAAGCAATTATATGAGAATAATAGAGTTTGTATAATACCTTTAAGGTATGGCGCTGGAGTAAAAGGAAAACTTATAGAAGCTATGTACCATCAAATACCAATTGTTTC
This sequence comes from [Eubacterium] yurii, assembly GCA_900167215.1. Taxonomy (GTDB): domain Bacteria; phylum Bacillota; class Clostridia; order Peptostreptococcales; family Filifactoraceae; genus Peptoanaerobacter; species Peptoanaerobacter yurii. Next base: position 81,412 of record FUZS01000003.1, read on the forward strand.
GACTTCTATCGGGATAGAAGGATTACCTAATATTGACATTGTTCCAAGTGATGAAGATAATGATTTTGCGAGAAGAGTTCTTGAACTATATGACTGCAAAGAAGAATGTAAAATACAAACTAAGAATTCATTAAATTTTATAAAAATTAAATATTCTGAAAAAGCAGCAATTAACTATTTTTTGAGTATTTTCAATGAGGTGTAAATTAGTGAAGAAAAAAATTCTAATTATAGGAAGTTCTGGATATGTTGGCAGAGAGTTAGTTGATTTTTTGAGATTAAAAGGAAGAGAGGTTGTTACTATTTCAAGAACCGAAGAAAATTCAAATAATGTATTGGATTTGAATTTAGATAACTTAAATTTTAATTTTCTAGAAAGTAATCAATTTATACTATTTCTTTCTGCAATATCATCTATAGAAGAATGCCAAAATAATTACAAGGAATCTTATAAAGTAAATGTATTCAACACTAAAAGAATAATTAAAAGAGCGTTAGAAATGAATAATAAAGTTATTTTTTTTTCTAGTGATGCTGTTTTTGAAAATAAAGAACATCAGATAATTGATGATTCTTGTAGAACAAATCCCAAATCCAACTATGGTAAAATGAAAAAATTGGTAGAAGATGAATTTAAGACTAATAAGAACTTTAAAGCTATTAGATTATCTTATGTTTTTTCTAAAAAGGATAGGTTTACAAAATATTACTTTAATTGTTTGGAGAAAAATGATATGCTGAAGGTGTATCATCCTTTCTATAGAAACATTATTACAATGAAACAACTTAAAAATGCCATATTTTTATTAATTAATAAGTGGGATGAAATAGATTCTTCTCTAATAAATTTTGGTGGAATTGAATCCGTTTCAAGGATACAAATTATTGATATGTTAAATTATTTTTTAAATGAAAATGTTAATTATGAGATAGAAAATAAAGATGATTTTTGGATAAATAGATCAAAAATAATACAAATGAAATCTAAAATTTTTTCTGAACATCTAGATATATTCAACAATAGTTTTTATGATAATTTGATGTTAGAGTTTAATGATGAATTATAATTTAAGGAGAATGCTATGAAAAAAGCGCTTATTACTGGTATGACAGGTATGGTGGGGTCACATCTTGCGGATTATTTATTAGATAATACGGATTGGGATATACATGGAATGCAAAGATGGAGAAGTCCTCTTGACAATATAAATCATTTAATGGATAGAATTAATTCTAAAGATAGGGTATTTGTACACTATGGAGATTTAAATGACCAAGCTTCATTGATAAATGTTCTGAAAGAGGTTAAGCCTGATTATATTTTTCACCTTGCTGCTCAAAGTTATCCGCTTACAAGTTTTACAGCACCTGAAGATACGCTAAATACAAATGTAATTGGAACAACAAGACTATTAGAAGCAGTTCGTATTTTAGAATTAAATCCTATTATACATGTCTGCGCTTCATCAGAAGTATTTGGAAGAGTACCAAGAGAAAAGTTACCAATTAACGAAGAATGTTCTTTCCACCCAGCGTCACCTTATGCTATTTCAAAAGTAGGTACAGATTTAGTAGGACGATACTATGCAGAAGCCTATGGAATGACTATTATGACTACAAGAATGTTTACTCATACAGGTCCAAGGAGAGGCGATGTTTTTGCAGAATCAACATTTGCAAAACAAATAGCATTGATAGAAGCGGGATTAATAGACCCCGTAGTAAAAACTGGCAATCTTGATTCCCTTAGAACTTGGGCTGATGTAAGAGATGCCGTTAGAGCATATTATATGCTCGTCACAGTAAATCCTATTGCAGGAGAATATTATAACATAGGTGGTTCATTTAGCTGTAGTGTAAGAGAAATGTTGGACAAGTTGTTATCACTATCTACTGTTAAAGATATAAATGTTGAAACAGATCCTGTTAGATTAAGGCCTATAGATGCTGACTTACAGGTACCAGACACAACAAAATTTAAAAATCATACTGGATGGCAACCTGAGATACCATTTGATACAACTATGGAAGATTTGTTGAATTACTGGAGAGATAGGATTAAGAAAATTGGAAATTATATTGATAGATAGGTGTAATATTTTATGATTATTAGATCAAAAGCTCCTTTAAGACTGGGATTATCAGGTGGTGGAACTGATGTTTCTCCATATTGTGATGAATATGGTGGAACTGTATTGAATGTTACTATTAATATGTATGCATACTGTACTATAGAGATTACCGATAATGGAAAAATAGAATTTTATGCTTCAGATATTAAGGAAAGATTTATTTGTGATTTTAAGAATCAGATAGAACTTGAAGGAAATTTGTTGTTACACAAGGGTGTCTATAACAGAATTTATAGAGATTTTTTAAATGGTGAGAGTCTTTCTTTCAAAATGACAACCTACTCTGATGCTCCATCAGGTAGTGGACTTGGTTCGTCGTCTACTATGGTAGTGGCAATTATAAAAGCTTTTATGGAATGGAAAAATTTGCCGCTAGGTGAATATGATATGGCATATATGGCATATGAAATAGAGCGTGAAGAGATAGGCCTTTCAGGTGGCAAGCAAGATCAGTATGCAGCTACTTTTGGTGGATTAAATTTTATTGAGTTTTATGATAAACACAGAGTAATAGTAAATCCGTTAAGGATTAAAAAATGGATAAAAAATGAAATTGAAAATTCATTGATACTTTATTATACTGGAACTTCAAGAGATAGTGCAAAGATAATTGATGAACAGATAAAATCTACAAAAACTAAAAACAAAACATCAATAGAAGCTATGCATGAACTAAAAAAAATGACACTTAAGATGAAAGAATGTATACTTAAGGGGGATTTTGATGGTTTTGCTGAAAGCCTAAAAAAAGGTTGGGAAGCAAAAAAAAGTGTAGCCTCAGTAATATCTAATCCTGAAATTGATGAAATTTATGATTTTATTATGGAAAATGGAGGAAAGGCAGCTAAAATAAGTGGTGCTGGTGGTGGTGGATTTATGATGATTATTTGTGATCCTGTCAAAAGATTTGAACTTGTAGAAAAACTGAAAACAAAAAAAGGTAAAGTTGTTCTAACAAGTTTTACAGAAAAAGGTACTCAATCTTGGACGTTATATTAAGATAAAAAACTATTATGGAGTAAAATATGAAAATTGCAGCTGTAAAAATTATAGATAATCTCATAGAAAGATATCCAACCTTAGATATTTGTAAACAAGACATCTTGCTGTCAGTTGAAATGCTTATTAATTGCTATCAAAATAAGAATAAATTGCTGATATGTGGAAATGGTGGTAGTGCATCTGATTCGCAACATATAGCTGGTGAATTGATGAAGTCATTTAGATTAAAAAGAAAAATTCCGATAGAAATTCAAGAGCAAATTGAAGATAAATTTCCGCAAAACAGCCAGTATTATATTGAGAATTTGGAAGAACCTTTGACTGCAATATCACTTGTAGGAGAAACATCTCTAATAACAGCTTATTCAAACGACAAAGCACCAGATTTAATTTTTGCCCAACAAGTATATGGATTGAGTAACGCTGGAGATATCTTGCTTGCTATCTCAACCTCAGGTAATTCAAAAAATGTACTCTATGCTTGTGAAATTGCTCAGATTAAAGATATGAAGATTATTGGACTTACAGGGCAGTCAGGGGGTAAAATGAGTAATATTTGTGATATACTTATAAAAACTCCAGAAATTGAAACTTATAAGATTCAAGAATATCACCTACCTATATATCATACTATTTGTTTAGCATTAGAAGAAGAATTTTTTGGAGAAGGATTTATATAATAATGGAAGCTATTGTCTTAGCAGGTGGATTTGGTACAAGATTATCCCATATAGTAAAAGATGTTCCAAAACCTATGGCACCTATAAATAATATACCTTTTTTACAATATATTTTGTCTGATATTATAAATAAAGGGATAGATAGAATTGTAATAGCTGCAGGTTATAAAAAAGAATGTATTATTGATTATTTTGGCAATACATTTATGGGCACGCCTATACTTTATTCTATAGAAGAAGAACCATTATTTACGGGAGGAGCAATAAAACAAGCATTAAATTTCTGTAAGAATAAAGAGGTGTTTATAATTAATGGCGATACTTATTTTGATGTTGATTTTATAAAAATGAAAAAATTTCATAAAGATAATAATTCTGATTTAACTATTGCTACAAAATTAATGAAAAAATATAGCAGGTACGGAACTATATTAGTGGATGGAAAAAATAAAGTAACTGATTTTATTGAAAAAAAAGAAATGGAATCAGGACTTATTAATGGTGGAATATATTTATTGAATAAAAATATTTTAGATATTATTGATTTGAAAAAATTTTCTTTTGAACTTGATTTTATGGAAAAAAATAAAGATTATATATCTATATATTCATTTAATAGTAATTGCTATTTTATTGATATTGGAATAGAGGAGGATTATAAAGTAGCACAACAAGCAAATATTTTTAAAAAAGGTATAGTCTAATGAATAAAGCAGCTTTTTTTGATAGAGATGGTACAATAAATGTTGAAAAAAACTATTTATATAAGGTGGGAGACTTTGAATTTATCGAAGGTATACCAGAACTTATAAAAAAGTATAATGATGAGGGTTATATTGTAATTGTAGTAACAAATCAAGCTGGAATAGCCAGAGGTTATTATACTGAAGAAGATATGAATATATTGCATAGATATATTAATGAACAACTTGCAAAAATAGGAGCTCATATAGATGCCTTTTATTTTTGTCCTCATCATCCTGATATTACAGGTGAATGTAATTGTAGAAAACCTAAGACAGGTATGCTCGAAAAAGCAATAAAAGATTGGGATATAGATGTTAGCCAATCAATATTATATGGAGATAAGCCATGGGATATTGAAGCTGGTAAGAAATGTGGAATAGGTAAATGTTATATAGTTTAAAATTATAAACTATTATAAGTTATAACTTCTTTATAAATTATTTCTTCTAATAAAAAAAAAGAAATTAAAATTTCTCTTAAAACAAGAATAGAAATATAAAGTTATATATATTGTAGATGTCAAGTATTTTTTAAAAAATAATACCATTATGATTTATAAGAAGTCTTCCTTTATATTAACCTATATTCTTCAGCATGTTAAAAATCATAATATAAAAATTTAAAAGTACATTTATAATATTTTAATACACACTATTGATATGTGAAAATTAGAAGTATAGTAATTTTAAATCGAGTGCATATTTTTTTCATTATTAGGTGGGGTAAAAAGCAAATAAATATGATTGAAATATAGATGATAGAGTTAAAAAAATACTAATTTATATAATTGGTAGGACAGCCTTTTGGTTAGTGAATAAGTCAGAACTAATTCGACTTGTTTATTTGGTAACTTTTAGTAAATAATATTATTATTTATATAAAAAAGTGTGAAGAAAAGTAAAATGGGAGTAAGTCATAAAATGATAAAAAACAAGAATAAAATAACTAATATATTGTCAAATAAGTATTTTCAAGACTTTGTTTTCATTTTTATTTTAGTAATAGTTAATGGTATGTATTTTTATAATTCAAATTACCTTACTAAAATAGATGTAGATACAGCTCAGCATGAATACTCTTTATTAGCTGGAATGATGAATATATATAAGGATGGAGAAATTCCTTTATGGTATCCATATGTATGGGGAGGGCAGACATCATTTAATTCTTTAATACCAGTATTCTACCCAATATCGATAGTTTTAGGAAATATTTTTTATAATTCAGAGACTAAATTACTTTCATATTTTGTAATACAAGCATATCTTGCTACTTATATAGTTATTTTATCAATTGGTATATATTATATGCTCAGAGTATTTGGCCAAAATAAAAAAGTGGCATTTACAATAGCAATTCTTATTAGTTTTTCACCAACTTTAGTATCAATGAAACAATGGTTAAGGTTATTACACTCGATTTCTTGGATCCCATTTTCAATCGCTTTTTTAAAAAAAATATACTGTGAACCTAAATATATTAGGTATTATATATTTTATGCTATATCTTTTGCATTATCAGTATTTGCACAAGTTTCTTATGGTGCTTTACTAAATACATTATGCATAGGTTTATTTTTTATTACACATATTCTTGACAAATCTACAAGTATTAGTAATAAATTTATTTTATTTAAATCTACATTTTTTGCATATATAACTGGTATAATTTTCTCATCGCCTATGTTATTTCCTTTCATAGAATTTATTGGAAAGTCATATAGATATATTCCTGGAATTGATGATTATAACTTTTCTGGAAAAATCCCGTATGATATTTATAGTGAATTACATTTTGAAATTCCACATATAAAAGATATGATGGTTGGAAAAGGAACAGGGTTTCTTAGCATTAGTTTATTGTTAGTTGTTTTTCTTATTTTTGGTTTTTTCTCTAAATATAGTAAGGATAGAAAAAGTTTAAATTTTGGAATACTTATAATAATATTTGTTGTTTTCTGTGGAAGTGGGATTATATTTTCGAATTATATGTACTATATTCCTTTCTTTGATTCTTTCAAGCCTTTAATTCAATATGCTTCTATTTTTTATATTGGTGTTTCAATTGTAGCTAGTGAGGGTTTATCCAATTATATTGAGTACTTAAAAGATAATGATATAGAAAAAAAAGAGAAGTTTTATAATATTAATTTACTATCCATAATTATTTTGGGAATTATTTCTTTCAACTTTCTTCCAGTTAATTATGATAAAAATGAAATCTTTCTATTGATAGTGACTACATTTATAATTTTAATTTTTATACTAAAAATAAAAATTAACAATTATGTTTTTAGTATATTGTTAATAGGTGGTATTTTCTCTAACTCCATATATTTCGATTTAAATTGGACTTTTGGTAAGTTGGAAAGAGATGTTGTAGTACAGAATGTTGAAAAAGTAAATGATACAATGAGAATAGAAATGAATGAAGGAATATCTAAGGATATTATAAAAGATAGAATTGTTCCTTGGAGTGAATCTACAATATATCCTCAAAATATTCTTTCAATAGTAGGCCTTAAAGATTCTATAGGTTATTTTAATCCAACATATAAAAAAATATATGATATTCATATGTTTGTAAATTTAAGAAATCGAAGCACTTTACAAAATATAAAGTATTTTTTGTCTGATGATTCATTAAAAGAAAAAAATTTGATAAAGTGGTTGGAGTCGTTAGGTTTTAAAGATTTTACTAACATTAAAATATTTAAAGACTACAATGATGATACAAAATTAGATGTTAAAGTTTTAAAATCAAACTTTGCTAATGGAGTAGCTTGGATGGTATATGATTACGAAATATATGATAATAACACAAATACTCAGTCAAAAATGAATTATCTCAATAATATAGACTTAAGATATAAGACTATTGTCAATATTGATACAGTTAAAAACGAAGAATTAGTTAATGTAAAAAAATATACCGATGTATTTTCGAATGTTGAAGTTAATAGTATAAGGAATAATTATTTATCACTTAGTGTTTCGTCTGACAAGGATGGAATTTTGGTATTCTCTGAGACATATTATCCTGGTTGGAATGCTTTTATTGATGGGAAGAAGGTTGATATTTGGGAAGTTAATCATTCATTTAGGGGAGTGTACCTTAAAAGCGGGAAGCATTTAGTTGAGATGATTTTTTTCCCAAGAACACTTACTATATCACTGATACTTTTAATTCTTAATATTGTAATATTTGGATATATATATATTAAAAATAAGCGTTTAAAAAATAATAATTTAATTTAATTATATATTATATGTACTGAGGGGGCTTTATGAAAGTTGTAATTCTTGCTGGCGGATATGGTACGAGGATAAGTGAAGAATCTCATTTAAGGCCAAAACCTATGATAGAAATTGATGGAATGCCAATATTATGGCATATAATGAAATCTTATTCATATTATGGATATACTGACTTTATAATATGTTGTGGATATAAAGGGTATGTGATTAAGGAGTATTTTGCTGATTATTATCTGCATAATTCAGATGTTACATTTGATTTTACTAAAAATAATGAGATGACTATCCACAATAATGTAGCAGAACCATGGAAGGTTACTCTTGTTGATACAGGCTTAAATACTATGACAGGCGGAAGAATTAAAAGAATTCAAAAGTATGTTAGTAGTGAAAATTTCATGGTTACCTACGGGGATGGAGTATGTGATATCAATATTGAAGAATTAGAACAATTTCACAATGCTCATAATAAAATAGGAACTATTACAGCTATTCAACCTGGAGGCCGATTTGGAGCTTTGGAGATAAATGAAAATGGAAAAATAGAATCTTTTGTCGAAAAAAGAAAAGAAGATGGTGGTTGGATAAATGGTGGTTATATGATTTTTAAACCAGAAATTTTTGATTATATATCTGGAGATGATGTAGTCTTTGAAAAATATCCGCTTGAAGAACTTTCAAGACAAAATGAACTTATGGCATACAGATATGATGGTTTCTGGCAATGTATGGATACACTAAGAGATAAACTATATCTTGAAGAGTTATTAGAAAAAAAACAAGCTCCTTGGAAAGTGTGGTAAAACAAGTTTTTATAAATAGGTGAAAGAGAGATATGCTTTGGAAAATTTGAAAAGTTTTTACAAAAATAAAAAAGTTTTTATTACCGGTCATACAGGTTTTAAAGGATCATGGCTTTGTCAAATTCTTCTTAACTTAGGTGCTGATGTGTATGGATATGCATTAGAACCAGAAAATAAATCACTATATAATATTTTAAAATTAGAAAGCAAAATAAATAGTATCTATGCAGATATAAGAGATTTAGAGAAATTAAAAGATGTAATTTTAAATATAAATCCTAATATTATTATTCATATGGCTGCACAACCTTTGGTATTAGAATCATATAATAATCCAGTTTACACATATGATACAAATGTTATGGGAACAGTAAATATACTTGAATCATTAAGATATCTATCAAATGCTAAATCATTTTTAAATGTCACAACTGATAAAGTATATGAAAATAAAGAATGGGTGTGGGGGTATAGAGAAAATGAGAATTTATGCGGATATGACCCTTATTCAAACTCAAAATCATGTAGTGAATTAGTAACTTACAGTTATAAAAATTCTTTTTTTAGTAATGTTGAAACTGTTGCGATATCAACAGCGAGGTCGGGTAATGTTATTGGTGGAGGAGATTTCTCTGCAAACAGAATAATACCGGATTGTATAGAATCTGCTATAAAAAATGAGCCTATATTAGTCAGAAATCCAAACTCAGTAAGACCTTATCAACATGTTATGGAATGTTTATATGGATATTTATTATTATCAATGAAGCAATACGAAGATAAAAAAATCGAAGGTGCGTATAATTTTGGCCCTAATGAAAGTGATTGTGTTACTACAGGGACATTAGCGACATTATTTTGCGATATTTGGGGAGATAATCTCAAATGGTATACTGAAAATAGTAATTTACCTCATGAAGCACAATTCCTAAAATTGGATTGTTCAAAATCTAAAAATATGCTATACTGGAATCCGATTTGGAATATTAAAGATTCCCTAAAAAAAATTATTGAGTGGACAAAAACATATTATTCTAATGAAGATATTGAAAGTATTACAGATTTACAGATCAGAGAGTTTTTTAGTTTATAAGTAGAGGGATTTTATTTTGAAAACAAATAAAAATATTCTTCAATTTTTGAAATTTTTGCTTGTAGGTGTTTTAAATACAATAATTTTTCTTGCAGTGTATTATTTGCTTTTGAATTTAGGTGTAAACTATATACTTTCAAATATATCTGGGTTTTTGATAAGTATTTTAAATGCTTATTTTTTAAATTCTAAATATGTATTTTTAAAAGATAATAATGCTAAATATTTTATGAAAGTTTTTATGGTATATGGTACAACTACAATTCTATCAACTTTTCTACTATATTTGATGGTAGATATTATAAAAATATCTGATAAAATTGCACCATTAATAAACTTATGTATTACAACACCGACAAATTTTTTTCTCAATAAATTTTGGGCATTTAATTAGATAAGGAAATGAATTAGTGAAACAAATTTTACTTTCAGGTGGTACAGGTTTTATAGGTAGAAACCTATTGGATAGGTTATTATCTTTAGATTTTAATGTATTTTTAATTGTTAGAAAAATTGATAGTAAAGGGTTTTATTTTGAAAAAGATTATTCTAATGTAAATTTGATAAAAACTGAGGATTTATTTGAAAATAAATTTGATTTTCCGAGATTCGATGCTTGTTTTAATCTTGCTTCATACGGAGTTAACTATAATAATCTTGATATAACTGAATTTATAAATTCAAATATTAAATATCCTTTGGATTTGTTAGAATTTTGCAAAATAAATAAAACTAAAATATTTATTAATACGGGATCTTGTTTTGAATATGGAGATGTGGAAAATTCAAAGATTTATGAAACAACTCCTTTGGTTCCGGCTTCTCTTTATGGTGCATCAAAAGTTTCTGGTGTTATTATGACGAAGACATTAGCTAAAATAAATAATATTCCGCTAATAACGCTTAGACCTTTTGGAACGTATGGCAAATATGAGAGTGACTATAGACTTCTTCCCCAATTATTAAATGCAGGATTGACAAATAAACCACTTTCTTTAACTAAAGGTGAACAGATTAGAGATTATTTAATAGTTAAAGATGTTGCGGAGGCTTTTATATCTACATTATATTTTGATTTGCCACTATATGAAGAATATAATATATGTTCATCAAATGAAATTACTATAAAAAAATTTGTCGAAAAAATTGCAACTACTCTCAAATTTGACATGGATCTTTTTAGATTTGGTGATTTAAATTATAGAGAAAATGAGTTAATGTACTATGTTGGAGATAATTCAAAATTTATGAAATATTCTTCATGGAAACCAAGTACTTATGAAGATGAAGATATTATAAATTTAATTGAATGGTATAAAAGAGAAAAAGGATATAACTTATGAAAAAAATTGATATTTTAATACCAACATTTAATGAAGAGGAAAATATCATACTACTTGTAGATGAGTTAAATAAAATATTTAATAGTACACCTGAATATTTATGGAGGATTGTTTTTATAGACAATTCTTCTACGGATAATACAAGGGGATTGATACGGAAGATATGTGAAGAAAATAGTAATATATCTGCTATTTTTAATTCAAGAAACTTTGGACAAATAAAATCACCATATTATGGACTCACACAATGTACAGGTGATGCCGTCATACTATTATACGCAGATTTTCAAGATCCCCCTGAAATGATTTTAGAATTTGCCAGAGAATGGGAAAAAGGATATAAAATAGTAATTGGGAAAAAAACTAAAAGTGAAGAAAATAAATTAATGTATTTTCTGAGAAAGTGCTATTATAAAGGCATTAAAAAAATTGCTGATGTCGAACATATCGAACAGTACACAGGATTTGGACTATATGATAAGGAGTTTATAGAAATTCTTAGAAAATTAGATGATCCAGTGCCTTATCTTAGAGGTATAGTTGCTGAATTAGGTTTTAAGAGAAAAGAAATACAGTATACACAAAATAGAAGAAAATATGGAAAATCTAAATATAATTTTTATTTGTTATATGATTATGGAATGTTGGGTGTAACCTCTTATTCAAAAGTGGTTATGAGATTAGCTACGATTTTTGGATTTTTTAGTTCTGGGATAAGTTTATTAGTTGCTGTAGTTTATTTGATATTAAAATTAATGTATTGGGATTTATTTTCTGCAGGTACTGCTCCTATTCTTATAGGTGTTTTTTTTCTTGGTTCAATACAATTATTTTTTATCGGTTTATTAGGCGAATATATTTTAAATATTAATACAAGAGTAATGAAGAGACCTCTTGTAATAGAAGAAGAGAGAATAAATTTTGAAAGTAATAGTGAGGAAAATATAAATGGATAATTTGAGAAAAGAAATTCTTGAAAAAGTGAAAGAATATTATACACAATATCATGAGGGGAAAAATAAATCTTTTACAGCAGGTAAGGATATGGTTACTTTTGCTGGAAGAGTATATGATGAAGAGGAAATGGTGAATCTTGTTGATTCCTCACTCGATTTTTGGCTTACAACAGGAAGATATGCTCAGGAATTTGAAATAGAATTTGCTAAATATATGCAAAAAAAATATTGTCTTCTTACAACTTCAGGTTCATCTGCAAATTTGCTTGCCTTAACTGCACTTACTTCTCCTCTTCTTGGCAAAAGAAAACTAAAAAAAGGTGATGAAGTCATAACTGTTGCAGCGGGTTTCCCAACTACTATTAATCCGATAATACAAAATGGACTTATTCCTGTTTTTGTAGATGTTGAATTAGGGACATATAACATAAAAGTAGATGAATTGGAAAAAGCACTTTCAGATAAAACAAGGGCTATAATGATAGCACATACTTTGGGAAATCCATTTAATTTAGAGGCTGTAACAGCTTTTGCTAAGAAAAATAAACTATTTGTAGTTGAAGATTGTTGTGATGCTGTAGGTTCTCTATACAATGGAAAAATGGTAGGAACTTTTGGAGATATTGCAACTGTAAGTTTTTATCCTGCTCATCATATTACTATGGGTGAAGGTGGAGCTGTACTTACTGATAATCCGCATTTAGAAAGAGCTATTAAATCATTTAGGGATTGGGGTAGGGACTGTTATTGTGAACCAGGCTCAAATGATACATGTGGTAAGAGGTTTACAAGTCAATATGGAACTCTTCCCAAAGGTTATGATCATAAGTATGTCTATTCTCATGTAGGATATAATCTAAAAATAACAGATATGCAAGCTGCTGTAGGTCTTGCTCAATTAAAAAAACTTCCTGATTTTGTCAATAAGAGAAAAGAAAACTTTAAAAAACTTTATGAAGGATTGAAGAAGTTCGATGAGTATCTGATATTACCATGTGCGACAGAAAATTCAGATCCTTCTTGGTTTGCATTTCCAATAACTGTAAAAGAAAATGATAAATTTACAAAAAATCAAATTGTAGCTCATTTAGAAAAGAATAAGATATTAACAAGGCAGCTATTTGCAGGAAATGTTACACGTCAACCGGCATATGAAGATGTCGAATATAGGGTTGTTGGGGATTTAAAAAATACTGACTGTATCATGAACAATACATTTTTTATAGGTGTTTATCCTGGAATAGATGATGTAAAAATGGAATATATCTTAAAAACATTTGAGAGTTTTTTTGAAAAGGAAATAGTATAATGGCTATTATCACTAATGCAGTTGTTGAAAAAGTAGTTAACATATCTAATGATATTAAAGAATATATATTAAAACCTGAAAAAATGATAGCTTATGAATCAGGACAATTTTTACAGTTAAGCTTAGATATAGTTGATGCTTCAGATTATTGGGCTGAGTCAAGGACATTCAGCATAGCTTCTTATGGAAAAGATTATTTGAGACTAATAATAAAAAAGGTAGGACAGTATACAACAAGAATATTTAATGAATTATCTTCTGGCAGTGTTGTCACAATAAAATATGCTTATGGAGATTTTCTCCTACCTTTTGACTATGATGATGGTATAGTATGTATTGCTGGTGGAACAGGAATATCTCCCATACTTTCTTTTATAGATAAACTTGAAGAAGATGGAGAGCTTGATAAGATAAAATTATTTTATTCTGCTAAAACTAAGTCATCACTAATTGATTATGAAAGACTTTGTAATATTTTAGAAAAAGAAAATTTGTTTTTTTATCTTACAAGAGAAAATACTAATGATAAAAATATCAACTTTGGAAGAATTAATATAGAAGAGATAAGTAGGAATTTTAATAAAAATTCCTACTTCTATATTTGTGGTTCTAATGATTTTATGTCTCACTTTAAATCAAACTTAGAAAAGTTAGGATATGAAAATATAGTCTTGGATGAATGGGAATAAGATTTTTGGGGTTGGAATATGAAATATTTAATAACAGGTGCTAATGGACAATTAGGAAGAGAACTGCAAAAACAACTTAATAAAGGTGATTATAAGTTATTTTTATATGATATTGATTCTTTGGACATAACTGATTATGAACAGGTTGAAAAAATAGTTTCAAATATTAGACCTGAGGTCATATTTAATTGTGCTGCTCACACCAATGTAGATGGATGTGAAAATGATGTTGAAAATGCATACAAAATAAATGCCATAGGAGCACAAAATCTTGCTATAATATCTGAGGAGATTGGTTCTAAATTTGTACATTTTTCTACAGATTATGTATTTTCAGGAGAAGATGAGATTCCGAGGATTGAAAGTGATTTTACTGCTCCTAAGACTATATATGGAAAGAGCAAGTTACATGGTGAAGAGTTGGTAAAACAATTTTGTTCCAAATACTTTATTATAAGGACTGCCTGGCTTTATGGTGATGGAAATAATTTTGTCAGAACCATGCTTAAACTTTCTAAACAAAATGATAAACTAACAGTTGTAGGAGATCAGTTTGGTAGTCCGACATATACTAAGGATTTGGCAAAAGCAGCTATTGACTTAAGCAGCACAAAATATTATGGACTTTACCATGGGACTTGTCAAGGAAGTTGCTCATGGTATGATTTTGCTTGTAAAATATTTGAGATTATGAATATTGATATTAAAGTTGAAAAAGTTACAAGTGAGCAATTTGTCAGACCCGCAAAAAGACCGACATACTCAGTCATTGATAACTTTATGCTTAGATTGAGAGGACTCGATACTTTCAGATATTGGGAGGATTCTCTTAAAGATTACTTGCAGGAGGATGTACAATGGCAAAATTCAAATTTATAGAGACATTTATAAAAGGTATGTATGTTATTGAACCTGAGATATTTGGAGATAACAGGGGATATTTTATGGAGACATACAATGAAAATGACTTTAAAAATGCAGGAATAGATGTAAAATTTGTCCAAGATAACGAGTCATCTTCTAAAAAAGGTGTGCTTAGAGGCCTTCACTTCCAAATTAAAAATGTTCAAGGAAAGTTAGTTAGAGTCCTTGGTGGCGAAGTATTTGATGTAGGGGTGGATCTTAGAAAAAAATCACCTACTTATGGTAAATGGTATGGAGAAATATTAAGTAGTGAGAATAATAAACAACTTTATATTCCTGAAGGATTTGCTCATGGATTTGTAGTATTATCTGATATGGCTACTTTTGCATATAAATGCACTAACTTCTATGATCCAAGCAACGAAGGTGGTATAGCATGGGATGATCCAGATATTGCTATAGATTGGCATATAAGTAATAATATAGAAATAATATTATCAGACAAAGATAAGCATAGAAAAACACTTAAAGAACAAAAAATAGAATTTTGATAATTAATGATAGTAAAATAGATTCTATTATGAAGATAAAATCATATTTATATAAATGAGAATACAATGGATAAATTAGTTTCAGTAATTATAGCAACTTACAATCCTAATATCATATGGCTTGAAAAACAATTGAACTCTCTAAATAATCAAACCCATTCTAATGTTGAAATTATTTTATTGGATGATAGTTCAGTATATGAAAAATATTTAGATATCATAGAAACTACAAGTATTATAAAAAGATTCCCTGTTAGAATATATAGAAATGATGAGAATTTAGGTTCTAATAAGACTTTTGAAAAATTAGTTAATCTTGCTTCTGGTGATTATATAGCTTTTTGTGATCAAGATGATGTATGGAGTGATGACAAAATTGAAGTCTTAGTAAATGAAATAGATAATAATTCCAATACACTTTTAGTATATAGTGATATGAAGATAATTAATGATACTGATGAAGTCATATCTAACAGCATGAGAACTTACAGAAAAAGGCATGTATTTTTTGAAGGGGAGAATCTATTTAAACAATTAATATACAGGAACTTTGTTGTAGGTTGTACTATGTTGGTAAAAAAAGATATAGTTCTAAAATCATTGCCTTTTGTCAACAGTATGGTGCACGACCATTATATAGCCTTATTTGCTTCATGTTTTGGAAATATAAAGTTTGTAAATAAAGCACTTATATCTTATAGACAACATTGTAATAATCAAACTGGTGTATTTATGAATGTTTCAAATAAAAAGGATTATGAGATTGTAAGAATAGACTCATTTAATCAGAGAATGAATGATTTATCCAATAATATCTATATAAAAAATAAGCAGGAGCTTAGTATTGCAAGCAAATGGGGAGTAAATAGGAAGAAATGGTGGCAAAATTTTAATCTTAGGGCTATGGTTAATATGATTCAATTAAGGAGTTGTGATTCTACTACAACATTTTTTGAAATATTATTTGCAAGAATTCCAAATTTCATTTTTGAAAAAGTAATATCTGCTATAAAAAATAAAAATTTGTAAAATTATTTAGATTATTTTTATTTATTCATTCATTCATTCATTCATTCATTCATTTTAAATATTCCATATCATATATATTGATTTTCTATTTTAAAATAAATTCTTTTATATTTACTTTTTTAAACCATTTGGATAGAACAATTTTATTATAATATTCAACTAAGGGGATTAGTTTTATGAAAAATATATTGGTTACAGGTGGGGCAGGTTTTATAGGCTCTAACTTTGTAAAGCTGATGATTGACATTCACGATTACAATATAATAAACTTAGATTTACTGACTTATGCAGGAAATCTTGAGAATTTGAAAGAAGTGGAGAATAGACCTAATTACACATTTATCAAAGGTGATATATGTGATAAGAAACTTGTAAATGAAATATTTACAAAATATAGTATAGATACAGTAGTCAATTTTGCTGCAGAATCTCATGTGGATAGAAGTATTGAAAATCCTGAGATATTCTTACTTACCAATATACTCGGTACACAAAATTTACTTGAGCAATCAAAAAAACATTGGAAGATAAAATCTGATGACAAATACTCAAGAGAATATAAAGAGGGTGTTAAGTTTTTACAAGTATCTACTGATGAGGTATATGGAGCGCTTGGAAAAGAAGGTATGTTTACTGAAGTTACACCTCTTAGTCCTAATTCACCTTATTCATCGTCAAAGGCAGGGGCAGATATGCTTGTAAGAGCTTATCATGAGACATTTGGCCTTCCTGTCAATATTACAAGATGTTCAAACAATTACGGACCTTATCAGTTCCCTGAAAAACTTATTCCACTTATGATAAATAACTGTGAAAATAATAAAAAACTACCTGTATATGGCGATGGTATGCAAGTAAGGGATTGGCTTCATGTAAAAGATCATTGTATAGCTATTGATACGGTTTTGCATAGAGGTAAGACAGGTCAAGTGTATAATATCGGTGGAAATAATGAAAAGGCAAATATTGAAATAGTAAAACTGATTATTAAAACTCTTGGAAAATCTGAAGATTTGATAGAGTATGTGCAAGATAGACCTGGACATGACAGAAGATATGCAATAGATAATACTAAGATAACAAGTGAGCTTGGATGGTCACCGTCTTACACATTTGAGCAAGGTATAGCTGAAACCATAGATTGGTATATGAATAATAAGCAGTGGATGGAAAAAATTACTTCCGGGTCTTATGTGAAATACTATGAAAAAATGTATGGTTAATATATGACAGAATTAAATATGATTTACAAGTATGGCAATGCAGATATAAAGTAAATTTAATATATTTGCATTGCTATATTTTTGTCTAAAATCTTAGATTTTGCTAATACTTTTTCATAAACATTATAAATCCTATTTCTGAGCTATTTTATACTTTACAAATACTTGAATTGTAATTATAATAAGAATATATTATAAGATTGTATTTTTTATTTATAGCAAGTTGATTTTAAATAAATAATTTTTCAAATATTTTTAGAATAATTTAAAGTATAGTGCTTCAAGGAGATGTAAATGTCACCTAAAAATATTAATTTTAAGATAAGAGACAGTTTATTTATAGACTTATTCTCAGATAAAAACAGATTAATAGAGCTTTACAAATCATTAGTAGATGATGAAAGTAAAATAAGCACAGAAGATATAGAGATAATAACCTTAGAAAATATAATCACAACAGGAGTATATAATGACCTTGGTTTTAGGGTAAAAGATGAGATAATAATACTTATGGAAGCACAGAGTGTCTATACTGAAAATATTGTAATAAGAGTCTTATTTTATCTATCAGATACACTCAAAGATTATATAGAACAAAACAGCCCTAATAAAAACCTTGTAGAACTATATAGCACGAAGAAAAGAATAATACCTAAGATAAAACTTTTTACAGTATATACAGGAGACAAAACCATGGAAGACCACGACCTATATCTTAAAGACCTAATGGTTGAAAATGACATAGTATCAGACATAGACATGAAGGTAAGGGTAATCTGTACAGGGAATAAAAACAATATCTTGGGACAGTATATACTATTTACACAGATATTTTCAAGACAAAAGAATGAATGTAATAATATAGATGAAGCGATAAAAAATACAATTAAAATATGTATGGATGAAGAGATACTAAAAGAATACTTAGCAATAAGAAAGACGGAGGTGCAAGACATGGTAAATGAATATATGAAACAAGAAACAGCATTTAAGATATTTATGGATGACCAAAGACAGACCGGACTAAGAGAAGGAAGAGAAGAAGGAATAAAAGAAGGAGAAAAAAAAGGAAGAGAAGAAGGGAAGATAGATACATTAATTAATTTTTTTAAAAATGGAGCAGGCTTAGATTTAATAAGTAAGGCTGTAGGTATGAGTATAGAAGAAGTAAGGAGCATATTAATTGGCAGAGGTTTTGAGGTATAAAGATTAAATACACTGATTATAAAGCTCTTTGGTTGTAGATTTTCAACTTAAGAGCTTTATATACTGAAAATGAGAATTGTATCAATTGTTGATAATCTTTATCTTGAATTTAATAATCAAGTATACAAATTTTTCTTAATTTTGATATATAAATATTTTAGTTGTTTTTAATGGAACACTATACAAGCAATTTTGATACTATTATAAAAAAATTACATGACAATTAAAAAATTTAGCTATAAATCATAAAAATATTTTAATATACATAATATTTTTAAATAAGGAGGCTTATCTATGGCAAAGGTAATTACATTTATAAATATGAAAGGTGGGGTTGGTAAAACTACACTTGCGGTAAATTGTGCCTATACTTTGTCAAAAGTAGAAAATAAAAGAGTACTGTTGATTGATATGGATCCACAGATGAATGCTACTCAATATTCTTTGACATCAGAGCAAGTTAACAAGATAATAGAAAATAGGACATTATCTTCGTATAAGTTTTTGTCTACAGAATATAAGGTAAATCCAAATGAAGATTTTGATTTTATATTCAAATCAGCAAATTCTTTTGATATTATACCATCCAGCTTATATATTATGAACTTAAATCTTATGTCAAACCCTTGTAAACTAAATCAGTTTATCAAAGAGCATTTATCTGATAAGTATGATGTTATAATAATAGATTGTCCTCCAACTATTTCAGAATATACGAAGATATCTCTACTTGCTTCGGATATGTATCTTGTTCCAATTAAGGCTGATCCTTTATCAATGTTTGGACTTCCTATACTAAATAATTATGTAAATGAAATAATAAAAAAAGATTTTGGTCATGATATTAAATTTTTAGGTATAGTATTAAATATGGTAATACCAAATAGGTTATTGTATAAAAGAAATAAGGAAATCATAAGAGAAGAATGGCCGGCAAAATTATTTTTAAATGAACTTAGACAGTATGAAGAAATAACTAAGGCAATAGAAAATGAGGATCCGGAACAAAGATATATATTAAACTTAAACAATGATGATATTGTTCAGCAGATGAAGAATATAACAAGACAATTATGTCAAAAAGGAGAGTTATAATGGATAGTTCTACTAAAGAAACACTATACTCTTTACTCAACCTTATAGATTATCTCGAAAGTGTAAATTTTATTTCAGTGGATGTAAATAAAGTAAATCAAATAAGAGAGTCTATATTTTCTATTATAAATTCAAATGACAATGAAAAAAGTATAAGCTCAGAAAAAGAGTATAAATATGATTTTACCAAACTTATAGTAGATTTTTTTACAAGTAAAAAATTATTTAAAACCAAAGAGGAGATAGTTAATTATTTGGAAAATAATTTTAAAATAAAAAATGCTAAAAAGTGGGAGAAAAAAACTGTTAATGATATAATAGGAAATGTAGTTGTCTTTATTTCGTCACAAGACGATGGATATTTTAATTATATAGTAAATGAAATGAATGAGAAAATAAGAAATTTAGATATTTCAAGCAAAAATAAAAAGTCAAAAAGTTCAAATAAAAATACATTTTTAAATACATGGTTTAATTATTTTGAAAAATTTAGAGAAGATACAAATGACAATAAATGATAGATTATATATCTTTAGGATAGTTTTATGAAAAAAATACTATATGCTGCATCAAGAATGTCACATATAACTAACTTTCATCTGCCGTACATCTATTATTTCAAATTTAACGGTGATGAAGTCCATGTGTTAACACAAGGTAGTGGCGACTTGGATGTTGATAAGATTTATGATATAGATTTTGAAAAGAAAGTTATGTCATTTAAAAACATAAGGACAATTTGGAAAATCAAGTATATTTTAGAAGAAGAAAAGTATGATTTAATTATTACAAATACTACTTTATGTAGTTTTTTAATAAGAATTGCCAAACAAATTTCCAAAGTAAAAAATCATGGAAAACTCGTAAATATTGTACATGGATATCTTTTTTCAAATAATACAAGCTTTTTAAAAAAGGATATGTATATCTTTCTTGAGAAGATATGCAAAAAATCTACAGACAGACTCTTGACTATGAATAAAGAAGATTACGAACTTGCTGTAAAATATAGGCTTTGTAATTATGATATAGCAAATATAAACGGAATTGGATTACCAAAAGTACCAACTTTTCAACAAGAAATTCGTTCTTCACTTCGTTCTTTTTATTCTGTAGATGGTGATGAAACACTTTTCACCTATATTGCTGAGCTTTCAAAGAGGAAGAATCAGATTTTTCTAATTGAAAATATAGAACAGATATCAAAAGTCTTCCCAAAGTTTAAACTTATTTTGGCAGGAAATGGTGATTTATATGACTTTTATAAATCAGAGATAGAAAGACTGAAAATCTCTGATAAGATAATATTGGCAGGTCATGTTAATAATGCGAAAGAGCTGATATACTCTTCTGATATTATAATATCCTCAAGTAAGAGTGAGGGGCTTCCTTTTAATATAATGGAGGCAATGAGCATAGGTATACCGGTAATAGCATCAAGGATAAAAGGTCATATTGACCTTATAACAGATGGATATAACGGATATTTATTTGATTTGAATAAAGACAGCTTTGCAAGCAAGTTGAAGAGTTTAAAAGAAAATATGAATATTAAAAATTTAATAAATAATGAACAATCCAGCATTATAAAATTTATGCTTGAAAGTGTATTTGATGAAAATATAAAACTCATAGATATATAAATATTATTTATTAGACTTTATTGATAAATTGTATTAAATATATTATGTAAGAATCAAAAATTTGTACTATAAACAAGATGAAATTACATGATTTTTTGCTTTGATAACAGTATTATCTATTTATATTATAGATAATGTTAACAATTTTTTTAAATAAATATATATGATTTACAGCTCTATTATAAACGCACTGAAGATATGTTATTAATTGTTTTATTAGATTTTAGCATAAGTTTTTAAGATTACTAATATTGTCTAAAAGTATGTAGGTGGATGTATGGGGATTTTATTTCCTGAAAATATATACTGTATCAGTTGTGATGAACCTATTAGCGATTCCAACAACTTGTCTCTTTGTAAGAACTGTTATGATAATATAGAGTTTTTGTGTGATAAAAACACTGTTTTTGATAAAGAGGTAATGGACTTGTTAAAAAATGACTATATAAGTGGAGTTCACATTACCACAATATATAATGATATAATGAAAAATATGATACATGGAATTAAATATTCCAACAAGACCTATCTTGCAAAGTATTTTGCATTTATGATGTGTGAACTGATAGAAAAAAAGTCATTAAATTTTGACTATATCACTTTTGTACCAATACATAAGAAGAGGCTTATGGAGCGAGGATATAATCAGGTAGAACTTATAGTTGAACATATGGGCAGATGGCTCAATAAAACTGTTATAAAAACAGCTAACAGGGTAAAAAGTACGAGAAGCATGTATGAGCTTAGTATGCAGCAAAGACATGAAGAAATGAAAGATGCTTTTAAATCGCAGACTTTTGACTATTTGAAAGCTAAAAGTCTTCTACTTGTAGATGATATACTTACGACGGGTGCTACTGTAAAGAGCTTATGCAAGGCAATAAATCAGTCTAACAAAGAAGTGACCATACAGATATTATTTTTATCAAGAGCTTCATTGAAATAGCAGAAATTTTATAAAAATATAATTTTGATTTTAAATATGTTTTAGCATTAAATATTAAATAAGTGTTTTTTTATAATACTTATTTTTATATTGAAATTTAAAATAAATTAGGAGAATTTAATGGAAAATAAGATTTTAGCAACTATAGGTGATGTAAAAATCACTGAAAAAGATTTGGATTATATGAAGAAAAATATGGATAGAAGGGTACTTTCTCAGTTTTCAGGAGAACAGGGAGAATACTATCTTTTACAGGAATTAATAAATCAAAAGCTTATGGCAATTGATGCAAAAGCTTCGGATTTGCTTGATAATGAAGAATTTAAATACGAATTTGAATCAATGAAGGATAATTTCATATCTCAATATGTTATAAAGACTGTACTTAATTCTGTTACTGTTAGCGATGAGGAAGTAAGAGAATTTTTTGAGACTAATAAAAATGCCTTTGGAGAAAATGAAACAGTAAGTGCCAGCCATATTTTGGTTGGAGATTTGTCAAAAGCTGAAGCTTTATATGAGAAAATTCAAAATGGTGAAGATTTTGCTACTTTGGCAAAGGAGAACTCAACTTGCCCATCATCAGCTAACGGTGGTGACCTTGGATATTTTGGCAGGGGACAGATGGTGAAAGAATTTGAAGATATGGCATTTTCTCTTGAAGTAGGAGATGTTTCAAAACCTGTTAAAACGCAATTTGGCTATCATTTAATACTTTTAAATGATAAGAAAGCTGATAAGCCTAAGAGTTTTGAGGATGTTAAGGATGAACTTAAAAAAAGTCTTTTTGCCAAAAAACAACAGGAAGCTTATGTTGCAAAAATAAATAATTTAAGGGATAAATATGGCGTAAAATAGCAATGAACGTTATGAAATAAGGTAGTGAAGATTTTTCACTATCTTTTTTTATTGATTTTTAGTGATTTATGTTGTATTATATGTTGAGTATTTTTGAATTTTTCTATTCATTGAAAGGTAATAAAATGAATATAATAATAATAGGTGGTGGAAAAGTAGGGGAAACTCTATGTAGAGAGATTTCTTGCGAAGCAAGTTGCGATGTAACTTTAATTGAAAAAAACGAGAAAGTATTGGAAAAAATGCAATCCAAATTTGATATTCAAGGTATAGCGGGCTCAGGTACAAGAGTAGATATACTAAGAGAAGCAGGAGTTGAAAATTGTGATTTTTTCATTGCTGTATCTCAAAAAGACGAAACAAATATAATATCTTGTATAATGGCAAAAAAATTAGGTGCAAAATACACTATAGCCAGAGTAAGAGAAAGAGAATATTCCTCTCATATTGATTTTGTTAAAGAATCACTTGGAATTTCTAAGATAATAAATCCTGACCTTGAAGCATCATATGATATTTATAGGATGATGAAATATGTACATGCCACCAGTGTAGAAGTTTTTATGGATAATAAGGTAAGCATGGTAGGTATTGTAATAAATGAACATTCTAAGATAACAAATATGTATCTCAAAGACTTCAGAAAGATGTTTGATGTAATTGTATGTATTATCCAAAGGGATATTGATGTATTTATTCCTACAGGTGATAGTCAAATACTTGACGGAGATATCATATATGTGACAGGAAGTTCAAGTAATATGCAAAAGTTCTATGCTCAAGTAGGATATACCGGAGAAAAGGCAATAAAATCAGCTCTCATAGTTGGTGGAGGAAAGTTGTCTTCCTATCTTTTGCCACTTTTAAAAAGGATGAATATAGATATAAAGGTGATAGAGATTGATTATGAGAGAGCTAAAGAACTAAGTGAACAGTATAGTGATGTGTCAGTAATATGTGGGGATGGGACTGATCAAGATTTTTTGGATGAGATGATGATTGAAAATCAAGATTGTTGTATATCTCTTACAGGCATTGATGAAGAAAATGCACTTATATCTATGTTTGCAGCACAAAGAGGCGTGAAAAAAACCATAACTAAGATTAATAGATTGGCAATACTTAGAGTAATAAGATCTGAACAATTAAAATCCATAATAACTCCTAAGAGAATAATTGCTGATGCAATACTAAGATCTATACGTTCAATAACAAATGCACAAGGTTCAAATGTTGAACAACTATATACTCTTGCCGGTGATGAAGTTCAAGCGTTACAATTTAAGGCACATCAAACATCAAGGTTGATAGGTAAATCGTTGGAAGAAATAAGGTTGAAAAATAATACAATAATTGCTGTTATTTCAAGAGATAAATCTTTATTTTTCCCTACAGGAAAAGATGCAATTATGGAGGGAGATAAGGTGCTTGTAGTAACAAAACATATAGATTTTTCAGATATGGATGATATATTAGAGTAAGATTGATTTTGTAGAGGAAGTTTATGAATTTTTCAATTATAGTATTTATATTGGGCAATATATTGAAAGTAGAAGGAATTTTATTAGTATTCCCTATGCTTGTGAGCCTCATATATAAGGAAGAACCTAAAAACATATTCAGTTTTCTTATTGTAATAATAACATTACTTGTTCTTGGAACAATATGCACGGCTAAAAAACCCAAAAAGATGGGAATGCAGGCAAAGGACGGATTTATAATAGTATCTCTGTCATGGATAATCTTGTCATTTTTTGGGGCTTTGCCTTTTGTTATTTCAGGAGAAATACCATCTTTAATTGATGCTTTTTTTGAGACATCCAGCGGATTTACCACTACAGGATCTTCAATACTTTCAAGTGTTGAAGATTTGTCACATTCCATGCTTTTTTGGAGAAGCTTTACCCATCTTATAGGTGGAATGGGAGTACTTGTATTTGCACTTGCGATATTACCCGCAGCAGGATTGGAGTCAGTACACGTAATGAAAGCAGAGGTACCGGGTCCTGTTTTTGGTAAACTTGTTGCTAAGATGCGAATTACAGCAAGAATTCTATATGGCATCTACTTAGTGATGACTGCTATATTGATAGTATTGCTTATGATAGGAGGCATGAGCCTTTTTGATGCTACACTACATGCTTTTGGAGCGGCAGGTACAGGAGGATTCGGTATTAAGAACAACTCTGTTGCTTATTATGACTCCACTTATATTCATCTTGTTTTGAGTTTTGCAATGCTAATTTTCAGTGTAAATTTCAACTTATATTATCTTGTCATGATTGGTGAGATTAAAAAGATATTTGAATCTGAGGAGCTTAAACTGTTCTTGACAATAGTTTCAATATCTGTCTTGGTTATATTTGTAAATTTAGGAATGGCTGATGGATTTAGTCTGTTAAAACTAAGAGATGTGTTTTTTCAGGTATCTTCAATAATATCTACTACAGGCTATTCTACAGTTGATTTTGACAAATGGCCTTTATTTTCTAAAATGGTTCTCTTATCGATAATGTTTGTTGGTGGTTGCGCCGGTTCTACAGCCGGTGGTTTAAAAGTATCCAGAATAGGTATATTATTAAAGACTTCATTTGCTACATTAAAAAAAGTTGTACAACCTAACAGAGTTCTCACCATAAAATTTGATAAAAAGTCTTTAGATGATAATATTATTTCTTCAATAGTACATTATTTTGTAATTTATGCTATAGTTTTTGTGGCTATATTATTGATAGTCAGCATGGATGTAGATAGTTTTGATACTGCATTTTCAGCAGTGGTTGCCACATTTAACAACATAGGTCCGGGTATAGGTGCTGTAGGTCCTGTAATGAATTTTGGAGGATTATCTCCATTTACCAAGATAGTTTTGTCTTTTTCAATGATTTTTGGAAGGCTTGAGATATATCCTATGTTGATATTACTTGGTAGCTTTTTTAAGAAACTGGATTTGAAATAATTTTTTTAAATTCAATTTTAAAAGTTGTTGAATAAATATATTTTGAGATTAAACAATTGAAGTTTAAGAGATATAAAGGAGAGTATAATTATGGGAATAAGAAATTTAAGAATAGATGGTGATCCTTTACTTAGAAAAGTTTCCAGAGAAGTGACTGAACTTAACGATAAGATTAGACTGTTAATAGAAGATATGATGGATACAATGATTGAAAATGATGGGGTTGGACTTGCTGCACCTCAAGTTGGAGTATTAAAAAGAGTAATAGTTGTGGATGTCTCTGATGTAGATCCTGAAGTTTTAAAAGATGAAAATGCGCCAGATGAGCCTATAGCACTTATTAATCCTGTAATAATAGAAAGTGAAGGCGAAGATATAGGACAAGAAGGTTGTCTTAGTGTTCCGGATTTGACAGGAGATGTCAAACGACCTTCAAGAATAGTAGTAAAGTCTAAAAATGAAAATTTTGAAGATATAGTTTTTGAAGCTAAGTACTTTTTTGCGAGAGTCCTCTGTCATGAGATTGATCATCTAAATGGTGTTTTATACATTGATAAGGCAGAAAATCTCAGAGAAAGAGTTGAACACTAAAAAAAGGGGAAAAATATGAAGGCGATTTTTATGGGAACTCCCGTTTTTGCTTTGAATTCTCTTAATACAATGATATCTTTAGGCATAGATATAGCATTAGTTGTAACAAAAGAGGATGCAAGACAGGGAAGGAAGATGAAGACAGGGGAATCCCCGGTAAAAACGAGAGCTCGTGAAGTAGGAATTGATATATTACAACCAAGCAACTTAAAGGACGAAGAAACTATAAAAATTATAAGAGAGATAAATCCTGATATAATTGTGGTTACTGCATATGGCAAGGTATTGCCTAAAGAGATTTTAGATATACCAAAATATGGCTGTATTAATGTTCATGCTTCTTTATTACCTAAGTATAGAGGTGCGTCTCCTATTAATTCTTGCATTTTAGAGGGTGATAGTATTACAGGGATTACAACCATGTATATGAATGAAAAATTAGATGAAGGAGACATAATACTTCAAGATGAATTAATTATTGAACCTGATTATGATTCACAAACATTAACAGATAAATTAGCAAAATTAAGTGAAAAAACTTTGGAAAACACCTTAAAGATGATAATGATGAATATAGAAATTCCAAGGATTGAACAAGATGAAACTAAATCTTCGTACTGCACCTTGCTTTCCAAAGAGATGGGACATATAAATTATCATAAGACAGCTGATGAAATCATCAACGCTGTAAGAGGGTTACAGCCTTGGCCATGTGCATATAGTTTATACAATGGAACTAGTTTAAAAATATTCAAGGCTGAAAAAACAAATAGTAAATCTGTTAATCAACCTGGAACTATAGTACAATCTTCAAAGGATAAGTTGATAATAGCCACTTCCACTTATGATATTTCGATAAAAGAGTTACAACTTTCAGGTAAGAAGAGAATGAATATAGGTGATTTTCTAAGAGGAAACAAACTCTTGGAGGGAGAAGTACTCAAATAAAAATTAAAATTTATAATTGAAAGAGTTGATATTAGTGGAAAATAACTCTGTTAATGTAGAAGAGCTTATAAAAAAGCTCTTAAATGAAAATGACAGTGAAAAAATTAAAGATATAGTCGAAGATATTCACCCTGTAGACTTTTTGGAAATATTAGAGAAGTTTGAAGATGAATTTTATGAGATAATAGATAAACTTCCAAACGATTATCTGGTTGAACTTATAAATGAAGCTGAGATTGAAGATAAACTTGAAATAGTAAATAAGATTTCAGAAGATAGAAAAGATATAGTAATTCCTGATATTTCATCAGATGAGCTTGTAGATATGCTTGAAGAAGCTGATGAGGTTCAAAAGAAGGATATTTTTGAACACTTGGATGAAGATGATAAGGATGATATAAAAGAACTGTTGGAATATCCGTCAGATACTGCCGGCGGTATAATGGCTACAGAATTTTTAGCAATAGATGAAGACATGACTATGGATGAAACGATTGCCTTTTTGAGAAAGAGTGCTCCTGACTATGAAACTCCATACTATCTCTATGTTGTTGGCAAAGGGAATATCCTAAAAGGTGTAGTTCAACTTAGACAAATAATTACTTGTGACAGCAATGTAAAAATCAAGGATGAAATGATTACTCAAGTCATAAGTGTTGATGCTTATACTGATCAGGAAGAAGTTGCCAACTTATTTGAAAAATACGGATTTGTAGCTATACCGGTAACTAATAAAGAAACAAATGAAATTCTAGGTATAATTACATTTGATGATATTATGGCTATAATTTCTGAAGAACATACCGAAGATATGTATCGTATGGCCGGACTTGATGAGGAAGAAGAAATTGATAGAGGTATAATTTCTTCTGTAAAGAGCAGATCCATGTGGCTGTCAATAAATCTTCTGACTGCATTTCTTGCATCCTCAGTAGTAGGATTTTTTGAAGGTACTATATCCCAAGTTGTTGCCTTAGCTACGTTTATGCCTATAGTTTCAGGTATGGGGGGCAATGCTGCAACTCAGACACTTACTATAATGATTCGAGGTATTGCTACAGGCGAGCTAAGATACGAAAATCGGAGGAAAGTATTAAAAAAAGAACTTACAGTTGCGATAATTGATGGAATTTTAATTGGTATATTAATCATAACTATAACTTATATAATAGTTAGAAACATAACCTTTGCTCTTATAGCAGGAGTTGCACTACTTTTAAATATATTAATATCTGCAATAGGTGGATTTTTTGTCCCTTTGATTCTTAAAAAACTCAAAATAGATCCTGCAATTGCATCGTCGGTTTTTGTTACTACAATGACTGATATGGCAGGCTTTGGGATATTTTTAGGTTTAGCTACTATATTTATGGTGCATATAAAATAATTTTCTTTTTAAATCGGTTTTTATTTGTTTAAATAGGGTAGTATATAGTACAGTTTAGTAATAGATACTTTATTAAAGTAATTTTAATTTTCATATTGACATCATTACAATTTTATATTATAATTAATCCCATTATAATATAAAAATACATATTCAATTCAAATAATAGTATTGAATATTAATAAAATTATTTTTACAATAAGAAAATGGAGGATTAATAATGTCACTAATAGGAAAAAAAGTTAGCGATTATACTACTAAAGCATATAAAAACGGAGAATTTGTAGATGTATCTCTAAAGGATACACTTGGAAAATGGTCTATATATTTCTTCTATCCAGCGGACTTTACTTTTGTTTGTCCAACAGAATTGGAAGACTTGGCTAATAAATATGAAGAATTTGCAAAAGTTGGTGCTGAGATATATTCTGTATCTTGTGATACTCACTTCGTTCACAAAGCTTGGGCTGATGCGTCAGCTACAATAAAGAAAATAAAATACACTATGCTTGCTGATCCTACTGCAAAACTTGCTAAAGATTTTGAAGTATATATTGAACAAGACGGTCTTGCTGAGAGAGGAACTTTCATAGTGAACCCTGAAGGAGAAATAGTTTCTTATGAAGTAAGTTCAGGAAATGTGGGAAGAAATGCTGACGAATTGTTCAGAAAATTACAAGCTTGCCAATTTGTTCATGAACATGGTGACGAGGTTTGCCCTGCAAAATGGCAACCTGGAGCAAAGACTCTTAAGCCAAGCTTGGATTTAGTAGGTCAACTATAATATATTTTTAAATTAAGCTACATCAAATAAGATGTAGCTTGATTTTTAGAGAATTATAATCATTTAGTTTTTATTAACATTTAAATCAAGTCTTAAAACATATGCCATTTTTTAAAAATCATATATAAATATCATCTATAAATTAGGTAGATAATAGTATTACATATCTTTATAAAAGATATAGACTTTTTGCAGTTTTAATTTAGTAAATTTAATTTTATAAATATATAACCTTCAAAAAGCTGTTAATTTAAATGTTTATACAAACTTTTATATTTTTAGTAAATTGTTATGTAAAATAATTTATTATATTTTTTAAAAGTTTTCAGTATTAATAATAGGAGGAAACAATGCAACACAATAACCTTTATGACTTGATAGTAGTTGGTGCAGGTCCTGCCGGACTGACTGCAGCAATATATATGGCAAGAGCAAGATATAAGACTCTTGTTCTTGAAAAAGCTGATATAGGTGGTCAAATTACTATAACAAGTGAAGTAGTTAATTATCCAGGGATACACAGAACTGATGGTAAAGAGCTTACTGCTCAAATGGCAAATCAGGCAAAAGCATTTGGAGCTGAAATAAGATCCGATGAGGTAGTAGAGCTTGTATTAGAAGGAGATATAAAAAAAGTAGTTACAAAAAATAATACCTATGAAGCGCTCACAGTTATAATAGCAACAGGAGCAAACCCAAGACAACTTGGATTTGAAGGCGAAGCAAAATACAAAGGTCGTGGAGTTGCGTACTGCGCTACTTGTGACGGAGAGTTTTTCACTGATAAAGATATATTTGTTATCGGAGGCGGTTTTGCAGCTTGTGAAGAAGGTATGTTCCTGACAAGATACGGTAAGAGTGTTACAATGATAATAAGAGAAGATGATTTTACTTGTGCTAAGTCAATAGCTGATGAAGTGAGAAACCATATACCTAAGATTAATCTTCATTTCAATACGCAGGTAAAAGAAATCACAGGCGATAATTTTCCTAAGAGAGCTGTGTTTGTAAATAATAATACAAATGAAGAATTCACATATGAAGTTGAAGGTAATGATACCTTTGGTACTTTTGTCTTTGCGGGCTATGTCCCAAATACTGCACTTATAAAAGGCAAAGTAGAATTAGACGAACAGGGATATGTAATAACTGACACAAATAAGTCTACAAATATCGAAGGGGTATTTGCTGCAGGAGATCTCTGCGTTAAGAATCTTAGACAAGTTGTTACTGCAACATCTGATGGTGCTATAGCAGCTACAAGTGCAGAAAAAATAGCTGCTCAAAAACACATAAAATTAGAGATTCCAAATCTGTTTGATATATCAAGAATATCTGTTGATAAGAATAATGAAATAAAGAAGGTTGAATCTTCTTCAGATGATTCTTCATTTATTACCGATGAAATGAAAGAGCAACTTTCAGGAGTTTTTGCAAGATTTGAAAGAAAATTGGTATTAGTTGGAAATACTAATAATACTGATCTTGGCAGAGAAATAGAAGGATTTTTATCTGAAATATCAGGAATATCTGAAAATCTTACAACAAAAATCAATAAAATTTCCGATGATAGTATCTCATTTATCTCATTACAAACTCAAGACGGGTCTGAAACTGGATATAGATTTACAGGTGTTCCAGGTGGTCATGAGTTTACTTCGTTTGTGCTTACAATATACAACTACTCAGGTAAAGGACAGGCTATGGAAGCTCATCAAGTTGAAAAAATATCAAATATTAAAGATAAAAAGAATGTTAAGATTGTAGTTTCTTTAAGCTGTACAAAATGCCCGGATTTGGTAACAGCAACATCACAGATAATGAGTAAATTAGATGGTTCTAACTTTGAAGTTTTTGATATAGCTTATGCTCCTGAGCTTAGAGAAAAATATAGCATAATGAGCGTACCTTGTACTATAATCAATGATGATAAAGTAGTATTCGGTAAGAAAAATGTTGATGAAATCTTAGAAGTTTTATAGTAAAATATGTGAAATATATATGAATTTCCTGTATTTTCCTTGTTTTTTGACCTATTTGTAAATATATTGTTGACTTTTTTATTCTAATTTGTTTTAATATATCAGTAAAGTTATTTTGGAGATTATAGTTATTACATTTTGGAGGATATTATGAGTGAAGAGAAGAATAATCTTAACAATGATATAGAATATTTGGATGATGAAAATCAAACAATAGATCTTGTACTTGATGACGGTACAAGTATGACGTGTGATGTTATAGGATTATTTGAAGTTGATGATGTTGAATATATAGCATTGGCGGAGCCGGAATCAGATAATATTCTAATTTATATTTATGAAGAAATAGGCGATGAAGTAAGTTTGAAAAACATAGAAGATGAGGAAGAATATCAAGCAATAGCTGATGAATTTATGGAACTTTTCAGCGATTTATTTGAAGATGAAGAATAGAAAAAAAGGATTATATTCGAATTTGAATATAATCCTTTTTTAATAATGTTTGATTATACACTATATTGTTCTAATTAAAATCTATTTGAGAAATCATATCCTTCAAAATCTTTTTTGATGCTTCCAACTGAGATGTTTCATTTTCAGAAAGTTTAGGACATATCTTTATTATTTGTCCACTCTTACCGACAGCATTTGGTGCTGAATAATATACATCATCTATTGAGTTGTAACTTGAAATTGTAAGAATTGATTTTTCATCTCTGAGTATAGCCTCTACTATTCTATTTACAGCTAATCCAATTGCATAGTTAGTATATCCTTTTTTTGAAATAATTTCATAAGCAGCATCTCTAACATTTTTTGCTAATTTTTCTTTTAGACTCTCAGCATCCAAAGAATTCATTTCGCAATAGTCATTAAATGATAAAGCTCCTATAAATGTTGCTGACCATACCGGAAATTCACTATCTCCATGTTCCCCAATTATATAGGCGTGAATCGCTCTTGGATCCAAGTCAAATTCTTTAGAAATCTCATATTTTAGTCTTGACGAGTCAAGGACTGTTCCGCTACCTATTACCCTCTTTGCAGGAAAGCCTGATATTTTATATGTTACATAAGTCAAAATATCTACAGGGTTTGAAACAATCAATAAGACAGCATTTGGAGAATATCTCGTAATTTGAGGAATCATAACTTTAAAAATCTCAACATTTTTCTTTATGAGATCAAGCCTTGTCTCTCCTTCTTTCTGATTTGAACCGGCTGTAACTATAACTACATCACTGTCCTTTGTATCTTTGTAATCTCCTGCTTTTAAGTCAACTGATTTTATAAAAGATGCACCATGTGCTAAATCCATGATTTCACCTTCAGCTTTTTCTTTATTTATATCTACAAGCACAATTTGTGAAGCTATTCCGGATTGCATAAGAGCAAAAACTGTTGCTGAACCCACAAAACCGGCACCTATAACTGATATCTTATTATATGCGTTCATATCTACTCCTTAAATCTATATTAATAAAGGTTTACAATTGAATACAATATTAAAATACCCATTTGTGTAAAAATAAAACTATACTAAGAATGTAAAATATAACTGTATAACTATTGAAAAAATAGGAAAAATATTGTAAAATTATATGAGAGAAATTTTATTATTTATTTTTTGGAGTATATTATGGAGAGAAAAAGAGATTTTAAACCCTGTGTCTTGTGGGTAGGCGGAGATGCCTTTGTACAGATAGTGGATATAAAATTAAAAAACTTAAAATCTGAATTGTTACTTGAAATAAAAGTAATAAATAAACTTCATTTTACACTCACAAAAATTGAATATGAAGTGTTTTTTTATGATTCTAATGAAATAAAACTAAATGAAGAAGTAATTCTTATAAGTGGTGAAGAAGTAAGTGTACATCAAGATGAGATAGGATTAGCTTCTTCATATGATATAAGCAAAAAATTTCCAGGTGCAAGAAGAGCTGAAGTAAAGATAATAAAAGCTTATTTTGATGATGGTAAGTCTATTGAATTAGAATATGAAAATATGGAAAAATTTGCCATAAATGATTTAGAAGAAAAAGACTTAAAACTACTTAGAAAAGCTGCAGGAAATGATGCCATATGTTTACCTGCAAAATTGACAATGAATTGGAGATGTGTTTGCGGATATTTCAATGGTGATGAATCAACATTTTGTAACAATTGCAGCAGAGAAAAAAATCAGGTCTTATCTGATTACAGATCTATAGAGTATATAAAAGAAAAGATAGAAAGAGAGCTCCTATCTCAAATAGATGCTGATATAGAAATGAGTCCTATAGAAATACCTGTAGAAATAGATTTAAAAGAAGAAATTAATGAAGATAAACAAGAGGAAAAGATAGAAGTTATTGAAATAAAAGAAGAAGTAAGTATTGAGCCAGAAGAAAAGGAAGAAGATGTACCAAAAAAAGAAAGAGTTGATGTAAGGGGAGAATTAAGAGATTATTTTGCAAATGTAAATAAGAAATTGCTCTTTGTCTTACTTATGTCAGGAATATTCCTTGCTTCATCAATCTTCATATTTTTTTCAAGGTTATAGAAAATATATTTTATTAATGAGAGGTTATTATGAGAATAACACAAGAGACAGATTATGCATTAAGAATATTGGATTATCTCTCTGCTACTGATAAGGAGATAGTAGGTGCAAGTGTATTATCCGAAGATCTCAATATACCTGTAAGATTTGCTCTGAAAATACTGAGAAAATTGAATTTGTACGGAATTACAAAGGCAAACAGAGGGGTCAGTGGAGGCTATTTTTTGTTGATGAAGCCGGAAGATATAAACTATAAGATGGTTGTAGAAGCAATTGAAGGTGAAATATACATCAACAAATGTCTTCAAGATAGGGCTTGTTGTAATAGGAGGATGAAAAAGGATACTTGTATAATAAACAAAAATTTGAGAAGTATTCAAGAGGTACTAAATAACGAATTAGAAAAGTACAATTTTGGTAATTAAGATGAAAATATTGCTTACTACTTTAAATTCAAAATATATTCATTCAGCACTTTCCTTAAAATATATTTATAATAATATAGAAGATATAGATGGAGTTAGAGTCTGTATAAAAGAATATACAATTAATGAAAATCTACAAGACATATTTGCTGATATATTCTCAGATACATATGATTTAATTGCTTTTTCCTGTTATATCTGGAATATTGAGTATATAATCAAACTTTGTAATGATATAAAAATTTCTGATAATAATATAAAAATATTATTGGGAGGGCCCGAAGTAAGTTATGAATCTTATGAGTTTATGTCTAAATTTGGCTTTGCAGATTTTATCATAAGAGATGAGGGAGAAGTAATATTTAGGAAGTTTGTTAAAGCTTACATTTCAAATAAAGATTTTTCAAATATACCATCGTTTTTATATAGGATAAACGGCAATATTACAGAAAATCCTTATGAAGCACCGATAGATAATTTGGCGCTTATTAAGGGAGCTTATGATATATTTAATGAAGATGATGTTAAAGATAAGATAGTGTATTATGAGACATCAAGAGGCTGTTCATATAACTGCGCTTATTGTCTTTCATCCATAACTAAAAAGGTAAGATTCTTTCCTTATGAAAAAGTTATTACAGATATCAAAAAGATTGTGGATGCAGGTGCAAAACAGATAAAATTTGTAGATAGGACTTTTAATTTTGATAAAAAAAGGACTATCGAAATAATAAAGTATCTATGTAGTATAGATAATGGAAGTATAAATTTTCATTTTGAAATAACAGCTCATATTTTACAAGATGACTTACTTGACATACTAAAAAATGTAAGACAAGGCTTATTTCAGTTTGAAATAGGTGTTCAATCAACAAATAAACAAACAATTAAAAGTGTAAATAGAATAGATAATTTTGATAAAATTAGAGAAAAAGTAATAAAAATAAAGTCTTTTGGAAATATTCATCAACATCTTGATTTAATAGTTGGACTTCCTTATGAAGATATTGTAAGTTTAAAAAAGTCTTTTAATGATGTTATGGTTCTAAGACCTGACAATTTGCAATTAGGATTTTTGAAAGTTCTTAAAGGCTCTCCAATTAAGTCGATGGTTGATGAATATGATATAAAATACAGAGATTACTCACCGTATGAAGTAATAAGTACCAAATTTATAACTTATAAAGAGATAATAATGTTGAAGTTAATGGAAGAAATGATTGAAGATTATTATAACTCAATGACTTATAATTATTCTATCAACTATGTTTTTGATATATTTGATGGTGATTATTTTGATTTTTTTGAAAAATTTGCGGAATTTAAAAAGAAAAACTCCTATAACAAAAATCTCTCTCGTGATTCCAGATTTTTATTATTATATGAGTTTATTAAAACTATCTTAGATATCTATGATTTCAAAGCTTTTAGAGAATTTTTAAGACTTGACTTTTTGTTGATGGGAAGAAATAGAAATATACCGCTATTTCTTTCAAACAATAGTATTAGTCCAGTTGAAAAAAAGGAGAAAATTATAAATTTTTTAGAAAGAGAAAATATTGAAGTAATCAATAAAAATAACTTAACAATAGAAAGTTTTGATATTGATATTGAGCTTTATAAGATTAAGAAGCAGATATTATATACAAAGACTTATGTTATATTTGACTATAATAGAGATAAAGACTTTAAAAATATGGCAATTCATTATTTTTTAAAAGACTAAAAAAGGAGCCTTAAATGGCTCCTGTCATATAGTTATTATAATTGAAGATTTAATACATATAGTTATATTCTTGAAATTGCCTCTATAAACTCTTCATATGTTATATCAAAATTGTTTAATCTGGATAAAAACTGTTTTGAATTACAATATCCTATACCTAATATTCTACCAAGTTTATCCCTTTTTTCTGATGAATTGGCTTCACCCTGCAAACCGTACTCAAACATATCTTTGATTGTAAATATATCTTTTCTTGTACTCCTTACACATCTTGCCTTGTTCAATGCTTCTATTATTGCATTTACATCAGAATTTTCTACACCTATATCTCCATTTTTAGTACTTTGTTCCCTTGGAATAAAGGCATGCTTACATTTTTGAGAGCCTACAAGTTTTTCTACTCTTTTCCTTATGACCTCACCGGCATAGTCAGAATCGGTTAATACTATTATATTTTTTTTCTCAGCAGCTTTTTTTATTAGATTCCTTTCTTTTGCATCCAAGGAGTATCCATTTGTTACTAAGATTTGAGCATCTACTGCTTTTTTAACAGCTGAGACATCATCTTTTCCTTCAACTACGATTATTTCCTCTATCTTTAACTTTTCCAAACTATTCTCCTATATCTTCTTTATGTTTGAATATATATTTACCGAAAGATACAAAAAATGCTAAGGCACTAATTATAAATAACATATAGAAATTTATTACTCTTGTAAGCATCACAGCTTCTGAAATGATATTTTTTGAGTAAATAATCAAAAATAGAAACCTTAATAGTTTTTCGCTGACTCCTATAGCTCCTGGTAGTGGAACAGAGGATACTGAAACATAGGCTAATGCCTGTAAAAATAAGACCTGATAATAAGGGGCACTGTTAAAACCGAGTGCTAAGTATACTATATAAGAAATGCTGTATAATGACAATATTTGTAGTGTTTCAACTAAAAGCACCTTTAAAATCAACAGTTTATTAGTCTTAATAAACATTGCGCTCTTTCTATATTCTTCGAGTGATTTAACGACACTTTTTCTCTTGTTGTTCTTATCTTTTATCAAAGATAATTTAGCAATTGTAAAAAAAGAAATTTTTTTGATATATATTACAAATCTTCTTGAAAAGATAACAAAAAATATAAATAAAAATACAATGGAATTAGAAATAAGTCCAGCATATATTATCCAAACATCCACACCTTTTTTTGAAAATATATAATTATAATTTAGAAAAAATCCTATTATAGCCATACAGATACTTATAAGTTGAAAAGCACATAATTCAATCATAAGTATGATTGAAGAGTGGGAAACCTTTATTCCGTCAGTCTTCATTACTACCATTTGCATAGGTTGACCTCCTGTAGCAGATGGAGTAAGTCCGCTAAAAAAATATCCGGTAAATGCATAGTTTATAGTTTTAAAAATATTTGTCTTGTATCCAAAAAATTCCAACATAGACTTAGTATTAAATCCTTCGCAAATCATATAAATCAAAGATAATACTATTCCAAATGCCAAAACTCTCTTATCAGAATTTAAGAAGGCGTAAATTACTTCTTTTCTACTGAAACCACGCAACAAATATCTAAAAGTTATATAAATAAGAATAAGCATTATCAATATATTACGTGGTATATTTTTTACAAATTTATTTTTCATATCATCCTACTTTAGTAATAAAGTGAAAAAATTTTATCAGTTAAGATAATAATATATAATTATTAAAAATTTCTTAATAATACTATAAATATGACTTAATATCAAGTTAATTTTGATTGTAATACTAATCTGTAAATTGCAATTGTAAAGTGAAAAACTATGCAATCTATTTAAAAAAGTTGAAAGTTTTTCCTAAATTGTGGTATACTATTAAGGGAATTCAAAGATCGAAAAGTATTATTTTTATATAATGCTTTTTTTAATATAACTATAGTAATTATAACATGAATTTGAGGTTTTATTTAATGTATTTATTTTTTTTAATTTCTATTTTATTTATCTGCGGTTCTTTTGCTTTGTACCATGGACAAAAGTTATATAACCTCATAAAGAATAATTTGATATCCAGACTATACTTTACATTATGTATTTTGTTTGCATGTATCTCTTTATTATCCGGATTAGTCTATATTTCCGGTAATAACAATTTAATTGTTAAATTATTTTATTTTGAGTATTATAGCTATACAACAATTTTATATATTTTGTATGCTATAATATATCTTGTTGAACAAAAATCAGACAAAAAGAATGTAA
Source organism: [Eubacterium] yurii (assembly GCA_900167215.1). Lineage (GTDB taxonomy): Bacteria > Bacillota > Clostridia > Peptostreptococcales > Filifactoraceae > Peptoanaerobacter > Peptoanaerobacter yurii. The sequence continues at coordinate 120,441 of FUZS01000003.1, forward strand.
AAAAATTACAACTTATGATATTAATACCTATTGTATATATTCTTTTGTTTTATTTAAATAAGGATATTTTATTAGAAAATGAATTTAAAGGCAATTTTTTTATTTATTTTGTCTTTTCATCATATTTTTTTGTTATTCTATTATTAACGGTCAAAAAAATATTTAATAAAAATTTCGTTTTATTGTCAGTTGAAGACTTTGCAAACAAGCCAATATATCTTGTGATTTCTTTAGCGCTATTTGTAATAGGGTATATTTTCCACATTATTTTTTCCGGAAATATTAATTATGTAAACAAATTATTGATAACTTTACCGTTGTTTTCCTCAATAATTTTACTTGGAGAAATGATAGTAAAGATAATTAAATATGATGCATACTGTAAAGATGTATTAGAAAATTCAATATATAATATGAATCAGGCTCTTGTAATAACAGATTTTAATGGAAAAATTATTTTTTCAAGTAAGAAATTTGCAGATCTTTTTGGGAATAATTATATTGGACATAGTATGAATGATTTCATAATTTCAAGAAATTTTTTTGATAATAAACCTTCAGAAGATGAATACTACAGGTCATTTTTAAATATTAATGATAAAACAGTTGAAGTTATGATAAAATATATTGATATATTAAATAAGTTTGACACTTTAACTAATAGAGTATTTATAGTTCAGTCGATTAAGCCAATAATAGAAATAAATGAAAGATTAAGAAAATTAAGGAGAAAACTGGATAAGGCATTTAACGATGAGCGTAAAAGGCTTGAAAAAAGAAATAGAGAACTCAAAGAAAATTTGATTAATAAAGAATCTATAGAATATCAGATAAGGGATATTTTTTGTTATGATACGTTGACAGGCCTTTATAATAGAGGATATTTCGTTCAGAATATAGAACAGGTTCTAAATGAAGATAGTACAAAGAATCATGCTTTAATGTTTATTGATTTAGATGGATTTAAAAGTATTAACGACTCACTTGGACACAGTTATGGTGATGATGTCATAATAGAAATAGGGAAAAGGCTAAGGAATAATTATAAATATAAGAATGTCATTACTTCCAGATTTGCTGGAGATGAATTTGTACTATTTTTTAGGGATGTACCTAATGATATTTTTGTTTCTGTAAATGCTCAAGAAATTATCGATATGGTAAAAGATCCTGTATATTTTGAATCTGCAAAAGTTCATCTTTCAGCTTCCATAGGTATAGCGATGTATCCTAAAGATGGAGAAAATGTAGGAGATTTGATGAAAAATGCTGAAACTGCAATGTATGAGTCAAAAGAAAATGGAAGAGGACAGTATAATTTCTTTGAAGAAAAGTTTAAATGGAGAATACAAGACGAGTTTAACCTTACAAAAAATTTAATAGGTGCAGTACCAAATAAAGAACTTATATTATTTTATCAGCCACAGATACTCATTAAAGATGAGATTGCAAATGTAATAGGTTTTGAATCATTAATGCGATGGAAAAAAGATGGAGAGATTAGGCTCCCAGGAACTTTCATTCCTGTAGCAGAAAAGACAAATATAATTTCAGATATGGGGAAATGGGCTATTTCAGAGGCATGTAATCAATGGAAAAGCTGGTATGAAACCTATGGTAAGAAGATAAAAATAGCTATTAACTTGTCTGCAAATCAATTGATGAATCCTATGCTTGAAGACGAGGTTGCCACAGCTTTATTAAATTCAAAAGCAGATCCATCATGTATTGAGCTTGAAATAACAGAATCTGCAATAGTGAAAAATATGAAGCAGTCAATTGCTAAATTAAATTCGCTTAAATCTTATGGAGTAAAGATATCTATAGATGATTTTGGTACAAAATACTCAACTTTTAGTTATTTGAAAGAACTGCCGGTAGACAAAATTAAGATAGATATGAATTTCATACATGGGATAGGTAAGAGCAGGATTGACGAGGCAATAATACTTTCTTTAATAAGCTTGAGTAAAGAGCTCAACATAGAAATCATAGCAGAAGGAGTTGAAACTGAGGAGCAACTTAATTTTTTGACTGCAAATGGATGTAATATGATACAAGGCTTTTATTTTTTCTCGGCTTTACCGGTTGAAACTGTTGAAAGTGAGTTCGAAGGAGAAAGCATAATTAATTCTCATAATATATTTGAATTGAAACAAAGAGATTTAAAAATATAATATTTTTGTAATTTTACTTGAAAAATATTATATTTTAAGGTAGTATAAAATGTCATTGATTAATCTATGACTATGAATGTTTGGGGTATTATTTGTAAATAAGTTTATTTTTGCTTTTTTATAGTATAATGGCTTCGTTTCTTATGATGATTCTATATTTTTTTGATGTCATATTTTGAATTTTTTATTATATTTTATAAAAACAAAAAGAAAAGAGGATAAAATTGGGATTTTTAGAAAATTTCTTCTCAGGTAGGGAAATAGAAAAATTAAGAAAAAGGGCTCAAGAGATAAATTCTTTAGAAAGTAGCATATCAACTCTTACTGATTCACAACTTCGTGAAAAGACACAAGAGTTTAAAAAAAGATTAGCTGAAGGTCAAACTTTGGATGATATACTTAATGAAGCATTTGCAGTTTGTAGAGAGGCATCTCAAAGAGTGTTGAATATGAGACATTTCGATGTTCAACTTATGGGTGGTATAGTTTTACATCAAGGAAGAATTGCTGAAATGAAAACAGGTGAAGGTAAGACTTTGGTTGCTACGCTTCCTGTTTATCTCAACGCTCTTGAAGGTAAAGGAGTCCATGTCATAACAGTCAATGACTATCTTGCAAAGAGAGATATGGAGCAAATGTCAAAACTCTATGGATTTTTAGGACTTTCCACAGGCGTTATAGTACACGGTCTTAAGGATGAAGAAAGAAGACAGGCATACAGAGCTGATATAACTTATGGAACAAACAATGAGTTTGGCTTTGACTATCTTAGAGATAATATGGTGACATATAAGGAGCAGATGGTTCAAAGAAATCTTAATTATGCAATAGTTGATGAGGTTGACTCTATACTCATAGACGAAGCAAGGACTCCACTTATCATATCAGGACAGGGAGATAAGTCTACAAAATTGTACTCTCAGGCTGATACATTTATAAAAACATTGAATAAAGAAACTGATTTTACTGTTGATGAAAAGGAAAATGCAGCATCCCTTACTGATGAAGGTCTGGAAAAAGCTCAAAAATTCTTTGGTGTTGAAAATTTGACAGACATAGATAATATGGAACTTTACCATAATATAAATCAGGCCCTTCGTGCAAACACTCTTATGAAATTAGATGTGGACTATGTAGTTAAAGACGGAGAGATTGTCATAGTTGATGAATTTACTGGTAGACTTATGTTTGGGAGAAGATATTCTGAAGGTCTACACCAGGCTATAGAAGCAAAAGAAGGTTTAGAAGTACAAAGAGAATCTAAGACTCTTGCTACAATCACATTCCAAAACTATTTTAGAATGTACTCAAAATTGTCAGGCATGACAGGTACTGCAAAGACAGAAGAAGAAGAATTTCGTGCTATATATAGGATGGATGTTGTTCAGATACCTACAAATAAACCTATCAGAAGAGAAGATTTGAATGACTCTGTATACAAGAGTGAAGATGGTAAATTTAGAGCGGTAATACAAGAAATAAAAGAAAGACACTCTTTAGGTCAACCGGTTCTTGTAGGTACAATCTCTATTGAAAATTCTGAAAAACTTTCTAATATGCTAAAAAGAGAAGGTATACAACATGAGGTATTAAATGCCAAAAATCACAAAAAAGAAGCGGAAATAGTAGCACAAGCAGGTAGATTCGGTCAAGTTACCATAGCTACAAATATGGCTGGTAGAGGTACAGATATAATCCTGGGTGGTAATCCTGAATTTATGGCTGAAAGAGAAATGCTTAAGAGAGAATATGAAGAAGAATTGATAAATCAGGCAAAAGGTTATGCGACTACAGATGATGAAGAAATATTAAATGCCAGAAAAGTATATAGAGAGTTATTGGAAATAAAAAGAGAAGAACTGAAAGATGAACAACAAAGAGTCATTGATGCAGGTGGCTTGTGCATTGTAGGTACTGAAAGACATGAGTCAAGAAGAATTGACAATCAGCTCAGAGGTCGTTCTGGAAGACAGGGTGACCCTGGAGCTTCAAAGTTTTTTATTTCACTTGAAGATGACCTTATGAGGTTATTCGGTTCTGAAAAAATGCAGGCAATGGTTGATAAACTTGGAATGGATGATGACACTCCAATTGAGGCCGGTATACTTTCAAAATCTATAGAAAATGCCCAAAAGAAAGTTGAAGGAAAAAACTTCGGAATAAGAAAATATGTCCTTGAGTATGACGATGTTATGAACAAGCAAAGGGAAATAATCTACAAGGAAAGAAGAAAGGTGCTTGAAGGTCAAAATATCAAGGAAGAAATTTCAGAAATGATAAAAAAACAAATTCAAAAAGTCATTGATAAAACAATACCTGACAACTCAACTGCAGATGAATGGAATTTTGATAATATTAATCATAATCTTTCAGTACTCTTAAGATTCCCTCTAAATATTGAACGTGACAATAATTTGGAAAAGGCTGAATTATTTGATAAGGTATTAGAAATTGCAAATGAAAAGTATCTTGAAAAAGAAAATACTATAGGTGAAGTCAATATGAGAGAAGTCGAAAGAATGATTTTGCTTCAAGTAGTAGATTCAAAATGGATGGATCATATTGATGCCATGGATCAGTTAAAACAAGGTATAGGTCTTAGAGCCATAGGGCAGGATAACCCTGTAAGAGCTTATCAAATAGAAGGTTTTGATATGTTCGACCAAATGATTGATTCTATTCAAGAAGATACTGTATCTTATCTTTTTGGCTTTGAAATCAAAAAAGAAGAAAATCTTGTAAGACATTCAGTGGTTGACATGGATGAACTACAAGAGCATAGTAGCGAAAATTTGGAAGAAGAAAAACAAAAACCTAAACAAGTAATAAATAAGAAAAATGTAGGAAGAAATGATCCTTGCCCTTGCGGTAGTGGAAAGAAATACAAAAATTGTTGTGGGAGATAATAATGCTTAATATTCAAGAACATAATGAAAAGATAAAAAACTTGGAAAGTACAATATCTAAGATAGGGGTGTCTCTTTGACATTGATAGTATAAAAAGAGAAAGTGAAGAACTCAAAAAAATAATATCTAAGCAAGATTTTTGGGATGATATGGAAAATGCTCAAAAAATATTAAAAAAATCAAAAAGCTTAGAAAAAAAGATTGAAGAGTATGAGATGGTAAAAAATAAGTTTGAAGATATATTAGTCTTATTCGATTTCGCATCTCAGGATTCTTCGTTTGAGGAGGAGCTTTCCAAAGAAATAGATCATTTGGAAAATATAACCGACTCTTTATCTACAAGTATTATGTTAAATGGACAATATGATGCAAACAATGCGATTTTATCTGTGCACTCTGGTACAGGTGGGCTTGATGCTCAAGATTGGACTCAGATGTTATTAAGGATGTATACAAGATTTGCAAGTAATATGGGATTTAAAATATACTATATTGATTTGCAACAAGATGAACAATCCGGAGTCAAATCAGCTACACTTAAGATAGATGGGGAAAATGCCTATGGATACCTAAAATGTGAGAAAGGTGTCCATAGATTGGTTAGGATATCTCCTTTTGACTCTTCTGGTAAGAGACATACTTCATTTGCTTCTGTAGATGTATTACCTGAGCTTGATGACAGTATTAAAGTCGAAATTAATCCTAAAGATTTGAAAGTAGATACCTATAGATCATCAGGTGCAGGTGGACAACATGTAAATAAGACAGAATCCGCAATAAGAATAACACATATACCGACAGGTGTTGTAGTACAATGTCAAAATGAAAGGTCACAAATATCAAATAGAGAAACAGCAATGAAGATGTTGACTGCAAAATTGATAGAATTAAAAGAACTTGAGCATAAAGATAAAATTGAAGATATTCAAGGAAAATACTCGCAAATTGCTTGGGGCTCTCAAATTCGTTCTTATGTTTTTCAACCATATACAATGGTCAAAGATCATAGAACTAATTATGAGGTAGGCAATATAGATGGTGTTATGGATGGAGATATAATGCCTTTTATCAACGCATATTTGGTTAATAAGACTGTGTAATGTAGAAAGAGTTTTTATGAATGTTGAAACAGAAGCTATAATAATTAAGACTCAAAAGTATAAAGAATTTGATGAAATTGTTACTGCTTTTACAAAAAAATTCGGAAAAATCAATATGTTTGCCCATTCGTCAAAAAAAGTAAAAAGCCCATTATTATCTGGAACTCAGTTATTTGGTCATGTCGATATGGAAATTGATTTAAGGGATAGCAGTTCAAGGCTTTTTTCTTCTAAGATTAAGAAAAGTTATTACAAATTCTCTGAAGATTTGCATAAGTATTACCTTGCAAGTTATTTATGTGAGATGATAGAAAAAACTCAACAGGAGAATATTACAGATATAAGGCTGTTTAACACTACTTTAGAGATTTTTGACCATATTGAAAATTCAAAGGGCAAGATGAAATTGATACGCTTAATTTTTGAGCTTATTTTACTTAAAAATTTAGGGGTGTCTCCTCAGTTAGACCACTGTGTTTTTTGTGATACTAAAGATACAGAGATTTTAAAATATATAGATATATCTCAAGGAAGCACAGTATGTGATAACTGCGTAAAAAAAAGTATGATTTCTCACCCATATAGGATGGACAGGAATTTAATAAGATTTATAAAGTACGTATATTCTAATGATTTAAGCAAGGTATTAGAAGTAAAAATTGCAGATATACTTTTAGATCAGTTAGACATATTTATTCAAAATTATATAAACTATCACTTGGGAACTTTGAATATTAATTCATATGCAATAGTAAAAGAGGAGGAAAAAATAAATGATAACATTGGAAAAAATTGATCAAGTTGTTGAAAGAACAGGGGTATCATATTCAAAAGCAAAACATGCATTGGAAAATGCAAATGGAAATGTAATAGATGCTATAATATTTCTTGAAGAGAATTCCAATTCATCTAATTTTTCAAAAAATGTAAATATTAAAAAGGATGAAGTTATAGCTACTTTGAAAGAATTAATTAGAAAGGGTAATGTTACAAAAATAATAGTTGAAAAAGAAGGCAAGACTTATTTGGAAGTACCTGTAAACATTGCCATATCTGCCGGAGCTCTTTCGATTTATATAGGAATAGTATTATTACCTGTAATTGCTTTGTTAGGGGTAGGCATGTATATCGGTAACTTTAAAATAAAAGTTATTAAAGATGACGGTAGTAAAGTAGATGTAAATGAAGAAACTCAAAAGAGAATCTTACTTTTGAAAGGTAAGACAGACAATAAAGTAAACGAAGAAAAAACTGAAGATGATGAGATTATCGATCTTACTCATACTGTAGTAAATGATAAAGATGACAAAAATAATGAAGAATAATAATAGAAAAAATCACAACTATCAACTTATTTGACAGTTGTGATTTTTTAGGTTCTATAAATATTATATTGTTTATACTACAATCTTTGAGAAATCAGCAATTTCAAAGATCATACTTTTTAAAGAATTAATCAATAACAACCTGTTATTCCTTATCTTATCATCTTCTACCATTATCATTACATTATCAAAGAAGTCATTGATGTCTTTTGTCATTGAAGACAGTCCGCCTAAAGACTCTATATACTTCAATTCAGAATTTAAATTTTCAACTACAGGTAGTGTTTTTAAATATTTAGAATATACTTGTTTTTCCTCATTTTGATCAAATAACTGAGTATCTATTTTTTTACTTATATCAGTTTCCTTAGATATATTGTAAACTCTTATAAATGTATTTAAATTCAAAATATTATCTGAATTAGAAAGCCACTTTTCAAGCTGTACTGCTTTTTCATAAGTTTTGTATACTGTAGAAATATCGTCAATTACTGCATCAACTACATCATATCTTATCTTTTTATCAAGTAAAATATTTTTAAGTCTTAATTTCATAAAATCCAAAATTTCAAGATAAACTTCTTCAAAATTAAACTCTATCTTATCCTTATACTCATTCAATGCTATTTTTATTAGTTCTTCAGTTGATAATAAAAGTTTATTTTCTATTAAGGTGTTAAGTATTCCAAGAGCAGTTCTTCTTAAGGCATAAGGATCTTGAGAACCGGTAGGTTTTATTCCAACTGCAAAAAATCCTGCCATAGCATCGAATTTATCAGCTAAGCTTAATACTATACCTAATTTTGACTTAGCTACTTCATCTCCTGAAAATCGAGGTAAGTAGTGTTCAAATATTGCATAAGAAATTTCTTCTTTTTCTTCCGAAATATTTGCGTAGTAATATCCCATTATACCTTGCAACTCTGTAAATTCAAATACCATAGATGTTGTAAGGTCAGCCTTGCATAAATAAGCTGCTCTTTGAGCGTCAGATTCATTAACATTTAAAAGTTTGGCAAATGATTTTGAAATTGACTGTAGCCTTTGCATTTTATCATACATAGTACCAAGCTTTTCATGATATACAATAGTGTTTAATCTTTCAACATACTCTTCTAATTTTTTTGAGCTATCTTGCTCGTAGAAGAACTTTGCATCTGATAGTCGAGCATCAAGGACTTTTTCATTTCCTTTTCTGACATTTTCTATCATATAGCCATCGCCATTTCTGACTGTAATAAATTTATTTACAAGATTTCCGTTTTTATCAAGAACAGGGAAATATCTTTGATGTTCTTTCATAGGAGTTATTATAGTTTCTTTCGGGAGTTTAAGATACTCTTGTTTAAACTGACCATAAAGGGCAGTAGGGTATTCCACTATATAGTTAACCTCTTCCAATAAATCTTCATCTTCCATATAAGTAGAATTTAGGTCTTCAGCTACTTTTTCAATTTGATTTCTTATAAGCTCTCTTCTTTTTTCGTCATCTAAAATAACATAATTTTCTTCTAATATTTTTTCATATTCTTCTATCGAAGGAACTTCAATATAGCTTTTGCCTAAAAATCTATGTCCTCTTGTAAGATTTGAAGCTTTTAGATTGAACATTTCAAGTTCTGGAACTTCACTTCCATATAAACAAAGTATCCATCTTATAGGTCTTATAAACTTTATCTTATTTCCTCCCCATCTCATAGGTTTTGGAAATGATAAATTATCTATCATCTGTTCAAAAATTTCTTTTAAATACGACTTTGTATCCAAAGATTCCAATTTTTTTTCAACATAAACATATTCTTCATTTCCATTTTTGACAAATCTTATATCATCTATTGATACATTTTTGCTTTTTAAAAAGCCAGAAAGAGCTTTTGAAGGATTGTTATTTTCATCAAAGGCTATTTTTTTTGAAGGCCCTTTTATTTCTTCTATACTTTCATTTTGTTTGTCAGAAAGTTTATTTATAAATATTGAAAATCTTCTTGGTGTTGATTTTATATTTATAGAATCAAAAGAAATTCTGAGTTCTTTTAATTTTTTTTCGAGGAAAGATTTCATTGATTTTTTCGTAGATGAAATAAATCTGGCAGGTATCTCCTCTGTACCAAGCTCCAAAAGTAAATCTTTATCCATCTATTTAACCTCCTCAAAAATTTTTTCCAACTTCATTAATGGATACCCCATAGATTCTCTTTGTGCAACATAAGCTGATGCAAGTTTTTTTGCCATATTCCTTACCCTTGCTATATATGAAGCTCTTTGACTCACTCCAATAGCACCTTTTGCATCTAAGAGATTAAAAGTATGAGATGTCTTTAAAATATAATCGTATGCAGGTAAGACCAATCCCTTTTCAACAAGTTTTGTAGCTTCTTTTTCATATGTGTCAAATAAAGTGTACAACATCTGTATATCAGATTCTTCAAAAGAATATACTGAATGCTCATATTCAGCTTTTTTAAATATATCTCCATATTTTATATTGTCAGTATAATCTATATCAAATACATTATCCTTTTCTTGTAAGAAAAGTGCAATTCTTTCCAATCCGTAAGTAAGCTCTGCAGATTCTATCTCACAGTCTATAGCTCCAACTTGTTGAAAATAAGTAAATTGCGTTATTTCCATACCGTCAAGCCAAACTTCCCAACCTAATCCCCATGCACCAAATGTTGAGTTTTCCCAATTATCCTCAACAAATCTTATATCATGTTCAAGAGGATTGATTCCTATTGCTTCTAATGATTTTAAGTATAGGTCTTGTATATCATTTGGTGACGGTTTTAATATTACCTGAAATTGATGATGTTGGTACAGTCTGTTAGGATTTTCTCCATATCTTGCGTCGGCAGGTCGTCTTGAGGGCTCTACATAGCATACTCTCCACGGTTCTTTTCCTAATGAACGCAAAAAAGTATTGGGATTTAATGTTCCTGCACCTTTTTCGCTGTCGTAAGATTGCACCAGTATACAGCCCTTTTCAGACCAATAGGACTGCAATCTTAACACCATATCTTGAAAATTCATTTTTTATAATTCGTATGATAAAAATATCATACTCTCCTTTCTACGAAAATTAAATTTACCTTATTCTTGTAGCTTGTTTATAGTGTATACTATATAATTTTTGAAATAGATGGTTATTGTAAAAAAGCTCTGTAGCATTTTCATTTGATAAAAAAACCTCTGCCAAAACAAGATTGGCTTCTTTTTTCAAACAGTGAGTAAGTAAGCTAAATAACATTTTTGAGCTATATCCTAAACCTCTATATTTTTTTGAAATCACGATATCTTTGATTACTACTACATCTTCCTGTCTTGTAAAAAATGCCTGTCCAATCAACTTTCCGCCTTCAACTAAAGAAAGATAGTGTTTCTCAAAAGGAATTAATTTGACAACATTCTTAAACAAATATGCTTCCTCCCTTGAAAACTCCTTTAGCATTGAATAATCTTCAAAAAAGCCCTCTTCTTCAAAGCTAATTTCTTCAACATAGATTCCATTCTCATTGAAATCTGCATATCTAAAGAGTTCTTCTTTTTTTCCGTTTAATGAACAACCTAAAACTATGCTGGTTTCGACCTTATCAAAATTATTCGAAAATAGCATTCTGTCAAGTCTCTCATAATTTTCTTGACGTACTATCCTATATATAGGAAAAATTTCATGTTCAAGTAAAAAATTGTTTATGGCAAGTATTTTTTCTTTTAAAATTTCATCTTCTTTTTCATATAGCGGAAATATACAATTGTCATATAATTGTAATCCACCGTACTTCATGATAAATCCGCATATATTTGTAGTGTAGGGTGATAATGAAGAATTTAAAAAATATTCTTCATATATTTCTTTTACTAACATATAGACCTCTTTGAAAATCAAATGTAAGATAACAGTTAACCATTATACAACTTTATTCTATAATTATCAAATCTCTTAGTTATTTTTTTTGAGTCAAAAAACTCTAATATTAATACCGCATTATTTCTTGAAACATTAAACTCGCCTTTAAAATCTGAAATTGTAAGTTTTTCATTATTTAAAAAGTGATTTTTAATAAATGATAAATAGGTATTGTAGGTTTCTTTAGATATAATGTGAGTCTTGTCAATTATTACAAATAAATCAGATAAATCATTATATAGTATCTCTCTAAGTAAGTTATTAGCTCCTATCAAATCACTCAAAGATATAATAGAAGTTGAATTTCTTATTTTTTCGATTAAGTCTAAATGATTTTTTGTGAAATTATCATTAGGCTTAGAGTCGCATTTTAAAACTATCCTATTATTTCTTGATTTTATATTAATTTTATTTAATATTTCGTTTATTATTATAGGATTAATATAGTTAAAATTTGAATAAATAATATTAAGGCTCATGGCAACTCTAAACTTATATTTATTTGTAAATTCAGATATAATCTGTCTAATCTTTTCAACAAGTTTTGTATAATAATCTAATTTTAAAATATAAAAATTATTTGAATTTTCAAGTTTTCCAAGATAAACTATATATTTTTTTTCTTTGAAATAGTGTGTAATTTCTGCTTTTTTTTCTTTTGAAAAGCAAAGATATTCTTCCAAATAATTGCTTTCAATTATTTTCTTTGAGTGAATCAATGATAAAAAAATAAGCCTATCAATATCTTTCGAACCTAAGTCATTGATTAGGGTTAAGGACTCATCATCATATTTCGAAAATTTGTAAGATAGAGGATTTACAATTATCCCTCCTGTAATAATATCTCCAAGTGTATTTAGAATAATCATATCATCTTTTACAAAGCATAGATGATCCTCTTTTAATCTTAATTGTATAAGTTCATAATTTTTAGAATTCCTATTTTTTTTTATAAAAACTATACTTGCATTTAACTTATTTGTACCGATTAGTAGCTTTACTTTCTCATAATTTTTTAAATTTTCTAATTCTTTTGTAGAATGTACCCATGCCTCAAAGACATCTCCACAATACAGATTTTCTGAAGTACTTAATACATCTCCTCTATTTACATCATCTACAGAAATTTTGGGTAGGTTCAATGCTACTCTTGAATAACGCTCAATTTTATCATGATTTTTTTTATGAGTCTCAATGATACGTATTTTTGACCTCAATTTTTTAGGATATATGGTGACTTCCTGCCCTAAATGAAAAGAGCCGTTTAATAGATTTCCAGATATCACTGTCCCATACCCATTTATAGAAAATGAATTGTCAATTTTTACAATATCATAAGGAAGAACTTGTTTGAAACTTATGTTACGAGAAAAATCAGAAATTGTCTGTTTAAGTCGATTCAAAGGAGTAGAGTAGTCAATTTCAAGTATCTTTATATTATTGATATTTGACTTTTCTATCAGTTTGTTAACTTGCATAAGAGTATGTGTCAAATCTTCTTCTGTTGCTAAATCAATCTTTGTGATTGCAATAATCAAATTATCTATTGATGAATACTCTATAATTTTAAAATGTTCTATAGTCTGATGACATACACCATCAACTGCTGATACCACAAGAATTGATATATTAGAATTTAATATACCGCATATGGTATTTTTCAGATAATCTTTATGCCCAGGCACATCTATAATACTTACATTCAAGTTGTCAATTAGAATAAAAGAATAGCCTAAGTCAATTGTTATATTCCTTTGCAACTCTTCCTTATGATGCATTGTATTTTTTCCGGTTAATTTTTCTATTAAATATGTCTTTCCATGATCTATATGACCTGCAGTAGATAAAATTATATTCATTTTTCTCATCTTGTAGTATTTAATATATTTATGATTGATTTGCTAACATAGGCAATATCTTGTTTTTCAATACATATAGTATCAATTTTTAAGTAGCCGTCTTTGATATTGGATATTATCCTATAATTTCTAAGTTCTTTTTGAAAATCTCCAATTTTAATATACTTAGGCCTCATACACACTGCATAAGAGTCTTTTGTGTTAGTTGAAGAAGCTCCTCCACCTATATAAGACTTTGATTTTTCTATAAAAATCTCTATTTTATCTTTATATTCTTCCAAATTATCAAGTATTTCTTTTGATTTTTGATATAATTCTTCTTCACTTTGAGACAATATAGAGATGATAGGAATGTATTTTTCTTCATTTCTTAAATACAGTTTTAAAGTTTCATATATTATAGCTATAGTATTTTTACCTGCTCTTAAAGCTCTGTACATGGGATTTTTTTTTAGCTTATCTATAAAATCTTTCCTACCTGCTATTATTGCACCTTGTGTAGACGATAAGATTTTATCTGTGCTAAAACATAGCAAATCTACACCGTCTTCTATGGAATCAACAATATTTCTAATATTTGAAAATCCATATTCTTCTTTCAAAGTATTTGTCAATAATCCGCTCCCCAAATCTTCAACAAGGAATATATCATTTTCTTTACATAACTTAGCAAGTTCTATACTTGGAACCTCTGATGAAAAACCTGAGATTTCATAATTACTCTTACTTACCTTTAATATTGCAGATGTATTTTCATCGATATTGTATGCATAATCACTGATATATGTCCTATTTGTAGACCCGACTTCTTTTACTTTTGCTCCGGATATATCTAAGATATCCAATATCCTAAAGCTGTCACCAATTTCTATAAGTTCTCCTCTTGAAAGTAACAAATCTTTTCCATTACAAAAAGTATTAGAAATTAGAAGTAGGGCAGACGCATTGTTATTTACTAAAACCGCATCTTCACAACCTATAAGCAATCTTAATAATTCGGCTATAGGAATGTTCCTATCTATTCTTTGCCCGGTATTTATATCATACTCGATATTTAAATACGAGATTGACGATTCTATGGCTCTTTCCAAAACTCCTTTAGATATAGGAGCTCTCCCTATATTGGTGTGTAGAATTATTCCTGTAGCATTAATCAGTTTTTTATATTTATTTTCTATATTATATATATTTTCTTTAAGCTTTAAATAAATATATTCTAAAAACTCTTCTTTTGAAAAATTATCAAATTCTTTAGATATGCTTATAATATTTTTTATTTCTTCCAATATTTTATTAATCAATTTTTTTAATATCAAATCTTTGTAAGAGTCAAAATCCTTGCTTTTGCAAAAATCCAATATATCATACATGGAAGGTATGTTTTGATAAGCTTTCATATTTTACCCCATACAAGAATATTTATGGATTCTAAGAATATATATAAATATTCTTTTTAATATACTAAATATTATATATAAATATCTAAATTAGTATAATATTATTTTCCTGTTTTTTTATTGTTTTTCCAATAATTTTGCAAGATATTGTAAAATCTTTTAATTCTTGAATAAGTGAAGTAGTCTTATCTTCGTCAACGCATATCAAAAGCCCACCGGATGTCTGAGGATCAAATAAGACATCGTAGATTGGATTATTTTTAATATAATCTTCACACCATATATTAGGCTCTACAAAAGATTTGTTATTATATAATCCCCCCGGTAATATTCCCATAGAACTGAATTTTTCAACTCCTTGAATAAGATCTACAGAGTTTACATATATTTTTACAGATATGTCACTGTCTTGAGTCATCTCGTTGATATGGCCCATAAGCCCAAATCCTGTAACATCAGTCATTCCTGTTATATTGTATTTTTTTACCAATTCTTTAGGGTAGCGGTTTAGGGTTCTCATGACATTTATTGCTTCATCTAACTGTGATTGTTCAGCCATGTTTGCTTTGGCAGCTGTATTTATTATTCCTGAACCTAAGGGTTTTGTTAATATTATATTTTGATTTATTTTAGCTGCATTATTTCTACATATAAAATTAGGATCTACAATACCACAAACACTAAGTCCATATTTTGGCTCATCATCCTTTATTGAATGTCCACCAACCAGTACAGCACCTGATTCTATTACCTTATCCTGCCCACCTTTGAGTATCTGATTTAAAATGCTCATATCAAGACAAGAAGGAAAACCAACTATATTTAATGCTAAAATAGGAGTTCCACCCATTGCATATACATCTGATAATGCATTGGCTGCAGCTATTTGACCAAAAATATAAGGATCATCAACCACCGGTGTGAAAAAATCTAGTGTTTGAATTATTGCGGTGTCTTCACTAATTTTATACACAGCAGCATCATCACTTGTTTCAAATCCTACTAAAAGATTTTTATCTTCAACTTTTTTTAAATTAGTAAGCGCTTTCGCCAAATCCATTGGCGACATCTTAGCAGCTCAACCTGCAGTTTTTGACATTGAAGTTAATTTTATTTTTTCAGCCAAGTCATTCACCCCCCTTAAAATATACCAAGTTTTAATAATTAAATATAATATCATAAAAAAGACTAAAATACAAACCTATTAAACTTGAAATTCTTAATATAAACGTGTACAATCTTATGAGTATTTGATTATTGATTAAGGAGTAAAAAATGAAGATATTCATTGTGGGGCTTGGACCTGGAAATGTTGATTTGATAAGTAAAAAAGCATATGATTTGATTTTTGATAATAAAATAAAAAAAATATTTAGAACTAAAGAGCATGAAATTATAAGTGAACTTATGAAAAAAAACATTGATTTTGAATCAATGGACTACTTATATGATTCATCCGAAAATTTTGAAGAAGTTTATAACAAAATAACAGACTATGTAATAGATAATGTTAAAAAATATGATATGATTGTATATGCAGTCCCTGGAAGTCCTTTTGTAACAGAAGAAACACCAAAAATGATAATAGAAAAATCTGGAGTTGAAAAAATAGATGTAGAAATAATTCCTTCTGTAAGCTTCATAGACTCTATCATCTGTTCATTAAAAAAAGATCCTACAAGAAATTTATATATTAGTGATTTCTTTAATATAGATATCCGTAGGATAAATCCTCATGATAATATATTGATATCTCAAGTATATGACAGATTTAAAGCATCAGATTTAAAAATAAAATTACTTGAAATTTATGATGACGAACAAGAGATATATGTAGTAAATAGTTCAGGCGGTAAAGAAGAAAAAGTAGAGAAGGTCAAGTTGTATGAAATGGACTACAGTCACATACAATACAACCACCTTACAAGTGTTTTTATTGAAAAGGTTGAAGAAAAGAAATCTAATGATATATATGATTTGAAGAAAGAGTTTGAAAAGATTTCAGATAAAATAACTGACAATATTGATGATATATATGACTTGAATTTTCTTTCAGAAGAAGATAGAGAAAGTATAAAAATAATTTCTAAATTTATAAAAACAGAGGATTATGTAAAAATTGAGGATATTTTAAGTGAAAAAATAATTAATGTTTTGTTACTTATTTCGGTACTGGAAAAAAGCGAGATATATTCTATTGGAGATATTGTAAATACTGTATCTTATAGATTAGAAAATATAAAAAATAAGCTGGAAATTGAGTAATAAAGTAACAAAAAAATAAAAAATATTGAAAAATAGCCAAAAAACTCTTGACTAAGTAAAAAAGTCATTGTAAAATAGACAAGTAATTAAAACTTATAAGTTACCGGGAGGATTTACAAATGAACAAAGCAGATTTAGTATCAAAAATAGCTGAAAAAAGCGGTCTTACTAAGAAGGATTCTGAAACAGCTCTTAATGCTTTTATGGCATCAGTTGAAGAAGCATTAGTAAAGCAAGAGAAGGTACAATTGGTAGGATTTGGTACTTTTGAAACAAGAGAAAGAGCAGCAAGAGAAGGTAGAAATCCGAGAGATCCTAAAGTTAAGATTAAAATACCGGCATCTAAAGCTCCTGTATTCAAAGCAGGAAAAGGCCTAAAAGAAAAAGTTAACGCATCTGCAGGCAAAAAAGTAGCTAAAAAGAAATAGTTAGTTTTAAAAATGCTATCATATTAATATGATAGCATTTTTAGATTTTATCTTAATTTTTTCTTTTAATACTAAAAACCTGTTAAAAAGCCATGTATTTATGTTACAAAAAAGTTATCAGAAATCTTTCCCATGTATAAAGTCATTTAAAATAACTGCTTGGTATATAGACGGTGATTAGTATCAATAAAGTTTTTCATTTGTTATTTTACATATTTAAGATAATAAGTCTGAAATATTATTAGTAAACTCAATAGGATCTTGAATACTTAATCCTTCTATTAACAATGCCTGATTATATAAGACACTTGCTAATTTATTGAATTTTTCCTTATCATTTTCAAAATAATTTTTTAAATTATCAAACATCTTGCTCTTATCATTTAACTCCAAGACCTTTTCAGCTTTAACATTATTATCTGTTGGCATTGAATTTAAAGTTTTTTCCATTTCTATACTTAAATTTCCTTTACTTGACAGACAAACAGGGTAATTTTTCAATCTGTTTGAAATCACCACGTCACTTATCTTATCTTTCAATAACTCCTTCATACTTTCAATCATATCTTTTGACTTTTCAAGACTTTCTTCTTTTTGCTCTTTTGATACATCTTCAATATCTAAGTCGGAATTGAATATAGATTTAAAAGACTTTTCTTTATATTGTCCAAGTGACTGGATTGCAAACTCATCAACTTCGTCAGTAAAGTACAATATCTCATACCCCTTATCTAAAAGCATCTCAATTTGCGGCATTTTTTCAATCTTTTCTATACTTTCACCTGTTGCATAGTAGATATTTTTTTGATCATCTTTCATCCTTGATATATATTCATCAAGAGTAGCATACTTTTCCTTATCCAATGATGACTTAAACATTATAAGATCTTGCAAATCTTCTTTATTCATGCCCCAGTTGTCATATAGTCCGAATTTTATACTTCTTGAAAAGACATCATAGAATTTTACATATTTTTCTCTGTCATTTTTGAGCATATTACCAAGCTCAGTCTTTATTTTATCTTTTAGTCTCTTTGCTATTAGTTTTAACTGTCTGTCATTTTGAAGTATTTCTCTGGAAATATTAAGTGACAAGTCTTCAGAATCTACCATACCTGTTACAAAGCTGAAATAGTCAGGAAGTAGTTGTTCACATTTATCCATAATCAATACGCCACTTGAATACAGCTCTAAACCTTTTTTAAATTCCTTGCTGTAGTAATTAAAAGGTAACATTGACGGTATATACATTATGCTTGTATATCTTACAGAACCGTCAGCTGTTGTATGAATATATTTTAGGGGCTTATCAAATCCATAGTGCTTTTCATTATAAAAGTTTATATAATCTTCTTCAGTCAACTCATTCTTATTTTTTCTCCAAAGTGGAACCATTGAGTTTATGGTTTGAGTTTCGATATATTCTTCCATTTCATCGCTATCTTGTTTTTTTCTTGTTTTTGTAATATCCATCATAATAGGGTATCTGATGAAGTCAGAGTATTTTTTAATAAGTGATTGCAATTTGTAATCTTGTAAGAATTCATCATAATTTTCTTCTTCAGTATTATCCTTAAGATAAAGTGTAATCTTAGTACCGTTTGAAGCCTTTGTTGCCTTACTTATTTCATAACCGTCCAATCCTTCACTTTCCCAAACATAGGCGTTGTCACTGAAAATAGATTTAGAGAGAACAATCACCTTTTTGGCAACTATAAACGATGAATAAAAACCTACTCCAAACTGTCCTATTATATCAAATCCGTCTTTTATTTCATTTTCTTCTTTAAACTGCAAAGAACCGCTGTTTGCAATAATTCCAAGATTTTTTTCAAGCTCATTTTCATCCATTCCTATACCAGTGTCTTCAATGGAAATGCTCCTTTCATCCTTGTCTACAGTTATTTTGATATAATAGTCATCCTTATTAAAGTCCATATTCTCATCAGACAAAGCCTTATAGTACACCTTATCTATTGCATCGCTAGCATTTGATATCAACTCTCTCAAAAATATATCTCTATTAGTGTAAATAGAGTTAATCATCAGATCCAAAATTCTTTTGGATTCTGCTCTAAATTCCTGTTTTGCCATAATTCCTCCTAAAATTAACAAAATATATTAAATTATTATCTTTAAACTTTTATGTTAGCACTCGACATAAAAGAGTGCTAACATAAATCTAACATATTTTTTTAATAAATGCAAGAAAAATTTTTAAAAAATGTCTTAGATTTATTAATTTTATTGATATTTTTTTCAAATTATGCTAAACTCTTATAAGTTAAGGAAGATAAGAATGTTTGTTGAGGAGTGATTTATGATGAAAAAAGTTGCTGTTTTTTTTGCTGACGGTTTTGAGGAAGTTGAGTCACTTACAGTAGTAGATTATCTTAGAAGAGCAGAAGTAGCTGTTGATACAGTGTCAACTACAAACAAAAAATCTTGTTTAGGTGCTCATGGTGTAGAGATAGTTATGGATAAACTTATGAAAGATATTAAACTTGATTATAATGGCTATATAATTCCAGGGGGTTCAGATAATGCTTTTTCAATGAAAAATAATAAAGAACTTTTAGATATTTTAAGTAAGGAGTTTAATAGTGGTAAGTTGATTTCAGCAATTTGTGCAGCTCCTACAGTATTGTACGAGGCAGGAATAACTTCAGGAAAAAAAATAACTTCTTATCCGGGAGTATTTAAAAATGGAGAATCAGGTTTTGAATATTTGGATGAGATAGTGGTAAGAGATAATAACTTGATTACATCAAGAGGTCCTTCAACAGCAGTTTACTGGTCTTTAAGTATTATTGAATATCTGACTTCCAAAGAAAAAAGAGAAGCAATAGAAAGTCAAATATTACTTAATCTCATATAGATGTTTAGGATTTAAATTTTAAAAATCAGGTATTAAAGTAGGGGGTTTCTTTTTATTTTTAAGAACTCCCTTAATTTTGTTTATTGTATTATTTTGAAAGGAAATTTATGTCAGTAAGAGAAGATATCAGAAATATAGCTATAATAGCCCATGTCGACCATGGAAAGACTACTTTGGTAGATGCTTTATTAAAACAAAGCGGTATATTTAGAGAAAATCAGGAAGTTCAAGAAAGAGTGATGGATTCCAACGATTTGGAAAGAGAAAGAGGAATAACAATTCTTTCAAAAAATACAGCTATACATTATAAAAATTCTAAAATAAATATCATTGATACTCCAGGGCATGCTGATTTTGGTGGAGAAGTTGAGCGTGTTTTAAAGATGGTAAATGGTGTAATACTTGTAGTTGACTCATTTGAAGGTCCTATGCCACAAACAAGATTCGTGCTTAAAAAAGCATTGGAACTTTCTCTACCTGTTTTAGTTTGTATCAATAAAGTTGATAGACCTGAAGCAAGAGCAGAGGAAGTTGTTGAAGAAGTTTTAGAATTGCTTTTAGAGCTTGATGAAAGTGAAAGATACCTTGATTCTCACTTTATATTTGCATCAGCAATCGGTGGATGGGCAACTGAAGATTTATCTGTAAAAAAAGACAGTATGGCTGATATGTACGAGGCGATTTTAAAATATATTCCTGCTCCAAGCGGAGATATGGATGCACCTCCTAAGATGCTTATCTCTACAATAGACTATAATGAATACGTCGGTAGAATAGCTGTAGGTAAGATTGAGTGTGGCTCTTTAAAAGTTAATCAGGAAATGATGCTATTAAATTATTTGGATCCAAACAAAAAACAAAAGGTTAAAATAGGTAAACTCTATGAATATGATGGACTCAAAAGAGTGGAAGTACAAGAAGCTAAGATGGGTTCAATAGTTGCAATATCAGGAATGGACGGATTTCAAATTGGAGATACACTCTGCGATCCTTCAAATCCTGAAGCTATTGAATTTGTAAATATATCTGAACCTACAATAGCAATGAATTTCTGCGTAAATGATTCTCCTTTTGCCGGCCAGGAAGGAAAATTTGTCACATCAAGACAAATCAGAGACCGCCTTGACAGAGAATTAAATACTAATATATCTCTTAGAGTAGAAGAAACTGAATCTGCAGATGTGTTCAAGGTTTCAGGTAGGGGAGAGTTACACCTTTCTATTTTAATGGAAACAATGAGAAGAGAAGGGTACGAACTACAAGTTTCCAAACCGGAAGTGTTGTTTAAATATGACAAGGACGGAAAAAAGTTAGAACCTATGGAAATCGCAATAATTGATGTTCCGGAAGAGTTTATGGGCTCTGTAATGGAAAAAATGGGCACCAGAAAAGCTCAGATGAAAAATATGATTCAAAGTAAGGGCGGATATGTAAGAATTGAATTCGTAGTGCCTACAAGAGGTCTTATTGGATATCGTAACGAGTTTTTGACAGATACTAAGGGAAACGGAATAATCAATACATTATTTGATAGTTATGGAGAATATGTAGGTGAAATAGAAACAAGGACAAGGGGATCTTTGGTTGCATTTGAAACTGGAATAGCGGTAACATACGGTTTATATAATGCTCAAGAAAGAGGAATACTATTTGTAGAACCTTCAGAAAAGGTGTATGCAGGTCAAGTCGTTGGTTCAAATTCAAGAGCTGAAGATATCGACGTTAATGTGTGTAAGAGAAAACAGGCTACAAATATGAGAGCATCAGGCTCAGATGAAGCCTTGAGACTTTCACCTGTCAAGAAGATGTCTTTGGAAGAAGCTCTTGAGTTTATAAGTGATGATGAACTAATAGAAATTACTCCACTTTCTATGAGAATAAGAAAGAAAATATTAGATAAGTCTCTAAGAGCAAAGGCACGTAAATAAATTATTAGTTTTAGAAAAGGTAAGAATATGAGTTTGGAAAGTATGATTCATAAATATAAGATGAACGGATTAAATATAGTTTTGGATGTAAATTCAGGTTCTGTTCATGCTTTTGATGATGTAAGTTTTGATATTATTGAAGATGCTTATGATAAATCTATTGATTTTCTATGCTCTAAGTATAATTATACGACAGAAGAAATCAAAGAGTCTTTTGAAGAAATAAATCAACTTAGAAATCAGGGTTTATTGTATACAGATAATGATTATATAGATAACATCATGCTTGCAAATCACTCTGATGTTGTAAAAGCTATGTGTTTACACGTAGCGCATGACTGTAACCTAAGGTGTAGTTATTGTTTTGCGTCTCAGGGTGATTTTGGAGGAGACAAGGAGATAATGAGTCTTGAAGTTGGAAAAAAGGCTTTGGATTATCTTGTAGAGCATAGTGGAAATAGAAGAAATCTTGAAGTGGATTTTTTTGGCGGCGAACCTCTGATGAATTTTGACGTTGTAAAACAGCTTGTAGAATATGGAAATAACATAGCAAAGAAAAAAAATAAAAACTTTAGATTTACAATAACTACTAATGGAGTATTGCTAAGTGATGATAAAATTAAATATATAAATGAAAATATGCATAATGTTGTTTTGTCTTTGGATGGAAGAAAAGAAATTAATGATGCAAATAGACCTCTTATAAATGGGAGAGGAAGCTATGATTTAATAGTCCCTAAATTCCAAAAACTCATCAAAGATAGACCTATGGATAAGTATTACTATGTAAGAGGTACTTTTACAAGGGATAATCTTGATTTTTCTAAAGATTTAAAAACCTATAAAGATCTTGGTTTTTCGTTGACATCAATTGAACCTGTAGTAGGGAGTGAAGATAATAAATATGCTATACGAGAGGAAGATATACCTACTATACTTGAAGAATATGAAAAAATTGCTGTAGATTATGCTAAAATGCAGGTTAATAAAGAGAATTTTAAATTCTTCCACTTTATGGTGGACCTGACTCAAGGACCTTGTGTTGTGAAAAGAGTAAGAGGTTGCGGTGCAGGTGGTGAATATCTTGCTATTACTCCTACGGGAGATATATATCCATGTCATCAGTTTGTAGGGAATGAAGACTTTAAAATGGGTAACTTATTTGATGAAAATCTTGAACTACCTAAACAATTAAAAAATGATTTTAAAAAAGCTAATGTTCTAACAAAAGATGAATGTAAAAAGTGTTGGGCAAGGTATTATTGCTCAGGTGGATGTCATGCCAATGCAATAAATTTTAATTCTGATATACAAAAACCTTACGAAATTGGCTGTATAATGCAAAGAAAGAGATTAGAATGTGCAATAATGGTTGAGGCATGTAAAGCCATTAATTCTTAAAATAAGAAATAGTATTATAATTTAAACTAATATCTGTTTCAAAAATTATATAATGGACTTGTTCAATTTTATTTATATTATATATTGAACAAGTCTAATCTATTTTTGGATTTAAATGTAAATCATCTATTATTCACTAAATTTTAAGACTTAATAAATTTTCATTTTTTAAATTAATCAATTTTAAAGAAATTATGTTATTAATTATTTTAAAACAATATATATAAGCAGGTTTATAATGGAAAAAACTCCAATTTTAAATGAATTATTATCTTTTGAAGATGAAAAATATACAAAGTTTTTTATGCCATCTCATTTACAATTGACTTATAAAGATGATTTTTCCGCAACTCAAAATAAAGTTTTTGAATTTATGAAGAGTTTTGAACAAAAAATTTTTTCTTTTGATGTAACAGAAATAAATAATTTTGATAATTTATCTAACCCGAGTGGAATAATTAAGCAATCCCAAGAGATAATGGCAAAGTCCTTTAATTCTAAAGATGCATTTTTTTTAGTAAATGGCTCTACAGTAGGTATTTTATCAATGATTTGTGCAGTTACAGAATTTAATGATAAGATAATAATTCAAAAAAACTCTCATAAATCTGTGCATAATGCCTGTAAAATAAATGGCTTAAATGTTGTCTATATTGAGAATGAGAAAAACAAATATTTTGATGTAGATAGAAAATTTAAAATTTCGCAATTTGAAAATTTATTGAAGGAACATCAAGATGCCAAAGCGGTGGTAATCACATCTTCAAATTACTATGGTCAAGATTTGGATGTAAAAAAGTTGGCTGAAATTGCCCATAAACATTCTATGTATTTATTGGTGGATTGTGCACATTGTGCTAATTATAATTACAGTAAAAAATTTCCGCACTTTCCTATTAATTATGCTGATATGGTAGTAACAAGCTTCCATAAGACACTTCCTTGTATCAACCAAACTGCAGTTCTTTTTACTAATAAACATCTGCATGATAGTCTAAAGGAAAAACTAAGAGAGCAAATAAATATATTTCAAACTACAAGTCCGTCATATATATTACTTTCAAATATTGAAGTAACAAATTATCTGTTAAAGAGATATGGAGAAATTCTATATAGCGAATTATTTGAAAATATAAAAAGATTTAAAAGGAAGATTTTTAAATTATCTAAAAATAATCATATTATAAAAATCTTACCAAACGATGATTTTTCAAGATTAGTTATTTCATTTAGAGGTATGAGTGTAGATTCTGTATATAATTATTTAAAGGATAAAAAGATATTAGCAGAAATGACAAATAAAAAAAGTATGGTATTTATATGCAATATTTTCCATACAAAAAGAGATTTTGACAATTTATTTTTTGCTTTAAAATCACTTATTAAGACTAAAATCATTAGAAATAATATTGGGCCACATATTAATAATAATTCTAAAAGTAACACTAAAAATAATAGTGTTATACAATATGTTGAACAAAATCTTGGAAATAAAAGTGATTATAATATCTACTTATATCCACCTGGCACTCCATTTTTAATTAAAGGAGATATATTAACTGATAAAATTTTAGAACATCTAAAAAAAATAGATATCGAAGGAAATGTAGAAATAATTTTCTAAATTTTAGTTTTTGTACTTTTTTACAAGAAATTTCAAGCTTTTTATTGACAATTTCAAATATTTATATTAAAATAGTTCGCAGTGTATAGATAAGTTGTCCATTAGCCCCGGACTTATGATACAGTTTGTATTTTTTATTTATGCATTTTGAGGAGGAAATTTATAATGAAGTGTTATATACAAAAACCTTCAGAAGTTCAAAGAAAATGGCATTTAATTGATGCCGAAGGAAAAACTCTTGGTAGACTTTCTACTGAAATAGCTAAACTGTTGAGAGGTAAACACAAGGTTACTTTTACACCTCACGTTGACGGTGGCGACTATGTTGTTGTAATTAATGCAGATAAAATCGAAGTTACTGGTAAAAAGAGAGATAACAAGGTTTATAGACATCATACAGGTTATATAGGTGGACTTAAAGAGATAAACTTTAAAAAACTCCAAGAAAAGAAGCCGGAAGAAATAATAAGATTATCTGTAAGTGGTATGCTTCCTAAAAACAAACTTAGAGCTCCTATGATGAAAAGATTGAGAATTTTTGCTGGTTCAGAGCATACTCATCAAGCTCAAAAAGTTGAAAAATATGAAATTTAGTTTTAGGAGGGTAGAATTATAATGGCAAAAGTACAATATTTCGGTACAGGAAGAAGGAAAAGTTCTGTAGCTCGTGTAAGATTGTTGCCGGGTAACGGAAAAATAACTGTAAATAAGAGAGATTTAGAAGAATATTTTGGTGCAGGTTATGAAACTCAAAAAAGAGAAGTAAGAAGACCATTGGAAATAACTGATACTTTAGGTAAATACGATGTATTTGTTAATGTTTCAGGTGGTGG
The DNA here is from genome assembly GCA_900167215.1 of [Eubacterium] yurii. Lineage (GTDB taxonomy): Bacteria > Bacillota > Clostridia > Peptostreptococcales > Filifactoraceae > Peptoanaerobacter > Peptoanaerobacter yurii. Next base: position 146,470 of record FUZS01000003.1, read on the forward strand.
ATTTACAGGTCAAGCCGGTGCCATAAGACATGGTATTTCAAGAGCTCTTCTTGAAGTTGATGCTGAACTTAGAGGTTCTTTGAAAGCGGAAGGCTTCTTAACAAGAGACTCAAGAATGAAAGAAAGAAAGAAATACGGTCTTAAAGCTGCAAGAAGAGCACCTCAATTCTCAAAGAGATAGTAATATCGACTATTTTAAAAAACCTGAAAATACTATGTTTTTCAGGTTTTTTAATTGTCTATAACATTATTTTTTTTATGGTGATTAGAAGTGAAAATAGAAATATTTCATCAAGAGAAAGAAGATAAGGATTATTCTGAAATAAAAAAAGAGTATATAGGTAGAATAAAAAAATACTGTGATTTTTTTATAATAAATACTTGCCCTGTTAAAGACGAAAAGTCATTTTTTATACTTATATCAGATATGGGAGAAGATATATCATCTGAAATTCTTTCTAAAAAAATAGATTATATACTCACTTGTGCATATTCAAAGATAGTTTTTTTATTACTTCCCGAGAATAAAAGTGAACTTAATAATAACCAAAAAATATATTTTGACTATAAATTAAACTTAAGTAATATAAAATCAACTTTTGATATTAAACTTATTTTATTATTGGAACAAGTTTATAGATGTTTTAAAATTAATAATGGAGAAGTTTATCATAAATAATAATTGTATTTATATATTTTTTTTGATAAAATAGCCTTATTAGAGTTGATTTTTAGGAGAGGAAATAATGTTTGAAAATTTAGGAGCAGTAAAGGAGAAATTTTCGGAATTAGAAAAAAAGATATCTGATCCGGAGATAATAAATAATCAAGAACAGTGGCAAAAATTAATGAAGGAACACTCTGATCTTTCTCCGGTAGTAAAAAAATATGAAGAGTACCTAAAAGCAAATGATGATATAAAAGGTGCCAAGGAAATAATTGCTAATGAAACAGATGAAGACTTAAGAGATCTTGCTAAAGAAGAGTTGTCTGAATTGGAAGAAGATTTGATAAAAATAATCGATGAATTAAAAATACTCTTATTACCAAAGGATCCAAATGATGATAAAAACGTAATCGTTGAAATAAGAGGAGGAGCAGGAGGAGATGAAGCCGCATTATTTGCTGGAGTACTATTTAGAATGTATTCTATGTACGCTGCAAACAGAAGATGGAAAGTTGAACTGATGTCTTCAAATGAAACAGAAATAGGCGGATATAAGGAAGTAGTCTTTATGATTACAGGAAAAGGTGCTTACTCAAGATTAAAATTTGAATCTGGTGTTCATAGAGTTCAGAGAGTTCCTGAAACTGAGTCTCAAGGAAGAATCCATACTTCAACTGTAACAGTTGCAGTTTTGCCTGAGGCAGAAGACGTTGAAGTGAGTCTTGATTTAAATGATGTAAGGGTTGACGTGTTCAGATCTTCAGGAAACGGAGGACAGTCAGTAAATACTACAGATTCTGCCGTAAGACTTACTCACATACCTACAGGTATTGTTATTTCGATGCAGGATGAAAAGTCTCAATTAAAAAATAAAGAAAAGGCATTTAAGATATTAAAGGCTAAATTGTACGATATGGAATTGGAAAAGAAACAAAAAGAAATGGCAAGCCAAAGAAAGTCACAAGTAGGTACCGGTGATCGTGCTGAAAGAATAAGAACATATAACTATCCTCAAGGTAGGGTATCAGAACATAGAATAGGATTAAACCTATATAAGCTTGAATCATTTTTGAACGGTGACTTGGATGAAGTAATAGATGCACTTATAACTACTGATCAGGCTGATAAATTAAATTCATTGGAAGAAAATTAAAATGGATACCGAAGTAATAAAATTAAATGATGAAAACTACGATTATGCAATAAAACTTGCAGGAATGCACATCAGAAAAGGAAATATCGTGATATTCCCTACAGAAACTGTATATGGTATTGGAGCAAATGCCTTGGATGTAGATTCTTCTAAGAAGATATATATGGCAAAAGGCAGACCGTCAGATAATCCTTTGATTGTTCATATTGAGAATATAAATGATTTAAATAGATTATCAAAAAAAATAGATGAGAGGACAAGTAAAATAATTGATTGTTTTTGGCCTGGTCCCCTTACTATAATAGTAGAAAAAAGTGAAATAGTACCATTTTGTATTACAGGTGGTCTAAATACTGTTGCCGTTAGAATGCCATCTAATAAAATAGCAAGAGATATAATCAAAAAATCTGGAGTGCCAATAGCTGCACCATCTGCAAATATCTCAGGAAGACCTTCCATAACATCTGAAAAATTTATCGCTGATGAGTTTTTGGGTAAGGTAGACCTCATACTTCTAAATGAGTCTACGGAAATCGGAATAGAGTCTACTGTTATTGATGTAACAGGAGAAAATATTGTTATACTTAGACCAGGATTTATTACTAAAAATGACTTGGAAAATATTTTGAACGAAAAAATAGTTTTTGATTTGAATATAGATGATAAGTCAAAAGTACCTAAATCTCCAGGTATGAAGTATAGACACTATGCACCTAAATGCGAAATATACCTTATCTCGGGATGTATAGACACGCAAATTGATATAGCTAAAATTCAAATTAAAAATGATGCAATAAATGGTATAAAAAGTATTGTATTAGGACTTAAAGATAATAGTAAATATTTTGAAAACTACTTGGACTTGGGAAATAGTGACATAGATGTTGCGAAAAATATTTTCACCAATCTAAGAATGTTGGATGAAATGAAAATACAAAAAGCCTATTTTCTCTATGAAATAAAATCAGACTTGGATTTTTCTATATTGGATAGAGTAAAAAAGGCTGCAGGATATAGAATAATATAATTTTAAATTTTAGTATATGATTTAGGAGAAGAACATGAAGATAGCTCTTGGCTCAGATCACGGTGGTTTAGAGTTAAAACGAAAAGTTTTTGAATTTTTAAAGTCTAAAAATTATGAATGCACTGACTGTGGAACATATGATGATAAGTCTGTAGACTATCCTGACTATGCAAAAGCCGTTTGTGATGAAGTATTGTCAGGAAAGGCTGAAAAAGGCATTTTATTTTGCGGTACAGGCATTGGAATTTCTATTGCAGCTAATAAAATTAACGGAATAAGATGTGCCAACTTGTCTGATACATATAGTGCAGCTAAATGTGTAGAGCATAATGATTGTAATGTTATTTCGTTGGGTGGAAGAACTCTTGGTGTTGAAATTGCATTTGAAATAGTAGATAGATTTTTAACATCTAATTTTGAAGGCGGACGTCATAAGACAAGAGTTGAAAAGATAATGGAAATTGAAAAAAATAACACTGGGAGGTAATTATGTCTAAGGTCGTAATATTGGATCACCCATTAATTCAACACAAATTAGCCATAGCAAGAGATATAAATACAGGGTCAGGTCTTTTTAGACAATTGGTAAAAGAAATTTCAATGCTGATGGCTTATGAAATTACAAGAGATTTGAGCTTGGAAGAAGTTGACATCCAGACGCCTATGTGCAAAACAAAGGCTAAGATGCTTCAAGGTAAAAAAATGGCTATAGTTCCTATACTTAGAGCAGGTATAGGAATGGTTGATGGTATACTAGAATTAGTACCTCAGGCAAAAGTAGGGCATATAGGATTGTATAGAGATCACGAAACTAAAGAACCTGTAGAATATTTTTGTAAACTTCCTCAGGATGTAGAGCAAAGAGATTTCTTCTTGGTTGATCCTATGCTTGCAACAGGTGGCTCTGCTGTAATGGCAATTACACTTCTAAAAAAGAGACATATTAATTCTATTCGTTTAGTATGTTTAGTAGGATGTCCAGAAGGAGTAAAAAAAGTTCAAGAAGCTCATCCTGATGTTGATATATATTTAGCGTCATTAGATGAAAGTCTCAATGATGATTGTTATATAGTGCCCGGACTTGGAGATGCCGGAGACAGAATATTTGGTACAAAATAGAGATTAATCTTCTCATTTTAATATTAATAGTTGGAAGATTTGATTATTTGGAGGTTTTCAATGTTCTCGTTGAAATATACGCTGTCTACAACGCAACTATTTATAGTTACTTTTGTATTATCAGCAGTAATATCTTATTTCGTAACTCCACTTGTTATTAAACTCGCATATAGAATAGGAGCTATAGATGTACCTAAGGATAATAGGCGTGTCCATAAAAAGCCTATACCAAGATTAGGTGGATTAGCTATAGCAATATCATTTTTTATTACTTTGCTTCTTTTTTCAACTGTAACTAAGGAAATACTGGTATTGTTCATATCCTTATCAATAATAATAGTAATGGGTGTTATTGATGATGTAAAAGGAATAGGGGCAAAGGTTAAATTTTTGATACAAATATTAGCTGCAACTCTTGTAGCTGTTTTTGCATTTAGAATAAAGTTTCTGGCAAATCCATTTGAACCAATGCATTATTGGTTTTTGGGTAACTTAAGTATACCTATAACAGTATTTTGGATTGTAGGTATTACAAACACAGTTAATTTAATAGATGGATTGGATGGATTAGCTGCCGGAATATCTGCGATTTCTTCAATGACTTTAGCTTTGATATTGTTTAAAAATGGAGATTATTTCTTCACTTTAATACTAATTGCTTTGATAGGAGCAATACTTGGGTTTTTACCATTTAATTTTAATCCTGCAAAGATCTTTATGGGAGATACAGGTTCATTATTTTTAGGTTTTACCCTATCTGTAGTTTCAATGAATGCCACAATAAAATCAGCTGCTGCACTTGCAGTATTTATTCCAATAATTACACTTGGTATTCCTATTTTTGACACTACATTTGCTATAATAAGAAGAGCAAAGAATAATCAACCTATAATGCAAGCTGATAAAGGACACTTACACCATAGGTTACTGAATAAAGGTTTATCTCAAAAACAAACAGTACTCATACTATATATGATGAGTGTGCTGCTTGGTTTAAGTGCCTATTTTATAGCAGAAACCGGGAGAAGATTCTCTATTTTTATATTAGCAACAGATGTAGTCTTAATTATTTTTGTAATTATAAAATTTAAGATTCTGAAAAAAGGATAAAAACTCATTTTAAGAAAGGCTTTATATATGGACAAAATTAAAATTATTTCAGTCTTTGGAACAAGACCTGAAGCTATAAAGATGGCGCCATTAGTAAAAAAAATGGAAAGTAATTCCAATATTGTTTCTAAGGTCTTAGTTACAGGTCAACATAGACAGATGTTAGATAGCGTTTTAGAAATCTTCAATATAAAACCTGAATTTGACCTAAATATAATGAAACATGGTCAAACAATACAAAATATAACCTCTAAAGTAATGTACGGCGTAAGTGATATAATAAGAAATAATTTTAGACCTGATCTTCTTTTAGTTCACGGAGATACTTCTACAAGTTTTTCTTCCGCCTTAGGGGCTTTTTATGAAAAAATTCCAGTTGGACATGTAGAGGCTGGGCTTAGAACAGGAAATATATACTCTCCATATCCTGAAGAAATGAATAGGAAGTTAATAGGTTCTTTGTCAACATATCATTTTGCTCCTACTATTAACAATAAAAATAATTTATTAAAAGAAAATATTAGCGAAAAAAATATTATAGTTACAGGAAATACAGTCATAGATGCCTTACACAGTGTAATAAATACAAATTACGATTTTTCAAAAGATGATAATTTAAAAAAAGTAGACTTTAACAAGAAAATAATCCTACTTACTTGCCATAGAAGGGAAAATTGGGGCAAACCAATGGAGAATATATTTGATGCCATAAATAAAGTAGCAAGTGAAAATAGTGATATACAAATTATCTACCCAGTGCATATGAATCCTCAAATTGTAAAGTTAGCTAATGAAAGACTTACTCAAGCAAATATAGTACTGATAGAACCACTTGAATATATGGAGTTTGCTAATTTAATAAATAAATCTTACCTTATATTAACAGATTCTGGCGGCTTACAAGAAGAAGCTCCATCTCTTGGTAAACCTGTACTTGTTTTAAGAACTGAAACTGAAAGACCAGAAGCAGTTGATGCAGGTACAGTAAAAGTAATAGGTGTAGAATACGAAAATGTGTATAAGGAAATAACTCATATATTAAATGACAAAAAAGAATATGACAAGATGTCAAATGCTGTAAATCCGTATGGAGATGGAAAAGCTTGTGACAGAATAATAGATTTTATTGAGAACCTAAGATAAATTTGGATAGCAAGATTATAAAACTCAACTTTCCCACATGAAAAACATATTAAGGATATTGAAATTTGAATATATCTTAAAAATATAATATTATACTTGACATATTGATAAATATGCAAATTTCAATAAATATTGTTTAGAAAATTGTGTGTCAAGTAGTGTATTAAAAACTCTATAAATATTTAAATTTCAATTAAAATTTCGATAATTTTAGTGGGAAAGTTGAGTAAGTCATAAATAAACTATAAAAAAATATTGATAACGAAAAGAGGTTTTATATTTGATATTTTTATATTGTCATTTGTAAAATCTTTTTTCAAAACAAAAAAATGAATTAGCCAAGATAATATAGTTGCAAGATATTATTTTGCTGATTCAATTTAATTTCATAATTCTACTTCGCATAATAAGCATTATGCGAAGTAATAAGTTGAAATATTGGAAATACACTACTCTTCTAATTTGCCTATAATGTTTGGAGATGGTTTTAAAATATTATCTTCATTATGTTCATCAAGAAGTAATAAAGATTCATAATTATATATTTTCTTTGATTCAGGCTCATTGGTAGATATTATTACAATACTGCTTAACACTTCAACAGAAAATTCATTCATAAGCTCATGCATCCCCTTGATAGTTCCCCCGCCTCTCATAAAGTCATCCAAGATTATTACTTTAGAGCCTTTTTTTATACTTTTAATAGGAAGAGACATTGTTTGGATTTTATTGTTATTTCTGCCAGTTACATAGGTAATATTTATAGATGGACCTTCTGATATCTTGGTATTTTTTCTTATAATAAGCAAAGGTAAATTCATAGCTTTTGCTGTCATTATTGCTACAGGTATACCTTTAGTTTCTATTGTAACCAAATAATCAGCCTTTGAATAATCTACAACTGTCGCAAATATTTTTCCTATTTTTTCTACTATAAATGGATCATATATTAAATCTATTAAGTATAAAAATCTTCCAGGTAATATTCTCTCCTTAGAAGAAAGTTTTTCACAAAGCATATTTAAAAATTCTATACAATCTTTTTTATACACAGTTGGGATATACTTAACACCACCGGCTGCTCCAGGAATTGTAATTACTTTTCCTAACTTTTGATCATCAAAAATAAGTTTAATAAGCGATATATCTGCACTTATAGTTGATTTCGCTGAAGAAAATTTTTCAGAAAAATAATTAAAAGTTATAATCTTATTTGGATTATCTGATAAAATTTTAGATATAGCTGCAAGCCTGTGTACTTTTTTTAACTTCATATTAATCCTCTCATAATAAATAAAAAAAGTCCAACGTATCAATAAACAACTAATTAAATAACGTTAGACTACAAAAGAAAAAATAACAAATCAAACGACATCTATATCAAACTTAGACTGTTATTAATTCGTTTTCTATCAAATTAACCAAATCATCTACCGCATCCTTTTCATCCGGTCCGTCAGCTTTTATTTCTATAGATTCTCCTTTTCCAACAGATAAAGCCATGACACCCATTATGGATTTCGCATTGACTGTAGAATTTTCTTTAGTTATAAGTATATTTGACTTATACTTGTTTGTGTGCTGGATAAAAATTACAGCTGCTCTTGAATGTAAACCAGATTCATTTTTTACAGTAACTTCTTTTTTTATCATTTTCCTTCTTCCTCCTTATATAGATTCATAGCAATATCTTCTATTTTTTTTAATCTATAATTTACTCCTGACTTACTAAGAGGAATAGATAACTTCTCCCCCAAATCTTTTAGACTATAAGATTCATTTGACAACCTTAGTAAGGCTAGTTCTCTTAAGTCTTCAGGAATATAATCTATCGAACGTTTATTAATTATATACTCTATAGCTTTCTTATGTTTGATATAACCCTTTGTTATTTTCAAAAGATTAGCAGTTTCGCAATTCACAATCCTATTCACATTATTTCTAAGATTTTTTTTCACTCTAATATCTTCAAACTTAAACATACTATCATGAGCACCTATGAAATTGAGAAAATCAGATATACTATCACCATCTTTGACATATACGACAAACACATCTTTTCTTTCAACAATATGAGATCTTATTTCAAAGTGATTCAAAAAAATAGAAAGACTTGAAGCAAGACTCTTATTATGAGTAGTAAACTCCAGATGATAGTTTTTTTCAGGATTAGTCAATGACCCACATACCATGTAGACTCCTCTTAAAAATATCTTACTATCATCCTCTGAATCTAAAATTTCAGAGTTTATACCATAAATTCTAAGAGTATATATATCTCCTTGAATTTGCATGATTGATAACTGTTCTAGTATATTATTTAAGTAGATTTCATTATCTTTTGGAAACTGTAAATTATACAAAAAATCCCTACCAAAATTATAATTGTTTTTTTGATTAATTTCAAGAGTTATTCTAAATATTTTTTTAAAAATAGTTGTGATTTTTTTTGCAACATTTTTTTGATTTATAGTTATAGAAAAAGTTTCAGCTTTTCCTTCATTTAACTTTATATTTCCAGAAAACAGAAGAACTGAATTTAAGAAGGAAAGCATCTCTTTTTTTGTATTTATCTTTATATTACAAAGTTCTTGTTTTATTTCATTAGAAAAAGTCATAACTACCATCTTTCATATAAAGGAGAGTTTTTCATCATATGTCCTTTCAAATATTTCAGAAACTATCTTTGAGACTCTGATATTATCGTGAAGTACAAATCCGTCTTTTATTAGCGCAAGATTTTCATCAATTGTTTTAATATTATTTTTTGAAAAATAACTTTTATCATAATCATTATTTTTTACAATATCCTGTCCTTTTTTTCTATATCTATCATGAATATCCTTAGGTATCTCTCCTACGTTTAAAACATAATAATCAAAAAGATTTGCACACCCATTTTTGCTTAATTCCTTGTAAAAATCTGATGACGTAAAATTGTCTGTTTCTCCGTTTTCAGTCATTATATTAGTTAAAAATATTTTTACAGCCTTAGACTTTTCCAATTCTTTTTTTATTCCTTCTATCAATATAACAGGAAAGATACTTGTATATAAGCTTCCTGGACCAGCAATTATTACATCTGAATTCTTAATTGCTTTTATTGCATCTTCAGAGGCTTTTACATACTCAGGTTCAAAATATACTCTATCTATCTTAGATTTTTGTTTCACTACTTCTTTTGATATATTAGACTCCCCATGTACTATATTTCCATTTTCAAGTTTTGCCAACAAATTTATGTTGTCATAAGTTACAGGATATACATTACCTCTTACAGCTAAAATTTTAGAAGTATATGATATAGCTTTTTTGAAATCGCCATGTATATCATGCATAGCAGCTAAAAATAAATTACCAAAATTTTGGCCCTTTAGGCTACCCTTTTGAAATCTATACTGAAATAATTTTTCCATTTCAGGTTCTGTATCAGATAGCGCAAGTATACAATTCCTCAAATCCCCCGGAGGTAATATATTCATCTCATTTCTTAAGATACCTGAACTGCCTCCGTCATCAGCCATGGTCACTACAGAGTTTAGTACCACATCAAACTTTTTAAGACCTCTTAATATATTTGATTGACCTGTTCCTCCGCCTAATATAGTGAAAACTGCCTTTGATTGCATTTTTACCTCAATTTAAATAGTCTCTATGTTTTTTGAACACATTATACTTTTGATCTTTTAAAAAGTCATAAATAATATTACTTACTGTAACAGACCTATGCTTTCCACCTGTGCATCCTATAGAAATAACAAGGTGATTTTTCCCTTCTTTGATGTACATAGGTAATAAAAATAGAAGCATATCCTTCAATTTTTCTAAAAATTTGATACTATCTTGACTATTCATAACATAATCTTGAATTTCTTTTTCATTTCCTGTCTTTTCTTTTAAAGTATCTACATAGTATGGATTAGGCATAAACCTTACATCAAAGACCAAATCCGAATCTATGGGCACTCCATATTTAAAACCGAATGAAATTATTGTAATTAAGAAACCTTTATCTTTAATATTTTCATCAAAAATTGAAATTATTTCATTTCTAAGGTCTATAGGCAAAAAATTCGAAGTATTGATTATATACTTAGCTTTTTTTCTAATTTCAGAAAGCATTTGTCTTTCTTTTTCTATTACCTCTATTACATTTTCTCCCTTAGATAGCGGATGCCTACGCCTTGACATCTTATACCTTTTTACTAAAACTTCATTTTCAGATTCAAGAAATATTACATCATACTCAAATTTATTTTCATTTAAAAAATCAATAGCGTTATTTATCTCTTTTAAAAATTGATATCCTCTAATATCAACACCAAGAGCAATCTTATCAAGTTTGCCTTTTGAATCGTCACCTAATGAGACTATCTTTGGTATTATTTCAGGTGGAAGATTATCTACGCAATAATAACCTAAGTCTTCCATAACATTCATAGCTTCACTTTTTCCAGAACCTGATATACCTGTAATTATTACTATTTTCAAAAAAATCACCGCTTTTAATTTGATATCTTACATCAATAACCATTTATAAGACCATGTAGTTATTTAAAATTATTCTCTATTAACATAACTACACGGCTTTTTAACAGGTCTTTTAGTATTAAATTAACACAATAAGAGTTATTCAAGTACACATGGTTTTAAATTGCTAAAAAAAATCTAAAAGATATAAACTTCTTTTAGATTTTCTGATAAAATATTTTTACAATCCAAGCAATTCATCTATCTTCTCTTTATCAAAGCCTGTAACTTGAACATCACCTATATAAGTTGTAGGAACTCCCATTATTCTATTTTTTATTAAAAATGCTCTCGCTTCAGAATCTTGATCTACATTTTTTTCAACAAATTGCACATTTTTTTCTCTCAAATAATCTTTTATCATATCGCAGTAATGACAAGATGTGCTTGTATAAACAGTTACATTATCCATGTTCATTTTCTCTCCTTATTTTTAAAATCATAAACATAACTACTCAAAGCTTTATATATCCACTTAAATCTTTTACAATCAACTTATTTTTTTGATTAAATGTAAGAGTTCATTTTCATCAAAATTATATTTTTTATTACAAAAATGACATTGAATTTCAACTTTTTTATCCTCATCATATATTTTTTTTATTTCATTTTTTCCAAGAGAAATAAGCGCCTTTTCAATTCTATCTTTATTGCAATCACACTCATAGCCCACCTGCTTATTTGATAAAATGTCACAACCAAGCCCAGATAAAAGTACATCTGCAATATCTTCAGGACTTTTTCCTTCTTTCATCATGTCTGTTACGGAAGATAAATTACTTATATTTTTTTCAACCTTCAATATTGTGTCTTCACTAGCAAAAGGCATTACATATACTATAAATCCTCCTGCATATTTGACAGTATAATCTACATCTACCAAGACTCCAAGCCCTACGGCAGATCTTATCTGCTCTGAGTTAAGGAAATAATTTGTATAATCTTCAGCTACTTCTCCACTTATTAATTGACTATTACCAATATATGGCTCTTTTAGCCCTAAGTCCTTTATAATAGTCAAGGAACCACCTGTTCCTACAGCTCTGCCAACGTCAAGTTTTTTATCATCTCTAAGCGGTAAATCAACATTATAATTAGTAGCACAAGCTTTAACATTACCAGTATGATTTGACACACAAGTTATATTACCAATAAATCCATCACCTTTTATTATAGTGGTAATCTTATCTTTTTCACCCTTCATACCTATAGCCATTATAGAAGTAGCAGTCATACTTCTTCCTATAGCTGCACAAACAACAGGGCTAGGATTATGAATACTTCTCATTGTATTGACCATATCTGTAGTCTTTGCAACAAAAACTGATAGCTCTCTATTCTTATCAGTAGCATTTATGATATAATCCATACCTAGCTTTATGCTCCTTTTTTAGTATTTTTAATTTTAATCAAAGGCTCAGATTTTTTAATAATACAATCTTTATTTATTAGTATTGCTGAAACATCATCTCTTGATGGAATATCATACATTATATCCATCATAGTCTCTTCAAGTATACTCCTTAAACCTCTTGCACCGGTTTTTCTCTCTATAGCCTTTCTTGCCACTTCAATTAATGCTTCGTCATCAATTTCAAGTTCAACATTATCAAGCTCAAATAATTTCTTAAATTGCTTTACAAGTGAATTTTTAGGTTCTTTTAATATCTTAACTAATGCAGATTCATCTAAGGGATCTAAAGAGGCAACTATAGGTAACCTTCCTACAAATTCAGGAATAAGACCATACTTCAAAAGATCTTCCGTTTGAACTTTTTTGTATATTTCTTCTTTGTTCACAAGCTCCTTTGATACTATTTCAGTTCCGAAACCTATGGAATTTTTACCCATACGCTTTTTAATTATCTCATCTATTCCTTCAAATGCTCCACCTACTATAAACATTATATTTGTTGTATCAATTTGTATAAGTTCTTGACTTGGATGTTTTCTTCCACCTTGAGGCGGCACACTGGCAACAGTCCCCTCTATTATTTTAAGTAGAGCCTGTTGTACACCTTCTCCGCTAACATCTCTTGTTATTGAAACATTTTCAGATTTTCTCGTTATTTTATCTATTTCATCTATATATATTATCCCTGTCTGTGCCCTTTCAATATTGTAGTCAGAAGCCTGAATCAATTTTAGCAATATATTTTCGACATCTTCACCAACATAACCTGCCTCTGTAAGAGTAGTAGCATCCGCAATAGCAAAGGGAACATTCATTATCTTCGCTAAAGTTTGAGCTAAAAGTGTCTTTCCTGATCCTGTAGGGCCAAGCAATAGAATATTACTTTTTTGTATATCAATATCATCTTTCTTATTTTCAAGATTATAAACTCTCTTATAATGATTATATAATGAAACAGAAAGTACTTTTTTTGCGCTTTCCTGTCCAATTATATATTCATCTAAGAAACTCTTAATCTCTTTAGGTTTAGGTAAATTAATATCATACGAATCAGATTTGGAATTTTGTTTTTCTTCATCAATCATATCTTGACAAATTGCAACGCATTCATCGCATATATAAACACCATTCCCATAGATTAATTTCTTTACTTCAGTTTGCTTTTTACCGCAAAAAGAACATCTTGCTATTTTATCATCTTTCTTATTAGACATATAAACACCTTTTAATAAATTACAATACTACTTTCCTCTTCCAAGCATAACACTGTCTATCAGACCATAGTCTTTAGCTTCCTCAGCTGACATAAAGAAGTCTCTTTCCGTATCCTTATTTATTACTTCAATATTTTTCCCTGTTTGCTCAGCCATTATCTCATTTAATTTCTTTCTCAATCTTATTATTCTCTCAGCGTGTATCTGTATATCTGTAGCTTGTCCTTTTGTTCCACCAAGAGGTTGATGAATCATTATCTCGCTGTTCGGGAGAGCATATCTCTTACCTTTTTTTCCACTACTTAATAAAAATGCTCCCATAGAAGCTGCCATACCCACACATATTGTAGAAACATCTGGTTTTATATGTTGCATTGTATCATATATAGCCATACCTGCTGTTATTGAGCCCCCAGGTGAATTTATATAGAAATGTATATCTTTATCTGGATCTTCTGATTCTAAAAACAATAACTGCGCAACAATCAACGACGCTGTCTGATCATTTACTTCATCCCCTAAAAATATTATTCTCTCTTTTAAAAGACGAGAATATATATCATAACTTCTTTCTCCTCTGCTTGTTTGTTCAATTACATAAGGAATAAATGCCATCTTCACATCTCCTATTTTACAAAAATACAAATTCTCATTTAAATCTATTTATTTAAAAATTTGTATTAGTTAAAAAATTTATCATAACAATAGTATGATCCTATAAAAATGTTATTTCACTTATAAAATATTATAAGAGTGTAACTAACATATATTAGATACACTCTTATAAACAAAATTAAACTCTTTTTGTTTGTTTATTAAGAAAATCTATGGTATTTTTTGTACGAATACTGTCAATAATATATTGTTTTTGCTCTTCAGGAAGTATTTCTTTAAGTTTATTTAAATCCATATTGTATTGCTTAGCCATTTTAGCAAGTTCATCTTCAAGTTGTTCTTCTTGATATGAGATATTTTCAATATCTCTTATTTTTTCAAGCACCATTGACCCTTTTACTCTTTTTTCTGCCTCTCCTCTCATTTCATTTTTCAAATCATCGGCAGTTTTATTTATATAGCCAAGGTACATATTAATGTCCATACCTTGATATGCTAGACCTTGTGAAAATTCATTCATCATATGTTCAACTTCTGAATCTATCATTTCAACAGGTAAGTCCATAGATGTATTTTTTACAATTGTATCAATAATTTCGTTTTCAAATTCAGAAACAGCTTTTGCTTCTTTTCTGGATTGTATTGATTTTTTAATATCTTCTTTCAATTCATCTAATGTATCAAATTCGCTTACATCTTTCACAAATTCATCATCTAATTCAGGAAGTTGTTTTTCTTGAATCTCATTTATCCTTACATTAAATGTTACCTCTGCTCCTGCAAGAGTCTTTTCCATATAATCTTGAGGGAAGGTTACATTTATTACCTTTTCTTCGCCTAAGTTCATTCCTATCAATTGTTCTTCAAATCCTTCAATAAAAGATTTAGAACCTATTATCAAAGAATAGTTTTCAGCCTTTCCACCGTCAAATGGTACTCCGTCTTTTTTGCCTTCAAAATCAAGTCTTATTATATCTTTATCTTTGACGGCTCTGTCTTCTATAGTGACATATCTGGCATTTTTATTTCTCATTGACTCCAATTCTTCATCAATTTCTTTTTCAGTCACATCAGTTTTAGGGAAAGAAATTTCCAATCCTTTATAATTTTCTACTGTAATATCAGGTTTTATTACAACTTTAACATTTATAACTATGTCTTGACCTTTTTTTATTTCCTCTACATCTATTTCAGGTCTTGCAACCGGCTCTATTGACAAGGCATCAACACCTTCAGAATATTCTTTACTAAATCCCATGTTAATCGCATCTTCATAGAAAAATCCTTCGCCATAATATTTATCAATCATATTCTTTGGAACTTTACCTTTTCTAAATCCTGGAATATTAATTTTACTTTTATTCTTATTATAAGCCTCATTACAGTATTTTTCAAAATCTCCTGCTGGTATTACTAATTTTAATTCGGCATTATAACCTTCTTTTTTTATCAAATCCAATGACATTTTATATCCTCCGTATTTTATAAGTTAGTCCTTATATTATAACATAAGTTTCAAAAAAATCTATAAAAATTTTTATATATTGTTTTTAATTTTTTCATCAATTTTTCTAGCAACATATACTCCACTTGCAGAAGCCTGAGACAATGAATGAGTTACTCCTGAACCATCTCCAACTACATAAAAATTGTCTATATTTGTTTCAAGATTTTCGTTAACTTCAACATTAGAATTATAAAATTTAACCTCTACCCCATATAATAAAGTATCATTATTCGCAGTTCCAGGGGCTATCTTATCTAAAGCTTCAATCATTTCAATAATAGAATCTAACTGTCTTTTTGGAATTACAAGGCTTAAATCCCCTGGAGTGGCATCCAGAGTTGGTGTTATAAATCCCTTTTGTATTGAACCTTGTGTACTTCTTTTCCCTCTTTTTAAATCTCCGAATCTTTGGAGTAATACTCCGCCACCCAACATATTAGAAAGTCTTGCAATAGATTCTCCGTACTCATTACTGTTCTTAAACGGTTCTGTAAATGTATTGCTTACAAGTAATGCAAAGTTAGTATTTTCACTTTGTAAAGAAGGATCTGAATATGAGTGTCCGTTTACTGTAACTACTCCATTTGTATTTTCAGCTACTACATCACCATAAGGGTTCATACAAAATGTTCTTACTAAGTCATTATATTTTCTTGTTTGATATACTATCTTACTCTCGTATACCTCATCAGTAATATGTTTAAATACTTCTGCTGGCAACTCAACTCTTACTCCAATATCCACCTTGTTTTTCTTGGTAGGAATATTCATTTTGTCACATATATCACCTATCCATTTAGATCCTGAACGTCCTGCTGCCAAGATTATATATTTTGCTGAAAAGTCTCCTTTTTTATCAGTGCTTATATAGAATTTACCATCTTTGTGTTCCAGCGTATTTACAGTTGTGTTATATATAACTTCAACTTTTTTTGAAATGTAATCAGTTATTTTTTTAAGTATATTTATATTTCTATCAGTTCCAAAGTGTCTCACTTTTGCATCTAGTAAATGTAAATCATTTTTTATGGCTAGAGTTTTTATACTACTGTTACTTGTTGAATATAATTTCACATATTGTCCATCAAAATCACATAGTACCTTATCTACATATTCCATATAATCCAACGCTTCATTTTTTCCTATGTGTTTGTATAAATCTCCACCGAAATTATTGGTAATATTGTATTTACCGTCAGAAAGACTCCCTGCACCCCCAAAACCTTTCATTATATTACAAGGTGTACATTTAATACAGTTTTTAACCTTCCCTTCTGAAATTGGACACACTCTCTTGTTTATATGATTTCCGGAGTCTATCATCAGTATTTTTGCGTTCGTATCCATCTTTGTAAACTCATATGAAGCAAACACACCACTTGCACCTGCACCTATAATTATAACATCATAATCCATTAAAATAACTACCTCCTGATTATTTACAAAATATTATATATTAATTTATAAAAAATGCACTTTAAATATAATCAAGTTGAATTTTACCATATTTTCCTGCTCTAAAGTCATTAAGTACAGCATTTGAAAGTCTATAATAATCTATTTCCTTATTTTTTTTATATCCTCTCTTAGCAGCTATTTTTTCAGATATTATCTCAAAATCTGTTTCATCCATATCTATATTAAACTCTGAGAACAATCTTATTTGCTTATTATTTTTTATTAAGTATTGAATAAACTCGTAATAAATCTCTTCTATTTCAACAATAGAATCTTTTATACTTCCCAAAAATGAAAGCTTATTCGCTACTGAAACATCTTCAATTTTTGGCCATAATATTCCAGGAGTATCAAGTAACTCAATATTACCTTTAATTTTAAGCCATTGCTGGGATTTAGTTATCCCCGGTGTATCGCCCGTTTTAGCACTTTTTTTGCCTATAATTTGGTTTATCAATGTTGACTTTCCAACGTTAGGTATACCTACTATCATAATTCTTAAATTTTTATTTATTATACCTTTATTCTTATTTTTGTTATAGTTTTCTTCTTTTATGGTATCCAATAATTTCATTAAAGCAGAAGTTCCTGTCTTATCAATCGCATTGATAGATATAACATAATCGTTATTTTCTTTATAATAATCAATAAATTTTTTTAAGGTATCCTCAGCTGTCAAATCTTTTTTAGTCAATACGATAATCTTTTTCTTATTTGATATCATATTATCTATATCAGGATTTTTTGTGCTTATGGGAGCTCTGGCATCTAAAATTTCAATAACAAGATCCACTAGTTTTAAATTTTTAACTATACCTTCTCTTGTTTTTTTCATATGCCCGGGATACCAGTTGATAGAATTTTTTCCTGTTGTATCCATAATTATTATCCTTTAAACTAAATAAAAAGCTACCAACTTAGTAAAACATAAATTGGTAGCCTCAGCATGATTATTTGTTTCTTACAGCTTCTTTAACTTTTGCAGCTTTACCTGAACGTTGTCTCAAGTAATTAATCTTAGCTCTTCTTACTTTACCTTTTCTTGTAACTTCAATCTTTTCAATAGATGGTGAATGTAGAGGGAATATCTTCTCAACTCCGACACCGAAAGATATCTTTCTTACTGTAAAAGTTTCTCTTATACCACCGTTTTGTCTTTTAATTACAACACCCTCAAAAATTTGGATTCTTTCTCTTTTACCTTCTTTTACTCTTATGTGAACTTTAACAGTGTCACCGGCACCAAAGTTAGGCAAGTCTTGTTTTAACTGTCTTTGCTCAATTTCTCTTATCTTTTCCATTATATCCTCCAAAAAATATGTTCTTAATGAAATGCCACCAGAGGAACACACTTATATAAATTAACCAATAAATTATATAAAATTTATTATATTTTGTCAACCAGATTTTAGAATTTTACAAATATTTCTAAGTATTTTAAAATTAAAATCTAAAATTCTTAACATATTAATTTACCACATTTATTGGTTTCCCTGAAACATATGCTTCTAAATTTTCTTTTAAAATTTCCAGCATTTTTTTCCTTGTTTCGTATGCAGCCCACCCTATATGAGGTGTTATCACTATATTTTTACTCTTTAGCAATACATTATTTTTTTCTATAGGCTCTTTTGTAGTTACATCAATATATGCCTTTGAAATCTTTCCTGAATTTAATGCTTCAGAGATAGCCTCTTCATCTATTAATCCTCCTCTTGCTGTATTGATAAATACAACACCATCTTTCATCTTTGCAATAGTATTCTTATTTATAAATTTTTCATTATCTTTTGTCAAAGGAATATGAAGAGATATAATATCTGATTTTTGTAAAAGTTCATCATAACTTACAAATTTTTTATCTGATGAATCTGATTTTCTCCTGTTAATAAGTACGTTCATATCAAATGCTAAGGCTTTTTTTTCAACAGCCTTCGCAGTGTTTCCATATCCTACTATACCTATGGTTTTCCCTGCTAGGTTATGAGTTACATGTTTATACAAAGTAAATATCTTTGATTGACTCCATTCACCATTTTTTACAGCTGTATCATAATCTCTAATATTGTAAAAAGCATCTAATAAAAACGCAAATACTAACTCAGATACATTGCTTGAAGCATACGAAGGAATATTGCTTACAACAATATTTTTCTCTCTGCAATAAGCAACATCTATATTATTATATCCTGTTGCCAGCTCCACTATAAATTTTATATTTGGACATGCATCAACTACCTCTTTTGTTATTTCACACTTATTTGTAAATACTATCTGGGCATCTCCAATGTTTTTTATAATATCCTCCTTGTCTGTAAAGTCATAGGATAATACTTCATGTTCACTTAAAAAATCAAATGATAGGTCATTGTACAAAACACTGTACGCATCAAGAATAACAATTTTCATAACTTAAAATTCCTCTCTGATGTAATTAAAATACTTAGAAGTAAGAGATATTTCATTTAAAATAATGCGTCTACAAAATTTTTATAATCAAATTCCTGTAAATCTTCAACTTTTTCCCCTACACCTATAAATTTCACAGGTAATTTATATTCATCCACTATAGAAAGCACTACACCACCTTTTGCCGTTCCATCAAGCTTTGTAAGAATCACACCTGTAAGTTCAACGGCTTCATTAAAAGTTTTTACTTGATTAAGTGCATTTTGACCTGTAGTTGCATCAATAACAAGCAAGACTTCCTTTTTTGCTTCAGGATATTGTTTATTTATAATCCTCATTATCTTACTAAGTTCATTCATAAGATTTACTTTATTATGGAGTCTTCCAGCTGTATCACAAATCAGTATATCTGTATTTTTTGACTTTGCTCTTTGTATTGCATCATAAATTACAGCAGAAGGATCTGCTCCACTTTCATTATGTCTTACAATATCAACTTTGGCTCTCTTCGACCAAATTTCAAGCTGTTCTTCAGCTGCAGCCCTAAAAGTATCTCCTGCTGCAAGTATGACAGATTTACCCTCATTTTTAAATCTCGAAGCTAACTTTCCTATTGTAGTAGTTTTTCCTACTCCATTTACTCCTACAATAACTATTATATTTTTTTGATTCTCAATATCAAGCTTTGATTTATTATTTTCAAGCAATTCATACAAAACTTCTTTTAACTCAGGTTTTACCAAATTTACATCATTAATATTTTTTTTCTTGATATTTTTTTTCAAATTTTCTACTATTTTAAGTGTAGTATCAAAACTTATATCACTTGTAATTAATATCTCTTCAAGTTCCTCATACAAATCATCATCAATTTTTAAAGAACCCTTAAATAAATTATCAAACTTTTCAGTGAAAGAGTCACTTGTCTTTTTAAGACCTTCCTTAAGTCTAGCAAATATACCTTTTTTTTCAATAACTTCAGTATCTTTGACTTCTGAAATTTCTTCCGTTTCTTTAATTTCTTGAACTTCTATTTCTTCCTTAACTTCACTTGTATCTTCGCAATCTATTACCTCATCAGCATTTTTAATTTCTTCAAAAATAGTTTTTTCCATAGAAGTATTTAAATCAGTTTCATCTTCAAAACTTCCATCATTTTGCTCGCTATCAAGTTGGATGTCTTCTATTTCACTTTTTAAATTTTCTTCTTCATTTTTTTTTGCTTGATCTTTTTTAAATAAATTTTCAAATAGTTTTAATGCCATTATTAATCCCCTATATATAGCTTAATAAAGATACTTAGACTTACCACTTAATTGTGTATCTACTACAATATCCCTAATTTTGAAAAATTCATGAATAGATTTTTCAGAAAAATCAACTATTATCACAAATTTAATTGAGTCTGAATAATCTAAAAAAGTATATAGTTTATAATCCACCCTTATATTTTCAAAATCATGTCTAATGAGTAATTCTTCTTCTATTTTATAAATAAAATTTCCAACCATTCTTTCAACTTCATGTTCTCTTAAGTTTATTTCATCTAAAGTTCTAATCTTTGTATCATGCCCATTATATTCGGCTATTGCAACCACATTTGATGGAATCATACAGTCGTAAATAAACATGTCTTCATAGTTAAACTCATCTGTAATATCAATGCATGACAAAAAACTAACCATACGTCTTATTTCATTTAGTATATCTTTACTACTTATTTTATTTTCCTTTCCTGTCAATATAACACCTCTAATTTATTTTTCATTTTTACAATCATTACACAAACCTTTAAATTCGAATTTATATCCTGTGATTTCATAACCCTCCACATTATTGTCAACTATGACAGCAGGAGATTTTTCTAAAACTCTTCTTTTTCCGCAATCATCACAAACTATATACATTCGGTTTTTAGAATTTTCTTCTTTGAGTCTGTACCATCTCTTGTCATCTTTTTCCATCTTCTCAAGGAATCCAATGTCACAAAATACCTCAAGATTTCTATATATTGTTGACATATCAGCACCATGAACTAGTCTATCCCTAAGATCATTTACTGTAATAAAGTCCTTGTTTTCCAAAAAAAACTCAATTATTTCTACTTTTGCCTTAGTAATTCTTTTATCGTCTTCTCTTAACATATTTAAAACATCTTCCAATTTCATAAAAACCTCCATAGCTATACATGAGCTTAATTATGCTTGATAAAAACAAAAAAATTAAATCTAAAAATACATTACTTAAGACTATCAATTTTATTACTAAATACATCAAGTGCTTTATGAATAGTTTCTTTTTTTGTTATATCAACGCCTGCTATTTGAAGCTGTTCTATAGGATAGTGCTTATTGCCGTCTTTTAGAAAATTAATATATTTTGTAATGTTTTTAGCATCTTTTAGGATACTTTGAGATAAGAATGTGGCACATGAAAAACCTGTAGCATACTTATAAACATAAAAATCAGAATAGAAATGCGGTATTCTCGCCCATTCTAATGATATTTTGTCATTAAGTTTTAAAGTTGGATAGTAGACTTTATTTAGATTATAATAGATTTCATTTAAGCTTTCAGCAGTCATTACTTCACCTTCTGCTATTTTTTCATGTACTATCTTTTCAAACTCTGCAAATAATGTTTGTCTAAACACGGTTGTTCTAAATTGCTCAATATTATATACTGTTAAGTTTTTCTTTTCTTCATTATTATTAGTATTTTTTATCATATAATCAAGAAGTAATAACTCGTTTGTAGTAGAAGCCACTTCAGCTACAAATATAGTATAATTAGATTGAAAATACGGATTATTTTTCCTAGAATAGTAGCTGTGAATAGAGTGACCTATCTCATGAGCAATTGTAAATAATGAAAACATATCATCAGTATGATTTAAAAGGATATAAGGATTTGTATCATACGAACCAAAAGAATATGCTCCTGATTTTTTACCATTCTTAGGATAGACATCCATCCATCTTTCATCAAAGCCTTTTTTCAAGAGACTTTGATATTCTTCTCCCAAAGGCAATAAAGCATCTAAAATTATTTTTTTAGAGTCTTCAAAAGTATATTTCTCATTATTTTCTTTAGTAATTGGTACATAAACGTCATAGTTTGCTATCTCATCAAGTCCCAATTCTTTTTTCTTTATATCTATATACTCACTTAGCTTAGGTATATAATCGTGTACTGCTTCTATCAAGGTATCATAGACTTCCAGACCTACATTGTCTTGAAACAATTCCTCGTGTATATTACCATTATACTTTCTTACCTTAGCTAATTTTTCTTTCCCTTTAACATGTCCATAGTAGTCACTTGCAAATGTATTTATATACTTTGCGTAGGTATCATACATCTTATCAAAAGATTCTTTTCTTACTTTTCTATCCTTATCAATTTGCATCAATGAGAAATTAGCATGAGTAAGTTGTCTTTTTTCCTTGTCAGATTCGATTATCGGAAAAGACATGTCTGCATAAGACAACATGTAAAAACTATTTTCTGAATCTGATGCAATATCTTGAGCTATACTTATAAGATATTCTTCATTTTGGGACAATATATGTTCTTTATTTCTGAGTATTCTTTCTACAACTTGCTTATAGTCAGATTTATCAGTTGAATTTAAAAATTCATTAAGTTTTTTTTCATCTAAAGAAAGTATCAAAGGGTTAAATGAAGAAAATTTTTCATCAACTTTAGAAGATAAATCTTCCACTTCAAGTACAAGCTTTTGATTTTTAGGAACTGTAGTATCTTCATCCCTCTTCATATTTGAATATGCTACTAATCTTGATACTATAATCATTGTTTTTTCAATTATATTTAATAGATGTTCAATATCCTCACCATTTTTAACTTCATTATATTCTTCCATCAGATTCCTTACTTTATTTATATCATCTTGAATCTGTTTGTCATCTTTATATATCAAAGACAAATCCCAATCATAATTACTCATATAACAACCTTTCTTCAAATTATATAATAAGTTATTTATTTTAAACTATCTTTGTTCAGTTTTAATTATTTTTTTAATATGATTTATTAAAAACAACGAGGATAAACCTGTAAAAAATCCGGTTAATATCGAAAACAAAGACATATAAGGGAGATAGTAAAATATTTTTATATTTGATAAAACCATTGCAGATACAACAAGTTGACCTATATTGAAAAAAAACGAACCTATTATTGAAATTCCAATAGGACTTATTGACTTTAAGTTCATCATTTTAACAAAAGTCATTGATATAATACTTAAAACACCACCTGCGAAACTATATAAAAAAGTCGACATACCTCCATAGAATGTAGAGGATAAAAAAATTCTCATTAAAAGGACAGCCATTGCATCTTTGAAGCCAAAAATAAATAAACATGTCAATGAAAGTATGTTTGATAGTCCTAATTTAGCTCCTGGAGCCAGAATATTTAAAGGTGGCAACATGCTTTCTATATAATATAATATCAAAGAAAAAGACAGCATAATTGCCAAAAATACTATTTTAGTAGTTTTTTTCATTATAATACCTATTTTAATCTTTTTTCTAATGTTGATTTTAATTCTTCATAACCACTCTTACCTAATAGAGCAAACATATTCTTTTTATAACTTTCTACACCTTCCTGATCAAAAGGGTTAACATTATTTATATATCCACTTATTGCACAAGCGTATTCGAAAAAATAAATCAAATATCCCAAATTATAAGAATTTAGTTTTTCTATATTTATAACAAGATTAGGAACATCTCCATCGATATGTGCCAGCATAGTTGCTTTCATAGCATTATGATTTACAAAATCTACAGATTTTCCTTCTAAGTAGTTAAGTCCATCTAAATCCTGCTCATCTTTTTTTATAATTACATCCGATTTTGCTTGACCTATATTGATTACAGTTTCAAAAATATTTCTATTTCCATCTTGGATAAATTGTCCCATTGAGTGAAGATCAGTAGAAAAAATCACACTTGCAGGGAAAATTCCCTTTTGGTCTTTTCCTTCACTTTCGCCATACAATTGTTTGAACCATTCACTGAAAAACATCATCTGTGGCTCGTAATTTACAAGTATTTCTGTTACCTTACCTTTTCTATACAAAATATTTCTTAAAATGGCATACAAAACAGCGTCATTTTCCATTATATCTGTTTTTGCAAACTCTTTTTGTGCATCCTCAGCACCTTTAAGAAGACAGTCTATGTTTATCCCTGCAACTGCTATAGGAAGTAAGCCCACTGCTGTTAGAACTGAATATCTTCCTCCTATATCATCTGGAACAACGAATGTTTCATATCCTTCCTTTTCAGATAAATTTTTCAATGCACCCTTACTTTTGTCAGTAGTTGCAAATACCCTTGATCTCGCCCTATCTTTTCCATATTTACTTTCAAGTAAATCTTTAAGAACTCTAAAAGCAATCGCCGGTTCAGTAGTAGTTCCGGATTTTGATATTACATTTATGGAAAAATCCTTATCTTTCAAAAACTCAGTAAGTTCAGCTAAATAAGTAGAAGAAATTGAATTACCAGCAAAAATTATCTTAGGAAGATTCCTTTCTTCCCTAGTCATAAAGTTTGAAAAATTATTTGAAAGAGCCTCTATAACTGCTCTTGCTCCTAAGTATGAACCACCTATACCAATTACTATTAGGTAATCAGAGTCTTCTTGAATTTTTTTTGATGCTTTAACTATTCTTTTAAATTCATCCTTATCGTAATCAGAAGGCAGATTTAACCATCCTGTAAACTCTTTTCCTGCTCCTGATTTAGTTGCCAAAAGCTCTTGAGACAATTTTGCTGTAGGTATCATATTTTCAATTTCATGTTGTTTTACAAACTTACTTGCACTCGTATAATCAAATCTAAGATTCTTCATAAGTCCTCCATAAATATACAAAAAGATTAATTTTTATAAAAAACTTCTCAAGACTATTATACCATATTTTGATTATTTTATCTGAATTTTTATTATTTATCTATATTATTTGAAATTATATCATCATATAGGATATCAACAATTTTATCGATATTCATATTTTCAACGTCTATCCATTTAGAAAAATCATATCTTTTAAACCAGGTATATTGCCTTTTTGCATATCTTCTACTATCTCTTTTTATAAGCTTTATTGCATCTTCTTTTGAAATATCACCTTCTAAATAAGAAAGTATCTGTCTATAACCTATTGCCTTCATCGACTGATTCTCAGACGTCAAACCCTTTTTCATAAGTTCTTCAACTTCTTCAACTAACCCTTTAGTTATCATAGAATCTACACGTTTGTTTATATTTTTATATAAAATTTCTCTATCCATCTTGAGAACATACATATTAACTTTGTAATTCTGAAATATTTTTACCTCTTCAAATGCTTTTATTTCGCCTGAATTATCAAGTATTTCCAAGGCACGAATTACTCTTTTTACATTATTTTTTTCTATTGTTGAAGCAATTTTAGAGTTTTTACTAACTAACATATTATATAGAAAATCAATACCTTTCTCTTCAAAAATATTTCTATACTTACTCCTTATTTCTTCATTCTTTTTAGAAGAATTAAAGTCCATTTTATAAATTAAGGAATTTATATAAAGACCTGTTCCTCCCACTATTAAAGGAATTTTATCATTTGAAAACAAATCTTCTATTATTTTAAGAGCATCCATTGAATAATCGCTAACACTATACTCATTACAAGGCTCAACTATATCAATCATATGGTGTTTAATTCCTTGCATTTCTTCTTTTCTTATCTTCGCTGTACCTACATCCATTCCTCTATATATTTGCATAGAATCAGACGAAATAATATCTGTATTTAACTTTTGAGCAAGTTTTATAGATACTGCTGTTTTTCCTACAGCAGTGGGTCCACATATTATAACTATTTGTTTCATAATGTTTAATAATTAAGATTATCCTCCAAATATTTTTTTATATACAAAAAAATCTTATCATTATTTTCTATGTCTTTTATGGCTATTCTTATTGAATTATTATCCATATTTTTATAATTATCAAGAACTCTGACAAGTATATTTTTATTTTCAAGTAAATCAAACTGCAATTTTTCAACAGATATATTATAAAACTTAATGCAAAAAAAACACGTATTTGTTAGACTAATGTCTAAATCATTAAGAAATATATACTTATTATATAATCTTTCTATCTCAGATGTATAGTATTTTTTAGTAGAATCATAAAAATTTCTATCAATTTTTGAAAGCTCAAAAGCTATACTTTCAGCTAATATATTGACACTCCATGGTTTTTTTACCTGGTTCAATAATTTATTAAATTCGAAACTGCTACAAAAACAATATCCTAATCTTGCGCCAGTCATCGCAAAAAATTTTGTTATTGCATTTATAATAATAAGATTATCATAACTTGAAATATATCTTTTTAAAGAATATTTATCATTATAACAAAAATCTATAAAAGTTTCATCTACTAACAAAAAAATATTATTATTCTTACAAAAATCGAGTAAAGCTTCAAGTTTGTATATTTTTCCTGTAGGATTATTGGGATTGCAAATAATAAGAATATCCGGAAGTTCACAATTCTTAAAAATATTATCTTTTATATCTTTAAAATGTATCTTATCTATATTATCAAGTAAATTAATATCTAATTCTATTGTATTTTTTTTAAAATAATTACAAGCTCTTTCATACTCACTAAATGTAGGATGAAATATACCTACATTTTTAAATATGTCCAAGCTTAGTATGTCATACATAACTTCAGTTGCACCGTTAGCCACATAAATACAAGACGGATCAAGATTATATATTAACGATACCGATTCTTTCAATTTATTATAATTTATATCAGGGTATCTGCTAATATTGTTTATAATAGATTTAAGAATATCATCATAATTTATATCAGGAGAAAATATATTTATATTACTACTAAAATCTATGATATCATTAGCTTTCTTATTAAATTTTTTTGCAAAATATTCTATATTTGCACCATGATTACCTATGTACATATTTTTCTTCTCTTTCCGTTACCATATAGTAAATTATTTAAACAATTTTTGTAAACACTAATAACTCTTACATATCACCAAAGTTAATCTTATTATGATGCTTGTTGAAAACTAATACTAAAAACATATCAAAAAGCCTTGTAATTTTATTAAAGCAATATTATTGATAATCTGCAAAACAAATAATTTGCTAAAATAACAATTTTGACATTATAAACGGTGATTAGTATAAAATAAAAAATAGATATTAACCTATAATATTTTACATAAATATTTAATAAGTTCAATATCTATTTTTTAAATTACTTAATTAATATATTTTAGTATTGGTAAATACCTTTACCGCTCTTTCTTCCAAGTTGTTTAGAACGAACTAATTTTCTCATTAGAGGGTGCGGTCTGTATTTAGAATCTGCAAATTCATTATATAACACTTCCATTATTGCTAAGCAAACATCCCAACCTATCAAATCTCCCAAAGCTAAAGGTCCCATAGGGTGATTTGCACCAAGTTTCATCGCAGTATCAATATCTTCAGGAGTTGCAAGACCATCAGCGTATATACCTACAGCTTCATTAATCATAGGTATTAATATTCTGTTAACTACAAATCCAGGTCCTTCATCTACTTCGACAGGAGTTTTTCCTATTTCTTTAGCTAATTCAACTATCTTATTTTTTACTTCATCGCTTGTAAGTTGTCCCTTAATTACTTCTACTAATGCCATCATCGGAACAGGATTGAAGAAATGCATACCTATTACTTTTTCCGGTCTACCTGTAGCTGCACCTATCGCTGTAATAGAAAGAGAAGATGTATTTGTAGCCAATATTGTCTTTTCATCGCAAACTTTATCAAGTTCTTCAAATATTGCCAATTTTATCTTTTCGTTTTCAGTAGCAGCTTCTATAATAAGATCGCAATCTTTCAAATCTTGAATATTATCAGAAGTCGATATTCTTCCTAATGTGGCATCCATATCTTCTTTTGTCATTTTTTCCTTAGAAACCAACTTTTCAAGATTTTTTGTTATACTTTTTTTTGCATTTTCAAGAGCTGCAGGTATAACATCTCTTATTATAACTGTATGTTTTTTTGCAAGAACTTGAGCTATACCGCTACCCATAACACCTGATCCGATTATTGCTATTTTCATAGTAATCCTTCCTTTCTAAGTACAAACTATTTTTAATAATATTATATGCATAATACCAAATAAAAAGATATTATACACATATAGGTTAATATATTACAATAATACATCAAAATATTTAAAAAGATATTAATTTTATTAAATTTTTGAGCATATATTGACAAAAAATTAAGTTTATAAATATTTTCAAAAAATTATGATTTGAAATCATACAAATCATCATTTTTTAGTTTTACTCAACTTTCTTTTTGGCTTTTTCTGCTTCTATAAGTTTAGTTAATTCAGGAATAACTTTGTTAATATCTCCAACTATTCCCAAATCAGCCGCTTGGAACATAGGAGCATCAGGATTTTTATTCACTGCAATTATAAGATCTGACTCTTCCATTCCTGCAAGATGTTGTATAGCTCCAGATATACCAAGTGCAAAATACAAATTAGGTCTTACAGTTTTACCAGTTTGTCCAACTTGAAGTTCTTTTTCCAACCATCCTGAATCTACAGCTGCTCTTGAACCTGATACTGTTCCTCCAACAGCCTTTGCCAACTCGTCAGCAAGTGCTATATTTTCTTTTGAGCCAAATCCTCTACCTGCTGATACAAGGATTTTGGCATCTTCTATTTTTATTTTCTTCTTAGTTTCAACAACTTCTTCAAGAATTTCTACATTAAAATCTGTATCTTTAAAATCAACTTTAAAGTTTTCTACTTTAGATTGTTTTGACTTATCTTCATCAAGTTTTTGCATTACACCCGGTCTTACAGTAGCCATTTGAGGTCTAAATTCCTTACAAATTATTGTTGCCATTATATTACCACCAAATGCAGGTCTTGTCATCAAAAGATGTCCTGTTTCTTCATCTATTTCCAATCCGGTACAATCAGCAGTAAGTCCTGTATGAACCCTTGCAGATACTCTTGGAGCTAAATCTCTACCTATTGAAGTGGCACCAAATAACATGATTTCAGGTTTTTTGGCTTGAACTACTTCAAAAAGAGCTTTTGTATAGGGCTCAGTCATATATCTTCCCAATCTATCGTCTTCAATTACTATAACATTATCTGCTCCATAGTGTGAAAGAGTAGCTGTAAGAGAGCTTACTCCTTTTCCTACAATAACTGCAGTGACATCTGTATTTCTTTTTTCAGCTAACTCTTTTCCTTTACCGATAAGTTCAAGAGAAACATTTTGAATATGGTTATCTCTTTGTTCCACAAAGACATAAACACCCTTATAATCTTGCAAATTCATATCCACACCACCTTATATTAAAAACTGTTCTTTTAGTTTATCCAAAATTATTTTTGCGCCTTCTTTTGCTTCAACATCAAAAACTTTTCCCGCAGTCTTAGCTCCCTTTGTAAAGCTCTTTTTAACATTAGTTGGTGAGCCTTTTAGACCAAGGTTGGCAGGATCAACTACTATGTCATTTACATTCCAAACCTTTACTATACCTTCTTCTCTGAAAGAGTCATAAATTCTTGAAACTCTCATGTATCTCGGTTGATTCATTCCACCAAGTGTAGTTATAAGGCAAGGTGTTTTGACTTTTAGAATTTGATATCTGTCTTCATATTGTCTTCTTACTTTTATAAATCCTTCGCCTATTTCCTGTATCTCTTCAACATATGAAATACTAGGTAAACTAAGGTGTTCTGCAATTTGAGGTCCAACTTGAGCAGTATCTCCATCTATGGCTTGTCTACCTGCTATAATAAGATCATAGTCAAGTTTTTTTACTAATCCTGCAACTGCAGAAGATGTAGCCCAAGTATCTGAACCTGCAAAAGCTCTATCGGTTAATAAGATAGTTTCATCCGCTCCCATTGCATAAGCCTCTCTCAATGCAACATCAGCCTGAGGAGGTCCCATTGTAACAACTGTTACTTTTGCTCCAGTAGTTTCTTTAATTTTCAGCGCTTCTTCCAAGCCGGCTTTATCGTCCGGATTTATTATGCTTGGAACACCTTCTCTTATAAGTGTTCCCGTTTTTGGATCCAACTTTACTTCAGTAGTATCCGGAACTTGTTTTATACAAACAACTATATTCATAATCTATCCTCCTTATTTCAACAATGAACCTGATATAACCATTCTTTGAACTTCACTTGTTCCTTCATATATTTCAGTTATCTTCGCATCCCTCATCATTCTTTCGACAGGATAATCTCTTGTATATCCATATCCACCGAATAATTGAACGCATTTTGTAGTTACTTTCATTGCAGTTTCAGCTGCAAACAATTTTGCATGCGCAGCAGGAACAGAATAAGGAAGCCCATTATCTTTACAATATGCAGCCTTGTAAACTAAGAGTCTTGCTGCTTCTATCATATTTGCAAGATCAGCCAATT
The DNA here is from genome assembly GCA_900167215.1 of [Eubacterium] yurii. Lineage (GTDB taxonomy): Bacteria > Bacillota > Clostridia > Peptostreptococcales > Filifactoraceae > Peptoanaerobacter > Peptoanaerobacter yurii. Next base: position 177,365 of record FUZS01000003.1, read on the forward strand.
GGAATTGAGTATTTTGGAACTTAGATAGAGATCTTCCAAATTGTTTTCTCTCTTGAACATAACCTATAGTTTCATCCAAAGCACCTTGAGCAATACCAAGAGCTTGAGCAGCTATGCCTATTCTTCCGCCATCCAAAGTTTGCATAGCAACCTTAAATCCTTTACCTTCTTGAGAAAGCAAGTTTTCAGCAGGAACAATACAATCTTCAAATATTAGTTCACAAGTAGCAGAACCTCTTATACCCATTTTCTTTTCATGAGGACCTGTAGAAAATCCCTTAAACCCTCTTTCAACTATAAATGATGATATTCCTCTATTTCCTTGAGATTTATCAGTCATAGCCATTACAATGTAAGTATCAGCTTCATCACCATTAGTTATGAATATTTTGGATCCGTTAAGTACATAGTGATCTCCATTTTTTACTGCTGTTGTCTGTTGCATAGATGCATCTGTACCTGCATTAGGTTCTGTAAGCCCAAAAGCACCAAGATGCTTTCCTTGTGCTAAAGGTACAAGATATTTTTGTTTTTGTTCTTCAGTACCAAATTTTTCTATAGGCCCTGCACCTAAAGAAGTATGTGCAGAAAGTATAACACCTGTAGTCGCACAAACTCTTGACAACTCTTCAACAGCCATAATATAACCGAGATTATCTCCACCCTCTCCGCCATATTTTTTAGCTATAGGTATTCCCATAAATCCTGCTTTTACCATCTTTTCAACATTTTCTCTTGGAAATCTTTCCAGTTCATCAACTTCAGCTGCATTAGGCTTGATTTCCGTTTCAGCAAATTCTCTATACATTTGTCTGAGTAATTGATGCTCTCTTGATAGACCAAATTCCATTTATTTTCCTCCTTAACACAAAATACAAATATTACAGTTTTACTTACATCTAAACATCTTTCAAAATATTTAATTAAAAATTGATACTAATAAATAACAAATAAATGATAAGACATAAGTAAACTAAATAATATCAAATAAAATGATTAGATACATATTTTTGTAAAAAAATATTCTAAATCTAATTAAAAAATATATAATGTAAATTTGCACAATTTAAATATATACAAAATTTACGAAAGCATGTTAAATATGTATATTGACTTTAGTCAAGTAAATAACCAAAAAAAAAGTTATCCACTTGACTAAAGTCCGTGCAAATTTAGATATAACTATCTTTCTACTATTAATGCAGTACCTTGTCCTCCACCTATACAAAGTGTAGCAAGTCCTTTTTTCTTACCTGTTCTTTTCATTTCATAAAGTAGTGTTGTCAATATTCTTGCTCCAGATGCACCTATTGGGTGACCTATCGCTATTGCACCGCCATTTACATTTGTTTTTTCAGGATCCAATTTAAGTTCCTTAACAACCGCACAAGATTGTGCAGCAAACGCCTCGTTAGCTTCCACCAAATCTATGTCTTCTATTTTCAATCCTGCTTTTTCCAAAGCCTTAGTACTTGCAGGAACAGGTCCTATACCCATTATTGAAGGGTCTACGCCTGCTGACGCATACGATACTATCTTTGCTAGTGGTTCAATACCTAATTCTTTTGCCTTATCTTCACTCATAACAATAAGACAAGCAGCACCATCATTTATACCTGATGCGTTACCAGCTGTAACAGAGCCATCTTTTTTGAATGCTGGTTTAAGTTTTCCAAGCAATTCCATAGTTTGACCATATTTTATAAATTCATCTTTATCTATTACAGTTACATTACCTTTTTTATCTTTTATTTCAACGCCAACTATCTCTTCATCAAATTTTCCTGCTTTTTGAGCAGCCTCTGCTTTATTTTGGCTGGCAACTGCAAATTGGTCTTGTTGTTCTCTTGTTTGCTTCCATTGATCGTTTATATTTTCTGCAGTAATTCCCATATGATAACCGTTAAAAGCATCAGTAAGACCATCTTTTATCATTACATCTACAGCTGAAGTATCTCCCATTCTCGCCCCATATCTCATCTTAGGCAATACATAAGGAGAATTTGTCATTGACTCAGTTCCTCCGGCAAGTACTATTTCAGCATCTCCAGCTTTTATAAGTTGGGCTGCTAAAGAAACAGCTCTAAGTCCTGAACCACAAACCTTGTTAATAGTCATAGCCGGAACTTCTTTAGGTATACCAGCATTTATTGCTACCTGTCTTGCAGGATTTTGCCCCAATCCAGCTTGAAGTACATTCCCCAGTATAACTTCATCAATTTTTGCAGGATCAATTCCAGCTCTCTTAATAGCTTCCTTAGCAGCTACTACTCCAAGGTCAATACCAGAAAGCGGTTTTAATGCTCCTCCGAAACTTCCTACAGGTGTTCTTACCGCACTTGCTATAACAACATTTTTCATAAGTTCCTCCTACTTTAAGATATAATATAGCGTTTACTAAAATGTTAATTTTGTGTTTTATAATTATACAACAAAACCAAAAACCAAAAAATAAGTAAGTAAACACTGAGAAAACATAAATCTAAAAATAAAAAATAATTTAGATTTCTTTTTGATTATAACACAATGATTAGTATTTTTCAATACAAACTTAAAATTAACTTCGTTAAATTATTAAAAAATCTCTACCAAAAAAACATTATCATATAAATTCACTATAAAATAAATCAATATAAATTAAGATAGATATCTAACTTATTATCATAATTTTATTAGGAATTGAAAATATAATAAAAAACTAATCATAAATATTAACTTGACAACAGTATTAATCAAAATAATTGTAACTTAATCTTACATAATATAGAAAAATATTATAAATAAAAATACTGTGTCAAGTATTGTATTTTAAAATTTTCTTGTTAAATAATTCAACTTTAGTATCTTAATTTTATAATTTTAAATATAGCATCTTTTAAACCACACCGAAACCAGCAAATATAATTATTATAATAACAGCTATTGTTGGGATAACGGCCGTACACATACCTATATCAGCATATGACTCTTTATGTTTCATACCTGTAATTCCTAATAGTGTTATTACCGCTCCATTGTGAGGAAGTGTATCCATACCACCGCATGCTATAGCTGCAACTCTATGCAATACCTCAGGATTTATACCTTGAGCCTTTGCAATATCAAGAAACTGTGCGCCCATAGTTTCCAAAGCTATAGAAAGACCTCCTGATGCTGAACCTGTAACCCCTGCCAAAGATGATGCTGAAACAGCTGTACCTATCAATGGATTTGAAGATAAACCCATTATTGCAGCACTTATTACGGTAAAAGCAGCAAGTTTAGAGATAACATTACCATAACCTGTTTCAGATGCTGTATTGAAAATAGCTAAGAATGAACCGTTTGTACCAGAAGTAAGAGTTTCAACAACATTATCAAACCTCTTATAGTTTAGTATTATAGTAACAATTACACCTATTAAAAGAGCTATTATAAGAGACCAGTTACCTGTTACATTCTTAAGCGTAGTATTATACACCTCTTCAAGGTACTTACCATCACTATTTGGTATTATCTTTCTTGATAAAACAAAATTTATAACCAACACAACAAGAATGGGAACAGTAGCTACAAAAAAGTTTGGCAAATCAGTTCTTTCCTCTCCTACTTTAAAGTGTTCATCATAATTTCCATATCCTTCGCCCTTTGCCATAGCTGATTTTGCTCTTCTTGTAATCCATAACATTCCAAGTCCGAACATAACAATAGTTGCAATTATACCTAATACCGGGGCGGCAAAAGCATCTGTTCCAAAAAACTTCATCGGAATGGCATTTTGTATTTGTGGAGTTCCTGGTATTGCAGTCATTGTATAAGTAAAAGCTCCTAATGCTATTGAAGCAGGAAGAAGTCTCTTTGGTATACCCACTTCTCTGAAAAGTTTTGCTCCTATAGGATAAATAGCAAAAGATACGACAAATAAAGAAACACCACCATAAGTCAATACAGAACAAGAAAGAACTACAGCTAGTATAGCCATATCCTTCCCTAATTTTGATGTAATAAATTTAGAAATTGCATCTGCTGATCCTGACGCTTCCAAAACTTTTCCAAAAATTGCACCAAGTAAAAATATAGGAAAATAATTCTTTACATAATTGCCCATACTTACCATAAATATCTCTGTATAATGAGCCATCAAATGTGGATCTTCACCAACAGAAATAGATGAGATTAAAACAGCAAACAACGCTAAAAGCGGTGCAACAGCAACAACAGAAAAACCTCTAAATGCTAAATACATCAAGAGTCCCAGAGACAAAATTATCCCTAAAATTCCAATAGCTTGCATAACAACATGTCCTCCTAAATATTGTTTTAAATTTTTTAATTTTATTATCTCAGTATAGCCGTATAAAATGCAAAAATTCATTAATCTATACGACTATACAGAAATAAATCTAATTTAATATGGAAAAAACTAAAGAAGTTTCAATCCAATTAATTCATCTTTAAAAATCTTTTCATCCATCAATTTCAATTCTTTTGATATTATCGGTTTAAAATCCATATGAGCTAAAATATCTTTGTCCATATCTACTCCAGGAGCTATTTCAGTTATCATTAACCCATCTTTAGTCAATTTCAAAACGCATCTCTCTGTTATATAAGTGACATCTTGACCAGTTTCATTTGCATAATCTGCAGAAAAAGTTACTTGTTCAACTTTTTTGATAAACTTCTTTTCCTTACCTTCTTGAAGAATTGTTAGCTTACCATCCTTTATTTCTTCCTTCAATCCACCTGCAGTAAATGTTCCACAAAAAATTACTTTTTTTGTGTTTTGAGAAATATTTATAAATCCTCCGCATCCAGGTATCCTTGGACCAAATTTTGATACATTTATATTTCCCTTTTCATCGCATTGAGCAAGACCTAAAAATGTTGCATCAAGACCTCCACCATCATAAAAATCAAACTGTGTATCTTGATCTACTATACTGTATGGATTTGCAGCTCCTCCAAATTTTCCTCCTCCTAGAGGAACTCCACCAGTAATTCCAGCTTCGACACTTAGAGTTATCTTATTTCCTTCACCTTCCTCATTTGCAACTGCTCCAACAACTTCCGGAATACCAATTCCTAAGTTTATTGTCGCATATGCCTTCATCTCCATGGCACCCCTTCTACCTATGACTTTTCTATTGTCGAGTTTAGGTGCTTCCATAGTGCTTAGAAGTTTTTTGGTATTCCCACAATAAGAAGGATCTAAGTATTCTCCAAATACTTGTTCATGATATTTAAAGGGATCACTTGACTTAACCACATAATCAACAAGAGAATTTGGCAATAGAACATATCTTGGATCGAGAGAATTAGCATTTACTATATCTTTTACTTGAACTATTACTTTACCTCCGTTATTCTTACAAGCAATAGCCATGTTTGTAGCATCTAAAGAAGCCAGTTCTTCTTCAAAACTTATATTTCCAATTTCGTCAGCAAAAGTACCTTTAAGTATAACATAATCTAATTTTGGAGTTTCATAATATAAGTATTCTTCACCTTCTATAGTAACTTTTTTTACCAAGTCCTCTTTTGTAATATCATTTAATTTTCCACCTTCAAAATCTGGATCAACAAATGTTTTTAATCCAACCTTACTGATTGTGGCTTTTTTTCTTGAAGCTGCATCTCTAAACATATGAGATACAACTCCTTGAGGCAAGTTATATGCTTCTATTTTATTTTCAAGAGCTAATTTTTGCAATTTAGGAGCAAGATTCCAGTGACCTCCTACAACTCTCTTTAAAAGTCCTTCTGGAGAAAAATGGTTTACCGCTCTATCTTTTCCATCTCCTTGACCTGCAGCATAATAAAGAGTTAATCCGGTAGGTTTTTTAGTTTCATTATATCTTAATTCCAAAGCCTCTTCTATTTCTTCTGCAACACCTATACCTACGAAACCTCCTGTACCTACAACAGAATTATCTGATATTAAATCTACAGCTTCTCTTGCGCTTACAAACTTAACTTTCATTATTCGACACCTCTTTTTTATAAAAATCACTAAAAATTCAACCAAATATACATACAAAAAGATAAAAAACAAAAATATAAGAGTAAAAAATATATAGTATCATAAAATCATTTTATCTACTCACATTAATCTTAAATCATAAAATGTTTTTAAAAAAACATAAACTATTAATATAAAAAATTTTACATTTATCATCATTCTCACTAAAAACAGATTATTATTTATATATAAATAATATAATTGAAAACGCTATTTTCAAGAATATCACTATGGTATTATTTCTACAACTCTTATTGTCTAAGTTTTTTCGCTATCCTATTTTATGTAAAAAGGTTGTACAAATATTTAAAAATTATTATTTTTTTGGTGGTGGAAGAACAGTAGCCATACCTTCCAATACTATCTCACCATTTTGATTCACACAAGTAGTTTTCAACTTCAATATTTTATCTTTTATTTTTTCAACAGCTTCAAGTGTAGCAGTTATTGTATCTCCAAAATATACAGGCTTTTTGAAACTTAATTCTTGCCCCATATAAATTGTTCCCTCTCCAGGCAACTGCATTCCAAGAACAGCTGAAACCAAACCTGCTGTAAGCATTCCATGTGCTATTCTGTTTTTAAACATACCTTCTCCTGCAGAAACCGCATCAATGTGAGCAGGGTTTAAATCCCCGGTAATACCGGCATACAAATAAACATCTGTTTCGGTAATTGTTTTAGTAAAACTTGCAGTATCTCCAATATTAATCATATCAATACTTTTACCAGCCATAAATGCACCTCCAAAATAAATATTATTGTATCTATGTAAATCTACATCATTAAAAAAAGAATTACTAAAAAATACATAATTATTGTATACACCATAAATATTTTATACAGTAAATGAACAAATTAAAGACGTAAATCATACATAATACACATAAAAACATCAGTAATTTTAGTAAATTGTATAGAAATCAAATAAATTAAAAAATTTATATATGAAAATGATTCTATATAAAATCCTAAATATTTACTATTTTAGGATACTTCTTTTTTTAGAATTTGTCAATATTTTTTTACCTTTACTACGAGTTTTTAAATTTTTGTTCAAATAACATAGGTATTTAGACTTTAAATTTAAAAAAAATTGTTTTATTTTATATTTAAAAAGTTTTATTTTTATGTTAGAATATCTTGTATTTAATAATATAAAATTTTATTTTCTTTAAAAGATGAGGTAATATGGAAAATATCCAAAAAATTAGTGAAACAGAATTAATTGACAAAATAAATGAATATACGAGGTTATCCAAAACAGGAAATCTATCAAAAGAAGATGAAGAGATGAGAAATCATTATAGAAAAGAATATATAAGACGGATAAAAAATTCTCTTTTATCCGGTTTGGGAAGTATGAATTCTTAGTATTTTGAGGTATTATTGCATGAATAGAACTTTAGTTGTTTTTAAGGTAGCTGGTCAAAGCTATTGTACTGATATTTTGAAGATAAAAGAAGTATGCATGAAAAAAGATATTATAGCCATACCTAACTCTCCTTGTTTTGTTGATGGTATTTCCAATCTTAGAGGTGAAGTAATCTGTATTGTGAATTTGGCTAATAAACTTGGTGTTAAGTCTAATTTAGATAATAAAAATCAAAAAATTATTATAGTTTCAATAAATAATTTTTCTATAGGTTTTTTAGTTGATGATATATCAGGGATAATACATGTTTCTATTGATAACATTGAGGTTACTCCTGAAATTCTTTCTAAAAGTAATGTATTTGCTGATGGTGTAGTGAAAGAACATGATAAAATAATGATATTATTGGACTTCAATCGCATACTTAATGATAACGAAATTGAGGAAATAGAAAGTTTAAATAAGGATGTAAGTTTATGAAGAAAGAATCAGATCATAAAAAAAGCATCAATATAGCCTTAGATAGCATAATCACATCTATGAATGACGGAAAAGAAGAAATATTTGCTATTACAGAACAAATAAATAAGGAAAATAGACAGGTTAAAGCAGATATAGCAGAAGTAAGAAGAGAGATAAGATTATATAATGCTCAAATAGAAAAGTTAAAAAAGATGGAATTAGAAAGTAGAAAAACACTATTGATCGTAAGTAGTGATTTCAATAAGTATAATTCAGATGATATAAAAGATGCCTATGATAAGTCATATAATCTTCAACAGGATTTGATGAAGAAACAATTAGAGATAGATTCCATAATTAAAAAATTAGAACTTTTTGAAAACAGAATTCAAAAAAATAATGAACTTGTTTCAAAGGCTGACGAATTACTAAGTAGAATAGAGATAATGAGCGACTATATGAAACTTGATTCATCAATTGGCTCTGAAAGCGAAGACTTATTTACCAAGTGGATACTTTTTCAAGAAAATGAGAAAAATAGGATAGCAAGGGATATACATGACGGTCCAGCTCAAACTATTGCATCTTTAGTAATAAGATCTGACATCATAAAAAAGCTTATAGAAAAAGACTCACCTAACACAACAATTTATAAAGAAATAGAACAGCTAAAATTTCAACTTAGGAGTGTAATAAAGGAAATAAGGAAGATAATGTACGACTTAAGACCCACATCTCTTGATGAACTTGGTTTTTCATCGAGCATTCAAGGTCTAATATCAAAAACTGAAGAAGATTGTAATATAAAATTTTCTGTAAGTATTGATGAAGACAGTGAAATTAAAAACTCTAATCTTAAGATAATTTGTTTTAGAATCATTCAGGAATCCTTGAATAATATCATTAAACACTCTAAGGCAGAAAAAGCTTATATCTATGTAAAAATAACAACTGATTATATTGATATGATTGTTCAAGATAACGGCGTCGGATTTGATACAACAAAAATTAATTCTGCTAATTCTTTTGGGCTATCCTCTTTAAAAGAAAGAGTAGCACTTGTTAACGGAAATGTGAATATAGATTCAAAGTTTTCAAAAGGTACTGCAATAAATGTTAAAATACCTAATAAGGAGGATGTATATGCATAATGATGCAATAAAAGTGATGATAGTAGATGATCACGAATTAATAAGGGAAGGAATTTCTAAAATTCTTGATATGGAAAATGATATAGACATAGTATTTAAAGCAAAGTCTGGAATAGAAGCATTGGAGGTTCTTAAAGATGTTAAACCTGATGTTATCTTGCTTGATATAAATATGAATGAATTAAACGGAATAGAAACGCTTAAGAAAATTAAGTCATCTGGTTCAAAAACTAAAATAATTATGCTAACCGTATATGATGATGTTGAATATATTTCCCAAAGTGTAAATTTAGGAGCTAATGGTTATGTTCTTAAAGACTCAGATTCAGATACTTTGATAAAGACAATCAAAATAGTAAATGAAGGTGGAAGCTATATACAACCTACTTTAGCAACTCAACTCATAAAACATATGACAAATGAAAAGAAAAATACTAATGATAAAAAATCACTTGAACTCTTAACTCGAAGAGAGTTAATAGTTATGAAGGAAATATCTTCAGGTCTTAATAACAAGTCTATCTCAAAAAAACTTAATATAAGTGAAAAAACCGTTAAAAATCACGTTTCAAGTATACTCAAAAAATTAGAGCTTCAAGATAGAACTCAAGTAGCTATTTATGCTATTAAAAACAAAATAATTGACCTTTAAAAAAGCTCAGTGTAGATTTTACTACACTAAGCTTTTTTTAAAATATACCTATTATTTTTTGTACCCCTACACTTACCAATATTATACCAATCCAACAAGTTCCACCCAGCAATATTGAATTTTTTCCGCTTTTAATAAGTTTATCCAAGTTAGTATTAAGACCTATAGCCGTCATTGCCATAACAATGAAAAATTTACTTAAATGTTTCATTGATTTAAAAAAAGAATGAATTAAATCAACTATCTCTTTTGAAAAAATATTTTGTCCTATCAATATCTCTAAAACTGTAGTAATAAGAGATGCCAAAATAAAATAAAGCACAAACATAGGAAGTATCTTTTTTATACTTAATTTACTCTTATCATTGTTTTTGTTTTTATTCATCATTATTGCCAAAACTGTTGTTATAGGTATTATAGCCAACGTCCTTGTAAGTTTGACTATAGTTGCACTGTCAAGCACTGCTCCATTTGTACCATGCACACTATCCCATACTGAAGCAGCGGCAGTAACTGATGAAGTATCGTTTATTGCTGTACCTGCAAAAAGTGCAAAGCCTTCATTTGAAAATCCTAATATATCCCCTATGGTAGGAAATATAAGTGCTGCAATTAGATTAAATAAAAAAACAACAGATATAGATTGAGCAATTTCATCATCTTTTGCTTCTATTACAGGTGCAGTTGCAGCTATTGCTGATCCCCCACAGATGGAGGAACCCACACCAATTAAGATTGCAATTTTTTTATCCAAATCAACTACTCTTGACATTAGATATGACACTATCAGTGAACAAGATATAGTAGATAAAATTACAGGGAGAGACACTGCCCCTACCTGTACTACAACTTTCAAATTCAATCCAAATCCAAGTAATATTACTGCATATTGTAATATTTTTTTAGAAGTAAATGCTATTCCACTATCCAAGTCTGCCCTTTTTTTTAATATTAAAGCTAATAATATACCAAAAATCATACCAAAAACAGGTCCACCTACAACCGGGATATAATTACCACAAAAATAAGCAACAATGCCTATTATTCCACAAAATAAAATACCTTTGACATTTTTCATTTAATTTAAACTCCTAATAACGATATGTAAATCAAAATTTCTTCCATGAAAAATAATATCATAATTTTTTATTTTAGTCTAACAAAACAAAAAACTTTTTCAAAAATCCTTGTAATATTGCTTAAGTTTTTGTATTATATAAAGTATGATTTTTGAAAAATTGGAGGATTCAAATGTGTCAAGATAAGAAAACTTTTTATATAACTACGCCAATATACTATCCAAGCGGAAAACTTCATATAGGTCACACATATACTACTGTTGCAGTTGATGCTATATCAAGATATAAGAGATTTACAGGTTATGATGTTAGGTTCTTAACAGGAACTGATGAACATGGAGAAAAAATACAAAAAAAAGCCGAAGAACTTGGAAAAAAACCTAAAGAATATTTAGACAAAATGATAAATGACATAAAAGCTTTGTGGGCAAAAATGGAAATATCATATGATGATTTTATAAGAACTACTGACAAAAGACATACTGATGCTGTTCAAAAAATCTTCAAGACTCTTTATGACAAGGGAGATATTTACTTAGATGAATATGAAGGTAAATACTGCGTTCCATGTGAGTCTTTTTGGACTGAATCACAGTTAGTTGACGGTAAGTGTCCTGATTGCCACAGAGAAGTTCAAACAAGAAAAGAATCTTCATATTTTTTCAGACTTTCAAAATACCAAGATAGATTAAAAAAATACTACGAAGATAATCCTGATTTTTGCTTCCCTGAAAGCAGAAAAAAAGAAATGTTGACAAACTTTATAAATGCCGGATTGGAAGATTTGTCTGTTTCACGTTCTACTTTTGACTGGGGAATAAAAGTTCCATTTGATGGAAAACATGTAATTTACGTTTGGATTGATGCCCTTTCAAACTATATAACAGCTCTTGGTTATGACAGTGATGATGATAGCTTATTCAAAAAATATTGGCCGGCAGATTTTCACATTGTTGGTAAAGAAATAATGCGTTTTCATACTATAATCTGGCCTGCCCTACTAATGGCTCTTGATTTACCACTTCCAAAAAAAGTTTACGGACATGGATGGATACTATTTGGAGAAGATAAGATGAGTAAGTCAAAAGGAAATATAGTTTATCCGGAACCTATAATAGATAGATATGGAATAGATGCTCTTAAATATTTCTTACTGAGAGAATTTACCTTCGGTCAAGATGGAAATTATACAAACTCTGCGTTTTTAAACCGAATTAACTCAGATTTGGCAAATGATTTGGGAAATTTGCTTTCAAGAACTATTTCAATGATAGAAAAATACAATAATGGAATAATACCTACAATAATTGAAAAAACAGCCTTTCATGATGATTTGGTATCTACAGTTGAGCAAATGCCTGAGCTTGTAGACAACGCCATGAATCAAATGCAATTTAGCATAGCCCTTGAAGAGATATGGAAGGTTATAAGAAGAGCCAACAAGTATGTAGATGAAACAATGCCATGGAAATTAGCAAAGGATGAAAGTGCAAAAGAAGAATTGAACTGTGTACTTTATGATTTGGCTGAAACATTGAGAATAGTAACAATTATGATTAGTCCAATACTACATCACACAGCAAAACGCATATTTGCTCAGCTTAATACTCCTGATGAACTTAAAACATACGAAAGTGGAAAAAAATTCGGACTTACTCCTGCTGACATAAAGGTAGGAAAAAGTGAAATATTGTTTCCAAGATTGGATGTAGAAAAAGAGGTAGTAATAATGAATGATATGTTTGCTCCAAAAGAAGAAAAAACTGATGATTTTGTAGGAAAAGCTGAGATAACTATAGATGATTTTGACAAACTTGATTTAAGAGTTGGAAAAGTCATTGAAGCAAAAAAACATCCTGAAGCTGATAAACTTCTTGTATTTACAATAAAATCAGGAAATCATACCAGACAGATCGTATCAGGTATAGCAAAATTCTATAACCCTGATGAACTTGTAGGGAAAAATGTAGTATATGTAGCAAACCTAAAACCAAGAAAACTAAGAGGTCTTGTTTCTCATGGTATGATACTTTCAGCAGCTACAAGCGATGATGAAAATCTGATAGTCTTAAATGCTGACGGTATAGATGATACTGCAATAGTGTCGTAGATAACAAATAATTATTAATATAGTAAAAAAGATATACTAAAATACTATTTTTAATAAAATAAGAGCAGTAGTATGTAATATTGCTCTTTTTTATTTTTATACTAATATCTAATAAAACAATGGATAAGATACTTTCAGTGCATTTATAATAGCTTCATAAATTATATATTATTATTTTAAACTATTGATTAACATTATCCATAGATTAAATAGATAGTAGTATTATACTAACAATCTGTTAAAAAGTCATACAATTGTATTACTGTAAAATTGCTGATAATTTATAAACTGTAATGTCATTAGTCATAAATATTTGGTATTAGAAGTGATTATAATTATATTAGATTTTATAGATTTATATTTAGTAAAAATACTATCTATACTTTAATGATGTTATGAGAATATTTAGGCAAAATAAATCATTTTATAAAACATTTCTAATATATCTAAAGTCTTTTTTTGATATTTATAGTTTTACTAAAAATTAAATAACTGAATTATATTACTATAGAATTTTAATATTTATTTATTTATTTATTTATTAATAATTTAAAATTTCGGTATAATAATAGCATTATTATTTTAATAGAAATAGGTGAATTTTATGATATTTGATACTCATGCTCATCTTGACAGTGAGCAATTTGAAGAAGATTTTGATGTTATAATACAAAATATTATTAACAAAAAAATTTCTCTTATAGTCAACCCAGGATGTGATATTCCTACATCAAAAAAATCTGTAGAATTATCTGAAAAATATGATTTTATCTATTCCGCTGTAGGATTTCATCCTCATGAAGCAAAATATATGGATCAAGATGCTATAAAAGAAATTGAAAACCTTGCTATTTTAAACAATAAGGTCGTAGCTATAGGTGAGATAGGTCTTGACTATTACTACGATTTTTCACCAAGATATATACAAGAAGATGTTTTTGCAGAGCAGATGGAACTTGCAAACAAATTAAATCTACCGTTCATTATACATTCTCGAGATGCATCAAACGATACTTATGAAATGTTGAAAAAATATAAGAATAATGTGGACTGTGTGCTTCATTGCTATTCTCAAAGCAAAGAAATGGCTAAATTATACCTTGATTTAGGTTGTTATCTTTCCTTTGCAGGTCCGGTAACCTTTAAGAAATCTACTAACTTACAAGAAGTTGCAAAGTATACTCCATTAGATAGAATTTTTATTGAAACTGATTCGCCTTATCTGTCTCCTGAGCCAAAACGCGGAAAGAAAAATGAACCGTCAAACGTAATTTACACTGGAAAAAAAATAGCTGAATTAAAAGAAATAAGCGAAGAACAGCTTTTCAAGTCAACATACAATAATGCAGTCAGATTTTTTAAACTGGATAAAAAATTTGAAATTAAAACATTTTAAAAATTTAAGTAATTTTAAATCTTATACTATATATTTATCTTACCTTTAGTAAGTCATTTAATTCTTATATATTAAAATACAGCATTAATTTTTATTAAGGAGATTTTAATGATATTAAATATGTTTTATGGTTTTTGTATGGCTTTAGCTGACAGTGTGCCGGGAGTATCAGGTGGTACTATTGCTTTTATACTTGGCTTTTATGAGAAACTTCTGGATAATGTACACAATATTTTTTCTAAGGACAAAGAAAAGAGAAAAACTGCTATTCCTTTTATAGCAAAATTGCTTCTTGGTTGGGCCATAGGTATGGCTATATCGGTAACAGTTTTATCAAACCTTTTTGAGAATAAGATATATCTGTTAAGCAGTGTCTTTTTAGGACTTACATCTGCATCAATACCTTTTATAGTTATTTCCGAAAAAGAAGATTTAAAAGGAAAATATGCTAATTTGTTATTCACTATAATCGGACTTATTTTAGTTGTAAGTATTTCAGTTTTAAGAGACCACATCTCAGGGGGTTCTACTGTAGATTTTGCAAATCTACAGTTAGTTCAATACGCTTATGTATTTATTTCCGGTATGATAGCTATAACAGCTATGGTATTGCCTGGAATTTCTGGAGCAACACTTCTTTTAATTTTGGGTGTTTACGCTCCAACAATTACCGGAATAAAAGAGTTATTGCATTTTAATCTTTCTGTACTACCTGGAATAATTTGCCTTGGACTTGGAATATTAATAGGTCTTACCTTATCTATCGGTTTAATTAGAATGGCACTTAAAAAATATAAGAGCAAAACTTTGTATTTCATAATAGGACTTATGATAGGTTCTTTATATGCTATAGGTATGGGACCAACTACTCTCAAAACTCCTCTTCCTGCACTTGGATTTTCAACTTTCAGTATCTTAGGTTTTATTTTCGGTATAGCGATACTTTTAGGTTTAGAGATGACAAGAAAAAAATTAGAAGTTCAAGAACAAAAATAATAAAATTAAAAGGGCTTAAGAAAGATCAAAATATGACTTTCCTTAAGTCCCTTTTTATTTTTATTCTTCATCTAATATATCAGAAGCAAAATCTCCAATTTCTTCAATTTCATCATCAAGAGCATCGAATAAATCATCTTTTCTTGACTTTGCTTTTTTCATTAAGTCTCTTCCTGTTGAGACAAGCTCATTTCTTAGATCATTACCGCTTTTTGGAGCAATCATAAGCCCTACAACAAGCCCTATAAGAGTACCTACTACAGAACCAAGTATTACAGCCAATAAATTAACATCGTTATTTCTTCTCATGGAATTACCTCCTAAATTCATTTAAGGGTATTATACCCTTGTACAAAAAAACAAAAACACTATATTTCAAAGTTCAATATTTGATTTTTCTCTTTTATGTCAAATATTTCAGTATCTTTGAACAGATTTTGATATTTTTCTTTAAACTTCGTTGTAATATTATAGTCTTCCCAAAAATGGATTGGTAAAAAATATTTTGGTTTTAAATCTAATATCTGTCTTCCTCCCAAATCAAACTGACCTTGCTGCCTTGGATCTACTAAAAAATAAGCAATATCAATTTTAATATTCCTCAACTTATCAATTTCATTTACAAATCTTTTATGCATATCATCTCTTACTTCATCACTGTCTTCCATTTCCCAATACCAATCATTAAGGTCTCCTGCAAAAAATATATTTTTACCAAATATATCAATCATAAAAGCCACACCGGCATCTGTAGAAATATAGGTCTTTATTTTCATTTCATCAACTGTTACATTAGCATCCGGATCAATAGTTACAATTTTCCCACTTGATAAAAATTTTTCATCAAACATCACATCTGACGAAATAATATATTTTTTTACCCTATCCATGTAATCAAATATCTTATTACTAAAATGGTCTCCATGAGCGTGAGAAACAAAAAAATAAATGTCTTTACCTTCAGGTAAGTGTAACTCACCTTCAAAATAATCAAATACAATAAAGTAATTTTGTATTTCCAAAGTATAACAACTGTGGTGAATATATTGAGTACTAACTTTCAAACTTCTAATCCTCCTTCCTATTTTTTTCAAGAGATTTCAATAACCTTTTATTAAATTCTTCAGCAGCATTGTATCCGGAAGATTTGAGCCTCTTATTTCTTGCCGCAAGTTCCAAAATGGTGCTGACATTCCTTCCAGGTCTAACAGGTATGACCAGCTCTTCAACTTTTGTATCTAATATTGTTGTAAAATTTTCGTCTAATCCTAATCTGTCATAGTACTTACTTTCATCCCATGTTTCAAGATTTACAACCATATCAATTTTTTTACTGTTTTTTACTGCACCTATACCATATAACGATCTTATATCTACTATTCCCAATCCCCTTATTTCCATGAAATGCTCAACTACTTCTGTTGACTTACCAATAAGTGTATCTTCATCCAATTTTATAACCCTCACTGCATCATCAGCTACAAGTCTATGATTTTTTTTAATCAGCTCAAGTGCCGTCTCACTTTTTCCTATCCCACTTTCACCTGTTATAAGTATGCCTATACCATCTATATCCACAAGTACACCATGCATCAAAAGCTCAGGAGCAAGATTTTCATTTAGATAATATGAGATTTTAGATACGGTTTTTGTGGAAGTTTCCTTGCTACTTACAATAATTTTTGAATATTTTTTTGCAGATTCCAATATCTCAGGAAGAACACTCTGTTTAGTTGATATAACAAGTAATGGGATATCAAACTGCATAAGTTTATCAATAGACTCTACTCTTTGTTCATTAGTAAGTGATTTAAAATACAAATATTCTGTTTGTCCTATTATCTGAACTCTCTCAAACTGAAAATTCTTTAAAAAGCCTGCCAACTGTAATCCGGGCCTATTTATGTCTGGAGTATCTATATATGTTTCCACACCTTCAGGTCTGTAAATAATGTCTAACTTTAAAGCCTTAATCAAGTCAGATGTCATGACTTTCTTGTTATCTAACTTCTCCATATATTCTCCTAAACTTGTATTTTCATATCATTATTATTCTTTGCTTTTAAATACTAAATTTATTGATACTTAAAATATTCATATACAGCAAAAGCACTCTTTTTGTCAACAACTTTTTCTAATTCTTCGATACTTGCATTTTTTATATTACTTATTGATTTAAAATAAGAAAGCAACATTTTTTTTCTCTTATCACCAATTCCTTTAATATTATCAAGTTTTGAAAAGCTCATTTTCTTATTTCTAAGTGATTTATGGTAATCAATTGCAAACCTATGAACTTCTTCTTGAATCGAAGAAATAAATCTATATAGTTTACTATACCTGTTTAACTCAAACAAATCCTCATCACTACACAGACCCATAGTAGTATGTCTGTCGTCTTTATACATTCCAAAAACTGGTGTACTAATTTTTTCTCTCTCAAAAAGTCGTCTAATAACGCCAACCTGACCTTTTCCCCCATCTAAAAGTATTAAATCCGGTAAATCTTCATGTTTAATCCTTCTACTTAATATCTCCTCCAATGAGCTGTAATCATCAGGTCCTTCAACTGTCTTTATTTTATATCTTCTATAAAGTTTAGGAACCTTTTTACCGTCAACAAATACTACCTGACCACCTACACTATCCACTCCTTGAATATTTGATATATCGTATGATTCTATCTTATGAATTTCAGTTTTCAAAGACAAAATCTCCCTTAATTCTTTCATTACTAATTCAACATTGTCTTTTTTATTCTTATCCACAGCTTCTTTTCTGGAGATTGTTTCTGCAGCATTCTTCTTTACAAGTTGAATCATATCTTTTTTATCCCCCTTAAGCGGGAGCTTTATTGTTACTTTACTTTCTTTTTTATTGCTTAAAAGCTGTGACAATACATCTAAATCTTCGAACTCATGACTAACGTATATTTCTTTTGGAATATACGCTGAATTTATATAATATTGTTTGACAAATGATGATAATATTTCGCTTTCATCCTTATTTAAGTCAATATCAAATATAAAATTTTCAGTACCTACTACCTTTCCTCCTCTTACAAAAAAAATGAAAACACAAGAAATATCTTCTCCTTGCTCCACTGCCAAAAAATCCTTGTCCATAAAACTGTTAGCGGAAACTATTTTTTGCTTCTCAAGCATTTCCTGCATACCATTTATTTTATCCCTATACATCATGGCTTTTTCATAATCAAGTTTTTTTGAAGCATCATACATCTTTTGTCTCAAGGATTCAATAATGGTGTCGCTCTTAGATTCCAAAAAATTAATTACTTCTACTATGGTCTTATCATATTCCTTCTTATCAACAGTGCCAAGGCAAGGACCATCACATATATTAATATAGTAACTTAGACAAGGCCTTTCTTTTTTTTCTATTGATTTTTGTATATTTCTACTACAGGTTCTAAGCTTAAAAGTGCTATGAATGAGCTCAATTATATCATTTACTATAAAGGCATTTGAATAAGGTCCAAAATATTTCGCTCCATCCTTTTCGATTTTTCTTGTTTTTAAAACTCTCGGATAATCTTCATTTATTGTAATTTTTATATACGGATAAGTTTTATCATCTCTAAGTAAAATATTGTAAGTAGGCTTATATTCTTTTATCAAGTTGTTTTCAAGTATCAAAGCTTCCATCTCAGAATCTGTAACAATATATTCAAACTCTTCTATATGAGAAACCATAGCCTTAACTTTTTCCTGCATATTACTTTGAGACTGAAAATATTGTCTAACTCTATTTCTCAAAGAAACAGCTTTTCCTACATATATAATTTCATTATTTTTATTTTTCATCAAGTACACACCGCTGCTATTAGGCAACTTTGATACAAGAGATTTTATTTTTTCAGTAATATCAATCACACTTTCTAAAATGCTTAAATCTAACCAACTATTACATTTAAAGCTTCACGCTTTACAGAAACCTTAAGTGGCAGACAAGGTCCCTTTTCTCCATCCAAACTGACAGCAAGATTTCTATTATCTGAATCTATCTCAAAGGTAGATGCTTTTTCAACTCGTATAAAATTATTTTTTGTAAAGTCTTCTCCTCTTGCTACTTGAACAAGTAAATTTGCAATATCAATAGGATTTTGTACTTCTTTTACGATTATTATCTCAAACAAACCATCTTTTAAATCTACCTGATCATCTAAAATTCCTGTCATACTTCCAACATTATTACCGTTTAAAGCTAATACCATATATGCAGTTTCTTCAATTACTTTACTTTCTGTCTTTATAACAAAATTATCCGCTTTTATATTTGAAAGTTTAGTTATTCCTTGCAAATAATAGGCAAGGGGTCCTAACCATTCCTTTAAATCAGAATTGGTTTCAAATGATGTCTCAGCGAATATGCCTACTGCTAATGAAGAAAGAAAAATCTGACCTGTATCTAAACATCCAATATCAACAGTCGATGTTTTTTGTTTGGAAATCTGCTCTATAGCTTTATATAAAGCTGGTTGCATATTTATATTTGAAGCAAAGTTGTTACAAGTCCCAGAGCCAATTACAGCATAGGGCTTTTTTATGCCATTGCCTAAAATTTTTGAAGCTATGGTTGAAATACTTCCATCTCCTCCGGAACCTATTATAAAATCATAATCCAATGACAACATCAAATCGCTAATCTTATCATATACATTATTATCAAGTCTTAAAACTGTAAGTATAATATTATTTTTCATAAATTTATTTACTATTTCACTTAGTTCATCTGCAACTTCTCTATTTCCCGACATTGGATTATAAATAAACAGTGCTTTTTTATAGTCAAGCATTGAAAACCTCCTTAATATTAGTTTGTTATCTTAAATTTATGAAAAAAATCTAAAATTTGGACTGATGTTATTTATATGTAATAATTTTATCTACTGAAACTATTATGTAAGTAACATTTCTAATTTAATGCCAAACTAATCTTTAAAGCGTTGTCTATTTTATCAATTATATATTCATCTACAGAACCTAAGAACTCTCTTAATCTCACCTTATCTATTGTTCTGATTTGCTCCATTAACATAACTGAATCTTTTTCCAAACCAAATTGTTTAGCTTTTATTTCAATATGAGTAGGTAATTTTGCTTTATTCAACTTAGATGTTATAGGTGCTACAATAGTAGTGGGAGAAAATTTATTTCCTATGTCATTTTGAACTATTACAACAGGTCTTATACCGCCTTGCTCAGATCCTTGCCCCTGAGCCAAATCTGCATAGAAAATATCTCCTCTTTTTATAACCTTGTTATCCATGTAGCATCCTCCTTCCTTAAAAATTCAACACTTCATCAAATTTCATACTCACGTTTTACTCTTTTATTTATTCCACATACTATCTCATAAATTATCGTATCTGCAAGTTTTGCAATATTATAACCGCTTTTATTGTCGTACCCGAAGATATATACCTTTGTTCCAATGTCAGCTTTTTCAGGTAGCTTTATCATCATTTGATCCATACAGATATTTCCTACCGAAATACCCTTTTCCCCATTATCTAAAACAAGTTCAAAATTTTTACAAGACAAAGATCTACTTATACCGTCAGCATATCCTATAGGAATAGTTGCAATCCATTCATCATTTTCAAGGGTATATTTACCATTATAACTTACCTTGCAACCTTTTTTCAGCAATTTAATATTTGAAATTAAACTCTCCAATTTCATAGCAGGCTTTAAATCTAATTCTTCATTTTTTATATCATTATAAGAATATCCATACATACCTATACCAAGTCTTATCATATCAAGGTCATACTCTTTTTTTTCAGATGCCGCAGAGTTTGACATATGTTTTATCCCTAAATCTATATTTTCATCTTCTATTTCTCTACACATCATTTGAAATAATTCATATTGTATTTTATTAATTTCATTTTTTGTTTCTTCAGCATTAGAAAAATGAGAAAAACACCCTACTATTCTTATATTACTTAAACTATTTACTTTTTTTACTTCTTTAACATAATCCTCTTGAGATAGAAATCCTATCCTTGACATACCGGTATCTAATTTTATATGCACTTTTGCAATTAAATTATTTTTTTTTGCAATTTCATTTATTGTAGAAGCAATTAGAAAATTATATACAGTAAACTCTACATCCCTTCTTATCAAATTTTCTACTTCATTATCAAATACATATCCCAATATCAATATTGGTTTGGTTATTTGAGAATCTCTGAGTTCAACTGCTTCGTCTCCAGTAGATACAGCAAAATAATCTACATACCTTTCAATAAACTTTGACACTTCAACGCTTCCATGTCCATAAGCGTCAGCCTTTACTACTGCACAAATCTTTAATTTTTTACTTTTACATTTTCTAAATTCATTTATATTATGTAATATATTACTTAATGAGATGCGTGCCACTGCCCTATTAGACGATATATGCATCATTTACTCACTTTCTGTTATCCAACCAATTATAAATTAATTTTCTTTAAAAATCCTTATATTAAACTCGTAGATAAGATAAAGTTAAAAATTTTATTATACTGATGAGCATATTATTATATTGATGAGCATATAGAAGTTCAAAATAACTTTATTCAAGCATATGCTCATCAAATCTTTCAGTTTCCTTCCCACCCATAAAACCATGTATGAATGAATAAGTAGAATTAATTCTACTTTGAAGTCTATCTCTTAATATTCTCTTATCTTCAAGCTCTTTTCTCATGAGTTCTATCTCATCAAGAAGTGGATATAATTTTTTTTCATCATTATTAATTATATCATAAGATTCATTTAATGTCTTTTTTAATAGTTCAAGATTTTCTTTTTCTTTGTTTACCAATATTTCCTGAATTTGTATCTCTTTTTTTTCAATTTCCTCATTTATTTCAAGCATTCTTTCTTTGACATTGTCCATTTCTTTTTCAGCAGATTTGTTTCCTGAATTAATTTGACCTGAAAGATAGAGTACTTTAGGTGCAATCTTAGCCTTTTCTTTATGGAGATTATTTACTTCGAGTACTTGTTTTCTTTCTTCCATTATTAATTTTTTTATATTTTCTATAGATGTTTTAATATCCTCACTTGAAATATATTTCATGAGATCATTAAAAGGCTGATATTCGGTCAACATCGGTACTATCCTTTTTTCTATAATCTCTTCAAATGCTTTTTCGCTTTGATTTTTTGACTGTTTAAACACTAAATATTCCTTTCAATAGCAATAAAATCATTAAACTATTTACAAAATTATATCTTAATAACTTTATTGCTTGGTTAAATTATATATAAAGTCAAAGTTTTTTTCAATACAATTCTTCAATTTAAGATAATTTTTTAAAATTTATAGCTTTTAAAAACAATTTTAATACAGTATTAAAATAGTATTATCTAAGAATATCGTAACTATTCTAAATTTTTTTTACTAAAGTAATAAAATATATTTAATTTTTTACATTTATGTTATAATACTGATAAGTTATATTTAAGTAAACTGTCATAAAATAATACGTGATTTCAGGATATAATTATTTGGAGGATTTATGGTAGCACACATAATTTCAGTCGGTACTGAATTATTGCTTGGAGAAGTGGTAAATACAAACGCAACTTTTATTGCAAATGAACTTAAAAACATTGGTATCTCTGTCTATCATATTAATACATTAGGAGATAATGAAAGTAGACTAACAGAAGAGTTAAAATTTGCATACAAATATAGTGATATAATAATTACTACAGGTGGCTTAGGACCTACTAAAGATGATCTTACAAAAGAAACAATTGCAAAATTTTTGAATCTTGATATGATACTTATAGACGAAGAAGTTGAAAAATTAAAAATATGGTTTAAAGATAGAATGCAAGAACTTAATCATGGCAATTTAAGTCAAGCATACTTTCCTAAAGGCAGTTTTATTATAGATAACTTTAACGGAACTGCAAGTGGGTGTATAATAGAACATAAAGGAAAAATTATAATAATACTTCCAGGACCTCCACGAGAAATGAAGCCTATGATGATAAATACTGTCGTCCCTTATCTTCAAAAATTTTCTTCCATGTATTTTGCTCATAAGACCATAAACGTAATAGGTATAGGTGAGTCAAAAATGGAAGAAAAAGTACTACCCTTAATAGATAATCAGAGTAATCCTACAATAGCACCATATTTTAAGGATAAGGGATTGACACTTAGAGTTATGTCTTATGCTTCTTCAAAAAAAGAGGCTGAAAACTTATTAACGCCTACAATATCTAAAATTAAAGAATTCTTGTCTGATGATTTTTATGCAATAGGTGATGATGTGTCTATAGAGGATAGTATATGCAAATATCTTATGGATAATAACTTAAGCATTTCAACTGCTGAGTCTTGCACCGGTGGTATGCTATCATCACGAATAATAAACATATCTGGAATAAGCAAAAGCTATAAACAGGGATATATTACTTACTCCAATGAATCTAAAATTAATATTTTGGGTGTAAGTAGAGAAATTTTAGAAAAGTATGGTGCTGTTTCAGAGCAAACTGCTATGGAAATGGCAAAAGGTGCAGCGCTTAGCTCAAATGCTGATATAGCAATCTCCACTACAGGTGTTGCAGGGCCTGATGGCGGCACTGATGAAAAACCTGTAGGATTAGTCTATATTGGGTTGTTTATAAAAGGTAACACCTATGTAAAAAAGGTAAATTTAAGAGGCGACAGACAAAGAGTAAGAGCATTTGCTACAAGTCATGCTCTTGATTTCTTAAGGAGAACTCTTAAAGTACCTGTGTATGAATTTTAATATTTTATAATTATGAAGTAAAAAATTTTTAGGAAGGAGAAAGATGTGCTTTCCGATTTTGTATATCCACTAATTGATTTGGTTACACATATAAAAATAACAGATATTATAGATATACTCATCATAGCTTATTTAACATATAAACTTTATGAACTTATGAAAGAAACAAGAGCTGAACAGCTTGTAAAAGGAATTTTCATAATTTTCATAGCACTTAGAATATCTGAAATACTTAATTTACGTACCTTCCATTGGATACTCAGTAATACCATGACGGTTGGACTAATGGCTATAATTGTAGTTTTTCAACCTGAACTTAGAAGAATACTTGAGCAACTTGGTAGAACGAATATAATAAGCAGAACTAATTCAATTTCAAAAGAAAGTGATACTATAAATGAGGTAGTTCAAGCATCCTTATCCTTATCAAGACAAAAAATAGGAGCTTTGATAGTATTTGAAAGAAAAACAGGTATAAATGAAATTATTCAAACAGGTACTAACTTAAATGCAGATGTATCAAGAGAGTTGTTGATTAATATTTTTATACCAAATACACCTCTACATGACGGAGCTGTAGTTATAAGAAGAAATTATATAAAAGCTGCAGCATGTTTTTTACCTCTCACTGAAAATAAAAATCTCAATAAAGAATTAGGTACAAGACATAGAGCTGCTTTGGGAATAACCGAAAAATCTGATAGTTTGTCTCTTGTCGTATCAGAGGAGACAGGAAATATTTCCATTGCTATTAATGGGAAGTTATATAGAGACCTCAATGAAGAAAGACTTAGAAACATGTTATCAATAAATCTTATTAGCGAAAAAACTAAAACTGACCCTGTTGAAGGGGGTACGAACGATGAAAACGAGTAATAGTTCAAATTTTAAAATTAAAGTTGCATGTTTGATAATAGCTTTTCTTGTTTGGGTTTATGTTATGATTGACATAGATCCTGTAGATACAAGAGACTTAACATCTGTTGAAGTTAAGATAAGTAATATAACAGAGCTTAATAATCATAATCTTATATTATCCCCTAATCAAAAGCTTGAAGCATCTGTAAAATTGAAAGGAAGGCGTTCAATTATTGCAAAAAAAATTAAAGAAGGTGTTATTCTTCAGACTACAATTGAAAATGCAACAATAGGTGAAAATGTGTCTAAAATATCTATAAACTCTGAAAATCCAGATATAACTTACACAATCACACCCTCATCATTAAACTTAAATATTGAAGAAAATATAAGTAAAAGTGAAAAAATACAAGTTTATTCAATAGGACATTTAGCCGAAAATACAGTTATAGACTCATTGAAACTTTCAAAAGACTCTGTTACAATCTCCGGTCCTAAATCTCTTATTGATAAAATTGTAAGAGTTGAAGCTCAGATAGACCTGGAAAACAGTAAAGAAACCTTATCTAAGTGGGTTAAATTAAAATTTTTGGATATAAATGGTAATGAAGTAAGTGGAGTTTTCTCGGATTTTTCAGATATTTTGGTTACAGTATCTGTAAAAAAAGAAAAATCAATACCAATATATGCTGACATACTAAATGATAAATCTAATTACAATATGAGTCTTTTAAATTTGTCAGTTTCTCCACAGGAGATTAAAGTAACTGGTAATGAGGTCGATTTAGAAAATATAGAAAAAATTTCTACAAAACCTATAAGCTTAACAAAATTATTACAGGATGGGACCATTAAAGTTGAGCCCCATTTACCTAAAAACATTCAAAGTAATGTAAAAGCCGTTACTGTTTCAGTTGAAGTGCTTGCTCATAAAAATAATTAGATTTATAACAAAACATTTTTTATCATAAGAATTTATTTATCTAAATAAAAAATTTCGAGGAGAAAATATGAAAGAGAATATTAAAAAGGAAATTATGGAATGGATAAAATCTATTCTTTTTGCAGTTGTAGTAGCTTTTATTATAACTATCTTCATAAGTCCTACTGTTGTAAAAGGTGAGTCTATGTATCCTACTTTACAAAATAACAACTATATTATACTTAATAAAACAGCTTATTGGTTTTCTACTCCTAAAAGAGGAGATATAGTCGTTTTTAAGTCTCATATTAAAGATGAGAAAGGAAAGGATAAAGATCTCGTAAAAAGAGTAATAGGACTTCCAGGAGATCATATAGAAATAAAATATGGCAATGTTTATGTAAATGAAGAGCTACAAAATGAAACTTATATCAATGGTGATTACACTGATGGAAGTATCGATTTGATAGTTCCTGAAGGTAAAATCTTCGCTATGGGAGATAACAGACCTAACTCCTATGATTCAAGAGCCGATGAAATAGGCACTATTGATATAAGTAATGAGATTATAGGCAAGGCGTTGATTAGACTATACCCTTTTAATGAGATTAATTTTTTTTAAAAGAGAAAAATCTCCTTATCCAATAGTTTACCTAAAGATAAGGAGATTTTTTATATTCTATTATTTACTTACTATTTCAAGTGTATCTCTTGCTATAACAAGTTCTTCATTTGTAGGTATTACAAATACTTTTATTTTTGAATCCTTTTTAGATATAAGTTGTTCTTTTCCTCTTGTCTTATTCGCATCAACATCTATTTCTATTCCTAAAGATTCCAATCCTTTACATATTTCTTTTCTTGACTCTGCTGAATTTTCTCCAAGTCCTGCAGTAAATACAACTGCATCTACATTACCAAGTTCTGCCATATATGCTCCGATATATTTTTTTACTCTTGTATGGAACATATCAAGTGCCAATCTTGCTCTATCATTTCCCTTTTCGGCTTCACCTTCAATATCTCTAAAGTCTGAACTTACTCCAGATACCCCAAGAACTCCTGATTTTTTATTAAGCAAGGTATCAATTTCTTTGATTGACATCTTTTCTTTTTCTGACAAAAATGGAATTACAGCAGGATCTATATCTCCACTTCTTGTTCCCATTATAAGACCTTCAAGAGGAGTAAAGCCCATAGATGTATCTATAGTCTTTCCATTTTTGATTGCTGCAACACTTGCGCCATTTCCAAGATGACAAGTAATTATATTACATTGATCTATCTTTTTACCCATCAATTCACTTGCTCTTTTGCTGACAAATCTATGTGATGTACCATGAAACCCGTATCTTCTTATTTTATATTTTTCATAATATTCATATGGAATAGCATACATATAGGCATAATCAGGCATAGTTTGATGGAAAGCAGTGTCAAAAACAGCAACCATTTTTACACCAGGTAAAAGTTTTTGACAAGCTTTTATACCTATTATATTAGGAGGATTGTGTAGCGGTGCTAAATCTATACAATCTTCAATTGACTTCATCACCTTATCTTCTATTAAAACTGAATTTGCAAAGTCTTCCCCACCATGTACCACTCTATGTCCAACTGCATCTATTTCTTTAAAATCTTTTATAACCCCATAACTTTCATTAATAAGCGCATCCATTACAAGTTTAAGTGCAACTTCATGGTTTGGCATTTCAGCAGTTATAGTTTGTTTTTCCATTCCAGTTTTTTCATGTTTCAAAACGGAGCCTTCGATTCCTATTCTTTCAACTAAACCTTTAGCTAAAACACTTTCATCTTTCATATCAATAAACTGATATTTTAAAGATGAACTTCCGCAGTTAATTACTAAAATTTTCATTTTAAAATTCTCCTTCTCACTGATACATAAAAATAATAGGAATCTATTAAAAATAATCCTATGTATGTATCTTATATTAAAATTAAATTAAATAAGTATAATACTCAAAACAACAACAATATAATTTTAACGCAATTTAAAATATTTTTCAACTAATTGTTTAACTAAAATAGTCGTAGTTATTACACCTACACCATTTGGAACAGGTGTAATTTTAATATTTTCAAAATCAATATTTTCAAAATCTACATCACCGCATATTTTTCCGTTTTCATCAAAGTTAATTCCAACATCAATAATAGTTTGACCATCAGAAAAATAGTCTTTAGTAAGATATTTTGCTTTTCCAATAGCAGATATTATAATATCTGCATTTACTGTAAGTTTGTGCATATCTACAGTCTTTGAATTACAAATAGTAACTGTAGCCTTCTCTTTAGCAAACATCATAGACAGTGGCTTTCCCACTACTTGAGATGCACCCGCAATAACTATATTTTTAGAAACCATATCTATATTGTAAAACTTTAATATGTCAATTACAGCCATCGGAGTACACGGGTAATACAAACAATCTTCTTTAGCAAAGAGCTTACCTTGATTATATAAAGTAGCACAGTCTATATCTTTGTCCGGAAGAATAGCCTCAGTAACATTTTCTCTCTCAAGATGATCAGGTAAAGGTCTAAATAGCATAATAGCGTCAATTTCATCATTTAGATTTAGTTTTTCTATTTCATATTTAAAAACATCAGCCTCTATATTTTCCATATACTCATAAGCTGTATAGGGTATCTTAAAACTGTTTAACTTTTTCTTTAATGATTTCTCATATGATATATCATTGCCATTTTTCCCTACTCTAAGTATAGCTAATTTTGGAATTTTATTTTTTTCTCGAAGCAGATTCAATTTTTCTGTTATAGTTTTGCTTAAGTGATTTTCTACTTCTTTTCCATAAAGTATCTGCATAATACGACCACCCATTATTATAAATATGTTATTAATAAAGTCTACAAATAATATTATTTATTTGTGATAAATTCTAATCATTATATATTATGTAAGCAATAAAAACAAGAGCATTTTTTAAAATATTCTCACAACTTTTATATTACAAATATTAATCATTAATCAATAATCAAAAAATCCCGGATTAAACCGGAATCTTTTGATTATTTTCATTTATTATATCGTTAAGTGTACGCCAAGCAAGTATTGCACACTTAACTCTTGCCGGCATATTACTTATATTACGAAGCGCAAGTGCATCATCTAAAATATCAAGTGTATCTTGATCAGTAATTTCTCTTCTAATCATACCTATAAAAGTTTCACATAACTGTCTTGCTTCCTCTAAACTTTTACCCCTTAATAAATCACACATTATTGATGCTGATGCCTGAGAAATAGCACAACCTACTCCAGTAAAAGCTATATCCTCAATTGATTTTTTATCATTAGAAAGTTTTAGTTGTATTTTTATTTCATCACCACAGCTTGGATTATGTCCAGGCTCTTCGAAATCAAAATCTTTAATTTCATGTTTATTTTTTTTTGATTTAGAATGCTCTAAAATAATTTGCTGATATATATCATTTAAGTCCATATCCCATAGTCCCCCTAACATCTTCCAAATGTGAAAGAAATTCATCTACCTCCTGTTTTGTATTATAAAACATCAATGAAGCTCTACAACTTGCATTTAATTTTAAGTAAGCATGAAGAGGCATTGTACAATGATGTCCACTTCTCACTGCTATATTATAACTATCTAAGATTGATGCAGTGTCGTGTGGATGAACTTCCTTAACATTAAATGCTACTGCTGCACCTTTAATATTGGCTTTTTGAGGATAGTAAATATCAATATAAGGTATTTTTATTATCTCAGAGACTAAATAAGATGCTAATTCACTTTCTCTTTGATATATATTATCTATACCAATTTCATTTATATAATCTATGGCTGCTCCAAGTCCTACAGCACCACCAACATTTACTGTTCCTGCTTCAAACTTTGATGGTATATCTGCAAATGTTGAATGTGTCTCATAGACATACTCTATCATTTCTCCACCGTACATAAAAGGCTTCATATTATCAAGAAGTTGTTTTTTACCATACAATACACCTATTCCCATAGGAGAAAGCATTTTATGTCCTGAAAAAGTAAGAAAATCACAGTCCATTTTTTGTACATCAACAGCCTTATGGGGAGCAAGTTGCGCTGCATCTACAATAGCTATCGCTCCTTTTTCATGAGCAAGACTTACAATTTCTTCCACATCACTCATATAAGAAGTTACATTTGAAGCTCCTGTAAAAGCAACTATTTTAGTTTTATCTGAAAGTTTATTTTTAAAATCTTCCATATCAAGGCAGAAATCATCATCAAGGTATGCTATTTTCAGTATTGCTCCTGTTTTTTCAGCAACATATTGCCATGTTACAAAATTACTATGGTGTTCCAATATTGTTATTAAGATTTCATCACCCTTGTTCAAATTTTCAAGTGCATAGCTATATGCAATGAGGTTTAAACTCTCAGTTGTATTTCTTGTAAATATAATCTCAGCGAGTAATTTTGCATTAATAAACTTTGCAACTTTCTCTCTTACTCCTTCATAAGCATCTGTAGCTTTTACAGTCAAATAATGAGCTCCCCTATGCGGATTGGCATTTTCATATTTATAATATTCTTCTACCGTTTTTATAACGCTTATAGGCTTTTGAGATGTTGCTGAATTGTCAAGGTATATTATCTTTCTACCCATATTTTTTTCGTCCAGATACGGAAAATCTGAGCGAATTTTTTCAATTTTATCATCTAATAACATATTGTTTTCTCCAATTATCTAAGCATTTTTAATTTCAATTCTTCCAATAGTTCTTGTTTAATTTGTTCATTAGGTATCTTATCGATTACAGGTATCAATCTTGCTTTTACAATTAGCGATTTTGCCTCTTCTCTTGAAAATCCTCTACTCATGATATAAAAAACCATATTTTCATCAATTTGTCCTGCACTTGCTGCATGATTACCTGTAATATTTTCTTCACTACAAAGAATTATCGGCAAAGATTTAGAGCGTACAGTCTTATCAAGTAATGTTACATACTCTGTCTGAGAACCTTCAGAAGCTTTGGCGCCCTTTTTAAAGTCAAGAACAGCTCTAAAAACTTTCTTTGAATCATCTTTTTGTATTCCATTTACTGTTATATTAGTCTTTGTCAATTGACCCAATATATCAACGTTATACAATATATCAAAGTTCTCATCCTTATCAGTAAAATATGATCCTTCTATATTAAGCTTAGCTTTTGCTCCGTTAAGATAAGAGTGATGAGAAAGAATTTTTTCACCTATCCCCATATCCACTACATAAAAATTAACTTCTGCATTTTTTTCTTGAATTATTCCAACACTTTGCCATACCTTAGCAAGGGAATCCTGTCTTGATATTAGAAATATGTCAACAACAGAATTTTCTTTTGCATAAACATATAGAAAAGAATTTCTAAATGTTTTTATATTTTCCAAGTTTTTATAATCAATTATAAAACTGCTTCTTGTATTTTCATTTGCCTGTATTTTTATATCATCAAGCAAAATGTTATTACGAGAATTAAATTCATATCTTATCAGTTTTAAATCCTGATTTTTTGTTACATTTATTATTTTTCTTGCATTAGATTTTTCTTTATTTAGATTTATAGCTTCTGTACTTATACCTACTAATTTATCTTTAAAGGCTTCATTAAGTTCATTTACATCATCACTTTCAAGATCTGACCATGGTTTCGGATTTACCTGTTCAAATTCTGTTTGTGCAAAATTACCGCCTAAATATCTGAAAGTAGGTGATGAAAGAAAATTTGCTTTCATTGTTCCTCCTAACCGTTAGTTCCTTCTAATTCCATATTTATAAGATTGTTCATTTCTACTGCATATTCAATAGGCAATTCTTTGGCAACCGGTTCAGCAAATCCCCTTACTATCATTGCTCTTGCTTCCTGTTCACTTATCCCCCTTGACATCAGATAAAAAATTGACGTCTCATCAATCTTCCCTATCTTTGCTTCATGACCTATATCAATATCATCAGTATATAAATCAATTACAGGTATTGTATCAGAACGAGATTCTTCACTTAACATCAAAGAATCACAATTTACTGAAGATTTACTTCCTGCAGCATTTTCAGAAGTTTTTACCACACCCCTGAAAACACAAACTCCATTTCCTGACGATATACTTTTCGTATTCATACTCGAGCTTGTATTTGGAGCATAGTGAAACACTTGAGCTCCATTATCTAAATATTGTCCTTCTCCGGCAAAACTTATAGAAGTAAGCTCGCTGCTTGCACCTTCTCCTATCAATATAGAAGTAGGATACAGCATTGAAACCTTAGAACCAAAAGATCCTGAAACCCACTGAATTTTTCCGTTCTTTTTTACAATCGCCCTTTTAGTATTTAAGTTGTACATATTCCTTGACCAGTTTTCTATAGTTGAAAATCTCATTGTAGCATTTTCTTCAACAAAGATCTCCACAGAACCAGCATGAAGATTTGTTACATCATATTTAGGAGCGGAACATCCCTCAATAAAGTGACAATTTGCCCCCTCTTCTACTATTATCATGGTATGTTCAAACTGTCCTGCACCGGGAGCATTAAGTCTGTAATATGATTGTAGTGGTATATCTACATTTACACCCTTAGGAACATATACGAAACTACCTCCTGAAAATACCGCTCCATGCAACGCTGCATATTTGTGGAGAGTTGGAGGAATGGCTTTTTGAAAGTATTTTTTCACTATTTCAGGATAATCCCTTATAGCTGCATCAAAATCAGTATATATAACTCCTTGTTCCTTCAAATAATCTTTCACTGAATGATATACTTCCTCAGAATCATACTGAGCCCCTACACCTGCTAATTTTTCTTTTTCAGCCTCAGGTATACCAAGTACATCAAAAGTATTTCTTATATCTTCAGGAAGAGTATCCCAATTACTTGCAAGTGTAGCTTTAGGTCTTATATAAGTTGTAATTTCATCTATATCAAAACCGCTAAGATCCGGTCCCCATGGAGGATTTTCAGTCTTTTCAAATATTTCAAGAGACTTCAATCTTCTTTCCAATACCCAATCAGGCTCATTTTTATTTTTTGATATTTCACGTACAATTGCTTCATTTAGGCCCTTATCTGATTTTAGAGAGTAGGTAAACTCATTTTTCAGATCATATATTCCTCTATCTATGTCAGCAATCACACTCTTTTTCTTTGCTTGAATTTGCTCCATATATTTATCCTCTATTAATTATAAATTTGCATATCCATTTTTTTCAATCTCATCTATCAGACTTGCATCTGAGGTCTTAACGAGTTTCCCGTCTTTTATTACATGAACAAAATTAGGTACTATATTTGCCATTATTTCCTTGTGATGAGTAATTATAATTATTGCTTTATCCTCATTAAAATATTCTTTAATACTTTGAGATACAATTTTTACAGCATCTACGTCCAAACCTGAGTCAGTCTCATCCAACATACAAAGTTTAGGGTCTAAAATAGACATCTGTAACATTTCATTTTTCTTTTTTTCACCACCTGAAAATCCAACATTAACATATCTTGTAGCATAAGAAGAATCTATTTTAAGTTCATCCATCTTCTTTACCAATTCTTTATGAAATTTAAGTGCGCCTTTATAATCTTTTTTTTGTGAATTCAGCGCCTCTTTAAGAAATTCTTCTACGCTAACACCTTGTATTTCTTCAGGATTTTGAAAAGACATAAATATACCCTTTCTTGCTCTTTCATCAGCTTTTTGTTCTGTAATGTCCTCTCCTTGAAAAATAATGCTTCCTGAATCTATTTTATATTTAGGATGTGCCATTATTGCATTCATAAGTGTTGACTTACCTGCGCCGTTTGGTCCCATTAGAACATGAATTTCTCCTGAATTTACTGTTAAATTTATATTCTCCAGTATAGTCTTGTCTTCTACAGAAACACATAGATCTCTGACTTCCAAAATTTTTGCCATTTTTATCTCCTTAGGATTTCATAAATGTATTTTTATAATAAATATTATCAATTAATATCATAAAAACTATATTTTAAAAAATTATAGTTTAAAAAAATTATAAAAGAAATCATTGAATTTACAACGATTATAAACAAAATAAAAAAACTTTTAATATTATAACATAATACTGTTTTTTTGTTAAGTGATAAATCCATATTTTTTTACTATGTTTTACTTTTTTGATATACCACTTTTTTAGTATATTATTCTAAAAAAATAAAATTAAATATTAATATACTAAGTTTTTTGTATATTTTATATTCGTGTTATTTTGTTATTTTTATCTAAGTTTTATAGTATTATTATCATCTTTACTGCTTGATTTCTACTTTTTTAATAATATCACTTTTTTAATTTTTCTAAATTTTTTGTACTAAAAACTAAGTTTTACTTCCTAATAAAATTATATTTTCTCTTATCTCCTTTATTTTAATTTTTATGCTTTTCTATATTAAAATTATACTTTTAAAAAATTTGAAAAAGTAATATATAAAAGTATTTTAAAAAAAATTCTACTATGATATAATTACTAAAAATAGTGGATTTATTTTATTTATCAGGAGTATTAGTATGTTAAGGAAGATTAAGTGGTTTTTTTTATTGGTCATCGTACTAATAATATCACCATTTTTATTAATTTTTAGCAATTTCAAAACCAAGGAAAATGGATTGACAAAGTTTCTGAAAAAAATTATTTCAAAAAGATAATATAGGAGGAGGAACTGATGGATATATCAAATAAAATTCAACCTGTTTTAATAGGGGGAGATATAAACGCTTATTCGGTAGCTAGAGCATTTCATGAGCAATATGGTATTGTAAGTATAGCAATTGCAAAGATGAAACTTGGAGCAACAGATCACTCCAAAATTATAGATTTTTATATTGACGAAAATCTTACTGATGTTAATCATTTCATAGAATCTATGAAGGAGCTTGGAACAGATTTGAATAATGAAGGGAAAATTCCAATATTAATAGGTACAAAAGATGACTATGTAGATTTGATAATCAAATCCAAGGATAGTTTAAAAGATATATTTGTTATTCCTTATATTGATGAGGATTTAAAAAATAAACTTATGAATAAAGAAGAGTTTTATGCTCTTTGTGAAGAAATGGGTGTAGACTATCCTAAGACGAAAATTTTGAGTAAATCTATGGAAATTACAGATTTCGATTTGATGTATCCCCTTATAATAAAACCAACAAATCCAGTTTTATTTTGGAGTGACAGATTTGAGGGTATGGAAAAAGTATATAAGGCAAAAGATAAATTAGAATTTGAAAGAATCATAAAACTAATTTATTCAACTTATTACGATGATAATTTAATAATCCAAGAATATATAGAAGGTGAAGATACAGATATATGGACACCTACTTTTTACTGTGACCGAAACAAAAGAGTAAAAATGATGGCTATGGGTAGAGTCTTACTCGAAGAACATGTTCCAACAGCTATAGGAAATGATGCAGCAATAATAATGCAGTATGTGGATGAGCCTATGGAAAAAATAAAGGATTTTCTTGAAAAAATTGGTTTTATCGGCTTTTGCAACTGTGATATGAAGTACGACAAAAGAGATAATAAATATAAGATTTTTGAGGTAAATGTCAGACAAGGTAGAAGCAACTATTCAGTTACAGCTGTTTGTCAAAATATTGCAAAGATCTTAGTTGATGACTTAATACTAAAAAAAGACTTACCTCTAGTCAAACAAACTAAAGAATTATATTGGCACCTTATTCCTAATTCAATTGTATTTAAATATGTAAAGGATGAAGAAGTCAAAGATAAGGTAAGACAACTAATAAGAGATAAAAAGGAAGCAAATACCTTTGATTATCCTTATGACTTAAGGGGAAATATAAGGAGGGGTATATATATCTTTTTATACAAAATAAACCATATAAAAAAATATATGCAATATATGAAGGAGTAAGATATGATAGGAGTAAGTGATATAATTAGCAGTAATTTAATGAAAAAGACTGATGCCTTTGCTACTGATAAGCTCGGAATACCTTCTATTATCTTGATGGAAAATGCAGGACTAAATAGTTACAATATATTAAAAAATAAACCATATAATACTTACACTATAGTATGTGGCGTAGGCAACAACGGAGGTGACGGTCTTGTCCTTGCTAAACATTTGTTTGTTGCCAAAAAAATTATTTACCTTAATATAATTGGAGATATAGATAAACAAAGCAATAACTTCAGAGAAAATCTTAACATATTAAAAAAAATGGGATTAAATTATAGACTTATAAAAAACTCTGAAATTGATCTTGAAATATTGAAGAATCAAATAGAAAGAAGTGATGCTGTAGTTGATGCTATATTTGGTATAGGACTGGCAAGAGAAGTATCTGGACTTTTCGCACAAACTATAGACACCATAAATCAATACTCAAAGTATACCGTATCTCTGGATATACCTTCAGGTTTGGAAGCTGACAACGGCACTGTTCTTGGAACTTGTATAAAAGCAAATAAAACCATAACATTCTACAAGGTAAAAAATGCCCTTGTAAACGAACCTAAATACTGTGGTGAAATTGAAATTGTGAGTATTGGTATACCATACGATTTAAATATTGAAGCCTAATTAATTCTTTGCTACCTAATCAATAAAATGTGAAGTAAACAGAAAAATCATTTCAACAAATATATTATACTATCTATTTGTTAAATTAATGGATAGATTTTGCTAAGGAAAATTATTTTATTATTTGGATTATATAAGTTGCAGTATGAATAATAAAATTATATTTTCCATAGTTCTAAGAAAGTTTAGTTTTACTACTCTTGGTTAATAAAATTTTCATATTGTACTAAAAACCAATTAAATAATCTTAAAAATATATTAATACTAATCACCATTTATAATGCCAAGAATTCTATTTTACTAAATTACATGTTTTTCTGATTATAAATAATTTTACTGAACTGGAACCACATGGCTTTTTGATAGGTTTTTAGTGTAAATACGGTTGTTGAAAACCAAAAAAATAATATTTCAGTAAATCTAAGTATATGACATTATAAACGTTGATTAGCATAAAATAACCCTTGAATTCTCAAGGGTTATTTTATAGTCTTTCTTAATAGTGCAAATAATACTAAAATCTAATAGAATGATGGATAAAGTGTTTTCAGTACATTTATAATAAAGTAATAAATCATATACTATTAAAAAAACTATTGATGAAAATTATCCATAGATTAAATAGATATTAGTATAAAATAATTTTTTAAACAATTTTTTCTGCAACTATAATTTGCTTAGTTATGAAAAGTCTAACCGCTTTTTTTCTGCAATAATTATTACAATATACTTTCATACAATCGTATATATTCTTCTCCCGGTTTATCCCAACTGAAATCCTCATTCATAGCTGACTCTATAAGTTTATTGAAATCTGCTCTATTATCATAGTATAGTCCTACAGCCTTTTGAAGGGTAAAAAGCATTTCATGTGCATTATAGTTTTTGAAAGTAAATCCATTACCTTCCTTGGTATACATATTGTATGCTTTCACAGTATCATTTAGACCTCCTGTTTCTCTGACTACAGGAAGTGAACCGTATCTCATCGCTATCATCTGAGATAAACCACATGGTTCAAATTGTGAAGGCATAAGATAAAGGTCACTTGATGCATAAACTTTAGAAGCAAAATAGTCATCGTATTTTATAATGGCTCTCATTTTATCTCTATAAGCATATTCTTTTCCCCTAAAGTTATTTTCATACATATTATCGCCTGTGCCCAAAACTATAAATTGCACATTCATTGAGAGTATTTCATCAATTACTGCATTTACAAGGTCAAGTCCTTTTTGATTTGTAAGTCTTGAAACCATACCTATAATAGGAATATTTTCATTTTGCGGAAGATCCATTTCCTTTTGAAATGCTATTTTATTTTTATATTTCCCTTCTATATCTTTCTTATTGTACTCAAAAGATAAAAACTTATCTTTCTCAGGATTAAATGTATCAAAGTCAATTCCATTTAATATGCCCACCATCTTATACTCATATTGTTTTATAAGTCCATGAAGACCTTCACCATAATATTCATTTTTTATTTCTTCAAGGTACGTTGGACTTACAGTAGTAACTTTATCAGCGAAAACTATAGCAGCTTTTAAATAATTTGCATTTCCAAAATACAACATCTTTTCTTCAGTAGCGTAGTATGGAGGAAGTCCCAGCATATCAAATACCATGCTAAAAGGATAAACGCCCTGAAATCTTAAATTGTGAATAGTAAATACCGTTTTTAGTTGAATATTGTATTCTCTAACTAATGGAATAGTCATAGCAGTCTGCCAGTCATGTGCATGAAGCACATCATAATCTCTGAAATGTCTTATAATTGTTTCTATAACAGCTTTTGAAAAGAAAGTAAATCTCTCTCCGTCATCCGGCTCTCCATAAACAGTATTTCTATCAAAATACTGTTTATTATCTATAAAGTAAAAATTTATACCATCCATCACCTTTTTCAATACTCCAACATATTGATGTCTATATCCGAGAGAAATATAAAATTCATCTATAAGTTCTAAGTCTCTATTATCTTGTCTTATTCTTTCATACAAAGGAAGTATAACGGAACATTCCTGACCTTTTTCTACAAGTGCCTTTGGGAGGGAGTAAACTACATCACCTAATCCACCAACTTTTACAAAAGGATAGCATTCAGCTGCACAAAATAAAATTTTCATCTAAACTATACCCCCCTTTTTTATTATAACAGGCATATTAAAATCACCAATAAGTTTTCTAGAACTTGTAATCGTAACGCTTTTATCACTTATCATATTACTAACATAAGCATTTTCTTCAATTATACAATTTTGCATAACTATGCTGTTTTCTACAACAGCACCTTTTGCTATCTTAACCTTTCTCGATATTATGGAATTTTTTACTGTTCCTTCTATTAGGCACCCCGATGAAATAATGCTGTTTTCTACCTTGGAATCACTGGAAAAATAAGTTGGAGCCTCATCTTTAATCTTAGTATATATTAACCCATTAGGATTTCTAAATATCTCATCAGAAACTTCTTCTCTTAATATGTCTCTACTAAATTCTCTATAACTCCTAATATCATTTATACATTTTACATAACCATTAAATTTAAATAAATTCACATCAGATTTTAAAAGTTGGGCATTAATTGAATCAATCAAATACATATGTTCACCTGATTGTACAGTGTCTAAAATCATCTTTAAAAATGCATCTTTTTTCATTATAACGCAGTCCATGGAAATGTTCTGCTTACTTTTAGAACACATATTCTTACCAATACTACTTATTTTTCCATTAGTAATGGTATATATATACGAACCAAAAAAACTCAAGTGAGCGTCATCAATTTCCTTATACATTGCAGTAATTTCCGCTCCGGAATTAATATGAGAATCAAAAAGAATATTGAAATTGAAATTGTATATCATATAAGGAGTTGTAACTAATATATATTCTTGATTTGAACGTGAAATAAAATCTATATTCTCATTAATATTTTGTATATCTCCCCTTGCAAGTTTTTCATTGATTTCATAGCTGTTTGAAAAAAGATATAATCCATCTTTTATTCTATCCAAATCCCATGGAGCCCCATCACCTAAATGTTCATTTAACGAACGAACTTTTCTCTGTGCAAACAGTCCTACATTGAATATTCCTGAATTTGTTATGTTGGATAAAATAAAATCTATCAATCTGTACCTTCCACCAATAGGAAGAGAAGCCACCGGTCTTTCATCTGTCAAATCTCTCATGTCTATATTATCTTCATTTAAACTCATTAGAGCCATCAAATCACTCTTACTCACTTATTTCACCTCTCAATTCCATATTATTTCCAACAGAATAAAGTTTTCCATCTTTATCACAAACATTTACACCTTCATGTATCATGACATTTTCTCCTATTATGGACTTAATAATATGCGCATTCCTACCCACAAAGGTATTGCTCATTATTACACTATCCTCCACAATAGCACCTTCCTCTACTTCAACACTTGAAGAGATAACGCTGTTTCTGACTGTTCCCTTTATTATTGCTCCATCAGAAACTATGGAGTTATCCAATACAGCATCCTTTGAGATATATAACGGAGGTAAAGATTTATTATGAGAACGTATCTGCCAAGAGCTGTCAAAAAGATTAAGTTGATTACCCATATCAAGTAAATCCATATTTGACTCCCAATACGAAGAAAGTGTACCTACATCTTTCCAATAACCTTTAAATTTATAAGAAAATAACTTCTTATCTTGCCTTAATAACGAAGGTATTATATCTTGTCCAAAGTCAACCTTAGATCTTCCTTCTGTTTCGCAAATTTCGAACTCTTTTCTCAAAAGCTCCCAATTAAATATATATATACCCATAGATGCTAAGTTACTTTTTGGATTATCCGGCTTTTCTTCAAATTCATATATACTTCCATCTTCATTAGTATTCATTATTCCAAATCTTGGAGCCTCATCCCAAGGTACTTCTATAACTGCAATTGTGGCATCTGCATTATTTTTCTTATGAAAATCCAACATTTTTTTATAATTCATCTTGTAAATATGGTCTCCTGACAAAACCAAAAGATACTCCGGATTAAAAGAATCAA
The DNA here is from genome assembly GCA_900167215.1 of [Eubacterium] yurii. Classification (GTDB taxonomy): domain Bacteria; phylum Bacillota; class Clostridia; order Peptostreptococcales; family Filifactoraceae; genus Peptoanaerobacter; species Peptoanaerobacter yurii. The sequence goes on from FUZS01000003.1 coordinate 217,812, forward strand.
TGAACTCTTTATTCTGTTCAATAGCATGCGCTGTACCCTTATAAAAATTTTGCTCTTTTTCACTCATGTAAGGCGGCAATATGTACGCACCACCATCTCTTCTATTAAGACCCCAAGATGCACCGATGCCTATATGGTTGTGTAATTCAAAAGGTTTATACTGTGTAAGAATACCTACAGTATCAATATTGGAATTAGCACAGTTTGAAATTACAAAATCTATTACTCTGTACTTTGCTCCAAATGGAACAGCAGGCTTTGCTAAGTTTTCAGTAAACATCTTTAATCTACTACCTTGACCACCAGCTAATATCATAGCAATAATCTCTTTTTTCTTCATATAGACCTCCCCTTATAAATAAAATCTTCGTTAAATTATTACAAGTTAATAAATCATTAAAACTGATACATTATTTACCAAAACTTCAATCTTAATTTTTTTAGTTTTAAATATAATTATTTTGAGAATTTGAGGTACATTAAGTCAAAAAATACACAAATACAAATCTCTTTAGTAACGCTTTCTAAAAATATATATAAGTTCCAACATAGTAAACCACTTAATAAATTTTATCTATTTAATATTAGGTACAAGTTTGAAATTATTTATCTTATTTTAGCAGTTATTATAACAATAAAAAAATAAATATACAAGTGTTTTTTACTACAGTTTCATAGAAAAAAATAAGTAGAATATAAAACAGTGATACAAATAAATACAATCTCATTAAAAAACTAAATCAAAAAATTACACTTTTCAAGATGAAAAATACATTAAATGTATTGAAATTTGAGTATATTTTAAAAAAACGTCATACTTTACATAGCATTTTCAGTGTTTTCATTTTTTTGATAAATATTCAAAATTCAATAAAAATTATTTTGAATATTGTATGTCAGGTAGTGTATTAAAAAAAATACTAAATACTTAAATTTCAACTAAAATCATAATAATTTTATCAGAAAAGTTGAGTAAAAGAATTTTAAAATATCATTTTTGTAATTTTATAAAAATAATATTTCAAAAAAATAATTTTGCTAAAATTTATTCATTACTTATTGACAATATTTTATAATAGTAATATAATTCAAATATAAAAATTTGATATGGAGGTGGTCTCTTTGTTGTCGTTGTTAAATTTTATTTTGGCATTGTTGCCTATAATTTTTTTGATTATTGTTCTTAGCTTTCTAAAAATGCCAGGTTTTAAAGCATGTCCTATTGCCCTTGTTATTGCTGTATTAGAAGCAATAATTATATGGAAACAGAATGTCTTGGATGTTTTTACAGCATTTCTTGAAGGTATGGTAATGGCAATTTGGCCAATATGTTTGGTTATTATTGCTGCAATCTTTGTTTATAATCTTGTAGTACATACAAAATACATGGAAGTCATCAAACAAATGTTGGCATCTGTATCAAGAGATAAGCGTATCCTTGTGTTGATAATTTCATGGGGGTTCGGTGCCTTTATGGAAGGTATGGCAGGTTTTGGTACTGCTGTGGCTATTCCTGCCGGTATACTTGTAGCTTTAGGATTCGAGCCTCTTTTTGCTGCAGTTGTCTGTCTGGTTGCAAATACTACTCCGGTTGCCTTTGGTTCTATAGGGATACCGGCGGTAACTGCTATAAATATTACAGGTCTAGATCCTGTTACTACTGCTGCAAGTATAGTAGTTCAACTTACCATAATGAATATCTTGGTACCGTTCTTCCTTGTTGCGATGGTTGGAAAACATAGCGGAAAAAGCTTTTCTGAATCATTTAAAGGAGTAGGTATAATAACATTGCTTTCAGGTTTAAGTTTTTTAATACCTCAGTACTTAACAGCCAGGTTGATAGGTCCTGAGTTGCCTTCTGTACTGGGTTCAGTTATTTGTATGGCCGTTACAATTGTAGCAACAAGAAAGTTTGGTAAGGCTGAAACTGATTTTGACATCCCTGTTAGTGAATCTCACACAGAAAGCATATCCTCAAATAAGGCCTTTGTTGCTTGCAGTCCTTTTATCTTAGTTCTATTATTCTTGGTGATTACTTCTTCAATATTCCCTTTTATAAGAGGTCCTTTAGCTTCAGTTAAATCATCTGTAATGATATACACCGGTAAGGGTGCAACACCATACACATTTTCTTGGTTGGTTACTCCCGGTGTGTTGATTATACTTGCCGGTATTCTTGGTGGACTTATACAAAAATGTCCTTTTGCTGAGATAATGACTGTTCTGAAAAAATCAATAATTCAAATGGTCAAAACTGTAATAACAATAATCTCTGTTATTGCAACAGCTAAAATAATGGGATACTCAGGTATGACTCAAGAAATCGCTGACTTTATGGTAAAAGTAACAGGAAATATGTATCCTTTAATTTCACCACTTATTGGAGCAATTGGAACTTTTGTTACAGGTAGCTCTACTTCAAGTAGCGTATTATTTGCAAAGCTACAAGCTTCTACAGCAGAATCTCTTAAAATGGATCAGGTTTGGCTTGTTGCAGCAAATACACTTGGTTCTACAGCAGGAAAAATTGTTTCTCCTCAAAGTATAGCTGTAGCTACAGCAGCAGCAAATATAGTTGGAGAAGAAAGTAAAATATTAAACTCAGTCGTTAAATACTTCGTAATTTTCATAGTAATCTATGGCTTAGTGGTATTTTTAGGACAATCCGTTTTCGTAGGGTCAATTTTTGTGTGATTTTATTTTAACAAATTGCACTTAATATAAAATTGAAAATATATTTTAAGGAGGAAAAATATGGGCGAACAAAAATATAATAAAGTTACTCCGGAACTTATTGAAGAGTTCAAGAAGATAGTACCAGGAAAGGTACATACCGGAGATGAAATCAATGAAGATTTTTCTCACGATGAAATGCCAATATACGGTAAAGCATATCCGGAAGTTTTGATAGAAGCTACAAACACAGAAGATATAGCTAAGATAGTTAAACTTTGCTACGATAACAATGTAGTAGTTATTCCAAGAGGTGCTGGAACAGGACTTACAGGTGCAGCCGTTGCAATGCATGGTGGTATAATGCTTGATATGACTAAAATGAACAGAATTTTGGAATACGACAAAGAAAACTTTGTTGTAAAAGTTGAATCAGGCGTTTTGTTAAATGATTTAGCTGAAGATGCCTTAAAACAGGGGCTCCTTTACCCACCTGATCCAGGAGAAAAATTTGCAACTTTAGGTGGAAATGTCGCTACAAACGCTGGTGGTATGAGAGCTGTCAAGTATGGTACTACAAGAGACTATGTAAGAGCCATGACTGTTGTTCTTCCAACAGGAGATGTAGTTAGACTTGGAGCGACAGTTTCAAAAACAAGTACAGGATACAGCTTAATAAATCTTATGATAGGCTCTGAAGGTACATTAGGTATAATTACTGAACTTACACTTAAGTTAATACCTGCTCCTAAGGAAACAGTGAGCTTGATAGTACCTTATGAAAACCTTGATGACTGTATATCAACAGTTCCTCAAATATTCTTAAATCACTTGAATCCTCAAGCTGTTGAGTTTATGGAAAAAGAAATAGTTCTTGCTTCTGAAAGATATATAGGAAGGGCTGTCTATCCAAAAGAAGTTGAAGGTGTTGACGTAGGAGCTTACTTACTTCTTACTTTTGACGGTGAAGAAAAAGAACAATTGGAAGCCATCACTGAAAAGGCGGCAGAAGTTGTGTTAGAATGTGGTGCAGTTGATGTTCTTGTTGCAGATACACCTACTAAGAAAAAAGACGCATGGGCGGCAAGAAGCTCTTTCTTGGAAGCAATTGAAGCTGAAACTAAATTGCTTGACGAATGTGATGTTGTTGTACCTGTAAACCAAATTGCTAAATATATGAAATATGTATATGATTTTGGTTCAAAATTTGACTTTACAGTTAAGAGTTTTGGTCATGCCGGTGATGGAAATCTACACATATACACATGCTCAAATGATATGGAATTAGATGAATTTAAAAAACAAGTTAAAGAATTCTTTGATGAAATATATAAAAAAGCAGCAGATATGGGTGGACTTATATCTGGAGAACATGGTATAGGTCTTGGTAAACGTGATTACTTGGCAGACTTTTCAGGTGAAGTATCGATGAGACTTATGAAGGGTATCAAAGAAGTATTTGATCCTAAGATGATATTAAATCCAGGTAAAGTATGCTATAAAGTAGATTAATGTTTGTTTATTTTTAAAATTATATTTTTAGGGAGGATTAAATTATGCCTTATATTATTTCTGAAGATGCAAAAGATTTGTTGAAAGATATCAAAAAATTCTGTGACAATGAAGTCAGAGAACAGTCAAAAGAATTTGACAAAACAGGTGAATGGCCTAAGGAAATGTATGATAAAGCTATAGAACAAGGATATACAGCATTAGAAGTACCTGCAGAATATGGTGGTGTAGGTCTTTCCAGAGTTGATATTGCAGCACTTTTAGAAGAAATGGCGATTGCTGATGCAGGATTTGCAACTACAATTTCTGCCAGCGGTTTAGGAATGAAACCTGTTTTGATAGCAGGAAACGAAGAACAAAAGAAGAAAGTTTGCGAAATAGTACTTAATGGTGGATTTGCAGCTTTTGCCTTAACTGAACCGGGTGCAGGATCTGATGCAAGCGCAGGAAAAACTACAGCTGTAAAAGATGGAGATTCTTATATACTTAACGGAAGAAAATGCTTCATAACTAATGCTGAAGTTGCAGATGTTTACCTTATCACAGCTATGACTGATAAAGAAGCAGGAGTAAAAGGCATATCTATGTTTCTTGTAGAAAAGGGAACTCCAGGTTTAAGTACCGGAAATCATGAAGATAAGATGGGTATCAGAACATCAAACACTGCTGACGTTGTACTTGAGGATTGTAGAATACCTGCTGCAAACTTAGTAGGAAAAGAAGGCGAAGGATTCAAAATTGCTATGAAAACTTTGGACCAAGCAAGAACTTGGATGGGTTGCGTTGCTACAGGTATAGCTCAAAGAGCTTTGGATGAAGCCATAGCTTACACAAAGGAAAGAAAACAATTTGGAAAACCAATAATAAAGAACCAAGCTATGCAATTTAAATTTGCTGATATGCAAATAAAGATTGAAACTGCTCGTCAAATGGTTGCTCACTCACTTACTAAGATGGATATGGGACTTAACTACTCTATGGAATCTGCAATAGCAAAATGCTATGCTTCAGATATTGCTATGCAAGTTGCAAGTGATGGTATCCAAGCTTTTGGTGGATATGGATACTCAAGAGAATATCCTGTTGAAAAATTGTTAAGAGATGCAAAAATATTCCAAATATTTGAAGGAACTAACGAAATATTGAGAATAGTTGTTTCTAATAACATTATAGGAAAGATATAAACAAACTTATTAAATAAATTCAAATGTGATTTTTATTCAATATTAAGTTGTTTGTAATATTGTTATAAGTATTTTGAAGTTGATTTAGGGTTTTAAAGTAACCCTAAATCAACTTTTAATTCAAGGAGAATTTTATGAACATATTAGTTTGCGTAAAACAAGTTTTTGATGATTCTATAGAAATTGGTTATGACGAAAAAGCAGGAAAATATACTCCTGACAGCATTGAAAGTGTGGAAAATGCATTTGATACTTATGCATTGGAAATGGCTGTAAGACTTAAAGAACAGCTGGGTGAAGGAGAAATTACTGTACTTACAATAGGACCTGAAGATGCTAAAAACGCTCTTAAAAACTGTTTAGCAGTAGGAGCAGATAAGGCCGCCATAATAATAAGTGATGATTATCAAAAATCAGACACTTATTCTATAGCAAATGCCCTATCTCAAGGAATTAAGCAACTTGAAGATAAAAACTCAGCAAAATTCGATATAGTATTCTGCGGAAAAGAAACTACAGATTATACTTCAGGACAAGTAGGTATAATGCTTGCCAATGTTTTAAATGCCGGAGTAATCACCGATTTGGTTGATATTGAATATACAAATGGCAGTGTTTTAGGAAAACATGAAACTGAAACAGGTTATGAAATGATTCAGGCAAATCCTCAATGTGTTGTCACTGTAAGCAAACCGCTTTATGACCCAAGATATGCCACAGTAAAAAATAAAATGGCTGCAAGAAAAAAAGAAATAAGCGAAATTACCGGTATATCAGTTGAAACAGGAAAAATAACTATAAATAAGACTTATTCAAGACCTAAGAGACAAGCCGGTGTAAAAATTGTTGGAAAATCAGCTGAAGAAGCTACTTTGGAAGCTGTAAACCTAATGAGCGATGCTAAAGTGATATAATTTAGGAGGAACTTATAATATGAAAAATTCAAATACTTTAATGGTTTATGTGGAATGTGATGAATTTGCTCCTATAAATGTTTCGCTCGAAGCCTTGTCAAAGGGAGTAGAACTTGGAAAAACTAACAATCTTGATGTTATAGCTGTGTTAATAGGAAAGTTTGATGAATCCACAGAAAAAATATGTAAGGACTACGGTGTTCACAAAATAGTTGAAGTAGCTATTGATCAATATAACATCCAATCTTATGGAGATGCTATAGTTGAACTAATTAATAAATACTCTCCTAAATTGCTTATATCACCTACTGCATCAATAGCAAAAGATATAATATCTTATGCAGGGGCAAAATTATCTATATCTTGTATAGCTGGTGTTTCTAAATTAGAAATACAAGACAAAATTCACTATACAACTTCTGTTTATGGTGGAGCAGTTTTACAAGATATATGCTATGATTCTGATAAAACTGACTTGGTATTCCTTGCTAATGGAGCATTTAAAAAAGAGTTGTCTCCTGTAGATAGTGTTGAGATTATAAAAGAAGATTTACCTAAACCTTCAAATTTGTACACTATTATTAAGGAATCTGTTACAGAAATTGCTGAAACTGTTAATCTTGAAGAAGCAGAAGTAATTATCTCTTGTGGAAGAGGGATGGGTACTCCTGAAGGACTTGCACTTGTTGAAGAATTAGCAAAAGTTTTAGGTGGTGCTATAGGTGCAACAAGACCTGTTACAGAAAGTGGTCTAGTAGCAAGAACACAGCAAGTAGGTCAATCAGGTAAAATCGTGTCTCCTAAATTATATATAGGTTGCGGTGTATCAGGTGCAACTCAACACGTTTCAGGTATACTTGGTTCAGATTATATAGTTGCAATAAACAAAGACGAAGATGCCCCTATTTTTGAAGTATCTGATGTAGGTATAGTTGGAAACGGTATGGATGTACTACCTATTTTCATTGAAGAAATCAAGAAGGTAAAAAACAGTTAATATAAGACAAAAAACAGACCTTTATAAGGTCTGTTTTTTGTTTGCTAATTAGTTAGTTATTGAGTTTTATTTTCTCTTTTTTCTTAGCTTTATAGATAGAAGTATCATTAACATTCCACCTAAATAGTATAGCATTTCGCTATTTTCATTTCCTGTCTTAGGCAATGTTGCAGCCCCTTTTGCAACAGGTTCATCTAATATTTCCAAGGTATTATCTTTGTTTATTCTTGCAGTTCCCAAAGGTACTCTCTCATCATCATCGCTTATGAAAGTGTATTTTCCATTTTTAGGATCTATTAACGCTCTACCAAGTGGTGTACCATCTTCATCCACAATATTGTATACCGGATTATTAGTTCTTGGTATTCTGCCACCATTTTCTATTGTTTTAACGGTTGATGGTGTTTGTGGATTAGTATTCCTAGGGTTTACATCTGGATTTGTTGGTTGATTTGGTCTTTCTGGTTGGTTTGGTTGGCTTGGTCTTTCTGGTTGACTAGGTCTTTCTGGAGTTGTCGGTGTAGGTTTAGGTTCTGGATCTCTGTCTCTGTCCCTATCTCTATCCCTATCTCCTGAGCCGCCGCCGGAATTTCCTCCGCCGCCACCGCCAGAACCTCCATCAGAAGAAACTTCTCTTCTATTGACGAAGCTTGCGTTGACGTCAGAATTAGCTATTATATTACCTACACTTCCTGTATAGCTTGTTACATATCCATCAGGAGTGTAATCATCTTCAACCACACTATAAGTTGTACCGCTTGGAATATCCTTTATTACTATTCTTTGTCCATGAGTTAGCTCCACTACGTCTCCACTTCTTACAGTTCCAGTTTTTGAACCTTCAAAATTGTAGACTCTGTTAGGATCATTTCCAATTATAATAGTAAATCTGAAAGGTTTTGATGGATCTCCACCGTTTCCAGTTACAGTATTATCTATTACCAAATTACCATACGGTGGTACCGCTTGTTTATCATTTTTGAATATTGCTGAGTTGATATCAGGATGAACCATAATAGTTCCAGTTTTTACTGTTGCTTCCGGTGTATAATCCAAATAATCTATTTCCCTTACAGTATATCCTATACCTTCCGGAACATTTTTTACTATAATATTTTGGCCTGCCTTAAGTTCGAAAATATCTCCACTTTTTATCTTACCTGCATAAACGCCATTTTTATCATAATCATATTCCTCAGATGGATTTCCATTACCAAACTCTATTTCAAATCTGAATACATCATCTGCATTTGCACCGCTACCTGTTATAACCTTTCCTATTTGTAAAGTGGTTGGAGTTGTTACACCAGGCAATGTTTCTTTGTGATTAACAAAATCAGCTTGTTTTGTAGTATTACTTACTATTTCTCCGTTTGCATTTGTAAATGTTGTAGTATATCCGTCATGTGTATAGTCGTCTTCTACTACTGTGTATTTTACTCCGCTTGGGATATCTTTTATTTCTACATACTCGCCATGTTTTAACGTTATTCTTTGACCGCTTGATATTGTACCTGTAGAACCGTCACTCTTTGTATAGTTGTATGTTCCAGGTGTTGGTTCATTCATAAATGTTACAGTGTACTCAAATCCCTTATTAGGATCACTATCAGCTCCTGTTACAGTATTTGTTATTTTTAAGTTTCCAGGTACTACAGCAAGTGTTTTAGTATTTACATAGTCTGCTCTTTGTGTTTGATTAGCCACTATGCTTCCATCAAATAATCTTGATGTTGGATTAGTTGTATATCCATCACCTGAGTAATCTACTTGTTCTACCTTATATTTTACTCCGGCAGGTATATCTTTTTCAAATTCTACACTTTCATTGTGTTTTAATACAAATGTTACTGTTCCTCCTGTTACTGTTTGAATTCCTGAGACAACTCCGTCTTTATCAGTTTTCTTGTAACTATATGTCGGATTTACTCTTGTATCATTTGTAAATGTCACTGTGTAGCTGAAATCTTTGTTCTGATCCCCTGCTCCTGTTACCTTATTTGTTACCTTAAGGTTTCCTTCAGTTGCTTGTGGCAAATCTTTATTGTTTACATAGTCTGCTCTTTGTGTTTGATTAGCCACTATGCTTCCATCAAATAATCTTGATGTTGGATTAGTTGTATATCCGTCTCCTGAGTAATCTACTTGTTCTACCTTATATTTTACTCCGGCAGGTATATCTTTTTCAAATTCTACACTTTCATTGTGTTTTAATACAAATGTTACTGTTCCTCCTGTTACTGTTTGAATTCCTGAGACAACTCCGTCTTTATCAGTTTTCTTGTAACTATATGTCGGATTTACTCTTGTATCATTTGTAAATGTCACTGTGTAGCTGAAATCTTTGTTCTGATCCCCTGCTCCTGTTACCTTATTTGTTATCTTAAGGTTTCCTTCAGTATTTTGTAATCCTTTATTATTAATATAGTCAGCTCTTTGTGTTTGACTGTTAACTATGGTTCCAACAAATTCTCTTGACGTTGGATTAGTCGTATATTCAGGACCATAGTTGTTTTGTACTACCTTATATTTTGTTCCACCGGCGAGATCAGCAAATTCGATTTTTTCACTGTCTTTTAATTTTACAGTTCCTCCACTTGTGATTTCACCAGTAGTTATAACACCGTTTTTGTCAGTTTTTGTAAACTTATATTTAGTGTTAGGAGTTGCATTAGGATCATCAGTAAATGTCACTGTATATTCAAAATCTTTATCCTTGTCTCCGGCTCCTGTTACCTTATTAGTAATAATTAGATTGCCGTCGTCAAGTTTTGAGTTTTCGATAGTAATCTTATTTGTATCTGCACCAGTCTTACCGTCAATTACAACTGAAATATTATTGCCTACTTTAGAAACGACTACAGTATGCTCAGTAGAATCCAATTTATAACCGCTTATTGTTGCAATTTCTTTAAATTTATGAGTACCTAATGGAATAGCTGTAAATCTCAACTTTCCTTCAGTCCCGGTAGTTTTTTCAACAACAGTTCCGTTGTCATAAGTTAATTGGAATTTTACGCCTTCTAACGGTTGATTTTGTTTATTAACTTTCTTAATTTCTATCCAAGAATATTTATCAATAGTCAACTTGTCCATAGAGCCCGATACGTCAGCATCAGCAATTACATAGCTATTTGAAGAAGGTGTTGAAACATTAGTTAAAACATCACCCTTGATTGCTACCGTATTACTTATTGACAATCCTGAAGCACCTGTAAGATCAGTTATATACGTAAATCTGTACGATTTATCTTTATTTGGTATCTTCATCTTCAATACTCTTGTTGCATCATCGTAAGATATATATTGAGCAAAATCCGTTATTGGAGTAGAGCTTACTACCTTACCTTCTTCATCAAGTGTATTTTCAGACATTGTAAAATTGCCATTTTCTAAGTTTAATTGACCATCTGAGAATGTTCTTAGACTCATTCCGGTTCCAAGAGTATCTTCAAGCCAAACATTATTACCGTTTATGTTTGAATTTGGTTTGAAATCAACAAACCATTCCAATACTCCGTTTCCTCTTTTTTCATATTTCTTTTCAAGGAATTGCTTTTTCACAAATACTTTTGAATAAGAAGGCTTTGTCCATTCTCTCGGTGTTGATTTTTTATCTATCATAGATATTATAGCTGTATTTAGTTCTTCTACACCATTTTGATATTTTTGAGTAGCCAGATGTTCATCAGTTGGCTTTGCTTCGAGTAGTATTACATATGGTCCGTCAATATTAGTAAAAGTAAATATAGCTTCTCTACCATTAAAACTTGCATTGAAATTGGCAGGCTCTACTATGTTACCTTCAGCCAAGACAGCCTCATCTACCTTAGTAAGATCGGCGTCGTCAGTAATATCATTGTCTCTCGCAGTTCCTTTAAATACTACATATTTCTTAGAATCTTTAATATTTACAAACTCCCATCCTTCAGGAAGTTTATCTGTTACTTTTATAGGATTTGTATATTGACCTATATTTTTCACACCATCAGCATTTATACTTAATCTATATATTACGCTGTTTGTTTTGTGATTAAATGCTGAAAGTTTAGTATCTACATCCTGTGCCTTAGTTGCTTTCACATCTAAGTTTGCACTATCTGCAGAATAATCAGTCTTGAATCGTTGAGCATTTGTTGCTGACATAGCACGTTTTTCCAACATTCTACTGTTGTGTTTTATCCATGCTTCATCATAGTCCAATACATTACCAGCTTGTACTAACTTAGCGTAGTTTGCTTCCCATCTTCCATTAGATCCGTTAATATTTTCGTGTATCAAATAAATCGGATCAGTTATTTGGCTTTTTAGAGAGAAAGTTCTATCAGCTGTTCCTGCAACATTTTGGAATCCACTTATTTCTATCAAATCAGCAACATATTTACCATTTATTCTTATTTTGTGGACTTTGTGTTGAAGTCCTGCGGGACCAGTAAAACTATCTTCAACATATTTTTGATATCTTATGCTACCTGGCATAAGCTCATTTATCTTACTGTTAGTAAGGAAAGAGTCACCTGAATCTACAGTTTTATTAGCTTGTCTAAACTGAACATCTGAGACTGAATCATCAAAGATCATCATATCATAAATCTTTGTATCAGCAGTTCCATTAGCATGTGAAATTCTAAAATTCCACTTCATTTCAGCCCCGATATAATTACTAGAACCAGATCCTTTAGAGAACTTATATTTACCTACAGTAAATGAAGAAGATGCAGAAGCTCTGTAATCTCCTGATACTCCATCCCATCCTGCATAAACTAAATTTTGAAATCTGTTACCTACATTCATGTCCAAGGCACTATCGATTTTTACTTTAATCTTTATTCTCACCTTGTCATTTATATTTCCAAGTTTAAACGTAAGTCTTTGATTTCCGTCACCATCTATGTTTGTTTGTGTAATTACATTTGGTAGAGTAACATAAGCATTACCGTTAAATTGTTCAAAAGTAGCACTTACAAACTCCTGTTTTCTGTTTGTTAGTATTGATTTTTTCAATATATCTTCTATTACAACATTATTTAAAGTAGCTCTTTCAGCTTCATTAAAATCTATTACCCAAGTAGCTTCTCCACCACTGGCTTGTTGAACATTTTCATGTCCTTTTTTGATCCATGCAGGTGACCATTGAGGTTCTCCAGTTGCACTTGATAATGCAACATCTTTTGCATTTAAAATTTGTACTTTATTTACTTTTGAAAGTTTTGTATCTTTTGATCTGAATTCTAACGGGGTAAGTTGAGTTTTAAATCTCACCGTTACATCATTAGTTTGTTGAGTAAATGTATATCTAAGCTCTTGATTAGCCGTATTATATGAAGGATTAACATTTGTGTCGTTTACACTAAAAGTTCCATTAACATATGGTCCAATATTTTTTAGGTCATCAAGTAACTTAAATCCTGCTACATTTCCTCCATCAGTTTTAAACTTTACTGTCCATTGAACAGTTTGATCTTTGACGTCAACATATCCTTGTTTTGTCAAACCTTTTACAGTTATCGGAGTTATCCCCTTGTATACTAAACCGAAAACCTTGATTTCATAAGAACCGTCAGGCTTTTTTGTCTTAGTTGTATCTACATTGAATGTCGCAGACATTCTCATCTTAACATTTTGCCAAATGACACCTTTTTGGTCTGCTTGTCCACTGTAAATATGCGGATCTCCGTCAAATTTAATATTTAGTTTTGATTTACCATTGGCATCGGTACTAAAAGTTCCCGTTGCTTGTTTTATTCCATCATTTGTTTTAAACTCTTTTACACTCGTTCCCTGTAGAGTGATACCTTCACCAAATTCAATATTTGCATAATCATTATGTTTAACATATTTCGCCGGCACCGGATTATCACCTTTAACAGGAACTTTAATCTCAAATTCTACCGTGAATGGTTTAGTAGTATCAATTTTTTCTCCAACATTTACTAATTTACCTCCTTGATAAACAGACTTGCTTAATATTGTTAAGCTATCTGACACATCGTCTAAAGCGTACACGTAATTGGAAAAAGATATATTGCTCAGAACGAGTGTAAACATGAGTATAAAAGCTAACCCAAGTCTACATATCTTTTTCAAAGTTATTTACTCCTTTCAATCTTATTATTAAATTTTTATATAATTTTCCCATAATTTAATAAACTATAGTCTAATGTAATAAATTGTAATTTGTAAACTTCTCGGCCTTTCATAAATCCAAAATAATCTATAAATACCTTAAATTCCAACAAACTATATTATCTTCATTTGGCTATAGTAATATTAATATATGAGTATTATAACCTAATAATTATTTTTTTACAAGATGTTTTTTTAAATTTACCTTAAAAAAATATTTTTTTTTTTTGAATATTTTTTTTTTTTTTGGTTATATAACTATCTAAATTGTAGTAATTATATACTACGTGTTAATGTGATTTAAATTTTTACCTTTCATTGTTAATTAATCGGTTTTGTTTTTATTTTTTTTAATATTTATTAAAAATAACTATAGACAAAGCTCAATAAAATTGAGATAATATGTTAGACATTTTAAAAAATGAAATTGATTAGATTAATGCATGTTTTTATGTGAAAATAGTTTTGCGTTATTTAAATTTAATGTATAATTGATTTCACTTTTAAGATTTATGTTCACAAATATTTTTTGAGGAGTTGGAATTTATGGTAAATGAAAGTATGGAACAACTGTTAGCTGAACAAGACAACAGCTATCAAGAGATTTATAAGGGTACGGTGGTAGAAGGAACTGTTATATTGGAAAAAGATGACGCTTTTTATATTGACTTACAATATAAAACAGATGGATATCTTCCAAAATCTGAAGTATTTGATGATGAAGATATTCATGTTGGAGATAAGGTCAGACTTTTTGTAATAAAAGTTGACAAAAATAACGGGGATATAGTTCTTTCTAAAAAGAGAGTAGATGAAATAAGCGCTTGGGACGACATTGAAGTAGGTAAGATTGTCACTGTTAAGGGTCTTGAAGTGAATTCTAAGGGTCTTATCGTATCTTATAAAGGGAATGTTAGAGGGTTCATACCTCTAAGCCAAATAGAACTTAAATATGTGGGTGAAGATGTAGCTAGAACTTATTTATCTAAAGAGTTTGAAGCTGAAGTATTGGACGTTGATCCTAAAAAGAGAAGACTCATTCTTTCAAGAAAATCCATACTCCAAAAAGTTCAAGATGAAAAATTAAAGGAACTTTCAGAAACAATTGAAGAAGGAAAGACTTTTAAGGGAATTATAAAAGATGTAAAAGATTATGGCGTTTTTGTTGATATAGGCGGAATGGTAGGTCTTGTACATGTAAGTGAAGTTTCTTGGAACAGAAGTAAAAAACTTAAAGATATGTTCAAAATTGATCAGGAAATAGATGTACAGGTTTTAAATTTCTCTCTTGAAGAAAAGAGATTGTCTCTATCCATCAAGTCATTGGAACCTCATCCTTGGGATGAATATGTGAAGAATCATAAAGTTGGAGATATAGTAGACGGTGAAGTTAAAAATATCAAAGACTATGGAGTATTTATAAATCTATACCCTGTTGTTGACGGATTTGTTCACATATCAAATATCTCTGAAGATTTTGTAAAAAATCCAGGTGAAGTTTTAAAAGTAGGAGATACTGTGCAAGTTAAGATAATAGGTCTTAATGAAGAAGATAAAAAAATAGAATTAAGTATGTTACTTGAAGAAAAAAGTGTTGGACAAGAGAATGTAGCTCAAGAAAACACTGAAACACAAGAACCTTCAGCTGAATAGTTATAAAGCTTTTTATGCTTCACATATAAATATTTAACCAGTAAAATTAGGTTATTACTTATATGTGAAGTTTTTTTACAGTTATACTTAAATCTTACTGTTATTCCTTTCTATGCTATATTATACTTAGTATCTTAATCTAATACTAAAAACCAATTAAACAGTCTTAAAAATATATTAAAGATGTTATTGAAAACTAAAAAATAATATTTCAATAAGTTCAAAAATATGACATTATAAACGGTGATTAGTATAAGCTATAATGTAGTATATCTTAAATAATTTTATATAGTATATTTTTATACTAACTTAAAAGTATTTTTATATTTTTTTAATTACTATGAGGTGAATTAATGTCAGATATATATGAACAATTTAAAGCCAAGGTTTATAAAAAGACATCTATAAATCTAAGCTCTTATAAAGAAACACAGATGAAAAGAAGAATTACATCTTTGGCTTCAAGAAACGGATTTAATGATTTACTTGAATATTTTAATATGATAGACAAGAATAAGGAAAAATTTGATGAATTCATAAATTTCTTGACCATAAATGTATCTGAATTTTTTAGAAATCCGGAACAATGGAAATTAGTTCAAGAACAGCTATTGCCTAATCTCATAAAAAATACCAGAGACTTGAAAATTTGGAGTGCAGCCTGTTCAACAGGCGAGGAACCTTATACCATAGCAATGATTTTATCTACATTATTACCTTTAAATAAAATAACCGTTCATGCAACCGACATAGATGATGGCGCTATGGCAAAGGCAAAACTTGGTATATATTCTCAAGCAAGCCTTAAAAATGTACCCCCTACTTTGAAAGAAAAGTTCTTCAAAAAAAATAATGAAGGTAAATATGAAATAAGTAATGATATTAAATCACGAATAGTATTTAAGAAGCACAATCTGTTGAAAGATCCATTTATATCCAACTGTGATTTGATAGTATGTAGAAATGTAATGATATATTTTACAGATGAAGCAAAAAACCAGATTTATCAGAATTTTTCAGATTCTCTTAAAGCTGACGGAGTTCTTTTTGTTGGAGCTACAGAACAAATAATCTCTCCTCAACAATTTGATCTTAAATCACTTAAAACTTTCTTCTATGGAAAAACAAAGTCAAATATTAAAATATAATTTTTATGATTTATTTAATTTTTCTGTTGTAGAATTTAAATGCTAGTTATATCTGTTTTGCCATATTATATAGATTTACTTCTGAACTTAAATTAGTTTTTTCCTATCGAATTTTATATATGGATTTTCATATAAGCCTATTTATGCTTGAACTAAATAAAATAATGAATTATATTGCACTTTCTTAATTCAATCATATTTTGTTGTTATTTTTACTGAAAAATACTGATAAAAGAATCTTATTTACTTTGAAAGGATGTTTAATGAATAGCGATACGGCACACACCGTTTATTTTTCTTTATTTACTCTTATAGCTTTGATATTTGTCGCTTCTTTCCTATCAATACTTGAATCTACTATAACAAAGGTAAAAACTTTGTACAAAGAAGAGGAATATAAAAAAAATACAATAATATCAAAAATAGCGAATAATACAGATCACTACTATATATCAATTCATTTTTTAAAAATCTTGGTAGTCATATTAATAAGTTTTCAATTCTATGGAAACTTAATTTTATATTTAAATTTTTTAAATAATTGGCAATTAGCAGTATCGGCAGTTGTTCTTACTTTTTTAATTATATCCGTTTGTGATATCATACCTAAGAAAGTTGCTCTATTTAACGAAAAAAAACCTTCTTTTATTACTTTGATATATATAATTGCTTTAATTTTATTCCCTATTTCCGTTTTCATCAACTTTTTCAATAATTTGATACTAAAAATATTTCACTCTAATTCAAAAGAATTTGAAGAAAAAGTATCTGAAGAAGAAATAAAAGCACTTGTTGAGACAGCAAGTGAAAAAGGAGTTTTTAACGATATTGAAAAAGAAATGATTAATTCAATTTTTTCTTTTGACGATATTACAGCAAAGGATATAATGATTTCTCGTAAAGACACCTACAAGATTGATATTGATGAACCTTTAAACGAATATATTGATGAACTTTTAGAGAGCTACTACACAAGAATACCTGTATATAAAGAAAATATAGATGACATAATAGGTATACTTAATATTAAAGATTTGATATTAGAAGCAAGGAATGTAGGTTTTGACAATATTAATATAGATAATTTAATCCAAAAACCTTACTTTGTACCTGAAATGAAAAATATTGACGAACTATTTAAAGAAATGCAAAAAAACAGAAATCACATGGCGATATTGGTAGATGAGTATGGCGGTTTTTCAGGTATAGTTACAATAGAAGACTTGATAGAGCAAATAATGGGAGATATTAATGACGAGCACGATGACGAAGAAGAAAGTATCAAAAAACTAAGCGATAATGTATATCTAATTAATGGTACTACTGAAATAAGAGAAGTAAATAAAGAGCTTGATTTAGAGCTTGAAAATGAAAACTATGATACTATATCAGCTCTTGTAATAGAAAATCTCGGTTATATTCCGGAAGAAGGAGAAAAGCCAAGCATTACTATAGACAACTTGCTGTTCAAGGTTGAGCTTGTTTCAGATAACAGAATAGAAAAATTAAAACTTATAATTAAAGAAAATCCTGAAGAAGATATGGATGAGGTAAAAAAATAAGATTAGGGCTGTACGAAATAATTCAATTTCTTACAGCCCTTTTTCTCTATATACTATTAATACTAACCTACTTGTTCTTTAACTACTTCTAATACTATTATCTATTTAATCTATGGACAATATTCAGAAATGCTTTTTTAAAAATAGTATATGATTTATAACTTCATTACGAATGCTCTGAAAAATTTTATCCATTATTTTATTAGATTTTAGTATAACTACTAATATTACATTGTTTCTGTATAGCTATTTAACTAAGCTTTAGTATAATAATTATATATTAATTTGCATAACATCGTTTTTTCCCTCTACTTCCTTAGTTTGTTCAAACTTGATTTCTTCATTTTCGATCTCTTCTATAAAAGCAGGGAATACTATTGTTATTGTTGTACCTACATTGACTTCGCTTTCCAGCGTCATTCTTCCATCTTGAAGTCTTACCAACTCATCAACAATTGACAAGCCAAGTCCGTTACCAGGCATTGTACTACTAACTTTATAAAACTTTTCTATTACATGAGGTAAGTTTTCTTCCTTGATTCCTATTCCATTGTCTTTTACCATGGTTTCAATCTTATCATCATAACCTATGGCAATCATCTCTATAAGCCCACCATCTTCTTTTGTAAATTTTATTGCATTTGTTACAAGGTTAATATATATTTGTTTCAATCTATTTGGATCAGCATTTACTATAGTATCCTTCCCTGAAAAGTTACACTTAATCTGTGCTGAAGTTCTTTTATTTGAAAACTGTCTGTATACCTGAAACATAACTTCCTTTATATTTACAGGTTTCTTTATGACCTTCATACTATTAGATTGAAACCTTGAAAAATCAAGTAATTCTTCAACCATATTGCTTAATCTCTCAGCTTCAGAATAAATGATATTAAGACCTATAGCAACATCTGAATCTTTCTTATAAGCCTCACTCATCTGCAAGGTCTCACTCCATCCTTTGATTGAAGTAAGAGGTGTTCTAAGCTCATGAGATATCGAAGAAATAAACTCAGTTTTTAATTTTTCAGTATTTTTTATCTCTTTTGCCATAAAATTCATAGTATCTGCAAGGCGCCCAACTTCATCATTATATCTTTTTTCTGCTATAGCTTCAAAATTCCCTTTGGCAAACTCACCGGCTGTTTTATTTAATTTTTGAAGCGGCACTATTATAGATTTTGAAATAAGCGATAAAGTAAATATGAAAAAACCTATTATCAATATACCTATAATCAAACTTCCTATTACAAAATTCCTTATTTCAACATCAATTTTTTCTAAAGACACAACAAATCTTATAACCCCGTCAGTTTTATTATACCTAATCAAAGGTCTACTTGCTGATAATATTCTCTCTCCGGTAAAAGCATTTTTACCTCTATATAATTCAATTTTATTTTCTAAGGCAGCATTTACATCAGGTGTATTTATCTCCATATTGTCAGTAAAACCATTTGAGTCAATTATAAGATTTTTGTCAACACTTATAAACTGAACTAAAAATTTATTTTCATAAGATGTCATCGAAGATGAAAACATGATATTTGATTTTTCTTCAGCTGATGAGTAGTTTGCAGTCTTATTTAAAAACTCAGCGGATAAATTTACCCTATCTTTAAGTATCTGCTCCACGCCTCCGTAATAATAACTGTTAATAACAGAAATTATTACAATTTCCAAGAATAACACAGTAGCAACTATCATAAAAGCAAAGTTTTTAAGCATTCTTGTTTGAATACTCGAGTCAAGTTGCTCTTGTATCTGCAATATACCTAAATCAATTTTCATCTTCTTCCCACCTGTATCCATAACCCCAAACCGTCTTTAAATAAGATGGATTTGATGAATCTTTTTCTATTTTCATTCTTATTCTTCTTATATTTACATCAACTACTTTCAAATCTCCATAGTAGTTTTTTCCCCATATTCTGTCAAGTATCTCGTCTCTTGACAGAGATTTTCCTTTATTTTTCATAAAAAGCTCCAGTATTTCAAATTCCTTAGGAGTTAGTTCTATCTCCTCTTCACCTTTGAAAAACTTTCTTTCAGAAAAATTGAGGGTAAATTCGCCACTATGGACTTTTTCAACTTCTTCTTTAACCATATCAATAGTGGTAACTCTTCTTATTAAAGCCCTTATTCTTGCAATAAGCTCCTTAGGAGAAAAAGGTTTATTAATGTAGTCATCAGCTCCATATTCAAGACCAAGAACCTTATCTTCTTCATTAGTCCTGGCAGTCAACATGATTATACCTATGTTTTGAGATCTTGTTCTAATGTATTTCAGTACATCAAATCCGTCAATTCCTCCAGGTAACATTACATCCAGTACAGCTATGTTGATATCTTGATTCTTATCAAATAATTCAATAGCTTCTTCTCCTGAAGCGGCTTCTATGACATCATAGCCTTCTCTTTTTAAATTCAAAGTTACAAAACTTCTTATAGAAAATTCATCTTCAAGCACCAATATCTTCATAATTTTCTCCAAACCTTAGTATATTAAAAATTTCTTTCCTTAGTAATATTTGAAAGTATTAACGCATCAGACCTCATACGCAAGTAATCTTCTTTCTCTTTTCCCTTCAAATTTTGACTATAATCCAATACCCTTCCGGCAACTACATAATACTGATTTTCTGTTATCATTTGCATTTCATCTCTAATCTGAGAGTTTTGTTGCCAATCGTATTTCCTTATATATTTTATTTCAATAAGAGGATATTCCTTCCCCGAAGAATCAATAAAATTAATATTAATATCTAATGAATCTTTAGGTTCACTTATTGTATACTTACCCTTGAAACTTGCAGGTATATTTATTGAATATCCGTTATCATCATCATAAATCTCTCGGACTAAAGTCAAATTATAGTTTTTATCCATCTTGAAATAGCCATACACAAGCCCTGCCTTAAAGTCTTGTACAGGAACTTTATATGAAGGAGCTTTATACTTATATGCAAGTTCAATAACTCCGTCGTTATCTATATCTCTGCATCTTATATTAAATACATAGCCTTTATTTTGATATTCTTCATATTCTGACAAAGGAACATACATGTTAGCATTTTTATTATATATAATAATATCAGTATCTTCAAAAGTATTATTTTTCATATAGTCTATAAAGACAGCCATCTTATCTTCATACAACAATCCTACAGTAATATCATAAGGATTTTCAACTTTCTTTAGTTCTTTTTTCTCCTTACTTACTATCATATGACCATCAAATCTGTCAACATTCATAATATATCCTGAATCCTTATTACTCTTTGTCACAGAAAAAATCTCTTTTATTCCATCAGAATCTATGTCAAATATCTTAAGGACTATATAGGGTATTTCCTTTATAAAGTCAATATCATTAGCCTGATTTATATATGCAATACTGTAACTTTTAGTATTAAAACCTGAATTATTTTCATAAGTTTCTACTATTACTTCTTTTTTGTTATTACCATTTAAGTCGCTTACATTTACATTACTTATCTCATAAGTATCAAACATTGTATCGGCATATTTTACCCATAAAGAGTTTTCTTTTTTTAAAATAAACATCCCTATTTTGTCATCTGATTTATTTTTATAAAATGATATGATTTCACTGACTGAATCTTCATCCAAGTCGCTTACTATCATATTTACAGATTTTTTATTTTCAGAAAAGTATACAGGATATAGACTTGTATTTACAGGTCTGAACTTTTCAACAGCCTCTTTCATATCCTTTTTTTCTTTGTTGAGCTCAGGTGCAATAAGCATATCTTCAGGAGTAGATATTTTCAGACATCCTCCCAAGATTAGACTCATGCTTATAAGCATAGTCATAAGTAAAAACTTTTTCATTTTAACTCCATAATTTAATATTATTAAAGTAATTTTTTACATTTTTAAGAGTTGGAAATCGTAGCAATATTATTAGAATGAGCAAATTTTATATTATGTTTATCAAACTCATCTTTAATACTTTTCATAGCCTGATAGTAAGCAGGGAGGTAATCATTTGTATCTATAGATGATTTTGAAATTATATTTACACATTGTATATTCAAATCACTTATTTCGCAAAGTATAGGTTTATTATTTTTGACATATTCACTTTCTTTTAATATTTCTCTTATAAGCTTCATTGCCAAATTATGATCAGATTCATAGGTAATCTTAATATTAATCACCATTATTCTTTCACTGTTTTGAGAATAGTTGACCACATAAGATGACGTAAGCAAAGAATTAGGAACATAGATTCTTTTATTATCTACGGTATCAAGTGATGTATTCATAGCATTAATGTTATATACTGTACCTGTTACCCCTCCTTGCATTTCGATGAAATCACCTGATTTGAATGGTTTAAACATCAAAATTATTATTCCAGAAGCAAAGTTTGAAAGGTTATTTTGCAATGCCAGTCCTATGGCAACTCCTATTGCACCTATTATTGTAACAAAAGAAGATGACCGCATCCCGAGCTCTCCAAGTGCAACTATTACAAATCCCATAATGATAGCAGAAAATAAGACTTGAGAGAAAAAACTCACAATAGTTATATCTGCTCCCTTCTTTTTCATAACTTTCTTAAATATATTTTTTGTCTCTCTCGCAATTATATAACCTATTAAAAATATAATTAATGCTAAAACAATCTTCGGAGCAAGTGCTTTCAACTCATCCATAAATTTTTCTATTATATCTATTTTTTCTATTATTTCTTTTTTAGTTGCATCCATTTAACTTACATATCCCCAACATAATTTATATAAAGTTTACTTATAACAGTATATACAATAATACCATAAATAATTTAAATATAAATACTTTTAATAAAATTAATATATAGAATATTTCATCAATTTTACACATATTACAGATGAATAATATCATTATAAGTATATAATACTCTTAAAATATTAACTGCATATATTTTATATTAATCACAGCATTTTTTCAATAATTTATATAAATTTGTAATGATTTTAAAGTATTTTTCAAATAATTGAAGAAAAATTAATACAGCTGTGATATAATAGTTTTGTAAATGATATTATAATTTTTCAATAACTTTTGAAAAACATTGTAATTTCAATAATTACATATTTAGAACAGGAGGGATAGCTATGTATGAAGAGTTAAAAAAAGTGATACAAAATAGTGATAATATAGTATTTTTTGGCGGAGCAGGTGTCTCAACTGAAAGCAATATACCGGATTTTCGTTCATCAAAAGGAATATTCAACGAAAAAAACAAGATGACCTACTCTCCTGAGACTGTTGTAAGTCATAATTTTTTTATGACTAATCCAGAGTTTTTCTATGATTTTTATAAATCTAAGATGGTATATCCTGACGCAAGACCTAATAAAGCTCACATTGCATTGGCTAACTTGGAAAAAGCAGGAAAATTAAAAGCCATAATTACTCAAAATATAGATGGACTTCATCAAATGGCAGGCTCAAAAAACGTACTTGAACTACATGGTACAATACACAAAAACACTTGTACAAAATGTGCTAAAAAATTTGATCTTGACTATATAATAAAGTCAGATAGTATACCTAAATGTGATGAGTGCGGTGGAACAATAAAACCTGATGTAGTCTTATATGGGGAAAGTCTTGACAGTGAAGTAATTGACAAATCTATATATTTTATAAGTCAAGCTGATGTATTGATAATAGGCGGAACTTCCCTTGTAGTTTATCCTGCTGCAGGATTTATAAGATATTTTAAAGGTTCTAAACTTGTGCTTATAAATAAGTCTGAAACTGCATATGACAGAGATGCAGATATTGTTATCCATGACAGTATAGGTCAAGTTATGGATTATTGCCAATAATGATTAAACACTAATCAGATTTTGAAATTACATCAAAATTTGATTAGTGTTTTTTCATAACACAATTATCTTACTTTACTTTACTTTATTTTATTTTTATAGTTTAAGACTCTTATATAGGCCAGCAACTATTATACTACCAAGCTTTTGCATAGGTATCCCCATTACTATTGAGAAAAATTTCGTTATTATTCTTGTGTCTACTCTCATCCTTCCCTTTTCAAAAGCTTTAATTGTCTTTGACACTACATCTTCGCTGTTTTGCATTAACAGTCTTTTTACTATATTCTTTATACTGTTTTTATCTATTTGCATTACATCAAAAAACTCCGTATCTACAGGTCCGGGGCAAACTATACTCACCCTTATACCGTATTTTTTAAGTTCATGTGCAAGTGAAACAGAATATGACAATACAAATGATTTTGTAGCTCCATATACAGCAAGATAAGGTTGGGGACAATATGCCGCCAATGAAGCAAACTGGATTATACCGCTACCCTTACTCATATATTCTACACAGATACGTGTAAGAGAGAATAATACCAAGACGTTTAGCTTTATCATTTCTTCCTGTTTTGACATAGACAGTTTTGCACTTTCTCCCATGAGTCCAAAACCGGAAGCATTTACCAGTATTTTTATATTTGGTTTTACTTCTTCCAGCCTACCCACTATCTTATTAATTGAATCATCCTTTGTCAAATCAGCTGGTATTATGACACAATTTATATGATAAGCATTATAAATCTCTTTAGCCAACTCTACCAATCTGTCTTTTCTTCTTGCAATAAGCCATATCTCATCCAACTCGTATCTTTGAGCTATTTTTAACGCCAATCCTCTTCCCATTCCTGAAGATGCACCGGTTACTACTGCTATATTTTTCATCATCTTATCCTTTCTTCTATCTCCTTTATAGTGTCTCTTAATTTTGCAGCTTTTTCAAATTCTAAATTTTCAGCACATTTCAACATTTCTTCTGTTAATATTATTACTCTTTGTTTCAATTCTTCAATTTCAAGAGTATCTTTGACTCCATAGGCTGTAGTTTCTTCTGCTGCTTTAGTAGCAACTATCAAATCTCGTACTTCTTTGTATATAGTAGTAGGTGTAATGCCATGTTCTTCGTTGTATCTTTCTTGGATAGTACGTCTTCTTAGCGTTTCATCTATAGCTACTTTCATTGACCTTGTAATACTATCAGCGTACATTATTACTTTTCCATTGGAATTTCTTGCCGCTCTTCCGACAGTTTGAATCAAAGATGTTTCTGAACGCAAGAAACCTTCTTTGTCAGCGTCAAGTATTGCAACCAAGGATACTTCCGGTATATCAAGTCCTTCTCTTAATAGATTTATACCTACAAGTACATCAAACTCCCCTATTCTCAAATCTCTGATTATCTTAATTCTATCCAAGGTATCAACATCTGAGTGCAGATATTTTACCCTTATACCCACATTTTCCAAATAAGTTGTCAATTTCTCTGCCATCTTTTTTGTAAGAGTAGTTACAAGTACACGTTCGTTTTTTTCCGCTCTAATATTTATCTCAGCTATCAAATCATCTATCTGACCATCAACAGGACGCACCTCTATTATAGGATCAAGAAGTCCTGTAGGTCTTATCACCTGTTCACCGAAAGATGAGGAGTGTTCCAACTCATATTTTGCAGGGGTAGCTGAAACAAACATAATTTGGTTTATCATAGACTCAAATTCTTCGAATTTTAAAGGTCTGTTATCAAATGCAGATGGAAGTCTAAATCCATAATCAATTAAAGATTTTTTCCTTGAATGGTCTCCGGCATACATTGCGTGTAATTGTGGCAACATTACATGAGATTCATCTATTATTATCAAAAAATCTTTAGGAAAAAAGTCAATTAATGTAAAAGGTCTCTCTCCAACCTTTCTCCCTGTCAGATGTAGAGAATAATTTTCTATTCCCTTACAGTTTCCTATTTCTCTTAGCATTTCAATATCGTACTTTGTTCTTTGAGCTATTCTTTGAGATTCCACCAACATATTATTGTCTTCAAAGTATTGAATTCTGTCTTTTAATTCCTTTTCAATACCTTGAATAGCCTTTTCCATTTTTTCTTTACTAGTCACATAGAGCGATGCAGGAAATATTGATACATGTTCTCTTTGAGCAATTATCTCTCCTGTGAGATAGTTGATTTCACAAATTCTCTCTATTTCATCTCCGAAAAATTCCACCCTTATACCTTTTTCATCAGTATTTGCAGGCAATATCTCAAGTATGTCTCCCCTTACTCGAAATGTTCCTCTTACGAAATTCACATCATTTCTTTCATACTGAATGTCTACAAGTTCTCTTATTACTTCATCTCTATCTTTTTGCTGATTTGGTCTCAAGGATACCATCATCTCTAAATAATCTGTAGGATCTCCAAGTCCGTAAATACATGAAACAGATGCTACTATGACTACATCTCTTCTTTCAAGTATTGCAGCAGTGGCACTGTATCTCAGCTTATCTATTTCATCATTGATTGCAGAGTCCTTTTCTATATAAGTATCGCTATGTGCTACATAAGCCTCAGGCTGATAGTAATCATAATAGCTTACAAAGTACTCTACAGCATTGTTTGGAAAAAACTCCTTAAACTCACTGTAAAGTTGAGCAGCAAGTGTTTTATTGTGTGTTATAACCAGTGTAGGTTTTTTGGTTTCTTTTATGATGTTTGCCATAGTAAAGGTCTTACCTGAGCCTGTAACTCCAAGTAAGGTCTGAAATTTATTTCCACTATTTATGGAATCACTCATTGTCTTTATTGCCTTTGGTTGATCTCCTGTAGGCTGATATGGTGATACTATCTCAAAATCCATAGTTTACCTCTATCTCAAAAAAGCCCTATCATATTTCAAACGATAGGGCCATTGTTTTAATCTTCTTTTGCTGTGATTATCTTCTTTTCCTCAATTTCTTTTACAAATTTTTCAATTACTTCTTCTTTTTTCATACTTCCAAGGTCGCCCAAATCTCTTGAACGTACAGAAAGCGTGTTATTCTCAACTTCTTTTTCTCCAATTACGAGCATATAAGGTACCTTTTCAAGTTGGGCTTCTCTTATTTTAAATCCTATTTTTTCAGCTCTGGCATCTACATTTACTCTTATACCAAGTTTTTTAAGTTCTTTTTGAACTTCATAAGCATAATCTACAAATTTGTCAGATATAGGTAATATCTTGACTTGAACAGGAGATAACCATAACGGGAATTTACCGGCAAAATGCTCTATCAATATTCCTATAAATCTTTCTATACTTCCAAAAACTGTTCTATGAAGCATTACAGGCCTTTGTTTTTCATTGTTACTATCTATATAATGAATGTCGAATCTTTCAGGCATTTGGAAATCAAGCTGTATTGTTCCGCATTGCCAAGTTCTACCTATGGCATCTTGCAAATGGAAGTCTATCTTAGGTCCATAGAAAGCACCGTCTCCCTCATTGACAATGTATTTTATATTTTTCTCTTCTAAGGCTGCTATTAGACCATTAGTAGCAATATCCCATTGTTCTTGAGTTCCCATAGAGTTTTCAGGTCTTGTAGACAATTCAACATGATACTTGAAGTTAAATATGCTATATATATAATCTGCAAGCTCAATTACTCCTATTAACTCATCCTTTACCTGTGAAGGTAAAACGTAAAGATGAGCATCGTCTTGAGTAAATGTCCTTACTCTCATAAGTCCATGTAAAGCTCCTGAAAGCTCATGTCTATGCACCTGTCCCATCTCAGCCCATCTCAAAGGCAAATCACGATAACTAAATAGATGAGTCTTATAAGTCAAGATTGAACCTGGACAGTTCATTGGCTTAATAGCGTAGTCTTCACCGTCAATCTTTGTAAAGTACATATTTTCCTTGTAATGATCCCAGTGTCCAGATTGGTGCCATAAAGCTTCATTTAGAATTATAGGAGTTTTTATTTCATCATATCCTGCCTTCTCATGCTCTTCTCTCCAGAATTTTTCCAAAGTATTTCTAAGAACCATACCCTTTGGATGGAAGAATGGGAACCCAGGACCTTCCTCATGCATTGAAAACAAATCCAATTCTTTTCCAAGTTTTCTATGATCTCTTAGCTTTGCTTCTTCAAGAAGTTTGAGATATTCATCCAATTCTTTCTTCTTTTCAAAAGAAATACCGTACAACCTTTGAAGTTGTTTATTGTTTGCATCAGCTCTCCAATATGCACCTGCTATTGAAGTAAGTTTGAATGCCTTAACATATTTTGTATTTGGAAGATGTGGACCTGCACACAAGTCGATGAACTCTCCTTGTTGATAAAGTGAGATAGTTGCATCTTCAGGCAAGCCGTTTATTATCTCTATCTTATAGTCTTCATTTCTACTTTTCATTATCTCAATAGCTTCATTTCTTGATACTTCTTTTCTTACTATATCAAGAGATTCTGAAACTATGTTTTTCATTTCTTTTTCTATCTTTTCCAAATCTTCGACAGTCAACTTTTCTTCCAAGTCTATGTCATAGTAAAAGCCGTTATCAAGTGCAGGGCCTGTACCGAGCTTTGCATTAGGATACAGCCTTTTTACTGCTTGAGCCATTATATGAGTAGATGTATGCCAAAACACCATCTTTCCGTCTTTACCAGCAAATTTTAAAAATTCTATATCGCAATCATCTGTAAGGGGAGTCATAAGGTCGCATACCTTTCCGTTAATCTTAGCTCCAACTACACTTCTGGCAAGCCCTTCAGAAATATCTTTAGCAACGTCCAGTGCCAATATCCCTTTTTCATAATTTCTTTCATCTTTACCTTGTAATCTTATTTTCAACATATATTTCTCCTTTATTATTAAAATACCTACAACATATTTTAAATTTAATTTGTAACTTAATCAAACTAAAGTTGATTAAAATATTAAATACTTCTAAAGTATTGTGAAATCACTTGATTTAAATAAAATTACCATAGGTTCGTTTAAATAATACTAACATTAAAATTTCACTCTTTTCTTTGTTTTAATGACACTACAAACTGCCATTAACACTTAAAAACTAAAATACATTAAAAATTTTATCATATTTTACTGTAAATTTATATACTTTTTTAGAAAATTTAAACTCTTATAACGAAAAATTGAAAGTAAGTTGATTTGTGTTTGACAAATTATCAATACAACCGCTATTTGTTAATTCTTCAATTACAGTTTTTGATGCTCCTGTCCTCTCTTTTAAGTCTTCAACGGATATAAATTCACTTTCCTTTGCTTCTTGATATATCTTTTCTGCAACGACATCACCAAGTCCAGGTATTGCCAAAAAAGGCGGTATGATAGTATTATTTTCAGAAAGCTTGAATTTTTTAGCATCAGACTTGTACAAATCTACTTTTTCAAGTTTAATATTTCTCTTACACATCTCAAAGGCAACTTCCAAGACTGTAAGTAAGGCCTTTTCTTTTACTGAAACATCATTACCAAGACTGTTAATCTCTCTTATCTTTTCCAATATGGCATCTTGCCCCTTTGAAATAATATTAACATCAAAATCGAGTACCTTAGTAGTAAAATATGTTGCATAGAATGCCTCTGGATAGTGAATTTTATAATATGCTATACGAAACGACAACATTACATATGCTGCAGCATGTGCCTTTGGGAACATATACTCTATTTTTTTACAAGAGTCTATATACCACTGTGGAACCTTGTTTTCTTTCATATCATTTTCGTATTCTTCAGTCAGCCCCTTGCCTTTTCTGACATTTTCCATTATTTTAAATGATGTCTTAGGCTTTAAACCCTTGAGTATGAGATAATTCATTATGTCGTCTCTGGTACATATTACTTCTTTAAGAGATGCGACATTTCCCCTTACCAAATCTTGAGCATTATTTACCCAAACATTCGTACCATGAGAAAGACCTGAAATTCTGACAAGTTCTCCCAAAGTACCGGGTTTTGTATCTATAAGCATTTGTCTTACAAATTTTGTTCCAAACTCAGGTATTCCAAGAGTACCTGTAAGACAGTCAATCTCATCCAGTTTGCATCCAAGAGAATCAGTATTTGCAAAAAGTCCCATGGTAAGTTTGTCGTCCAAAGGAATCTTTGTCGCATCGGTATCAGTAAATTCTTCAAGTTGTCTTATTATCGACGGACCGTCGTGGCCAAGAATATCAAGTTTTAGTATTCTTCCGCTTATTGAATGATAGTCGAAATGTGTAGTCAAGGTCCCTGATTTTTTGTCATTTGCAGGATATTGTATAGGGGAAAAATCGAAGATGTCTTTATAATCCGGTACTACCATTACCCCACCGGGATGCTGTCCTGTGGTTCTCTTTATTCCGGTACATTTTTTTTGAAGGACTTCAATTTGAGCGTTTGAAAACTTTTCATTTTTCAATTCTTCATACTTTTTTATAAAGCCATAAGCTGTTTTTTCTGCCACAGTTCCTATAGTTCCTGCTCTATATACATAGTCTTCACCAAAAAGTTTCTGTGTGTACTTATGAGCATTAGGTTGGTATTCTCCGGCAAAGTTAAGGTCTATATCAGGCTCCTTGTCTCCTTCAAAACCCAAAAAAGTTTCAAAAGGAATGTCAAAGCCATCTTTATAGTACTTTTCTCCACAAATAGGACAATCTTTATCAGGCATATCTGCTCCTGTAGGATATGATCCGTCCAAGATAAATTCGCTGTTCTTGCATTTTGGACATATATAATGTGGTGGAAGTGCATTTACTTCTGTAATATCACTCATATATGCTGCAAGAGATGAACCTACAGAGCCTCTTGAGCCAACAAGATAACCGTCAGATAATGATTTTGTAACCAGCTTTTGTGCTATTATATACATCACCGCATATCCGTTGCTTATTATGGAGTTTAGCTCCTTATCAAGTCTTTTCTCTACAATTTCAGGAAGATTATCAGAATAAATCCTCTTTGCCTTTTCGTAGCACATATTTCTTAACTCTTCATCTGAACCCTCTATTACAGGTGGGAATGTACCATCAGGCACAGGAATTACTTCTTCTATCATATTGGCAATTGCATTTGTATTTTCTACAACTATTTTATTAGCTACATCTTCCCCAAGGTATGAAAACTCTTGCAGCATCTCATCAGTAGTTCTTAGATATAAATCATTGTCAGGACTTTCATCCCTTTTTTTGATTGATGACTTGAGTATCTTTCTGAATAATTGCTCTTCTTTATCCAGATAATGAGAATTTGAAGAAGCAATTACTGTTTTTCCCATTTTCGTAGCAATCTGATATATAGTCTTGTTTATATTTTTTATTTCTTCTACATTTCTTACAGACTCATCATTAATCATTGAATTCATTGTAGTTACAGGGTTTATTTCTATATAGTCATAAAAGTCTACAATACTTTCAATTTCATTTACAGGTTTATTTTTCAATATGGCAGAAAAAACATCACTTTCATAAAATCCGCTGCCTACAAGAAGATTTTCCCTGTGATTTTTTATCTCAGACTTAGGTATGGTAGGAGTACCAGAGTAAAGATATTTAGTATGAGCAAGTGACACCAATTTATACAAATCTTTGATTCCAGCTTGATTTTTAGCAAGAATTACTACATTTGAGGGTCTTAACTTACTGGTATCAATACTATTTATTTTTTCATTTATTTCATTAAAGTTATCAATATCCATAGCTTTTAACTTTGAGATAAATGTCAAAAATATTTGTGCAGTCGCTGTAGCATCATCAACAGCTCTATGGTGATTTTCAAGAGAAACATTCAGCTCCTTAGCTATAGTATTAAGCTTATGATTTTTTAGATCCGGCATTAGAAGTCTTGACAATATTACAGTGTCAATGGCGTCAAAATCATAAGTCAAATTATTTTCACTTGCCTTTTCTCTTACAAAGCCAGTATCAAAGTCAGAATTATGAGCAACTAAGATACTATCCTTGCAAAAATCTAAAAACTTAGGTAAAACTTCTGATATTGTAGGTTTATCAAGCACCATTTCGTTAGTTATTCCTGTAAGTTTTTGTATTTTTTCAGGTATGGGTCTTTCCGGATTTATAAGCTGTGAGAACTCTTCTACTATCTCTCCATTTTCAACCTTTATCGCACCTATTTCAGTTATAGCGTCATTTCTATTAGAAAATCCGGTTGTTTCAAGGTCAAAAACTACATATTTAGCATCAAATTCTGCTTTTTTTCTTACTTTTATATGCTCCTGAGTATCTTCCACAACATAAAACTCACATCCGTATATCGGCTTTACGCCTTGTTTATTTGCCACTTCCATTACGTCCGGAAATGCCTGTACTACAGCATGATCCGTTATTGCCACTGCGCAATGTTCATAGCTTTTTATCCTGCTCATCAATTCCTTAACACTTGTAAGTCCGTCCATTTGTGACATATTTGTGTGAACGTGTAATTCTACCATCTTTTCCTGTGACAGGTCTTTTTTAGCAATTTTTACTACTTCCTGAATTTTCTTCGCCATTATCACTAACTCATGCTTATAGCTGTCATTCTCTGCATTTCCACTTATCTTCACATATTGTCCATTGGATAATACTACATCGTTTTGGTTTAGGAATTTCTTACAGTAAATTGCTCCACTGTCATCACTTAATACAAACTCCATTAATTTCTTATCATTTTTTATATCCTTAGTCGTACAAGAATATACCTGTCCTGAGATGATGACATTTTCCATTTCACCATTTATAGATGATATTTTTTCTGCATCACCCTTAATCTCTACTTTTTTTACTTGAGCAGTATTTTTATTAGATTTTTCTTCTATCTTAGGTTTAAGTGCATCGTTTAATATGTCTGAATTTTCACTTTTTTGATTTTTAATGTATTCTTCAATATCTAAATTATCTTCTTGTAATATTAATTCGCATTTTATATCCAAAGATAGTTCTGACTTAATAGACTCTTCTATTATTTGTTTGGCATTTTTACTAATTAGCATGCTGTATATTGGTGATTTTGTAATGATAATTTCATATCTGTCGTCAACATAGTCAATCTTAAGACTTCCATTTAATTCCTTAGTTGACGGGAATAGGCTATTTATCTTAACTCTTAATATATTTGAATATAATATAAGTTTTTCTTTTTCTTCTTGAGAAACAACATATTGAGGTATTATTTCCACGTCATCTATCTCAAATTTCTCACTTATTATTCTGACTTTTTCGTCCAAAAACTCCTGTTTTATAAAGTCTTTTGATGTCAAATATATTTGAATTTTTTTCGATTTCTTATAGTATTTAATATTTGCTACTTCTATATATTCAGGAAAAAAAGCTTCCATATTATATGCTCCTATTCATTGATAACTATCAATATATACATTTTGAATTCATCATCTACTTTTATCTCGTCAGCCCTTAGTTTTCTTATTTTCTCATTTGGATAGGAGAGATTTTCACCTATTATAAAAATAGGATTGAGCTCGTTTTTTAAATAAATTTGTGCTATATCATACAAACTCGTCTTATTGTCCGTAAAAAAAGCTGTTTTTTTCGATTTTAATACCATCTCTTCATCAAGTTTTCTTCCATGAAAAGAGGTAATATAAAG
This sequence comes from [Eubacterium] yurii, assembly GCA_900167215.1. Lineage (GTDB taxonomy): Bacteria > Bacillota > Clostridia > Peptostreptococcales > Filifactoraceae > Peptoanaerobacter > Peptoanaerobacter yurii. The sequence goes on from FUZS01000003.1 coordinate 251,022, forward strand.
ATCATTCATAGTTATTTTTAACTTAGAAAACAGGTATTCCACGCTGCTTATACCGGAGATAATTTCTATATCTTCAAATGGGTTCATATTTTTAATAATAAAATCTGCTATACCGTAAAGGCTTGGATTTCCGGATGCCAATACTGAGATTGTCTTATCTATATTTTCTTTTAGAATTTTAATAATATCCGTTATCTTTTCATATTTAACTATATTGGCATTCTGATTATATTTTTTTGCAAGTTCCAGTTGCCTGCCACTGCCTATGATTATCGTACTATATTTGATTATTTGCACTGCTCTTAGAGTAATGTCGCTATATTCACCAAACCCTGTGCCTATACCTACTATATAAATCATATTAGTCCTTTTAAAAACGGATGAGGACATAATCACTTATGTACGTCCTGCATCCGTATCTACTATTTTTTCATTAAAAAGAATATTCTTTCGCTTTTCTTTTCACCGTTATCAGATATTATATATTCCATTTTTATATTTTGGAATCCAACTTCTTTCAAAAGTTCTACAATTTCATCCTCATCATAAGCTCTTTGAGTATGTTCCTCCTGATAACGCTCATACAGTCCGCCTTGCTTTTTTTTGAAGATATCTATATACATATCTATGACTTTCTCATCATTATCGTATGAGTTTTGCCATATCATACAATAGTCCTCATCCTCTTCAAAAAATACATTATTTGAAAGAATATTCTCAATTTTATATTTTGAACTTATGTCAAAAAGTAAAATGCCACCATTTCTTAAATGTTCGTAGCAAAAAGCAAAGAGATTTTTAAGATCTGCAACATCTGTAATATAATTAATCAAGTCATTTACAGCTAATATCATATCTATTTCATAGATATCAAAATCAAAATCACAGACATCTTGTTGCATAAATATTACTTTTTGGGAAAAATTTCCAAGTTTTTCCTTTGCAATGCTTAGCATCTCACCGCTTATATCAACTCCAACTACCTCATATCCGTATTCCAAAAGTCTTTGAGTTATATTTCCGGTACCGCAACCCAATTCCAATATATTCTTTATATTTTCCTTATCATTTCCAAGCAAATCCTGTATTTTTCCAAACCATTTGTCATAGTCAATGCCTGAAAGCTCCATAGATTTATCATAAATTTCGCTTAGATATTGATATTGCTCCATAAATCATCCTCTATCTATCTTCATTCAATACACAAAACACATAAGGAATATTCCTATATATGTCTTCATAGTCTAATCCATATCCCACGAGAAATTTATCTGCTATTTCCATTCCTACATAGTCAGCCGATAATTCAACTTTTCTACCTGCCTGCTTATTAAAAAGCACGCAACTTTTTATTGAGTTAGGATTTTTCTTTTTCAAATGCTTAATCAAAAAGTCCATAGTGATAGCTGTATCAAGAACATCATCAACTATCAAAACATCATAGCCTTCAAGTGAATAATCTATATCCTTTATTATTAGTACTTCCCCAAGATTTACCTTTCCGTCTCCATAGCTTGATGTCATCATAAAGTCTATCTTTGTTGGAATCTTAATATTTTTTGTAAGATCAGATGTAAAGAACATTGCACCCTTAAGTATTGATATCACAAGAAGCTTTTTATTTTCATAATCCTTTGAAATTTGTTCTCCCAATCTTAATGATATTTTTGCAAGTTCCTCTTCATTGCAAAGTATTTCCCACTTTTTAGTTCTTATATCCATATCTATCTCCGTTTTTATACATCTTATTAACAAAAGTTCTGTTTATAGTTAAGCTTTATTTTAATATTAAATATTTTGTATTATTTTAAATTTTATTTTTCTAAAAAATATTTTTCTTATATTTAGTATATAAATCAGTCAGCTCTCCGACTTTTTGAGACATGATTTTTTGCAAATCAGATGCCTCTTCATATCTCTCTTCATCAATAGCTAAATCAATTTGAGAAAACAGTGATTTTGTTTCAACAGTATCTTTCATCAGTTCCCACTTGATATTTTCTATCCTTGTCCAGTTTACTATATCAAGATCTGATATACTTTGATGATCGTGAAGTCTAACAAAATCTCTTATCTTATCTCTATTTGATTCAACTATTCTGCCTTTTAATTCTTTAGCCCAAAATTCAAGCGTTGAAGTCTTATATGAAAGTATAATTTCATCTGTAAAGACATCATCTTTTTTTAGTATATTAACCTTATCCTTATATTTGTCAAAGGCTATAATATTTTCGTATACTGTTGCAGGAGGAGTTGAAAAGAATTTATTTCTTTCTTCTTGTGTAAATTCTTCAAAGACATTTTTTTCAGTCCTATAGACTCTTTCTTTTTCCAAATATACTGCATCTTCATTTGCTTCTTTGGACATTTCTTTTTGTATAAAATCTATGTTATATTTACCGCAATATGCATTTATACCATCCATCATACTTTGATATGTTGCAGAGATTACAAGATATAGGTTTGAATTAGGATTTGTTGCCCTAAGTTCAAATCTTGTCTGCTTATCATTGTCATTGTCCTTTATCAGCCCTACCAATATTGAGCGGTTTCTTGAAGGTATGGTAGGAGATTTTCCAAGTGACGTAACTATACAAATAGGAGCCTCAAATCCCGGTTTAAGTCTGTTAAAACCATCAGTTGTAGCTGTAACAAAAGGATTAATTACCTCATAGTTTTTAAGTATCCCAGCTAAGGCTCCAAAACCTATACTGCTCATATAATATTTTTCTTTGTCAACATGATTAAAAATATTTATAATTTTTCCGTTGCTTAGTCTTGCCATAATTCCAATGTGAGTATGCTCTCCACTCCCTGCCACCTTATCTACAGGTTTTGCGTCAAAAGTTACTTCCAAGCCGTAACTGTTGAAAATATCCATGACAAGATTCTTAACTATATATAAGTTATCAGCAGTTGTGATAGGATCTGAATACTTCCAATCTATCTCAAGTTGCTCCATTATATGCACATGGTCGCCATTTTCAGCAAGCTTTGAATGTACTCCTCCTACTTCCTTATGTCCCATTTCAGGAGCAAATCCATATTTTTCCATAAGCAAAAGGCAATACTCCACAGCTGTCCTGACATTACCCTCGGTTCTTTTCCAATATTGCTCTTTGAGCACCTGAGAAGTGGATAACTCCTCTATATCTCTTATTTCCTCCGGAGTTTTTACCCAAAATTCCAATTCTGTAGCAGATGACAGTAGAACTTCTTCTACATTTTCATCAGTTATTCCAATCTCCTCTCTAACACTCTTATTGTTGTTAAGTACAGCCATCATATGTTTTTCCATACATGTAACAGCTCTTCTTAGCACACCTCTGGAGCAAACTATCTTGTCATTGTGCATAAGAAATGACGGTATTCTAAGAGTACCGATAGGTTTTTGAGTATTTTCATCCAAGTGATAAAAATTATAATCTACATGCCAATCACAGTCCATATCTGGAATTATAGTTACCTTGGCATCGTTAAGAGAAGCTATTTTCCTGAGCTCCACACTTGAGCCGTCAGTTTGAACGCCATTTTTCAAAAAATTTTCTATATCATCTATTATTATGCTTACAGGTATTTTTGCATCAGTTGCATTTCCACGCAAATCATAGCCTGCAAGAGAAACAAATTTTATCTCATTGTGATTTTCAAAAATAAATCTTAATTTTTCAACACTGTGTTCTTCTTTTTTTAAAGTAAATAATAAATCATTGTCTTTTAATAGATTAATATCCATAAATATCTCCCTGAATTTTTTTAATAGCTTTATATGCCATCATAGCGCCAATTTTTGAATGTTCATAGGTAAGTCCGCCTTGAAAATATACTGTATAAGGCTCCCTTATTGGTGAATCAGCACTAAGTTCTATAGATGAACCTTGAACGAATGCTCCTGCCGCCATTATGACCTTACAGTTATACCCAGGCATATCCCATGGCTCAGGAGTTACATAAGAATCAACTGGCGCCGACCTTTGAATCGCTTTGCAAAATTCTATAACTTCTTTTTCAGTTTCAAAAACTACTGACTGAATTATGTCACTTCTCTCGTCACTTGATTTAGGAAATACATTATAGCCGTCGTTTTCAAAGAGCTTTGCAGTTAAAACTGCTCCTTTTATAGCTCCGTTTACCACGCCTGGTGCCATAAATAGCCCCTGAAGCGTAATTCTATTTGTATTAAATGTAAGTCCACATTCTTTACCTATACTGTTTGATGTCAATCTCTTAGCACATCTCTCAACAAGTGGCTGTCTTCCAACTATATACCCTCCTGTTATAGCCAAGCCTCCACCAGGATTTTTAATCAAAGAGCCTGCCATTATATCGACTTCTACATCAGTCGGCTCCAAATAATCCAAGAACTCTCCATAGCAATTATCAACCATTATAGTAGTGTCTTGTCTCACAAGTCTTATTTCTTTAACTATTTTTTTTATGTCATTTACAGTTATAGATTTTCTTGTTGAATATCCCTTTGAACGCTGTATATATGCCATCTTAATACTTTTATCAGCTACAAGTTCTTCTTCTATTTTGTCAATGTCAAAATCTCCATTATTAATCAAGTCAACTTGCTTGTATTTTATACCATATTCTTTTAAAGACATCTCTTCATCGACTATACCTATTACATTATCAAGTGTATCATAAGGCTTGCCGGTTATTGCAAGCATAGTATCCCCCGGCATTAACAAAGCGTTAAGACAAATCGACAGAGCATGTGTGCCGTTTGCAATTGATGGTCTTACAAGGGCATCCTCAGCATTGAACACATTTGCAAATATCTCTTCTACTTTTTCTCTACCTATATCATTATATCCATAGCCTGTAGTTGAAGAAAAATGTATGTCACTTAGCCTTGCTTTTTGCATTGCCCTTAATACTTTCAGCTGATTGAATTCTTTTATTTTGTCATATTTTTCATACTCAGATTTTAACTCATCTTCCACCTTTTTCATATATGTAAAATCTTCCTCATCTATATCAAAGAAACTATACATATCTAAAAAAGCGTCCTTTAACTCAAACATATATCTCCTAATACTATTTCTAATCTTTAAATTAATGATTTTTATTATACACTTTATAGCTAAATATTACAATATAAAAGAAAAGTTTATTAACGCATTTATATATATTATTATATCTATATAAAAAAGACAGACTGTAACACAATCTGCCTTTTTACTTTATATCAAATTTTGTACTTAGTTATTACTTAAATTAGATAAAAACTTATTTTCTTTTAATGATTTTTATAATCGGATAAATTCATCTTTACTTGTTTATATTTTTCTCAAATATTTTATCTTTTCTTAAATTTACTGTTGTTTTCAAATACTTTAGTTTAGATAAAATAATATAAAAATAAAATTTTTTCTAATTTCTACTATTTGTTCCAAATATGCTCTTTAGAGAATTATTGTTTTTATTAAGCTCCTCTTGGGACATAAGTTTTGTAGATAATTTTATCTCTTTGCCATCTCTTAGTACAGTCAACTCTACTGATTTTTCAATATTTTGACCATTCTTATAAAGTGAAGACTGTAGGTCAAGCATATTTTTTATTTCGTCATCATTCATCTTTATAATAATATCGCCTTTTTTAAGACCGGCTTTGCTTGCAGGAGATTCATCGTATACACTGTAAACATATACTCCTGTCTTTGAATCAATTTTCAATTCTTCTGAGCTTTTTAACTGATCTACAGAAATACCTTTTATACCTATTATAGGTTTTTCTTTTATTTCTCCGTTTTCTTTAATTATATCTACGAAAAGTTTTGCTGTATTGATAGGGATTGAGAAACCTAAGCCTTCTCCACCTGCAGCTTTTATAGTGTTTATACCTATTACTTCACCTTTTGAGTTTAACAATGGTCCACCACTGTTTCCTTGATTAATTGAAGCATCTGTTTGTATTAGATTACTCATTGTAGTAGTTGCGTCAAGTTGTACAGTCCTGTCCAATCCACTTATTATACCTTGAGTTACTGTTCTTTCAAACTGCAATCCAAGCGGATTCCCAATGGCTATAGCAATATCTCCAACTTCGGTTTTGTCGCTGTCTCCAAGTTTTGCTACAGGGTAATTTTCCCCTTCGACCTTTATTATAGCTAAGTCCAAATTTGTATCGTACCATTTGACTTTTGCTTCTTTCGATGTTCCATCATTAAAAAGTACATTTACTTTTTCAGCCTGTCCGTCTTTTACAACGTGTGCGTTGGTCAATATATATCCTGATGAATCCACTATAACACCTGTTCCAAGACCTTGTCTTACTTGCGAACTTTGATTTGAGTCTCCAAAAAAGAATTCAAAATACGAATCTTGAGATGTATTGTCCAAAAATACTGTAGTAATACCGACAACAGAAGGCATAGATGTTTTTACAACATTTTTATACAGATTCTCGTAATCAGAATTTAAAGTAGTAGAAAGTTGTTGAGTCTTAGTCTGATTTATTTCGTTGTTACTTGTATTTGTAAGGTTCATCCTATTAGCCTGTGGCAATACCGCTGACAGAGTAATGCCTGCTCCTATTATCACACCAAGCATTGCTGAAAAAAAGTAGCTTAATTTTGCTTTCATAAATTTGCCCCCTTAATTTTAAATTTGTCTTACAGTTGTTTTATGACAAGAAAATATTTAAATATATGTCAATTTCAACATTTAAAAGCTAATTTATATAACTTATGTAAAAAATTATATTACTTCTACTTAAACTGAAACTTAAGTTTTATAAAAAAATTTCGATAAACTACTCATATATAAGTATTAAATTAAGCTTATGTATGTATTTATTAAACAAGTTAATTTATTTATAATATACAATTAGGATAGATCTCATGAGAGACAAAAAATTTAGCTTCATAATTAAATTTTTAATAATATTGACATATATATCAACTGTGTTTTTGTTGATAGTATCCTTACAGTTAAAAAATACCAGCTCAAACACGAAAGATTTTGTACCTGTAGAAAAAATAACACAGCATATTAGGTTAGAATACAGTGACAATCGAATTGAGTATGTAAATACACCAAAACAAGTTTTTACCAAAGAGCCTTTTTCAATTTATGTAGATTTGAAGTATTTTGGTTCTTTGCATAAAAAATCAGTGGCACTTTTTACAGGATCTACTGATTTTACTGTTTCACTTGGTAGTGATGTATTTTACGAGTACAAAGTTCCGGATGATTCTTTGATATATAACGGTGGTAGTTATGATTATACACTAATAGACCTTCCATCTCAATCAAAAAGCAGTTTATTAAAGATTCACTTTACACCAAAATTAAAACATAGTAACAGATATGTCCTAAACAATATTTATATAGGGAACAGAATAAATTTTAACATTTTTCTTATAAAAAATGAACTGTTTTATATTCTTGTTACCTTTATTCTTCTTATATTGTCAATAATATCTTTTATAATTTTATTTGGATCTTTTTTAAGAAATGAGCAACTTACTGAAAATATTGAGCAAATGAAAAAAATCAAATACATTGCTCTCTTATCTTTTATACTATCAATTTATTCTTTTTCAAGCTATAAGACCTTTATATATTGGCTTAGTGATTATAAGATTTTAATACATTTTCTTGAATATATATCAATGATGTTTTTGTCATACCCTTTTTTAAAATTGATTGAAAACAAACTTAACCCTAAATTTGATATAGCAGTTAAGTTGAGTATCATAGCTGTATTTCTCAACTATTTTATTCAACTTGCTCTTACAATATTTAAATATGCAGATTTTGAGGAAATGGCACCTATTACTTATGTAATACTAGCAATAACATCTATTATTGTTGTAATAGCAATTATTTTTTCAAGACCTGAAAAATATACTGAAAGAAACAGTCTATTTATATTATCATTACCTATATTTTTTGCAATTTTATCTTCTTTTATAATACTTTTTATAGGGACAGAAAGATATTTTTCTCTTGTAATTCTAAGTTGTGTATTATTACTAATATGTTTTCAGGTATACTTTTTAACTAATATTTATTTCAAGATACAAGAAAAATCTACTACCATAAAAATATATGAAAAAATAGCTTCTATTGATTCTCTAACATCTCTTAAAAATAGATATTCTTTTGAGAATGATATGAATTTTTCAAGGAAAAACCCTACAAAAATTACAATAATTTCGGTTGATTTGAATAATTTAAAAGAGATTAATGACAACCTTGGTCACTCTTACGGGGATCTTGCTATAAAAACAATAGGTACTTTTTTAAAGGAAAATATAGCCGACTCAGATGTATATAGAGTAGGAGGAGACGAGTTTATTATAATTACAAAACAGGATTTTTCATATAAAGATGTAGATATGTTAAAAAAGCAAAATATAGAAATTGACACTGCAGAAGGTAAGATAAAACTTGACTATGCAATAGGATATGATGTGTTTGACCCATCTTCGACGATGGATATAGATGATGTGTTGAAATCATCCGATAAGAAAATGTATGAAAATAAAAAATTATATAAATTAAATAAATAGTATAAATTATATGTACTTTAATTTATGATATTTTTATAAGTTTTCAAGAACTATTTTATCCACTAATATTGGATATTTTTATAGAATATAAAAATACAGTATAAAAAAGCAGATTATATTTATATTTCAAATTTATTATAGTCTGCTTTTTTACAATTTTATTATAACACTAATCTCTGTTAAACTACAAATTAATACTGAGTTTTTTATAATTCTTATTTAATTATCAAACTATAAACTGAGTTTACATTTACAGACTTTTCCTGATTTATAGTATATTTTGTAGGTATCACATTACCATTATCATCTTTTTCGCTGATAGTAATGGTCTCCTCATCCGTAAAAAGAATGTCATTGTCTATTATATAGTATGCGATATTTAGCATTCTATTTCTCAATTTTTCTATATCTTCGTTTGATTCTACTATTTCAAGCTCACATTTATCAAAAAATTTCATTCCTAAAGAATATACTGATGTTATTACTTTATGCTTTACTTCATCTTCTCTTTGTACAAAGCCTATATATATAAGATTTTCTATTGGCAAATAATTATTCTTCAGATAATAACTTTCTCTTATATAATCAGACTTTTCCATGACATTATGACTGCAATATATTGCTCTTGCATTATTGGTATTAAGACAAACTGATGCAATCTTATTAAACAGTATTGCCAAATCTACATATCTGCCATCTCCTGTAACTCCTATCGTGATGTAAGCTACATTATTTTGACAAATCTGCACTGCATTTTCAAAGTTGTAGTTCATTCTCGCCCTGTTAATCATCCATTCATCTTTGAGTTTTTTTTCAGTATAAAGTATGACACAATCAGTATCTTCAAACTCAAATCTAAGCATATTTTCGCTTTCTTTGTAGTTTTTTGTGTCAGCATTGATATTCATCTTCCACATATTTTTAAGGTTGAAGAGTATTTCATTTTTTTCAAAGCCACTCATATCTAAAAGTACAAATCCACCAAAAGCCTTCATCCTATCTCCCTTTAATCTTGTAGTTCCAATATAGCATTAATAATTATATCTATTTAGTCTATGGATAATGTTCATCAATAATATTTAAAAAGAGTCTATATTTTATAACTTATACTAAAATCTATTTAAACTATGGATTTATACTTGTGACACCCTTTAGCACATATTTTGTTAATAAACTTTGAGTGGAAGAATTTTTACAAATTAATTCCATTATTCTATTAGGTTTTAGTATTAATTATATAATGTATTAAAAAATATTCTATCTAATTTTTTAGATTTAGTAAAAAACTGTATTATACAAGTTTTTATTTTCTGAACAATTACTATTTAATTTAATGTTGTACTTATTAAGTAAATTTATATTTATAAAAGTTAATTTTTTAGTTACCAACTTATATTTTTACTGTATTATAAGCCCCATATTTATAGCATCATGGAATAATCCGTCTATGAAAAGACTCCTCTTTTCAACCCCCTCGACTTCAAAACAGTTCTTCTTGTAAAAGCTTATAGCTCTAATATTTTCTTTTATTACTTGAACATTAATCTTACCAATCACATCGGACTTATAGGCATAATCTATGGCTTCTTGCATAAGTTTTTTTCCTATACCAAGATTAGTATGTGACTTCAGTACACCTATCCCAAGTGTTGTAGAATGATAATTACGTATCCTGTTACCTCCGTAGAGATATACTACGCCTACTATATCATCTTTAAAATATGCTCCGCATATATATGAGTTTTTTTCATTATTTAATCTTTGTATAAAAAGTCTCTGACTTTCATCACTTACATTGTAGTCACTGGAAGTAAAGGGGTAAAAATTACTTTCATCAGCCAGTTTTTCTATAAGAGCTGTCAATTTAAAATAATCTTTTTCTTCAATGCCCTTAAATTCTATAATATTAATCATCTCTTTTCTAAATCTATTTTATCTTTCCTATTTTTTTCTTATAAGCCAAAACTTCATTTTCATACTTATTTTTTTGCTCTATATAATATACTCTGTCTTTGAGTTCATCAGGTAAATATTGTTGCTGAGTATAATTATTTTCATAATTATGAGGATACTTATACTCTAACCCTCTCCCCATTTTCTTAGCTCCGGAGTAATGTGCATCTTTTAGATGCATCGGTATATCTCCTATACTCATAGTTTCAATGTCTGAAAGAGCTTTATCTATAGCAAGTGTAACAGAATTAGATTTTGGAGCAGTTGCAAGTAAGATTACAGCCTGAGCAAGTGGAAGTTTTGCCTCAGGTAAACCTAAGAATAAGGCAGAATCCACGAGATTTTTCACTATTGCTGCTGCATTTGGAAATGCCATTCCTATATCTTCACTTGCAATACACAAAAGTCTTCTACAAATCGCTTTAATATCTCCTGCCTTTATAGCCCTTGCAAGGTAATGTAAGGCTGCATTTTCATCTGATCCTCTGACAGATTTGTGAAATGCACTTAATAAATCATAATAACTGTCAGAATTTAAATCATAAGTGAGTTGCTTTGATATATTGAGGGATTTTAGAATTTCTTCATCAATTTTTATTTCATCATTTTCCAAATACAAATCCAAGATAAGCTCAAGTAAGTTTACAGAACGTCTTACGTCTCCATTTGCATATGATGCAATGAGCTTTACTGCTTTTTGACTTATTTCTATTTTTATTTGCCCTTTTAATTTTTCAACAATATGATTTATATTTTTTTCTATATCCTTTTCAGCTACCGGATGAAACTCCAAAACTATCAACCTACTAAGCAATGCCTTATAAATATATTGGTAAGGATTTTCTGTTGTCGCACCTATAAATCCTATTTGACCTGTTTCAATATAATCAAGTAACATCTGTTGTTGTTTTTTATTGAAGTTTTGCAACTCGTCTATATAAATCAAAGGTCTTTGTTTAAATATACCGTCTGTATACGATAATATTACCTTTCTAACATCATCTGTCTTGCAATGAGTAGCATTAAACATATGTATAGGCATAGTTGTATTTTCTGCTATTATCTTTGCTACAGTAGTTTTTCCCACTCCCGGAACCCCATAAAATATCATATTTGGAATATTGTTTCGCCTTATTGCCATATCTATAATCATACCTTTTGCAGTGATATGTTCCTGACCAAAAACATCTTGAAGTTTGTTAGGTCTTACCATATCACTAAGCATAGTATTTTTCATATTATCACCCATAGCTTTTACCAATCTCCATTTAGTATAATGATTTATATATAACAAATTTGTCTTAAATCGATTATTTTTTAATAATTCCTATTTACAGACCCTCATATTTTGAATAAACTATTAATTGAGCTCATAGTATTTAAATCAAAACACTATGATTATATCATAATATCACAAAAATTATAAGAATTAGAGAAAATATCTTAGTAAAAATTATTATTTTGCTGTTTGAAGTTTTTCTAATTTTATGTTACAATTTCAATGTTTAAAATAGTTTTACAACAATACAAAATTAAATTATAAATTTAGATAGGAGATAGTCATGTCAAGCTCATCACATGGAGCCAATCTTTTTTCTCTTTCAAAAAAACTCAACTGCAGTATTGAAGACTTCAAAGATTTCAGTTCAAATATCAACCCTTTTGCCCCAAGCAAAAAGGCTATTCAAAAATTAAGAGATAGTGTAGAAAAAATAAGCATTTATCCTGATCCTCAATACAAGGACTTAAAATATGCTATTAAAGAATATTGTCATTGTAACTATGAAGATATTTTACTTGGTTGCGGTGCAAGTTCCTTTATTTCCGGATATATAAAAATACTTTCACCCAAAAATGCACTTATTTTGTCCCCTGCTTATGATGAATATAGAAATGAATTACTGGGTGTAAATTCAAATATTTTTTATTATGAACTTAAGGCTGAAAGTAATTTTGAAATTGATATTGATGCTTTTATAAAAAATATTAAATCAAATAGTATAGATACAGTGATAATCTGTAATCCCAACAATCCTACCGGAACTGTAATTTCTAAGGATGATATTGAACAAATCCTTAAAAATACAACTGCAAACATAGTTATAGATGAAACCTATGTGGAATTCACAGATATGAATAAATACAGTGCTGTAGACATAACACAAAAATACGATAAATTGTTCATAATCAGAAGTACAAGTAAATTTTTTGCCTGCCCGGGTATGAGACTTGGTTACAGTATAACTTCCAATAAGACTGTTAAAGAAGAACTTATAAGAAATCTTAATATTCTTTGGGATATTAATATTTTTGCAGATATAGTAGGAAAAGAGATGTTTCTTGATTATGATTTTCATAAATCAAGTTTTGAAAAAATCACAAATCAAAGGAAATATCTATTTGAAAGTCTAAATAATATTAAAAATCTCAAAGCATATAATAGCTATGGTAACTTCATATTGGTACAAATACTTGATGAAACAAAAAATTCAAAGCTTTTGTACGACTATATGCTTGAAAAAATGCAAATAATTAGAAATTGTAGCAGTTTTGAAAGTCTTAGTGACAAATACTTCAGAGTTTGTATACTTGAAGATGAGGACAATAGAAAATTAATTTATAATATAAAGAATTTCTTTGAGAATTAGTTTATTTTTTTAGTTTATCATACTTATTAATTTATACTAATCACCTTTTATAATGCCAAGAATAATATTTTAGAAAATTACACGTTTTATAGATTATCAATAATTTTGCTGTTATAGAATAATATGGCTTTTTGTTAGGTTTTTAGTGTTAGTTAAAGTTATTAAGTATGTACTCCAAAATATACAAGTTTTATTATTAGTTTTTGTGCTATTATTGTATATAATTATCATATTAGACTATAATATATTTTATAATTTTAAATGCAATTAAACAATTTAGTATTCACTTGTTTTTTTATTATTAATATAGTATTATGCTTGTCATATTATTTTTTTCAGGAGGAGATAATGAAGAGTTTAAAACAAAAGATATTAAATGAAGGTCGTGTTAAAGACGGAAAAATCTTAAAGGTTGACAATTTCTTGAATCATCAATTGGATATTGAGTTTTTAAATGAGATAGGGAAAGAGTTTAAGTCTTTATTTTCTGATGTAAAGATAGACAAGATACTTACTATAGAGGCGTCAGGAATTGCCATAGCAAGTATTACATCACAACATTTTGGCAATGTACCTGTAGTTTTTGCAAAAAAAGCTAAGAGTCAAAACTTGGATGGTGAGTGCTTTACAAGTACTGTTCATTCATATACCTATGGTAAAGATTTTACAATAACTGTTGCCCAAAAGTTTATTAAACCTGGAGAAAATGTACTGGTACTTGACGATTTCTTGGCTGAAGGTCAAGCAATTAGAGGTTTGATGGACGTGTTAAAACAAGCCAAAGCTAATATTCAAGGAGTTGGGATAGTTATAGAAAAGGGATTTCAATCAGGCGGGAAATACCTGAGAGAACAAGGAATTAGACTTGAATCCCTTTGTATAATTGATTCTATGGATGGTGGAAATCTAACTTTCAGGAATTAAAACCATATTCTGCCTTTTGATATTAAAAATATAAGTAAGCAACTAAAAGGGTAGTCTTTGAATTTATTATAAAATATTACTCTATTTTTATTTTAGAATAAATTTAGTTATGAATAAGTATTTAATTAGTTTATTAAAGTTTAGTGGTGATAGTATTGAAATATTTGACACTTGATTATGTAAAAAATTTTCTACCTGTTCGTAAAAAATCATCCCATAAAGGAACCTATGGTAAGGTGTTGATTATTGGGAGCAGTCATAGGTATATAGGTGCAGGTTGTATTTGTGCAAATGCATGCATGAGGTCAGGCAGCGGACTTGTAACCTTGGCAGTTGAGAATGATATATTTCCCATAGTTGCTTCAAAGATGAGTGAAGTAATGGTGCTTGATATAGACTCCTATAAAGGGGATTTTGAAAATCTTGTCAAAACTTGTGATGTCATAGCAATAGGTCCAGGTCTTGGCATAAGAGATTTTAGCAAAGAAAAATTACAGTATATATTAGACAACTCTACATCTCCTGTAATAATAGATGCAGACGGACTGAATGTATTAGCTCAAAATATGAATTTTTTAAATACAAGAAAAAATCTTTCGACCATGGTGCTAACTCCTCATCTTGGAGAATTTGCAAGACTATGTAATTGTAAAATTGAAGATGTAATAAAAAATAAAGATATATTAGCAGTGGAATTTGCTAAAAGATATGAAAATATAGTTCTTGTATTAAAAAGTGATACTACAATTATTACAAATGGTGAAGAAATTTTTATTTGTGATGAAGGTGTTCCTCAGATGGCAACAGGTGGAATGGGAGATGCTCTTTGTGGCATGATTACTTCTTTTGTAGGTCAATCCATTCCAATACTTGATTCTTGTTTGCTTGCAGTATTTACCCATTCATATATTGCAAGAAAATTATCAAATGATATGAACAGTGTACTTGCTCAAGATATAATTGAAGAGATACCTTACGCTCTTGCAAATTTTAGAAAAATAAAAGATTAGGCTTTTGCCTAATCTTTTATTTTCTTTGATATATCTTAATTTTATAAATCTATAAATTCAAGTTTATACTAATCACCATTTATAAAGCCATGATTATTATTTTACCAAATTACTTGTTTTACAGACTGTCAATCCTACTGTAATAAAATTACACGGTTTTTTAATAGATTTTTAGTTTTAGTATAAACTCATACTAATTTGGACTTTTTTCAGATGAGTAAACTGAATTAAGTTTCTTATCTTTAAATTCAAATCCTACATACCATTTTGTATATTCATTATCTGTTTCAACTAAGATAGTATTTACACCGTTAATACTTTTGATTGTAAAATTAGGTGCAAAACCTCCGTCATTGTTGTTTGGCATTCTTCCCAAGTAACTTCCGTTTTTAGTACCTACTATGACATATACATGTTTGTAATATGTGCTTGTATACTCCGGTTTTTCTCCAACAAGCAATACGCTCACAGATTCGCCATCTACCAAATTTGTAACCTTATCCATTCTTTGTATTATTATAGGTCTTTCTCCTACATTGTGATTATCTGGATTTTTATAGTATTCAAGTTTCATCTTCACAAAAGGTACAGACTCATCATATACCATTGCATATCTTACTGAGTCTTTTACCCAATAGGTAATTCTCATGTCCAAATCTTCAATTTTACTATCAAAAAATGTATCTACAACCGGTTCACCAAGCTGTATTTTCATCTCTTCATAGACACTTTTTACATCTTCATTCTTCATTTTAAGATTCGTTTGATACATTCTGGAATAATCTCCATAATAGTATCTCGCAACAAAATTCTTACCAAACCATGTTTGAGAATAATCTAAATATTTATTATCATAATCAGAATCATCTCCAGCCTGTTTGGGATCTCCAAGTTTTATTTTCAAATTATCTTTGGTCATGGAAAACACTTGAAACAACTCTACAGGCATATTATTCGTCTTTTTTGATATATTTTCCTCATTGTTCACTTCAAGAGTTGGCTGTTTTTTATAAAACATACCATAAGAAAAGGCAACAAATAATATTAATATTAACATTATTGCAATTACCAGTTTTCTAAAAAATTTTTCCTCCAACATATCTGTCAACCTCTGTTATTCTATTCCTAAAAGTTTTACTTCCAAAACATTGTGTTTGTTTTTTACTTTTGATATTAATTTTTCAATATCTATGCTCATCTGAGACATGTCTAAAGTCACTGTAAGTGTTGCTACGTTGTTAAGTGGTATAGTTTGATTTATAGTCAAAATATTAGCCTTATTTTTTGCCAATATATCCAATATCTCTGAAAGTATTCCCTGAATGTGTTCAAGAGATACTTCTATCGTGGCTCTTTTTTCATTTACCTGCTCTGTAGTGTTGAAGACAAAGTCCTTGTATTTGTAATAAGAGCTCCTACTTATATTGGCTTTTTTTACAGCGTCACTTACACCCTTAGCCTTACCTGAAATCAGTAATTGTTTTGCCATTACTACCTTTGAATACACTTCCGGCAAAACTTCACTGTCTACTAATAGAAGTTTTTTCATAAACCCTCATTTCGAATTATTCAAAACATCATAAAATATAATACTAATTCACACTTAAATTAATCATAATACTTCATATATGGCATCAGAATCAGGCTCAGTAATATCATTCGTCTTTCCATCTCTGATGAAAATCATATTATCATCAGTAACTACTCCTATCTGAGTAAAGCTTACTCCATCTATCTCTTCTTCCAATATATCATCTGTTATTATCAACATACATCCGCTTGATATCAGTCTTGTTGGATCAATATTATAGTGGTCACATACTTTTCTTGTAATATTATTAATCTTTATATCATTATAGTTGATTACACAACCCTTGTTGCAATATCTCATCATCTCATAAATTGCACCAAGAATCCCACCTTCAGTAACATCATGAAGAAAAGATATATCATTATTTCTTAAAACGTAAGCATCCTTTATAATGCTTAATTCTTCATAAAAGTTTTCAGCTTTTTGCATTTCATCTTCGGATAAGACATCTTTTAACTCTTCTTTTTTCTCTTTAACAATTATCATTATGCCTTCCAAAGAAATGCTTTTACTCATGTATATCTTTTGACCTGACTCAACCTTGGAAATATTATTAAATTTACTTCTTTCTATTCTTCCAAAAGCTGTTATACTTACTATTGGTCTATTTACTGCTGAAGTTACCTCAGTATGACCTCCTATCACTTGTATTTTATTTTTGACACATTCATCAGAAATATCACTCATAATTTCCTTTATCTCTTCCTGTGTTGTACCAACAGGTGCTAAAATTGTAACTGTAATTGCTAAGGGAGTTGCAAAAGATGTTGCTATATCATTAAGATTTACTATAACAGCCAACCTTCCTATATCTTTTGATGTTGCAGTTATAGGATCTGAAGTTACTGTAATAATATCATCATTTCCTAAGAAACAACCGCAATCTTGTCCTACAAAAGGTCTTGTAATAATGTCATCTCTTTCATATCCCAAATTTTTGAATATTATTTCTTCCAATTGATTTATACTTAATTTGCCAGATTTAATTATACTCATATTATTATCCTAAATTTAAAATATACTTATATTTTAAAACTCTCCTATTATTTTTACTTCTTCTTCCAACATAACATTGAATTTATTTAATACTACCTGCTTTACAAATGTTATTAAGTTAATTACTTGCTCACATGTAGCATCACCTGTGTTTATTATAAAACCACTATGAAGTGAAGAAATAGCAGCATTATTCATAACTAGTCCCTTAAGTCCGCTATCTTCTATCAACTTTCCTGCAAAATGTCCTTCAGGTCTTTTAAATGTTGAACCGGCAGAATATGCAGATAATGGTTGCTTACTTGTACGTCTATAAGTATAGTCTTCAATCTTTGCTTTTATATCATCATAATTACCTTTTTCAAGCCTTATTCTCACAGTAAGCACAAGCATATTTTCTTTAGAAATTATTGAGTTTCTATAAGAAAATTTCATATTTTCATTGCTTATCTTTCTTAAGTTCATATCTTTATCAAGAACAATTACCTCTGTCACAACCTTACTCATCATAGAACCATAAGCACCTGCATTCATTGTAACAGCCCCACCTAATGTACCAGGAATTCCACATGCAAATTCAAAACCCTCAAGAGATTGTTCCAAGAAATATTTAGACAAGGATGTCATTGACATACCTGCATCAACTTCTACTGTATAGTCATCAATTCTTGTCAACTTACTGAAATTATCAGTAAGCTGTATAACTATTGCTCTAATTCCCTTATCTGATACCAACAGATTTGACCCATTACCCATTACAAATACAGGATAAGAATAATCTTTTGCTATATTCAATATTTCCATTATATCAGAAACTGATGTTGGTCTTACAAAAAAATCAGCCTCTCCGCCAATATGAAAACTCGTAACACTCTTCATAGGATAGTTAATTTGCAAGTTATATTTACTCAGCTTCTGCCCTATAATCTCTTTATAATCCACATTTTTATTTATCATATATTGTATTACTCCCAATTTTTATCACTTTATCATCTGTTCTTTTAAAAAAATGTATATATTATATTTTAAACAACTATATATTCATAATTTTAGATTTAGTGTTTAAGATAAGCATTTAAAATACTATATAATTTATTTTGTTTCGTCCTTATTCTAAAAATTAAATTTTATATTATAAATACAAGAATCTAATTATACTTTAAAATAACTTGATATATAACAAAAACCTCGTGTCATTATACCATATCAAGCCCAGATTTACAATTTTATTTTTTAACTTCCAAGCAATGTTAAACAGCGTAGTAGAAATGCTAAATCAATTTTTTCTTTATTAAAAGACTATATAAAAAAATATACAAAAAAGCACCTATTTGCTAATAAGTGCTTTTTCATGAAAAATTTTACTTTATATAATTAATATTTTTAATTACTACATCATACCTGGCATTCCGCCACCCATTGGCATAGCAGGTTCATCCTTTTTAACATCCACTACTGCAGCTTCAGTTGTAAGAAGTATTGCCGCAATTGATGCTGCATTTTGAAGTGCTGAACGAGTAACTTTAGTTGGATCTATGATACCAGCTTTTATCATGTCTACATATTTTTCATTCAATGCGTCAAATCCTTCATTAGCAGAAGAAGTTTTAACATTTTCAACTATTACAGCTCCTTCAAGTCCTGCATTTATAGCTATTTGTTTCAATGGTTCTTGAAGAGCTTTTGCAACTATTTGCATACCTGTTTTTTCTTCAGCAACTTCATTATCTATTTCTTTTTCAACAGCCTTCATAGCTTCTATCAATGCTGTACCGCCACCAGCAACTATACCTTCTTCTACTGCTGCTCTTGTTGCGTTTAGAGCGTCTTCTATTCTAAGCTTCTTTTCTTTAAGTTCTGTTTCTGTAGCAGCTCCTACTTCTATTACTGCTACTCCGCCTGACAATTTAGCAAGTCTTTCTTGAAGTTTTTCTTTATCAAATTCTGAAGTTGTTTCTTCAATTTGAGCCTTTATTTGTTCTACTCTCTTTTCTATTTCAGCTTGCTCTCCAACACCGTCAACTATTGTAGTATTGTCCTTTGTAACTTTTACAGAGCTTGCTTTTCCCAATTGATCTATAGTAGTTTCTTTGATGTCAAATCCAAGTTCTTCAGATATAACTTGTCCACCAGTAAGAATAGCTATATCTTGTAACATTTCTTTTCTTCTGTCACCAAATCCTGGAGCCTTTACAGCTACTACTTCAAATGTTCCTCTCAACTTGTTTACAACAAGTGTAGAAAGTGCTTCACCATCTACATCTTCAGCTATTATCACAAGTTTTCTTCCTTGTTGTACCAATTGTTCCAATAGTGGAAGTATATCTTGTATAGAGCTTATTTTTCTATCAGTTATCAATATATATGGATCTTGCAATACTGCCTCCATCTTTTCTATATCTGTTGCCATGTAAGCTGATACATATCCTCTGTCAAATTGCATGCCTTCAACAGTCTTAAGAGCTGTATCCATAGTCTTTGATTCTTCAACAGTTATTACACCGTCTTTACCGACTTTTTCCATGGCGTCTGCAATAAGTCTACCTATTACTTCATCTCCACCTGATATTGTTGCAACTTGAGCTATTGATTCCTTATTTTCAACATTTTTAGAGTTTGCTTTCAATGTAGCTACAGCTATTTCTACTGCCTTGTTTATTCCTCTTCTCAAAAGTATTGGATTAGATCCTGCAGCAACATTTTTAAGGCCTTCTCTTACTATAGCTTGTGTCAATACTGTAGCTGTAGTAGTTCCGTCACCTGCTATATCGTTAGTTTTTGTAGCAACTTCTTTAACAAGCTCGCTACCCATATTTTCATAAGTGTCTTCCAACTCTATCTCTTTTGCTATAGTTACACCGTCATTTGTGATAAGAGGTGCGCCGAAGCTCTTTTGCAATATTACATTTCTTCCTTTAGGTCCAAGTGTAACCTTTACAGTATCAGCGAGTTTGTTTACGCCTCTTTCCAATGATTTTCTTGCTTCTTCCGAAAATTTAATTTCTTTAGCCATTTATAATTCCTCCAATATAATTTTAAACTATTTTACTATTGCCAATATATCACTTTGTCTAAGAATTGTGTATTCCTGTCCATCAATTTTTACTTCTGTTCCGGCATATTTAGAAAATAATACTTTGTCACCTTTTTTAACTTCCATCTTTACTTCTTTTCCGTCAACTACTCCACCAGGACCTACTTCTACAACTTCAGCTTCTTGAGGTTGCTCTTTCGCACTACCTGTAAGTATTATTCCACCCTTAGTCTTTTCTTCAGCTTCAAGTTTCTTGATTACTACTCTGTCTGCTAATGGTCTTATTTCCATTGATAAATGCCTCCTAAATTTGTCATTATTTAATTAAATTCCATTGTTTGTGTGCAAACAACTTAAAATTCAATACTTTATTTTTAATGTTAGCACTCGATAACACCGAGTGCTAACTACAGTTAATATTATATTACAAAAAAAAATTTTTGCAATAGTTTTTTTAAATTTTTTTGAATTTTTTACTTTTACTTCCTTAGTATTTGATATAATTTCTTATTTATGATAAAATTAAATAAATTTTTTAAAATTTCTTTAGGAGGTAATTTTATGTGCGGTCATGGACAAGGTAAAGGTCATGTGGAAAAAATGAAAGAAAGATATTATCTTAATAGAAACAATACTGTTTTACTTGGCATAGATGTCCAAGAAAAATTGATAAAAGCAATGTTTAATGCTGAAACATTTATGAAAAATTCAAAAGCATTGTTACAACTTACAAATATTTACGATATACCTGTAATATTTACAGAACAAAACCCGAGAGCTTTAGGAAAAACAAGTGAAGAATTGTTAAAATCGGCAGCCAATCCTGCAGTTTATGAAAAGATGGATTTCAGCGGATTTTGTCCTGAACTTGATGAGGCTTTGAAAAAACATAACAGAACAAATATAATAGTTATAGGTATGGAATCTCATGTATGCGTATATCAAACAGTTAGAGATTTGGTAGTAAATGGATATAATGTCACAATAGTGAGTGATGCGGTGGCATCAAGATTCAAGTTCAATTATGACAACGCCCTTGATATGATGAGCAAGATACATGCCGTAATATCAAATACTGAAACAGTATTATTCGACATAGTCCACACTTCAAGCGATGAACATTTCAAAGAAGCACAAAAGCTTATAAAATAGCTATACAAATAAAAAATCACCCTCACTAATAATTTACACAAGCTGGGTGATTTTTTATATTTTTTTGTTATAGCAATTTATGCATAAATTAAATGTTTTAATTTTTTATAAGATTTAATAATTGTTATTCTATTATTTCTGCTATATATCCAAGCTCTCTTATCATATCAATATCTTCTTTTATAGTAATACCTGTCGTAGTCAACATATCTCCTGATATAGCAGCATTAGCACCTGATTTAAAGCATGATTTTCCTCTGTCTTCAAGCAAGCCTCTACCTCCGGCAAGTCTTATAGCTGCACCCGGATTGATAAATCTAAATATTGCAACTATTCTTCTCATATCATCGTTACTAAGTCTTGTGTTATTTTCAAAAGGAGTTCCTTCTATAGCATTAAGCATATTTATTGGAATAGACCTTACTCCTAAATCTCTGATATCAAGAGCCATATCTATCCTATCTTCATATGTCTCTCCAAGTCCCATGATACCGCCGCTACAAACTTCTAATCCAACTTTTTGAGCAGCTTTTATAGACCTTATCTTGTCATCGTAGCTATGTGTAGTACATATATTGGGAAAATTCCTTCTTGAAGTTTCAAGATTGTTATGAATTCTAACAATACCTGCTTCTTTTATCTTTGCAAAGTCCTCTTCATCCAAGAGTCCAAATGATGCACATACCTTTACATCCAAGTTTCCTAATATGTCTTTTGTAGCTGTACACATATAGTCAAGTTCACCATCATTTAATTTTCTCCCTGATGTTACTATAGAATATCTTAATACTCCTTTTTCTTTGTTGTATTTAGCAAGATTCGTCATTTCTTTTATTTCCAGTAAAGGATATACCTCCACCTTAGTATCATAAAATGACGATTGAGCACAAAATTTGCAATTTTCTGAACATTTTCCACTTTTTCCGTTGACAATGGAACAAAGGTCAAATTTATTGTCACACATTTTTTCCCTTATCTCATCAGCACATTTGCAAAGTATTTCCAGGTCCTCATCAACAAGCAACATGGCTTCTTGTTTATTTATCAACTTAGCATTTAACAATATTTCTTCTTTTAGCTTAACTGCAATACTCATCATTTTCTCCATATATTATTATCCAATATACAAAAGCTACTCTACCATTCATATAATTGAAGCTAATAGAAGACTAAGTTTCTTATATCTACAATAATTTACTTTTGCTGGTAAATATATCTGTTTCTAAACTTATAAAACTTCACATTTTACTTTAAAATTACGGCTCAAGATATAGATTTGTATATTATCAGTTCATATTTTTTTAATTAATAAACTAAATAATACAATAAGAAAATAATATTGTCAATCAATATTTTAATACTATTTACTATTTAAGTTTTACTATTAAATTGTTTTTTATTTTTATAATTTTCAATATTTAGCAATTATAACTTACTTTAATCTTCTTTTATAATAGGTATCCAGAGTTCCATAACATAGTCATCGCTATACATATCTCCCTCAAAGTATACTTCAAAATCCGGAGATCCTGAATGTTTATATCTGTTTTCAGGTAAAAAAGTCTCCATAGCAAACTTCCATCCCATATGAATACATTCCGGAACCTTCCCTATCAGTTCTATACAAGCATATTTTGCTTCCGGTATCTCCATTATCTCAAGTCCAATTTTTTTTGCCCTCTCAATATCTTCTACATCAAATCCTGCCATATAGTTAATCTTATTTACATCCTGAACATCATAGCATACACCGTAACTCATCTTATTTCCTAAACTTGACAGCTCATTATAATCTGCTTTTGAAAAGAGTTCTTCCCAAACTTCAGGACATAATTTTGAATTTATATTTTCTTTTTTTACTCCTGCCACCATAAATCCTTTTTTTACTTCAATTCTTGCATTCATCTTTTCTCCTCCTTGAATACTTAGGCTCAATCTAAACTTAGAAAAAACTTTTATAGCTGCACCTTTTCTAACATTAAGCGGGGAAGTATTGTGAAATTTTTTAAATGCTGATGTAAAAGAATTTGGAGAATCGTAGCCATATTTTAGAGCAATATCTATAATTTTTATATTGCTTTCACTTATTTCCATAGCTGCCTTAGTAAGTCTTCTTAGTCTAATATATTCATGAAGAGTAAAGTCAGTAAATATGGAAAATATTCTGCTGAACATAGGGTAGGAATAACCTGTAATTTTAAATATCTCATCCTCATCTATCTCTGTGTCCAATACTGTCTCCAAGTAATCCATTGCCATATTAAAACTCATTAAAAAATTCATTTTTCCTCCTCAATAAGTACTTATTACCGATATAATAACATTAGAAATTTAAAATATCTACATATTTTCTGTACAAAATATATTTGTTTATTGATTTTGTATTTACAATGATGTATAATTTTTTTAAATGATTGTCAAAGTTTATATTCAAGTACAATTAGAATTTTCAATATATTAATGTGTATAGCAAAAAAATAATTGATGTACATAGATAAATAATTGGGAGAATTTAATGGAAATAACTATAAATACGGAATTTATAAAATTGGACCAACTGTTGAAATTAGCAGATGTAACATCTTCAGGGGCTGAGTCTCATGCACTTATCATGGATGGAAAGGTCAAGGTCAACGGTAAGGCAGAATTGCAAAAAAGAAAGAAGATAAGAGCAAACGACATAGTTGAGATAAATAATAAGATAATACAGGTAGTCTTTGATGCTGATAAATAATATACATTTGAAAAATTACAGAAACTATGAAAATTTGTCGCTGGAATTTTCTGAAAATATCAATATGATTATTGGGCAAAACGGTCAAGGGAAAACAAATATAGTTGAAGCTATTCATTTCCTATCATTTGCAAAGTCTTTCAGGACAAACAGAGACAAAGAAGTAATAAACTTTGGTAAAGACAGTGCATATATCAAGTCATCCATCCAAAATATAGATGACTCCTACGCTATAGATATTCGCATATCAAACTTGGATAAGAAAGCTGTAAATATAAATAAAAATCCTATAAGCAAAATCAGTGATTTGATGGGAATAGTAAATGTAGTTGTATTTTCTCCGGAAGATACCAAAATAGTATCTGATACCCCCTCTTTCAGACGTGGATTTATGAACAAGGAAATATCACAAATTAAGCCTTTATACTATAATATACTACTTGACTATAATCAGACCTTGGAAAATAAAAATTCTCTTTTAAAAACTCAAAATCCGGATACCATAATGCTTGATATCTATGATGAACAGTTGTCAACCTATATGGAAAAAATCATAGCATATAGAAAAGATTTTATCAAACAAATCTCAGTTATAGCTAATGAAACTCATGGAAAGATATCTTCTCAAAAGGAAAATCTAATTATAAACTATTCTCCAAATATCAGATACGAAAAAAAAGAGGATATATTTTCATTATTATCTTCATCAAGAACTGATGATATAATTAGAGGTACGTCAAGTAAGGGTATACACAAAGATGATATTGAGATTATGATTGGTGATATAGACATAAGGAAATATGGTTCTCAAGGTCAAAAAAAGACTGCAACTATAGCTTTGAAACTATCAGAAATTGAACTTATTTACAATATGAAAAAAGAATATCCTGTAGTAATTTTGGATGATATATTCAGTGAACTTGATATAAATAGAAGAAAAATGCTTATAGAAAAACTGCTAAATATTCAAACCTTTATCACAACTACTGAAAAGATAGATATAGACAAGGATATAAAGTATTTTGAGGTCAAAGATAGGAATGTGACTGTATTGTAAATTTTAGATTTTCAAGTAATAGTAAAACATAAGGTTTTGCAAAGAATTTTATATAGCTATTTATTTAGATATTTAGAATAAAGAATCAAAAGGAGGTTATTATGGATTGTATTTTTTGTAAGATTGTAAGTGGAGAAATTCCAAGCAAAGTCGTTTACGAAGATGAACATGTCTTGGCATTTAACGACATTGAACCACAAGCCCCTATCCATATTGTTGTAATTCCTAAAAAACACTTTGCAAATATATTGGAATTAAACGACAGCAATATATTAAATGCAATTTTTGACTCTATAAAAAATATTGCAGACAAGCAAAATATGGAAAAAGGATTTAGAATTGTATGTAACACAGGTAGTGAAGGCGGACAAACTGTTGACCACTTGCATTTTCACATACTTTCAGGCAGAAATCTTCAATGGCCTCCAGGCTAAAAAAATACTCCGTATTTTTGATACGGAGCTTTTTTATGCTTTTCTTTAAATATTTAAATTTGTTACAAAATTCTATTTAAACTATGGATTTTATCTTAATTATACTCTTTGGCATATCTTTTGATGATAAACTTTTAGTGTATTATTTTTATAAAATAATCCATCATTCTATTGGATTTTAGTATCAGTTTGTTCTTTTTGATTATTACTTTCATTGTTTTGTGAAGACTTTTTCTCTATATCTTTCACTATCATTTCGGACAGACCTAAAGGTGATGACATTGCCATATGTTCTGCTAATCTTTCGAACATAAAGTCAGTCATTATATCCTTTCCTGGAGCCTTATTTTCCTTATTTTGATTGTCAAACATAAGCTTCTTGCTTTGTTTAAGAAAAACCTTTAAAAATTCAGCTTCCAGACCTTGAGAAGCCTCTTTGAGTTTTTTCTTATCTAAATTCTTTATCTTTTCTTTATCTATATTTTGAATAGGCGATATATATGAATCATATGAATTACTTATATCCATAATCTACCCCTTCCTATCTCTTCAATTGATTGATGGTATTGAGCATATCGTCTGCTGTTTGTACTGTTTTCGAGTTAATCTCATAAGCTCTTTGAGCTGTAATCATTCTTACCATTTCATCTACCAACTGTACATTAGACATTTCAAGATATCCTTGATATATCTTAGATTCTCTTGTTTCATTTTCCTCCTGTACAGGCTCACCTGAGTTATCTGTAGGTACGTAAAAGTTACTACCCACTGCTTTTAGACCTTCAGGATTGACAAAAGTAACCGTCTTTAATTGTCCAAGTTCAAGAAGCTCTCCCTCAGCAGATTTTGCAGTGACAGTTCCGTTTTGACTTACTGCAAAGTCCTTACTGTTTTCAGGTATTTGTACATATCCATCATCTGTTGTAAGCACTTTTTCACCTTGCGAAGTTACTAATGTAAGTTGATTGTCCTCAACAGAAAATTTAAAACTTCCATCTCTTGTGTAAAATCTCTTTGTCTCTTCTCCGGGAGAATTAGGATCTTCGACTACGAAAAAGGCATTACCCTGAACCATAGCAAGGTCTGTTGGATTATCTGTCTTGTCTGCACTTCCTGTAGTATATATCCTTGATGTAGCAACAGGTATTACACCGTGTCCAACTTGAAGGTTTACAGGTTGTCCCATTTTAGCTTCATTGCTTACTGGATTTGAATAAGTATATAACAAATCCTTGAATTCTGTCTTTTGTGCCTTAAATCCTGTTGTATTGACGTTTGAAATATTATTTGAAATTACATCCACATTCAATTGTTGCGCTTTCATACCGCTTGCAGCAGTCCACAATGCTCTCATCTTTTATCTCCTGAATTATAAATAAATTAAATTTTCATAAAACTATATCTTGCCTATTTCGTTTGCAGCTTTTTGCATAATCTGATCATAAGCATTTATGACTTTTTGATCTGACTCAAATCCTCTGTACATCTGTATCATATCGACCATTTCATCAATGGCGCTTACATTTGATTTCTCAAGATATCCTTGCAAAACTTTACCTCCAAAAGGATGTTCTATCGCTTGGGCATTGTTTGTCATCTGCATGTAGCTATGGCCGTACTTTTGCATATCTTCTTTGTTATAGATATCTACCAATGCCAATTTGGCAATTTGCTCTCTTTGTCCATCACTATTCAATGAAACTACAGTACCGTCACTTTTAAATTCAAGCGAACGAGAGTTTGTAGGCACTTTTATTTCACTGTTATCTTCAGACAATACTATATTGCCCAAGAAGTCTCTTAATACCCCTGAGTTGTCCATAGTGAATACTCCGGATCTTGAGTATTTTACAACATCAGTATTGTCCAATTTCACCTTGAAAAATCCGTTTCCTTCCAGTGATATATGCATTGGATTTTCAGTTCTTTCCTGCGCCCCCTGATTATAATTAATCATTACTCTATCAATTAAAGACCCTGAATTAATTGTTCCTATAGACTTTCTTGCTTCAGGTACTATTAATTTTGCAATTTGTCTGCCACCTGAAACTATGTTTCCACTGTTATCTACAGTTATATCTCCATCAGGAATATTTATTTTATTAGATTTTTCATCGAGCAAATATGCTCCAAATTTTGTTATATCATTAGAATTATATTCGTTATATACAGTTCTTAAATATCCTTCATCATCTCTTACAACACTTGCTGACTTATAGTAACCCTTACCGTTTTTATCTTCAAGTGTTAGATACCCTCTACTTATCTCGATATCAGTCTTTACAAGCCCATTTTTCAAGTTCTTATTGCTTACCTTAACATTATTGGAGTCAGCTCTTAGATAACCTTCAACATTTTCTCTTTTCATCAATAATTTCTCAGAGAATGCTTCTGTTATGCCAACATCTTTTTTATAAGCTGTAGTATCTACATTGGCAATGTTATTCGATATTATTTCTATTTGCTTTTGTTTGGTCTGCATTGCTGAAGATGCCGTATATATTCCTCTAAACATAATAACTCCTATACATAATTTTACTAAATATATCGTCATTTTATTACAAAAATTAATATTATTAATAAAAAAATAGGTATTTTTTTGCAAAAATACCTAAATAAATAATACTTATCTTCTTCTTGAATTTGAATTTTTTCCTAATTGTTTTAATGATTTTAAAGCCTCGCCTGTACCTTTCGCAACACAAGAAATAGCATCTTCAGCTATATCCACCTTTATTCCGGTTCTTGCTTCTATAAGCTTATCAAGACCCCACAAGAGTGAGCCTCCACCTGTCATAAGTATACCCTTATCAGAAATATCCGCAGAAAGTTCAGGAGGCGTTCTTTCCAACACAGAATGAACAGCATCTGCTATTTGTATAACGGAATCTCTAAGAGCGTCAAAAGACTCCTTAGATGAAACTCTTACCGTTTCAGGAAGTCCTGAAAGTTGGTTTCTTCCTCTAACATCCATGTAAACTTCTTTAGCTCTTGTAAACGCTGATCCAACAGTCATTTTTATCTCTTCAGCAGTCCTTTCACCTATAAGAAGGTTATGCTGTTTTCTCATGAATTTTATTATAGCCTCGTCAAACTTGTCTCCTGCCATTTTTATTGATGTACTTTCCACTATTCCGCCAAGAGAGATAACAGCAACATCAGTAGTACCACCACCTATATCAACTATCATATTACCACTTGGTTGAGAAATATCTATACCCGCACCTATTGCAGCAGCAATAGGTTCTTCAATTAGAAATACATCTTTTGCTCCTGCTTCCATAGTAGCGTCAATTACCGCTCTTTTTTCCACTTCAGTCACACCTGAAGGTATACAAACAATTATCTGAGGTTTAAAAAATTTGAATAGCCCAACTCCACCTGTAACCTTATGAATGAAGTTTTTAAGCATCTTTTCTGTAGTATCATAGTCAGATATGACACCGTCTTTTAAAGGTCTTATCGCAACAATGTGAGCCGGAGTTCTACCAAGCATCCTTTGTGCTTCTTCTCCAACTTCCAATACCTTACCGGTATTAGTATCCATAGCCACAACAGACGGCTCCTGTAATACTATCCCCTTACCTTTCACATACACCAATACTGAAGCTGTACCTAAATCTATACCTATATCCGGTGAAAAAGCCATAATAAATCTCCTTAATTTTTATAATTATCTCAAATATTCTAAACTACCAAACTTAAATCTATATTAATCTTCAACTCTTCTAATCTTGCCCCCAAGTGCTCTTATCTTATTTTCTATATCTACATACCCTCTATCTATATGATGTATGTCGGAAATTTCTGATTCTCCATTGGCAATAAGTCCTGCTAATATAAGTGAAGCGCCTGCTCTTAAGTCAGTTGCCTTGACTGATGTTCCCTGTAACTCCTTAACTCCTGTTACAAGTGCAGATTTTCCTTCTATCTTTATATCTGCTCCCATTCTCTTTAATTCATTAACATTCATAAATCTGTTTTCAAATACTGTTTCTGTAACGAGAGAACTGGCATCACTCACAGAAAGTAATGTCATAAACAGAGACTGCATATCTGTAGGAAATCCAGGATGTGGCATAGTTTTAATATCAGTAGCCTTTATTATATCCGGACCTACTACTCTTACAAAATCTCCCTCTTCATTAATCTTACATCCAACTTCAATCAGTTTCGCAATTACAGGTCTTAAGTGGTCATTTATAACATTTCTAACAATTATATCTCCTCTTGTAACCGCTGCTGCAACCATATATGTCCCTGCTTCTATTCTATCAGGTATGACCGTATGTTCAACTTCGTTTAATTTCTTTACGCCTGTTATCCTTATAGTATTCGTACCGGCACCTCTTACCTTGCCTCCCATTTCATTTATAAAATTTGCCAAATCGACTATTTCAGGTTCCTCAGCTGCGTTTTCAATGACTGTAATTCCATCAGCCAAAGAAGCTGCCATTATTATATTTTCCGTAGCACCCACTGACGGAAAATCTAAATAAATATGGTTCGCCATAAGATCCGTAGTATACGCATCAATACATCCATGCTCAATCTCAACCTTAGTGTTTAACATTTTAAAACCTTTTAAATGCAAATCAATTGGCCTTGTTCCTATTGGACATCCCCCAGGCATTGATACAGTTGCTCTTTTAAATCTTGCAATCAAAGGGCCAAGTACTAAAAATGATGCCCTCATCTTACCAACCAATTCATAAGGAGCTTCATTTTTTGTAATATTTTTTGCATCTATAGTAAGTGTATCTTTTTCAAATTCAACGACTGCACCTAAGTATCTGAGTAAATCACACATCACATTTACATCACTCAAATTAGGCACACCTTTTATAACGCTTTTTCCTTCAACTAATAAAGTAGCTGCAATTATAGGCAATACGGCATTTTTTGCACCGCTTACCATTACTTCTCCGACTAATCTATCACTTTTACTAACTATTAAACGTGCCAATACCGACATTCCTTTCGATTATTCGTTTTCTATATTGAATATGACATTTTCATCCCTTACAAAAAAACTCAAAGACTTCCCTTCATAAAGCAAAATGATATTATTCTTATCATAGATTAAAGCGTAATCTGTATTTACTATACCCATTTTTAAAAGTAAATTGAAAGACTCCTCATAAGTTATATCAAGCGTTAAAGAAGTGGCTAAAATCATATTTTCCACAAAAGACTTATCAAAAATCTCACTCTTATTATATTTTCCTAAGACTCCAACTCTCTTAATATTAGATTTAAATAAACCTTGCTCATAAGTTGCTATCAAACTTTTAGTTTCTTGGGAACTTTTTTGGACGTAAGAATATTCAGTCTTGCTTTTCAACAATCTGTCAATTTCCTTATCATATTCAAATTTATCTTTATTTTTCTCTACAAAAACTTCATATTTTTCTTTGAATTGTCTGTTATTAAACGAAAAAACCTTGCTGTCTTTAAAGGAATAGATATAACAAAATGCCCAAAAAATTAATATACCTAAGATAATCATCTTATTACGTTTGAGATTCTTTGTATTTACGGTAGACACCTTACCTTCAACTATATCTGCCGCTCTTTTCATTCTGTTTGCTCTATTTTCCTTTATTCTTTCACTGCGAGTTTTTCTGTTCACCATATCCTCATATTATATATTTGTTCTATTTTATAAATTCATTATCTCTGATGAAATTTTCTTAATCTTAGATGCCCAAGCTTTATCTGTAGAATAATTTTTATTGACGGAATCAATTGAATACCCCTCAAAATAAGTCCCGCCCTGTCTTAAATAGTTGTTTGACAAATGTTTCGCAACATCATAAATACTATCTTTTTTGGATGCGTAAGATTTTGCCGATGTATACGGGCTTGAGTCATATGCTCCAAAGCCGAAAAGATTATTTTTTTCTTGAGCTATTTTACTCCTTCCAAAATTTGATTCCAATTTTGCCATAGCCATCAAAACAATGGCATTTACTCCATACAAATCTTCCGCTCTTTTAAAATCTTCTCCAAGTCCTTCCAAAGGAGTATTTTTTAACTTATCATCAAGATAAGCGACAGAATAATTTGATTTTTTCCTTATGTCATTAGTATCTATCAGTCCGTTTACAACAACAGATGAAATGTCTTTTACAAGTAATTTCGAAAAATTATCAAGTTCCTGAGACTCGTCCATATCAAATATCAACGTTTCATCTTGATTTATTTTCAAATCTTGTTTTTTAGTAATTCCTAATTTGTCCTTTAATATAGAATCAAATCTGTTTGTAGTGTTATAATAATTTTGTGATGGTCCTGTATAATTTTTAATATAAGAATTTACCTTTATTTCCATAATCCCTCAAGTTTTCAAAACTTTATAAAAATTATAACTATTATATATTTCTAATATCTTTTTATATCAATATTTTATGTCTGTTGTAATATATGTTCATATTACTAAATTACAAGTATTTTCTTCTTTAAGTTAAATAGCTTGTAAAGTTTTCGAAATATATTATAGTCTGTAAGCATTGTTTTGTCAATAATTTCAAAAATAAAATTATATTTGTTGTATTATATGTCGGTCATTTACCAAAAAATAAGAGAGGTTCCCCTCTCATCTTAGAAAAAAAATTATTTTTCACCGTATTTCATTTTTTTGTTCAAATTTTTAATCATATCTTTTTGAAAATCAATCAGTTTTTTTCTTCTAATTAACTCATTTTCAAGTTGTTCCACCTTATACTTTAACAAAGTAACTTCTTCAAATTTATTGTAGGCTTTGTTTGAGTAAGGATAGACATTTATTATTGTGTATCCATATTGTGATTTTGTAACTACAGCCAGCTTATCATCATACTCTATACATAAATCGTTAAATATATCTAAAAAGTCACTTTTTTCAATTATCTTTTCCAAAAATTCATCTCCGAATATATCATTTATTGCTCTTAAGTATGGATTTTCAACGTGGAAAAGTTCATATACATTGTCTGAATAATATTTTATATTCCATGTATCATCAACCATAAAAGTGGAATAAGGTTTAAGCTTGTTCTTATTAAAGTTTACAAACTTAACATCATCCTCTTCTTCAGTTACTACATTTTCAACATGCTTAAGCATATTCATCAATCTATCATAGTTAAGCTTTGTACCTGTTATCATAATATAATTATCTTTAGTATTTATCTCAAATTTTATTACTCCATCAAAATCAGGAGATTTAACATAAGCTCTTCTTACCTCTTCATTACAGTCATAACTCAACACATTTTTTTCAAATTCGTCATACAAAGATACATTTTTAAAGTATTTATTAAATTTTTTATTTTTATGAATCAAACTACCCTTATCATCAAATATAGCAATCATATAGTAATTTTCATCAATCAGTTCCAAAATTTTACTTTCTATCATATTTAATCTCCAAAAACAGCCTTTTCATTGCCTAATATCGATTGTATTTCTACCCAATTTTCAAAAGATAATTCAATTAATATTAGTTGAATTAAAATAATTAGTACTGAATGCTCTTTGAAGTAAGAATAATATTTTGAAATACTTTTTCGACCTCTTTTCTATATGTATTATTTTCTAAAGAGTCAATAGCGTTTTTCATCACTACTTCATCTCTTTTTAAATCTTGAATAGGCAGATTTTTTTCTCTTTTATAATCTCCTATCTTTGTTACAATTTCAAATCTTTTTTCTAAAAACTTTGCTATTTGTTTATCTACTTCAATTATTTCTTCTCTATATTTTTCCAACTGTGTCATCTTAATCTCCTTTTTTATTTAATATTTTACTAAAATTACATCATAAAATATATCATACCTTCAAGATTGTCGTACTCGCTAACTGTAACATATTCAATATCAAGCATGGACATAATCTTTTTCATTATACAAACACCTGTGAAAATTACATCTGCTCTTTTTGCTTGAAGACCTACTATCATCTTCTTTTCTTCAAGTGTCATTTTTTTCAGATTTTTATATATCTCTACGAGTTCATCATAATAGATTTTGGAATTGTGTATCTTATCTGAACAATAAATCTCCATTTTTTGTATCATTGAAGATATGGAAGTTGCAGTACCTCCAATCCCAATAAACTTACCTATATCATATCTCTTAAGAACATCAATGGTATCTCCAATTACAGTTTCAATATACTTATCCATTTCAATTATTTCTATATCGCTGGGAATATCTAATTTTAAAAATCTTTCAGTAAGCCTTACTACTCCTATATTTTCACTTTTAGAAAAAACCAATTCTCCATCCCTGTTCCCAAGTATAAATTCAGTTGAACCTCCACCAATATCAATTGTAAGTGTATATTTTTTTTCATCCAGGATTGATTTTATGCCTAAAAATCCGAGATTTGCTTCCATTTCTCCACTTATTATTTCAATATTTACTCCTGTTTTTTCGTACGCTTTTTTTATGAATTCATCAGAATTTTTCGAATCCCTTAGCGCAGATGTCCCTATAACCCTAATTTTCTCGCATCTTTTACTTTTTGCTAAACTTATAAACTTTTCTAATACGCTGGAATTTAAATTTATTGCCTCTCCTGATATCATTCCTTTTTCATCAACTCCCTTGCCAATTCTTGTGACCTCAACATATTTTTTCCTATTAAAAATCTCATTGTTTTCATAGTCAGCTATCAGCAATCTCATAGAATTAGTACCTATGTCTACAGTTGCAACTTTCATATTTTCACCTAATCTTCCTGAACATTATTTTTTCTGTTGGTGTCTATAAATACTTTTTCATTAGACTTTACCATTTTTAGTTTTTCCCTTGCCTGTTTCTCTACAAATTCATCGCTGTCAACAGTTTTAAGCTCATTTTGAACCTGTTTAAGTATTTCTTCTTTTTCTTTCATTTCCTCCTGAATTTCTTTATACGTCCCCTTTAGATACTCTATATCCCTTTCTTGATTGTATATGGAAAGACAAAAATAGACTATTATCACTATTATAAAAACTATTATAACAGTCATCGAGTGGTCTATATCTTTCTTTTTATCACTATTATTTGACGTGTTTAAACTTTCTTTATATTGACTCATTTTCCAGCACCTCGTACATAGATTCAGCTTCTTCTTTTTTTAAATGTTCCTTGATATCAAGTACTCTTACTTTATAAGAAGATTTTGGAAATTGAATCTCTATTATATCTCCTATATTTACTTCTTTGGATGGCTTTGCAATCTTACCATTGATACTTATAATTCCGCTTTCTCCTGCGTCTTTTGCCACTGTACGCCTTTTTATTATCCTTGTAAGTTTCAGATATTTGTCTAGTCTCATATTCTCTCCCTTTACGAAATATTCATTTTATCATACAATCTCAATCTTATAGTTCTAATTTTATCATCATCTAAGGTATTTAAAACTTCTTGGGCACATTTTTGCGATAATTCCAATATATCTGCATTTTTTAAAATGTCTGCAATCTTAAATTCAGGAAGCCCATGTTGTTTTATTCCAAATATTTCACCTGCACCCCTAAGCTCCAAATCTTTCCTTGCAATTTCAAATCCATCGTTACTGTTAACTATAGTCTTTATTCTCTCCATAGTTATAGAACTTGCTTTTTCATAAAGAAGAACGCAGTAAGACTGCTTATCTCCTCTTCCAACTCTTCCTCTTAGCTGATGCAGTTGTGACAAACCAAATCTTTGAGCATCATATATTACCATTATAGTGGCATTTGGCACATTAATTCCTACCTCGATTACAGTGGTTGAAATTAAAAGATTAATCCTATTTTCCATAAAATCTTTCAGTAACTCTTCTTTTTGTGATGACCTCATTTTTCCATGTAACTTAGCAATTTTAATGTCATTATCAAAAACTGTTTGAATTTTATGGTGAAGTTCATCTACCGAAATCAAGTCCATGTCTTCATTTTCTTCTACAAGAGGACAAACTATGTAGGCTTGCCTTCCAAGTTTAATCTGTTTTTGGATAAAATCAAACACCTTATTTTCATTTTTCTTATTTTCCGCTACTGTTTTTATTCTTATCCTGTTTTTTGGTAATTCATCTATTACTGATATATCCAAGTCCTTGTGTATTACAAGCGAAAGTGTCCTTGGAATTGGAGTAGCACTCATTACAATGACATCTGCAGGTTCTTCTGATTTCTGCTCTAACTCTTTCCTTTGATTAACCCCAAACCTATGTTGCTCATCAGTAACAATAAGTCCAAGCTTTGAAAACTGAACTTTTTCCTGAATTAGTGCCTGTGTTCCTATTACAACATCAACTTCTCCATCCATTATTTTTTTATAGATTTTTTCTTTAGACTTAACACTTTTGGTGAGCAACTCCACCTTTATATCTTCACTGTCAAAAAAACTGAGAGCAGATTCATAATGTTGGATTGCTAAAACTTCAGTAGGAACCATAAGAGCAGATTGATAGCCGTTTTTAGCACAGTTGTACATACTCAAAAAAGCCAAGACAGTTTTTCCTGAACCAACATCCCCCTGAATTAATCTTCTCATAGGAGTCTGACTGCTCATATCCGACATTATATCGTCAAGCACCTTATTTTGAGACGAAGTAAGGCTAAAAGGTAGTTTTTGTATAATAGACCTTAAGTCTACTCTTTTAAAAGCTATTCCCTTTTTTTCTATGACATTTTTTTTATAATTTCCCAAAAATATGTTCAAATCAAAAAATTCATTGAAGATACATCTATATCTGCTTTGTTTCAGTATTTCAATATTTTTAGGGAAGTGTATATTTTTAATAGCCTCATCACTTGATAATAATCTATACTTTTTTCTTATATGCTCGTCTAAAATCTCCAAATCTCTTAAATTAGTATTTTCAATAGCATATTTAACTACATTTATTATTTCAGTATTTCTAAGACCTTTTGTAAGTGGGTACAAAGGGTATATAAGTCCTGTTTTTTTGCCCTTGCTGTCAAACTCTATCTCAGGTGAATTAAACTGTAATATGTCAATATTTTCCTCAGAAGTTCCATAAAAATATATCTCTCTTCCCTTTTCCAAATCCGCCAATATGAAGTTATTATTAAAAAGCTTAATACACGCTGTACCGGTATCATCTTGAACATAGATATTGATAATAGATTTTTTGAATTTATACATTACTTTTTCATATCGTATTATCTCAGCATGAACACATACCTTTTCTCTAACTTTAATTTCAGAAATTTTTTTAAATATTCTCCTATCTTCATACTTTCTCGGAAAATAATTCAACAGGTCATATATATTGCAAATGCCTAAATTATTTAGTAATTTCTGCTTTTTTTCACCTATCTTAGGCAGGTCTATGACCTTGTCAAATAAGTCCATTATATCTTCCTCTTAATTTATTAAATCCGGTCTTTTTTCCTTTGTTTCTTCTAATGATTTATTTTTTCTCCATTCGTCTATTTTTTTATGATTCCCGCTGATTAAAACATCAGGTACCTTTACTCCCATAAAATCATAGGGTCTTGTATATTGAGGATATTCTAATAAATTATTTTCAAAGCTTTCATCTGATACATTTTCACTTGAAGACAATACTCCACTTATTTTCCTAGATACACTGTCCAAAAAGACAAGAGATGCTAATTCTCCACCGGTAAGCACATAATCACCTATTGATATTTCCTCATCCACTATCATATCTACTATTCTTTGATCTATGCCCTCATAATGTCCGCATAACAAGGTAATATTGTCTAATTTTGCATATTCATATGACATATTGTTGTTAAGTGTCCTTCCCTTAGGAGAAAAAAACAAAAGTTTAGTATTCTTATTATGCTTTTTAATATCCATGTAACAATCATATATAGGTTGCGGTGTCATCAACATACCACCTCCACCGCCATATGGATAGTCATCCACCTTTTTATGCTTATTTTGGGAATAATCTCTGATATTGTAAATATTTACTTGAATTATCTTATTTTCAATTGCATTTTTTATTATGCTTTCATTGATATAAGCACTTATGATGCCTGGAAAAAGAGTCATAATATTAAAAATCATATCTACATTCCCTTTATAAGATTTACAATCACTTTTTTATTTTCTATATCAATATTTTTGACAAATTGTTTAACATTAGGAATCAGTCTTTCATTATTATCCATATCAATTACGCTAAATACATCATTTGCTCCGTACAATAGGACGTCTTTTATCTCGCCAAGCAGATTTTCACCATCATATACTTTTAATCCAATAAGTTCACTTACCAGGTATTCTCCTTCTTCCATCCGCCTTTTTTCGCTATAGTCAATAAAAATATCCTTATTTATTAGAGAAGGTAAATCATCTATACTGTTTAGTCCTTTAAATTTAGCAATTAGCACATTGTTATTTTGTCTTACATATTCAAATGAATAGCTGTTAACACCGTCAACATAAATATTCTTATAGTTTGAAAAAGATGATGCGTCTGTAGTATAAGGATAAATTTTAAATTCACCTTTCAAACCGTGAGTTTTTACTATCTTCCCTATTCTAATTCTTTTATTGTACGGCATTTTATCACCCTTCTCCCAATATTAATTTTGCCTCATCCTCAATCTCAACAACATTAAATTTATAAATATTTCTTTTTTTAGAATATTCGTAATTATCAGCCTTTTTCAAATCAAATCTCACATAAGATTCAACATTTCTGTCACTCCATCTTGAATCATAATTAGTGATATCCCTCATACTAAGATAAAATAAAGACTTTTCTTTATTTTCAGATTTAATGGTCATATTTATTTCTCCTACATAAATAGCTGTAACTGACAGATATTATATCACAATTTTTATAGTTTTGTCATACAGAATTTAATTTAAACGTATAAAATTGACTTTTTTGATAATCAATATTATAATTATCTAATTATTTTTAAGATTACAATATCATATATTATGTTTTTGTTAAATAATATATCTTTTTAAAATAAAAAATATTTGAAATATATCTATGTTGCTATCAATTGATTTTAAATCAAAATTAATTTAACAATTATAAAGAGGTTATCATGGTAAATAACGACATCATTATAAAAAATGATAAAACGCTGCCGAAGATATTGCTTATAATTCCCTTTGGTGCAAGCAATAATATTTTCGACTTTTTTTCAGAAAAATTTGATGATTATTGTCTGATTTTTTTCGATATGAACAGTGAAGATTACTTCAAGCCCTATTTATCTCTAAAAAAACAATCAGAAATAATTGTAAATACACTTAAATCACATGAACTTGACGACTTTAAACTGATTTTTTCTCTTTCTTTAGGTGGAGTTTTAGCTATGAATATTTTTTCAAAAGAAGGAATATCAATTAAACATTGCATTATTGACAGCACTCCTTTGCTAAAACTTGACAAGATAACAAGGTTAATGGCACAAACAAAAATTGTAGATATGATTAAAGATATTGATACATTAAGAAAGCAACATCAGTACATTTTTCAAAAGATTTCAGAAACAGCTATTAAAACAGTAAGAAACTCTTCCTTAAATTCATTAAAGAAACTATCTGATGATATATTATCATTTGATTTTCCAAAAATTAACGAAATAAAACAAAAACATCTTATTATGAGATATGGTACAGCTGATCTTTCCTATCAAAGCATAAAAACACTAAAGTCAACTTATAGAAAGTCAACTATCTATGTAAAATCAAACTATAATCATTGCCAAGAATTTATAGAAGAAAACGAAAAATATTTAGAATTTGTAAAGAATATAATTATAGATAACAATTAGTCCTAAATTTCAAATTACCCAGTCCTTTTTAACTAAGGAATTGGGTAATTTTACTTGAGCGATGTATTATAAATATCTAAATTATTAAAATCAGAAAACTAAATAATAATTTATACTATGAAATCAAAAAAACCTAAAACAAACCTCAATATAGGCAGAAAATAAATAAACAGTACCACAAGTATAATAACTTGGTGAAGAATATATATCAATAATGATTTTTGTGATATTAATGTAATAATTTTAGGCATTTTAACATTTTTAAACGCTTCTTCCATTTTTTTTGCCATACTTGTCCCAAAGAAATAATATCCCGCTAATCCTAAGAAAATCCATGGAAGTATTGGAAAATAATCTGAAGAGTAAAAACTATTTTTTGGAAAGCCAATAACAAAAGAAAAAGGCAATTTAGTCATAATAATATAGAATTTTCTATAAAAAGGAATTGTAAAAAGCAATTTGCTCTTAAATAAAATAAAAAGCCCCATAAAAATAAAAAATAAAGTAGCATTATTTTTATTACTTAAATTTATTTTTTTAATAAAATAAAGCAACAAGGTAAGAACTGTCAAAAAATGTATTATGCCGAAATAAATTGCCAATTCTTTAGATATCAAGACTGTAATGACAGTTATTAAAATACTTATAATCAATAATTTTTGAGCTTTTTTCAGTAACTTTTCACTATAGTTACATGAAAGTCCTGACAAGAAAATAAAGCTTATACATACATACTGTTGTAGGATATACCAAAATTTACTTTCAAATACAGAATTATCTATTAAGAATATAAATCTCAAATCATAATAAGCATGGTATATCACCATATTTACTATTGCTAAAAATCTGAAAAAA
The DNA here is from genome assembly GCA_900167215.1 of [Eubacterium] yurii. GTDB lineage: Bacteria > Bacillota > Clostridia > Peptostreptococcales > Filifactoraceae > Peptoanaerobacter > Peptoanaerobacter yurii. The sequence continues at coordinate 291,691 of FUZS01000003.1, forward strand.
TCAATATATTTTACTCTTTCTTTCATATGCCTCCTTAGCTTAATAAATATAAGATAATTTTATTTCAAATATTACTTAATAATTATACTTTAATTTTATCAATTATTCTATACAATATAAAAAAATATGATATAATATCCGTGGAATACTAAAAAATAAGAGGAGTTTAATTAAATGATAAAAATTGAATTAAATCCCAAAAAACTATATGAAGCTTGCATACTTTCGTCATTAACTCATGCTGTAGCTGTAGGTATGTATCCTGAGCTTAATTATGAGCATTCTTGGGACAAAATTAACTATAGTATGAATGATTCTGAAGGTTGCAGAGCTACTATTACTTTTCACAAAGATTATATTATTGCAGTTTTTCAGGATAGTAGTTGTGTTCATACTGATGTAGATGCATTGGATTTTTTTGAAGGTGCTCCCAAAGAAATTATTGAACTTGCAAAAAACGAAACATTGCAATATGTATTAGAAAATGTAGATGGGATTGTAAAGCCTGTAATAAGCACTGCATTTTGGGGTGACTGGAATGAACTTTATAGTGTAATTCCTTTTGATGAAATAGTGGATAGAGGTGCTCATATCATAACGGTCCAACTACTTCCTTTTAAGGAAGCGATGGAAGAGTGGAGTGACCATTATGATTTAGATGAAAGTCAAATTAAGTTTATTAAACATTTGTTTGATAAAAAGATAAAAGAAAATACTTTTACTCTAAGTAATGATGATATACAATACTTGTATGGCGATGTTCAAGAATGCCTTATTTCTTTAAGAGAAATGAATATCTTGGTCAAAGAATAGACTTATAAATATATACTTAAAAGGATGAACTATGGCAAAAAAAATTTTTTTCGGCAATCATAAAGGCGGTGTAGGTAAGACCACTTCTGTTTTTCAAATAGGAATTAACATGGCACAAAAACATAATAAAAAGGTTTTGTTGCTTGATCTCGACTCTCAAGGTTCACTAAGCAAGATATGTGCACAATCATTAGGCATTTCTCTTGAAAGTCTTTCATTAGAATATTCATTAAATTATCTTGCAGAGCTTTATATATTAGCATACAGGCGCTACAGCAAACTTGAAATTCTAAAAAATAAAAGTGAGGATAAAGAAGTTGCCGGAATCTTGAGAAAATCTGTTTTAAAGACTAAGACAAAAAATCTTTACTTTATACCCACAAAGATAGATATTATAAATGGAAGATTAAACGATGTTGCCGAGCAAATATCAAGATTTTCAATGAGTATGGTAGGAATAGCAAAGATATTTGTAGATGTAGAAAAGATGGACGAGCATTTTGACTATATTTTAATTGACTGCCCTCCGGGAATAAATACCCTTATACAATCAGTATTTTTAAAATCTGATTACTATATCATACCTACTATAGCTGATGATATAAGCAGCAGTGGTGTTACAGATTTTGTAAAATTAGTTGATAGGACTATATTACAATACACCTATGATTCTAATATAGGTGGAATACTCTTGGAAAAAATCTTCGGTAAACCTCCTCTTTTACTTGGAATTTTGGAAACTAAGCATAATATTATGTCAAGCAAAAAAACAGAACATTTATTGAGAGTATTAAATGAACAACTTTGCTTTAATAATATAAATATTAATGATGATTCTAAGCATTATATGTTTAATTTCGTAAATTCTACAAGGTCATATATTTTTAATACTAAGATAAGAGACCTTAACAATATGACTGATAAAAATAACTACGGTATACCGTATTTGACATCCTCAGCTCAGTCACATCAAGAGTATGATGAAATAACAAAAAATTTATTAAATATTTTGGAGAAAGATTAAAATGAAAAATTGCCAAAAAATACTAAAGGACTTGATTAGTATATATAGTCAACTTTATGAACATAAGCAAATACTTTCTTGCAACAAACTTTTTAAATATGATGTAGAATCTGTCGAAAAATTATCCGAATATTTTTTGAATAATTCTCTTTCTGACAATACCAAAAACAATATAAAGCAAAAAAATAAAAATTCTAAAAATGTTCTTTCAGGAATCACTACAAGAGAAGAATTAAAAATTTTTTATTATGAAAACTTAACTTATGACAGAAATGATGATAAAAAAAGAGAATCCATTGTAAAAAAATACACAAAATCAGATTTTCAAGAAATGTTTCGTATTTTATTTGCAACTGAAACTAATGAAACAAAGGATAAGATTTTTTCAGATATACAATATTTTTATGATTCTCTTGAGCGTTCAAAAAGAATATAGCTGTTATTTTGTTACAAAAACTTAATTTAAAATTTAAAATTTTATGATAGAATTTACAGGTATTTTACTTTAATTTTTTAGGAGATTATTATGAATTTTAGTGTCCACACAATACTTATGTGTTTTTTTGTATTTTTTGCAAGAATATGTGATGTAAGCTTTATGTCTCTACGCACCATACTTCTTACCAAGGGTATGCCAAAACTTGCTGCTGTATTCGGATTTTTTGAGGTACTTATCTATATAGTGGTCTTAGGAAAAGTAATTGATTCTTTAAATGAACCTATATACCTAATTTTCTATGGATTAGGATTTTCTACAGGAAATTTTGTAGGTTCAAAAATAGAAAGTTTGCTTGCATTTGGAGATGCACAGATGAGAATAGTTCTGTCATGCAATGAAGATACTAAAAATGCCGTAGATGAGCTTAGAAATTTGGGATTTGGTGTTACTGTATTTAGAGGTGAAGGAAAAGATGGAGAAAAGGCAATGCTCCTAATCAATCTTAAAAGAAAGAGAATTCAGGAAGTATATAATTATTTTAAGAAAAAGAACTTAAAAGCATTTATATCTACAAATGACATCACATCTTATGCAGGTGGATATCATCTACCTAAGAGTGGTTTTATCAATATGGTAAAAAAATAGATAAAAATAAGGGACTTAAGAAATAATTTTTCTAAAGTCCCCTTTTGTTTTACTCTACAGTATAAGGCAACAATGCTACTATTCTTGCTCTTTTTATAGCGTTTGTAAGTTTTCTTTGTGCCTTTGCAGATGTTCCTGTCACTCTGCGAGGAAGTATCTTTCCTCTTTCAGATATGAATTTTTTTAGAAGAGAAACATCTTTATAATCTATTTGATTAATCTTATCTCCAGCAAATGGATCAACTTTTTTTCTTCTTTTTCTGAACCCTAAATTTTGAGTCGCTTGTTTTTTATCAGCCATGGTACACCTCCATTCAATCTAAACTAAAATGGCACGTCATCATCTGACAATGCTCTATATCCTTCGTCATCCAAGCCTTCAGGCATAAATTCATCTTGAGCTTGATTTTGCGAATATGATCCGCCCCCACCAGCATTGGTCGTTTTTTTACTATCTCCCCAGTCGATAAATTTTACCTCTTCAGCTATTACTTCCACAGTATATCTCTTTACTCCGTCCTTATCTGTGTAGTTATTATTTTGCAACCTACCTCTTAATGCTACAAGTCTACCCTTTTTTAAATAGTTAGCACATGTTTCAGCTATTTTTCCCCACACAACAATGTTGAAAAAATCCGCAGTAACTTCTGCATCTTTTTTAGCAAAAGATCTATCCACTGCAATCGAAAATCTCGTAACAGCAGTACCTGTAGATGCAATATACCTAAGCTCAGGATCCTTTGTAAGTCTTCCTATCATTATAACCGTATTCATAGTATAATCTCCTATTTATTGTCAGTTACGTTGATAATCATATGACGGATAGCCTCATCCATTATTTTAAGATTTCTGTCAAGCTCTTTTGGAACTTGAGGACCAGCCGTAAACTTAACAAGTACATAGTATCCATCAGTTAATTTTTGAATTTGATAAGCAAGTTTTCTGTTTCCCCAAACATCAAAAACTTCAACTTCACCATTTTCTTCAATGATACCTCTTAGTTTGTCTTGAATTTTTTGCTTAGTTTCGTCATCTGAATCAGTTCTCAAAATATAAATTAGTTCATATTTTTTCACTTTTAGTTCACCTCCCTCGGACTGTTGACTCTCTATAAAAGAGAGTAGAAAGTGCAATATAAAATTACAACGTCTTATAATAGCATAATTTAAATATAATTTCAAGTGTTAATTTTGGATAATACAATTAAAAAGGGCAGAAGATTTTTTCTCCTACCCAAAATGATATGATATTATTATATTGTGTCTAAAGCTACATTATTTAAAAATTTTACTCTTCTATTATATATTTAGCTAAACTTTTCTTTGCTTCTTCATCTTGTATCGTCGCAGAAACAATGACTTCAGTTTCAGTTCTATTAGCAATCTTTTCTATTTTTTCCAAGAATGGTAAAAGTTTATCTTCCCCAACATTTACTATTTTTAATATACCATCAATATATATTTTTTGGATGTCATAATTTGCAGAAGTAAGACCACAGATAAACCCGTACATTGAATCAAATCCTGATAATTGGAATTCATCAGTAGATACGAATCTTATCTTGCTGTTAAGTAATTTTGAATGTTTGTCTGTACTTTCAATATATACAAAAGTACCTCTGACATTTTCAATTTCCTTATTTGCTTTTTCAATCATAATTTTTGTTTTTCCGCTTCCTGCACTTCCCGCTAATAGTTTAACCATTGCTTAGTCCTCCTTAAAATTATCAGTTATGGACTGCCATAACCACCTTGCTCTTAAATAAAAATACTTAGTTAAAAGAGCTTTCAGATTTTCATTATTTTTATTTTAAAATCTCTTTAAGACTTTTATTTACATTATATTATCATATTTGAAGTCTTTTTTCTATAGTTATTTTGTTAATATTTTTTATATTTTCTATATCTCTTTCTTTTGTTTCTTCTAATATTAATAAATCTGATTGTAAATGCTAATATTATCAAAAACAAAAGGATTGCCAAAATAACTATAACTTTATGAATGAATGAACCTTTATTAGCAAATAAACTCTTAAGATATTTCAACGTAAATATTGACTCTACATCATTTAAAGCTACCAAATCATAGTAATCAGTTTCGCCATCAATAGTAACTCCTAAACTCCCTATCTTATCGCCTTTTTTTATTGGTAATTTCAATTCATTTAACTTGACAGTTTTTTCAAATTCAGGACTTTCTCCTTTTTTCATCAAATTTGAGACATCCTGCATTATAGAATATTCTACTTTTTCCTGTATGGAGTTTTTTATATTTTCGCTACCAAGAACATCTCCAGCTGTTATTATATTTTGAACGCTAAAATTATCAAATCCGTAATCCAATATAATCCTTGAATCTCTATACATCTCAAAACCATTGGAATTATAAACTACACTGATGAGTCTCATATCATTTTTAATACCGCTTGCAACCAAACAGTTGCCACCTTCAAGGGTATACCCTGTCTTTATTCCGTCGATAATATCATACTTAATAGGAATGTATTGATTTTTATATATTATCTCTGATTTTGACCACAAAAATCTATTTGTGTTGTTATAAATTCTCTTTTCAGGAGTCTTAGGTGTTTCATGCAATATAAGAGAACTTTGACCGACTATCTTTCTAAATTCATCATTTTTCATAGCCTCTCTTGCAATTATAGCCATATCATAAGCTGTTGTATAGTGATTATCATCATGAAGTCCGTGAGGATTGACGAAGTGTGTATTTGTTGCCCCAAGTTCTATAGCCCTTTGGTTCATCAATTGCACAAATGAATCAACTGAACCCGAAATCTCCATAGCCAGAAGCACACAGGCATCATTTGCTGAATGTATAAGTACCGCCTGTATAAGTTCCCTTACTTTAAATGTCTCACCCGGCAAGAGATACATCGAACTTCCGTCTACTAATTGAAAATCCTCCGGAACAGTTATAGACTTTTCTAAATCTAAATTCTCTATAGCAAGAAGACCTGTCATTATTTTTGTTGTTGACGCTGGATAAGCCTTTTGCTTTGCATTTTTATCAAATAATATCTTTCCTGTTTCACTTTCAATCACCACAGCAGATTTGCAGACTATATCACTTGGTTTTATATCATAAGCGTCTCCATAATATGTATTTCCACAAAAAAATATCACTATAATGAATAAAATTATCTTATTTTTAATCTTCGGCATTAACTTCCTCCTCTTTCAATCCATCATCCTTATTTTTATTTAATTCAGGTAGTTCATTTAAATAAGAAAGTCCCATATATTTTAAAAACAAGTCTGTTGTCTTATACAACGCAGGTCTACCTACAGTATCGAGCCTTGCACTTTCCTCTATAAGATTTGCCTCAAGTAATTTTGATATTGTTGTATCAGATTTTACTCCCTTTATTTTTTCTATAAATGCTTTTGTGACAGGCTGGTTATAAGCAATTATCGACAAAGTTTCCATAGCTGACTGAGTAAGACTTTTCTTTTTAGTCACTGTTATCACTTTTTCTATATATTTAAAATTTGCTCTTTTTGTAAGCAATTGATACTTATCTTCTATCTTTAATATTTCCAATCCGCTACTTTTCTCTTTGTATTTTTGGGACAACAGTTCAATTATATGAACTACATATTCCCTATCAATAAAAATCTCGTTTAGATTAAATATCTCAACTATATCATTAACATCTACTACATCAGAAAAGGTGAACATATATGATTCTACTATCGACATTGCTTTTTCATCATCAAAAAAACTCATATTTTCTCCAACTTACAATACTAAACCAACTAATTTCTTAAAAGCCTAACTTAAAGCAACTGTCCTAATTCCAACTTAAATTTAATACATTTAACATAATTTTTAATATTGACAAAAACGATATATACTGCCTCGAATATAATAATATCTAAAATTTAAATAAAACTTTAAATAAAAAACTGTCATTTAATATATCAGTTTTTATGATTATATCATATTTTTTGCATTTTTGAAACAAAAAATACCTCATTTAATTCTAAACCTTGTAAACAACTCAAAAAAGCTCATCAAAAATTTGATGAGCTTAATTTAAATCTTTTTTTATTATTTTTTAATTTACTTTTTTAAACTAACATATATTAGAATATCAAAACTGCAAATATATTTAATTTTATTTACTATAAAAATAATTCTCCAAAATATGCTATATTTTATCTCACAATTTATAGAACAAGTTATACATTAAGTCAATTAATATTATTTAAAAATTCCCGCTTACATTCCATATCTCTTTAGCATATCTTTTTATTGTTTCATCAGAAGAAAATACCCCTGCATTTGCAGTATTTATAAGTGACATCCTATTCCATACCTTTCTGTCCTTATACATATGTCTGATATTTCTTGATGCCTCTCTATAAGAGTGGAAATCTTTCAATATAAAATACCTGTCGTTTTCTTTGAGCAACGAATCATACAAGTCTATACCGTCGTATCCAAGATAAGGTAAAAATCCGTTTACCAAAGAATCAACTACCATCTTAATATCTGGATCATTTTGATAAATATCTGAAGCATTGTAGTGTACAGCTCCACTTTGCAAATCAAGTACCTCTTGCTTATTTAAACCGAAGATAACTATATTATCATCTCCAACCTGATCCTTGATTTCTATATTTGCTCCATCAAGTGTAGCAAGTGTTATTGCTCCGTTAAGCATGAACTTCATATTTGATGTTCCTGATGCTTCTTTTGTAGCTGTTGAAATCTGTTCACTGACATTTGTAGCCGGAATTATCCTTTCAGCAAGAGATACGTTGTAGTTCGGAATGAAAAATATCTTTATCTTTCCATTAACTCTTGGATCTGAATTTATATGGAAAGCTAATGAATTGATAAACTTAATTACCTTTTTGGCTCTATAGTATGAACTTGCTGCCTTACCTCCAAATATAAATGTTGTAGGTTGCACCTTAAAATCAGGCTCTCTAAGTATTCTATGATACAAAAGCAGGATATTAAGTGCATTTAGCAATTGACGTTTGTACTCATGTATTCTTTTTATTTGGACATCATAAATAGATTTAGGATCGATATCAAAATTGTATTTTTGCTTTACAAAGTTTGAAAAATTTTCTTTATTTATATTTTTAACTCTTTCTATTCTATCAAGCATATTGCTATCATCTTTAAAATCATTGAGTTTTGCTAAATCTAAAGGATCATGTCTCCAAGATTTACCTATTGAATCATCTAATAATTTACTAAGTTCAGGGTTACAAGATTCTATCCATCTTCTGTAAGATATGCCGTTTGTCTTATTGTTAAATCTCTCAGGAAATAGGAAGTATAAATCCTTCATAACCTCAGTTTCTAACAACTCAGTGTGAAGTTTAGCTACACCATTTATAGAATGTGACATTATAACTGACAGATTTGCCATTCTAACGTAGCCATCCCTTATTATTGATATATTTCTAAGTTGTTCTTCATTTAATTGCCCTGCATATTGTTCATTAAATCTTCTGTCAAGCTCCTCAAGTATCATATATATTCTTGGGAGTAAATTCTTAAAAAAGTGAGCCGGCCATTTTTCAAGGGCTTCCTGCATTATGGTATGATTTGTGTAGCTTACTGTCTTTGTAGTTATATCAATAGCATCTTCCCACTCAAGACCTTCTTCATCAAGCAATATCCTCATAAGCTCCGGAATACAAAGTGCAGGATGAGTGTCATTTATATGCACGGCTACCTTATTTGAAAAGTCGCTTATAGAAAGCTTTTTTTTCTTGAAATCTTTCACAATTCTTTGCAAACCGGCAGAAACAAAAAAATACTCCTGCTTTAATCTAAGCAACTTACCTTCATCAGTAGAGTCATCAGGATAAAGTACATTGGTAATTTTTTGTATCTCAAGCTTTTTCTCCTCAAGCTTACTGTACTCTATTGAGTTTAACTGGCTGTCATCCAAAGATAATTCAGCTGACCATAATCTAAGTGTATTAACAGTTTTGCCATCGTTTCCTATTAGAGGAGTATCATATGGTACAGCATGTACTATTTCATATCCTTCATGCACAGGCTTAAAATTTGTATCCATCCTAACTGTACCGCCGAACTTTACTACTTCCATCCTTTTTTCTTTTCTTATTTCCCATGGATTTTTGTTTCTAAGCCAATCATCCGGCCACTCTACCTGATTGCCGTCAATAAATCTCTGCTCGAACATACCGTAATTGTATCTTATGCCGTTTCCGTTTACAGCAAGACCCAAACAGGCGCATGAATCCATAAAACATGCAGCAAGTCTTCCCAGTCCGCCATTTCCAAGCCCAGGCTCTCTTTCCTCTTCAAGTATGTCTTCAAGAGAAAATCCAAACTCCTTTAAGATATCCTTTACTACCTTAAGAGCATCCAACTTTATCAATGTTTCCTTCAAAAGCTTTCCTACCATAAATTCCATAGAAAAATAATATACCTGCTTTTCAAGGTTATCCTTTATTCTATCCTTATTTGCTATCCATGTATCAGCGATATAATATCTTATAGTTTTTGCAAGTGATTGATATACCTCTGAAGCTGACACCGTATCCAAGGATTGGGAGTGATCTTTTTGTATCTGTTCTATTAAATCTTTTTTGAACTGTTCTTTTTCTATTTGCATACTTCCTCCTGAAAGCAAATTAGTCTGTTCTTCTAATAATTATTACTAAAGGTTTTGTATACCCTGTCGCACCAAAAATAAACTATTACATTTTATTTTAAAAATCGATTTTTATTTATTTGTTTTTATGTTATAATTACCTCAACACAAATTAATGTTTTTATTACATAAATTCGATTAATTTTTGGCTATTTTATCAATACTATTATCGAAATTTTATCTATAAATTTATATTTTACCTGATTAGGAACGATGATCTATCATGAAAACTATTAAATTGAAAAGAATTTACATATCAGTTGTTTTGTGTATCATTATGCTTATTATACGACTGATAAATCCTACTGAAAAAGGTTTGCAAGGAATAGTTTATATTTCAAACTTTATTGTTATATCAACTCTCTTACTTATGTGGATAATTTCAATACAACGCAGAATAATTCTACCTAAGACAAGAAGCTTATTTTTGTGTATAGGTATACTGTTGCTATATTGGTCATTTGCCCGTACTGTTAGGTATACAGTTTTTTATGGAGATATTCCTGCGATGAGATTGGTGTGGTATAGCTACTATTTTTCTATAATCCTCATACCTCTTTTTGGATTCTATGTATCTATATCCATTGATAAAAGTGAACATTACAATCTTCCAATAAAATTAAAACTGCTTTTATTACCTGCATTCATTTTAATAGCATTCGTATTTACAAACAATAGACATTCATTGATGTTCATAATAACAAGGTATGACCTGCTAAGTAGAGTATATAAATATGGAACTATATACTATATAGTTGCCTTTTGGGTTTCTTCTTTAATTCTGCTTACACTCTATATTTTATTTAAAAAATGTATAATTAATAAAAAAAAGAATAAGATTATTTTACCTTTTATAATAATACTTTTAGGAATAATTTACACCGTTTTTTTTAATTATAATCATAACCATTCAATTGTGAAACTTATAGATTTAAACACTGCATTTACTTTTTTTTACGTTGCCTTTTGGGAGTCTTGTATATCTCGAGGTCTAATACAATCCAATACACTCTACAAAGAGTTTTTTACTTATTCTAAACAAGATACTTCCATAATTGACTACAATGGTAATGTCAAGTATTGCTCATCACCTCTAACTTCACCTAACAGAAAAATAATTAATGAGCTCATACTTAATGGAAAATATATATTAAGAAATAATAGACAATATAATATTCAAACAATAAGTGGCGGATACGTAATATGGCAGGAAGAGATGTCTGAAGTTATTAAAATGCTTGCTAAGTTAAGTATAATAAACGAAGAACTTAAAAACGACATTAGCCTTATACAAGCTAAAATGGAAGTTGAATCAAAAAAGGCTGCTTTCGAAGAACGTATTCGTATCTACGATTTAATCAATGCCAAAACTAAAAATCAAATCAATTCAATTAAACATGATATATCAGCTATTTCAGAGAGTGAAGAAAATTTAGCTTTGTGGAAAAAGATAAATTTTACAGCTATTTATGTGAAACGTTGTAGCAGTATGATACTTATATCTCAAGACATGACTCAAAATGCACCCCAAAATTTTGAACTACATTTCCAAGAAACAGTCAATTACTTAAAAGAAAATGGTATCAGCTGCTCCATAAATAATGCTATAGACTCTGATATAGCTTTTGATACTGTATTAAAAATATATGAAATAGTGTATTATTTTATTGAACCTGTTTTTTTTGACATCAATCATCTATATATTTTTTTATCCTCAAAAAAAAATAATTGCATTGTAAGATTCATAAGCGATGTTAATGTTGCAAAGTTAATAGATTCTAATTTTTTTTCGCAATTTTATTACAATTTTAATGCTGATGAAGATTTATTTATAATGACAGTTGAAGTAGATAGGAGGTAATGCCATGTGTAACTTGTATGATAATCAAAATATGCAAAGGCTCATACTTACCCTATATCTTTTATCTATAATCTTGGAAATAATCTATCTAATTTTGAATAATATTTACAAAAGGAAGATAAGGGATTTTATAATAGTTTCTCTATTGCTTTTTATCAGTAGCAGTCAAATATTGGATATATCAAAGAAATTTCAAAATTCTAAAGTAAATACTAATAACGAATTTTTTTTAAAATCTATAATCAATAGCAAAATCTTATTTTCTATAGGAATTCTTATTCTAATTTACATCATATGTATTTTTCACATTGTAAATTCTCTAAAAAGCTACAAAAACGAAATAAAAAGCAATTCTATAAAAGAAGCTTTTGACAATCTTCCTTCAGCAATAAGTATAATAAACTCAGCCAATATACCACTTTTGATAAATAAAAAAATGTACCATCTAATCTATATGATAACTCAAAACTACAGTCCCAATGTCCAAGAAATAGTAAGCATAGTTGAAAACAAGCTCAATCATCCTAATATTGAATTTCTTGAAAATAGAAACGATTTTATAATTCAACTTAAAAATGGTGAAATCTATAAATTTAATAAATCTTTTTTAGAAATAGAAGGTCAATGGTATATACAGATTTTTTTCAGCGATATTACCAGAGCTTACAATCTATCCAATGAATTAGAGGAGAAAAATACAGCTCTTGAAAACCAGAAGAAACAGTTGACCACCTTACTCGATGATATAGTAAATATAAAAAAAGAAGAAGAAATATTGATGCAAAAAATGTATATCCATGCAAAGCTTGGTGAAATAATAGTAGCTACAAACTTATATATAAGAGAAAGAAAAAATCATAACCACCAGTTGAACTGGTGGTTTGCACTAGCCCTATAAGGGCATATTACTTACAACCTCTCAAGAGGCACTGAATAAGTCCGCCAATTGTATAATATTTTTCAGGCTGCTGCTAAAGCAGCCTTTATTATGCCTTCTTACTCTTACTACCCGTAAACGGGTCTATATACTCTTTTATTGTTAGTTGATCATTCATTATATCTTCTTGTAGCTGATTTTTTATATATTTTTCTATTGCTTTCTTATTTCTTCCTACTGTATCTACATAATATCCTCTACACCAGAAATGTCTGTTTCCGTATTTATATTTTAAATTTGCATGCCT
>FUZS01000002.1 GCA_900167215.1 [Eubacterium] yurii
TAGTAAACAAGACAAACCTGAAATAAGGTAAGTAAGGAATAACAACACAAAAGTCAGTGTAAGAGCTGAAGGATAAATTTTAATTGAGAGTTTGATCCTGGCTCAGGATGAACGCTGGCGGCGTGCCTAACACATGCAAGTCGAACGAAGGTATATATAGGAAGTCTTCGGATGGAATATGTATAACTTAGTGGCGGACGGGTGAGTAACGCGTAAGTAATCAACCTGTGACACACGGATAACTGATAGAAATGTCAGCTAATACGAGATGAACTGTTTAAATTGGGAAATGGAAACAGCAAAGCGAAAGCGGTCACAGACGAGCTTGCGTCTGATTAGCTAGTTGGTGGGGTAAGAGCCTACCAAGGCGACGATCAGTAGCCGGCCTGAGAGGGTGAACGGCCACATTGGAACTGAGACACGGTCCAAACTCCTACGGGAGGCAGCAGTGGGGGATATTGCACAATGGGGGGAACCCTGATGCAGCAACGCCGCGTGAGTGAAGAAGGCCCTAGGGTCGTAAAGCTCTGTCGTATGGGAAGAAGAAAATGACTGTACCATACAAGAAAGCCCCGGCTAACTACGTGCCAGCAGCCGCGGTAATACGTAGGGGGCAAGCGTTATCCGGAATTACTGGGCGTAAAGGGTGCGTAGGCGGCTAGTTAAGTCGAGGTTAAAAGGCAGTAGCTCAACTACTGTTGGGCCTTGAAACTAATTAGCTTGAGTATAGGAGAGGAAAGTGGAATTCCCGGTGTAGCGGTGAAATGCGTAGATATCGGGAGGAATACCGGTGGCGAAGGCGACTTTCTGGACTATAACTGACGCTGAGGCACGAAAGCGTGGGTAGCAAACAGGATTAGATACCCTGGTAGTCCACGCCGTAAACGATGAACACTAGGTGTCGGGAGGAATTTCGGTGCCGGCGCAAACGCAATAAGTGTTCCGCCTGGGGAGTACGTTCGCAAGAATAAAACTCAAAGGAATTGACGGGGACCCGCACAAGTAGCGGAGCATGTGGTTTAATTCGAAGCAACGCGAAGAACCTTACCTAAGCTTGACATGGGGATGAAAAGCAATGTAAAGTTGTAATGATACCCTCGGGTATACATCCCACACAGGTGGTGCATGGTTGTCGTCAGCTCGTGTCGTGAGATGTTGGGTTAAGTCCCGCAACGAGCGCAACCCCTATTGATAGTTGCCAGTACGTTATGGTAGGCACTCTATTAAGACAGTTATGGATAACATAAAGGAAGGTGGGGATGACGTCAAATCATCATGCCCCTTATGCTTAGGGCTACACACGTGCTACAATGGCTGTAACAAAGAGAAGCAAGGTCGTAAGGCGGAGCAAACCTGAAAAAAGCAGTCCAAGTTCGGATTGTGGGCTGAAACTCGCCCACATGAAGTCGGAGTTACTAGTAATCGCGAATCAGAATGTCGCGGTGAATGCGTTCCCGGGTCTTGTACACACCGCCCGTCACACCATGGGAGCTGAGGGTACCCAAAGTCAGTGATCTAACGTAAGAAGAAGCTGCCTAAGGTAAACTTAGTGACTGGGGTGAAGTCGTAACAAGGTAGCCGTATCGGAAGGTGCGGCTGGATCACCTCCTTTCTAAGGAGAATAAAAGTTTACTATCCGATTTTTGTTGTTCATCAAAGATGAATAACAAAAGAATAATTTGGGATAAGTTACGAG
>FUZS01000029.1 GCA_900167215.1 [Eubacterium] yurii
ACTGCATGGGTTCGGTTTGTATCAAGGGTAACTTGTCATTAACCGCCACATAAGACCTCCCCGGTTAAGAGTGATAACCTTCCTCTCATCTATCTGTCACATTTACACCATAGGGTTCGGGTAGTATTGGACTTCACTTTGTTAGGCAAGCTCGTCCGCCCTATAAATGCCTTGTATGTGATTTCTGTTCGTCAGACCGAGAATTTGCATTAAGCTTACTTCAGATTCCACCTCACGATGGACACCCTTGCCCTCTGCTAACAGTTCCTACTACCAAGCCTGTAACGGACTTTCACCGTCAAGTTATCACCCATTCCGAGCAAACCCTAAAAAAGACAAGCCTAAACGACTTGTCTTTTATTTTGCCTAAATTATATATCAATACTAAAATCTAATGGAATAATGGAATTATTTTGTAATAAATTATGCACTCAAAGTTTATCAACAAAAGATACGCTAAAAAGCACTATGAGGATAAAATCCATGGTTTAAATAGAATTCAGTATAATATAGATTATATATTTATACATCATATTTGCTATAATACGAGAAATTTATTTCTTCAATTATTTATATTGCAATAATTCTGTATGTTTATAACTCAGTTTGAGTATTAATCTATATACTTATCTTATAACATCAGTATTTTCTTCAAATGCCTTTTCATGAAGGAATTCTATCTTTGCAGGTATCTTCACTTCATGGATATTATTTTTCTTAAAGGCGTACATATCCAGTTTTTTCATAGCTTCAGGAAGTTTTATCTCAGTTAGGTCATTTTGGTAAAATGCTGAAGCTCCTATATATTCTACTGTTTCAGGTAGATTTATTTCAGGTAGTTGATTTAGGGCAAAGGCACTTGGCTCGATAGTTTCTTCTTTTCCGCCAAATTCCACTTTTTTAAGTTTATTTCTGTAAAAAGCAAAGCCTTCAATATGTTTAAGTGCTGACGGAAGTTTCACTTCAGTAAGTGCACATACTCCAAAAGCGTCATATCCTATAGATTCAACAGTGTCAGGTATAACTACTGAAGTTAATTTTCTTCTGTAGAAAGCCTCGTCGCCTATTCTTGTTATAGCTTGTCCTTCAGGATTTTTTTCAGGTATAACCATATCTGTCAAACCCTCTGTTTTGACCTTGTCTTTTCCCTTTGGAGTCATACCTTTAAGTTCTGTTCCTTTGAATGTAAAATCATCTAATTCCCAGCTCATTATCTCATCTCCTTATGCTCTATTTAATTCAACTATTTCTCTGAATGTCTCCAATTGTGTCTTAACTTGACCAAAGTCCACCATTTGTTGGTCATATCCCATCTTAATAAGAGGAATTCTCGCCTTATCAAAAGCTTGTTTTAGTGATGGATATTCCATTTCTTCAGTATCGTTGAAGTTCATCATAAACAATAGACAGCCGTCAGCTTTATTTTCTTTTGCAAGATTTAGCACATACTCAGGACGTTTTGTAATATCAGGATCGTATAGTATAGGATCCTCGTCCATACGAGCAAACTGATCTGCAAGTGCAAGCATAGGATCGCTTATAGAAAGGTCTATATCTATCTTGAGCGCTCTTGACTCATGAGCTACGTCATCAGCCACTATACACACCTTGTAGTTGTCGAACACTTCAAGCAGACCTTCATTGTCAGTGATTATTCCGCTTGTTACAACCTTTACTCCATCCCAATCTTCATTTGGCATAGATTCAAGCACAGCATTTAGCTCTTTAAGAAGTTCGTTGTTTTCTTCCTTGAGCATAAAATATCCGCTCTTTAATACATAGCATCTGTCTGATGCCTTTATTGACCTTGGATGAGAAGCGGCAAGTTTTATGAATTTTCTCTTCAATTCTCTATTTTCGTTGTATATTTTGAAAGTTTCCTTCAATGCTTCGTCAGTAATTTTTACATCGCAGATTCTTTCAAGCTCTTTTCTTGCATTATCAAATATCTTTGCGTTGTATTTCTTTCCGAAGTCTTCTTTTCTATGTTGACCATGATTTAAAAATACCATAGGTATCTTTCTTCCTGCTGATACCTTGTAGTTTTGTGAAAAAGGTCTTAGAGTATCATCAAGAGTTGTAATCATAGAAGCCGACAATCCGTCCAATGTACCGTCAAGTGCCATTTCAAGACATCTAAGCGCCAAAGAGTAATAGAAAGTCGGGAAGTATTCCTTAGCTCTTTCTATAGGTCCTTGTCCTCCCCATACACCAAATGGTACAAGTCCGCCTGCATGAGCAATTTCTTCAGGAGCGTAGTAAGGGAATATTCCTACAGCTTTTTTACCTTGAGCCAGATACTTATCCAACTGTTTTCTTGGATTGTTGGCAATATACCTGAACTGTTCTAATAATTCACTTAATTGTTTCATTAGAATTCTCCTTTTTTCGAGTTTATATTGTTCAATTAAATTTTTGATTAAGTAAAAAGATATTAGGTCTGTAAAAGAAATAATTCAAACTATAGTTCATAATAGACTTATTAAATTAGCAGTATTTTGCTAATGCAAATATCTACTACTATAAATATCAGGAATTTTCAGCCATAATAAGTCTTAAAATCTCTTGCTTCAATATATTTGTAGTTGTTATTCAGCTAAGATTGGATTATCTTTTTATATATAGATAAGTCAAATTAATATAATTACAGACATAATATGTCATCAAGAACCGGAAGATATTATTTTCCGGCACTTGAAGCATCTTTTATATTATAAAGACTTCTTAGTCATTAAGTGTCATCTTAGACCAGTCTGTTTCCTTAGTATTTTCAAAATTAGTATAGACTTCCATTCCGTTGGCAAGTCTTTCTTCTTTTCTTTCGTTCATTATTTCAACAAGACCTTGAACTCTTGTATTATACTGCTCTGTAGAGAAGTTTCTTTCGTCAGCTTGGTCTCCGTCAAAGTGAACTACAGGTATGCCTAAGTCTTCCTTCCATCTTCTTTCTATTTCAGGCATTGCACCACTCCAAGGTTTACAGCTACGGTTATAGTTTACAAGCGCACCGCTTATTCCGTTTTCCTTAGCCATTGTTTCTCTCCATTCAACACCTGTTTCTATACAAACAGAGCATGGAGCCTTACAATAAGCTGCTGCCATTTCTCTTACATTTGAATACTTAAATCCAAACGCAGGAGCATATACTACAGCTGTAACGTTGACTCCGTTGTCTTTTAACGGTTCATACAGATGTCTTAGTCCAGGCCAGCAAGGTATACCTTCAAAAAGTATTCTATGTTCTTCCGGATATTCCCATGTAGATGTTCCGTCTTTTATTGATTGTTCAAATTCTTGAGCAAGAAGTTCAAATCCTACTGCTGCATCTTCATCACATCTTGCAGTAACAATGTCAGCCATGTGGTTGAAAAGGTCAAATCCGCTTAGTGGAGACGGCTTTACTCCCATGTAGTTACAAGCCTTTAGCCAAGCAGAGGCTGTTCTGTTAGCAAGTGCACAGGCATCTTCAAATTTTTTCTCATCGAATTTTTTGCCTGTAAGTTCTTCCAATTGTTTAATAGCATGGTCAAACTGTCCCATAAGATAGTCCACCTTTTCTTCAGGTACATCTACAGTGTTTGAGAAAGGTATATCTATCATTATAAGCGGTATGTTGTGCATTCTTGCAATGTTTTCATACCATTTTGTCATCATGTTGCAGATATTGTTGCAGCAAAGCAAAAAGTCAGGTTGAGGCATTCTTCTTGAGTCTGTCGGTTCTCCGGCAGCAAGCGCAAGACTTATTCTTGCGTATCCGCAGATGTCGTTGTCATATCCCATATCTTCGGCAGCTTGACATAGTCTTAGACCGTCTTTCTTAGCAGCTGTAGTAGCAGCGTGATTTTCTGGATATACTACGTTCAAATCAAATGCCTTAGCAAGTTCTATAGGGAATTTTGATGAGCTCCATCCTACCAACTCACCTCTTTTTTTAGCTTCCCAAGCATTGTTATATACCTTGTCCACTACTCCTCTTAGGATTGCGGCTGCAGGTTTATGACCCTCTATAGGTCTTGGTTTTTTGTTGGGTAGTTTTTCCATCTTAGCCATTTTAAAAGTCCTCCTTGTTTGAAATTTTATATGAATTTTTAATTATTATCTTTTCTAATTATTATCTATAGGTCTGTTTTTAATCTTTTGATAAGCAAAAAGTGCTGCACCCAGTGCACCGTTAAGCTGACAATACTCACTTGTATGCAGTTTAAATCCTGTAGCTCTCTCCAAAGCCCTCACCATACCCTTATTAAGTGCAACTCCACCTGTCATTATGACATCATCCTTCATACCTACTCTCTTGGCAAGCGAGCCCACACGAGAGGCAATAGCTGTATGAATTCCTTTAACGATATCCTCTATCTTTGTTCCCTTTGCAAGCTGAGAAATAACTTCTGACTCTGCAAATACTGTGCAAGTAGAGCTTATTGGTACATCAACAGTAGACTTTTCATCTAAAGCCTGCAAATCTCCCAAATCAACTTCAAGTACCTTTGCAATTACATCCAAAAATCTTCCTGTACCGGCAGCACACTTATCATTCATGACAAAGTTTTCAAGCATACCGTTTTCGTCTATCTTCAGAGCCTTGGAATCTTGACCGCCTATATCTATGATAGTTCTAACTTTTGGAAATAGAAAATACGCTCCCTTTGCATGACATGAAAGTTCAGACATCTGAAAATCAGCTTCTTCCAAAGAGTTCCTTCCATATCCTGTAGCTACTATATAAGCAATATCTTCTTTTTTCTTGCCTGTAGATTGCAAAATCTCACTTATGGCTCTTGACGGTCCGGAAGTGCCGGCACCTACATCTATTTTGGAAGAACCGATTATTTTTTTTCCGTCTTCCAACATAATACACTTTGACGCAGTTGAGCCTATATCAACGCCAAGAGTATATATTTTATCTCCCATGATTCTCCTTTAATAAAGTAATGCAAGCGTCATTTGAAAAAAATCAGCAATTTAATTTTCGAAACGACTACCTACACAAAGAAAATTTAAAAACAAAATTTGAAATTTATATTTCATTTTTTAAAAAAATACAAGTATTACGAAATAATTATTACATTTCTAAGTATATAATACACTTATTTTAGGCTTTTGTAAACAGTTTATAGCAATTTTTTAAAATAGATTTTTAGCAAATAAAATTTTCTACCTAAATAGTCAATTATAAAAATATATTTTTTCAAAAAGACGTGAAAATGTTTTTTTATATTAATCACCGTTTATAATATCAAGCAATTATTTTAAATGACTTTATACATGGTAGAGATTTTCAATAACTATTTTGTAACATAAATACATAGCTTTTTATCAGGTTTTTAGTGTTACTTTTCATTTTAACTTAATGATTTTTTAATTAAACATGGGTATAATATAACTATAAACAAATAATCAATTTTTCAGAATTTGGGGGTGGCTTATGAAAGATGATGTAGCAATCATGCTTAATAAAAATCACAGTAATATTGATAAGACTGCTAAAAAAATAATTGAGTCTTTATGTACAGATTCTGAACTTATATTTGAAAAGCATCGTTATCTCAAGGACTCTTCAAGTGTATTCCTTGTATTTGAGCGCTTCTTCTACAAGATAAACGGATGTATCAGCCTGAGTATATTGCTGTCTCAATATGACAACAGTTGCTATGCTGATGTGGTAATATCAGGCGGTTGTGTAGAAATATCCACTATGTCTTACGGAACTAACTCTACTTACAAAAAACAAGCTGTAGACCTACTGCAAAAGCTCGGTTTTTCATTAATATAAGGCAAGAAAAATCCTGCAAGATTTATTTCTTAGCAGGATTTTATATTTCATAGCATTACATATTGTCCACATCAAACTTAGGTATTGCGTCAATTAACATCTTGGTATACTCCATCTTAGGGCTTGTGAATATGCTCTTTGTGTCGTTGTCTTCAACTATCTCTCCGTCTTTCATCACCACTATCCTGTCAGCTATCTTCCTCACTGTATTTAAGTCGTGAGATATGAATATCAAAGTGAAGTCATTGGAATTATGCAAATTTTTCAGGAGTTGTATTACCTTACTCTGTACACTGACATCCAAAGCTGTCAATATCTCATCTGCAATTATAACTTTAGGTCTTAGACAGAGCACCCTTGCAATAGAAAGTCTTTGCAACTGTCCACCGCTTAGCTGATTAGACCTTTTGCTAAGCAATTCTTCATCAAGCTCGCATGCCCTTACAAATGAGTTTATATATTCCATCTCCTGACCTTTTGCAGCAAGTTTATGATATCTTACTATCTCAAGAAGAGAATCTTTCACATCCCACATAGGGTCAAAGGAGTCAAATGGATTTTGAAATATTATCTGCACTTTTTTCTTATAGTCAATGCTCTTACTTTTTTTTATAATATTTTCTCCATTGTAAAATACACTGCCTCCATATCCGTCCTCAAGACCTGCAAGTATCTGACAAAGCGTGCTCTTTCCTGAACCTGACTCTCCTACTATTGCAGTAGTGCTTCCGCTGTAAATCTTAAGACTGATATTGTTTAGAGCTACAGTCTTTCTCTTTCTTTTTTTATTGTAAATATATTCTTTACTAAGATTTTCTATGCGAAATATCTCCTGCATATCACACCTCGTACAACTTTTTCGTATCTTGTATTATCCGCCTTGTTATATCGCTCTTTTGATTTTTGAGTATGTCCCTTGTCATGCCCTCTTCCACTATCTCTCCATTATCCATCACACTCACCCTATCACAGAGCCTTGCGAGTACGCCTATGTCGTGACTGATAAATATAAGAGGAAAATTCTTCTTGGCGCATATCTCTCCAATCAAATCCACAAATCTCATCTGAGCTATCGAATCCAAACTTGTAGTCGGCTCATCAGCTATGATAAGCGACGGTTTTGTACATAGTGACAGAGCTATAAACACCCTCTGTCTCATGCCTCCACTTAGTTGATGAGGATAACACTGTATTACCTTTTTGGACTCAAGTCCCATTTCTTCAAGTTGACTTAGGGCAAAGTTATAAGCCTCGTTTTTTGATATATCATAATGTCTTTTTATTACTCTCCTCATCTGAGCACATACTTTTTCGTAGGGCGAAAGCGCATTTATGGAATCTTGCATTATCATGGAGATATTTTGACCTATATATCTTCGTCTTTGCTTTTTGTCCATTTTCAATATATCTTTTCCACAGAGAAATATCTCACCTTGCACCCTTGCTTCGACAGGCAGGAGGTCTGTTATGGCGTTAATGGTCATGGTTTTACCGCAACCGCTACTGCCGAATATACCTAATCTTTCCCCTTCTTTTAATTCAAAACTAATATCTTTAAGTATGCTCTTGCCTATTTCCACACTTAGATTATTTATTCTTAATACCTCGCTCATGCTCAAATAACTATCTCCCTGTCATCAAAAATCACGAAACTTGCATATGCCAAAGAAAAAATTGCCATACATGGGAAAAACAACATCAAAGGCTTATCTATGATATACACCCTATACTGATACAGGAGTGCTCCCCAATCCGGCTTTGTAATATCTGCACCCAAACCTATAAAAGAAAGCGAAGCATATTGCAAGGCTATGGAACTTACCGTACTGCCAAGTGCCGCAAGTATAGGCGTTATAATATTGGGAAGTATATGCCTTGTCATTATCATAGATGAGGGTATACCCAGCGCCTTTTCACTTAGTATAAATCCCCTGTTTTTTATCTGCCTTGTAAGTATCATCGTTTGATTAGTATATGTCCCTATGCCTGTAATACCAAGTGTTATACCTGCAGTCACAGGATTAAGTCCAAATATAGCAGATATAATAAGAGCCATTATAAACGATGGTACTATCATCAGCATATCTGTAAAAAAAACTATGACAATTTCCAAGCTCTTGCCGAAATATCCGCCCAACATCCCCAAGATAAGCCCGAAAGAAACAGATATTAGCGACGCTATAACAACAGTGGCAAGGGTACGAACAGCTCCGTCCACTATGAGAGAAAATATATCCCTGCCAAGGTGGTCAGTACCGAAATAATGCTTAAGAGAAATGGGTGCAAAAGTTTCAGAGAGATTGGTCTTTACAGAGTCTCTATAGCCTGTTACTATCATTATTAAGATAAATATGACAGGCAATATATATAATAAATATCTCTTTTTCATTCCCTTTCTCCCAAAAATTTTATGAAAATTTCAAATATAAGATGCACTACCATCATCCAAATAACTATGAAAAACAAATAAGACTGTATGATATTATAATCTCTTTGCATAATTCCGGATATCAAAAAGAAACTGACTCCATGAATTGAAAATATAAACTCCACCACACTGCTGCCGCCTATTACCCATGCAAACTTACTGATAATCGCAGAGCAAAGTCCTATAAGTGCAGGTTTGACTCCTGCTGTAAGCAGAGCCTCACTTAGTAAAAAGCCTCTTGCCATCTCCGCCTTTATATAGGACTGGTTTTGTATTTTCAAAAAGTGCTTCTTCATTATCCTTGCTATACTTCCTACAGAGGCAAAAGCTGTCAAAAGTATTGCAAGAGTCATCTTGACATAGACATCTCCTGTAAAAATCCTTGCCAATTTGTATTTTACACCTACATAGTATATTAGCACCACACAAAACATAAATAAGGGCACAGTCTGAGTCAATAAGGACAAAAAAGCTGTCAATCTGTCAAAAAATCCACCCTTTTTAAGAGAGGCTAAATAACCGAGAAAAAATCCTAAAACAGATGATATAAGTATTGCCCCTATGCCAAGAGTCATAGAATAGGGAATACCTCTGAAAATCTCCTGTCTTATGTCCTGCTTGCTTATCAGCGACACTCCCCAATCTCCACGCAAAAATGCCGACATCCATTTCGTATATTGAACGCTATATGACTGATTAAGTCCCCATTGCTCACGAAGTGCCTGTACGTTTTGTTCAGTCTCAGGGAGTTGATACTGTTGCAACAACATCTTTACAGGGTCAACAGGTATACTCCTTGTAAGTATGAACAAAAATACAGATATGAAAAATAGTAAGAGTATGTACTTAAGGACTATCTTTATATATTTCATCTTTCTCCCCAATGATATTAATACGTCTAAACAAAAGCATATAACAAAATTTCAATATTCTTATTAGTATTATTTTTTATTAAACTGTATTATAACTATTTATAATTTTACTTTTAATACTAACTGTAGTTACTAAAATATCATATTAATACTAATCAGAATTTATAATACCAAGATGGTTATTTTAGAATATTATTTGTTTTGCAAATTATCAATAATCTTGCTGTAATAAAACTACAAGACTTTTTGATAGGTTTTTAGTGTAAAATCTAATAAAATAACAAATAGAGTATTTTTATTAAGTCATATGATAAATAGTATTTTATTAAAAAGTTTTGATTAAAATTTCCATATTTTAAATAGATAATAGCATAATCTTATTTATCTACATTTATGATATTTTTCTAAAATACACTTAATTATAGCATAATTTTCAATTTTTTTATATATTATTGAAAAGAGCTGTAAAAAATGTAATCACATTTCCTTACAGCTCTTTTTTTAAAGATATTTACTTAAACTTTCCTACTAAGGATTGTTTATCATTTTTACTTCTGTTAATAATTTCCAAGCTTCAGGGGCATTTATAGCTGTCATTCCCCACTGTCGTTCAATATCAAGGCATGTCCTCTCCTCTGCTGAAAAAATGATTCCTCCTCTTTAGTTCCACCAAGTATCATTTGTTGGTGGAGTAATACTGATTGGACCAATTAATCCGAAAGTTTCAAGACTTACATGGTCAACTATATCAGCATATTTAACTTCTAATTCTTTACAAAGAGCATTTATTTCTTCTTCGGTCTTTTTTGGAATTTTAATAACTATTTTATTTACTACATTATTTTTTCCTATAATTGTTCCATCTACATATTCAACAAGTTCTTGTATTTGCTGCTTGTTAGCATTGTTCTTAAGATAAACTATAATTCTATTATTTACAAATTTTCCTTTTGAAGGATCAGCGAAATCGGATTTTTCATCATCTCCAAACCCTGGTGTAGGAATCCCATAGTCAAACTTTGGTTTTTCTTTTACTGTAAATGTAGCACTCTTGCCCGATGAGTCTACTACCTTAAATACTATGGTATTTTCTTTTGGAAGCAATAACACTTTCCCTTTTCCAAGTGTTCCCTTAGGCTCTATTATACCTCCACCCTTGAGATATATATAATTAAAAGTGCTGTCATTTATGGTATACGATACTTCCGTTATTTCAGCTCCCTTACTTGGTGTAGCAGTGTATTGTACATCTATAAGGTTATCTTCTACTGTTCCTGTTGGGAACTTTGTATTTACTGTTATACTTGGCTTATCGTATCTATTGCCTTTTACAACTTTCTTAGGTGTTTTATTCTTCTTTTTTATTGTCTTAACTATCTTTTTTCCATTAGTCTTTACTTTTGTAGATTTTGACTTTAATGCTAATGAGCTATTTACTGATGATATTATCAATAGTAGTGATAATATCAGAGTAAAAAAGCTTTTATATTGTTTTTCATTTGCTTTCATTTAATACACCACCATTTTAAAGTAAATTTATAATAAGTAATTTTATCTAAATATATTTTCTTAGGTTTATCCTTATGCTTCTTTTAATTTACACACTTAGTTAGGAATAATTTTAATATATTTAATCAAATTTAATAGGTTCAAATATCTCAACATCTGCATATTCCACTATATTATGATATTTATTCTTAATGTCCCTACACATGGCTTTTAGACCTTCTTCAGTATTTTCAGGCACTCTTATTGTAACTAACCCTATTATATATAAATATCCTATGATTTCTCCATTAACATATTCAACTATTTCATCTACATCTTTTTTAGTTGCATTGTCTTTCATATTTAATATAATTCTGTTATTTGCAAATTTTCTACCTGAACCGTCTGATAAATAGCTTAGTTCACTTTTTTTAATTCGAGGTCTGTATGTTCCTTCTGAAAACGTAGGTTGTTGGTTTACAATATATTTTCCACTCTTACCGGCTGTATCTGTAACAGTAAATACTATCTTGTTTTGTCCAGGTTGTAATAGTACTCTCCCCTGTCCAAGTGTTCCCTTTCTCTCATTTTCGTTTTCACTTGCATAGTATAGATATTCTGTGAAGTTGTCATTGATTGTATAAGTTACTTCTTTTATACTTGCTCCCTTACTTGGAGTAGCTATATATTTGATATCTATTGCACTGTCTGTTAGTGTTTCTGTTGGGAATTTTGTAGTTACTGTTATACTTGGAATAGTACCAGTACCTCCTTGTAACTTATCTCCTACACTGTCTTGTTTTTTTATTGTAGGATTATTATTTTTGGTGTCAGTTTTTTTAGATTTATCTACACCATCAAATGTAAAACGCCTATATATTTCAATATGAGCTCCCTCTATAATATCCGGATATTTACTTTTCACATCGTTACAAATAGCTTTTAATCCATATTCAGTATTTTTAGGTACTCTTATTGTAACAATTTTCATTAGAGGTAAATAACCTATGATTTCTCCATTAAGATAATCAGCTACTTTCTCTACATCTTTCCTATTAACTTTATCTTTTATATCCAAACTTATTCTATTATTTGCAAATTTTTTGCCTGAACCGTCGGATAAATAGCTTAACTCATCATCTTTTATCTTAGGTCTGTATATTCCTTCTGAAAATGTAGGTTGTTGGTTTACAATATATTTTCCACTCTTACCTGCTGTATCTGTAACAGTAAATACTATCTTGTTTGGTCCTGGTTGTAATAGTACTCTACCCTGTCCAAGTGTTCCCTTTCTCTCGTTTTCATCTTCACTTGCATAGTATAGATATTCTGTGAAGTTGTCATTGATTGTATATGTCACTTCTTTTATACTTGCTCCCTTACTTGGAGTAGCTATATATTTGATATCTATTGCACTGTCTGTTAGTGTTTCTGTTGGGAATTTTGTAGTTAC
>FUZS01000026.1 GCA_900167215.1 [Eubacterium] yurii
TTTGCTGTTTCCATTTCCCAATTTAAACAGTTCATCTCGTATTAGCTGACATTTCTATCAGTTATCCGTGTGTCACAGGTTGATTACTTACGCGTTACTCACCCGTCCGCCACTAAGTTATACATATTCCATCCGAAGACTTCCTATATATACCTTCGTTCGACTTGCATGTGTTAGGCACGCCGCCAGCGTTCATCCTGAGCCAGGATCAAACTCTCAATTAAAATTTATCCTTCAGCTCTTACACTGACTTTTGTGTTGTTATTCCTTACTTACCTTATTTCAGGTTTGTCTTGTTTACTATCCGATTTTCATTGTCCATTTTTATTCACTGTCAATTTGCAAAGACTTTTGTAAGTCCTGCGTGGTACAGCTTATTTATTATACTTTTTTTATTTTTTTTTGTCAAGCATTTTTTCTTAATTTTTTTATATTTTTATTAAGTTTTTTATGCTTTAAAAAAGTATTGTTACTGTCTGTTTACATCTTGTCTCGTTGACAGCTCGGATATAATATCATATTTTTATCCTGTGTGTCAATAGATTTTTTTAATTTTTTTCAAATTTTATTTTATTTTTTTATTTCATTTTAATAAATTTATTTTTTTCTTGCTTGTAATTGTTGAATTATCAACTTTTTTTATCTTCCGGTATTCCATTTGTAATAATTATTTTTTTACTAACTCTCTATATAATTCTGTATTTAATAGTTTAGATATTTTCCTTTAAAACTTGTTAATTATATTCATTTATTTTATTGTAATTTAATGCTATTATGGAAACTTTCATAAAAGTTCTCTATTTTTTGCTTAACTTAATAAGCTAATAGATAAATTATTTTTAGTGCATTTATAATAACATCATAAAAGCCATACTATTTTTTTAACTTTCAATGTAAATTATCCGTAGCTTTAAGATAATAGTATAATATATGGCAAGACCTGATTAGTCTATTATCAAATCTTGCCAATTAGAATCTTTTAATTTTATTTCAAGCCTTCAGCTTCTTTTATTTGTTTTATATCGTTAATTGAAGTTATAGTAAATTTTCCTGTTGAACTGTATTTTTTATTATCAGAATCTTGCACTGCCTTATGAGTTACTTCTACCAAACTGAAGTCTTTTTTACTTATTTTATATGTCAGGTCTATATCTATCTTTTCCAAGTGTTGTGTATCTATTCCTATGCCAAATAATCCGTCAAGTGCATAGAATAAATCTCCATTTTTACCCTTAAATGAAAAGTCATAAGTGTCCTTATTTTCAGTCATAGTTAGATGTCCGTTTTCATTAGACACAAGATGTGCTGCAGTCTTTGTGAAAAGCAACATCTCAACTACTTTAGAGTAGTTACTTTCTGTTTCTGTCTTTAGCTGAGTACCCTTGTATTCCTTAAGTCCCTTTCCATCAGAATCATAGTAGGCTTTATTAGTTTTCAAATTTACATATGACTTTGTTGTATCTGTCTTTCCTTTTATTGTGCTTGTTGATTCATCATACATCTGTTGTACTTGAGGGAAGTTATTTTTATCTTTTCCTGAATATATAATCTTACTTAATATGTCAATTTTAGCTACCTGACTTTTTTCTTTGTTGTTTGAGTCAATTTCGCTTACCTTTATATCGTATTTTGCTGTTACTGAAGAAACTTTTTCTACAGATTGCTTTATCTTTTCAAGCACCTGTTTTTCAGACAGATTATTATTTGCCTTAGGTATTGTCTGTACTGCTGTCTTTTTATCAGTGTTTTGCGAATTTACCTGAGTAGATGCGCATGCTGTAGATGAAATCATAAGCAACGTACTTAGAAATACTGCTATTACTTTATTTTTTTTCATGTCTTCTCCTTGATGTTTCACGTGAAACATTTTTTCTCTCAATTTTCTATTAATTATTTTATTTACCATAACTAAAATTTAATTAAAATTTCTTTTTTAATTATACTATAATTTATAAAATTTAATATTACATTTTTTTAAAATTAGTAAATTTGTCATCTTTAAATTATTTTTTTGCTTTTATCTTTTCTATGCTCAATTTTCTCAGATAAAAGTCATATTAAAGATTTTGAAATTTGAGCATATCTTTAGAATATAATATTATTCTTGACATAGCTTTTTCAGTGTTTTCATCTTATTAATAAATATGCAAATTTAAATGAATATTATTTAAAAAAATTGATATACCTAAGTATTTAAAAATATTAGAGGTGTTTTTACACCCCCACTATTGACAAAAAAGCTGATATTTTTTATTTTAGATATAAAAAAAGCTGTCTCTCACTTATTTTAGAAACAGCTTAAATTTTAAAATTGTTTTTCATATTCTTTTTTGAGCTTTGTCAATATCTTTTTTTCCATTCTTGAGACTGTCATCTGCGAAATATCCAGTTCCTTAGCTACTGTCATCTGCGTCTTGTTGTCGAAGTATCTGTCCATTATTATCTTTTTTTCTACTTCTGACAGGCTTTCCATAACATTGCGCAAAAAATCTCCATCTTCTATTTCGGCAAAACTCTTGTCGTCCTTACCTATCAATTCATGAAGTGCAACATCCTTGTCTTCACCTTCATTGTCATATTTCACATCCAGCGATATAGGCGCATATGCTCCTGCGGCATCCATAGTTTCCAGTACCTCTTCCTGAGTTATACCTAACTTCTCAGCAATATCGGATATTCTCGGTGTCTTGTGAGTCTCCTGTTGCAGCTCGTTTTTCACTGTATTGACTCTCTTTGACAGTTCCTGTATCCTTCTTGGTACTCTTATGGACCATCCTTTATCTCTGAAGTATTTTTTTATCTCTCCTATAATTGTAGGAGTCGCAAAAGATGAAAATTCAAATCCTTTTGTAATGTCGTATCTTTCAATTGCATAGATAAGACCAAGAGATGCCACCTGATAAATATCTTCGTATTCTATTCCCTTATTTATATATTTTTTTGAAAGTATTTCAGCAATATATAAATTTCTCTGTATCAGTTCGTTCCTTATCGCTATATCTCTTTTCTCTGAATACATTAAAAACAGTTCTTTGTCTGTATAGTTTATATATATATTTACAAAGCCTTTTTTTGTATTCTTTGACTCCTTCTTTACGGGAGCAGTCTTCATTATCTACCATCTCCCAAGTATTTTACCATTTTGATTTGGCTGCCTTCACCTATCTTTGAGTACAGTTCCACTTCGTCCATAAGTGTCTTGATTATGAATATACCAAGTCCTCCCTCTTTCGGATTTTCCAAATCAGGAGTTGATATTTCATCAACATTGTATCCCTTTCCTGAATCTTGTATACAAATTTTCAATCTATCCTCAAATACTTCGATATCAAGATGAAATTTTTCGTCAAGTCCGTGTTTTATGGCGTTGGTACATCCTTCAGCCACTGCCACCTTTATGTCTTCAATTTCTTCTATGTTAAATCCCATTCTGTTTGCTATAGCTGATAATGTAAGTCTTGCCACACCTACATACTCACCCTTGCATGGGAGTGTCATCTTTACATTGTCCACTCTTCCATGCTTATCCATCCCAACATTTGACAAAATTATCCCTCCACTTTAAATATCTTATCGAGTCCTGTTATTGTGAATATTTTTCTTACATTTGGTTTTGAATTTACTATATATATATCCTTTTGTGCCTGTTTTAATCTCTTTAATACACCTATCAAAATTCCCAATCCAGTAGAGTCAATATAATCAAGATTTTGCAGGTCGATTTTCAAATCTTCCTTGTGTTCTTCTATGGCAATGTTCAGCTCTTCCTTTAATTCGTTTGCACTATATAGGTCTACTTCTCCCGAAAGTTTCACATCCCAAATGTTGGACTTGTCATCAAAACTGATTTCTATATTAAGCGACACTTCTATCTTTCCTCCTATCTTCTTCTTCTTTTTCTTCTCATTCCTGCAACGGACATAGCAGTCTTTGCAGCTACTCCCATAAATCCGCTACCTGATGATACAGCTGACGACACTGTCCCTACAGCTGAAAGTATTTGAGACGAGTCTCTTATGATATCTTCTATCTCCCTTGAATTTCTCTGTACAATTACCTTTGTTTCTCTTATCACTTCCGATGTTTCCTTAAACACCATACCCAGATATATGCTGAAGAACAATACTCCAATCCCTATCAACAGTATACCTATTTGTCCCAAATCCATTTATCTGCCTCCTAAAAATGTACTGTCAATTATACCATAAACCTCTTTGTTTTTAAATAGCTTATACTTCAAATTCTTTTTCAAAATAATTATCCTTTTCCAAAGGCTCTATTGATGCTCCGGTATATAGCGTAATTGTATCTTTTATGGTGTCTGTTACCCCTGATATGTCATATTTTGCGTCATTCATCTTCTTTTTCAAGTTTTTATTGACATCATCTGTCTTTTCCATCAAAACTTTCCTTGTCTTATCTCCACTCTCAGGTGCTATAAGTACCCCTATTATTACTCCTACGATTATACCTAATAGAAAATCAAAAAAAGAACATCTCTTCATCTTAATTTCTCCCCTTTTCATTCGTTTAAATTCCAAAAGCGATTTGAAATTTTTATAAGTAAAATTTTATAGTTATCTCCATCTTTTGTCAAGTATGATTAAATAAAAAAGATATGCTATTTTCAAAGTATTTATTTAAAATTTAAATAAAAGGTTATTTTATTTCTAATAGGGTATTTAAATGAATAGTAGTAGAATATATTATAAGAATTGGAGGTGTGCTGTATGTTTAAATCAAAGAGGAAAATAATATTTGTTTTTGCTTTTTTTACATTTTTTATTATGTTATTCAGTTCATCTAATGCTATGACTAATTTAGATTTGAAGGATGCAGTTTGGTCAAATAGAGATTCTATCTTTGAAAGCTTCCAAAACATTGAGAAAAAAGATGTCAAAGCAAGAAGCCCTATGTATATAACTAAAACTATTATGGAAATGTATGCCGGTGAAAACGGATACGATGATGCACCAGATACTATATACTATTCAATGAATAAAGGTGGGACTACTTATAGCGGACTTCTCTCAAAAGATAAGAATAGTTCTATTTATGACAAAAACAGAAAGCTTTGGTTTGTCTTTTACAGCGGAAAATTATTTTTTAGGTAGATGTTTTAATACTAAAATCTAATAGAAATGATACTCTAAATATTTATTAACTAAATATATATTATAGAGTATCACAAGTGTAGAATTGATAAAATCAATAGTTTAATAGAGTTTAGTATAATTTAATAAAAATTAGTAAAAGCAGGAACTTTAATTTATATATAAGTTCTTGCTTTTTTGTTATTTTTCATCAAATTTTATCGCCATTTCCCTTATCTCATCATATTTTAGATACATTTTCTGCACTGTATTTTCCAGATACATATAGTGGAAAATATATGGCACAAGCAGGACGAAAAACATACCTGCCACTATAAACATCTCATTAAATTGCATAAAAGCAAGCCCAAGGCTCATCATGGTAAGTATTGCCACTGTAACCATAACTATCAGATGTATGAATCTTTCATGTTGGTAAAAGTGAATATGTGTCAGATAGTCACAAGATAAGTCTTCAAGTTCCTTCTTGCTCAGATTTTTCTCTAATTCATCTTGTATTTTTTTGATGTAAGTTTCCATTTGATTTTTCAAAATCATCATCTCCAATCAAGAATTTCTACTAATACTACAATCCAATAGAATGATGGAATAAAATATTTTCAGTACATTTATAATAAAGTCACTAATCATATACTATTTTTTAAAAATAATTGATGAAAATTATCCATAGATTAAATAGATAATAGTATAAAATTCAAATAGAATACGATTATTAAATACTGATTTTACGAATTAATTATATCAAAATCTCATCTATTTATCCATAAAATTGCTATAATATTAAAAAATTGCAACAATCTTTTATGAGACTTATTGCAACTTTTTTAAATTATTTCTCCTTAAAATTTTAACTATTTATTTTAATTCTATTACATATTTCACAAAACCTTGACAATAAATAATCATTATCTGCTATTTGAGCTGACGAAAAAACAAATTCTGCTTTATTTTTTAATATGTAATACAAATCTAAAACATCAGCACGATTTGGAATATAGTTGTAATTTGTTAAGGAACTAAGAATATCAGTAGCTATTAAAACCATTTTAGCTTCTTCATGGCATTTTTTTATAAAATAATCTTGGAAATTTCCCAAAGTTAATATAGACTCATTAGTTGAACCCAGATCTCCTCTTCCTAACATCAAAGTTTCAACATGAGGAATTAGATTACATAAATTTTTTATACCATTTATGGTTTCTATCTTAGGTACTATTTTTGATTTTAAATTAAATTCAGCAAGTAAATTATTAAGGCTTAAAATATCATTTACTTCTTCACAAAATGATAAAATTATAAATTCCGGATTTGTTTTTCTTAATAATGATTTATATTTTTCTAATAAAATTTTATCTTTTTCAAAATATCTTTTTGTAAATTTATATTTTTCAGTGTAAATAGCTTTCTTATTTAGCACAATACCATCAGATTCAGCCTTAATATAAACTACATTATTTTTTATATCTATAACTTTAAACAAATACTTCCCATCATCAATATATATGCACTCATTTACCGATAGGCTCTCAATCAAATTTATATCATCAACATAAAAATCCGTAATAGACTTGTTAGATTTTACAGAAAAAGTATATACGTTATTTTTATAAAATTTAAATTTTTCATTATCATAATTAATTCTTGTTTTTTCTCCAGGAAAAGGTAAATCTAAATAAATATTTATTTTATAATTATTTAAATTAAAATAGTTTTTTAAATTTAAAACATGCTCTATAATAGAATGGATTTCATAATTAGAACAATTTATACGTATATTTTTTATTCCGTTATTTATAAGCCTTTTAACATAATCTTGGTATTTTTCTTTTGAATTATATATAAATGAACCAGCCACTATTTCCATTCTATTCTCCCCTACTTAAAATTTAATTTTTGGTACATTATATAATGAAATTGAACAAAATAAAATAAAAAAATGACTCATCTTGAATTCTGGGTTAAAATATAGTTCCCAAGTATATATTAAAGGAGAAAACAAGATGAGCTAAAAAGAAGCAATAATATACAGATAAAAACAAAGAGAAAGTTTCATATTATAGTATTAAACTAAATATTATCTTAGTATTTTATCATTCTCTTATATTTAAGTCTACTTAATCTTTGAATTCATATCTCTGATATTTTTGTAGTTTACAAGATAGATAATAAACCATATTATCACGAATGCTATAGCATATTGGATTAAAAATCCTATTACGCTGAGTATGGAAAAATCTACCCATTTACATATTATGGCTACTATCTTTATCACTACTCCGTTGATTAGAAAATATGTCAATGCCTGTCTGAAAAGACTCCAATGCTCTACCATATACACCGTTGAAGTCAGACCGAATGACGCTCCAAGCAGTGCTGTACATATCACCTGCAATATTACCGCATTTACCTCACTTCCCATAACCTGAGAAAGCGCCGGTGAGCATGCTATATACTGTCCGCTGCCTCTTACTATTGAAATTACAAGCGGTATTAAAAATCCTACTGCTATTCCTGTTGGCATAGCACCAAATCCTCTTATCAACATTTGTTTTTTTATTTCATTTTTCATCTTTTACACCCCCAAAATCTTTTTAATTTTACTTACAAATCTGCGTGATACATAGCTTATCTTACCGTTTTTCATCTCGACACTTATTGTTCCTGTAAAACTTAGGTCGAAATTTTTTACTGCCTTTAAGTTTATTATCTCTGATTTTGATATTCTGACGAACCTTGTCTTGTCCAAGATATTTTCCAATTCATAAAGCCTTAGTTTCAGCTCATATATGCCGTTTTTAGTATCTGCATATACCTTGCCGTCCTGAGCAAATACTGCTATTATTCCATTTTCATCTATTATTTCCAGCTTTTCATCCTTTATTCCTGATATAAGAGACGGATTTTGCTGCGATATAATATTCATGATGTTTTCCACTTCTTGTGTTAGTTTGCTCGTTTTGATTATTATTTTTGGCTCTATCTGATTTTTATCTATTACTATCTCTATTTCCATGAGCTTTCACCCCTGTCAAAATTTGATTGAATCAATCATATTTCCTATTTTTTGTAATGCTGATATAATGAAATAGTCTTAAATGTTTATAAGATATGCTTCTTTTATTTCTATAACTGATATTTATTATTTCCCCTAATTCTAATCAAGATTATTATACTAAACTCTATTTAAACTATGGATTTATACTTGTGACACTCTTTGGCATACATTTTATTAATAGAATTTGAGTGCATCATTTTTTATAAAATAATTCCATTATTCTATTAGGTTTTAGTATTACTATACATTAGTTTTTTAAATTTAAATACTTTCTATTAATTAGATTTTATATTTCCTACATTACTTTAGTTCTTATACTAATCACCTTTTATAATGTTATATATTTAAATTTATTATATCAGCATTTTTTATGAATTAATTCATCTTATGTACATATTATAGTTTGAGCTTTGAAATATTTCCACTGTTTTCATATAAGCGGTAGTATTTTTGTTTTAAACGGCAAAAAAAAGACCGCAGTATATGAAAACTCGAACATTTCTGTTTTCAAATATTACGGTCTTAATTCTAAATCAAAATACTAATCAAGCTTATTTTATACTAAACTCTATTTAAACAATGAAGCCTATTCTTTTGATACTCTTAGTATATCTTTTAATAATAGACTTTTATTGCTTTATTTTTTATGAAATAATCCATTATTCTATAAGAATTTAGTATTATAATCCTATTAAAATATAGAAATATAAATACTTAAAGCTTCTTTTTTTAATATGCCACTATTTACTCTTCATCTGATTGTATTATCTCAATTGCAGAGATTACATCATTTTCTCCGCTTCTCATTACCTTTACTCCGCTTGTATCTCTTGATAATAGTGAGATTTCAGCAACAGGTGTACGAATTAGAGTACCGTCTGAGTTGATTATCATAACTTCATCACTTTCTTCGACTATCTTGGCGTCTGCAATATTTCCTGTCTTTTCAGTGATTTTATATGTCTTTACTCCGACTCCTGCTCTTGACTGTATCTTGTATTTTGATACCTGAGTCCTCTTACCGTATCCGTTTTCAGAGATTATCAGCACTTGTTTGTCATTGCTTGCTATCTCAAGTGACACTATTTCATCATCTTTTTTAAGTCTCATAGCTATGACACCTGTAGCTGTTCTACCCATAGGTCTTAGCGTATTTTCTTCAAACATTATAGCCATACCTTTTTTAGTTACCAAGAACAGATTTGTATTATCGGCAGTAAGCAGTGAATTTACCAATTCATCATCTTCTTTTAGATTTATAGCCTTCATACCCTGTCTTTTTGACTTAGTAAACTCAGATATTCTCGTCTTTTTGATTATGCCCTTCTTAGTGCACATTACTATATAGGCATTATCCTCATTTTCCCTCGTAGTTATGATAGTAGCTATCTTTTCGTCCTTTTCGAGAGGGAGCAGATTTATTATATTGCTGCCCTTAGCCGTCCTTGATGTCTGAGGAATCTCATAGGCATTGAGATTGTATATCTTGCCCTTGTTTGTGATAAATAGTATCTTTTCGTGGTTTGACGTTATAAGGAGTTTTTCTACAAAGTCTTCTTCCTTGGTAGTCATAGAAGATATACCCTTACCACCTCTTTTTTGTGCCTTGTATGTGTCTACAGGCAGTCTCTTGATATAACCTTGGTGTGTAAGTGTTATAGTCACTTCCTCATTTGGAATAGTGTCTTTTACATCTATTTCGTGAGGCATAGAAGTGATTTGTGTTCTTCTTACGTCCTTGTATTTATCTCTAATTTCAATTATTTCTTCTTTTATTATAGACAAAAGTTTTTCTTCGCTTTCAAGTATGCTGTTGAAGTATGCTATCTTTTCGCCAAGTTCCCTTTCTTCATCTTGCAACTTTTCTTTTTCAAGACCTTGCAATCTTCTAAGTCTCATATCAAGGATAGCTGTAGCCTGTACTTCTGAAAGTGAAAATCTGTCCATCAACTTTTGCATAGCGTCGTCGTATGCAGATCTTATTATTTCAATTACCTCGTCTATGTTGTCGATGGCAATCAATAGTCCTTGAACAAGGTGCAATCTTTCAAGTGCCTTGTTTAAGTCGAATTTTGTCCTTCTTGTTACTACTTCTTTTTGATATTTCAGATAGTATTGCAAGATGTCTACAAGATTGAGTATCTTAGGCTCTCCGTCAACTATGGAAAGCAATATCACTGAATACACTTCTTGAAGAGAAGAGTGCTTGAACAGATTGTTTAGCACTACGTTAGGATTGACGTCTCTCCTTGTCTCTATGACTATCTTTATACCTGTCTTCTTGCTTGACTCGTCTCTAAGGTCTGTTATGCCTTCTATCTTCTTATCCCTTACAAGCTGTCCTATTTTTTCTACGAGCATCGCCTTATTTACCTGATAAGGTATTTCCGTAACTATTATTTCAGATTTTCCGTTTGGCAACTCTTCGATTTCAGTCTTTGCTCTTACTATTATCTTGCCTCTTCCTGTCTCATAGGCCTTTTTAATGGCTTCTCTCCCCATTATCAATGCGCCTGTAGGGAAGTCAGGGCCCTTAATATGGTTCATAATATCATCAAGAGTGGCATCAGGATTGTCTATTATCTCAACTACTGCATCAATTACCTCTTTCAGATTATGAGGAGGAATAGATGTAGCCATACCGACAGCTATACCGTTTGAGCCGTTTACAAGCAGATTTGGGAACCTTGAAGGCAATACTTCAGGCTCCTGCTTTTTCTCATCAAAGTTAGGTCTGAAATCAACAGTATCTTTGCCAAGATCTCTAAGCATCTCTGTGGAAATCTTATTCATCTTAGCCTCTGTATATCTGTATGCGGCAGGTGGGTCACCGTCAAGAGTACCAAAGTTACCCTTACCTTCTACAAGCATATATCTCATAGAAAAGTTCTGTGCCATTCTAACCATGGCGTCGTATATAGACGAGTCACCATGCGGATGGTAATAAGCCATAGTATGACCTACGACGTTTGCTGACTTGTGGAAACTCTTGTCCGGAGTAAGTCCAAGCTCATGCATAGAATACAGTATCCTCCTATGCACCGGTTTGAGTCCATCTCTGATGTCAGGCAGTGCCCTACCTATGATTACGCTCATGGAATAGTCGATGTAGCATTTTTCCATCTGTGTTTTTAGATCGACATCTTCTATCTTTCCATGTATATCTATGATTTCTTCACTCATTATATCTCCTTAAATGCTTTTCCAATTAATCCTAATATTATCAAGCCATACTTAATACTGTTATCCACTTAATTTATAGATAATTTTTATCAATGGATTTTAAAAAATATTATTCTATTTATCTCTTATACTAATCACCGTTTATAATGATAAGCAGTTATTTTAAATGTCTTTATATATGGTAGAGATTTCAAATAATTTTTTGTAAGATAAAAACATGGCTTTTTAACAGCTTTTTAGTATTAATTATAAATTCACTAAAAATATATTAATTTTATTAGATTTTTATAAATTAGAACTTGTGGAAAATACAATCTTATAATTTAAAGTCTATGCATAGCATAACAGTTGTAAAAATAAAATACTTACAATACTTTATTTATTAATTTAAAAAAATTATTAATTCAAAAACTTACATTATGAATTTAAAATAAAGTTATTATGTTATATATCAAGATTTTCAACATATTTTGCATTTTTTTGGATGAACTCTCTCCTTGGCTCTACCTTATCTCCCATAAGTATATCAAATATCTCATCGGCAGCTATGGCATCTTCAAGATTTACTTTTAAAAGGACTCTCTTTGCAGGATCCATAGTAGTATCTCCAAGCTCTTCCGCATCCATTTCACCAAGACCTTTGTTTCTGCTAACTACAGCTCTTTCTCTGCCTATCTCGTTTAGCTTTGCTTCAAGTTCTTCTGGAGAATAAGCATAGTAAGTCTTCTTTCCCTTTTCTATTGAAAAAAGTGGCGGTTGAGCTATATATACATAGCCCTTTTCAATCAATGGTCTCATATATCTGAAGAAAAATGTCAGTATCAGGGTCCTGATATGCGCTCCGTCGACATCGGCATCGGACATGATTATTATCTTGTGATATCTTAGCTTGCTATCATCAAATTCAGATCCTATTCCACATCCAAAAGCTGTAATCATGTTTTTTATGGTATCAGATTGCAAAGCCTTGTCCAATCTTGCCTTTTCGACGTTCAATATCTTACCTCTAAGTGGAAGTATAGCCTGATTTTGTGAATTTCTGCCTTCTTTTGCTGAGCCTCCGGCAGAGTCCCCTTCGACTATGAATATTTCAGATTTTGAAGGATCTTTTTCTCTACAATCGGCAAGCTTACCGGGAAGTGATGTACTTTCAAGTATACCCTTTCTCCTTGTGAGATCCCTTGCTCTTTTTGCAGCCTGTCTTGCTCTTTGAGAACGCATGCACTTTTCCATTATTATCCTTGCAGTTGCAGGATTTTCTTCAAGGAAGGTAGCTACCTGATCTACTGTTATCTGCTCAACGGAAGATCTCATCTGAGGGTTTCCAAGCTTTGTCTTTGTTTGCCCCTCGTATTGAGGCTCAGGGAGTTTTACAGAGATTATAGCTGTAAGTCCCTCTCTTATATCCTCTCCTGTAAAGTTCTCGTCCTTTTCCTTGAGCATATTATTTTTTCTTGCATAGTCATTTACAACCCTTGTAAGAGCTGATTTAAAGCCTATAAGGTGCATACCTCCTTCTACCGTATTGATATTATTGGCAAAGGAGTATATATTTTCCACATAGGCGTCAGTGTATTGCATTGCAATTTCTATATCATAGCTGAATTCTTCATCAAATTTGTTGAAGTATATTACTTCTGTCAATGCCTCTCTATTTTTATTAAGAGCCTTGACATATTCTATAATTCCGCCCTCGTAGTGGTATTTTCTTGTAACTTTTTCTATAGTTCTATTGTCTTCAAGAGTGATAGATATACCCTTGTTCAAAAATGCAAGCTCTCTTAATCTATGCTCCAATACTTCAAAACTGTATACAGTTTCTTCAAATACAGTTTCATCAGGTAGGAAGCTGATACATGTACCTCTTTCTTCGATAGGACAATCACCCACTACATGCACATCAGATACAGGATTACCTCTTTCAAATTCCTGTTTATAGATTTTACCGTCTTTTTTTACCACTGCTGTAAGTGATTTGGAAAGGGCATTTACAACTGAAACCCCTACACCATGCAGGCCTCCTGATACCTTATATCCGCCTGCACCAAACTTACCCCCGGCATGCAATACTGTAAGCACCGTTTCAAGTGTAGACTTTCCTGTCTTAGGGTGAATTTCAACCGGTATACCTCTACCGTCATCTATTACTGTTATACCGTTGTTTACGTCAATAGACACATAGATATTCTTACAATATCCTGCAAGAGCCTCATCTATAGCATTGTCCACGACTTCGTAAACGAGGTGATGCAGTCCTTTGCTTCCTGTAGAGCCTATATACATACCCGGCCTTTTCCTTACCGGCTCCAGACCTTCAAGTACCTGTATCTGCTCGGCACCGTATTCAATATTGACTTTTTCTTCCATATTTATCTCCTTGTTATAAAAATACATCAATACTATGATGTTGATTATCCCTATAATCAGGCTTTCTTGCCTTATTTAAAACTTTCTTGTTTTAATATACTAAACTGCATTTATTTTATGCTTGTATCATTTTTGAAGTATATTACATCTACCCTAATAATAATTTAAGTCTTAAATGTAAAATTTTAACCTATAACCTATGTATTATATCATAAAACAAGAAAATTTACCATCAGTTTTTTTAATTCAAAACTAAGGGTAAATTTTTCAATTTTAAGTCTATTTTATTTATTCAAATTAATTTTATAAGAATTCAAACTGTTGATAGTATTATTTTATACTAAAAGTTAATAGAACAATGGATAAGATATTTTCAGTGAATTTATAATAAAGTAACAATTCATATATTATTTAAAAAAGCTATTGATGAAGATTAGCCATAGATTAAATAGATATTAGTATTATTTTACAAAGTCAGCATATATGAGACTATCAATATTATTTTTTATATAATGTATTGCTATATAACTCAACTTTCCCACATGAAAAATACATTAAAAACATTTAAATTCAGCTATATTTTAAAAATACTACATCATACTTGACGTATCTTTTTCAGTGTTTTCATCTTATTGATAAATATGCAAATTACAATAAATATTATTTAAAAAATTGCAATAATTTTAGTGAGAAAGTAAAGCATATAAACTTTACAAAAATCTAATATAGCTATTCTTAGTCATATCTTCTCATACAATATAAAACTATGTTTAACAGGTAGGTTTTCAGTTTTTAAAATTTTAGAGCTATACTTAGCCTTATCAAAATAAGGAAAGTATTTATCACCGCTGTAATCAAAGTCTATTTTTGTGACATAGATTTTATCTGCTATATCTATACTTTGCTCATATATACTCTGCCCACCTATGATAAATATCTCCTTGGGCTCTAACTTGCTTTTTAAATCAGAATTTGTATTATCTATTTTTAATTCTTTATCTTCTTCAAGGCTTTTAAAAAGATATCTCTCATCTTGTGAATATTGTGTATGACTTATTTCTTGCTTTATTTCATCATTATATTTTATTTTACTGTTATAGCATATCTCATTTTCATTATTTTCTTCAAAACTTTGAGTATTATATGCCCTATTCTCTACAGACTTGATTAAATTCAATTCTTCTTTTTGATTTTTACTACTTATATTTTCATTACAATATTGATTGTTATGTTTTTTTGATACTAATTCATATTTTTTTATAAAGCTTTTAGCAAGATATATTGCATCTTCTAAAGACGAAGTAAAATATAGATTTTCTTTTGTTTCTTCATTTTGCTTTTCTATTTTTCTTGATATTACTATATTTATTCTGCCCAGAAGTGCCCTACCTATGCTTTCATAAGTTCTTCTTCCCATTATTATGATATTTCCCATGGTGAGATTTTTGAAAAACTCCAAATCCCCTTTTATATCCCAAGGCATCTTATTATCTTTTCCTATTACTCTGTTATTTGAATATGCCACTACTATTGATATCATATATACTCTCTACCTTAGACTTACTTGCTGTCTCTCAATTTTTTGATTACTACTGACAATAATATTAATTTTATAATACACTAACTTTAACTGTATCTTAAATCAATATTTATTGATATTCTAATACTTGTTAAGAAATATTAACACTGGGAGCTATGAAAAATAATATATTACATTTTAAAACATATTAATAAATTCATTACTATTATTTACTTTTTATATTAGGAAGTTTATTTTAAATTAATATTCATATAAGTAATAGCTTTTAATCTTAGAATTTATAAATATAGTAATAATTACAAGTAATAAATTCAAAAGATTCCACTAATCAAAAAAATACTGTTATATTTTTCAAAAAGGAGTCTTTTTTTAATAACTCAACTTTCTCACATGAAAAACACATTAAAAATATTGAAATTTAAGTATATTTTAAAAATACAATAGCATACTTGACATAACATTTTCAGCGTTTTCATTTTTTTAATAAATATGCAAATTTCAATAAATATTATTTAAAAAATTGTGTGTCAAGTAGTGAATTAAAAAATATATAAATATTTAAATTTCAAAGAAAATTGCGATAATTTTAGTTGGAAAGTTGATTTAATAATTACAAAAAAAGTGGAACCCGTTTCCACTTTTTACAACTTTATTTATTTTAAAGAATGAAATAAATTTTTTGTTATAAATATTAATGATATACCTAAGTGAGCTATAATAATATAATCT
Organism: [Eubacterium] yurii; assembly: GCA_900167215.1. Lineage (GTDB taxonomy): Bacteria > Bacillota > Clostridia > Peptostreptococcales > Filifactoraceae > Peptoanaerobacter > Peptoanaerobacter yurii. The sequence goes on from FUZS01000026.1 coordinate 15,989, forward strand.
TTATTAAAGATTGTACTTTAAATTATAAATCGCCAAAAAATTATATAATTCTTATATCAATAAAAACTCTAATAGTTACTATTATCTTGAGATATATTCATATTTTCAATATTTTTTCTAATCTCAAGCATCTTTTTATCTATATCGCTGATTGAATCGGCACATTCTTTAAGTTGTTTTATTATTTGCGGTACTTCATCCAATGATTTCTTATATTTCATCTTGTGTTCAAGAGAAGCCCAAAAGTCCATAGCAATAGTCCTTATCTGAAGCTCAATAGGTATAAGCTCTTTGACATCATGAAGATAGATAGGTACCTTGATTATCATGTGGTAAGAAGAATAGCCATTTGGCTTTGGATTTTTGATATAGTCTTTTATTTCTACAACTTCTACATCATCTTGTGATGCAAGTACATCAGCAATACCGTAAATATCATCTGCAAAACTACACACTACTCTTATTCCTGCTATATCATAGAGATTTTCTTTTATTGATTTTACAGATACATCCAAGTTTCTACGTCTTAATTTTTGAGCAATACTTGCAGGTTTTTTTAACCTGCTCTTTACAAATTCTATGGGGTTTCTACTGTTTTTAAGTGATAATTCGTCATTTAATATCTCAAGTTTCGTCCTTACAGTTCTTATAGCTGATTTGTAATGGAGCATTAAATCCTTAAATTCACTTAAATTTTCTAATATTCCTTCTGCGTCCAAAGACATAATTGTTAATAACTTTTCATCATATACTTGCACTTCATCCTCCCAATGATATGTTATGATAATTGTATAAATTAATAATTATTTAATTTCTCTACATTACAACTTAAAATTGCTTATTTTACTAAAAATCTATTAAAAAGCTATATAATTACATTACAGTAAAATTGCTGATAATTCATATACTGTAATATCCTTAGTCATTAATACTTAGCATTATAAATAGTGCTTAGTATTAGTTAGAAAGTTCCAATATTCATACCATAGTTATAAAAATTAATTAAAATCTAAAATCTTTTATAGTATTCTTATGTATTTTCAATATTTCTCATAATATTATAGCACTTTTTATTAAAAAAATAAAGACATTAAAAAATGTCTTTTGAAGATTTTATCCTACTTTAAATATGATTTTTAGGATAAATAGAAACATGCTCGTTACTTCCAAAAGTACAGATGTAATCAGAAATACCGAAGACATAAAATTAAAACTCACCTATACTCCCCCCTCATAGTCGATGTATAGTAAAAACAAAGGTAAATATATCATATATTTACTAAAAATTTATATATAAAGTCTTTTAACTGCATTAATTTCTATAAAACAAAGTTCTACTACAGTTAAAATAACTTTGTGTACAAAATTATTCTTATACTGATAGTTAATAAAGTAATTGGAATATTCTTTATTATCCACTCATAATTTAACTCTAAGTATTAGATTATTACAGAAAAATTTTTCAATCTCATAAAATGAATAATTATATTATTTTTTTTAATTTTTATCACAATGACTTTATATGATAAAATTTTAAAAAGGAAATTTTCATATTTTATTTGTGATATTTAATTAATTTTTAAAGATTTATTTATATTAATACTTAATCTTATAATATTATACCACAATAGTATTGTTTTAAAAAGCAAAATTTAATTTTTTTAGGACTTTTGTATTAATTTTTATTTTAATATCTATAAAAATTATCTAATATGATTTTAGAAACTTAATCTGTTATAATTGAAATATCGGAATATTTCAGTAAATATTAATATCATTTCATAAAAATATATATATTATTTTATCATTTAGGTTTTATTAATAAAATAGACCTATTTTTTACATATTTAAAGCTTATTAAATTTAATAAAATAGTAGAATAATTTAATTCATTTAAGGTATAAATTAGAGAAGATTTAAGTTTATACTAAAGCTTTTTAAATGTTGTATTATCTTTAACAATAGGTGATTTTTAGAAATTTCACCTATAATTATATGACTTTATTTAGTATAAAAATACACATCTATAACTTAGGAGGTAATAATGAAATTAGTAATGATAAGACATGGTCAGAGCCAATGGAATCTTGAAAACAGATTTACAGGCTGGAAGGATGTAGATTTGTCTGAGCAAGGAGTCCAAGAGGCAAAAAAAGCCGGTGAAGACTTAAAAAAAGACGGATTTGTATTTGATATTGCCTATACATCTTACCAAAAAAGAGCTATTAAAACTTTAAATATCGTACTTGAAGAAATAGACGAACTTTACATCCCTGTAGTTAAATCATGGAGACTTAACGAGAGACATTACGGAGCATTGCAAGGGTTAAACAAGGCTGAAACTGCCAAAAAATATGGTGATGAGCAGGTGCATATCTGGAGAAGAAGCTTTGATGTACCGCCTCCTGCACTTGAAGATGATGACGAGAGAAATGTAAGATTTGACGCTAAGTACAAAGACCTTGATCCAAAGGATATGCCTAAGGGAGAAAGTCTTAAGGATACTATAAACAGAGTTATGCCTTTTTGGGAAAGTGATATATCAAAGTCTATAAAAGATAGAAAAAATGTGATAATAGCGGCTCATGGTAACTCTCTTAGAGCTCTTATCAAATATCTGCTTGAAATAGACAACGAAAAAATACTTGATTTGAATTTACCTACAGGTGTTCCTCTAATATTTGAAATCGATGAAAACTTGAAGATTACAAAGGCTCCTGAGTTATTTTAAGGAATATTGATAATAGTTATGTAATACTGATATTTTTTATCTATTATATATTAAGAATATAAATTTATTTTCTTTATTTGCTTAATATGAATGATTTTTTACACTATTCAATTAACTTAGTATAAAAACTATAAATAGTCTTTTATGATTATACTAAAATCTATTAAAAAACCGTGTAATCAGGCTACAAAAAGCTTATTGAAAATCTCTACAATGTATAGAGTCGTTTAGATTAGATGTTTGATAAGACAAGTGATGATTAGTATTAATCAGCAAAGCAACCGTATAATAGCGGTTGCTTTTTTGCTTTAAATTATTGTGTTATTTTTGTACTACTCTATTTGTGATATAGCTTATACTAATATTTGTTTAATCTATGGATAATATTATTCAATGGATTTTAAAAAAACATATGAATTATAGATTTATTACTCAACTTTCCCATATGAAAAAGATATTGAAATTTGAGTATATTTTAAAAATACAATATCATACTTGACATAGCTTTTTCAGAGTTTTCATCTTATTGATAAATATGAAAGTTTCAATAAATATTATTCAGAAAATTCTGTGTCAAGTAGTGTATTAAAAAATCAATAAATATTTAAATTTCAAAGAAAATTATAATAATTTTAGTAGGAAAGTTGAGTTTATTATAAATTTGTTGAATATATTTTATCCATTATTTTATTAGATTTTAGTATTATATAACTATATCTTAAACTTAGATATCATCTCACTCATCTCTTGAGCCATATCTGCAAGGTTTGCACTTGCTGATGCTATCTCTTGTGATGATGCTGTCTGCTTTTCTACTGTCGCTGATGATTCCTCTGCTGACGCTGCATTTTCTTGTGATAAGGCTGATAGATTTTCTATTATCTCTTGCAG
>FUZS01000001.1 GCA_900167215.1 [Eubacterium] yurii
TGCGAAGAGTGCAAAGGCAAAAGGGAGCTTGATTGCGAGACCAACAAGTCGAGCAAAGACGAAAGTCGGGCTTAGTGATCCGGTGGTAGAAAGTGGAATTGCCATCGCTCAACGGATAAAAGCTACCCTGGGGATAACAGGCTGATCTCCCCCAAGAGTTCACATCGACGGGGAGGTTTGGCACCTCGATGTCGGCTCATCACATCCTGGGGCTGGAGTAGGTCCCAAGGGTTGGGCTGTTCGCCCATTAAAGTGGTACGCGAGCTGGGTTCAGAACGTCGTGAGACAGTTCGGTCCCTATCCGTCGCAGGCGTTGGATATTTGAGAGGAGCTATCCTTAGTACGAGAGGACCGGGATGGACGCACCACTGGTGTACCAGTTGTCTTGCCAAAGGCACAGCTGGGTAGCTATGTGCGGTTAAGATAAGTGCTGAAGGCATCTAAGCACGAAGCCAACCTCAAGATAAGATATCCCATACGCAAGTAGTAAGACCCCATTAAGAACAAGTGGTAGATAGGCAAGGAGTGGAAGTGCAGTAATGTATGTAGCTGACTTGTACTAATAGGTCGAGGACTTAACCTAATTAAAAAA
>FUZS01000039.1 GCA_900167215.1 [Eubacterium] yurii
AAAAAATCGGTAGACAGACTGAACAAATCAGGAGAAGAATTAGAAAATACAAAAGACAAGCTGCAAGAGATAATAGAAAATCTATCAGCCTTATCGCAAGAAAATGCAGCATCAGCAGAGGAATCATCAGCATCTGTAGAAAAACAAACAGCCTCATCACAAGAGATAGCCTCAGCAAGTGCAAATCTTGCAGATATGGCACAAGAGATGAGTGAGATGATATCTAAGTTTAAGATATAATCATAAGATTGTATTGAATATAGATAAGATAAAAAAAGTAGTACAAAGATAATACAATGATTTAAATATATAAAAGCAACCGTTATTATACGGCTGCTTTTATATTCTTTACTTGAATTGATAATAAATTACAGGATGAAATATTTTTCAATATTATCAATTAATTATTGTGTTATTAAAAATTTTGGAGGATTCAAAATGAAATTAAAAAACAAGATGTTATTTTTATTAGGTATACCTGTAGTCCTGATTGTTGCAATACTTATAATTGTATTTTCAATATTTTCAAGTAGGATAGTTACTGATGTAGGTAATATCGGTATGATAAACCTTACTAAGAAAAATGTGTCAGATATTGAAACTTTTATAAGTGAGAAAAAATCAGTCATAGATACATTAGCAAAATACCTTTCAGACAATGATATAAGTAATAAAGATTTAGATAAAAATTTAGTAAATTTATTTGAAAAATACAACAAAGAGTTGGACTTTTATGTAGCTTATAATAATAAGAAATTAATAAGCAGTTCCGGATGGGTACCAAGTGCTGACTACGATCCTACAACAAGAGAGTGGTATAAGGGTGCTGTGGAATCAGGCAATACATTTATGTCAAAACCTTATGTAAATAAAAAAGACAATAGTTTAGTAGTAACAGTTTCGGCACCTATAAAAAAAGGTGGTCAGATAGTAGGTACTGTTGCTATGGATATGTCTATAAGTAAGGTTGATGAAAATGTAAAGGATATAAAATTCTTTAAAACAGGTAAGGCATCTCTAATTACTGCAGATGGTCAGTTCATCTCAAATTCAAAATATACTGCAAATGACAACATATCTACAGTAGATGGTGGAACACTGTCATCATTATCACAACAAATTATCTCAGGAAAAGAAGAGATGTTTAATACAAAGATAGATAAGACAAATACAGTAATATCAAAATCTAATGTTGAAGGTACAAATTGGATATTATACATGGAAGTACCTGCAAGTGAGTTGATGGAATCACTTAATCATCTGATAGCAACTACATCTATATTAGGAATTATTTTTATTGTTCTAACAGTTATTATTATAATTTTTGTTTCAAAATCAGTTGCTACACCTATAAACAAACTAAGTGAATGTATACAAACAATGGCAAACTATGATATGACCTTGAATGAAAAATCACCTGCAGTAATATACTCAAACAACAAAGACGAGATAGGAGATATATCAAGGTCATTAATCACAGTAAAAGAAACTATGAAAGATACACTGACAAAGATAAACGACATAGCAAGTCAAGTATCAGCATCATCTGAGGAACTAACAGCAACAAGTGAACAATCAGCAATGGCGGCGGAAGACCTATCAAAGGTAATACAAGACATATCTCAAGGAGCAATGAGCCAAGCAGAAGACATGCAAAAAGGAACAATAGCAATGCAAGTAATGGGAGAAGCCTTAGAAGA
>FUZS01000020.1 GCA_900167215.1 [Eubacterium] yurii
ATCAGACGCAAGCTCGTCTGTGACCGCTTTCGCTTTGCTGTTTCCATTTCCCAATTTAAACAGTTCATCTCGTATTAGCTGACATTTCTATCAGTTATCCGTGTGTCACAGGTTGATTACTTACGCGTTACTCACCCGTCCGCCACTAAGTTATACATATTCCATCCGAAGACTTCCTATATATACCTTCGTTCGACTTGCATGTGTTAGGCACGCCGCCAGCGTTCATCCTGAGCCAGGATCAAACTCTCAATTAAAATTTATCCTTCAGCTCTTACACTGACTTTTGTGTTGTTATTCCTTACTTACCTTATTTCAGGTTTGTCTTGTTTACTATCCGATTTTCATTGTCCATTTATATTACTTTTTCTTTACTGTTTCATCACATTTTTATTACATCTGCGTTGACAGCTCGTTTATTATATTATTTTTATTTGCCTTTGTCAATACTTTTTTTAAACTTTTTTAAAAAGTTTTTTTATTTTTTATTTTCCATTGCAATTTCAAGACTTTAATCCTGTATATTTAAATTTTGCTTTTAAAAAATCTATATAATTCCTTTTACAAAATTTTATTTTTTATTAATTTTTTGTGTTAATTAAATTATTATTTTATATTATTTTCATATTTTTAATATTAAAAGCCAATATGTTTTTTACACATCAATAACAGATTTTAAAATTTTGCTCTTATCACAATATAAATTTTTATACTAATAGTGTAATTAAAACTAAACTATCCTTAAGACATATTTTTATAAAATTGTGTATTTAATACATTGATAATATTTAGCATTTTTCATACAATTATCTATTTCCTATATGGATAATTTTCATTAATTATTTTTAAAAAATAGTATATGATTAACGACTTTAATTATAAATGTACAGAAAATACTTTATCAATCATTCTATTAGATTTTAGTATCAATTGACCTATCATTATATTCTATGACTTCCCATATAAATCAAGCAAAGAATATTTTGTCCATTAATTTATTTGAATTTTATCCAGTTTATATTATATTAAAAAAGATGACTTTTCAGCCATCTTTTAAAATACTATTATTAATTATTCACTTTTTATTACATTCTAATAATTCTCATACTTTCTTAAATAACATACTTACAATACATTCTGCTAAACAGTATTTTCAAACTAACTTAGTATACAGAACTTATATCCCAAAGATTGATAGTATTCTATTATGCTTGGAAGTGCATCAACACTTTTCGCCTTTATATCGTGCATTAGCAAGACAACTACCTTAGGTGATCCGCCATACATTGCCATATCTTCCTTGACATTTTCAAGCGCTCCTTGGATATCTCTTCTTGAGCCTTTTGCCTCAGCATCGCCGGTAAGCACATTCCAGTCAATATTATATATATTTCTTTGTGCAAGAGCCTCATCGGCTGGTCCCATTTGCTTCCATGACATATGTCCGCCGGGATATCTTAGTATAGGTGTATTAAACTCTTCTCCAAGTGATTTTCTAATTGACTTTAGATTTTTATCTACTTCTAAAAGTATATTATTTACATTTGCTACCCTATGAGGATATAAAAATGAATATTCATGACTGTAAGTGTGTAGACCAACAGCGTGTCCTTCTGCAATTTGTCTTTGTAACAAAGGCTTTGCGTGTTCTCCGTCAGCAGCCCTTCCTATTATGAAGAATGTAGCATGAACTCCATAGTTTTTAAGTATATCCAATACTGTTGCAGTGTGTATTTCAGACGGACCATCATCAAAAGTCAAGAATACGAGTTTATCTTCACCTGTGTAAGTAGAAGGTTTAAGTATCCATTGATTTACATCCTTAGTACTGTACGCCCAAGCAGTAGCCTCATTATTATGTGATGTACCCGGCTTGTATTTAATCTTTTCCTCTTCTTCTTTTCTCAGTCTTTCTTCCTCTTCTTTTTTAGCTAACTCCTGCTTTTCCTCTTCACTAAGTTCATCTTTCTTTTCGCCATCTTTAACATCTTGTGTCACCTGTGTATTTTTCCCTGAGTTATTCCCTATATTAAATATGTTGAAAATACCAAATGATATCTGTTTTCTGAAAAAAAATACTATCCCTACTATCAAGGCAATTATTATTGCAATCACAATAACCTTATATATACTGCCTCTTCTACCTCTTCTATATGAGCTCATTTTTGTTCCTCCCTATGTTGCTCACAACAAAAAACCACTCAAAATAACTATATGCATGGTATTTCTAACAATAATTCAATCATATCACACATAAAAAAATTATAAAAAATTAAGTGGAATTTACGCATTGATTTAATTTTACTGAATTACTTGATTTAGTATAGCACTTTTTCAATGATAATACAATTAAAAATTAATTAAGATATAGTTACAATTATTATCCAAACATTGAAAAATATTATCCAAACATTGAAAAATATTATCCAAACATTGAAAAACTAAAAATTTATTGAATAAATATCCTATATTTTGTATAATTAACGAGTAAAGCATAATAATATTGTAATGGGAGGCTATATGAAAAAGACATTTTCAGACCTATATTCGCAAATAGAAATCCTAAAAAGCAAAAATCTTAACATAGTTGATGAACAAAAGGCTATAGATATATTGGCAAGACACAATTATTACATAGTAATCAATGGTTATAGAAAGCCTTTTTTGGATAAGAGTAAGGCAGAAGAAAGATCCAGATATATTAATGGAGCAACATTTGAGGAAATATACGCCCTATATTGCTTTGACAGAAATATAAGAATGATTTTCCTAAAATATATATTAATGCTTGAACAAAATTTCAAGTCAGCTATAAGCTATGAATTTTCTAAGCTATACGGCCACGAAAACTACCTTAGTTATGAAAACTTTGCCTATGAAAATGAGAAAAACATAAGAGACATATTTTTCACTATAGGAAATGTCCACAATGCGCTGTCCAAAGCCATTGGGAAAAACGACTATATCACTTACAATATCGAAAAGTATAACAATGTACCTTTTTGGATCCTTACAAATGTAATGACTTTTGGCGGTATTACCAACTTTTACAAAGTAATGAAGGAAAATGAAAAAGAATATATAGCAAAGAAATATTTCAGAATAAAAGCTACAGATTTAGAAAATTTTATGGAGATAATGAACTCATTTAGAAATATCTGTGCTCATGATGAAAGACTATATGACACTGTCTCCAAAACTTCAATACCTGATAATGACATAATCGATTATTTCAACCGACAACTAAGGTGCAGTATCAACAAAAAAAGTATATTTTCCCTTCTTATAGGTCTTTGTTGCCTACTTTCATCAGGTGATTCTACTGATTTGGTAGATGAACTTGAAAGAGAATTTGACACTTTGGAAAGCAAACTTAAAAGCATAAAGATAGACACTATCTATGAAATCACCGGATTTAACAGGCAATGGACTCAAATAAAAAATATTTAATCTAAGGCTATTTTTAACTAATTACAAAAATGTAAATAATTTAATTTTAAAAATCTAAAATTTTGGAGATATCATGTTAGACTATGAGTTTGCAAAAGAAAATAAAATAGTTGAAATAACAAGAAAAGATGGAAAAAAATGTATTTTATCCAAACATTCTTTAAATGACGATGCTATAAAGTACCTAAGAGAAAAACTTGGCAAAGATATTGAATTTATTACAGATAAAAGATATAACTTCAACAAGATATTTGAAGAAACTTACTCTATCACTCTTACTGATGAAAAAATCAATTTTCAGTTCAAGGAAGTTCTATCAAAGGATATTGAAAGCCTATTTTCCTATATAATGAAAAAAGCTCATGACTTCTTATCAAGTGATATACACATTGTAATGGGGGAAGATGACTGCACTATAAAATTTCGTATCAACTCCTTACTTAGAACCTTTGCCAAAATAGACATAAACAGAGCAAACTCCCTAATTCGTGTTATAAAGTTAAAGTCTGACATAGAAATTACCAAGACCTTATCACCTTTAGAGGGGAGATTTGACCATGATGACCTAAGTTACAGAGTATCCATCATACCTACTGTAACTGCTGAAAAACTGAGCATACGTGTACTTGGAAACATAAAGGACATCTATACTTTTTCAGATCTTGGCTTAATTGAAAAACAGATAAGTATTTTGACTGAAAAAATTACAAAGTCAAAGGGCTTTATCATTGTAACAGGTGCAACAGGTACAGGAAAGTCTACAACCATGTTTACAATCTTGCACTATCTAAATGACGGTACTAAGAACATAATTTCCATAGAAGACCCGGTGGAATACAAGATAGACGGTGTTACTCAAATACAGGTCTCTCAGGAAAAAGAGATAGATTTTCAAAATATACTCAAATTTGTATTAAGGCAGGACCCACAGATAATAAATATAGGGGAGATAAGGGATGAAGATACAGCTAAAATAGCTGTACAATCAGCAAATACAGGTCACCTTGTCTTTTCTACCATGCATACAAACGACAGTATATCCTCTATATCAAGGCTATATGATTTAGGAGTAGAAGCTTTTGAGATAGCTGATGCACTGTCGCTAATCATATCTCAAAAACTCATAAGAATACTCTGTCCTCACTGTAAAAAAAGTATAAGCTTAGATAAGAACATACTTGAGCATTACAAACTTGATAAGGAAGGAAAGTATTTTGAGAAAGTGGGATGTCCTCATTGCTTGCACACCGGATATATGTCACAAAAGGCTGTATTTGAATTTTTGGATGTAGATGAAAATATCAAAGACATGATAGCAAAAAACGAGTTAAAACTTGAAAACATAAATTTGATAAGCATTGAAGATGAAATAAAAAAACTTGTACAAACAGGTCTTAGCGATATTGAAGAAATGGTGAAATATATATGAAAAAACTGTCTTATTATGAGAACTATGTATTTTTTGAGAGCCTTTACGAGCTGACCAAATCAGGCATACCTCTCCTAAAATCCATGGACATAGTAAATACCAAGAATAAATCCATGGTAGAGGAAGTGAAAAACCAACTTAACAACGGTGAATTACTATCAAAGGCATTATCAGATACAGGGCTTTTCTCAGACACTGCTCTTTCTATCATAAAAACAGGAGAGTGGACAGGAAACTTTGACCTTTGTTTTGAAAAACTCTATAAGTATTACGAAAGAATGACTGAAACGAGAAAAAACATCATAACTTCGCTTTTTTACCCTGCAATCTTAGTTTTCTCCATATTTTTTCTGCTCTTCTTCATCAATTTTTACTTCATTCCACAGATAAGCAGTTTATATGATATGAATAAAAACACAAGTGCCTTTGTAAGTCTTATGTTCAGTGCCTCTTCATTTTCAAATAAATATAAATTGGAAAGTATAATATTTTTCATAAGTTTATTTATAATAATATATCTTATGACTTCTGAGTTCTTTTCAGATAAAAACAGGCTTGTATACATTCCGATATTATCAAGTCTAATCAAGGACTATGTCGTTTCAAACATCATATGGTCATACTATCTTATGCTCTCATCAGGAGTGGATATTATCAAATCCACAGACATACTCTATCATCAATCCAAAAATAAGACTGTCAGAGTAAAGCTGAAAATTTTCTTGGACAATATAAGAGAAGGCAACTCCATATCCTCAAGTGTCAAAAATATGGGAATAGACGATGATGACATATACTACTTTGTAAACTTGGGTGAAGAAACAGGAAATATAGACCAAAATCTTAAAGTATTATCAGAGATGTACTCAAAAAAACTCAACAACGATATTAAGTACATTGTACAAATAATGCAGCCTGCCTTGATTATCTTCATAACAGTGATTGTAGGCGGTCTGATGTCAGGTCTTATCTTGCCTATGCTTGATTATTCCAAATTTGTTTAGTCTTTAAGTAAATAAACACTTATATAAAAATTTTTTGCTGTTTGCTGATAATTAATGGAATCTCTACTAAAATCTATAAGATAATGGAATTATTTTGTAAAAGATTATACATTCAAAGTTATTTAACAAAAGATATGCTAAAGGGCATCACAAGGGTAAAATCCATGGTTCAATTGGAGTTTAGTATCAGTTATCACTTTAGAAAATATATTTATACTAAAAAGCAATTAAATTGTTCTAAAATATAATAAGGATAAGTTGTTGAAATCTATAAAAATAATATTTCAATAAATCTAAATATATGACATTGTAAACGGTGATTAGTATGAAAACAAAAAATTATACAAAAATAGTTAAACTTTAAGGATAATACTAATGAAACAGTTAATTAAAATTTTTCTAATTTTTTTTAAAATAGGTGCAACTACCTTCGGTGGAGGCTATGCTATGCTTCCTATAATAGAAAGAGAACTGGTGGAAAATTCCAAGCTTATATCTTCAGATGAATTTGTAGACTTCATCTCCATTGCTCAAAGCTTCCCCGGTCCTATAGCAGTAAATATTTCCCTACTTATAGGTTACAGATTATCAGGCTTTAGCGGTTCTATCCTTGCTCTACTCGGTACTGCCATGCCGTCATTTTTGAGCATAGTTATGATAGGATATTTCTACAGTAAATTTAGAGACAACAAAGCTGTACATGGTTTTTTCTCCGGAGTTAATGCTGTAGTACCGGCTCTACTCTTGGTATCTTTCATGTCAGTATTTAAAAAGATTTCTAAGAAAACATTGATGTATGTCATATTTGTTCTTTCATTTATTGCCGTATTTTTCTTAAATATCAACCCTATCTTAATTATACTTATAGGAGGTGTCTTAGGTCTATGTATGAAGTATTAAACATGTATCTCGTGTTTTTTAAGATAGGTGCTGTAAGTTTCGGTGGAGGATATGCAATGCTCCCGCTTATAGAAGAAGAGGTCATAGAAAAGATGCACTATCTCACTGACAGTCAGTTCTTGGATATTCTTGCAATTTCTCAGATTACTCCAGGACCTATAGCTATAAACTCTGCGACATTTATAGGTCTTAGAGAGCTGGGTATAATAGGCAGTATCTTTGCTACACTTGGTATAGTATCAGGGCCCTTCATATTTATGAGCATAGTCAATAACTTTTTGACAAAATTTAAAAACTCAAAAGTTATAGAAAGAATTCTGCTCTATATAAGACCTGTTACAGTGGCTCTAATACTTTCAGCCTTTGCATCAACTTTTAAAAAATCTGTTATCGACATAAAGACTGCGGCAATTTTTGTCATATCATTTGGAATACTGCTATCCAAAAAAGTTCACCCCATAGCTGTAATATTTATCTTCGGATTTTTAGGTATAATAAGCACCTACTTATTCAATGTGTAAAATAAACAAGATTTTAAATTTTTTTGTAGTTGAAAACTATTCTTGGGTATAAAAGTATAAAAATATAATTTTTGTAAAAAATAGGAGGTTCAAAATGTTCGGACTTTTTGAAAAAAAATATGATAATACTGTTACAATTAAAATAGACGGAATGATGTGCGGTCACTGCGAAGCACATGTTGCTGACGCACTAAGAAAGGTGCCGGGTGTTGAAAAGGTACATGCCTCACATACTAAAAAAACTGCTATAGTGCAATCAAATTCGCCTTTGGACAAGGAAGCATTGAAAAAGGCGGTGGATGATACAGGATATACTGTAGTCGGCATTGAATAAGAGAAGAAACGGGGTGAACTTGCACGACTACAGTGCATAAACTATGCAAAATATAATAAATATTGAAAATGTAAGTTTTTCTTACGGAAACTTCCATGTGCTAAATGATATCAACCTAAAGATAAGCAAGTCAGAAATAGTCGGAATAATAGGCTCCAACGGTGCCGGTAAGACTACATTAATAAAGTTGCTCATAGGCTCACTTACCCCAGACAAAGGGAATATAGAGATATATGGCTCCAATGTTAAAAAAATTTGCAAGTCGCATACAATAGGCTATGTATCTCAATCTCAGGACAAGAACAATATTGTTTTTCCTGCTACAGTATTTGAGATAGTGATGATGAACCTTTACATGGATATAGGCTTACTTAGATTTCCAAATAAGACACATAAGCAAAAGGTGATGGATGCACTCAAGCTCGTTGGAATGGAAGATTATAAGGACAAGATGATACACAATCTGTCAGGCGGACAAAGGCAAAGGGTAATGATAGCAAAGTCAATAGTGAGCATGCCCAGCATCTTGATACTTGACGAACCTACCACAGGAGTGGATGAATCATCTTCAAAGATGATATATGAACTGCTCCAGACTTTGAACAAAAAGCTAAATCTGACTATAATAATGATAAGTCATGACATTAAAAATCTAAGAAAATACTCAACAAATATGTATGAGATAGAATACGGTAGATTGAATAAGGTGTAAATATAATTTTTACACTGTCTATATTATTAGCAATTATAGACCTTAAGTTTAGTAAATAGAGTTATTTACTCTTGTTTTGGAAAATTACCAAGTTTTTAAATTAAAGACTAAATTTTTCTGCTGTATAGCAGATATACATCATATATGATTTATAAAAAATAAAAGGAACAACAATGTTTGAATATGAATTTATGAGAAAAGCATTTTTAGTTGGAATACTAATCTCAATTACCATTCCGCTAATAGGCTCCACTGTAGTTTTAAAGAGGCTGTCCATGATAGGCGACGCACTGTCTCACGCATCTCTTGCCGGTGTTACAGGCGGTATCTTACTTGGAGTCAACCCTGTACTTGGTGCAGTCATCACTTGTATTTTGGCAGCACTTAGCATAGAGTCCATACGCAAGAGAATGGCCAACTACACCGAGGTATCCATAGCGATAATAACCTCTGCAGGTGTAGGACTTGCCGGAGTTTTATCCGGATTTATAAAAAATATCACTTCATTTAACAGTTTTTTATTTGGTAGTATAGTGGCAATTTCAAATACGGAAGTACTTATAGTAATCGTGGTAAGTGTGACTGTCGTGCTTACCTGTATTTTTTTGTATAAGGAACTGATGCACATATCCTTTGACGAAGAAAGCGCAAAGCTCTCAGGTATCAATGTGGAAGTAGTCAATTTTATCTTTGTATTTCTAACTGCCATAACTGTATCTATAGCCTCAAGGACAGTTGGCGCATTGATAGTATCATCACTGATGGTTGTACCTGTAGCTACATCCATAATGATAGCCAAAAGTTACAAGTCAATGATGATAATAAGTGTAGTTTTTGCCTTTGTGGAAGTGATATCAGGAATAACTATCTCCTATTACGCTGGGCTAAAACCTGGTGCTACCATTGTACTGCTTGCAGTTATACTTTTTATAATTACAAGTTTTTTTAGAAGAACAAAATAAAATATATTAGATAAAGAAATTTATTAATTTTACTATTATAAATATTCGATTAGTCTTATGGATAATATTGACTTAACAACTTATATTTTAAGCAAAATCATAAGTTTTATATTGTATTATCCATAATTTTATTGAATTTTACAAACTTTTTAAACTCTCTAATAGGAAACAAAAAGAAGGAAAGATAATGGAATTACAAAAATTTAACTTTCATACTCACACCTACAGATGCGGACATGCTGTAGGAGATGAACATGACTATATAAAATCAGCCATAGACAATGGATTTACTACTCTTGGTATATCTGAACACTGTGGATTTGAAGGATTTGACGACCCTACTCAAAGAATAGCCTTTCTTGAGATGGATAAGTACAAGGAAGATATAGACAATATCAAAGACAAGTATAAGGAAATAGAAATATTTACAGGCTTAGAATTTGAATATTTTGATGATTTGAACTCCTATTATGATGAATTAAAGTCAAAGTACGATTACCTTATCATAGGTCAACATGCAAAGGACAGAAAGGGGTATTACTATCACGACCAATGTACTGACAAAGATGTGAGATACATGGCGCATCAGATATGTACTGCTTTGGAGCTTGGCTATTCCAGATATGTAGCTCATCCGGACTACTTTATGATTGGGCGAGAAGATTATTCCACAGAATGTGAAAAAGCAATACGTGAAATAGTGCAGACTGCCAAAAAAGTCGGAGCGGTAGTAGAGCTTAATCTAAAGGGAGTAAGTTACGGTAAAAAAAGAGAATATAAGGGCAGACCGTCCTTTAAATATCCGCACACAAGGACTATAGAGATATACAAGGAAGAAAATGCCGAAGTAGTCTGCGGTTACGACGCACATAGACCAGAATTCCTCTCAATGAGAAATTACGAAGAAGATATTAGAAAATTGGTAGGAGATATGAATTTTCTAATAAACTACGAAAGGCTACTATCTAAGAATTTCTAAGAAAAAATTTTACCCGTAATACATTTATGTTCTATTTGTATTACGGGTAATTTAATGTTTAATAATTAAAATTTAATAAAGCTATAGTAGTATAAATATCATTTACAACAAAGTTAGGACTACTATATTATTTTAATCAAATCCTTCATAAGCAATCCATTGATTAAGCAAAAATACTATAAATATAGCTTTATTTGCCATATTAAGATTTTAGCACTATATTCTTTTCTACAGAATAAGCTCAACCACTGTAAACTTAGATGCTTCTTCTTGCAATTTGCTTGATACATCTGCCAAGTTGCTGCTTTCATTTGCTATACTTGTTATTGATTGCTGTTGTGTTTCCATACTTGCTGATACTTCTTGACTTGTGGCGGCATTTTCTTCTGCTATTGCTGATAGATTTTCTATTAGAGAAACTACATTATTATTCTTCTCTTCGATAATCTTAGATGACTCAGAAAGTTCTTCAACCATTTGATTAGTATATTTTAGATTAAGAGATATTTGCTTGAATTTTTCTCCTGTTTCCTTGAGTTTTTCTTCCTGTTTGTCAGACATTATATCAAGATTTTTTGTAGTTGCAACTGCCTCATGAGATTTATTTTTTAGGACTTCTATTACCTTTCTTATCTCTTGAGTAAATCCTGCTGATTGTTCAGCAAGCTTTCTTATTTCCTCAGCAACAACTGCAAAGCCTCTACCTGCATCCCCTGCTCTTGCAGCCTCTATAGCAGCATTAAGCGCCAATAGATTTGTCTGATCCGAGATTGATTGTATCATCTCACTTGCCTTAGATATTTGTTCAGTGCTTTCATTAGTTTGTATTATCATATTTTGAACGTCAATTTGAGACCTTCTGTTTTCATTTGACGCCTCTATAAGCTCTTCCAATTTCTTATCTCCTTCATTTTTATAGTCGTTCATCTTATCTGTTAAAATTGTCAACTTTCTCAAGTCATCAATCATTCTTTGAATTAATCTATTTGATTCTTCTACGTTTTGTGCCGCATTTTGAGTATCTTCCGCCTGTGCTACTGCACTATGAGAAATACTGTCTATGGCATGCGCTATATCGGAAACTGATTTGTTAGTATCATTGGATACTTGACTTAAAGTGTCAGTTGCAGATGCTACATTATCAGAACTGTTGTTAAGATTTTTAAGCATTGACATAAGGTTTTTAACCATCGCATCAACAGAACGTATCATTGATCCTATCTCATCTTGTGATTTAGCATATTTTTTTGTATTATCATATTCTTCCTGTAAATCCAATTTGTAGTTTGCTACCTTCTTCATAGCTGAGTCTACATATTTTATAGGTCTACCTATCATTGTATTTACCAGATATCTAATTAAAAATACAAGTATAATTGCAAAAATTATTCCTACTATTATTTCTTTTTTCATAGCAAAATTTGCATTAGCAGTAAATGAAGACATTGA
The DNA here is from genome assembly GCA_900167215.1 of [Eubacterium] yurii. GTDB lineage: Bacteria > Bacillota > Clostridia > Peptostreptococcales > Filifactoraceae > Peptoanaerobacter > Peptoanaerobacter yurii. The sequence continues at coordinate 11,741 of FUZS01000020.1, forward strand.
ATTAAGTTGCGCATATACCCAGTTTGTATCAAGTTGTCCTATTTTTACAGGAACTAATATCATATTAAACTTTCTGTTTGACTTGTCTCTTACATTTTGGATTACTTCCTTACCTGATAAAGCTTCATCAATAAGCTCCTTGTCATTAGGAAACATATCATAAATTCCTGTCATTCTTGATTCCGAATTTTGAGAATTAGCCACTATATTTTTATCATCAGCCGCAAGAACTACATATTTATCATCAGATTTCCCTATAGATTCTTCCAATTGCGCTTGTAAACTTGTAACTTCTATATTTGCAGATACAACGCCTATAGGCTTGTCTCCATCCATTATAGGCATTGCAACAGTCATCATTATTACATCTTCATAGACATAAGGAGGAATAACATATATTCTTTTTTCATTCATTGGCACTGTATACCATTTATTTTGAGACGAATCATGCATACCTGACGGTGTTTCAACCTTTATAGGACCTTTCTTGTTATATATATATGACAAGAATCTTCCTTTTTCTGTGAAACGTGGATCATTTTTGTATTTTTCATCCATATTATCAAAAGCATTTGGTTCAAAATATGCTCCCATAGAGTCTATACTGGGATTTGTAGCCATTATATTTTTTATGCTGTTGATTACAAACTCTCTTGATCTATTTTCCTTTGGAACAGCCTTTATATTTTCTTCAAGTACAGTCTTCATATTAAAAATAGCAAAATACATATTTGAAAATCTCTGTTCAAGATCTTCCTTTAAACTTCGAGTTTCTGCCAAAGACATATCCGTCTTATTTTTTATATCTTCCTTATATGAACTGTAAGTGTCAATACTTGTCTTAATTACTAAAAATACTACAAACACTAAGATTACAAAAAAACTCAGCTTAAATCCTATCCCGGCTTTCTTTAAAAAATCAAATTTTAAATTTTTTAATTTCATTAATATCACCTTTACATAAAAATTTTTAAATACATAATTCCCATTGTCAAGTCAAATTAGACAAAAAGAGTATACAATTTAGGCGATTTAAAAATAGTACTGTTATGTAATTATACCATTCTAAACCTCTAAGAATTACCTTCTACAAATCATATCTGCTAATTCCTGCTGTGTGACTAATATGCCGTAATAAAATTAAATTTACATTTACTTCCTTAATATACTGTCCCACTTTTACTATAAAATTATCGGCAAAAATAAATTATACTTAAGAAAAAAGTCCTATATTTTAGTACTACACTATAAACTGCTGAAATCAATGTACTTCATATTAAAAACTTCAAATATAACTAATTTGTATTAGAAAAAAATAATAGCAACTTATAAAATAATTGCACTATTTTTTAAAATATCATGTCTTCAATTCTTTAGCTTCAATCTGTTTTTTTCAAATAAAACATATATTTTCAAAAAAAGACTTTTATTTTATCTGATAAACTGATATAATTAGATGTTGTTGTAAATATACATAAGATTTTGTATTGCCAACTAAGAATAAGATAATTGAATATCCAATATAGATTAAATCATCTCTACAAAAGGAGAAAGTATGAATACAAAAGTATCAGCTATTATCATCTCTTTAATACTGTCCTTACTGATTATATTCCAAAATACAGCAACCATCACTATGAAATTCCTCGTCTTCAGTTTCACTATACATCTTGGAGTTTTGATATTTATTGCAGTTTTATTGGGTTGTATATTGGTTTTTAATCTTTTCAGTATAAGAGAAGATAGCTACAAGTTACTTATAAAAAGCAAAAATAGACAGATAGCAAATTTGAAGAAGGAAAATTCAAAGATAAATGTAGTAAATTTCGGAAAGGATGTAAAGTCAGATTCTGAAAACGAAGAGTTATACGACAAATTCAAAGAGGCTGTAAAAACTGAGAGCTTATCCGGAGATAATTACGAAGATTTTGAAAAAAAGGTAGATGATTACTTCACAACTAATCAAAGCACTTTTAATTATGATGATTTTTTCAAAACAAGTGATGCCTCTCAAGGTAATTCTAACAACAATAGCATTCCTTTAAGTAGCTTTGACAAAGAGAGTTTCTCGCTGAAGTCATCTTCATCCGACAATACCTTATCATCTGATGATTCTAATGAACCCTGGTATATGAAGCCCTTTTTTAGACGAGAAAAAAAACTTGAACAAGCAACTGTTAAAGTAGAAATAGAGGAAAAGCCCGGGAAAAAGTGTCTTGATGATCTGATAAAGTTAGACCTCGACGATATGTCCAAAAACATGGGTATCAAACCGCATACTAAGTCTTCAATAGCAGACACTATTCCAGCTTTGGAAAATGTAGTTTCTAATAATACCGTTGTTCCAAAAGAAGACATAAAAGAAAAATCTGATAAAATTGAAAACAAAGATATAAAATCTAATGTTTCAAATGAACATCCAAACCTTAAAAATACTGAGACTTTAGCAAAAGAATCAGAAAATACCGGAGATTCAGGTCAAAAAGAAAATCAAAAAATTGAAGATATTAAGGTAGAAGACAAAAAAGAAGAAGTAGCGGTAATAAAAGTTGAAGATAAGAAGGAGAATGAAGAAAAAGCTGAAAGTAAAAAGAGAAAATCAAAGAAGAAAAATGCAAAAGCTAAAAAGGATATTAAAAAATTACAAATAAAATCTGCAAATAATAAAAACAAACAACAAATTATTGAGCAACCTATTTCTACGGCAATTCCACCTCCTGAAAAATCAAATGAAAGTCTCAAAGAACAAAGTCTATTAAACGAGACTTTAATTGATGAAGCTTCAAATGTTGAAAATTTAAAAGAAGAAAATCCAAAAAAATCATTTTTTGAAAAAATTAAATCTTTTAAAATTTTTCCCAAAGGTTTCAATTGGAGAGAAACTTTTAAAGCTGATGAGCAAGATGAAGAATTACAAGAATAAAATTATTAATTTAATTAGTAGGCTGCCTTGGCCTACTATATTTTTTGCTGCTTATAAATATTATCCACATACTGCTCTTAGATTAATTATCCAATATAAAGAACTCTTACTATCATTTATTAAAATATCATAATAAAATCTCAAGAGCTCTTGGATTTTTTATTTTTTTGAACTATATTTCCCATAGATATCATCTGTAAGCAGCTATATACGAAAGATATTATATAATTATTAAAAGAGGTTGAATAATGTATATTTTTTATTGTGTTTTTATGTCGACAGTAATGTCACTAATATATGAATTTTCAGGTCTAAATGGTATAAAGCCTGCAAATGTATTTTTATCATTCTTACTTTTCTTATTTATAAATATGACTATTACAAGTCCAAATGTAAGATACAAGAGACGTATAGTAATATTTTACTTTATTATCACCATACTTGCTATTTGCAATGCAGCAAAAGTGAGATTTCAACTTGCAGAGATAAGTTTCTTTGATGTCAAGCTTGCAAAGGCTGCCGGCGATATTGCAGGTTTGTTCTTGGACAAAATACCCTATACTCAAATTGCTATTATACTTGTAACTTTCATAGTAATATTTATATTTAGCTTGAAGTATACTTTAATATTTGACAATTATAAATTTTCTAAGGAAATATACCAGCAATATGAGATAGAAGAAAGATGGGCGCAGGTAGACGGCATATTTTCTCCAATATTTGTAAGAATAATTCCATTTTTACTCCTTATATCTTTTTTTATATTTACCTCTGCAATTTCAAAGTTTATGTCCACATCAAGTTTCGGTAATCTCTTAATTTCAGGTAAGAGTATGGCTGAAAACTACTACCTTGAAACATTTGTTGATAAAAAAGATGTAATTGCAGGACTTATAAGAAAGATAAAGAAAGATGAGCTTTCAAAAGTTGATGCAAATGACCCGCTCTTAAAAGGCTATCCTTTCAACAAGCAGACAAATATGGATGTCGTAGTTATACAATCTGAAACTTTCTTTGATATTCTAAAATATCAGGATAAACTTGAAAAAAACGGACTTGTAATTCATGATGACACTATAACTCAGTATTTCAGGCAATACCAAAATGAGGGTATATCAGGTCAATTATATGTACCTACAGTCGGTGGAGGTACAGTAAATACTGAATACGAAGTCCTAACAGGATATGGAGCGAAGTATTTTTCAAAGGGAAGTATAGTCTTCACTTCTGTATTAAAAGATGCTACCAACTCCTTACCTGCCTATATGAAAAAATATGTAGGCAATATGAAGACTATGGCAATTCACAATCACAATGCAGACTACTGGGATAGAGACAGAGTATATCCACTACTTGACATAGATGAGTTTGTTGATATTACACAATTTACTCCTGAAGAACAGGCAGACCTTGTAGGTGCATGGATGTCAGACAAGACTATATTTGACATGACTATAAGATTGCTCGAAAAAAATCCAAGTACAAATAACTTTATCTTGCCTGTAACTGTACAAAACCACGGTCCTTTCCTTGGAGTAAAAGGCAGTCCTATAGAAGTTGACAATGTCACTCAAAAAGATGGCTGGGAAATCAGAAACTACGTTGCAAATATAAAATATTCAGATGAACAATTAAAAATATTCATGGACTATATAAACTCAAGAACTAAACCTACAATGATAGTGTTCTATGGAGACCACAAACCTGACCCTAACTATGATATGTTTAAAAACTCTCCATATTACAATGAAAATGAAAGAATTAACGTATTTTCTACAGATTATTTTGTATGGTTCAACAACGCAGTACAAGATCCTAAGCTACTTGCACTCAAAGGAACTAAGGAAAATATCTCATCAGCATCATTGAATAGATATATACAAATGTTGCTTGGCGATGATTCTCCTGTATCTATGTACATCTACAACTACGAGAAAAATCCTGAAAATTACTATAACAAAAATGTAATAAGCGGTGTGGAAGACAGTTTGTATAGACAGATATCTACAAGATTTATAAATAACTTAATTGACTACACAAAACTTGAAAATACAGAAAACAAATAGGCAAAAAATAAGAGTCGGATTAAAATTTCCGGCTCTTTTTATAATTTTTCCCACTTTATCCTCAAATAATATATAAGATACACTGTAGAGCTCATCGTCCAAGTTATCGGATAAGCCCAAGAAATTGTATCCATACTTGGAAAAATAGGCACTACTATATTGAGATAGGTCACTCTGAACACACACCAAAATGAAAGCATTATAAACATCGGTACATAAGCCCTACCTATTCCTCTTAATATCCCACTCATAATATGCGAAAAAGCAAGTAGAAAAGAAAATAAAGAACATATCCTCGCCTTACTCACTCCATAAAAAATTACACTTAAATCAGTGCTGAAAAATGTAATAAGATAAGGTATGAAGATATATATTATAAGACCTATGCTCTCAGCTAACAACACACCTGTAAAAATTGCAAATCTTGCTCCTTTTTTCATCCTATCTATATTTCCGGCTCCCAAATTTTGACTGATGAAAGTTGAAATTGCAAGAGAAAAACAGGTAATAGGTAGGAATGTAAATCCGGATATCTTTTCATAAGATCCGTTGCCGGCAACTGCATATTTACCGAAATGATTGACATTTGATTGAACAACTACATTGGCAAGTGATATAATTGAACCTTGAATCCCTGCAGGTATACCGTTTTTGAGTATCTGTTTGAGATAATACTTTTCTATTTTTATCTTTGACAGTTCAAGTTTATAATTTTTATCTATCATAAGTAAATGTCTGATACATAAAAAAGCACTTATAAACTGCGATGTAATAGTTGCAAAAGCAGCAGCTCCCACTCCCATCTTCATCACACCTACCAAAATATAATCTAATACAATATTGCTTAGCGACGCAACTGCCAAAAATTTAAGAGGTGTAACACTGTCTCCTACGGATCTCAAGATACTTGACGACATATTGTACATCACAAAAAACAGCGAGCCCATAAAATATATACGAAAATAGGTAATGGATTGTGGCAGAACATCCAACGGCGTATCCATAATCACCAATATATGCGGTACAAAAAAAATACCACTAAGTGTAAGCACTATGCCGACTATTATAGCAAAGCCTATACAGGTGTGAATAGTCCTTTGCATCTTATCAATATCCCTATTTCCATAATATCTGGCTATCACGACTCCTGAGCCTATACTCAGTCCGTCAAAAAATCCTATCATAAGGAGAATAAGGGCTGTAGATGAACTCACCGCTGCCAGTGAACTTTCACCAAGATACTGTCCTACTATCAAAGAATCCACTACATTATATAATTGTTGAAATAAATTACCAATAAATATGGGTATCACAAAAAGCAGGATACCCTTAGCTATAGGACCATTTAATAATAAATCATTATTTTTTTGTAAAAAATTTTTCATAAACATCTCCTAACAGCTGTATATTTTACAACGTACATAAGTTTATTTCAAGATGTTTTACATATTTTTCATGCTGTATTGATTTTTGTATCTCAATAATATCGCTATAATAGACATTACAACAAGATAAACAGCTATAGCAAAAAAAGAAGTATAACTTGCTACATAACTGTTGCTTGGAAACAACAGATATACCCACCTTAGACTTTGTATCCCTGTCATAAATAGAGATATAGTGGACATCATTACCACAATTGGCATAGTTTTTATAAAAACATCTCTCTCCAATACAGACACTATTATAAATGCAAATAGCAACAATATAACATTGTATATGGCAAAGTTTAAAATATTTACAGATTTGCCCAATAATGTAGTAGGAAGGAATACGAAAAAATTAACTGCCATTCCGCTTAATACAAACAAAGATTTGTTTTTCCTACCTGCAAATGTCGAAAAAAACTCACTCCTATCAGTAATAATGAAGTAGTCCAGGCAAAGCAGAAGCATAGATATAAACAGAAGTAATGCTGATGATTCTCTAAGAGGAAAAATCTTTGAAATATCACGCTCCACATACTTAAATCTGTAAGTACGTCCTATCTGCGAGTCAAACATCTTTTGGTAATCAGCCTTATTTAATTTCAATAAATCCATGGTATATTTTTCTGATAGAATTTCAAAATAAGTGCTGTAAAAATCTTCCTTTGCCACTTCACTGAACTTATCATCACTCCCATATAGAGTAAAGGGAACTTTTTTGCTCAAATCTATAGAAAAACCGTATGAAATTTTCTTTTTTTTCACATCATCTTGTAAGGAAGAGAGATTGTCATACTTATAATACTTGAAATATGAATTTTTTGCTAATAATTTCTCTGTCAAATTCTCATCATAGCCTTGAGAGTAGATACCAATTTTTATATTACCCGGCACTGTCAAATCGCTGTTTTGATATAAAAAACATAGGATAAGTGAACAAAGGCAAACTATGACAAATAATGGAGTGCTTATATATCTTTTGACAAATATTAAAAATTTCATATTTCGCCTCGAATCTTGGTAATCAATACAGTAAAATTTAAAATCATTTTTATATTAATGTAGTGCTTTTATCATCTATAGTTTCTTCTTTTTTAAAAATTATATAACTTATTTTTTACTGAATTTAAAATTAATTTTAATGCACTACTTTTTTTCATAACTCTCCTTAAATTCTAAAAGGGATCTATCCTCCGCAGAGAAAAAACCCCTTTTAATGACTAATTTAAGAACAGAATTCTATCATAAATATTCAGGTTTGTCAATTTGCTCTTTCGTAACATAAATTATCAAAAGAAAAAAGACAATCTCCGCATATAATCAGCTTTTTTCGCTTTTCACAACTATTATATCATATTTGACGCAAAAAAATCAATAACGCCAAGAATAATCTCGCCATTATTATAAATCCGGCGTGTTAATTTTATACTAAGCTATCCTATACTTCATCCTTGCAATAATGCCAAGTGCTATGCAGTATATCAAAAATATTGACCACGATATGATGCTGTCTGCAAGTATCAGATTAATCGGTGAAAAAAACATAGATGTAAAAACTGACAGTCTCGGTATAAAAAGCCCGCAGCTTAAAGTAGACAACATACAAAGTATCAATATCAAAAAACTGCTGAATCTGTCCATATAGGAATAAGAAGCCTCTAAAATAAAGGAAGCAAAAATACAAAGTATCATAGTCTTAACAACAAAAATGTAAGACAGCTCAACTTTTAATATCACCATAGCTATAAGGCTTATAAAAAATAAGATGACAAAATTAGAGCAAATCTCTGACATTATCATAGTCATCACATTTTTACCTCTTACTATAAAGTGTGAATAAAAGTTGCTCTTATTTCTGATTTTTAAACTTGCCATTATCATAGTCATAATAAGTATGCAGATGTATACTTGCATCATAAGATTTGATTCATCATTTTTTACCTCTTCAAAATTATCATATCTGGAAGAAACTGTAGACAAAAAATAAGAATTTAACTTCTGATTCCTGTCTGCCGCATCCTCACCTCCCATAGCATCCGAGATGTAAATATTTCCCTGTGTATACGAGAGCATATGTGCAGAGCTTTCAGTAAGAGATGTAAATATACCCTTTTGTAGTTGAGAGATATTTGGCGAAAACTCGATTACTGCGCTTTTATTTTCGCTACTTATTATACTTTGATAAAAGCCTTCCGGAACAGATATCAATATATCTATCTCGCCATTTTTTAACTTTTGCCTTGACAATTTTTCATCATCTGATGTTGAAAGTATCAGATTTTTACCTGTACTTTTCGTATTGTTTATCAGCATGGTTATAAGATAATTTTTTTCGTCCTTATCTGCAAAATATATCTCTAATGATACCTTAGAGTTTTGCAAATTTTTAAAAATCATATAAAAACCGCCCATAAATATGAGCAGTATGGCACATATTATGGGCATTATTCTTATTTTTGATTTTAATGAAAATATAAAAAATTTCATCATTAATCACCGAGTCTTATCTCATTGAATTCATCATAGTCATCAATCCGCTGTAGTTGTTTTTCAAATTTTTATTAACATCAAGTACAAATTTCGTCAATTCTGTTTCATCAAGTTTCAATACTTCTATAGAATCTCCTACAGCTTTAATATCCGGTTTAGTTGCAGATGTTTCAATAGCTCCGCTAAACTTAAGTTCCTGACCTGAACCACTATGAATTTCTAAGCTTTCAATATCAAATTTATAGCTTTCTCCCTTTTTCACATCTGTATATTTGCCTTTAAGATTAAAAATCTCACTTGCACCATCCTTTAGATTCATACTTAGTTCCTTTGAATCTTTTTTATAAGATGTGCTTAATTCTGTTGTATTAACAAAATCTAAGACAAGAGTATTTTCCTTATCCCCAGTCTTCATCTCAAAATTTATTTTCTCATTAGGTGCATTATCTCCACTCGGATAGATGACAATCTTATCTGTTAAATTCTTATTTCCTGCAAATAAGAAATTAACAGTTTCTTTATTTTCTCCTTGGATGGATATAATTACAGGTATACCCTTACTTGATACCAGTTTAAAATTTATTTTTTCAGGCATTTTATATTTTTCTATCTCTTCTTTTACCTTCTTAAAGCTGTTTTGATAATCTTCATCTTGAAGTCCTGAAATTTGAGATTTTTGCACCACTTCATAGAAATCTACAACTTTCAAAAGTAGAGCCTTGAAATCTTTAGAGTCAACTTCGATATTGACTTGTTCAAGATTTTCTCTTGTAGAACCTTCTTCTTTCAACTTGTCAGCAAAAGCTTTTTCAACTTCCACTTTTTCAACCTTGGCATTTTTTTCTAATGCTGTAAGTTCAGGACTGATATGCTTTTCAAATTCTGCTTTAAACTTTGAAGGATTTGAATAATCAGAAAACAGATTAACTTTTAAATCCTTATATTTTTCAACTGATGAATTATCAGCATTTCCTGACATCTTTTTAAATGTGTCACTTTGTATATCCTTACCCAAAGTATCAAAATTTACCTTTATAGGTTTTTCATACATTGTAGGGATATTTAAGAACATTTCATTATTTATAGCAGTAATTGTCATATTTAAAGCTGCTCCCATGGCTCCGACATCAAATTGCATCAGCATTTTCTTGGCATTAGGATCGGATTTTATATCCATTCCCAATTTTATATTGCCAATAGGTTGCACATCGCCTGACAATTTCAGATCAGCTGAATATACACCGTCTTTTTGTACTTTTTCATTAAATTGTTTCAGCCCCAAGTCAGGCATAAAGTCATCCATGGTATTTGTAAATTCATTTCCTATTATATCAAGAGTCTTAAGTACTCCGTCATTACTTCCCGATGTACCGCCTCCACCTTGTGAAAACGCATATACCAAGCCTAAAACTGCAATTACAGCGACTACTATACCTATTACCTTGGCATTTGCCGCTCCTAATCTTTTTTTCATGATAACTCCTCCAAAATTCCGTTTTTCAAGTTAAACTTTTTCTTTGCCATATCGGCTGCATCACTTAAATGAGTCGTATATATGATACTTGCTCCACCATCTACAAGCTCACTAAGTTTTTTTAAAAACACCCCCCTGTTATCTGCATCCAGACCCACAAAAGGCTCATCAAGTACCAACAAATCACATCTTTGGACCAAGGCTATAAATAGCGAAATTTTTCTTTTAGTTCCTCCGGAGCAATTTTTGACCTTGACATTTAAAATATCAGAGATGCAAAACTCATCTCTCATATCATTATCCACTTTTTCATCGTATTTGTCAATAAAAAGCCTTAGATTATCTTTTACACTCAATTCATCAAGCAGTATATTATCCTGCGGAAGATAAAATATCTTGAGGTCTTTTTTATATTTAATCTCTCCACTGTACTTTTTGAGTTTGCAAATACATTTTAAAAAAGTAGACTTACCTGCAGCATTTTCACCGAGTATACAGATACTTTGCCCCTCGTCTATTGAAAGAGATATGGATTTAAGTATAACATTTTTTTTATAATTTGTACTTAAATTTGAAATACTTACATACATACACATCACCTGAGACCATCATATCACAGATAATATAAAAAAACCTGTAAGAATAAATTTTCTTACAGGTTTTATAATGATTAGCTACTTAATTATCTTATTTACTCTATGTTTAATTTTAGCCTTGTTTTCTATCTACGATAATTAAAAACTTCTGTTTTTTTATAAATTAAGCTATTTCTATGCTATAAAATATTGATTTTTTCCATTTACCTTTGACTTATACATAGCATCGTCAGCACGTTTATACATATTTTCATAGAGATTTTTCTTATCTGTATCTGAAAATACTATACCTACACTTGCTGATACCATAACACAAACACCATATTTGTCTATAGCTATAGGAAATTTATCCATAAACTCTCTAATTTTTTCTAAAAACTCATCTCTATCTTTTACATAATCGGAAAACAGTAAAAATTCATCTCCACCCAACCTTGATATGCAACTTACATCCTTAAAACACTCCTTAAGTATCCCGGCAACTTCTGTCAACAGTTCATCTCCAAAGATATGTCCAAAACTGTCATTTACTTTTTTAAAATTATCCAAGTCTATAATTACCATTGAAGAAAGTCTATTTTTCCCCTCGACCGAAGTCACATATTTCTGAACATATCTCCTGTTATATAGCTTTGTCAGAAAGTCTATATTATTTTCTATAATGAGATCCTTTTTATATTCAAACTCTCTATATTTTAAAGTAGAAAACACAATATTTATACCTATTGACACTATAACAACAAAAAAATTATCAACAATTATATCGAATACATAAGGAATACTTGGAGCTCTATTAGATAATATATAATGAGCCGAATTTACAAGACCGAATCCTACTATCATAATTATATGAGTTATAGGAATAATATTTGTGATTGACATAAACATGATACTTGATGCAATCAAAGTATATGAGATGTTAGAGTACAAATCCATAAGACACAATACACCTAACATCAATATGCTTCGTATCAGAGTGACAATTAGTGCCTTATCGACATGATATTTTACATATTTTTCCACTATTAAAAAATCAAGGAGGGATATAACTACCATACAGAGGCAAAGAACTGAAGAAAATCCGGTTTTTTCCACATTAAAATAATTTCTTAATTTCATATAAATAAAATATACAAAAAATATAATAAATACACTTATTGAAAACATATTTTCCATATTCACCACATATTGCAGTATATCATCTTTATATATTTTGTATTTTTCTCTGAAACTAAATATGTTACTCATCATATTTCCTCTTAATCTCTTTTCAAACTTGTTATGACCACTTCAGGTCTGTTGAAAAGTCGAAATGTAAAAATAGTCCTGCCTAAACCTCTGCTTATTATAACTGTGGTATTTTCTTTTACATGCATTCCGGATGTATATTTAGGGAAAAAACCCTCTGCAGGACTGAGTATTCCCTTGCCAAAAAGTCTTATCTGCCCTCCGTGAGCATGACCGCTAAATACCAAGTCAACCTTATTTCTCGAATATATATCAATCTTATCTGGTCTATGCGAAAGTAAGATCCCGAATTTCTCATCATTCATACTTTTCTTCATCTTATCAAGTTCTTCCTCAAATATGGAGTATCTCAAAGATTTATGATAAAAAGCAGGGTCTTTAAGACCATAGATATATATCTCTTCATAATCATTCCTTATAATATCGACCATATTGTCGATAATCTTTATACCAAAGCCTTCTATTATTTTTCTGTGAGTCTCCCAGTTTTTATCTTTATACTCGTGATTACCTGTTACTAAATATACCTTATGCGTCTTCGAAATATTTTGCAGAAAGTTTAGCGAATTTTCTATTTTCCCATTGTAATAATAGTAAATGTCTCCTGTTACAACTATTATGTCGGGATTTTCGTCATCTATTATTCTTATCAGATTTTTATTATCCCTTCCAAATGTCTTGTCATGCAAATCCGAAATTTGTATTATTTTAAATCCGTCAAAAGATTTAGGAATTTTTTTTGACTTATAAATATACCTTGTTTTTTCCAAGAAATTATTTTCACAATATATTATCAAGATGATAGCAATAAGTAGCATTAACAATAAAATCAGCTTCATTAAGAAAGTCATATTTTCTCCATTTAAAAAGTGTTTAACGCCAAGAAAAGACATTAAACACTTTTAGCTTAATAATTGTAATTGTCATTATTCATCATATATGATAGTACGAACAATGAGTCAGATAATCTAACATTTTCAACTTTAATATCCTTGTTGATATTTATATCTGCCGGAGCAAAGTTCCATACCCCTTTAATCTTAGAGTTTTCTATAATGTTTATTATCTTAGGCACTGCATCTTTAGGTACGCATACTATCGCTATGCTGATGTCGTTTTTCTTGATAAACTCTTTTGCTTTTGAAACATCAAGTACATCTATTGAGTGAATTGTATTTCCTACGAGGCTTGGATTAACATCAAATATTGCCTCTATCTTAAGTCCATATTCTTTGAAAAATGCATAGTTGCATATTGCCTGACCTAAGTTTCCGGCTCCGAATATTACTGCTTTGTACGTCTGATTGAGTCCGAGGATGTCACATATTTCAGAAAATAAAAAGTCAACTTCATACCCTGCGCCCTGTTTACCGAATCCACCGAAATTATTGAAATCCTGCCTGATTTGAGATGCTGTAAAGCCTGTAATTTTGCTTAGTTCCTTTGAAGATATTCTCTCTATGCCTTTTTCCTTTAGCTCCAAAAGATAGCTATGATATCTCGGCATTCTTCTTATCACGTTATTAGATACTTTTTTATCGTTGTGATATGTCTTTTTGTTTTTGCGTTCCATAATAACCTCCTTATTTCACAATTATCCAATTAAAAATTGTCCGAAATAGAATTTTCATAACATAAAAACATCTAACTTGCAATTTCATCCACGGTTTTTGAAATAAATCCTATAGTTTCAAGCAATGCTGAGTCAGTAGTGATATCGACACCTGCTACCTTGCAAAGCTCAACAGGATTTTTTTCTCCGCCCGATTTCAAAAATTCAATCCAATTTTTTGCATACTCTTGCTTTCCTCTTAATATATTTTGTGATACCACTGTAGATACCACAAGACCGGCAGAATATGTGTAAGAATACAATCCATCATAGTAGTGCGGTTGACGCATCCAAGTATATTTTGCACCTGTAAGATCTATATCTTGACCGAAGAAATCTCTATATGTTTCCTCCATCAAATCGCAGAGAATATAAGCATTAACACTTTCTCCACTGTCTACCAGTTTATACACCTTTCTTTGATAGTCCGCTTCCAGAAGATGAGTTACAAAGTTATGATAGTAAGTATTTTCTATCATACAAGACAATGCCCATTTTTTAAACTTTTCATCCTTACTTTCTTCTATCAGATAACCTGTAAGCAACATTTCATTTAAAGTAGAAGGAGCTTCTACCAAATAAAGTGAGGGTTCTTGAGAAAAAGTACTGTTTTGTTGCTGAGATAGTCTGAAATGTACTCCATGTCCTATCTCATGCACAAGAGTAAATACTTCGCTCAATAGTCCGCTCCACGATAAAAGTATGAACGGTTGCTTCTTGTAAGGGCTGGCACAAAATCCGCCTGTAGACTTACCAATGTTTTGTGCAAAATCAACCCAACGTTCCTCATCGTATTTTTCAGCTATTGACAGATATTTATCACCAAGTTTTGCCAGTGCACCAAGCACGTATTTTTTTGCCTCATCTATAGTTATAGTCGGTGCATAGTCGCTGTATAGTGGCAATTTCAAATCTGCAAAAGTCACTTTGTCAAGTTTATGCTCTTTTTTTATAAGCTGTGCATATTTTCTCATTACAGGAGCCAGATGTTTCATGATAAGGTCTATCTGTCTGTCATACATCTCCCTTGTTACCTTTTGTTTGAACAAAAGATAGCCAAATATGCTGTCATAACCTCTCATCTTGGAAAGTATCTTTTCCTTTTGTACCTGAGTATTGTAATATGTCGCTACTGTGTGTTTGTATTTATCCAAAGTTTGTGCGAAATTCTCATAAGCCTTACGTCTTACCTTAGTATTTGGCTCAAGTTGGTACTCATTTTCAAATTTAACAAAGCTCATTTCATAATTTTTGCCATCTATTTCAAAATCTTCAAAACTCATATCTACAAGTTTAGTATTGTCATAGCCTGTAAGTGGAGCTTCAAGCACAAGGTTGAGCTTTGACAAAGTCTCTTCCACTTCTTTAGAAAGTATATGCGGTTTTTCCAGTATCAAATCTTCAAAGTATGACTTGAAGTAAGGATTTCCATCCCTACATTTTTCAAGCAAAGACACATCCAAAGTTGAAAGCTCACTTTCAAAAAACGACAAATCTCCAAATACTTCGGATATAATCATATCAAACTTACCGCTTCTCCTATTGCTCTCATCGTCAGTCATATCCACCGACTGAGTAAGTGAAACGTAGCAAATTGTGTGATCAACAAGTATTTGAATCTCTTCAAATACCTTCATAGCCTCAAGAATAGTCTTTTCATCCTTGAGATTATTCTCATACTTTTTTTTGAAGTCCTTTGACAAATTTACCAACTTATTCAAATCATCTTCATAATCCTTTTCAGTATTATAAAGAGCATTTATATTCCATTTTAATTTTTCTTCAACTTCGCTTCTCTTTTTTATTTTCTCCATTATTTCTCCTTATCAATATATAATCAATCATTTACATTTTATACTTATTTTTAATTTAAAATCAAATTTTGCCGATTTAAATCGAAAAAATGTTTTATTTAGTTATATTATAACAAATTTTTTTATTGTTAAACTTAAATTATAGAATTTATCTTTTTTATGAAAAATTTACCAACTTCTTCATACTCCCCTAAGCCTTTTAATATCAGTTTTGCAACGATATTTTCACTTTTTAATATATTTTTCCAAGAATCATCTTCATCACCTGCCATATCATTGTTGGCATGATCTCCACACACCAACATAAAAGGTGTAAGATATACAGAATCTTCTCCATTATTTTTAAGCTTTATAACTATATCTTCTATTGTTATCTTTCCTTCCACAGTTCCTATATAGTATTTTTTGCTATCTATCTTGTCCAGCTCTTCTTGGAGTCTATCATAAGATATGTCGTTTTTATGTTCAGAACCATGTCCCATCAAAACTATCGGATGTTCCAAATCCTTGTACAAACTATCAAGCAAGAGAGCTACATCGTGATAGTCCCTTTCTTCATGTAGCATAGCTGTAGTAACTTTGCAAGAGTCAAAGTTAAAGTCCTTAGTAACTTTTAATATCTTTTCATATTCAAAGCCGGCTATTATATGAAGAGAAACTATAATTACATCTGTATATCCACTATCCTTTATTTTTGTCAGAGCTTCACTTACACTGTCTATATCTATGCCTTGATTTTTAAGTTTTCTTCTTATCATATTTGAAGTGTAGGCTTGGAATACATCGTAGTCTTTATACTCTTGAGCTATTATATTTACAGTCTTATCTATATTATTTTTTCTGGCACTCTCGTAAGATGAACCAAAACTTACAAATAACATCGCTTTTTTCATAATACATCATCTCCTTTTTATCTTCCTCATTTCAGTATTAATAAAGAAAATTAATATTATTACACTAACTATTATAATTATATCACAAAGAAAAAATAAAATATACACAATATTAGATAAATTAACATAAATTTAAAATTTGAAAAGAAAAAAGCTCTTAAAGGAAAAATCTTCCAAGAGCTTTTTATATTTTTATATCATTTTTTGTTATTTGACTCACTAACCGTTTCTTTTTTACTCTCTATTTCATTGCTCTTTTCTTCAATCATCTTTTCTACAGATTTTCTAAACTCTACCAGATATTGTCTGATAAAAAATATTATTATTGCACTGTCAACTGCCATTATAACAACAAATGCTTCTCCCCAAAAGCTACCATCTTCAACAATCAACAATCCCAAAAATAAATTGATAACAAATAAGACTAATGCAACAAAAATGTAGTACATAAAAACACCTCCATCATTAATAAGTTGTTCACCTAATTAGCTCATTATATAAGTAGATTGTAGCACTTTATAACAATACAGTCAATTTTTACTTTATTTACATTTTCACTGCTTTTTAAGCCAATTTAAACAATTCAGTTTTACAATTTTGTATTTGTATTGTAACTTTAATTTATGTTGATTTTATTATAAAATATACTACATTATATTGTTGTAATAAATTATATGATTAAGGAGTTTTTGTATGGACGGTTCTCTTATACTTTCATTTTTTCTTATTTTCATCTTAAGAGTTGTAGATACTACGCTCAGTACCTTAACTACAATGTTTATGAGTCAAGGCAACAAAAAAATTGCACCGATTACAGGTTGCTTGCAAACTGCCACATGGGTAACTTGCCTTAATATTGTAATGTCTAAGCTCAGCAATCCTATAAATCTTTTAGTTTATGCTGTAGCTTACGGTTGTGGTATAGTAGTAGGTATAATGCTTGAGGAAATGATAGCATCAGGTAATGTCATAATTCAAGGCGTAATTGATGAAAAAGACAGTCACCTGGTAACTGAACTTAGAAATATGAATCTTATGGTTACTGTAATTGACGGACAAGGTAGAGATCACAGTAAGAGATTGGTGATTTTCATTGCCCTTCAAAGGAAAAAATTACCGGTTGTAAGAAAATTTTTGAGAGATCATAAGGTATTTATAACTGTTTCAAAAGGAGATATGTATCTTAATATATGAAAACTTACTTTTATTCATACTCTCGTGACGACTATGATTTAACTCTGACTATTTTTCAGGAAGATGAATATATTACACGTATAAGCTTTACTCCTTATCAAGGTAATGAGTACAAAAAGCGAGAAACTGAAGAAATAAAAAAGTGCATAAGTCAAATATTTGAATATTTGGATAAAAAAAGAACTGCTTTTGACATAAAATATAGATTAAAAGATTATTCTAACTTTGGTCAAAAGGTTATTGACATTGTATCTGCCATACCTTACGGCTCATATATGTATTACTCTGAAGTAGCAAAATCTGCAGGAAGTGAGAGAGCAGCAAGGGCAGTGGGTACTGTCATGGCAAAAAACGAACTTCCGATAATAATACCCTGCCACAGGGTAATAAGAGCAAGTCATGAAATAGGAAACTATGAAGGCGGTACAAAGCTCAAAAAAAGACTTTTGGAACTGGAAGGATTTTATAAGTAAAAACAGTTTAGTATGTATTAAGGAAAAAGAATCAAAAAAAGCAAGAGGAAAGATTATGAAGAAAAAAGCAATTTTATCAACATTGTTAATCACAATGAACATCTGTAGCATATCAAATGCACAGATACTTGATCAAACGGTATATAACATACCTTTATCATCATCAATTACATTAAAAAAAGTACAGGAGCACTATGGAAATTCATACAACAGTTTCAATATGCTTGAAGTTGATTTGAATGATCCAAACAACTCCATAGATGTACTTTTCAACACAACAGGACTTTACAAGACTATGAGTATCAGCAACACTGCAAACAGCACTCCTAATCTGGTAGGAGCGGTGAATGCGGACTTTTTTTTGTTACAGGGCTTCACATCATCTATAGGTGCCATAGTCAAAAATGGAAAGGTACTGTCATCTCCTGCTGAAAATTATGGTAAATATGCAAGTATGATAGTGACTAATGACAATAAAGTCAGCTTTGAATATATCAATCCCTATGTTGTACTTAGAAATGAAACTCAAAACAAGGATTATTTCGTTCCCGCTATGAATAAAGTCATAAGTGACTCATATAACGGCATAACAATAAGGACTTCCGACTACTCTTATACTACTCTTGGCAAAAATGACAAGAACAAGAACAGAGTTGAGATAATAGTAGGCAGTGACAATGTTGTGAAGGAAGTAAGAGTAGGACAGACATACACTCAAATACCTTATGGCGGTTTTGCGATTATATCCTGCAATATTGACGACAAAGAATTGCCTAATAAATTCAAAGTTGGAGACAAACTCGATGTATCTTTGGACATTATCTTAAAAAGATCTAATATCAAGACCATAATAGGTGGAGGATCAATACTTATAAAAAATGGAGAAAAAACTCCTATAACATCTAAAATCCCCGGAAAGGCTCAAAGAACTGCTGCAGCTATAACAAAGGACAATAAGTTGGTGCTGTTTACAAATGACGGTAGACTCTCAAGCAGTGCCGGTCTTGATGAACAAGATTTGCAAAACTATTTCCACTCACTTGGATACAAGGATGCGATGATATTTGACGGTGGTGGCTCTACTCAAATGGTTGTTGACGGAAAAACTCAAAACCAACAATACGGTGAAAGAAAGGTAATCAACGCCATAGCAGTAAAAAATGAAAAACAAAAGGGAGACATTGCAAAGGTAAATGTCACTCCTCTAAAAGACATCATATATGTGGGGGACAATGTGGAAGTTATTGCATCTGCACAGGACTCTGCCGGCTCAAAGGTGACAAAATACAATACAAATAACTTTGCACTTGCAACAAGCGGATTTAACAGCAATGTATCAGCAAGATTTATAACTCCTACTACAGCAGGTAGCGGTACAATAACAGCCTCTGTACAAGGTGTATCAGGCAGTGCTAATGTAACTGTCCTGCCGGCTCACCAAACAGATGATAAACAAAAGCAGGATACTAAGGGAACAAAAAAATTCAATGTATTTTCAAATATGGATGACGGTTCCGATTTGATATCAACTGTGGTAAAATCAAAGATTTCTTCATTGACAAAAGGCAATGACAACAACCTTATAATAGGAAACAGTGACGAAAGCTTTACAAAAGCTATAAGCGGAAATTCACAAAGCATAAATAATTACACTCCTAATAAAATACTTGGCAATACGACAATAATTTCTGTCAACAATACTGTAAATATATCAAGTAATCCGGCTCAGTGGAACAATATCAAAACTGCCCTTGAATCAGGCAGCAAAAACGTAATAATTGCAATGCTCGGTGGAAACTCTATCAGCTCTTCTTCGGAGCAAAATCTTCTTGACAAGATGCTTGAAAAATATGCCAAAAATAAAAATATCTATGTAATATACAAAGGTGGCAATAACGACGGATACAAGAGAGGAAATGTAAGCTATATAGGGATAGTTGATCTAAGCAAGCAAAACTATAGTGACTTATCAAATGTAAAATATCTTGAAATGTACGAAGATGAAAATCAAAATATTGTATATAAATTTAAAAATATAATGTAATAAGGAGATACTATGAAATTCAGCCAAATGAAATACCAAAGACCTGATATGGACGAGGTAACAAAACATCTCAAAAAAGTAAAACAAGATATAGAAAATGCTACTTCCGGTGAAGAATTGGTCGAAATCATAAAAGACTATAACAACAATTTTTCTAAGAACCTGCAAACTATGTCAAGTCTTGCTCATGTAAGATATACAATAAATACTAAGGATGAGTTTTACGACAAAGAAAATGAGTTTTGGGATGAAAATAACCCTATAATCGAAGCCTTATCAACTGATATATCAAGGGCAATATATGAATCAAAATTCAGAAAAGATTTGGTAGATGCTTTTGGCGAATTTTATATACAACTTTTGAAATGCGAATTGATATTAGATGAAAGAGCTGTTCCTTTCATGCAAAAGGAAAATGAGCTGATAACTAAGTATTCCAAGATAATCGCCAACTCAAAGATAGAATTTAGAGGAAAGACTTACACTTACTCTCAGATGGCTCCCCTACTTCAAAATACTGATAGAGATTTTAGAAAAGAGGCATTTGAAGCAAGAAACAGATTTTTTGAAGAACACGAGGAAGAATTTGACCAAATCTATGACGAGATGGTACATCTAAGACATGATATGGCAAAGGCTCTTGGATTTGACAACTACATTGAGCTAAGATACAAAATGCTCAAAAGAGTGGATTACAATTTTGAAGATGTGTCAAAGTACAGAGAAAAAATACTCAAAGTATTTTCTCCACTTGCAATAAAAATCAGAAAAAAACAAGCAGAAAATCTTGGCATAAAAGATTTTAAATTTTACGACAGAGCACTTGATTTCAAGGATGGAAATTCAACTCCTGATGGAGATTACAACTTCATAGTATCAAATGCTCAAAAGATGTATAGGGAGCTTAGCAAGGAAACAGGTGAGTTCTTCGACTTTATGGTGGAAAATGAGCTTATGGATTTGCTTGCCAAAGAGGGAAAAAGGTCAGGAGGATATTGCACAAGCTTTGACAAGTACAAGGCACCGTTTATATTTTCTAATTTCAACGGTACAAACGGAGACATAGATGTCATTACTCACGAGGCTGGACATGCCTTCCAAAACTATATGTCACAAGATATGATACTGTCTGATTTTATATGGCCTTCTTATGAATCTTGTGAAATTCACTCTATGTCTATGGAATTTTTGACATGGCCTTGGATGAGTCTCTTCTTTGGAAAAAATGAAGACAAGTTCAAATATTCAGCGCTTAAAGGCTCTATTTCATTCCTACCTTATGGTGTAACTGTAGACCACTTCCAACAGTTTGTTTATGAAAATCCTGATGCAACGCCTGAGCAAAGAAAGGCAAAATACAGAGAGCTTGAGCTTATGTACCAAAGCGACTTGGACTATGACAATGACTTCCTTTCAAAGGGAACATATTGGTATTGTCAACCACATATATTCCAAGCCCCATTTTACTATATTGATTACACCTTGGCACAGGTGTGTGCTTTCCAATATTTACTCAAATACTTGGAAGACAAGGATACAACTCTACAAGACTATATTACACTTTGCAAGGCAGGAGGCTCAGCATCATTCTTCAATTTACTTAATATAGGAAAGTTGGAAAATCCTATGACAACTGATGTTTTGGAGACAATAGCTCCAAAACTTGAAGCATTGCTTGATGAAATAGGCAAAAGAATAAAATAAATCTAAATTCTTTTTATTAATTTAGAATATTATTACAACAATATAAAAAGACTCTCTGAATATAGGATTATGCTATTACAAAGAGTCTTTTATTTTTACGCTGAAGATATACTCATACTAATCACCATTTATAAAACCAAGTATTTATTTAAAATGACTCTATCCATGGCAGAGATTTTCAATAACTTTTCTGTAACATAACTACATGGCTTTTTAACAGGTTTGTAGTATCATATATTAGCCAAAAATAAAATTACGAATAGAGCTGTTAATAAAGCCGCACAAACTATACTTATAATATTTATACTTTTTACCCAATTATCTTTTAAAAGTTTTGCCATGAGTATTGAAATAACAAGCCCTACAATTCCACCTAATGTATTTGAAATAATATCGGTAATATCACTTGCACCAATAGCAAAAATATATTGTATTAACTCAAATATAAAGCTTGTAGCAAAAATAAGCAAAATTTTCTTTAATATTGACTTTTTATCCATCAAAGTATGCAAGAACAATCCATACGGGATAAATGCTAAGGCATTTAAAATTATCTCGCTTATATCGGCCTTTCCATTTACTATTGCAGGTTGACTAAAAGGAATTAAGTTGATATTTCTTATTTGTGGAAAGTCCTTAATGGAAAATTCCATCTTAAACACAATAACCCATATTAATGCTAACAAGTAGAATAGCATCAAGGCTAAGGTGATTTTTTTCGATTTCATTCGACACCCCCAAATTAAATAAATCATTTTTATAATCTTTTTATTCTAATAACTTTCTTATTAAAATATAGAGTAATGTATTTTTAATACTTTTATATTCCAATTAAATTCTCAATAAATATTATACTTAATATTAACATTAGTAGGCTAAGCTATAGTTTAGTGTTATAGTCTTTCTTTTTTCCATATATCGTGTAATCATTATAACATAAGCATAGAGTATAATCAAATTGCACCAGCTTAAATTAAGTGCCTATATATGTATTTATCACTTAATTGCTATTTATCTATAAATATCTAATGTAATACTAAACTCTATTTAAAATATGGTTTTTATTAATTCTTTACTTGTGATACTCTATAGTATATCCTTAGTTAATAAATATTTGGTTTATCATTTTTTACAAAATATTTCCATTTTTCTATTAGATTTTAGTATAAAAATAAATGATATAATCTTAAAATCTATAATTGCAAATACAGATAAATATTTTCATTAACTTTTGACATAAAAAAACTCTTTGTATCCGGCATTATACTGTTACAAAGAGTTTTTTTATTATTTTTAGTTTAACTTTAATATCACTATTTTGAAATTGCCTTTATTAATTTCGTCATTACTACAGCTGTTTCTGCTCTTGTAAGTGAGGCGTTCGGATTGAATTTACCTGTCTTATCTCCTACCACTATCTCATATTTGGCTAAGATATTTACATATTTCATTGTTTCTTCAGACATATTTTTCATATCTTTGAAGCTTATTTCTTTCTTGCTTTCTTCAAGTTTGATAGCTTTGTATTCCAAGTATCTTCCTATTATTGTTGCCATTTCACTACGAGTTAGAGCTTCTTCAGCTTTATTTTTATTGTTTTGAGATTTTGATATTATTCCGGCTTTTATTGCCCAATCCATATCTTTGCTATACCACGCATCTGATTTTTTAGTATCTTGCACCTTATCTTTAGAAATACGTGCCAGCATAGAAATCAACATAGCTCTTGATAATTTGCCATTAGGATCGAATCTGTTTCCATCTACTCCGACCATTATACCTTTTTGAACTACAAATCTTATATAATCTATAGCCCAATGCTTATCTTTCAAATCTGTAAAATTAACTGTTGGAGTAGATTTTGCTACTTCTTCTTCTTTTATTGTTACAGTTTCAGTCTTTTTATCTGATTTAATAGAAGGTATAGTAGCTATTTCAGTCTTTTTCTTTGATGATGAAGACGAACCTCCACCACCTCCGCCTCCGCCACCACCGGAACTTCCTCCTGATGACGTTTGTTTATCTTTATACTCTACCTTTATTTCAGTATCTATATCAATATTGAATTTATATTGATTATTCACTAAGTTTGACTTTCTATCGACTCCATTTACTGTAAATAATGAAACTTCCTTATTTGCAGCAGGAGCTACTGTCACTGTTACATCTTCTCCCTTTTTGATTTGTCCTGCAACCGGATTTGAACTTATATTTTCTCCAACCAATCTCAATTTTACTTTTTGCTCAGGCTTTTCAGGTTTGCTTTCAAAATCTTTTTTTGTAGTCCAGTCAAAGCTCAAGGTATATTTTTGAGTATTTGTCTTATCATAGTCACTTAAGA
Organism: [Eubacterium] yurii; assembly: GCA_900167215.1. Lineage (GTDB taxonomy): Bacteria > Bacillota > Clostridia > Peptostreptococcales > Filifactoraceae > Peptoanaerobacter > Peptoanaerobacter yurii. The sequence continues at coordinate 36,040 of FUZS01000020.1, forward strand.
TATCAAGCGATATATTAGTTTCTTGAAGAGATTTCCTTGAGATTATAAATGTCTTGTTAAACTCTCCTGTTGGATTTTGAACTATTTCAGCTTTTTGCAACTGTCCATTTTCCATGGTATATATTTCATATACTTCTATAGTCTTACCATTGTCAGTTACAGGTTTAAACTGCAATTCATATCTTGCTGTACTTCCTTTTTCAGTTACTTTGACAACTTCGTTTATTGCAACATTTAGCATTGAAGCTGTAGTTGTATCTACTTGGCTAAGTTTTGCATTTACAGTATATGCCTTTTCTTTTTCAATCTTTACAAGATTTGCAATAGCTGTGTTTAACTCATTTATTACAGCATTTACTTCATCTTGCGTTGCACTTGCATTAGAGTTTACACTTTCAGCCTTGGCAATGACTTCTTTTAATTTTGCTATGCCATCTTGTTGATATTCATCTTCTTTTATTGCCTTTGCCTCAGCAATCTTATTCACAAGGGACGTCTTGTCTACTTCTTTCTTATCTGCTGATGAATTAAACTCTTCTATAGCCTTGCTTAACTCTTCTGTAGCTGTCTTTACATCTTCAGAAGTTTTTACAGTTTGTACCTTACTTTCAGCAGTTTTTATAGCATTTTGAAGTTTTTCAAATGCTTCATCTGTTTTCTTGTTTTGTTTGATTGCCTTAGCTTCTGCAATTTTATTTACAAGTGAAGTCTTGTCTACTTCTTTCTTATCTGCTGATGAATTAAACTCTTCTATAGCTTTGCTCAGTTCTTCAACCGCAGCAGTCAACTCATCCAAAGTTTTAATTGTCGGAAGTTTGTCTTCTGCAAATTTTATAGCTGCTTGCAACTTGTCAAATGCTTCTTTTGTTTTCTTATCTTGTTTGATTTCCTTTGCTTGTTTAATCTTATCTTCAAGCGGTTTTTTGTCAAGTTCTTTCTTATCTTCTGAGTTGTTGAAGTTTTTGATTGCATTATTCAATTCTTCTATTGCCAAATTCAGATCATCTACTGTTTTTATTGTAGAAAGTTTGCTTTCAGCAACTCTTATTGCATTTTGAAGTTTTTCAAATGCTTCATCTGTCTTCTTATCTTGCTTAATTTCTTTTGCATTTGCTATCAACTCTTCAAGTTTTGTAGTTATAACTTTTTCTACTTCAAGTTTAGTCCAATCAAATTTGATATTTGCTCCCTTTGTTCCTAATCCCTGCATAATACTTTCCATAGCAGGAATATATACTTTTACAGGTAAAACTTCTATATCCTTAGTTATATCAACAACTACTTCCTTAGGATAGTTTTTACCTTTCATATATTTATCACTACCATTTTGAGAGTCATTGAACTCATCTGTAATAGTATAGCCGCTTATAGCTTCAGCTTCAACGAAATCTGCTCCCTTAGGTATAGATATCTTTCCTAAGAATGCTTTCCTTGGCTCATTTACTCCTACTAATGCAAGATTAAGTTTCATACCCTTGTTAGTTACATAAACTCTTGTAGGCTTAACAAGTGATTTATCCATAATAGATATCTTTGTATCGCTACCTTCCTGATAAACGACAGCAGGAACTTTGGCTACAGATACTATATATTCTGTCTTATCTTTTTCTTTTAATATATTTTCAAAATCTTTGATTGATGTATAGTTGCCTTCCTTATACTCAGTAACTGATATCTTAAATTCGTCAAATGACTTTTGTAAGTTTTTAAGGCTTTCCTTATTGTCTTCCAAATCTTTTTCAGCCTTTGCTATAGCTGATTCAAGACGTTTGTGTGAATCCGGGAACTTATCTCCTTCATCTTGCAATGATTTTGCATTTTTGATTTCCTCAGCAAATTCTCTATAGAGTTTTTCCAAAGGAGTTTCATCTTTTTTATCAGCTGAGCTGTTGAATTTTGCTATTGCATCATCTAATTCTCTGACTGCTTTTTTTACTTCTTCATCTGTTTTCACTGTTGAAAGTTTGCTTTCAGCAATTTTTATAGCATTTTGAAGTTCATCAAAGGCTTCTTTTGTCTTTTTGCCTTGATTAATTGCCTTAGCTTGATTTATCTTTTCTACAAGAGGCTTCTTGTCAGTTTCTTGAGGCTTAGATGACTCTACCAAAGCATTAAGCTTTTCTTGGATGTTTTTTATTAACTCAGCTCTGTTGTCTGCTATTAATCTTGTATTTTTTGCAGTCTCAACAAAGTTTTCAGCAGTTTTTATCACTTCTTCAAGCGCTTTTTTAGTATCTTCTGTATAAGTCTTGCCATTATTTAGTATATTTTTAGCCTTTTGTATTTCTTCCTGTAATTTTGAAGTGTCATATCTTTCTAAAATGTACAGGTTGCTCAAATTCATATCAAATACTTTTTGAACATCTTCCTCAGTTATATCCTCTTTTGATATTAACTGTGCCGCCTTATCTAATTCTTTTTTAATTGCAGCCATACTTTCTTTTGTATAATTGCCTGATTCAAGACTGCTCTTATAGTTTGCATATGCGTCATTATACATTCTTTTTGCTACATATATGTCGCTTATTCTTTTGATTTGCTTATTAATTTTGGCAATCATATCATCTATTTCTTTTTTGCTTGCCTTAGAATTTCTTAGCACTCTTTTTGCATCTGCAATCAAATTATTAGTTTCTCTTATTATCTTTGAAGATACGAAAGAATTGTAGTTTTTCAACAATTGTTCAAGATTATAGATAGCAGTTGACAAAGGACCTTTATTATCATCTTCATCTTCATAATATCCATCAGTCTTGTTTTCATAATCTATATACAATGTTGCATCATTTGCATGTGGATCATTTCCCAAAACCGGAGACTGTATAGTCATATGCATTGATACCTTATCTGACTTGCCATCTACAGGTAATTCAACTTTTGTAGGATATTCGTATTCTTTTTCAGGTCCGTGCCATGCCATTTTTACTTTTTTAGTTTCCAACACTTTCAACTCTACAGTTGACTTATCTACATCGTAATAATATATCTTATTAATAACTCCTGTAGCTGTATCTCCTTTGTACATAGGTTTAAGCTTAAGCATCAGCTTATTATCCTTGCCCATCACAAGTTTTGCACTCTCATTTAGGCATTGATTTGCCATTGAATAGCCTCCAAGACCATTGGCATTAAGGAATTTTACTCTAACTGTATAAACTTTTTCTTCAACTTGAGGACTCTTGTCTTCATACTCAACTTTTACTACAGTATCTTCTTTTATTTCAAATTTATATACATTGTCTTTTAGTTCAGACTTCTTATCTACATTGTTCACTGTAAATGTCTTTACTATCTTTGTAGGCTTTGGAGATAGTGTTATTACAACTTCTTTACCTTTTTCTATATCTCCTGCTTGAGGATTTGAACTTATATCTTCACCTTGAAGAGTCAATTTAACTTTTTCAACTTGCGGTTTTACAGCTACCAATTCTTTTAGAGCTTTTTCAAGTTTCTTTTCATAGGTAGAAGTCTCATTAAAAGTCTCTCTATATTTCTTGCAAAGTTCTACCCATTTTTTTGCCTCATCTCTTGCATTTTTCATCTTAAGATAGCTGTCAGCAGTATAATCAGCTTCTTTTTTATCATCTGCCTGTTTTATAAGCTCTTCCAATTTGCTTGTGTTATATCTTAGCATAATTTGAGAAACATTGTTTACCATATAATTTTCCAATACCAAGTCTTTCAAGGATTTGAATGTCAAATTCTTTTCCAAATTGTCAAGATATTGAGACATCTCATCCAAGCTCTTTTGTGTGTATGTTGTATTGGTATAATATGTTCCTATGGAAGACTTTTGAACCCCTATGATGTTTACTATGCTTGGCATCATCTTAAATCCATATTCCATATCGATTATAGGATTTGCTATTTCATAGAATCTATCATATGATTTGTCATTAGAGCTTATAAATTCTTCTATTTCCTTTAATGACTTTTCTATAACTTTTTTCTTATTTTCATCAACATATTTGGCATCATCACTTTCCATAATAGCTGATGTTTCCATTTGGAATCTTTGAGCCTTGTTTAGCAGTTCTTCTTCAGATTTTTTATCACTCCATTTGTCATCTCTTTGCAAACTTGCATAATCAATCTCTATACCGAAAGGTGGCAAAGTTTTTTTATTACCTGACTCATCAACATAGCTCATATCAAAAACTACAATATTTTCTCCGTTTAGTTCTCCCGGTATTCCTACCAAGATAAAACCGCCGTCTTTTTCCTTGTCCTTGTAGTCTTTAATAAATTGACGTTTTACATCTTTTGTAGCAATTTTATTTAGATATGCGGTATTTAGCTCACGAACCCTATCAGTCTTAACATTCATTTGAATATCATAGCTGTTACCTTCTTTGATTATTCTTACATTTTCATCAAAAAGAGCCTTAATTTCTTTTAACTCTATATCATTTCCAAGAGAATCTTTCTCTTTTTTGTAAATCTCCTGATAGTGTTTTTCTCCATATATACTTTTGACCTTTACTATCTTATAGTTTCCCTTGTAAAATCCGTCTTTTTTTAAGACATGACTGATTGGAAAACCATAAACAGCATCATTGTACATCATCTCTGAAATTGCGTTATCGCAGGCTTTTTCAGAAAGACTTTCCGCTTTAAACTTCCATTTTTGCGCACTTTCCCAAGTATCATACCAAGGAGTCTCTGCAAATTTTTCGTAACTTCCCTCGTTAGAGTATGTCGTACCTCTGAATCTTGTAGCCAAATCATCTTTAGCTAATATCTTATCTGCTATTTCAATGACTTGCCTTCTCTTATCTGTAAGAGTATCTTTATCTGCAAAAGTTGCAGGCAAAATACTACTAAAGCTCACTGCAAATGCAACAAACATAGACAGAGCACTTTTAATTTTTTTTGCTCCCATAAAAAAGACTTACCTCCTTTAAAGCCTCAAAACAAGTATATACAAGCAGAAAAACTCTCCACAAGCATATACATCTACAAGTTAAATGATAAAATATTTCTGATATGTAATGCCACTCACAATTTATAAAGCTATTAATTAAAATTTCTACAAGTTAATACTTAAATTTTAAATATTTGTCTGTTTCACCTGACATTTTTCTTTATATATTATAATCCTTTCCGCTTCATAGTTATAATATGCTTGCAAAAACTTTAAACAGCAGACAAGTAAACACAAAAAATTCTTTTCACTAATTTGTATTTAGCTATCATATATCATGAATTAACAATAGTTGGGCATCTCTTACTCTTAATAATTTTGTATAATATATGACTTTTTATTAAATCCTTGGTATTAAATAACTTTTAAATAGTTTTTAGCATAAGACATTAATTAGGTTAAAATCTTTAGATAAAATAAATCGCTATAAATTAGCAATTACAAGAGATAATATTATTAAATGAAACTATTAAGACATAACTTTGCTGTTTTATTAATAAATACAGATAATTATTTTAATTTTTAAAAAACATTAAATTTTTAATCTTAGATTTTTTTAATGTGCTTTATGACAAACACTACATTTTATAACTTCTTATTATCTTCTTGTAAAATTTACCCATCAAAATATTATGTACTAATTTTTATCTTATATCATCAATAATTGTTATCATATGAATATTATATAACACAATAATATTGCAAGTCAATAGTATTTTAAATTTTTTATCATTATATAAAATAAAAAACAGTAAATCTTCTTGACCTACTGTTTAATAAATTGCTCTTTATCATTTTTTATTGAATTAAATGTTATTTATGCTAATCACCATTTATAAGCCATGATTGTTATTTTAGTGAATTATTTGTTTTGCAGATTATCAATAATCTTGCTGTTATAAAATTACAAGGCTTTTTGATAGGTTTTTGGTATTACATACTTATACTAATTACTATTTATATTACCAAGCATTTACTATTCATTGTATAGATTTTAAGAAATTTTATTGTAATGCAATTATATGACTATTTAACGCTTAGTATAGTATAATACTATTATCTATCTAATCTATTGATAATTTTCATAAATGATTTGTAAAGTAGCATATTATTTATAACTTTATTATAAATGCACTGAAAAAGATTTGTCCATTATTTTATTAGATTTTAGTATTAGTAAAAAACTCTTTGTATTCAGAATAATACTGTTACAAAGAGTTTTTTAGATATATAGCAAATTTATTTATAAATAGTCGTATATCTTTTTTGATTTAATATATAATTCTATTGATTTTTAGCATATTACTAAAAGTAATTATATATACTTACAAATATACTTTTCTTAAGCTTTGAAAAATAAGTTTTAACTTAAAAAAATGTTATGACTATATTGACCATCTATAATTAATTTATATTTCTACTTTAGATTTGAATGTCAGATAACATATCAAACCTACAGTAATTACCATACTATTTTGAAATTGCCTTTACTAATTTTGCCATTACTACAGCTGTTTCCGCTCTTGTAAGTGAGGCGTCAGGATTGAATTTACCTGTCTTATCTCCTACCACTATTTCATATTTAGCCAAGATATTTACATATTTCATTGTTTCTTCAGACATATTGTTCATATCTTTAAAGCTTATTTCTTTCTTGCTTTCTTCAAGTTTGATAGCTTTATATTCCAAGTATCTTCCTATTATTGTCGCCATTTCACTACGAGTTAGAGCTTGAGTAGGATCGTATTTTCCATCCATATTTTTTTGCACTATTTTAGCATTTACAGCCCAGTTCATATCCTTACTATACCATTGATTTTGCGGTATTCCTTCAACTTGTTTTGCATCTTCTACCTTTTCTTTAGAGATACGAGCCAACATAGAGATCAACATGGCTCTTGATAATTTGCCGTTAGGATCGAATCTGTCTTTATCAACTCCGACCATTATACCTCTTTGAACTACAAATCTTATATAATCTATAGCCCAATGATTATTTTTTACATCTATGAAATTAATGTTAGGAGCGGATTTTGCTACTTCTTCTTCATTTATTGTTATAGTATCAGATGATTTTCTATCTGAATCTCTTGATGAAGATCTGTCTCTATCTCTGTCTCTGTCTCTATCTCTGTCTCTTGATGATGAAGATGAACCACCGCTTCCACTACCGGAGCTTCCTCCTGATGAAGTTTGTTTATCTTTATACTCTACCTTTATTTCAGTATCAACTTCAATCTTAAACTTGTATTGATTATTTATAAGGTCTGACTTTTTATCTGTTCCGTTTACAGTAAATAAAGATACTTCCTTATTTGTCGCAGGAGCTACTGTAACTATTACATCTTCTCCCTTTTTGATTTGTCCTGCAATCGGATTTGAGCTTATATTTTCTCCGACCAATGTCAATTTTACCTTTTGTTCTGCAGGATTTTGAGGTTTGTCTTTATATTCCACCTTTATCGTAGTATCAACATCAATCTTGAATTTATATTGATTATTCACCAAATCTGACTTTTTATCTGCTGCGTTTACTGTAAATAAAGATACTTCCTTATTTGTCGCAGGAGCTACTGTAACTATTACATCTTCTCCCTTTTTGATTTGTCCTGCAATCGGATTTGAGCTTATATTTTCTCCGACCAATGTCAATTTTACCTTTTCTTCCGCAGGTTTAGGATTTTTCTCTTCATATTCTACCCTTATTGTAGTGTTCTCTTCAATCCTAAAATTAAAGACATTATTTACTAAGTCTGATTTTCTTTCAACTCCGTTTACCGTAAATGATTTCACCTTCATATTTGACTCAGGTGTTACAGTCACTGTTACATTTGTATTTTTCTCAATTTCTTCTGCACTTGGATTTGATGTTATGTTTTCTCCGACTAATGTCAACTTCACTTTATTCCCTTGAGGATTTTGTGGATTTTCATTTTTTGTAGACCAATCAAAAACTAAGTTAAATTTCTGAGGATTTCCGCCATTTGCATCCTTGTCATCAGTCAAGATTTCCAAAGGTATTTTAGCTTCATTTGTAGAATTCCTTGATATCACAAAGGTTTCATTGTACTCTGATGATGAATTATTAAACTTATCTGCCTTTTGTTTATTTCCATTTTCTATTGCTGATATTTCAGTCACCTTTACAGTCTTAGCTCCATCTTTTACAGACTTAAACTGTAATTCATACCTTGCCTTACTTCCTTTTTCGATGACCTTGACTACATCGTTCATGGCTGTATCAAGCATAGGAGGAGAAGAAACGCCTACAGCTTGGAGCTTAGCTTTTACAGTATATGTTTTTTCTGTCTCTATTTCTTTAATCTTTCCTAAAGCCTCTTCCAAAGCTTTTATTGCTCTGTCATAATCTCCTTGGAGAAAATCATTATTATTATTTACTTTATCAGCCTCTTCTATAGCTTTTTTTAACTCTTCCATACCGTCTGTTTGATACTTATTTTTATTTTGTACAATATTTCTTGCCTTAGCAATTAATCTTACTAATTTTCGCCTATCTTCTTCTTTTACTTTTTTTTCAAAATCTTCTATTGCTTTTTCAATCTTGCTAATAGCCACGCCTAATTCATCATTTGTTTTTGTTACTATTTCATCAAGAAATTTTTTTGCATCATCAATGGCTTTTTTAAGCTCGTCATTTGCCTCTTTTACCTTTTTACTATTACTTAACTTATTTTTAGCCTCAGCAATTTTGCTTTCAAATTTTTGCTTATCAGATCTTTTTACTGATTTTTCAAATTTTTCTATTGCTTCTTTTAATGCTTTTTCTGCCTTGTTTACATCATCTTGAGACTCAAAATCAGTAAGCACCTTTTCTGCAACTTTAATAGCATCGCTTAGTTCTTTTTTTGCTTCATCAATTTTATCAGCATTTAGGCTGTTTTTTGCATTTTCAATGGTTTTTTTAAGATTTTCAGTGTCTATATCTGCTGATTTTTTAAATTTTTCAATTACATCCTTTAAAGCAGTTATCGCATTATTAAGTTCTTCTTCCGTTTTGATATTTGCAAGTCCGTTTTCAGCAGTCTTTATTGCACCCTGTAACTCATTAAAAGCTGACTTTGTTTTCTTTCCTTTCTCAATTTTTTTAGCTTCTTTTATCAAATCTTCAAGTTCAGTAGTTACGACTTTTTCTACTTTAGATTTACCCCAATCGAATTTGATAATTGTAACTTCTTCTGATTTGCCAATCCATTTAGAGGATGAACCGTAAACTTTTATAGGTAAAGTTTCTGCATCTTTTTCCACATCTATAACTACTTCCTTAGGATATTTTACACCACGCAAACTATCATCAAGACCTTCAGTAGGATGATTAAAATCATCTATTATACTATACACACTTATTGGTGTTGCCTGTATAAAATTACCTCCTTGCATCAAATATATTCTTGCCAAAAATCCTATTCTACTTGGATTGGCGCTTCTCCTTAAAGCAAGTATCATTTTATAACCTTTATTAGTCTTATAAACTCTTGCAGGTGTCACAAGAGTACTATTCCACTCAAATTCACTTCCGTCAATCTTGCGTAACATAACAGGTATATTTAATATTGAAGTTATCTTGATATCTGGGTCTTTTTTTTGTAACTCCTTTTCAAGCTCTTTAACAGAAGTATACCTTCCTTCTTCATATTCAGTGACTGATATTTTGAATCGTCTAAAAGATTCTTTAAGACTTTCAAGATTATCCTTATATTGTTCCAAATCATTTTCAGCCGTACTTATCGCTGTTACAAGAGTATTTTTAGCACCCGGAAAAGTATCTTCATCATCTTTTAATGATTTTACTCTTTCAATCTCAGCTTTAAATTCCTTATACACATCTTCTACAGGTGTCCGTACACCTGCAGTTTTGCTGAATTCTTCAATAGCTTTATTCAGCTCATCTACAGTAAGTTCCAGCTCCACATCTGTCTTACCTGCATTAAGATCCTCTTCAGCTTTTTTGATAGCTTTTTGAAGTTTCTCATAGGATTGGTCAGTATTGCTTCCCTGCTCGATTTTCTTAGCTCTTTCTATATACTCTCTCTTGCTTGTAAACTCATCTTCAGCAAAAGAAATAGGCGTTACGCAGCTTAATCCGACTGCAAATGCCATGAATAAAGACAGAGCATTTTTAAATTTTTTCGCTCTCATAAAAATTCCTACCTCCTTTTTTACTTTTAGGTATTAAAGATAAGAATCAGATGAAATTTTCTAAAAGATTTATTTGCAAAACATCCGCAATCACAATAAAATATAAAAATTATTTCATTATAAAATTATTATAAGAATTTAAATAATTATCTGATATTTGCCGATATATAATTAAACGCAAAAATACGACAATTTATAAAAAATTGCACGACCTTTTAAACAATATCTATCAATAGGAGTCTTTCCCAAAAGGATATTGCTTATAAAATATTAAAAAATTTACAATTTTGATCTTTAAGGTAGTCTTTTAAAATATTATGTACTGACTTTTATCTCATACCTCAATTAATTTTTATACATAAATATTATATATATAAAAATAATTTAAGTCAATACAATATTGAATTCTTTTTTACAATTCACATAATTTAAAAAATAAATATTTGAATTATATGAATAAGAAATTTATTTATTTACTTGTTACTTAAGAATATTATTCAAAATATTTTTATATAAAATTCAATATTGTGCATACTATCCTATTATATAATATATTAAATATTTTATTTGCTTATTTTCCATTATTGCTTTATTTTTTTCTTATTTCTCATTTTTTTTACAGTTTTTTTTAATAAAGTTTAATCGTATATTGGAATTACTGTAGGTTTGAATGTAAGATAAGATACCAAACCCACAGTAATTCTTATGCTATTTTGAATTTACGCTTTTAAACTTTCTAATTACCGGCTTTGTTTATAATATAAGAGTGAAGTTAGGGCAAAGTTATAATTTGCTCCTTTATTTCCAAGTCACCCTCCAGAGCTGTACTATGCTTTTTTAAAACAGCTCTTATATATATTGCTACAGCTGATATTATAAGCATAGCTCCTACTACAAGATATACATTTACCAAGCTGTTTGTCGTGCCGTATATCTCAAGCACTCCTTGAAATATACTTCCTACAGTAAGTGTAGCTATACCGCAGTTATACAACCTAACAAGTGATTCTCCCGGCATTGAGTTTGTGGCAAATCTCTTGATAGTGTAAAATACCACCGTTCCTCCTAAAAACGGTATTAAAAAAGCAAATATCATAAAGGCTGAATATACCTCATGTGAGAAATATTCGTATATTGCTGCAAAGACAATGCAAAAGGCTGAGATTCCCAAGTATATTTTTGAAATCTTGTCTAATTTTTTGTCTGATTTTTTAGTTAGCAATGTAAACAATGTCGCTCACACTCCTTTCTTTTATATTGTTTCCATTTGTTGTAGGCTTATTAACTATATTACCGTTGAAATACATTGTAGACGAGCCTCCTCCGTCAAGGTTGTACACTGTCTTTGCTCCAAGTGACTGAGCAAACTGAGCAAGTTCATATAGCGAAAGCCCTCTACTCTCATCAGTTCTACCGTCTGCAACTATAAATACATAGTGTAATTTATCGATTATAGCAATTGCAGTTCTTGGATTGCTTGCCTTTGCTCTGCCAACTTCATCTTGTGTACTTACGCTTATCTCACCGTTTTGTACCAGTGCAGGTCCAAATGAAAGTAGATTGACTACACCTTTTTGTATCAGTTCTTCTGCTGTAATCTCATCTTCTCTTATTATCTCAAAGCTTCCGTCGGAGTATATCGCCAAGTCTTCCTGATTTTCCTTTGCAGTATCACGATAAAGCACTCCGTTTTTTATCACATAACCTCTTTCCTGAGCGCCGTAGTAGTCTCCATTTACTGCAAGTATGGCTGAGTTTTCTTCGGCAGTTTCCGAAGTCTTTGCTGTTACGTTTCTTCCGTAGAGATTTTGTGCAAGTGCCGTCTTAAGATAGTCAGCTGATGAGAGCTTTACATCTGCTACGTATACTACAGTATCATTGTAGTTTTGCGTACTTAGATTTATCTTGATATTGTCATCTTCATAAGCTGTATCTGTACTTGTCTTTACAGTATTAGTCGCTGAATTTTGAGAGTTTTCAGTATTTTCTGAAGTTTGAGCATTCTCTTGACTTTCAACTTCTTGGTTATTTTCTGAAGCTTGGGTATTATCTGTACTTTCAGTAGCTTCATTGCCTTGATTTGCTGATTGCTCTTGACTTGTCTCGTCAGTAGTAATGAGTTTTTCGCTTATCTTGGTCTGAGCCGACGAATATACTTTTTCTATGACAAAGGTGTCAAGTGCAATATATACAGTAAAGGCTATTAGGAAGATAACGTAGCTTATTACCCACATGCTTTTTTTATTTTTCATCTATATCAACTCCTTTTGTGTATTTAGATTTTTTTTAAATATCATCATTTTTTGTATAGCCATGCTTAGTGCAAATAGCGAAAGTTCAGTAATTATTTTTGCAACTGACTTGTCTATATTTACATATTCAACTAAAAAACCGAGCATTGCTGTATTGATTGTCAGTATAAACATACAAAGCAATATATATTTTATTGCTGCTTGGAATACATAACCATTGCTCTTAAATACATATTTTCTATTTAGTGTAAAATTTGCTACTGCACTGATAATCCTTGCTGATATATTGGAAAGTCTTAGGCTGTTTAAACTCCCAAGTCCACTGGTAGTAGAAAGGAAGATAAGATACAAACTGAAATCCAAGCAAAAACATATCAATGAAGAAGCGGAAAACTTCAAAATCTCCTTGTAAATTCTAAACGAATCCTTTAATGTGTTAAAATGCGAAGATGAATTATTATCTATATAAATAGTTTCTATATCTTCTTCCATTATTTGAATTCCATTTTTTTGGCATTCCATCAATGCGTTCATTTCGTATTCATACCTTTGACCTTTGACTCCAAGCATAAAATCTATAAGGCTGTTGTCAAATGCCCTAAGTCCACTTTGGGTGTCATATACTCTTATACCTGTTGCCAGTCTATATACCACTCTTGTACAAGCATTTCCAAACTTACTCCTTAAAGGAACCTCTTTGCTAAAATTTCTCTTGCCTATTATGAGTTTTTCAGGATTTTGCAATAGCTTTTTGCATAGCTTCATTGCATCTTGTACAGTGTGCTGTCCGTCTGAATCCATGGTAACAATCACATATTTCCCTTTATAATTTTCTATTATATACTCATATCCTGTTTTAAGTGCTGCTCCCTTGCCCATGTTTTTTTCATGACTTAAGACTGTAGCGTAGTTTTTTGCCTCGTCAAAAATCTCCTGATACTTCCATCCGCTGCCGTCATCTATGACGATAGCATCAAAGGGGGTATTTTCCAATTCTTTTAATAGAGTGATTAATCTGTCATCCGGTTCGTATGCCGGAATCAATGCTATCATCTTCATAATATCCCTCCTGTTATAAATTTTTATAAGAAGCTATATTTTGATATTAAAATCCATATAATAATTTAACTTTCATCATCAAAATTAATTAGCTGAACAAATATAATAAAATGATGGATAATAGAATAATCGAAAATAAAAATAAAGTAATCTCGTGAACTTATTTTCGATTTTCTAAATTTTAATATCCCAACTTAAAATCCGATTAAAATAGAAAATAAAAAAAGATCTTTACAACTTAGTGTAAAAATCTTCTTACTTTCATATTGTTATTCTTTTGTTTTATAAATAAAATCAATAATCTTATGTCAACAAACTATAGCTATCACACCTAATATCAATTAATTGGCATAATTATAATCTTTTTATTTATTCTCTGAAAAATACCACATCAAAGCTATCAGCACAACAGCACCTACTACAGATGGAATTAAAGCAAAGTCTGAGAGCTCCGATCTCCACAAGCCGAACGCAGAGTATCCTGCACATGAACCTACAAGTCCTGCAAATACATTGGCAAGAAGCCCCATACTTTCACCTCTTTTAGTAAAAAAGCCTGCAATACAACCGACAATACTCCCTACAACCAAAGCTAAAATAAATCCCACTTGAAACACCGCCCTTAAAGCAACACCATACCAAAAAAAAGTAATTTATAGTAATTATAGTAAAGCATCAAATTCTCTTCATCCAAATATAAATACTGTATTTTTGTAAACAAAAACAATCAGCCTAATGCTATCTAAATGAATATATTATAAGCTTTACTATTAGGACAACAGATTAATCTTGCACCAACATACCTTTCCAAATTAAAGTATGAGACAAATCTTTATAGGATATGTATAAATTTGAACAACTTTTATCAAAAAAGATGTCATATAATATGTTGTATGATTTTATATAAGGGCATTTGAAAAATACAAAGCATTATCGTATCAGAATTTTAAATTATTTAATTTATCTTTTACTATAGTATATCACTTAAAAAATAATATTGTCAATATACTTACGATTATATATTAAAAAGTTTTTACAGACAATAGTATTGATATAGAAAAACGGTTATAAGTGCATAATATAGTACCCATAACCGTCTTTATTATATTTATTTATTTCTTGATTATTCTGTTATATCTTTTCCTTCAAAAGCGTGAACATATATCATCTTTACTATTTCAGGGTTTGACTGTCTTGGGTTTGTCAATGTGCAAGGATCTTCATAGGCGTTCTTACTCATCCTATCAAGGACTTCTTTGAACTTAGCTTCACTTATTTCCACTTCATCCACATCCTTAAGATTTAGCGGTATGTTAAGTTTCTTATTAAGTTGCTTTATAGCCTCAGGGAAGTTTTTAACTCCCAATTCTTTTTCAATCCATGCCACCTTTTCAGTAGCCTTTGAATTGAATTGTACTATATATGGAAGTAGTATTGCATTTGCAAGACCGTGAGTAATGCCGAATTCTCCACCTATCTTATGTGCAAGTGAGTGAATCAATCCAAGTGAGGCGCAAGTAAATGCCATACCTGCCATAGTAGAAGCATTGTGCATTTTTTCTCTTGCAAGCATATTGTCAGGTTCATTATATGCTACAGGTAACCATTCAAATACCAACTTAACTGCATGGATTGCAAGTGCGTCAGTATAATCATTTGCTGCTGTAGACACTATAGCTTCTGTTGCATGAGCCAATACGTCCATTCCTGTATTTGCAGTTATATGCTTAGGCATCTTTGACGGTAGCAATGGATCAACTATTGCTATATCAGGTACGAAATACTCAGATACAAGCGGATATTTTATATGATTGTCAGTGTCGGTAATAACTGTAAAAGCTGTTATTTCAGACGCAGTACCGCTTGTAGACGGTATACAGATTAATTTTGCTTTTTTTCTAAGCTCAGGACATGTGCCAGGTGTCAATATATCCTCGAATTTAAGCTCAGGATATTCATAAAATGCCCACATTACCTTTGCTGCATCAAGAGATGAACCACCACCAAGTGCCACTATCCAGTCAGGTTCAAATTTGAGCATTGCTTCAGCACCTTTTTTTACCGTATTTACAGATGGATTCGGCTCCACTCCGTCAAATACTTCAGCTGTTATACCGGCTTTTTTAAGCTCTTCTATAGCCTTATCGATAAAACCGTTCTTTTTCATTGAGCTTCCGCCTGTAACTATCATAGCCTTTTTGCCCTTTAATTCAGATAGTTTTGAAAAAGCTCCTTCCCCAAAAACTATGTTGTGTGGAATCATAAAACTTCCTGCCATTGTAACACACTCCTTTTTTTTAATAATAGTTAAATAATTAGCAATTTAGCCTAAAAAAATTATCTTGCACTTAATGCAATTTATAATTTTTTATCAACATATAAATTATACTACAAAATCCACTTTTTTTCAAGTGATGTTTGAAATACCATAATGCCCATGATTTATCAATACTTTCTATCTTTTTCCAATATATTTTTTTACTTAATAATGGTATTTCTATTTCAATTATTTAAAATATTTTAGTGATAAAACTTTTTAAATATTGATAATCTATCTGTTTTTCTACCTATATAGGGAAAAATGTAATCGAGTAGGAGGCTACCCATTATTTGAGTAGCCGACCTCTCACACCACCGTACGTACGGTTCTCGTATACGGCGGTTCAATAGTTCAAGTGAAGTCTCTCGTATCTTAAAGATATGTCATCATATCCTTGGGATACGAGATATTCATTTGTTAGGGTTGTTGATAGTATAAAACTTCCTGCCACTCTCCAATAACCAAGCCTTGAGTTTGCCCATTCCCACGCCTTTTGTTTAGTTTTACACAAGCGTTTTAGGTTCTCGAATCTCGCAGAT
>FUZS01000013.1 GCA_900167215.1 [Eubacterium] yurii
CACAAAATACTGAAATTTCAAAGAATTTTCTTGTTTTTTGACATGCAAAAGGGCAGAAATTTTAAAAATTTCTGCCCCTTTGTCTACACTCTGACAGGATGAGTTTTCATCCTGTTTTTTTATGCGAATAGACTTTACAAAATACTCACCAAGCACTATAATTTAGGGATAGGACAATTTTTTAAAAGTCATATAATTTATAAAGGAGAAGCCATGAAATATCCTACTTATCTCAAAAATCACGTCAAGGACATCAAGGACAAGTATCTGTCGACTATGACCATATGTGCTGACGACGGAAATGAAAATATAGAGCTATATTACTTCGGTAATCTGATTGACGTAAAGGGTGAAAAAAGCAAGTATATCAGTGATACAGACGATAAACCCATGCTGATAGTAGGCAGATATAAGGGAGAAGACTTTGTAATCCATGACAATTCAAAGCACGGCTATGACAATATGTTCTGCGACATATACTCTCTTGAACAGACAAATGACAGACCACTGCTAAAGCTTGATGTAGACGCCAAGAGATTTATCCTGGAAATAGGCTATTCCATAGATTATGACGATGAAAAAGATGATTTTGACTACGATGAAAATGGCGATATGATACTTATAGACGGCAGAACTATGAGCTTTGAAGATGTCAAGATGAACGGCTTTGACTATATATCCCTATCTTATGAGGCACAAAACGGCGAAGTCATACAATTTGTAGATATAGAGTTAGCATAATATGGGCAAAAATGTATTTATAACAGGTGCAAGCAGGGGCATAGGCTTTGAAACAGCACTTGCCTTTGCAAATAAAGGCTTTGATGTAGGCTTTAGCTATGTACAAAATGACGAAAAAGCTGATATTTTAGTAGAAAAACTGCGTGAAATAGGAGTGAATTCTTATAAATACAAGGCAGACGCAAGTAATTATAAGGCTATGGAAGAAGTCATAGCCACATATATGAGCAAGGTGAAAAAAATTGACGCCCTAATATGCAATGCCGGTATATCAAGCTACGGTACAATTACAGATATGAGCGTGGAAGAGATACAAAGAACCATTGAAACTAATATATATTCAGTGATTTATGCCTGTAAGCTTGTATCACCCTTTATGATTTCGCAAAAATTCGGCAGTATAGTAAATATGTCGTCCATGTGGGGTATAGTAGGTGCCTCATGCGAGAGCATATACTCAGCCTCGAAGGGGGCTATAATCGCATTTTCAAAGTCACTGGCAAAGGAGCTGGGACCTTCAAATATCAGAGTCAATGTACTTGCCCCGGGTGTGGTAATGACTGATATGATGAGCGACTTTACAGATGAAGATGTGGACTGTCTCAAGCAAATGTCCGCATTAAATGCAGTATCCTATCCCAAGGATATAGCCAAGAGTGTAGTTTTTTTATCTTCAGATGAGGCTATCTCGTATACAGGTCAGGTACTGAGCCCTAATTGCGGCATGGTCATATAAATTTAAAAATAAGAGTTGTATATAATCATTAAATTTGATACAATAATAAGAATTTATTAATGTATCATACATAGATAAAAAGGAGTGAAGAAAAATGTTGGATATAAGAAGAATAAAAAAAGACAAGGAACAAATCCTTAAACTTATGGCAAAAAGGGGTGAAAAGGACTTTTCACTTGATGAAGTAATAGAACTTGATGACAAGAGAATAGCACTACTCCAAGAAGTGGAAGTACTTAAAAATAAACAAAATACTGACTCAAAATTGATACCTGTCTATAAAAAAGAGGGAAAAGATACAGCAGCACTTATGGAAGAGTTGAAAAAACTATCTTCTGACATTGCTGCATTGGATGAAAAGGTAAAGGAAACTGAAAATACTCTATACGAAAAAATGCTCGGCATACCTAACGTACCTAATGAAAATGTGCCTATAGGAACTACTGATGAAGACAATGTGGAAGTGAGAAAATACGGGGAGCCTCCAAAATTTGACTTTGAACCAAAGGCTCACTGGGACATAGGTACAAACCTTGACATACTTGACTTTGAAAGAGCGGGCAAGATTACAGGTGCAAGGTTTACTCTATACAAGGGAGCAGGAGCAAGACTCGAAAGATCTGTAATTTCATTTTTCCTTGACACTCATACTGAAAAACACGGATATACTGAAGTAATTCCGCCTTTTATGGCAAATGACAAGAGTTTTATCGGTACAGGTCAGTTGCCGAAATTTGAAGAAGATATGTTCAAGGTTGACAAGACTAATTACTACTTGGTACCTACAGCGGAAGTACCTGTTACAAATATCCATAGAGATGAGATACTAAGCGCTGACGAGCTTACTATAAAATATTGTGCATACACACCATGTTTCAGAGCGGAAGCAGGCTCAGCAGGAAGAGATACAAGAGGTCTTATAAGACAACATCAATTTAACAAGGTGGAACTGGTAAAATTCACTAAACCTGAAGACTCTTATGCAGAGCTTGAAAGTCTTACACATGACGCTGAAACAATGTTGCAAATGCTAAAAATACCATATAGAATAGTCAAGATATGCTCAGGAGATTTGGGCTTTACTGCGGCTTTTAAATACGATATTGAAGTATGGATGCCAAGCTACAACAGATATGTAGAAATTTCTTCATGCTCAAACTTTGAAGACTTCCAAGCAAGAAGAGCAAATATAAAATTCAAGAGAGATAAGGCATCAAAACCTGAATATGTACACACATTGAACGGCTCAGGACTTGCAGTGGGAAGAACTGTAGCAGCAATACTTGAAAACTGCCAAAATGCAGACGGCTCAGTAACAATACCTGAGGCTCTTGTAAAATACATGGGAACAGATAAGATAACAGTGTAATAAAAAAGTATAAAAATTCGAAAAAAAGGGATTTTCAAAGCATGGAGCTTGAATATCCCTTTTTATTTTAAAAATTTTATCTCATGATTCATATTTTCTAATTAATACAATTTAATTAAGACTTATTATTTGCCCTTATACCATATTTCGTAGTCCTTGCTTGTAAATTTGTAATAGTCAAGCAAGTCTTTAATCTTATTAGCTCTTCCGTTGGCGTCAAGTTTCTTGTCGTTGTACCAAGCAGCACCTACATAGTCGCCATAAGTTGCATTTGGAAGAACTATCCATTTTGTTCCCCAGTTATCATAGTATTTTTCATCAGTTGCAAGCTTTGTTCTTTCAATAGGTCCAAGCTCTCTTTTGAAATCAGCTGTAAAATCGCCTATGTTATCTCCAAGATATAGTAGGACTTCATGAGTCTTTAATACATTTTCTCTTCTTTCAGTCTTGTTTGATGAACCCTCTTTATTCATAACTTGAACGTGTTTTGCGTCTGCATTTGGAAATCCTGCACGTTTAAGTTGTTCTACAGTCAAATCAAGCTTGTCGTAGTCTCTGTTTGTAATATAGAACAGCTCCACTCCCTTGCTTGAAGCATATTTACAAAACTCAAGTGCACCGGGTATAGGCTTGCAAGCTGTAGAGCCTACAGATTCATAATAATAATCCCATGGGCCGTTGTCCCAATCTTCCTTTCTTTGAACAATATCCGCCATATATGTAGCGTCGTCCATAAGTGTTGCATCAATGTCGGAAACTATAGCAAGCGGTTTCGAATATTTCTTTTGAAGAGCCTCGTCAAGGCGGAATTTTGCCAGGTCATATGCTTGTTTTTGCAATCCCTTTACTTCAGCAGAAAATTGGTATACAATACCGTTGACATAAGATTCTTTTCTTGGCGAATTTGTTACTGCACCGTCAGCATAAGCATTTACAGATTTTTCAACTACTTTTTGTTTGCTTTCTTCCGCTTTTTTTGCTGTATCTTGATCAGCATTGATATTTGCAGAAAATGCACAAAAAAACATTAAAGCTACAGCTAAAATCTTAATACTTCTTTTTTTTAACTTCATAAATAACCTCCAATATATAAAAATATGAATCATGGACAATTTAAAATAAGCATTTGAAAAACGTAATCTATTATCTGTTAAATATATTTTTAAAACTCTATAGATAATTCTAAATTTATTTGCAAAAAGTCAGTATTCCTAAAGTATCCATAACGATATCAGATATACAAGCCTGTAATATTAAAAATCCTTGATAATGTATATAAATCAATGCATAAAAGCTAAAAATTTATATATTTTTAATAAATATCAGGCAACGATATCATATAAATAATAAAGTTATTAAGGCAGTATCGCTAAGTATGTACTTTGATATAATTATCCTAATTCGTATCGTATAAGATAACTTTGACAATTATATCAACAAATAACAATATAGTCAATATAAGTTATATATACAACTTTGTACTCTCTCCAATTGGTCATTACAATTATATAAAAACTTAAGATAATATATGCTTAAACCTTTGAAATGACTGCAAATAGAATTTATACTTTAAATGCAAAATAATAAGAGATGCTATATTTTATAAAACGTACAATACTCTTATTTCAATATTATATATTATTGAATTTTCAATGAAAAAATATAATCTTATCATAAAAACTATTGTCTTTTTAATATAAGAATAGTAAAATTATAGGATAGAATCAATTTTATACCTAATTTTTTGAGTTTAAATTTTGTATTTTATATAAATTATAAAAAATATTAATTTTAGATTGTTTCTATATAAATAATATCAGATTTTATCTTAAATAAGGCTATAGTTGTGGTTTTATAAAGCTTGTAGACTTATTTAAATTTATATTTATACTGAAATTTATTTGATATCCTGTACTTTCACTTGGATTAGGAGGCTGAAAATCTAAAGTTTTCCATTGTTTCATTAAGTTTTAGTATAATAATTTGCATGAGAGGAGACAATCATGGACGTAAAACTGCTTATAAAAAAGGCTTTTGAGGCAAGAAAATATTCATACTCCCCATATTCGCACTATCAGGTGGGAGCTGCCTTACTTGCTGAAAACGGAAATATATATACAGGTTGCAACATTGAAAGTGCCACTTACTCACCTACAAATTGCGGAGAGCGTACTGCTTTTTTCAAAGCTATTTCCGAAGGTGTAAAAGATTTTAGAGCAATAGCAATAGTAGGCGCTATGGAAGGTACTAAAGACGGAGAGTTTGACTATGCACCGCCTTGCGGAGTGTGTAGACAGGTGATGGCGGAGTTTTGCTCCTATGAAGATTTTGACATAATACTTGCAAAGTCTGAGGACGAATATGAGATTTTCAAACTTCGCCAGCTATTCCCACTTGGCTTTGATAAGAGCAAGCTCAATTAGATACTTATAATATTTAGCTTTTATATTTTTCTATTTGAACTATGGACTCTATCCTTAGGATACTCTTTAGCATATTTTTTGCTATTTCTATAATAATATTTTGTAATGCAATAATTTCTATAAATATGCAGTCAAAATTTAAAATATATATTAGCCCTAATTCTATTGAGTTGGAGCATAAGCCAATGGAATTATAGAAATATTGATATTTACTTAAATTTATTTTATTTAAAATATAAATTGATATAAGACGGAGAATGACTATGTACATGTATGACTTGATATTGAAAAAACGTAACGGTGGCAAGCTGTCAGAGGAAGAGATAAGGGATATGGTAGCTCAGTATGTAGATGGAGAAATCCCTGACTATCAGATGTCTGCAATGCTGATGGC
Source organism: [Eubacterium] yurii (assembly GCA_900167215.1). Classification (GTDB taxonomy): domain Bacteria; phylum Bacillota; class Clostridia; order Peptostreptococcales; family Filifactoraceae; genus Peptoanaerobacter; species Peptoanaerobacter yurii. Next base: position 5,664 of record FUZS01000013.1, read on the forward strand.
AATATATTTTTCGGGCATGGACGAAGAAGAGACCTTCATACTTACAGACGCCATGGCAAGGTCAGGAGATATGCTTGACTTATCAGCCATCGAAGGCATAAAGGTGGACAAACATTCAACAGGTGGAGTCGGAGATAAGACTACACTCATCATATCGCCTATAGTAGCCTCACTTGGCGTGAAAGTGGCAAAGATGTCAGGAAGAGGTCTTGGTCATACAGGCGGTACTGTAGATAAACTTGAGTCTATTCCGAATTTTAGGGTGGAACTGGATAAGGAAGAATTTTTTGATGTGGTAAATAAGGCAAATTTCAGCGTAATAGGACAGTCAGGCAATATCTCTCCTTGTGACAAGAAACTCTATGCCCTAAGAGATGTAACTGCTACAGTCGATGCCATACCTCTAATAGCCTCATCAATAATGAGCAAGAAAATATCTTGCGGTGCTGACTGTATACTCTTGGATGTTAAAACCGGCAGTGGTGCTTTTATGAATACCTTGGAAGATTCTGTAAAGCTTTCTAAGGCACTTGTAGACATTGGTGAAAGAGCCGGAAAAAAGACTATGGCACTTATTACCGACATGGATATACCTCTTGGCAACAACATAGGCAACTCGCTTGAGGTCATAGAAGCCATAGAAACTCTTAACAGCAAAGGTCCTGATGACCTGACTCAAGTCTGCATTGAGCTTGCAGCTAATATGCTCTTCCTCGCTCAAAAAGGAAGTATAGAGCAATGCAGAGAAATGGTGAAAAATGCCATTCACGAGAAAAAAGCTGTCGAATATCTCAAAAAAATGGTCGCCCTACAAGGTGGTGATACTTCAGTAATTGACGATGTGTCAAAGTTTGAAAAGGCAAAGATAAGTTGCGATGTAATATCTGAAAAGTCAGGCTATATTTCGCATATGGACGCCAAGGCAATAGGTATGTGTTGTGTACATCTTGGTGCAGGCAGGGTGAAAAAGGGAGATCCTATAGACTACAGTGCAGGTATCATCTTAGCCAAAAAGACAGGCGATTTTGTAGAAAAAGGCGAGGTCCTTGCAACACTTTATACAAATGACGAAAAAGCCTTGGAAATTACAAAAAAAGCCTATATAGACGCAATCACCTTCTCTGAGAACAAGCCTAAGGAAGAAAAGCTGATATATGCCTCAGTTGGCAAGGATAAAATCGAAATGTTTTAATATAAATTTTGAAAAGAAATTGTAAATTTATTTCAAAAGTCTAACAAATTCATTACAGTTTACTTAAATCTCCTTTGATTTTAAAATATTTTAAGATTTAGATACTAAAATACAAATATAATTAAGAAAGGACAAAATATTTTGAGCTCTATAAGCAGATTTAAAGCTTATACTTTTATCTATGGATAAATTATAATTTATACTAAACTTTATTAACTTAATGGCAAATTTTTTATTATCTTTTAACTGCACATAGATTATAAATGTGTAAAACTAAATTTTTTCCACTATTTTATTAAAATTAGTATTAATTTCTAACTTTCCATATATTGCTAGGGCTTAAATCTGTTCAAATTCAAAGGAGATAATACTATGGTTATGAAAAAAATGCTATCACTTGTAATTTCCGCTATGTTGGGAATTTCAGGCGGTGCAGGTACTAAGGCTACGAATGCCAAAAAAGTAGACAGTGTCAATAATACTACGATAAGCCAAGTTGATAAAAAAAGCGAGATAAAAAAAGATGAAGGTAAATCTTCAGATAAAGTAAAACAAGTGGATAATACTAAAAGCGAAACAAAAAATACTTCTGATGAAACGCCAAAAACTGCTTCTATAACAGTCAACGATGAGGTAAAATCCTTGCTTGAAAAGGCAACTTACGGTATGACAGGTGCTGTATACACTCCTGTAGCTGTTTTGGAAAGCTCAAATTCCTCTTACCTTGTACTTTGCAAGGTGCAAATGGTAGTACCTAATGCCACACCGACATATGCCCTTGTAAGTCTAAATGAAAAGGCAAATGGAAATGCGGAGATAACAGAAGTAAAAGACAGCAAAGCAGAGGCTCTATTTGTAGATGCACCGGGTGGATGGAGAGAAGTCAATAGTCTTACCTTGGATAAAGAAGCAAAAGCTGCCTTTGACACTGCCATTAAATATTCTAAATACGAAAAATACTCTCCTATAGCTCTCTTGGGACAGCAGGTGGTTTCAGGTATGAACTACCAAATCTTGCTTAGAACAAATCAAAGTGATACTAAAACTTCAAAATATTTGATACTTCAAATATATCAACCTCTAAGCGATACTGCTGAGATAACTGCGGTTTACGAATTTAAAGCTGAAAAATAGGATGATAAAATTAACTATAATTTCAATGTAATCAAGTAAATATATACTTCAAAAAAATATCCACATAGTAGAACACCGTTAAATCTAAAAGACTTAACGGTGTTTTTTATTATCTCTTCTTATTCTTGACCTTTTTTTGTTGAGATTTTTTTATTTCTTCACTTCTTATCTCATTTTCATTATTTAGCTTATCATAAGATGATGTTTCAGCTGTCTCATTTGCCTTATTCTCACTTATCTTATCCATATTTACATCATCTTCTACATAATCAAATATACTAATACCCTCATCTATATTCTGAGCGTCCTTACCATCTTTTATCTTCCTCATATTTCTACTTCTTACAAAGGATGTGACAAGGTTGTATACTATTGACATGGTAGGTACAGCCATTATCATACCTGTAATACCGGCAAAATTACCTCCAACTGTAATGGCGAACAAGACCCATACTCCGGGAAGACCGACAGACTTGCCCACTACCTTCGGATAGATGAGATTACCCTCTATTTGTTGCAAGACCAAAAACAAGACTAAAAACCAGAGAGATTTTATCGGAGATACTATAAGTATTGAAAGTACACCATAAGACGCCGCTATAAACTGACCTACTATAGGCACCAAAGAAAATAAGCCTATCATGGTAGCAATGGATACAGCCTTAGGAATATGCAGGAAGGTCATACTTGACAAAAACAAAAAGCAAAGTATTATAGCCTCTGTACCCTGCCCTGCTATAAATTTTGAAAAAGAACTGCTTACCAAGTGTAAAAAAAGCACTATCTTCTTTGTCCTTTTATCAGGAAATATCGCTCTTAGCAGACTATGTCCCTGAGATAACAACACCTCTTTTTGCGACAAAATATACACTGCAAATATAAGCCCCAAAAATAGGTTCATCACTGATGAAAACACATTGGTAGTAGCTGAAAATATTGACTGAAGTGCATTTGTAGCGTCAAGCAGTGAAAAGTTCTTGAAAAAATCAGTTACATTGGAATACATCTTATCAAAATCAAAGCCTAATTTAGATAAGGTCTTTATTATCTGATTGTCAGGAGTCTTTGTAAACTTGACAAAGTTTTCTACAACTGTAGGCATGCCGTTTCTTATCTCTACAAAACTGTTGACTATCTCAGGAATTATCATGTAAAAAATCATAGACAAAACCGTGATAAAGGCAATGATGGTGAGAAATAAAGAAAAAGCTCTTGATAACTTCCTACCGAAAATCTTATTTATTGTCTTTTCTATCTTCTTCATAGGGATATTCAGTATAAATGCTATACATATTCCTGTTATAAAGGGCGTAAACAGTGTGACTATCCTCCACATATAGGAAGAAACAGGCCTGATATTTATAACTATAGCGGCAATTATGCCAAAAAATACTATGAGTTTTTGAATATTTTTATAAGTATTATTGTCCAAGGATTCACCTCTTTTTCCTATATAAACTTAGATAACTTAAATAGCTGTTATATAATTTGCTATTATTAAAATTTTAAAGCTAAATTACTCTTATAAGATTATAATACTATAGTCCGGCTTAGCCTTATAAAAATAATCATATCCATTGTTTTAATATACAAACAAATACTTATCAAAATCTAATTTTTCATCTGAAACTTTAAGTTATACTCTTGATAATTTAGCCTTTTGCCTATTTTAACCTTACATATTTAAGCATAAATATGACAGATATGACAGATACTGCAAACTCCGTAAATACGTAAGATGTCCACAAACCCAATATTTTAAAAGCATTTGAAAATATTATAGCTGAGGGAATAAGCACAACTATACCCCTTAAAATCGAGATGATAAAAGACAGCCTCGGTTTTTCCATTGCCTGCATTGAAAGAGCCATAACTATATTTATAGCAATAAAGGGAATAGCCAAAAAGTAGACTCTTATACCCTGCACGCCGTAAAAGAGCAGTTTATCTTCTCCGCTTGAGTTAAACACTCCTGTCAAGCTTACAGCATTGAAATATAAGAGGATGTAGATACCGGTAGCCATGATTACTGAAACTATAATAGCCATTTTCAAGACGTATACCATCTCTTTGAACTTATTTTTTCCGTAATTTTCACTGATTAAGGGCTGAACTCCATAACCCACACCGCTAAATATAGAAAATGTTACATCAGCCATATTGGCTATTATTCCATAAGCTGCAACTCCGATATCCCCTACATATTTTAATATTATAAGGTTAAATACTATCAGCACCACACTTGTGGAAATATTGGTTATAAGTGAGGATATGCCAAGTGATGAAAGGTAGAAAAACTCTTGCAACTTCACCCTTGTCCTCACTAATTTAAAACTGTTTTTCTTCAAGACAAAATGGCTCAGAGTCACTACTATACCAACTATGGGTGCAATAGCAGTGGCAAAAGCCGCTCCAAATATGCCCATCTTCATAGGAAACATAAAGATATAGTCGCATATACAGTTAAATATTGAGCTTGATACGACAGCTGCAGTGACTATTGACGGATTGCGGTCGTTTCTAATAAAGGACATCAACAAGCAATCCAAGATAAATGCAGGAGCAAATGAAAGTATGGTCTTAAGATAGATATTAGATAACCTTAAGACATCTCCCCTGGCTCCCAAGGTATATACTATATTATGAGAGAAAAATATACCCATTATCATAAAGAGCAGAGAAATCAGGATGGCAAAAAACAAACCTTTGGAAAAAATTCTGCACTTTTCCTCATAATCGTCGTATTTTATCTTAAACCTTGTGGAAAAACCCACACCTATCATATTGCCTATACCGTACAATATTCCGTAAACCGGAAGTGAGATATTAAGTGCGGCAATTCCGTTACTCCCCTCGGCAACAGATATAAAATAAGTGTCTACAAGTATGTAAAACGAAAGACTCAGCATACTTAACACGCTTAAAGACACATATTTAAAAAAACGCATTTTCAATTTAGTCATAAAAACTTCCCTACAACAACAAATAGCTTAGAAATATTCAAGCCTTTATTTTAAAGCACTCTAAGCTTATTACAAAAGCTACTTTATATCATTATATTTTCTATTCCAGTTCCAATCTTGACATCTCGGAATTTACAATATCTTCACTTACTTTCATGGCGTCAAGAGTTTTTTGGAGCAAGTCATCTATCTCTATGCCCATCATCTCCGCTCCCCTTAATATTATATCCCTGTTGCAACCTGCAGCAAATTTCTTGTCCTTAAATTTTTTCTTCAAACTCTTAAGCTCCATATCCTTGCAACTTTTTGACGGTCTCATCAAGGCGCAGGCACCTACAAGACCTGTCAGCTCGTCCACTGCATATAAGGTCTTCTCCATTATATGCTCCGGCTTGATACTTACTCTATGGTCATACCCGTGAGAACAGATAGAGTCGATAAACTCCTGCTCAATATCGTGATTTTTAAGTATCTCCACTACCTTGACGCAATGCTCATCAGGGTACATCTCATAATCCAAATCATGAAGCAAGCCTACCAATCCCCAGTATTCACTTTCATCCTCATTGCCGCTATTTTGTGCAAATACCTTCATTACCTGCTCTACAGTTATACCGTGTCTTATGTGGAAGGCGTCCTTATTGTAGTCCATAAGCAATTTCAAGGCGTCATCCCTGTTTATATTAACGCTTTTCATATCTACCTCCAAAAATACTGATTTAAAAACTTGGATTAAATCATATTTCACTCTGTAATTTTACTATATTTTTGACAAAAAATCAAATCAAGTCTATAATTATTGGCTGAAAATTAATATATTAGTCTTTATTGTATCTTTGATATAAGTTTTACTTATAACTTCTGATAGATTTTACATAATTGACAAAAGTAGAAAAAAAATATATCATATGCTCTGTAATTATTTTTAATTTGTAATCATACTAAGAGCTCATTTAAAAACACTGTATAAATTTTACAAAGCAAATTTTAAATCAATGGCGTTAGTATCAATAAAAATTTAATCGCATATCGGCATAAACATAATGATTTATTCTTAAATATATGGATAATATTTATAGGACTGCTTAACTCATTATAAGTATTTGAAATTTTAGACTTAAATTATATGTTGATATCCAAATGGAGGAAAAAATGAAATCAATTAAAAAACTTTTAACATTAGCACTTGCCTCAGCACTGCTATTTACAGCATGTTCATCTGGAGGTACAAATCAAACATCTGAAGAAAAGAAAGATGACAAAAAAACTGAGCAAAGCCAAACTACAGATTCTAAGACTCTAATTGTAGGAGCAAGCCCAAGCCCACATGCTGAAATATTAAAATCAGTAGCTCCTGCTCTTGAAAAAGAAGGGATAAAATTAGAAGTTAAGGAGTTTACAGATTATATCATACCAAATACGGCTCTTGAAGAAAAGCAACTTGATGCTAACTACTTCCAACATCAACCGTATCTCGACAACTTCCAAAAAGAGCATAAAACTCATCTTAAATCTGTAGCAACTATCCACGTTGAACCGATGGCTGTTTACTCAAAGAAGATAAAAGCTCTTAGCGAACTTGCTGACGGAGCTACAGTAGCAATTCCAAACGACCCTACAAACGGCGGTAGAGCATTGATATTACTTGAAAAACAAGGTCTAATCACTATCAAAGAAGGTGTAGACAAACTCATAGCTACTGATAAAGATGTTGACAAAAACACTAAGAATTTGAAATTCAAACTTCTTGACGCTGCACAATTGCCAAGAACTCTTGATGAAGTGGACGCAGCTGTAATAAACACTAACTACGCTCTTGAAGGCGGACTAAACCCTGTAAAAGACGCATTGGTAATAGAAGATAAAGATTCTCCTTATGCAAACATCCTTGCTGTAAGAGAAGGCGAAGAAAACGACGAAAGAGTAAAAGCACTTGTAAAAGCATTGCAAAGCGATGAAACTAAGAAATTTATAGAAGAAAAATACAATGGTGCGGTAATACCTGCATTTTAATAAGACTAATTATGAAAAGACAGTTGTCTATATGACCTCTGTCTTTTTTATTTTGCTGTAGCATTAGCTTATAAAAATTATTTATCTATAGATATTTTAAATTTTAATTCATATTTAATATAAAAACAAATTATGGTATAATCTTTAAGTTATCGCAACAATCTGATAACAGATTGGAGGTGAAGAAGTTGAAGGAGGTTTTAATCAACATAATTATTTCCGTTTTAGCAAATGTACTAAGTTACATTATATGTAAATTTTTAGACGGAGATACAAGCGATAACTGAGAATTAAAAAAGCACACTGTAGGGCAGTGTGCTTTTTTGGTGATTCGTTGATTTCAAAGTAATAACTTTGAAAAGAAGTTTTAATCAATCTTATAAGATATTATATCATAATTTTCATTTTTTTCAAGTTATATTTATATTATTTAAATTTCATATATATTATCAAATATCTTCTTTTGATATCTCTTCTTTATCATTATATACATTATAAATTCCACTGCAAGATATATGCAGCTGCAAATAACTGCCAAGCCGCTATAAGAGGCTACAGTGTTTTGCTCGATAAATAGTATGATTATCCACGAAATGCCAAGTGCTACTGTAAAAGGAAGTACAAATACCCACCTTAGAGTGCTTGACAATACATCCTTTAATTCCTCCTTGCTCAAGCCTATCTTCATCATTATGCTGTACTTTCTGCCCTCCTCTTCTATGGAAGAGTACAGTCTTGAGTAGATAATGCTTGCTATTCCTATCAAAAAGGATATACATAAGATACTGCCTACGTAAGAAACTAACTTCCTTGTAAGATTTTCGCTGTCATAATAAGAAAAATAAGATACTAAACTTTCTTTTCCCATCTCAAATCCTATGGCTTTTTTTAGCTCTTCATACTTTTGAGAGCCTCCTGCCTTAAGATCATCTTGGCTAAAGGCATATATCTTCTCCTTTACCAAGTCTTTGGATATGTCCTGATATTTACTGTCTGAAACTACAGCAACAGAAGTAAAGTATCCTGACATGGCTATTATCCTCTTATCTGCTCCCTTTTGCCTTTTGATATCATATTCACTCAGCTTTTCTTTTACCATATCTTTTAAAACAGGCTCAGTCTTTCCGCTTACTCCCACTAAGAAGTATTCATCATCTGCAAGATTGACCTTCTCCCTATCTAAAAATTGTGCTACTTCATTGTACATGCTGTTGGATAAGATGATACGCCTTATCGGTCTTTCCTTGCTCTTAAACTTGGCATAAGCTATTGTAAGAGACTTATAGCCTTGTATATCTGCCAATTTTTGGGATAATATCTCTGCCTTCTTCTCTCCTGCCGCCTCGTCTTCCCAATTAGCATACATATAGGCGTAAGGCATGATTTTTTCCGTATCTTCTTCGATATTAAGCGGTGCCCCCACTATATAGACAAATGAAGTCAGGACTATGGAGAATAAAATCATAGCTCCTGTCATAGTCTTGATATTTGTGTGTATCTTATATTTGAAATTGCTCAACTTTATAAGATTGTTCTTAGAATACATCCTTCCGCTTTTTTCCATAAAAAGCTGATATAGGGTAAAAATCAGACTAAATACAAAGTAGGCAATGCTGATATAAGACAGCAAATCAAGTACATAGATAAAGATAAAAAAATTCCTCGTAATGTGAAAATAAAGCGTAGGTCCAACTATTACTATAAGGGCTATTGTTGAAACTAAGAAGTGATTTTTTTCTGCTATCTCTTCTTTTTTCAAAAGATCTATGACCTTTTTTCTCCTCAATATTACCGGTGCAAGCAGTGATATGGCTAAAAACAGTCCACCCATAAGCAATATCGTAAGCATCATAGGTATAAGCGGAAGATAAAAATACAAGTCCAAACCGTCTATCATGGCTTGCGCTATCATCAAGAAAAACTTCAAAAAGACAAAGCCGCTTATAATGCCTACAAGTAGAGCAAGTAGTGAAATTATTATATTTTCAAGAAAAATCAATCTTTTAAACTGTTTTTTACTTGCTCCTATTATATTTAAGATTGCAAATTGCTTGCTCCTGTTTTTCAAAAAGTTCCCTACTGAATATAAAATCAGCACAAAGGAGAACATCATAGAAACTATACTTGCCATAAACAATATGATACCTATGGTACTGCCCTTGTCTACTATTTGCAATGCAGGGTGCGTAGCAAGGGAAGAAAAGAGGAAGAAGATAAAAACTGAAAATACACAACTTAAAAAATGGTAGAGATAGGTCCTGAAATCTCTCCTAATATTATTGTAGGCAAAATTAAACAGCGTCATTTTCTTCACCTCCAAGTAGAGACATAGTGCTTAGTATCTCTTTTTTATATGTCTTGTCATCATTTCTGTTGATTATTTCCTGATAGATGTTGCCGTCCTTTATTATATATGTCTTGTCAGAATATGAGGCGATATTGGGATCGTGAGTTACCATGATGATAGTCACCTTCATGCTGTCATTTAGCTTTTTAAATAACTTCATCACATCCCTTGCAGACTTGGAGTCGAGATTTCCTGTAGGCTCATCAGCAAGCAAAATAGATGGCTTATTTATTACAGCCCTTGCTATGGCAACTCTTTGCGACTGTCCTCCTGATATTTCGTATGTCCTCTTATTCAAAAGATGTGAAATTCCTAAAAATTCGCTAAGTGACTCAAGTTTTTCTTCCATTTCATCCAATGAAGCATTATCCAAGGTCAGAGGCAGTATTATATTTTCCCCTACAGTCAAGGTATTTATAAGGTTGAATTGTTGGAATACAAAGCCAAGCTCCTGTCTTCTAAAAGTAGACAGCTCCTTGTCGTTCATCTTGTAGGGGTCAGTACCTGCTATCAATACTGAGCCTCCTGTAGGCTTGTCTATGGTTGAGATTGTATTTAAAAAGGTGCTTTTTCCGCTACCGCTTGGTCCCATGATAGCTACAAATTCGCCCTCCATTACTTCCATATTTATGTCGTTTAAGGCTTTGAAGGAAAGCTTGCCCTTATATATTTTTTCAAGATTGGAAACTTTTAATATCATAATGTACTCCTTTGTAGAACTATATTCACTATTTTTTAATACTAATCACAATTTATAATAGCAAGAAATATCTTTTTTCTAAAATAATTACAAGGCTTTTTAACTGCTTTTTAGTATAAATTTATAAATTTCAAAAATATTATCCTATATTATTTATAATACCAAGAATGTTATTTTAGCAAATTACACATTTTACATATTGTTAATATTCTTGCTGTAATAAAATTACAAGACTTTTTGATAGATTTTTAGTATAACTATAAAAATTATGCTATGATTTTCTTAATTCTCCTATATTTTAGCAGATAAATTCCAAAAGAAAAATCCGATAAGATTACATAAGCTTACAATTTTGTAATGTTACCGGATATCATCATTTTTCTAAAATTCAATTGCAACTGTAGTTCCCTCATCTATCTTGGAGCTTATTTCCACCCTATGTCCGAGATATTCCACCACTCTTTTTACAATATACAGACCTATACCGCTTGAATCAGCGTTATTTCTTCCGTTTTTGCCTATATAGAAAAGTTCAAATATATTTTTCAAATCAGCCTCTTCAATGCCTATGCCCTCATCTATTATTGACAAAATCATCTTTTCATCTTTTTTATCCGCCTTTACCACTATGCTTTGACCTTTGTTAGAGTATTTGACTGCATTGCTAAGAATCTGATTAATGACTAATTTCATCCACTTGGAGTCGGAGTACACATAAGCTTCCTCATCTATGTCAAGCTTTGGATAGATTTGTGATGTGATAAAATAGTCCTTAAGTGCATTTATACAGTCCTTGCATATACTTTTTAGATATACTTTTTCAGAAACAAAATCCTTTTTAAAATCTTCCAACCTGTAAATATCAAGCATTTGATTGAGATTGTACTGTAGTGCGTTTATATTTCTTTGTATCTTTTTAAATTCTTCCTTGTCGCCATGGTTTTCGCAGATTAGCTTGAGCACTGAAATAGGCGTCTTCATCTGATGTACAAATCTGTATATCATCACCTTTTGGAGTTTTTTCTCCTGTTTTTGCTCAATTTTGCCCTTATTATCAATTTGTATAATATCATCAATCATAAGATTGTAGCTTTTTTCAAAGGAGCTCCTTGTGTCTTGAATCAGATAATCGCTTAGCACATCGCTTTTTAGAAAAAATTTTTCATATACTCTTTTTCTTTGGTAAAATCTTACCGCAAGGTAAGAAACAAGCACAAAAAATACCAAGAAACTAAAGTAAAATACCTCTTCAATCCAGATTTTTTTGATATAAAACAGGGCTGAGAAAAAAAGTACCTGAGTCAAAAAAACTGTCAACAGCAAGGGGAGATTGTCTGAAATAAATAGTTTTAATGCCTTGTCAGTCTTCATATTCCACCTTGTATCCCATCCCTCTTACTGTTATTACCCTTAGATTTGAGTCTATGTCTTTGAGTTTTTTTCTCACTCTGCTGACTGTAACATTTAGAGTATTTTCCTCTACAAACATCTCACTGTCCCAAATCTCTGACAGTATCTTCTCACGACTGACTACATTTGGATAGCTGTCAAACAAAATGCCGATTAATATAGCTTCGTTTTTGGGCAAATCTATCTGATTGTCCTTGCATTTGAGCGTAAATCTCAGCTTGTTAAATGAACAGTCTCCGCAGACAGCTCCTGCCTCGTTGTTTGCATATTCGCCATAAGTCCGCCTAAGCTGAGAATTGACCTTGGCAAGCAGGAGTTCATGCGAAAAAGGCTTTGTCACATAGTCATCGCCACCGCTCATTATAGCCCTGACCTGGTCATAGTCTTCAGTCCTTGCAGACATAAATATAATTGGAGCCTTTGTTATCTTTCTGATTTGATTACACCAGTAAAAACCGTCATAATACGGTATGTTGATGTCAAGCAAAATCAAATTTGGAGAGTGCTTTTCTACAAATTTATCTATGTTTTTGAAATCTTCACAAAGCACAACATCAAAATCGTATCTCTCAAGATGTTCCTTTACAACGCTTGCCAAATCAGAGTCATCTTCAACCATACATATCTTAAATGTCATAATCCCCTCCTTGTATTTTATAATAATGCTATTATTATTTTGGTTAAAATATATTTTCCATATATAAAATTTTCGATTTATCTTTGAAAATTATCTTACAATAAATAATAATTATCCAATACTTAGTTAACTTTCGTATCAATTCCCTATTTCATAATAAGAATTGACCTTTACAATACTGAATATTAATATCTGCTTTGATATAATGTTAATCCCGATTTTTAATAGCAAGTATTTTTATTTTGAGATATTATATATTTTATATATTATCAATAATTTGTTGTAATGCAAATACATGACTGTTTAATAAGTATTTATACTAATATTATTTCAGTATTTTATCACAAAAATCTGTAAAATTCCATAACGCAAAAAAGACAGGCTATATAATGTGACTTCCGTTATTACATTTAATACTAATCACTATTTATAATATCCGCTATTTTATCTAAGTAAATTAAAATTCATAAATCGTAAAGAATTTTCTTGTAATCTTATTAAACAGCTTTTTGACAGCTTTTTGTATAATATTATTTTAAATACTAAGATACTATTCCATAAAAATCATTATTCCGATAATTTGCATATATTATTCCTATATCATTGATATTGTTCCGATAAAATGATATAATACAAGAGACTGGAGGGATAATTTGTGTACATTACAGCAAAACAGGCAGCTGAAAAATGGGGCATATCAGATAGAAGAGTAAGGATTTTATGTTCACAAGGGAAAATTCCAGGTGCATATCAACAAGGAAGGGCTTGGAAAATACCATATGATGCAACTAAGCCGAGTGACGAAAGATATAAAAATAAGGAATCACTAATTCCGATATTGGAAGATAAATTAAAAGTTCTTAAAAAAAGAAGACCTTTAACTGAGGGAGAGTTGGAAAGATTAAATGAAGAATTCCTAACAGAATATACCTATAATTCAAATGCTATTGAAGGTAATACTTTAACTTTACGTGAGACGGATATGGTTCTTAGAGGACTTACTATTGACAAAAAATCATTAAAGGAGCATTTGGAGGTCATTGGACATAAGGAAGCCTTTGATTATGTAAAACAGCTCGTCAGTGAAAATGCCGAAATATCCGAAAAGCTGATAAAGGATATCCACTATTTGGTCTTGGCGGATAAAAAAGATGATAGAGGAGTGTATAGAAGAATTCCTGTTAGAATCATGGGTGCAGCACATGAACCTGTACAGCCATATTTGATTATTCCTAAAATGGAAGAGCTTTTGGAACAATATAAAAACAGCAAGGAAGATATTGTGACTAAGCTTGCCCGTTTTCATATCGAATTTGAAGACATTCATCCTTTTATTGACGGAAACGGGAGAACAGGCAGATTGTTGATTAACTTGGAGCTGATGAAAGCGGGCTATCCGCCGATAGATATAAAGTTTAGCGATCGCTTGAAATATTATGAAGCCTTTGATGAATATCATATAAAACATAATATATCGGCAATGGCAGATATGTTTGCAAGATATTTAAATAATCGACTGGATTTATATTTGTCTATTTTGGATAAGTAATGTTAATCCCAATTTATAATGCCAAGTATTTATATCTAATCACCATTACGCTTTATAGCTTATAAGCGACTTTGTTATAATTTAATTATATGATTTTTTGACAGCTTTTTAGTATGAGAATTAAAATCTGTAAAATTCCATAACGCAAAAAAGACAGCTATCAATAATGGCTGTCCTTTTTTCTTTTATTTTCTTTGATATTGATATGCAATTATTAAATATACACGCATATCTAAAAATATTTTCTTTTTAAACTATTTCAAATAATTTTCGTATATTTCCTTAGCTCTTTGTTTTTGGGCTTCTGTTGCAGATTTCATAGGTTTTCTGCTGTAGCATCCTTCCACGCCTTGTAGTTGCAATATAGTCTTAAGAGTAGGATACAGTCCGTTATTTAATACGTCTGTAATAAGGTCATTGGTAATATGTTGCTCTTTTTTGGCTTCTTCTATCTTGCCTTGTTTTACCAAATCCACTATTTTTCTTGCTCTTGGACCGTTGACATTGAATGTAGAGCCTATGGCTCCGTCCACTCCAAGTACGCTTGCAGAAAGCATCATTTCGTCAAAACCGGCATATATGAGGTGGTCAGGGTAAGTATTTCTCACTCTTTCAAGCAGGTAAAAATCAGCTGCTGTAAATTTTACACCTATAATCTTCTTGTTTTCAAACAGCTCTCCGAATTGTTCCACGCTTATATTAACACCTGTCAAGAAAGGTATTGAATATATTATCAGCTTGTTGTCTACAGAGTCTATAATGCTGTTATAGTAGTCTTTAATCTCTTCAAAACTGAACTTGTAGTAAAAAGGTGTTACCGCCGAAATGGCGTCATATTTGAGATCAGTAACGAATTTTGCAAGTTCAAGTGATTCGTAATAGTTCATCGAACCGATTTGAGCGATGAGTTTAATCTCATCCTTTGCTTCGTCCTTTGCGATTTCAAATATTTTTTTCTTTTCATCCGTTGAAAGAAGGAAATTTTCTCCCGTACTGCCACCTACATACAGCCCATCAACCTTCATCTTGTCGATGTTGTGACGCACTATTTGTCTTGTCCCTTTTTCATTTACACTTCCGTCTTCATTGAAAGATACAAGTAAGGCACTGTAAATACCTTTGAGTTCATTATTAGCTCCCATTTTTTTCTCCTTAAGTTGTCCATAAAATTTTTGATACATCACACAAGGACAATATAGTCCCTGCAAAATAATTAACCGTACTGTTGAGATTTAGCTTAAAATCTCGTCGACAAACCTCTTTGTAATGACCTGCGGTCTAGTGATAATAGATCCTACAACCACGGTGTAACACCCTAATTCCAACACTCTTTTCGCTTTTTGCGGTGTGTCGATGTTGCCCTCGGCTATGACCGGTGATTTAACATTTTTCAAGACCTGTTTCATCAGCTCAAAATCGTCTTTTTCTATCTTCATACCTGCACTTGCTTTAGTGTATCCTACCATGGTAGTGCCGATAAAATCAAATCCCATATCATCCGCATCAATAGCTTCTTGTAATGTAGCGCAGTCTGCCATAAACTTTTGATTTTTGTACTTTTCTCTGACCTTCTTGAAAAACTCCCTTGTAGTTTCTCCTCCCGGTCTTATCTCATCTGTCGCCTGCATGGCTATGATGTCGCAGCCTACACTAACAAGCGCATCGACCTCATCCATTGTTGGAGTGATGTACACGTCGCAGTTCTCATAGTCCTTTTTTATTATCCCTATTACCGGCAAATCTGTTAGAGATTTTATCTCTTTGATGTCTTCCACGGAGTTTGCTCTGATGCCTTTGGCACCGCCCATCTTTGCCGCCAATGCCATCCTTCCCATGATAAAAGAAGAATGGAGCGGCTCATCAGCAAGTGCCTGACATGACACAATTAAATTTCCCTTTAATTGACTTATCTTATCCATGTCTCCACCTATACCCTTACCTTAAATATCGCTTTTCTGACATCTTGGGCTTCTCCGCTTTTTATCGCCGTCTTATGAACATCTGTAGTCTCAAATACCAGATACTGACCCTCACTTAGAGTGATGGTAGAATCTATCTTCTTGACATCTTGGATTTCAACGTAGTCGCTGTCCTCGTGATAAGTTTTAATGCTTGCATTTTCAATAAATGTGTGTTTTAAAACCTCAGTTCCTTTTATCATGACATGTATGTCGAGGTAGTTTTTGTGTGCCTCCCATACCCTGTCATCTTCTTCTACGGTAGTGTAGTCACATATATTAACATAAAATCTGTCGTTATCTATTTTAGTTATGCCCTTTTCAAAATTAGCAAGGTCATTGTTATTTAAAAAGTCGCCTATCTCTTTGAGATAGGCCTTTTCAAAATTTTCATACGAAAATTTGCCGTAAATCATTTATCCTCCGAAATTATTTTTTCACTGAGAATTCGGCATTGCTCTTTAGTTCCAACTTAGTTCCGTCAGCAAATTCTATAGGTTTTGATTCGCTGTCTGAATATTTCAACAAATCATCTGAAAGATATTTAAGCACTAATTCAAATTTGTCGGCTTCACTGCTTAGAGTCAATTTACCGTCTTCATCTTTAACGTCTCCATTTACAGTGTAAGATTTGTTGTCAGCTGAAGTATATTCAAAGATAAATTTCTTAGAAGCCTTGTCTACACTTATAGTAGGTAGGTTTTCAGGCTTAGCTGACTCATCTTTCAATACTAATACTTGTGTTCCTTCAACCGCTTTGTTATCAGCTGTTTCAGTTTTTTGTTCGTCTTTCTTTTCGCCTTCTTTGTTTTCTCCGTCTTTCTTTTCTTCAGTTTTTTGCTCTTGAGTTTGAGTAGTTTGGTTGCCTTGATCAGCCGGTTTTTGTTCACCGCCGCCACCACAAGCTGTAAGTGTTGCCATTGTACAAACCATCATAGCTATTGCAAAATATTTTTTCATAACATTCTCCTTCTTAATCTTAAGTAAAATTTTTATTATCATAGTAAGTTCATAAAATATTTTTTATCAAATTACTATGATAACATTTTAATACTTAATTCTTAAAATATTTTAAATTCGATGATGAAAATATATTATTATATCAAATTATAATTTTTTTAAATCTCTATTTTCATTGATATAGCTTTATTTTACATAAGCTCATATTTATCTTTTATTTTTTTATTATTTTGTTCAAAAAGCAAATTAAAGGCATTTTTTTCAAAGAAAAAACATATTTATATTATTTCAAGTATCAGTTTTTATTTTTAATTATAAAGGTGACATGCCACCTTATGATCCTCATCTATATCCCTTATGGTAGGTACTACTGAGGAGCATATATCTATAGCTTCCTTACATCTCGTATGGAAAGGACAGCCTGTAGGTTTGTGGATAGGTGAAGGTACATCTCCTTCAAGCACTATTCTGTCTTTCTTTTCTCCCACCACCGGTATAGGAATTGCAGAAAGCAGAGCCTTAGTATATGGGTGGAGAGGATTTTTGTACAGTCCTTCTGCCTTTGATATTTCCACTATATTGCCGAGATACATCACGACTATTCTGTCACTTATATATTCCACCACTGATAAGTCGTGGGCTATGAATACATAGGTAAGGTTGAACTGTTTTTGGATGTCTTGCATAAGATTGAGCACCTGAGCCTGAATTGAAACATCAAGTGCCGATACCGGCTCGTCCAAAACTACAACCTCAGGCTGAACACATAGGGCTCTGGCTATACATATTCTTTGTCTTTGACCGCCGGAAAACTCATGCGGATATCTGTATATATAGTCACTTTGCAGGTTTACAGTCTTAAATTTTTCTATCATTATATGCTCACGCTCTTCTTTAGAAGTGTAACCGTGAGCTTTTAGAGGCTCATCAAAGGCTGAGTATATAGTCTTCATCGGGTTAAGTGAGCTGTATGGATCTTGAAATACCATCTGCACCTTCTTTTTGAATTTGAACAATTCACTTTTATCGAATTTGCGTATGTCCTTCATTTCTCCGTCCATATTGAACTTTGCTTCACCGCCTGTAGGCTTTTGGAGCATCATCATACTCTTGCCCAGAGTAGTCTTGCCGCAGCCTGACTCTCCAACTATACCGAGAGTTTCACCTCTTTTTACAGTAAATGAAACATTGTCTACCGCCTTTACGTCCGCTACCTTTTTCTTGAGTATAAATCCTTCGTATATAGGGAAATAAGTCTGTAAATTGTTAATCTCAAATACTATTTCGTTATTTTGCATTATTAACCTCCTTATTTCCGTTTAATAAAAGGCATTTTGCAATATGTGTGCCGTTTACCTCGTAGGTAGGAATGTCCTTAGCAGTACACTCAGGCATTACGTGAGCACATCTGTTGGCAAATTCGCAGCCTATCTTGTAATTTCTCGGGTCAGGAGTTTCTCCTTCGATAGTTGCAAGTTTTTGGTTCTTTGCCATTCCGGGTACAGGCACTGATTTTAGCAATGCCTTGGTGTATGGATGAGTAGGATTTTCAAATACGTCTTTGACATCCCCGTATTCCACCATTCTTCCCATATACATTACCGCTACCTGATCGGCAACTTCCGCTACCAGACCCATATTGTGAGTAATCAGTATTACAGATTTGCCGTATACATCTCTCATCTCCTTCATAAGGTCCATAATCTGCGCCTGTATCGTAACGTCAAGTGCTGTCGTAGGCTCATCAGCTATGAGCAGGCTCGGATTGTTTACCATGGCTATGGCTATCATTACCCTTTGTTTCATACCGCCTGAAAACTGGTGAGGATAGTCGAAAAATCTCTTCTTCGGCTCAGGTATGCCGAGTTTTCTCAGCATTTCTATACCTATTTCTTCTGCTTCTTTCTTGCTTACCTTCCTATGCTCAAGTATATTTTCCATTATCTGATTTCCTATGGTATATACAGGATTTAGTGATTGCATAGGATCTTGGAATATCATCCCTATTTGAGAGCCTCTTAATTCTCTCATAGTCTTTGAAAAAGGCTTTTGAGCGGTGAGGTCTATCACCTTGCCGTCATCAGTTTGAAAATTGGAATGTCCGCCTACAACTTTACCGTTTTTAGGCAGTAAATTTATAAGGCTGTGTACGGTAACCGACTTACCACATCCTGATTCTCCAACTATTGACAGTATCTTTCCTTTTTTTACGTCAAAGGACACGTCTTTTACTATATTAATGGAGTCTTTGCCCACCTTAAACTGCGTGCAAATATTCCTTGCTTCCAATAAATTTTCCATCTCTTACCCCCATTAATTTTTCGGATCGAGCACATCACGAAGTGCATCCCCGAAAAAGTTTATGCTCATGATAAACAGTGATATCACTGCACCGGGTATAATCCAAAGCCACCACTGATTTTCAATTACCGAAAGAGATTTTGCACCGTTGATTATAGTACCCCATGTTGATATATTCGTAGGCACTCCCAGTCCTAAGAACGAAAGCTCTGTCTCCGAAAGTATGAAAAACGCCACGTTTATAGTAGTAGCAACTATTATCGGGCTTAGAGTATTAGGCAAAATCTGAGAAAACATAATTTTGCCGTTTGATATACCAAAGGCTCTGTTTACCTCAACATAAGTTTCCTCTCTGAGTCTGAGCACCTCGTTTCTCACTATACGAAATACGGTCATCCAGCCTGTAAGACTAAATACTAAAACCATATTTCTCACTCCGGGTCCTATTATGGTAACAAGCACCATAACCAGGATTATCATAGGAACTGTCTGTATCACTTCTGACAATCTGACCAAAAATGAATCCACGATACCTCTGAAATATCCTGCAATCAAGCCGAATACAGTACCTATAAAAGAAGTCGTAAGTGCACTTATTATACCTATTGATATTGAAATCCTACCACCATAGAGCAGTCTTGAGAAAAGATCACGCCCTATACTGTCCGTACCGAGTATATGAAGTCCTCCGGGAGCCTTGTTGATATTTGCCATATCGGTAACTGTAGGATCTATATTTGTAAGCACAGGAGCAAGTATGGACATAAGACTCATCACTACCACCACGATAAAGCCTATCATGCCCAGCTTGTTGCTTATCATCTTATTGAGTGAGCGCTTCGCCATGGCAGAACGCATCTTACTTTTTTGTTTTGATAAATCGTTCATAGTACCTCCTAAGCTTCCAACCTGATACGAGGATCAAGCATGGCAGATAATACGTCCACAAGGAAACTTATAGTCAGCATTACGGCTGCAATAAGCAGAGTTGTCACCATTATTACAGGATAGTCTCCCGATGTCACTGCTCCCATTAGAGTAGAGCCTACTCCCGGCCAGTTAAACACTGTTTCTATAACTACAGAGCCACCGATAAGACCCGGTATTCTGAAAAGTATAGTCACAAGTATAGGTCCCATAGAGTTACGGAAGGCATGCTTGAAATATACTTTGATTTCAGAAATACCCTTGCTTCTTGCAGTCTTGATATATTCCTTGTTGATTACATCCAGCATAAGGTTACGAGTATATCTCAGTACCGTAGCTATCATGGAAAACGACAGTGCCGTTGCAGGCAATATTATAGTCCTAAGTTGATCAAAAAATCCTGCCTTACCGTATAAATTACGCCCACCTGCAGGCAATAATTTAAGACTTAAAGCAAATACCGTAATTAATATCATACCGAACAAAAATTGAGGTATAGACTGCCCAAGTACACCTATTACCCTGCCTATATAGTCTATAATAGTATTTTGATTGACCGCAGAAAGTATACCTATCAGTATCCCCAGTACAGATGATATTATCAGAGCGGCAGCAGCAAGTTGTATAGTCGCAGGTAATTTCAGTGCCAATATTTCGCTTATAGGTTGCTTAGTCAAAATGCTGTAGCCGAAATCCCCTTTTAATATTCCACCTATCCATCTTTTGTATTGCTCAAAAAACGGATCGTTAAGACCGTACTGCTCTCTTAACTGTTCTTTCAAAGCTGCATTTTGTGAGGCTTCAGGCGGCAGCAGATAGTTCACCGGATCTATGGGCATATGTTTAAGAGCCGTAAATATCAAAAATGATATCAAAAAGAGCATCGGTATCATAAATAATATTTTTTTCAATATAAACTTAAACAATTTTTCTCTCCTTTCCAACAATAATAAAAAAAGTGTACCTCATAAGGAGATACACTTTATAATTCAATTATTTAAGTTCCCAGTTTTCAAATCCCAGGTCATAAGCAAACCACGGGTTACCAAAATTTGCACCCTTAGTATCAACTTTTTCTCCGTTTACGAATATCATGTTTTTAAGAACAAAAATAGGCATTTTTGTTATATCTTTTTCTTCTACAGCTTGTAGTTGTTTTAAAGCTTCAGCCTTCTTTTCAGGAGTTGTTGCTTGTAATAGTGCAGTGTAAGGTTTGTCAAAAGCATCGTTATGTCCTATTATCTTAGGGAAGTTAGCGTGAGTTGACGCATATTCGCCATACCATTCGTCATATCCGAATGCTGAAAGTCCTTTTAGTGCTATATCGTAGTTTCTTATATCGAAAAGTTCACCTGTAGCGTCTCCGGCAAATTTTTGTACATTTACCTTGATACCAACCTTTGCAAGGTCTGCAGCTATAGCGTTGTATAGGTCTACAGATGTTTGGTCAGCCATATAATATCTGAATTCCAATGTTTGGTTTTCATCATAATTTGCTTCTTTTAGCAGAGCTTTTGCCTTTTCAGGATCATATTTGAAAGTGTTTATCTTGTCGTTGTAGTTTGCAGTATCTCTTGCAGGTACTCCAAGTGCAGCCACTTCACCTATTTCACCGTAAAGGTTCTTAGCCAAAGTTTCTCTATCTATAGCGTAGTATATTGCTTCTCTTACCTTAGGATCTTGCAATGCTTTGTTAGCAGGTCTTGTGTCGTTGCCTTTCAAGTTGAATACAAGATAATAGTAGAACAATGTATCAACAGGTGTCTTCTTCCAAGCAGGATTTTCGCTTAGTTTTTGAATTTCAGCAGGTACTTTTGAGTTGAAGAAGTCTGATTGACCGTCAGCAACTGCTGTCAATATTCCTTCTGAAGGTACTATGTTTACAACAACCTTAGGTATCTTAGGAGCAGTTCCTTCATAGTTTTCATTTGGAACTAAAGTGATGTAAGAGTCAGTTACGATTTCTTCCACCTTGTACATACCGTTAGTTATAGGTTTTTTCCAAAATGCAGCTGTATTGTAGTCAAGCATGTCTACGCCTTCAAATCCGTGTTTTGGAAGTATTGCAAATTGAGAAAGTATAGGTATAAGATTACCTACAGGCTCAGCCAATTTGATAGTTACTTTTTGTCCGTCTACTGTAATTCCTTTTACAGAATCAGCTTTCTTATCTCTTAGGTCTTTACCGCCATCAATCTTGCTGAAAGTTGCAGTATATATACCGTTTACCTTTGCTCCCTTAAGAGCTCCCTCTATTGAAAACTTAACATCTTCTCCTGTAAGAGGCTTTCCGTCTGACCACTTAAGATTATCTTTCAAAGTAAATTCATAAGTAAGTCCGTCTTCTGATGGCTTGTATTCCTTTACTAAGTCAGGGTTGAACTCAGTCAAGGTATTGTTTGCCTTGAACAAACTTCTAAATGTTATAACCTTGTACAAATCCCCTCTGTTCCACCAAGGAGTATCAAAGTTTGTACCGTCACCTTGTTTGCTGAATATTGTACGAAGTACCTTTTCATCTCCCTTGGCTTGAGTTGTCGTCGCTTGTTTGTTGTCGCCACTTGGTGTTTCAGATTGTTTTGTTCCTCCGCCACCACAAGCACTTAGCAGCAAAGTACATGAAAGTAAAGCTGCAAATAAAGATTTTTTCTTCATATTTTCCTCCAAAAATTTTAGCAGTTTTTTATAATTCATATGCCTTTATCGTAGCTTGAAGTAATTTCCTAATATTTTGAATTGACAGCTTATGTAGGAAATGTTTTCTGAATTTGACAAAAATGCATATCATTTACATTAATAAACGAGTGTTCAACACTACATTTCAAAATCATTATAACAGCTTTTTTCAAAAAATCAACAACTTTTTTACTAAAAAATGCTGTTTTTTTAATATCTTCAACATACCACTAAAAAAGCAAATTAATAGTGAAATGTTAGAATTATAGCGCTTATGAATAAATACCACTTAGTAACCATTAAAGAACATTTTTACTTGCTTTTTATATTGACATCTTCAAGAGAATATAGTAATTTTTACCTATAGGAAAATTTTTTCCCTCAACCACCTATCTGATACATACTTTTCATCTCTGAATTATCAATCAAGCCTTCCAAAAAACTATGAGATTTGGGCTTGTTATAGATTGTATCAGCAATTTTTTTAACTATTATATCCTCTTCCACTCCTTGAAGCATCATCTTTCTTATATCTACAGAATACTCATAGTTAAGACAGGGCTTGATTTTCCCGTCGCAGCTTATCCTTACCCTGTTGCAACTGTCACAAAACATATGCGACATAGCGGAAATAAAGCCTATCTCCGTCTTTAATTTAGAAAAAGAAAAATACACAGCAGGACCGTTTCCGTGAACTTTTTCCGAACGCTTATAATCCCCATATTTCTCCGATATCATGGAGATTATCTCATCGCTGGATATAAAGTTGAAGCGATTGCCGTAGCCTATGGGCATCATCTCTATAAATCTCAGTTTTATGTCGTTTTCCTGAGTATAATCTACCAAGTCGGATATGTCCTCCTTGCTTATATCTATCGGCACAACATTGATTTTTATTTTAAAAAAATTATATTTTTTTAATTTTTTTATGACCATTAGTATTTTATCAAGTTTAAAATTTGTTATATCCTTGTATTTTTGCGGACTTAGAGAGTCCAAAGAAATGTTGATATTTTTTATATCCTGCTCATACAAAAAGTCCAAATACTCTTCAAGTCTTGTACCGTTGGTAGTAAGTGTAATGTTTTTAATTGCATCTATGGTCTTTATCTTTTTGACCACATCTTCAAAGTCTTCTCTTAACAGTGGTTCTCCTCCGGTCAGCTTTATCGTGTCTATACCTATTTTTGAAAGATAAAGGCATATCTTATATATCTCATCCACGCTCATTATCTCGTCTTTTTTCAAAAATACAGGGCTTTGCCCCTTAGGCATACAGTAGACACAGTTCAGATTGCACCTGTCTGTAAGGGACAATCTGACGTAGTTAATCTTTCTGCCAAAAATATCTATCATCTTTATCTTTCCTCAAATTTGAAATCTCCGCTTTTTCCACCTGTTTTTTCCACAAGATGTATATCACAAATCACCATTGACTTGTCTATTGCCTTGCACATATCATATATTGTAAGCAGTGATACGCTCACTCCATGTAGCGCCTCCATCTCCACACCTGTCTTTCCTGTGCAGTGTACTGTACATGTCGATTTTATTAGGAGATTATCCTCATCTATTTCAAAATCTATCTTAGCCTTATTAATCAAAATATTGTGACAAAGCGGTATGACTGATGAAGTGTTTTTCACTGCCATTATACCTGCAATCCTCGCAGTGGATATGACATCTCCCTTTTTATTGTCCATATTTTTTATCGAAGATATTATATCCTTATTTACCCTTATACTGCCTGTAGCTGTTGCCACTCTCTTGGTGATGTCCTTGTCACCTACATCCACCATTATCGCATTACCGTTTTTGTCCAAATGTGTAAATTCCATATTATCCCCTTTTTTGTATATCTTTTTATAATATCATAATTTATTGCCAAGTATCAAGCGTTTTTCAACAAAAAATAAATTTTCATTACATATTATAAAATAATATTGTGAAATTTATTTTAAGACTGTATAATTTTTATAAGTAAATTTTATGCTGAAAATCTATTAAAAAGCCATATATTGCAGTAAAGTAGTTGATAATTCATAAACTGTAATGTCATAAGCCATAAATACTTTGTATTATAAATAGTAATTGGTATAAGGCTTAAATTAGATATCGATAATAGAATAATCTTATCTATCTCAAATGACATAAACAAAATTATATATAACTAAAGAAATAATCCCAACATCCGATATTTTTAAAGGAAAATTTTTAGAAAGGGATTATTATTGATTATGAAGAAAAATAAAATATGTTGCACCTTACTTGCTACAGGACTGATTTTACAGACTTGTAGCTATCCAATATTTGCTGACTCAAATTCTCAAACTAAGTCAAACTTAGGAAGTATCCATGCTTCAAATAGTTCACAAAGTAATTTGCAAGTTCTAAATGAAAAAATAGGCGAGCTTGAAGCACCGACTCAAGCAGAAGACGGAAATATTGTTATCAACGAACATGCGTTAAGCCTTAATGTAGGTGATGAATTTCAGTTAAAACTCACTGATTCTGACGGCATTGATGTAAGTGACGTAGAGTGGTTTGTAAGAGTAAGAATACCTCAAGATATTTTATATGCAGATAGTGATTACAATAGGCTAAACGGAGCCTGTATCAGTATAAATAATGGTCTTGTAAGCGCTAAGTCAAGCGGAAACATTGAAATATGGGCAAAAAAAGGTGATGCCTTATATAAATGTGTAGTAAATATCGAAAAGGAAAAAGATTCAATAGTTGAAAAAAAGGTGGATGAAATAGCTGATAAATTCAGACATCTAAGCAGTGATGCGGACAAGCTTATGGCAGTACACGACTATCTTGTGGACAATATAGAATATTCAAATGAACATATAGTAAGCTATGCCTATGGAGCATTAATAGAAGGAAAGGCGGTTTGCCAAGGATATTCACAGTCTTTTCAAAAAATTATAGGCAAGTTGAACATTGAAGGACGTACTTTAAAAGGCTATAGTACCGCAGCAAAACCGGAATATCACCAATGGAACAGGGTAAAATTGGATGACGGTTGGTATTTTGTGGATATTACTTGGGATGATTTACTTGAAGACCAATATAGAAGTTATAAGCACTTTTTAATAGATAGTGATACCTTAGGGAAAAACCATAAAGATTGGCATTCCTATGCTGATGAATTTGACGGCACTAAATACAGGTATTACGCCTACAAAAAACAAGGTGAATTTGCAAATAACAAAGAAGAACTTGAACAAGTGCTAAGGGCACAAATAAATTCAAGTAATTTACCTTATGCTACAATACGTGTTGCCATTCCAAAATCAATGGATGAGAGAGAAATATTATCAGCTGTAAGAAAGATAACTGGCGGAAGTCCATATTTTAATGAGATAAACAGTGTAAGAGACACGTTTGGAACACATAAGTTTTATTCATATCAGATTTCAAATATACCTGCTAAAGCGGAAAAAAATGTAAATCTATTGGAAATAAAGCCTACTAATAATATAAGTGAAACTACAACTTCTGTAATGCTTACATTTGATGAGGATATAGATGATTTAAGTGTAAATGATATAAGCATTGAAGATGTTTATAAAACAGGTGTAAATAAAATAGATAACAAAACTTATGAGCTTACATTTAAGGATATGATGTTCCGAAGTACCAAGACTGTCCCTATAGAAGTAAGTAAAAGAGGCTATAATATATCAAATAGCAGAAAAGATGTGGAAATAAGCATAGTTAAAGAAGAAAAACCAAATGTAACATTTAAAGCTACAGGAGATAGAGAAGGAAGACTTGAAAATGTTGAACGAGGAATGAGATATGATTTGGGAGATGGAGTTTGGCAGGATATAGATTCAAGTGAGCCTGTAAATATCACAACAAAGTTTAATGAGCCAATCTTGATACTTAGACAAAGTACCACAGCTCCAATACTTCATTCAGATGTGCAAAAGATACTTCCAAGAGAAACAGTAAGTCCTTTGAACATAAAAGCTGTAGATAGTGTAGGAGATAAGAATAACGGCAAGATAATCTATGTAAATAGAAAAATGGAATATAAGAAAGATGGCTCTCAAGACTGGACAGCTTGTAGCGGAAAAGAAGTAACAGGACTTTCAGAAGGTAAGTATCTTGTAAGATACAAAGCTGACGGTATTAAACTTGCTTCACAGCCAATAGAAGTTAAAATCAATGTAAGAGCAGAAGAAAACAGTAATTTGGATAGTCCTAAAGATAATAAGAGTGAAAATACAGCTCCTCAAACAGAAAATAATTCTGATAAGGCTGGTGCAGAGCAAAACAAGCAAAAAGAGGAACAAAGTAAGCTCGAGCCACAAAAAACAGCTAAAGAAGATAAGGAATCAAATAAAGCAAGTCAAGAACAAAAAGATTCAAAAGCTGATTCTAAAAAAACAGTTGATGTACAAAAGCCTGATAAAAAAGAAACTCAAAAGGAAGAACAAAAAGCTGAGCAAAAAGAAGAAAAATCAAACTCAGGTAACAGAGATGGTGGAAGTTCATCATCAAGCAAAAGCTCAAATTCTTCACTTGGTGGAGGTGGTGGAGCTTCCTCAACATCAAAATCTGTTAGACAGCAAAACAAGACAGCTAAAAAAGATGTCCAAAAAACTGTTGAAACAACAAAAGCTGCAAGTCAAGAATCAACACAAAAAAATCAGCAGGAAAAATCTCAACTAAGTCAACAAAAGCAAGAAAAATCAAAAGAAATAAAAGTTTCTGACATAATGACTAAACAAGAAGCTGAAAATACAGTAGACAAGCTAAAAGATATAAGCCAAATAACTTGGAGCAAGCAAGCTGTAACAAAGCTAATGCAAAAAGGAATAATGTCTGGAGATAAAAAAGGCAACTTCATGCCTAAAAAAGCTGTAACAAGAGCAGAAGTAGCCCAAGTAATCACTAATATAATAGGAGAAAAGTCAAGCAAAATAAAAGTCGCAGATGTGGACAATAACAAATGGTATGCAAAAGCAGTACAGACAGTATTGGAAAACAAAATTTTCTCTCAAGACAAAAAAGCCAATTTCAGACCGGATAGCAAAATAACGAGGGCAGAATTGTTTGTAGCTGTAGCTAAATTAAAAGACATTAAAGCATTGGATAATGCGAGGGCAAAAGAAGTATTGTCAAAATACAAAGATGTGGACTCTACACCTGCATGGGCTATAGGATATATATCTGCCTTAGTTGAAAAAGGAATAGTGAGCGGAGCAAATAATAAGATAAATGCAAATGATACGCTTACAAGAGAACAACTTTCGACTATATTTGCCAATATTATAGATTAATAGCTGATAATTCATAAACTCTAATGTTATTTAGTTATAAATACTCGGTATTTCAAATAGTTGTTAGCGTGAAAATATAACAAAAGACCACTGTCATTCAAAATAGACAGTGGTCTTTTTTAATACGATTTTTAATTAATATCCTAACTATTTCACATTAGAAAGCAATCTCTTATAGTCTATCTTTTCTCCGTCCTTTGCCTTTTTGGCAAAGTCCGCTACAGCTGTAAACAATACGTCTGTTGAAGAGTTTATAGCAGTTTCGGCAGAGTCTTGGATAACACCTATTATATATCCTACCCCTACGACCTGTGCCGATGCCTCTGCAGGTATACCAAACAATGAGCAGGCGAGAGGAATAAGAAGTAGTGAGCCTCCTGCAACACCTGATGCTCCGCAGGCTCCAAGTGCAGAAAGTACACTAAGCACAAAGGCAGTTGCAAAATCTACCTCAACACCCAAAGTATTTGCAGCAGCAAGTGTCATTATAGATATTGTTATGGCTGCTCCACCCATGTTTATAGTAGCTCCAAGAGGAATTGATACAGAATAGGTATCTTCATCAAGTTCCAATTGTTTGCAAAGTTCCATATTTACAGGAATATTGGCAGCAGAGCTTCTTGTGAAAAATGCAGTAAGTCCGCTCTTTTTGATACAAGCAAGTACCAAAGGATAAGGGTTGATTTTAAGCTGAGTCCATACCATTATAGGATTGACTATCAAGGCTACAAAAAACATAGTTCCAAGTAACAAAGCTATAAGCATAGCATACTCTTCAAAAATCTCTATACCGCTAACAGTTATAGAATTGTATATCAGTCCCATTACACCAAAAGGAGCAAAATTAATTACTATATGAACTACTGAAGACGTAGCATCAGCAAAGTTGGAAATCATGGTCTTAGTAGATTCACTTGCTTTTTTTAGAGCCAATCCTATCAGCACCGCCCAAAAGAGTATACCCATATAATTAGGAGTTGAAAGTGCCCTTACAGGATTGTCCACAATGTTAAGCAAAAGTGTAGTAAGCACTTCATCCAAACCTTTTGGAGGGTTTATCTCCTCAGCTATTGGAGGCAATGTCATTTTAATTGGGAACAAAAAACTTGCTATAACTGAAAAAAGTGCGGCTAAGAATGTAGCAACAAGATACAAAACAATAACATGTTTCATATTGGTCTTTTGACCTTCTTTATGCTTACATAGTGACTCCATTACAAGAAAAAATACCAAGATAGGCGCAATGGATTTTAAGGCTCCTGTAAACATACTTCCAAACAATTTGAGTACATCAAGCACATTTCCGGCTGTTGATGTTCCCAAATTCGGTCTTATTATTGCAAAAATTGTTCCTATGATAAGACCTGTCACTATTCTCTTGACCAGCCCTATCTGAGTGTACTTCTTCCATAAATCCTTCATTAAAAACCCTCTCTTTCACATTTCGTGCGCCACCCTACTTATAAATACAAAAATCAATCTTCCTCAAATAAATTACAATTAAAGTACTTAAATTTAATATAAACTCCAAAAAAGAGCTTAGAAAATTTAGCTAATACTAATCACCGTTTATAATGCCATATATTCAGTTTTATTGAAATATTATTTTTTTGTTTTCAACAACTATCATTTATATATTTTTATGACTATTTAATTGGTTTTTAGTATAACTTAAGTGAGAAAGTTAAATTATATAATATCCATCAGTAGAGTACAAACTCAAGATTCATAAAAATAAATAATTACTATAAAATATTTCAAGATAATAGCATAATAATTTAAACTTGTCCATAGTTTTTGTATCAAATCTAAAAACATTTTTGTTCTTCGTCTATGCACTTTCACTCTAATATTAGAATTATTTGATTTTATCAGTCTTTTTTTGTAAAAACTGCATATAAAATATTTAAAAATTTATTAAGAGTAATTATTTGCTATTGACAAATATTATTTATAGACTTATAATTTCATCATAAAAGATAAATGTTATCGATTAATTTTTTATATCATAATATTTTTGTAATTTTCACTCAATTTTGGAGGTAGCTATGTTTGAGCGCTTGTTGGTGGAGCATTGTGCACCGACATTAGCAGGTATCAAAACTGCAAATTTATTTTCATATTCCGGCGATGACGCTATGTCAAAGGTAAGACATTGGAACAGGCTCTTATACAAATTAAGACTTAGACTTACAATCTTAAGTAATATCAATGGTAAGACTCTAATCTACATTTACAGGATTGACTTATTAAATAAGACCTTATCTGATTCCAGAGTGCGTAATTTCTTAAAAATCTATGGATATGGTAAGCAAATAAGTTGTGGAAAAGTTATAAAAAACCTATCTCTAAGAGTGAAAAAGGATGACTTTCCCCATGAAATCGGAGTTTTCTTGGGTTACCCCCTTGATGATGTAAGGCTCTTTATAAAAAATAAGGGCAAAAATTACAAGGTATCCGGTATATGGAAGGTGTACACTGATGAAGGCGAGTCTCTAAAGAAGTTTGAAATGTATAAAAAATGCACAACTTCTCTTTGCGAGTCATTCCTCAAGGGTGTAAACATAACATCTCTTTGCGTTGCATGATTTTGGTAGATATCAAAGAATAGTAATATTTTTTGATTAATATAAAATATTGATTTAAAGGAGTATTAATTATGAGTAAAGTAGCAGTAGTTTATTGGTCAGGAACTGGAAATACTGAAGCGATGGCAAATGCCGTTGTTGAAGGAGCAAAAGGCGCCGGAGCTGATGTGGATTTGATATTCAGCGACGACTTTACTAAGGATAAACTTGGTGATTATGATGCGATAGCATTCGGCTGTCCTGCGATGGGTAATGAAGAACTTGAAGAATCAAGTTTCGAGCCTATGTTTGCAAGTGTTGAAAACGACCTTGGCGGAAAGAAAATTGCAATATTCGGATCTTATGAATGGAACGACGGTCAATGGATGAGAGACTGGGAAGTAAGAGCTAAAAATACTGCCGGAACTTTGGTAGCTGATGGTCTTATGGCTTATGACAGCCCTGATGAAGAAGCTCTTGCAAAATGTAAAGAACTTGGAGCGGCATTGGCATAATAATCTTATATAATATCTGTTGGGGGAAACTCTAACAGATATTTTTTATGAAAAAAATATAAATCAAAAATATTCTAATACTGATAGTTAACAAGGCTGATACTAAAAACTTACAAAATTGAAATCCGGTGAATTAATATTAAATTCTTGAAGTCTAATTAATAACATCAGAGTTCTTACGTTTTCATAAGTGCTATACAGATATTTTACTTGACAAAAAAACAAAAAGAGAGTATATTATTCTAAATAAAAAATTGTTTTCACATCCCTATTTTTAAAATACTATACTATAAGAGGTGCATATGAAACAGCTTAGCATATTTATCCTTTCAGACTCTTTGGGCAATACCGCAGAACACGTTGCAGGTGCTGCAATAGCTCAATTTCAATCAGACGCTTTTACGGTAAAAAAGTTCCCATACATAAAAGAAGACACCCCTTTTGACTATATTTTCAGTGAAATACTGCGTGCTCCTGATAAAATTATCTTACATACTATAGTAAAAAAAGAACTTGTTCAAAAAATAAGTAAGTTTGCTGCTGAAAATAACATCAGATGTCTTGATTTGCTTACTCCTGTACTTGACTCTATAGAATCTGTAACAGGTGAGGCTCCTTTGCAGGAAACAGGGATGCTCAGAAAATTAAACGACAGATATTTCAAAAGAGTGGAATCTGTGGAATTTGCCGTAAAATATGACGACGGAAAAGATCCAAGAGGTGTACTCAAGGCTGATTTAGTCATAATCGGTGTGTCTCGTACATCCAAGACACCACTATCTATGTACCTTGCCAACAAAAATATCAAGGTGGCAAACATACCTCTTGTACCTGAGGCAAAAGTACCTCCTGAGCTCTTCCAAATACCCTCTAAAAAGATAGTCGGACTTACAAATACACCTGAAAAACTCAACGAGATACGTACAGAAAGACTGAGGGCTCTTGGACTGAGCACTGCAAATACAGGTGAAAACAAATATGCGAATATGGATAGAATACTTGAAGAGATAGAATTTGCCGAATCTCTTATGAAAAAGATTGGCTGTCCCATCATAAATGTGTCCAACAAAGCTATAGAAGAAACGGCTGAAAAGATAATTACCTACTTAAAAAGAAACGGCATGAAGGTATATAACGAATAAGGATTATACACTTAATAATATATAAGTTGAAATGAAAAGTTTATTTATTAAAATTAAATCTTGGAGGGAAATAAGATGAAATTTGTTTATGATTTTAAAGAAGGTAATAAGGACATGAGAACAATCCTTGGGGGCAAGGGTGCCAACCTTGCAGAAATGACAAACATAGGTTTGCCTGTACCGCAAGGATTTACTATCAGTGCCCAAGCATGTCTAAGATACTATGATGAGGGCAAAAAACTATGGGACGAACTTCTCAAAGAAATTGATGAACATCTTGCAAATGTTGAAAAAGAACAAGGCAAGAAGTTTTCTGATCCTAATGATCCCCTACTTTTCTCAGTTCGTTCAGGAGCGGCTATATCAATGCCCGGCATGATGGACACTATACTTAACCTCGGTCTTAACGACGAGACTGTCAAAGGTCTTGCAAGAGCTACAGAAAATGAAAGATTTGCCTATGACTCTTACAGGAGATTCATTCAAATGTTCTCAGATGTTGCAATCGAGATACCTAAGGCATACTTTGACGCAAGACTTGACGCCATGAAAGAAGCAAAGGGAGTTACTTTAGACACTGACCTTGACGCTGAGGACTTGAAAAGATTAGTTGAGGAATTCAAGGAAGTATATAGGGAAGAAAAACACGAAGAATTCCCTCAAGATCCTAAAAAACAACTCTACAAGGCTGTAGAAGCGGTATTTTCATCTTGGAACAACAACAGAGCCATAGTATACAGAAACTTAAACGGTATTTCTCATGACTTGGGAACAGCTGTAAACGTACAATCTATGGTATTTGGAAACAAGGGTAAGACTTCAGGAACAGGGGTTGCATTTACAAGAAATCCATCTACAGGAGAAAACAAGCTATTTGGCGAATTCTTGATGAATGCGCAAGGCGAAGACGTCGTAGCAGGTATCAGAACACCTGAAAACATAGACAAACTTAAAGAAATCAATCAAAAATGCTATGAGCAATTTGTAGAAACAACTCAGTTGCTCGAAAAACACTACAAAGATATGCAAGACATTGAGTTTACAATAGAAGAAGGCAGACTATTCTTCCTGCAAACAAGAAACGGAAAAAGAACTGCACAAGCTGCGGTAAATGTGGCTGTAGACCTTGTGGAAGAAGGACTGCTTACAAAAGAAGAAGCTATAATGAAGGTAGAGCCTAAGCAACTTGACCAATTATTGCACCCTACTTTTGAACCGAAGGCTTTGAAAAATGCCGTACTTATAGCAAAGGGACTACCTGCATCTCCGGGAGCAGCATCAGGAAAAATCTACTTCAAGGCCGAAGAAGCTGTTGAAGCTGCAAAGGGCGGACAGGAAGTAATACTTGTAAGACAGGAAACATCTCCTGAAGACATCGAAGGTATGGTCAGTGCCCAAGGTATACTTACTTCAAGAGGCGGTATGACTTCACACGCTGCTGTTGTTGCAAGAGGAATGGGTAAATGTTGTGTTGCAGGTTGCAGCGAAATAAGAGTTGATGAAGAGCTTAAGACAGTAAGAGTAGCAGACAAGGTGTACAAAGAAGGAGATTATATTTCTCTTGACGGCTCTACAGGAGCAGTATACGAAGGTGATATACAAAAGGCAAAACCTGAACTTACAGGAAAATTTGGCACATTCATGCAATGGGTAAGAGAAATCAAGAAACTTGGCGTATATACAAATGCCGACACTCCAAGAGATGCAAAACAAGGTGTGATATTTGGCTGCGAAGGTATAGGACTTTGCAGAACTGAACACATGTTCTTCAATGAAACAAGAATACCTGCTGTTAGAAGAATGATACTTTCACTGACACTTGAAGAAAGACAAAAAGCTCTTGATGAACTTCTTCCAATGCAAAGACAAGACTTTGTAGGCATATTCAAGGAAATGGGTGAAAGACCAGTAGTAATAAGATTGCTTGACCCTCCTCTACATGAATTCCTACCTAAGGAAGAAAAGGATATAATAGCAATAGCTGAGTCTATGAAGATATCTTATGACGATATCAAGGGTAGAATATTAGAACTTGCAGAGTTTAACCCTATGCTTGGTCATAGAGGTTGTAGAATTGCGATAAGCTATCCTGAAATCCCAAGAATGCAAGCAAGAGCAATAATAGAAGCTGCTTTGGAAGTGAAAAAAGAAATACCTAATGTTCATCCTGAAATAATGGTGCCGCTTGTAGGACATGTAAACGAACTTAAATTCGTAAAAGATGAAATGGTAGATGAAATAAACAAAGTATTTGCAGAAAAAGGCGAAAAGCTAAACTATCTGATAGGTACAATGATAGAAGTGCCAAGAGCTGCTCTTACTGCTGATGAAATAGCTACAGAAGCTGAATTCTTCAGTTTCGGTACAAATGACCTTACTCAAATGGGCTTTGGTTTCTCAAGAGACGACTCAGGCAAATTCCTAAGCGATTACACAAGTAAGAAGGTATTTGACTTTGCACCGTTTGAACAAGTAGACCAAAAGGGCATAGGAAAATTGATGAAGATGGCTGTAGAAGACGGTAAAAAGACAAGACCTGATATAATCTTGGGAATATGCGGAGAACATGGTGGAGATCCGTCAACAGTGGAATTCTGCCACAATATAGGGCTCACTTATGTATCTTGCTCACCATATAGAGTACCTATAGCGTCACTTGCCGCTGCTCAAGCTGTAGTAAAGGAAAAGGAAGCTAAATAATAGAGTGAAACAATGTTAAATATGATATAGTATTATCGTAAATATTAATCAGTATTTTATCCCAAAGTTTTATTTTGAAATCAATAAAAACCATAAAAGCATACTACGGCAATAGTGTGCTTTTTCTTAACTTAATTATATCTTATCCTATTACTCTATTAAACTTTATATAATTTTTAAGCAGAGGGTGATAAAAATGAATACAAAAAATATGAAAATAAGATTTCTTATTATCTTTGTAGGCTCTATTATTGGAAAATTAACTTCTTTTATAAATATACATCCGCTTTTTATAATATCCCTTGCATTCATATTTGCATTTACAGATGCAATAATGTACCTACACTTTAATCATATTTACAAAAAGTATAAAGCATTTATTGAATACCCTATCCTTGTTTTAGTAGGATTTTCCTTTAGACACTTATTTTAAAAATAACGACTATCTAAACAATCTATAAACTAAGTATGAAACTTCATAAATATAAAGATTTTAAGCTATACTGCTATTGACTTTTGTTCTTATAAATATTATGATTTAATACTAAAATTTAATATAATAATAGATATTAATAATAAGAAAATATAAAGATAGAAACTTTCATAGATTTTAGATTTATGTCAGTTTCTATCTTTTTTATTTTTTTATTTACAGTTCCTCAGCCTTATATAAGGCATAGCCCTCATAGGAATAACTGCAGTCTATACCCTTCATATAGAGTATGGCACTGTTTATCTGATTAGTCAAGGCAGATTTTAGTATCAGCTTTATCTCAGTGTTTTTATCTTATCGATAAATATGAAAGTTTCAAAAACTATTATTTAAAAAATCAGAATATATTTATTCTCATACTAAAATTGAGATAATTTTAGCGGTTAAGTTGATACTAAAAAGCAATTAAATAGTCCTAAAAATATATTAATGGTGAGTTGTTTAAGACTGAAAAAGATAATATTTCAATAAATTCAAATATATGACATTATAAATAGTGATTAGTATGAGTAATTAATTTTTTAAATTTTTCTCTCTTTATTAAAATAGGTTACCCTATTTTACCCTATTTATTTTGATATATTTTTATAAATGGTAATTGTTGAAATAATCAATATTTTTAAGTTTTCGTCTTTTTATAAAATT
The DNA here is from genome assembly GCA_900167215.1 of [Eubacterium] yurii. GTDB lineage: Bacteria > Bacillota > Clostridia > Peptostreptococcales > Filifactoraceae > Peptoanaerobacter > Peptoanaerobacter yurii. The sequence goes on from FUZS01000013.1 coordinate 41,790, forward strand.
TTATCTGTATGAATCTTCAAATTAAAGTATTTTATTTATATTTGATAATTTTTATAAAAATTTGAAAAATAAATACGATAAATTAAAAATAGCACTGGAATAAATTAAAAAAGTATAGTATAATGTCAAAGATCCGTGTATATTAAAGGACTGAAATATGAATGATTTCTTTCATTTTTGCAAAAATTTGAAATTTATATTTCATATCTGAATTTCACATGAATTTATCTTTTACATGGATTGGCACTTAGCTTACAAGTCGTATTTATGACGATATTTGTTTTTAGAGTATAACCTTTATTTTTTCAATACATACTTGAATCAAATGTCCGCTATTATTATGAAGATTTATTTTATACTGATATTGTGGAGAATTTGGGGGATATGCTTATTTTGATTAATCATCTAAGTAAAAATATTTGTTTAAATTCAAAACAACGATCTCATTCGGCATTTTTTGCTGAGGATTAGGGATTGTCAGTATGAAGTATGACTGTAAGACTAAAATACTTATCTTAAGGAGGTATTCTTAATTGGGTAGTTTTGTAATGGAAAATTCTATTATAAGATCTATTAGGCAAATTGAGGAAGAGTGCGAAGAACTCAAGACCAAAGCCTATGTGGATAAGAATAATATAATAGAAAATGCCGAGGACACTGTCAGAAAGATGGAGCTTGACTTCCAGAATCTGAAACAGGAAAACAGAAAGAAGACACTTGAAGAGACCAAGCTAAGGAATGAAGAGGTCCTTGAAAGTGAAACAGCTAATGCAAGAGCTGAAATATCAAAAATTCAATCAATTGTGAGAGAAAAAGAACAAGGGGCTATTTCCCTTATAATGTCACTCATAGTGTAAAGGGGGGAAGTAGGTATGGCTAAGCTGCAAATGCAGCGTTTATATATCTGTGCACTTAGAAGGGATAGGAGAGCGATTTTGGAGACTCTTCAAAGGCTGGAGGTTGTTGAAATCAGAGATTTTAACGATGAAGATGCCTATTTGAGTAGCGTACCTGAATCAGAAGAAGATATTTTACTCACTGAGAGGGTTAAACAAAATGTCGGCATAATTGAAAGCGCAGTTGAAGTGCTCAAAGAATCTGCAGACGGCAAGATAGGAGAGCCTTTTTTCCTTGCAGGTAGAAAGTCAAAGTCGGATGAGGAGCAAAAAAATTATCTCCTTGAAAAATATGACAAGGATATAGAACTGGCAAAGCTGATTAATTCTCATCATAATAATATAAGAGAAAAGAAAAGTCAGATTGCTCATATCCATGCGACACTTGAGTCACTTAAACCTTGGATGAATCTGGATGTACCGCTTAATTTTGCAGGTACTAAAAATACAAAGTTTATCTGTGGTACCTTACCTGAATCTCTTACAAAAAATAAAATTGAAGAGATAGTGGATAACGCCTTGTTAAATCAGGAAGTAGCTCTTGACATTCCGTATGAAGTACAGGTAGTCTCTGCAATAGATGTACTAACGTATTTCACGCTTATCTGCCTTAGAAAAGATGCTGATAAGATGACTGATGTCTTAAGATCTTGCGGTTTTGTCCCTCCGATAGTAGATGGAGATAAGCTGCCTTCGGATATTGAAAAGGATTTGCTTCAAAAGATGGAAGATGCAAATAAGTCTATAGAGGAGTCAAAACAGATTATAAGCTCTAAGATAGAAAATATCGAAGATTTGAGATTCTTGCTTGACTATGAAATCTTGAGATTGGACAGATTTGCAGTGGTACCTAAGCTTGTAAATGCAAGCAAGGTGTTTGTACTTAAGGGCTATGTGCCTATGAAGTACATGAACAAACTTACAAATATATTGACATCGAAATTCCCGATGGATATACAGATACAAAACGTTGATGAAAATGATACGGATGCACCCGTACTTTTGAGAAATAACGGATATTCAAGTCCGCTTGAAACTGTAATAGAGTCATATTCACTTCCTTCAACGGAAGATGTCGATCCTACTATTGCAGTATCACTGTTTTATTATTTTATGTTCGGTCTGATGCTTTCAGATGCCGGATACGGTTTTATAATTTTTATGGCTTCGCTTTTGGGCCTTGTTATGTTTAAAGATAATCTTGAGCCAGGCTTGAAAAAGACTCTTAAGATGTACCTTTTCTGCGGAATATCCACGATATTTTGGGGAGTAATGTTCGGCAGTTACTTTGGAGACATAGTTGACATAGTCAGCCAAAAATTCTTCGGAACTACCGTAAGCATACAACCTATGTGGTTCTTCCCTGTCAAAGAGCCTATGAGACTTCTTACTTTCTCTTTGATAGTAGGTATTATACACCTTTTTGCAGGTATGTTCCTAAAGGGTGTAACTCTTGCTAAAAAAGGCGACTACAAGGGAGTATTTGCGGAAGTTGTACTATGGTACGGTCTGTTAATCGGATGTATCATACTTTTAATGTCTACAGAAATGCTTCGAAACGTGTTCAAATATGATTTCTTGCTTCCATCTACACTGATTGCATTTGGCAAGTATCTTGCCCTTTTATCAGCAATAGGTATCATATTGACAAACGGAACGGCAGAAAATTTCGGAGTAAAAATTGCTCAAGGTCTATACGCTCTTTACGGCATATCAGGATATCTAAGCGATGTCTTGTCATATTCAAGACTTCTTGCTCTTGGTCTTGCTACAGGGGTAATAGCGTCAGTTATCAATATGATGGCAGGAATGCTGGTAGACTCGTCAGGAAAAATCTTGGGCGGTATATTGTTTGCCATAGTTATAATAGGCGGACATATATTTAACTTGGGGATAAATGCACTTGGTGCTTATGTCCATACAAACAGATTACAATATGTTGAATTCTTCGGTAAATTCTACGAAGGCGGAGGAGAAAAGTTCAATCCGCTGAAAATGAATACAAAATATTTTAAATTTAAGGAGAGTATAAAAAATGTCTAACGTACAAAACATGGGAGTAGTATATGCATTATTAGGAGCGGCACTTGCAACTTTGCTTGCCGGAATAGGTTCATCAATAGGAGTTAGAAAAGCGGGACAGGCTGCAGCCGGAGTAGTATCTGAAGATCCTTCTCAATTTTCTAAGGTTTTGATTCTTCAACTTTTGCCGGGTACACAAGGTATCTACGGTCTTTTGATTGCGTTCATCACACTTACACAAATAGGTATACTTGGTGGAAATCCTGAAATGTCTACAGCAAAAGGTCTTTTGTATCTTGCTGCCTGCCTACCTATAGCTATAGTTGGTTTGATGTCTGGAAAATACCAAGGTGAAGTTTCTGTTGCAAGTATCATGCTTGTTGCAAAAAAACCTGACCAATTCGGTAAGGCGATGATATTCCCTGCGATGGTTGAAACTTATGCGATATTGGCTTTGCTTGTATCTATACTTGCTGTAAATGCCATAGGCGGATTGCAAATATAATTTTACAAAAATACATTAGCAGGAGGATAAAATGGCTGGATTGGAAAAAATCCTCGAAGAGATAAAAAGAGAAAATAACGAAATTATTTCTAATATAAAAATGGACGCTGAAGAAGCGGCAAGAAAGATGATTGATGACAAAAAAGCTGAACTTGAAGAAAGAGGCAGGTTCATGGACAAAAAGATGGAAAAAGTCATCAAACTTGACATCGAAAAAGGCATATCATCTGCCCAATCTCACAAGAGAAAGATGATATTGGAAGAAAAGCAAAAACAAATCAAAGATATGGTGGAAAAGGCTAAGGAATATATCAAAAATCTACCTAAGGACGAATATATAGAGTTTTTTGCTAAGATAGCTCAAAGTAGAGCTCATAGCGAAAACGGAACTATCAGACTAAACAAGACTGATATGGAAAGATACGGCGAAGAATTCGTCCAAAAAATCAACCAAAAACTGTCTGAAAATTCTAAAGGCACATTGACTTATGATAATACTCCTTCAGGTGAAAAGACAGGATTTGCCATGATATATAACGATGTGGAAGAAAACTGTTCTATAGAAGCCATATTTTCTGAAAAATCAGAGTTAATAGCAGATAAGATGAACTCATTCTTGTTTGCCTAAGGAGGGCTGATATGTCAAAAAAAGAATATATCTACGCCGTTGCAAGGATAAAATCCAAAGAAAATAAACTCTTGGACAATGCAACAGTGGAACAGATGATACAAGCCCCCTCAAAGGATGCCGTCTTAAAAATCCTCAAAGATAAGGGATGGGGAGAAAACCTTGACGACGAAAATGAAATACTTTCATCTGAAATGGATAAGATTTGGGAATTCATAGATGAGATTATCATGGATAAGAGCGAGCTTTACGCACTTAAGATTGAAAGGGATTTTCACAATATAAAAGTGGAGCTTAAGGCTGATTTTGCCAATAAGTCTCCAAAAGACGCCTATCTAAGATACGGAACTGTACCTATCAAGGACATCCAAGATATGGTATTAAACAGAGACCTTAACTTCATCCCTGAATATATGCAAAAATACGCATACAAGGCATATAAGTATATGATGAAGACAGGAGACGGTCAGCTATGCGATATCATACTTGACAAGGCGGCTCTTGAGATGATGACTGAACTTGCAGAAAAATCAGACAATCATCTGCTCAAAGAATATGCCTATATCAGGTGTGCAACATCAAATATCAAGACAGCAGTAAGAGGAGCAAAGACAAGAAAAACTAAGATGTTCTTTGATTTAGCTTTAGCAGAATGTAAAAATTTGAATATAGAACAGCTTGCTACAGCTGCTTCCCAAGGCTTGGAAGCTGTATATAGCTATCTTGAAACTACAGTATTTAAAGAAGTGCTTGATTTGATAATGGAAGATTTCACAGCTTTTGAAGTGTGGGCTGACAATCAAATCATTAAGATGATAAGAAAAGAAAAATACACTACGACTACCATCACTCCTATAGTGGCCTACATCTTGGCAAGAGAAAACGAGATAAAGGTTGCAAGGATATTGTTGGTGGCAAAACAAAACAACCTTCCGGTTGAAGAAATCAAAAAAAGAATGAGGGATATGTATGTATAAGATAGCGGTAATGGGCGATATGCAAAGCATACAAGGTTTTGCAGCCTTAGGACTGGACACCTTCGTCGTATCCGATGAAGAAGAATCTATTGCTGTTTTCAAAAAAATAACATCCGACAACTACGGCATCATATATATCACTGAAGCCCTACAAGAAAAAATAGAAAAATATGTGAACTCTTATACCACTTCTTACCTTCCCGCCATCATACCCATCCCGGGTGTAACAGGCAACACGGGCAAGGGAATGCTAAGTGTGAAAAAGTCGGTAGAAAGAGCAGTGGGATCGGATATTATATTTGGCAACAATTAAAATGAGAAGGTGATTAAACAAAATGAGCGGAATCATAAAAAAAGTGGCGGGACCGCTGGTAATAGCGACAAATATGAGAGATGCCAACATGTACGACGTTGTGCGTGTAAGTGAGCAAAGACTCATAGGCGAAATAATAGAAATGCACGGCGACGAGGCATCAATACAGGTATACGAAGAAACATCAGGACTAAAACCGGGCGGACCTGTAGAATCTACAGGAGTTCCACTAAGCGTTGAGCTTGCTCCGGGACTTATTGGCGGTATGTTCGACGGTATACAAAGACCTCTTGAAGGAATTATGGAAAGAGTAGGTACAAACCTTGTAAGAGGAGTTGAAGTGCCTTCCCTTGACAGAGGTAAAAAATGGTATTTCAAGCCTGCAGTTAATGAAGGCGATACTGTAGAACAAGGCGACATACTTGGTACAGTAGAAGAAACTGAAGTTGTTCAACAAAGGATAATGGTGCCTTATGGAGTAAAGGGAGTAGTCAAATCAATTTCTGAAGGAAGCTTCACAATTGAAGAAACTATAGCCGTTATACAAGATGAAGACAATAACCAAAAAAATGTAACAATGCTGCAAAAATGGCCGGTAAGAAGAGGAAGACCTTACAAGCAAAAGATAAACCCTAAGATGCCTCTACTTACAGGACAAAGAGTAATAGACACTATGTTCCCTATAGCTAAGGGCGGTGTTGCGGCAGTACCCGGACCATTTGGTAGCGGTAAGACAGTCGTACAACATCAGCTTGCAAAATGGGCGGATGCAGACATAGTTGTATATATAGGATGCGGAGAACGCGGTAACGAAATGACTGACGTTCTTAACGAATTCCCTGAACTGGTTGACCCTAAGACAGGCAAATCGCTGATGCAAAGAACTGTACTTATAGCCAACACATCAGACATGCCCGTTGCAGCTCGTGAAGCCTCAATATACGTAGGTATCACCATAGCTGAATATTTCAGAGACATGGGCTATTCAGTTGCGCTAATGGCGGACTCTACATCAAGATGGGCGGAAGCACTTAGAGAAATGTCAGGTAGACTTGAAGAAATGCCGGGTGAAGAAGGATATCCTGCTTACCTTGGAAGTAGACTTGCACAATTCTACGAAAGAGCAGGACTTGTATACTCACTTGGAAAAGAGCCGAGACAAGGAGCACTATCAGTAATCGGTGCGGTTTCTCCTCCGGGCGGGGACATATCTGAACCGGTATCACAGGCTACACTTAGAATAGTAAAGGTCTTCTGGGGACTTGACTCAAACCTTGCATACAGAAGACACTTCCCTGCTATCAACTGGTTGACAAGCTACTCTCTATACACAGATAACCTTGCAGACTGGTTCAACACAAATGTAGATGAAAAATGGATGGATTTGAGATCAAGATTTACAATATTGCTCCACGAAGAATCAGAGCTTGAAGAAATAGTAAAACTTGTCGGAATGGACGCACTTTCAGCATCAGACAGACTGAAACTTGAAGTGGCACGTTCTATAAGAGAGGACTACCTTCACCAAATAGCCTTCCATGAGATAGACACATACACATCATCACATAAGCAATTTAAGATGATGACTATAATACTTGCATTTTACGATGAGGCTCAAAGAGCTTTGGACGCAGGTGTGAAGATAGACAAACTTGTAAAAATGCCTATAAGAGAAAGAATAGGAAGATTTAAATATACAAAAGAAAACGAAGTCGATACAGTATTTGATACTATACTAAAAGACTTGCAACTTGATATACAAACATTAATACAAGATAAGGAGGAAGAATAATGGCAAAAGAATATAAGACGATACAAGAAGTAGCCGGTCCCCTTATGCTGGTAAAAGATGTTGAAAATGTAGCCTATGACGAGCTTGGTGAAATAGAGCTGTCAAACGGCGAAAAAAGACGTTGCAAAGTATTGGAGATAAATGGCTCAAATGCCTTGGTACAGTTGTTTGAAAGCTCAACAGGTATCAACCTTTCAGACAGTAAGGTAAGATTCTTGGGAAGAAGTATGGAGCTTGCCGTATCACCAGATATGCTTGGCCGTGTATTTGACGGACTTGGCAGACCTATAGATGACGGTCCTGAGATACTACCTGAAAAAAGAGTTGACATCAACGGTGTACCTATCAATCCTGCTGCAAGAGACTATCCGCAAGAGTTTATCCAAACGGGAGTATCTGCTATAGACGGACTTAATACCTTGGTTAGAGGACAAAAGTTGCCTATATTTTCTGCCAGCGGTTTGCCACACTCAAGACTTGCCGCACAGATTGCAAGACAGGCACAGGTTAGAGGTACTACAGATCCTTTTGCCGTTGTATTTGCTGCAATGGGTATAACATTTGAAGAAGCAAACTACTTTACAGAAAGCTTCAGAGATACAGGAGCCTTGGAAAGAACTGTAATGTTCGTCAACCTTGCCAATGACCCTGCGGTAGAAAGAATATCTACACCGAGAATGGCGCTTACAGCTGCCGAATACCTTGCATTTGACCAAGGAATGCACGTGCTTGTAATATTGACAGACATCACAAACTACGCTGACTCTCTACGTGAAGTATCAGCTGCAAGAAAGGAAGTACCGGGAAGAAGAGGATATCCCGGATACATGTATACCGACCTTGCTACAATGTATGAAAGAGCAGGAAGAAAGAAAGGCTCTAAGGGAAGTATCACCATGATACCTATATTGACGATGCCTGAAGATGACAAGACTCACCCGATACCTGACCTTACAGGATATATCACGGAAGGACAGATAATACTTTCTCGTGACTTATATAGACAAAACTTAACTCCTCCGGTAGACGTATTACCGTCACTATCTCGTCTTAAAGACAAGGGTATAGGCGAAGGAAAGACAAGAGCAGATCACGCCGACACTATGAACCAACTTTTTGCAGCCTATGCCAGAGGTAAGGAAGCAAAGGAACTGATGGTCGTACTTGGAGAAGCTGCACTTACAGATATAGATCTTCTATATGCAAAATTTGCTGACGAATTTGAAAAGCAATATGTATCACAAGGCTACTCAGCAAACAGATCTATAGAAGAAACTCTAAACTTAGGCTGGAAACTGCTATCCATATTGCCAAGAACAGAACTTAAGAGAATAAAAGACGAATACCTTGATCAATACTACGGAAAGGTTAATGAATAATATAAAAGCTGATATTATTTAGTAAATAGATTATTATACTGATATCTACCAACTCTTATACCAAGTTTTAATTTAATAAGGGATAAAATATTTTTAGACATTTATAATAATGTGATACATCATATAGCATTACAATAAATTCCCAATAAATATCCATATATTAAACAGATAATAATGGTATAAAATTCTAATTTATCAGATTTTGATAGATATAAAAGGAGATTTATTTACTTATTAAATATAGCTATAAAAAAACAACAACACTTGCCTTATATAACAGAATAATACTAAAATTCAATAAAATATTGTATAGTATATTTTATTGAATTTTAATGATTTCATAAATATTATGGTATTTTCAACTAAATACATTAGAGTATAAACTTATAAATATACAAATATAAGGCAGGTCTTTACGACAAAACAAACACGGAAAGGAGAGATAATTTGGCTAACAAGACTGTTAATCCTACGAGAATGGAGCTTACAAGACTCAAAAGAAAGCTCAAGACAGCAGTAAGAGGTCATAAACTCCTAAAAGACAAAAGAGATGAACTGATGAAACAATTTCTCGATATGGTCAGGATAAACAAGGCTCTTAGAGAAACTGTAGAAGAAAAGATAAAAAAATCAAACAAGCAATTTGCACTTGCATCTGCTGCAATGTCAAAAGAAATACTTGACGCTGCACTGATGGCACCAAAGCAAGAAGTGTTTTTGGATGTAAAAAGCAAAAACGTCATGAGTGTAAGCATACCGGTATTTGAGACAAAGACAAAGTCTGAAGATCCAAACGACATATACTCTTATGGCTATGCCTTTACATCACCGGAACTTGACGACTCTGTCAAAGATCTCGCCGACGTACTGCCTGATTTGCTCAAATTGGCTGAATGTGAAAAATCTTGCCAACTCATGGCAAGTGAGATAGAAAAGACAAGAAGAAGAGTTAATGCTCTTGAACACGTCATGATACCGGAAATGCAGCAAAACATTAAATATATAGTGATGAAACTCGACGAAAACGAAAGAAGTACACAGATAAGACTGATGAAGGTCAAAGATATGGTGTTGGAGCAAAAACATCACTACAAGGAAAAAGAATAGTTATATTTCAAAAGATGTTGACATTGACAATATACTTTGATATACTAATCTTAGGAAGATATGTTCCGTCAAAGACGGAATGTTAAAGAAGGTGTCTCACTACCTATATCCCAAAGGTGAAACGTTAAAGTCAGCGGAGTAGGTTATATTACCTCTCCGCTTTTATTTTAAGGAGAATAAAAAATGTGTTCAGCGATTTATACTAAAATCTAATAAAATAATGGATAAAATACTTTAGTTGTATTTATAATTAAATCAAATGACATACACTATTTTATTAAGAAGCTTTGATTAAAATTTCCATAGATTAAATAGATAATAGTATTAGAAGATAAGAAATATAAAAATCTATTGTTGAAAGAATGCAGTTTTCGTTTAAAAATAGAAGAAAAAGTATTAAAAAATGTTGAGAAAACTTACTACAAACAAAAGGAAACAGGAAATGTAAGAAGGGCTTACTGCAACTATTCATTATTAGAAAAATCAATGCAAACTTGGAAGAAACTACATAATTTATAAATAATAGATTTTCTATGAGGGTGTTGGCTATGAAATGCGAAAACTGTGATTATGAATTGATAGGTTTTGAAGAGGACTCCTTCCTCTGTCCAAAATGTGGAAATATAATCGTTGAAAATTCTATTAAAGTAAAATCAAAACAACTAATTATAAACTATTCAAGTGAATTCCAAAAAAAGGTAAGGATATTGACAAAAATATCTGAAAGTTTGTCTCTTTTCCCTTTTATATTATTTTTTTTATTTATGTTCACATTATTTGGATTTGGCACTCTTCCTTTAGATGTTTTAAAATCAGGAAATCATGTAGGGGGCTTTAAGGGTGAATTTCCCCCTGCCATTATAATAAACGGTATATATTGGCCTACTGAAAAAATAGAATAAACTTTAGTAGAAAGATATTCGGATGCAAATATTTTTCTTCATATAGAATATATGTTTACAGAGCTGTAAGGTTTGTTGTATATATTATCTGCTTTTATCTCATCTTTAAGTATATAGATGATTTTCTTATTCCATATATAATAGAAAACAGTCGTGATGACTTAGCACCTAATAGTTTGGCACTTGCAATAAAAAATGAAAAATTTGCTTGTACTTTTATTTTGGTGTATAGCTTTATATCTCATATTATTATCGACATTATAGACATCTATGCTGAAAATTGTGCTTATAATATCAATCAGGAAATAAAAAAATATTGTAAATATTATTAAAAAATTTCCTGTCAGATTTTAATTCAACACTGATATATACAATAATTTCATCCATATACGTATTTAAATTGAATTAGATATCCATAACTTAACTATATTCTTCTAAATATATTTTATATGATTTATAAAGTAATAATTTACAGTTTTCAAAATATAAATATTATTTTAATTCTATTATAACTAAACATATTTGAGATAGTGTTATAAACAACTATATAATTGAATGCTATTTATAAGGGTGTTGGCTATGAAATGCGAAAATTGTGATTATGAATTGATAGGTTTTGAAGAAGAGTATTTCCTCTGTCCCAAATGTGGAAATATAATAGTGAAAAACTGTATTAAAGTAAAATCAAAACAACTAATTATAAACTATTCAAGTGAATTTCAAAAAAAGATAAGGTTATTGAAAAAGGTATCACTATTTTTTTCTCTTTCTTCATTTATATTATTTTTTATACTGTATTTTACTTTATTTGGCTTTGGAGATATGAGTGATGTTTTAGAGTATCATGCCAGGAGAGGTTATACAATGGATTCAATCCCAGGATTTATAATCCCCCTTATATATGGAGCTACAGAAACGTGGATAAATGTTATCAGACAGATCTTTGGCTGTAAATATTTCTTTTCATTTAGAATATATGTTTACAGAGTTGTCAGGATTGCCCTATATATAATCTCCATCTATCTTGTATCTAAATATGTAGATTTTTTCATTATACCTTATATAATGGAACATCACTATGAGAATTTACCTCTTGATAAATTAGCTCTTGCAATAAAAAATGAAAGATTAGGCTGTCAAATTTTAGTTATATATTCTTTTATAACTCATATTATTATCGAAATTATAGACATATATGTTAAAAATTGTGCTTATAATATCAATCAGGAGATAAAAAAATATTGCGAATATTATTAAAAAATTTCCTGTCAGATTTTAATTTAACACTAACATATACAATAATTTCATCCATATACGTATTTAAATTGAATTAGATATCCATAACCTATCTATATTTTTCTAAATATATTTTATATGATTTATAAAGTAATAATTTACAGTTTTCAACATATAAATATTATTTTAATTCTATTATAGCAAAAAATATTTTAGATAGTGTTATAAACAACTATATAATTGAATGTTATTTATAAGGGTGTTAGCTATGAAATGTGGCAATGAAGAATGTAATTATGAATTGGTAGGTTTTGAAGAAGAGTATTTCCTCTGTCCAAAATGTGGAAATATCATAGTGGAAAATGCAGTCAAAGTAAAATCCACGCTTTTGATTAAAAACTATGCATATGATTTTCAAAAGAAGATAAAAAAACTTACAAATATTTCAGAATGCATATCTATTTCTGTATTAGCATTGTTTTTCCTACTCAAATTGACTCTATACGGAGGATTGGGTGTTCTAACATCGGATATATTAAAATATGAACCTCGTCCCAGCGGATTTAAAATGGATTTACCCCCTGTAATTGTAGTAAACACTATATACTGGGTAACTGAAAAAAAAATAAGCTTTTGCAGAAAGCTATTTGGTTATAGATACAGAGCCGTTAGAATTTTACTATATATTATTTCAACCTACCTTGTCTTTAAATATGTGGAGTTTATCTATTTACCATATATAGTAGAACACCAACGTAAAGATTTACCCATTGATAAATTGCTCTTTGCACTTAAAAATGAGGAATTTATTAGCAAAGTCATGCTTATATACGGATTGGTATCTCACATAATAATAGACATCATAGATATCTATGTGGAAGACTGTGCCTACAAGATAAATCGCGAGATAAAAGAATACTCTTCAAAATATTAGTAATACTAAAAACCAATTAAATAGTCCAAAAATATATTAATGGTGAATTGTTTAAGACTGAAAAAGATAATGTTTCAATAAATCCAAATATATGACATTATAAACGGTGATTAGTATAATACTAAATTTTATAAAGTTGTAATGTTATTCCAAATATATCGCTCAACAAAATACCGATGTTTATAAAACATCGGTATTTTGCGTCAATTCTTATTTTTCATAAATTACTTATTTCTAATCAAGTTTTAGTGATTTTATTTCTTTTAAAGTATTGATGTTATTCACCTTTACCATGCCTTGTGACAATGTGTATAGATTATCACCTATCTGTACGCATCTTTGTATCTTCTTGTTATAGTCATAGTAGTAGTTGTCTTCCATATCGGCAATTTGCTTTTCTGTATAGTGAGTAATTTTTCCCTTTGTGTCAAAGCCCTTTTCAGATACCTTCACTACAAATGCTCCGTCAAACTGCCCTATCACATTATCATATTCTTTACCTTCGTATACTTTCTTAGCCACCTTTGTAGCATATACAGGGATTGCAAATATATCCCTCTTATTATCAAACATAAGTGCCTTATGGTCGCTGTCAATATATGAGTATGAGCCTTTTGCTCCTATGTTAAGCACATCTACCTCTTTTGGATTGGCAAAGTCTCTCACATCGAAAAGTGATATTTTATATCCGTCAGTTACAGTATTTCCATATTTATTTTGACGAGTATTATGTCCAAATCCTATAAGGTAACCTGTCTTAAACGGATGTAAATAGTTGCTGTATCCAGGTATCTTCAAATATCCTAAGACTTTCATCTTGCCAGGATCCTTGATATCTATTACAAAAAGAGGATCGACATCTTTAAATGTCACCATATATGCCTTACCTTGCATAAATCTCGTAGAGTAGATTTTTTCGCTTGGTGCAAGACCTCCAAGTGATGATATTTTCTTCATATTCTTATCAAAAGAAGTTATGACATTTTCTCTTTTTTCATCTCTTTCAAATATATTCTTAGTATGAGCTACAAAGAAAACTCCATTTTCTTCATTCATAGAAAACTGATTTATAACTGTACCTTCTATGTCATTCTTACCTACATATCTGAATTTTCCGTTTTCTATGGCAAATTTCTTGATTTCAGTTTTTTCACCTTCATTTGTCATGGAAAAGCCGTATTTTATATCCGCTAAATATATATTGTCATTTGACATGTATAAAGCTCCCGAATCTCCCATGTAGCTAAGATTATCTGTAGCACCTTCGCCAAGTTGTGATATACTGCTGATATTTGTAATTTCGGTAGAAGGTGTAAAAGGTAGATACATAAGCTTAGATAGGTCTATGCCTGTAGAGTCTATCTTCATATCTTGCGGATAGTCATAGCTGTAAGAGTCTATCTTACGTTTTTTATAACTATAGTCTATATTAAAAAAATCACTCGTTATAGCATATATTCTATTGCCTTTTTTTCTTGACTCCAAGTAAGTTCCGCTGATTTTATTTGTCTTTGATAGTTTTGGATTTTTAATATCACTTAGGTCATAAGTTTCCACAGTAGTTACAGACCTTGTATCTCCACCGCTGCGTTTGTTATATCCATTTGATATCACTGTCAGCATCTTGTTGTCAGCATATATGTCAATTATATTTTTCTCATAAGATTCATTTTTTATCTCAGATACTTTTTTAAGATTTGATACATCAGCATCTACTATAGATACGCAATTATTTCTTACATAATAGATATATTTACCGTCAGTCTTTACTATATCAGCCTCATCCACGCCCTCAGTTTGGATATTAGTCTTGCTGTAATCTCCTGTAGAGCCTGCTTCTGATTTTGACTCTTTGGCAGATTCACTTTTTGCTGTTGATTTGCTTGACTGCAGTCCTATAGCTGAAGATGGTGCAGATTTAGTAACTTCGTCGGATCTCTCCATATTGTATAGCGGCATAGGTTGAGCATAACGGATGTATTTTGCTATCTTCTGGAGATTTGCTTCATCTTGGATGTAGATATTCCCCTCAAAATTCTTTACGGTATATCCGTTTTGATCCTTAATTTTCAGTTTTTCAGATATCTTTTCTATAGGTGAAATAGCTAATTTATTGTCACCTTTCACATTTACTATAACATCGTACTCCTTGCCATTTTCACTTACTAATTTTATTTCCTTGGCGATTTCTCTTGCGTTGCCATTTGAAAACTCTATTTCTTTTTGGTCATCAAATACAAAATAGCCCCCCGATACAGGTTCATTTACAGCAAAAGCCCTCATTACTCCAAATAGTAATACAGGTATGCCCAATAAAAGCCAAAAACTTTTCTTCATTACAAAAGCCTCCTTTAAAATTTAAAACACTATCACTTTAACAAAACTTTCTTCTTCAACTTACTTGCGTTTTCATAATATTTAGACTTATAAGAATATAAATTTAGTGTTAATATTAAATAGAATTCTTTTAAAATAGGTAGTAGTACCGTTTTTCTAATTTTATCATCCTTTTCTTAAATTTGAATTTATTAATGTTTAACATTAGATTACAAATATTACATTGATATGTCAAATAAGTCTTCTGTTTTTTACTCCTCGTATGTGAAAGTTGATTTTTTCATCCACATTAAGCTTTTTAAGACTGATAGCAAAGTCCAATCTCTCGTCTAAGTAACTTACATTAAAGCTCTCCACATCTTCCTCAAGTATATTTACAGTCTCTTCTTTAGAATATACATAGTCAAAGCCTGCTTGATCCTGCTTTTCTTTATATATATTATTTGTTGTACTTATAACAAGTTTTTTGTCATCAGCTATGTAGCTTATCTTTTTTTTGGATAATCTATGACCATAGCCGCCCATATAGTCCTCATCTCCTGCATCAATCTTAGAAAATCTTTCGTATTCTACTATTTTGCCCTCATCATCCACTTTGACAAAAGATACATTTTCTCCTGATAGTTCGTATTTTATCTTTTCTTTGAGGTTTTGCATAGTAAAGTCGGCTATCACATCCGCTTTGCCATATGAAGATGTATTTACCAAAAATGAAAACAGAGTAAAGACAGTCATAAAAATCAATATGACTAAAAAATACGCACATATAGCCTCAATGAGAGTATATCCTTTTTTCATCTTCCTTCAGTTTTATCCTTCCTGTTATTGCAGATACTGTCAGCTTGTAATACCTGTCTTGCGAGTTTATATTTACAGTGGTGCCCTTAGTCCATCCGCTCTTTGCAAATGTCAGTTCATCATTTGTGCAACTTTCAAGTTTTATATTTTTAAGACTTATCTCTTCGTCATCCACCCTACTTTTTATAGTATAGCTGTTTTTTGTTATGTTAAATATTATCTTTGCCTCATCATCTCCTTGAAAAGACAGAGATTTTATATAGTTGATATCGCTAATCACAGCATCTGTCTCATAAGATGTACTCAGAGAGCTGAAATTCCAGTTATTTAACAAAACAGCATATAATATTACAAGCAGACTCACCGTGCATATGACTTCAAGCAGTGTAAATCCTCTTTTTCTCATATCTCACCTGCTAATAGATATATTTTTTCGCTATTATCTTATCCTTGTATTTATTAAATATATTTTCCGAGTTCTTACTTCTTATCTCCTCTATATCGTCTTTGGAAAGCATTGGAAGTATCAATTCATAGTAAATATGATTTTCCTTGTAGTCATCATATTTCCAGCTTAATTTCATACTTAGGGTATTTCCAACTTCGACAGCAGTTCCTATTTTTTGTACTCGTATGTCGTTTTTGACACCTGCCTCACTGTTAAATGTCAGGTATCTGCTTACTGCATTCATCTTATTATATAGACTTTTTTCATCAAGATTATTTTCATTTTCAAGTTGTTTGAGTGAGGTCTTTACTTTGCCCAATAACTCACTGTCTATAATTTCTAATTTAGACTTATTGTAGATTTCATATGCCTTATTTGATATTGCCAACTTTGATGAATTAAGTGCCTTTCCACGAATGACAAGGACAGTCAGGATTATCATATTCAAAAAAGTCATTATAACTATTAGATTTACAAGGATAAATGCCCTTTTTTTCATATGCCCTCCATATCTTTTAAATACCCACTATAGTCCTGATATGTATATGTTCCAAGTTGATATATTATATCTTTAAGGCTTTCTATTTCATAGCTTGTATAGCTGCTATTGTAGAAATTTGACAATACATCTCCCGGCAAGTCCTTATTTTTACCATCATACATAGAATCTAAAAGCCTATTAAATACCTTTATAATATCAAATGTTTGGCTTTTGTAAATTATATTCAGATTATCACATATTGAATTTAGCACAAAGTCGTGATGTTCCTTCAGTGTAGCTCTTGCTATCATAGACTTTGAAAGAAATTTACGATACCTTAATTGAGTTGATAAGTATGATATTTTTCCCTTCGTTGCCATAATGTCAAGTTCCACTGTATATTCTTTTGATTTCAATAATTTGCACGTATTTATAGGAACTTCCGCCGTTCTAAGTGTTCCCTCTATACAAATGTTGTATTTCTCATAACTTAGTACATCAATTAGTTTTTCAGTGACTTGTGATGAAAAATTGCTTGTATATTTTGGAAAATCTATATTATATTTTTCTACAATCTCAGTGAAATAAGGATGATATTTCCTATATTCATCACCGTTTATAATTATTACATTGCCCTTATTTATTTTTTGGATATAATGATTTAATATACTCTTTCCGACTCCGGCTTGTCCTCCTAAAATATATGCCTTCGGATTAATAACAGGAGAAAAATCCTTAGATTTTAGAGAAATCTTGAGAATCTTTTTAAATACTGTTTCAAACTCCGGACAACTGTATTCATATTCGCTCATATTTATGCTACCTTTTGAATTTCTGATATTTTCTTGAGTATTCCCTTGGCAAATAGAAACTTTTCTTCTAAAATTTTCAAATCATCCATTGTTTGCATTTTATTTGAATAAATAGAATTTTTTAACTCGCACAGTTCATCAAATATCAGTGTCATAGCATCCATCTTATTATCAGTATCTATATCATTTTTTATAAAATATCTTGTAAACTCAGCCAATATTTCAGCTGTAAACTCACTTAATACTTCTTTTTCCAGATAGAAATTATAGTCATTACTCATAATATCCTCCTCTTTATTCTTAATTATTATCTCTATATTTTACTTAATCATTTAAAAATTTACATTGAACTTGCAATTTAACTTAATTTAAAATCCTAACTTTAAAATTAATAGTCAAAAAATTAAAATATACAAAATTCAATCAGTCTTATTATAATGCTGATATCATTTTGATTAGTGTAAATTTTTTATTTAAATATATTGTAATTACAGCTAAATTAGAAGCAAGTAAGTTAATTTTTTCTACTATTATATTAAATATTATTATAAAATTAAACTTTATTGACTCTTTCAGCTTATATTATTCTCTTAAAAATACTTGTACATTATATAGGCATCCTCTTTATTATCTTGGTAATACTGCTTTCGCACTCCCACGATTTCAAAGCCGTGCCCCTTGTACAGGTTTATAGCTACTTCATTTGAAACACGCACTTCAAGGCTCATAGTCGCCATATTTTTATCCCTTGCTCTTCGTATCATCTCATCCATTAAAATATGTGATATCTTCATACCCTTGTAGTCTATATCTACAGCCACATTCATAATCTGGGCATCGTCAACTATATACCAAAAAGCTCCGTAAGATACTATCCTATCATCCTTTTTAATTACAAGAAACACTGAATTTTCATTTTCAAGCTCTTCTACAAAACTCTGCCTGCTCCACGCATCGCTGAAGCATCTTTTTTCTATCTCACAAATCTCATCAATATGAGCAGGATTAAGCTCTTCTATTGTATAATTATTTTCCATAAGTTGACAAAACTCCCTATGATATGTTTTATACTAATCATCATTTATAGTAGCAAGTAGTTATTTTAAATGACTTTTTTTAATGTCCTTAGTGTTACAAATATAAGTATTACTATGATTATACCATAATTTCTACCTTAATTAAACTGTATTTACTCTGCTATATTTTTTACGGTAAAAAGTTGCATAATTATATCCAAGCTGTTATAATCGTATGAACTTATTCTCGGATATTTGATTGATTTGTTGGATATTATATTTTTGAAATATCTATAAATATTATTATCTAATTCCTATTAAGTATTCAATATCTCATCTATTAGATTGAAGAAATGTTAATATAAGATTATATTTTGAGTTATAATATCCACTTATTAAAATATAATCTTAAATCAGTCATTTACAATCAAGATTTTTAATTATGAAAAGGAGGAAAAGTCGATGTTTGGAGAGATAAAATACAAGTTCGGATTTGGCTGTATGAGACTGCCAATGAATGGCGAAAAAGTAGATGATGTGGAGTTTATCAAGATGATAGAAGCATTTTTACAAAATGGATTCAACTATTTTGACACAGCTCACGGCTATATATCCGGAGAAAGCGAAAAGGCGATAAAAAGATGTTTAACTTCAAGGTATGATAGAGATAAATACCTGCTCACAAACAAACTTACCGAGCCTTACTTTAAGAAAAACGAGGATATAAGACCTTTTTTTGAAAGTCAATTAGAGCTTTGTGGTGTAGACTATTTCGACTTTTATCTGATGCACGCACAAAACAAGGATAATTTTGAACATTTTAAAAGGTGTAGAGCCTATAAAACTGCATTGGAATTAAAAAAAGAAGGGAAGATAAGACATTTCGGCATATCATTCCACGACACTGCAGATGTCATTGACAAGATACTAAGCGAGTATCCACAGATAGAAATGGTACAAATACAGCTCAATTATATAGACTATGATGACAACTCCGTACAAGGTCGTAAAAATATGGAAGTCTGTAGAAAGCACGGTAAACCTATGGTGATAATGGAACCTGTAAAAGGTGGAAGTCTTGCCAATTTACCGGAAGATGCAGCAAAATACTTTGATGAAATCTCATCTAACAGCTATGCAAGTTATGCAATGAGATTTGCAACAGACTTTGAAGATGTAATAATGGTACTCTCAGGCATGGGCACATCTGAGCAGATGAATGACAATATCAAGCATATGAAGGATTTTAAACATTTAACTGACATAGAAAAAAAGGCAATAGAAAATGTATGTAAGGTGATGAAATCTAAGGATGTAATACCATGTACCGACTGCAAATACTGCGTAGATGGCTGTCCACAGAAGATACTCATACCCAATCTATTCTCATGCTACAATGCCAAGACCGTATATAAAGACTGGAATCAGGACTTTTACTATGAGACTGTACTTACTTCCAAAAACGGCAAGGCATCAGACTGCATCAAATGTAAAAAATGCGAAAAAGTCTGTCCTCAGCACCTTGTCATCACATCTTTACTTGAAGATGTGGCAAAAGAATTTGAGAAAAAAACTGAAAGCTTAAGTTGATAATGATTCTATTATAGTATAATTCTCAATGAATAATATCCATGTTAAACTTGATATTATTATGCTTATTTTCTTATTCATCCATAGATAAACTATATATATAATTTTTCTTTTATTGTCATAAATTTCAATTAGCACTTTTCTTTTGTAACTTTACAAACATGTACAATAAGGCTATAATTAGGATATAGGCAGTTTATATTAGTTTTTTGTATAAATAACTCACTTTTATATTTATATTAATTTTATTAATATAACTCAACTTTCCCACATGAAAAACACATTAAAGATATTGAAGTTTGAGTATATTTTAAAAATACAATAGCATACTTGACATAGCATTTTCAGTGTTTTCATTTTTTTGATAAATATGCAAATTTCAATAAATATTATTTAAAAAATTGTGTGTCAAGTAGTGAATTAAAAAATATATAAATATTTAAATTTCAAAGAAAATTGCGATAATTTTAGTGGGAAAGTTGGGTTATTATGAAATAAAATAAGAAAATAGCTTTAAAGTCTAATTAACTAAAGTTGTCTATAGATATATTAAATAGTAAAATTAAATGATTATAATGATTTGATGCCCATATTAAGTTAGAATTATACAAAAAATATAAAATGAAAAGCAAAGAAAGCAATCGTGTAAAAGCGGTTGCTTTTTTGTAACTTTACAAACTTAAGTAATAAAGCTATAATTAGAATATAAGTATTTTGTATTAGCTATTTATATATGTAGCACTTTTTTATATTCATAGTAATTTGATAGTTTTATTAATTTAAGTTAGGAGAATTTATGACATCCAAAAATAAACCAAACTACACACTCAAAGACAGTTTATTTATAGACCTGTTCTCAGACAAAATGAGATTAATACAACTATACAAATCACTGATAGACGATCAAAGACAAATAAATCCTGAAGATATAGAAATACTGACTATACAAAACTTAATACTAAGAGGAATATATAATGACCTTGGATTTAGGGTAAAAGATGAGATAATAATACTGATGGAAGCACAAACTACCTACACAACAAACATAGTGCTAAGAATACTGTTTTATCTGTCAGAAACACTAAAAAACTATATAATAGACAGTAGTGAAAACAAAAATCTAAATGAACTCTACAACACAAAACCAAGGATAATACCTAAGATAAAGCTCTTTGTAGTATATACAGGAGACAAGATGATGCAAGACCATGACCTACATCTAAAAGATGTAATGGTAGAAAACGACATAATATCAGACATAGATATGAAAGTAAGGGTGCTATGTACAGGAAATAAAAAAAGTATCTTAGGACAGTATATACTATTTACAAGAGTTTATACAAAACAGAAAAAAGAATGTAAGGACATAGAGACAGCAGTAAAAAACACGATAGAAATATGTATGAATGATGAAATATTAAAAGAATACTTAGAATATAGAAAGATGGAGGTGCAAGAGATGATAACAGCATTTATGACACAAGAAGAGACATTTGAAAGTTTCTTAAAGGATGAAGTAAAAAGAGGGAGAAAAGAAGGAGAAGAAAAGGGGAGAAAAGAAGGAAGAGAAGAAGGTAAGATTGATTCATTGATAAACTTCTTTAAAAATGGAGTTGGACTTGACATAATAAGTAAGGCTGTAGGCATGAGCATAGAAGAAGTGAAGAGTATATTAATCAGCAGAGGTTTTGAAGTATAAAGGTGTAAAGTGTCATTTTTGCACCTTAACGAATAAGTATTATAGAATAATATTCTTATTTCAATGTGAAAGATGGAGGTGCAAGAGATGATAACAGCATTTATGACACAAGAAGAGGCGTTTGAAAGTTTCTTAAAGGATGAGGTAAAGAGAGGGAGAAAAGAAGGAGAAAGGATAGGAGAAGAAAAGGGAAAAATAGATACATTGATAAGCTTCTTTAAAAACGGAGCAGGTTTAGATTTAATAAGTAAGGCTGTAGGTATGAGTATAGAAGAAGTAAAGAGCATATTAATAGGCAGGGGTTTTGAAGTATAAAGGTTTAATACTAAAATCTAATAAAATAATGGATAAAATATTTTCATTGAATTTATAAGGTAGTCGTAAATCATACACTATCTTTTTAAAACTACCAACGAAAATTTTCCATAAATCAAATAGATAATAGTATAATACTATAGTTTAATAAAGTTTGGTATTATTTAAATAAAAAGTAGTAGGCAATTAATTATATACACCTACTACTTTTTTATTACAAAATTTTATGCTATTTAGAGCTATTCTACTATCCATAGTCTAAAACTTTGGATAGCTAAATTTAGACTAAAGTAAAATAATCTTCCTATAATCAGTTACTGTGAATTATTTTAATAATCTTTAATATAAAACTTTTAAGATAAGTCTATTACTTAAATCATTCTTATTCGAATAAATAAATCATCATATTCATTATTCTTATTTCATCCTATCAGGTCCATCGAATACACCAAGGCTTATACCTATTGCATCTGATAAATTTTTAAATGCATCTTTAAGTTTACCATAATCCTTAGCTACATATGCCTTAGTCTCATTACCTGTCTGTCTCATATAGTTATTAATGGAATATGACTGTATTCCAGGATTAGGTACTCCCAACCTTTTAACTTCATCAGGAATACCTGATAAGCCTATGAGCATGGCAAATTCATATAAACCCTTAGGATTGTTGCCTGATGCTGCACTTGTAACATCTTTAATATATTGCATACCTATACCCTCATCAGCGACATAGCTTCCATCAGATCTCTTTTTTCCTCCATATGACAGACCGTTTCCTCTATTTGAATTATAAAAAGCTCTGTTGATGACATTCTTATCTCTATTATCTCCAAGTGCTGCAGTCAAGTTAGGTGAACCGTCTGTAAGAAGCACAAAAAATCTCTTTTCTATCCCGCTTTCTTTCATCTGTTGGAGTATCTCAAGACCGGTAAGAATTGCATACCCTGTACTGGTAGCACCACCACCCATTGCAGGAGTATCTCTATCATGGTTAGATATATTAAACTTCATATTTGCTTTATCACGCACTGTTTCTACAGCCTTATTATATCCTTCAGTAGTTCCAAGATTAAACGGTCCGTAGCCTTTATCATGTGCTAATTCCAAGGTAGTAAGATACCTTGCACTATAATTGTATGGACTTGCCACCCTAAAGTTAAAATTACCTTCACTATAATCATTGAGAGTCCAACCATAATCAAATATATACGCCTCAAAATCCATATTCTTAGCAACAGCTATATTGTGAAGTTGCTTTAATAATCCATCTGAACTGTTATATAAGGCATTGCCAAGAACTACCGTCCTCGGGGCAGCATGATTATTGTATGGATTTTCCACATCAGACCATGAATAGTTATATGTTGCAGGTCTTAAATTAGTCCGCCTGTCCCATCCTATCCTAAATCTATTACCTACCTTAAAAGGGTAAGAACTGTGATTTGAACTCATAGGATCAACCATATTATAGAGCATTGAGCCTGAACTGTCCATTATCAATACAATACCTGCTTTACTTGCAGTTTTTCCAGGTTGGATAACTCCATTATCGTAGGCGAGTGCCGTAATCTTCTCGACACCGCCTTGAAGGTGCCTTGATAGTAAGACTTGATTTACGTTAGGGAGTTGTATATCTTCCTTAAGTTCAAACTCATCATTTATACTTTTTCCAAGTACATTAGCTTTAGACTTTCCTGTTATAGTGATATTAATCATATCATTATCAAGTTTTTTTCTATAATTATTATCATTTTTATAAAACTCAAGATTATAATCTATCTTGTCACCGGTCATTATATCCTTTTTATCTCCGGCTGTAAGAGGAAGTACATTAAACTTATCTGTAGCCTTATCATATACTATATTGGCAAGGAATCTGTTACCATTTCCATCACTTCTAAAAGCAATATAGTTGTACTTTTTATCTAATCTATTTAGATTCATATCTTCCTTATATACTTCCTGACCTACAAGATGGACTTGTATTGCTCTTTTGAGTATACTCTTGATATTGTCCATGGAAGTCTTGACACCTGTCTGAACATCCACCCTTTGGTTATATGTGGCATTTGCCCTAAACGAGTCACCTATAAGTCTGTCTGTAGCTATAAAAAGTAAAATAGCAGATATAGCCACAACTGCAAGTAACTCTACAAGAGTAAACGCCCTTTTCTTATTATTCATTTTACCCTCCTTTTAGTAATTAGACAAAAACCACTCGTCAAATTTTCCTCCTTCTTCTCCTCTTTCATTTGAAGTAAGATATCTTCTATATAGATAATTCATTATACCTGCCAAATCCTTATCAGTATACGCAGTATAATAAGAATAAATATCCGCTATTTCAAGCACAGGCTCTACATTTGAGTTAAGCACTGTATCTATTGCACCGGTACTATTTTTAAGCAATTTTACTGATTGTCCGAAGGTAAATGTCTTAGTCATATCAGAAATATTAGTAGTAAATACTTTTCTTACATTAGTTTTTAGAGTGCTTCCGGCAGTTTTATATAGTAGATGAACATTTATAGTACCGCCTCTTTTATCTATAGCCATAATATTGAAATCTTCTCTTCCATCCCTCTTACCATCTATCTTATGGTCATTATTTAAAGTTTCAAATTTATAACCACCGTCTGTATATAACTTCGTATCATTTATATTGCTTATATTGTTTATCACAGGATTGCCGCTTCTATTAAATATAGCTGACTTAATCATGCCGTCAGAGTCAACAAAAAGAAGGAATCCCTGATTTTCTCCTGCTACTATATCTCCCGTATTATAATCATAATTATAAGAAAGCAGTGTGTATGGGAATTTTTCTGAATGTCTATATCTTTCATAATAGTTTCTTGCATTGAATTTTATAAATATAGTCTTATCTCCATTGCCTTTACCAGGAAAAGTTATTGAATTGGTAGAGTTTGTCATCTTATAGTACAATGTGTTCCCATAAGCCTTAGTAACATCTGGTATTTTCTTGTCAACACCATTATTATCTGTAGCAACTACCTCTTCCATAAAAGCATTAGGTACTGTTATATGTCCTGATACTTTTGTACCTATTCCAAGGAAATTCCTTATATCGTTATTACCCCATGTAAAGTTATATTTTGTCTCACTTTGAGACATTGCATTTCCATAATCAGTATCAGCTTTATTATCAGTGTCAAAAAGAGAATAATATCTATTAGGATTTGTTCTACTTCTTGCGATTGCAAGGTTAGGATCCAAATGAGTATCAAGATAGTCAGTAAAAGGTAAACCCATATAATGAATTACATTTTGTCTACTTGTATTTTGATTTACAAAGGTACTATTCTTTGTTCCTGTACGACCGTTAAGGTTCAATGTCATACCTTCTGCTGCAAAGTCTCTATCTATAACATTAATATACTCTTTCTTGTTACTTGCATAGGTAGGTATATTGTATGTCGCTGAGCCGGATGTTTTTGAATCTGAATCCTGTTCTTTTCCTATAAATCCAAATGTATCAGGCGTAACTGTAAATAAGTACTGATTACTGTTATACCCATCATGGAAATAAGAGTATATGTTACTATTGAAGTCTATAGGTGAGATCAAAAATCTAAGTCTTGATAACTGTAACTTAGTCTGATTACCATCCTGTTTGATAGTATAATCCACCCTTAAACTTTTAGGAGTTACACTTGGAATTGAAACCTTAGGCAGATAGAAAAATCTTCTGTTTGCATCAATAGACATAGTGTCAATAGTTGCAGTAGGAGATTCCTTATATCCTGTACTTACAAATGTAAATGTAGTATCTGTTACATTAGGATTATTATACACTATTGTATTTGTTTTAGAATCCATTGATACAAAATAACCCTTTATTGAACCAACAGAAATATTCGCACCACCATTTGGCGGTGTTATATTAAATATACCTGATACATTAACACTTATAGGTGCACCCTTTTCCGGTTGTCCTGTAGCTGTATTAAGCCCCTCTATCTTATCATAGTTTTTCGGCTTATCTGCAGGATTCTTAACAGCTTTTTGGTTATATATATATGCCTCTTTTACATCTATAATGCCGTCTTCCATCTTCGACAGAGCCTCAGAGTTCTTAGTAATTGTGTTTCTAAGCTTAGGTGTCCCTTGTATTGCTCGGTCGAACAACGCTGCCGAGAACAAAAATACGAATACAAGCAAAGCCATAGCTACAATAAGTTCTATAAGGGTAAAACCTTTATTTTTCTTCATATAATCACCTTCATCATTTGTCTTATTGGATTAATTATCGATTACTCTAAAAAGAAAAAGTGTCATGCTTTTATTTTACATACTTTTTTCTAAGGATTTTGTACATTACCATCATATACCTTGGCAGCTGACGGGTCATCACTGAATACAAACATAGTTACATAGTGAGAATCAGTAGGTTTATTAGGGTTGTCATTTCTTTCAACTCTTCCGTTGGATAATATTCTAAAATACCATCTTGAATCATTAGTTCCTCCCGGAAGAGATACTAACATCTTTCTCAAATCTACAGTTAAATCTACATATCCAAGAACCTGACCTGCTTTATTTTTGATTTCAATATTATTTTTTACCATTATATTATTCTGAACTTTGTCAAAACCTCCACCAGGTTTGCCACCTCTACCAAGTATATTACCACCTGCAACGTCTTCTATCAAGGCTGCATACATCATCTCGGCACCGGCATTTGCTATATAATATGCCTTACTTCTATGTGTATCATTTATAATATCATTGGAATGTGCCCTTGCTAACAACGTAACAGCTAAGATTACTGATACCATTATTATAGTAATGATAATAACCATAAATAATAGAAATCCCTTATGCTTTTTTCTCTTTTTTTCCTTATTTTGAATATTTATTTTCATACAATCCCTTCTCTCGCTCCTTTTACAAGAACTTACATACTTCAATTATTTCAATTCTACATAATTTCCAATTACTATAAACTTATTATTTACCAAAGTATTGTAATCCTTCACATTTCCAGATGAATCCATATCGTAAATACCATAAGTAAGGGATGCCTTATCTCCTCTTGAAGAAAAAGTTCCGTCAGACTCAGCATACATATATCTTGTCTTTAATACTCCTCTTTCAAACTTTACCTCAACTTGCCTATATCCATCTACAAAAGGAGTATTTAATTTATATCCGGTAGCTGAGCTACTATCCTTAGATATATTTGTACTTTGAAATACATCATTTACTGAAATATAATCAAGCACATTTTTTCCTTGTGAATTTTTACTGAAAAAATTTGCCGGTCTTTGAGCCGGATTGATATTATCCTTAATCCAATAGTCTATTGCATTTACAAATATCTTATGTGTGGTATTTGCCTGATTCTTACCAACACCATCTCTTGTTTCTGACATGGTAGGTACGACCATCATCAGCAAAATGCCGAGTATGACTACCACTGTTATCAGTTCTACAAGAGTAAAACCTCCTGACTTCCTCATAAATAAGCCTCCTTGAAAATTTCATAACTCCAATTAATTTTTTATAAAAATAATTTCTTTAATTATAGTCATCACATATGTTATAAAATACTTACAACTTAAACTCAAACAGTTTAAGATAAAAAATCTAATTTCAAATAAGATACCATTAATTAATTATTGGCAGGTATGTATCATGCCTTATGTGTATTTGACAACCATAACTATCCATACTTAAAAACACCACGCTTCATACTACGTATATTTCCGATACCCAATTATTAAATTTCTATTCTTAAAGCTATAAAAAAAATTAATTTTTAAATAAATTTTCTAAAATAAAATAACATATTTTTTACATATTTTATATTTTTTCTATATTATACTACTTTTTTTCATATTATACTATAGTTTTTTAAAAAAAGATAGTATAATTTGTATATTTTTAATGACTATTTTTTATTATATTTATATTTGATTTTACTTTCTTTACGTGATAAAATTACTTAGTTATAATATTATATTGAGATATCAGCATTATAATATAGTCTTTATAATATTTACAATAATTTATTAAATTTATAATAATACCAATAATTGGCAATTAAGTTTTCTGTAGAAAAAATTTTTAAAGTATAAATATATAATATTATTATAATCTATCCAATTAGAAATATCATTATAAATTTAAGAAAGGAAGAACATGCGTATACTACATACTGCTGATTGGCATATAGGCAAGTCTTTGGACGGCTTTTCAAGAATAGATGAACAAAGGAAATTCTTGGATTTTTTTGTGGAAAAATCTAAGGAGATAAATCCTGACCTGATAATAATAGCAGGCGATATATTCGACACTGCCAATCCCTCTGCTCTTGCTGAGACTTTATTTTACGATACTCTTAGCAAGATTTCAGCTAATACTTCTGCTCTATGTGTAATCATAGCCGGAAATCATGACAGCCCCAAAAGACTTGCCAGTGCAAAGTCATTGGCAAAATCTCACGGCATAATAATCTATGAAAGTCACGATGATGATATTGAAGTAGGAAATTATAAAAATGCTAAAGTGCTCTCTTGTAATAAGGGAGTTATAAAAGTTGAAATAAACGGCAAAATCGCAAATATACTTGCCATGCCCTATATCAGTGAAAACAGACTTGGAGAGTCTTTTTCAGATCTTTCTGATACTGATGAGGAAATGTCAAAGTCCTTTCAAGAAAAATTTGAAGCCTTGATTAGAGAAAAGGAAAAGTTTTTTAAAAAAGATGAATTTAATATTATGATAGCTCATCTCTTTGCTATAAAAGCAAGTGTTTCAGAAGAAAAAGTAGGCTACTCTCTTGGCGGTGCTTATATAGTGGACTCATCTTCCTTTGCAAAAACTGCTGACTACATCGCCTTAGGGCATGTCCATAAGTATCAGGTCATTGGCGGTACACAAAAAAGAGCTTATTACAGCGGCTCTCCCCTACATTACAACAAGACGGAAGTCAAGACTGAAAAAAAGCTCATACTTGATGTTACAATAGATGATGAAAAAAATCTAAGCATAAAGGAAATAGAAATACCTATATTCAAAAAAATTGAGATTTGGAATGCTGATTCAATAGAAGAAGCTGTAAAAATGAGTGAAGATAAGAGAGATGAAGACTCTTTCGTCTATCTGAATATCAAGACTGACAGACTCATGTCCAATGAGGATATAAGACTTATAAAGTCAAACAAAAAAGACATAATACAAATCACTCCTATAATGGAAATAGGCACACTTCAAATAGTGGCTGAAAATATGCTCGACAAAAGTGATGAAGAAAAATTTGTGGAGTTTTTCAAAGAGAGGTATCAGATATCTCCTGACGAAAATATTATTAAGAGATACTTGGATATAATTAATTTTGATGCTGAAGACTTGGACTAAAATTTTTATTTGTCTTATTATATAAGTACAATTAATTATACTGTTTAGAAAATATACTTATAGATTACAAATATATTTTTTCAAATTTTTTGCAATAAATTAAATTTTCTGTTAAAAATATTCGATATATATTACATCAAAAATAATTAATTTATAAGGCTAATTACTGATACTTTTATATCTAATTTCAATAGTTAATAACTCAACCTTCCCACTAAAATTATCGCAATTTTCTCTGAAATTTAAATATTTATAGATTTTTTAATACAGCACTTTACACACAATTTTCTAAATAATATTTATTTAAATTTTATTTAATCAAATAAATATTAGTATAAAAATAAATATATTTTACTAAAGCTTAAATTAAAGAGGGAAACATTTATAAATTATCTTAAATTTTGCTATTTTTTATATACTCTATTATATAAATCGTAAATGCCTGTATTAAAAATTTTTCTTTTAACTTTAGCTATTTCACAACGTTATAAGTCTATATATTATGAAATTGGACATTAATTTCTAAAAAAATAGTTTACTTTTTCTAAATTTAAGGTATAATTATACTACCTTAAAAAAAGTTGAAATATTTTCCTTTTTTCTATATACTTATTTCGATTTTTGTACTATAATATGTACATAGGTGATAGTTTAGCGGGGGGAGAAATGAAAGAGAATAACAAGCTCTTTTTTATGCTCTTTACAGCTGCTTTCATAGCGGTTATTTTCTTCTTATTTCACATTTACGAAGATTTTAACGGTAATCCGTTTGTAAAGATCATGATAAAAAAGTCGGCTGAAAAATATATATCGGACAAATACAAAAACAATAATCTAAAGATTGCTTTTGTCGGCTATGACTATAAGATGCGCAGCTATAAGACAAGGGTGCAATCGCAAAAAAGTATAGACACGCAATTTATGCTGTTCTTTAACAAATCAGGTAAATTACTGGAAGACAGGTCTTATTATGTGCAAAACGGATATTCTACCTTGGCAAGACTTGATAGAGAATATAATAAAATGGTAAAGGATTCCATTGACTCATCTTTACCTTTTAACAAAAGGGATTTTTTTGTAACAGGAAGTTTCGTAAAGAAGTTTGAAAATGATGAGGCATCACCGCATCAGATAAATCCAAGGAGCCTTACTGTAGATAAGAAATATGACATTGCAGCCCTTGCCAAAAACTCAGGTAACTTGAGTATATCTGTATATACGGATGATGTCAGTTATAAGACTATGGCAAAGATTGTCTTGGAATCTAAAAAATACTTCGATAAGAAGAAAGTTCCTTTTTACTATATGGATATAGCTATCTATGTAGGCAGTGGCACTAATTTTAATCAAAAGATGAAGAGTCTTTACGTCTTCGACTTTGTGTATTCCGATATATATGAAAAGAATCTGGCTGAAAGATTAAAAAAACACGCTGAACTCACAAAAAGCAACTCTACTTCAACAAATATTTACAGAGCAAAATAGGATTTTTTTAGGGGATTTTAATATATTCAACTAATCTTTAAGTATAAGTTAAGTGATTTGTGATAGATTTTTAGATAAGAGATAGTTATGTGGAATTTGATTACAAAATGAAATTCATAGTTTTATCCCCTTTAAGTTTTATATAAGGAAAACACCACTTTATAAGTGGTGTTTTTTTGCGTTTATTATTGATTATTGGCTCTTATTCTTCTTGTCATCTCGTCAGCAAGAGCTATACATCTTTGTACATCATCATATGACGGTGAACATTTGACTTCCACTGTTTCTTCTATAAAGTCATAAGATGGATTAGTCTTTGGAAGTTCTGAAAGAGTCTTTACTCCCCCACCGCTCCAGCCGTAAGTTCCAAATATTCCAAGAACGTGATTTTTAAGTTTATTTGTATATAGTATATTTAGTGTATGCTCCATTACAGGATACAGTCCATTGTTATAAGAGCAACTGCCAAGGAGTAAGCCCTTGTTTATCCATATATTGGCAAGTATGTGCGATATATGAGTTTTTGACACATCATAGACTAGTACATCCTTA
This sequence comes from [Eubacterium] yurii, assembly GCA_900167215.1. GTDB lineage: Bacteria > Bacillota > Clostridia > Peptostreptococcales > Filifactoraceae > Peptoanaerobacter > Peptoanaerobacter yurii. Next base: position 73,400 of record FUZS01000013.1, read on the forward strand.
ATTCCATTCTTAGAAAGGGTATTTGCCATTATATCTGCCATTTTTTCAGTGTTGCCGTACATAGTACCATAGGTTATAACAACACCTTCTTTGACCTCAAATTTTGACAATGAATCATAGAATTGTACTATTTTTTGAGGGTCTTTTCTCCATACAAGACCATGTACAGGACATATAGTCTTGATTTTAAGAGCTGAAAGTTTTTTCAATACTCCTTGTATCTGAGTTGAAAATTTACCTACTATGTTGGTAAAATATCTTCTTGTTTCGTACTCGTGCTCTCTCCATTCCACTTCGTCATCAAATATTCCGCCATTTAATGTACCGAAGCCTCCAAATGCGTCTTGAGAAAATAGAGTCTGAGTTTTTTCGTGATATGAAACCATAGACTCAGGCCAGTGCACCATAGGCGTAGTGTAGAAAGTAAGCTCTTCATCACCAAGTTTTATCTTTTCTCCGTCCTTTACAGTTATAAAAATGTCCTTAGTATCTATCTTGTAAAATGCCTTTATAAAATCTTCAGTCTTGGCATTGCCGACCAATTTCATCTCAGGAAATGCCTGTAATAATAGTTCTATAGAGCTTGAGTGGTCTGGCTCCATATGGTTGATGACAAGATAGTCTATCTTACCCTCACCTATTACAGATTTTATCTTGCTGATGTACATTTCATATCTGTCAGCTTGTACAGAGTCTATAAGTATGTTCTTTTCTCCTGTCATCAAAAAAGAGTTGTAGCTGACTCCCCTTTCGAGTGGCCACATATTTTCAAAAAGATGTGTATGTCTGTCGTTTACCCCGACATAATACAGATTGTCATGTATCTTGATGGTAGAATAGTATTCCATGAAAACCTCCAAAAAAATTAATACAAAATTTTATCCATTTATCGACTGATTTATGATACCCTGTTTTTTTATATTAAAAGCATTCTGCCTTATTTTAATAACGATATGCATTTGATTAATATAAAATATTTCTTAGATTATCTTATGATTAGTCTTAAACCCGTACTTTATGCAACTTAAATTTTCCATTATTTCATTAGGCATAAGCTATATTTTTATACTGATATATCGCTTACAATTTAAATATAGAAAGCACCTTATCCAAAGGGAAAAAGTAATACATCAATATTGCCACACTGCTCCCCAATATAGCTCCACCTATTATATCAGTCGGGTAGTGAACACCAAGATACATACGTGAATAAGCTATGCAAAGTGCAAGTATATAGGCAAGAGCTCCCAGCCTCTTATCATATAAAAATACAGTAGTGGCAAAGGTAAATGAAGCTCCTGTATGCCCTGACGGAAAAGAATAGTCCTTAGGCAATTTATCAAGTAAGACTATGATGTCCTGATACCTGTCAAAAGGCCTCATCCTTCTGATTAAGGGCTTTAATATTACATTACATATAAAGGAATGTGTAAGCACTGTAACTATGCAGGCATATCCTATTTTTTTGTACTTTCCGCTCAAAATCATCAGTAGTGATAAGATAAAAAATATCACTCCTGCATTTGCCGACAGTGAGAAAAATTTCATTATCTTGGTAAATATTTCGTGCCTTGTCTTTGCTATACCTTTGAGTATCCTGTGTTCAAAACCCATTATTACTTCCTCTTAAACTTTATTTTTTCAAGATTTTTAAAAATTCCTCTTCAAAATTATCAAGCTCCACCTCTATTTGAGTAGATGTAGTCATATCCTTGAGAGTAGCCTTGCCTGACTCTAACTCATTTTCTCCAAGCATCAAAGTATAGTGTGCATTTTTGTCGTCTGCATACTTCATCTGTGCCTTGAGAGATTTTTGTACGTGATCCTTGTCGCAAACTATGCCTTTTTTCCTAAGATTGTCCACTATTTCAAATGATTTTACATCTGCCTCTTCTCCAAGTGAAGCAATGTACAGATCATATTCCACCTTAAATTCCGGCATCTTGCCAAGCTCGTCAAGTGTCATTATCAAACGCTCTATGCCAAGTCCAAAGCCCACTCCGCTGATATCTGCTCCTCCAAGTTCTTTGACAAGTCCGTCATATCTTCCTCCGCCACATACTGTAGCCTGTGAGCCTATGTGCTTAGATACAAATTCAAAGGCTGTCTTGGTATAGTAGTCCAAGCCCCTTACAATATTCGGATTTACTACATATTTTACCCCTGCTGCATCCAATAGACGCTTCACCTTTTCAAAATGCTCTTTTTCTTCTTGAGATATATTATCTATCATCAAAGGAGCGTTCTTAGTTATATTATTACAGCTTTTTTCCTTGCAATCTATTATCCTCATAGGGTTCTTATCGTATCTTTCCTTGCAGGTATCGCATAATTTGTCAAAATCGTCCTTTAAAAAATCTCTTAATTTTTCGTTATATGCCTTCCTCGACTCAAAGCCTCCTACTGAGTTTATCTCAAGTGTGATATGCTCCATAATTCCAAGTCTTTCAAAGAATCTATAGGCAAGTGTGATTATTTCCGCATCTGTACTTGCAGCGTCGGAGCCTAAGATTTCAGTACCAAATTGGTGAAATTCTTTGAATCTCCCCTTTTGGTTTCTCTCATTTCTAAAACAAGGTGTAATGTAAAAAAGTTTGAGCGGAGGTTTCTTACTTTGCAAATTATGTTGGTTGTATAGTCTTACTATTGACGCTGTACCCTCAGGTTTTAGAGTGATACTGTCCTTTTGGCTGTCTCCCCTCGGTACAAAGGTAAACATCTCCTTATTTACTATGTCTGTAGTCTCGCCTATACCCCTCGTAAAAAGACTCGTGTACTCAAATGTAGGTGTCTCATACTCCATATAGTCAAAGACCTTGCATACTTCCTTGAATACCCCTGTCACATAGTCAATCTTGGCAAGATCTTCCGGAAATAAATCCTGTGTTCCTGTTACTCTTTGCAATGCCTTCATAATAACACTTCCTTTCTTTTTAACATTTCATTTATATTATTATTATATAAAATTACATCCTTATAATTGGGCACCCTGCTTATCAGATTTGTCTTTTCATCCAAAATCTTTGTCGATGAGCCTGCTCCAAATCCTATTATAGTCTGTATCTCATCCATCATAGCCATATTGTAAAGACCATATCTTCCCCTTTTACAATAGCCTATGTTTTCACCGTTTTCAAGCATATTTTTCTGCCTGTAAAGATAATATGGCTGATATCCCTTTGTCTGTAATTTTTCGTTTACTTCCTGCATAAGATCCGATATTTGTAGATTGTCTGTCTTTATTTTCTTAGTATTTATATCAGATGCCCTCTTTACTGCAAGGCAGTGGACAGTTATGCTTTCAGGATCCAGTTTTATTATCTCATCTACAGAATATCTCATATCATCTATGCTTTCACCTGTAAGACCCATTATGAGATCCATGTTTATATTGTCAAAGCCTATTTGTCTTGCAAGGGCAAAGATTTCTCTTACATCTTTGGAATTATGCTTTCTGCCTATTCTTCCAAAGGTGATGTCGTTCATCGTCTGAGGATTTATAGATATTCTGCTGACCTTGTTTTGAAAAATTATCTTCAATTTTTCCTCATCAAGGGTATCCACTCTTCCTGCCTCAAATGTAAATTCGTCTATGTCATCAATATTGAAGTTATCATGTATTATCTTAAAAAATCTTTTTAACTTATCATAATCAAGAGATGACGGAGTACCTCCACCTACATAGATGGAGCTTATCTTCTTATCCTTGAAGTACGGCATCGACAATGTATGTCTTATCTCTATCTCCAAGTTTGTAAGATAGTCATCCATGAATTTTTTGCCCTTGTTGCTATCCATTGAAAAGAAGGAGCAGTAGTTACATCTGCTTGGGCAAAAGGGAATGGAAATATATATGCTTATCTTCTTATCAAGCCTTGATATTATCTCTTCCTGTATGTCGGATATGCCTCTTATCAAGTCTGATTTTTCAGCTGAAATCATATATTTTTCCCTTAGTATATCATCTATAAGCTGATTTTTTAAGCCCTCTTTTTTCAAATCATTTACTATTTTTACAGGTCTTATACCTGTCAATATGCCCCACTTTGGAGAGATATTTCCGTAATTTTTGCATATGGTCTTGTAGAGAAGTTTTTTGTATATGAGTTTTTCCTTAAAATCTATCTCCATCTCATCTTCATATAGGACATCACTTTTACTAAGGCTTATCTTCACCTTATCTTCTACTTTTTCAAGCCTTATTACATCATCATCGGAAACATCAGCAAGCTCTAAATACTGCTCTTTGTCAATCACCTTAACTTCTATTTTTTTGGCAAAGAGCATATCTCCAAGTTCTTTTAGCTCTATGTCATATTTTTTGTTGTCATTTACTATTATCATTATATATTCCTTAGGAAGGGATTATGTCTTTTCTCCTGAGCTATGGTGCTTTGATCTCCGTGACCCGGTAAGATTATTATGTCTCCATCCATCTGAGACAGTCTTCTTAGAGAATTTTCCATCTCCTGATATGAGCCGCTTGGCAAATCTGTACGACCTATGGAGCCTTCAAATAAGGTATCTCCTGTAAACATAATTTCTCCGTCAAATACACACATAGAACCTGATGTATGTCCCGGAGTTAGTATAAATGTAAGAGTTTTTCCGCCTATTTGATATCTGTCTCCATCTTCTACGTATCTTGTAGCTTCAAAGCTCGTATTTTTCATTCCGAAGTTAGTTGTAAGATTGTATGCAGGCGAGTTGAGTATCTTTTTTTCCCTCTTACTTGCTATTACCTCCATATCTGGATATTCATCTATTAATTCCTGCAATGCTCCTATATGATCTGCATGGGCATGAGTTAAGATTACAGATTTGACTTTAAGATTTTTCTTACTTATAAAGTCTCTTATCTTTTCAAAGCTTCCGCCCGGATCTATTATACATGCCTCGCTGCTTTGCTCATCATAAAATATATATACATTTTCATCAAAAGGAAAGGTTCTAATTCTAAAGTATTGCATTTTTTCCTCCATAATTATTATTTATTAATGCTTTAATATCTGATGTATATCAAATTTAAAATGTCATTTATATACATTTAAATTTCAGTCCTAATTTTATATCTTATACTAAAAAGCTTTCAAAAAGCCTTGTAATTTTATAACAGTAATATTATTGATAATCTGCAAAACAAATACTTTGCTAATATAATAAGCTTGACGTTATAAATGCTGATTAGTATTAAACTATCTTCTCTTTTAAAAAAGTATTTAAAATTATATCACATAATCTCAAAAAAAAATATATCAGATTGAAAAAAAGTGCAACCCTGTTAAGATTGCACTTTATAATTAAAATATTAAATTATTCCTTATAAAAAATTAATCACTTTTTTTGCAAAAGATACATAAATGTATTCTTATTTAAAATTTATTATAAATTTTCTATATAAGATAATATATTTAGCTTATTTAATAAATTTTAGTATTTCTTTCTGTTTGAATATGAATTCCTATGATTGTTGTTCTTCTTTAGAGCCAATACTATTCTTCTGTTAGGCTCTTCCCCTTCTGAGAAAGAAGTTACCCTGTGGTTGTCCTGCAATGCAAAATGCACTATTCTTCTCTCGTAAGGATTCATGGCGTCAAGTTTTATAGATCTTCTGCTGTATATCACCTTTTGAGCCATTTTCTTAGCATAGGCTACTAAAGAAGCCTCTCTTTTTTCCCTATATCCTTCGATGTCAAGTATCAATCTCTTGTGTTCGTCAGTTTCCTTTGTAAGATATATGTTTACTATAGTTTGCAGTCCGTCAAGAGACTCACCGTGTCTTCCTATCAGTATAGAAGCGCCTTCACCTGTTACAAATACTCTTACAGTGTCCTCTTCTTCTTCCACTCTTACATCTATTTTTATATCAAGGCAATTGTAGATTTTCCTTAAAAAATCTCTGATTACCTCGTCTTTTTTCACTATCTTTTTAACGTTGATTACGTAATCTTTGGCGCCTATTCCCAAAAATCCTCTGCTTCCTTCATCAACTACCTTAATATCTAAATTTTCTTCTCCTACACCAAACTTTTCCTTCGCTTTTTCTATAGCTTCACTTCTCGTCTTAGCTGATATTTGTATATAGTCCACTTTTTTCTCCTTTATACACATCATAATTTTAAGAGTACTTCAACTATTTCTTATCGTCTTTTTTTGCAGATGCATTGCTTTGTTTTTTTACTTGATTTTTAGATATTTGTCCTGAATTTTCCTTTTTTTCAAGCATTATTTTCTCTTCATACTTTCCTATGAAATACTGTTGGATAATTTGTACTATATTACCTGTTACCCAGTAAAGCATAAGACCTGCAGGGAACATCACACCCCATACAAGCATCATTATCGGCATCATTATAGACATGTTCTTATTCATACCTTGAGCCATTTCGTTGTCTGATGACGATCTTGCAGTAGACATTTTTAATTGTAAATAGGTGAAAATCGCTGACAACACCGGTAAAATGAAAGGCAGATCCATGCCTCCTACATTTATCTTATCAACATCTGTAAGATGCTTTACCCAAAAAAATCCTATATCGGCAGTCTTGTACAATGCCTCATTATTTGAAAATACATACTTTACAGGCTCTCTGATAACAGAGTACATCGCTGTAAGTATCGGAAGTTGTATAAGAAGTGGCAGACATCCGGCAGCCGGATTGATATTATTGTCCTTGTATAACTTTGACAAAAGCTCACTTTGTTTTTGTCTGTCATTTTTATACTTTTTATTAATCTTGTCTATCTCAGGTTGTAAGAGTTTCATAGCACTCATTGAACGCATCTGTGATATAGTAAGAGGTAATAATATTATCTTTGTAAGTATTGTAAACAATACTATTGATAGCGCATAGTTAGAGGTCATATTGTAGAAAAACTCAAGTATATGACCGAAAAAATAAGATATTTGACTCAAAAACTCTCCTCCTAATAATAACTGTACCCTCTATTTTAAAGGATCATATCCGCCCTTACAAAACGGATTGCACCTTAAAACTCTCCATATTGAAAGGCCTGTCCCTTTAAAAAAACCGTATTTTTGATATGCCTGTAGACAGTAAGTCGAACATGTAGGATAAAATCTGCACGTTGGTCTTGGCTTCATTGGAGAGATATATTTTTGATAAAACTTAATCATAATTATAATAATCTTAGACATAATAAAAACCTTAAATATACTTTTCTTTTAATACTATGTCAAATCACATTTTTTAAGTAAGTGATTGATAGAGCTTTTCATAGTTTGAAAATCGAGGTCGTCGGCTCCGACCCTTGCTAAAATAATAATACTGTAGCCTGTTTTCATCTTCGTGTTTAATCTGATATTTTCCTTTATCAGCCTTCTAAGCCTGTTCCTTACTACCGCCTTACCTACTTTTTTAGAAATGCTTATTCCTATCTTAAGTTTTTCATCATTATTTTTTATGTAGTAGACAACCAGCTTTTTATTTGCAAATGATTTGCCCCTACTGTAGATATACCTGAATTGTTTGTCTTTTTTTATCATTTCAAATGTCATAAAAAGCCTCAAATATTTGTCGATATTTCAATAAAAATGTGTAATTACCCTCCACAAAACGGCAAATTACATATTAAATAAAAATATATAAATCAGCATTTTGATTATGGATAATGCAACAATATTTAAATCAGCAAGATATCCTTCATAATATACATTACTTATTCATCTTTTAACAATTTATGGCATTAATATAGTAGACTTTCTTAAAGCGATAAAAATACTTACTATAATTACATACTATAAAGTCATAGAATAGTGATAAAGATTTACGACATATCATTTAGATATGAAAAAATGAAAAATAAATAAGCATAAAAATAAAAAAGATAGATAATAAGCCACCTTAATGAGTTTAAAGTGGCTCTTTAAAACTAAGCTGTAAGTCTTTTTCTACCTTTAGCTCTTCTATTTTTCAGTACTCTTCTTCCTCCCGGAGTACTCATTCTCTTTCTGAATCCGTGTTCTCTTTTTCTTTGTCTTTTCTTAGGTTGGTAAGTTCTTTTGCTCATCGTTGCACCGCCTTTCAATACTATATTTTATTTTCTTACCCACGGGTGCATAACGTAAAATCTGACTCTAAAACAAGTCGAATACCAAAATAAATATAAAATACACCCTTTTTGATTACTTCTTAATCATAACAGAGATATTATAAAGTTTATATACAGTTTTGTCAAATTATTTTTAAAAATTTTTTTATTTTTTTAAAAAATTCAAAATATAGTTATCCACAGATGATTTATTACTACATATTGTGTTTTTTATATAAAAAATTTTATGTAATGGCAAGTTTTTAAGTAAGTCTTAAATTTTTTGAACTTGAAATTTTAAATTAAATTTGCTAATATATTCTTGTAAATTTATCCACAGATAGTGGATTATTTTATTTACTTATCCACAAAATGTGTATAACACTGTGGATACTTTGTTATTTTATGTGAGTTTATCCACTTTAGTATTGTATTTACAATTTCTTTTTGTGGATATTTTTATGTTGATTTTGTGCATAAATTTTTTTAACATTTTTTTATCCACTAATTTTGATATATTTATCCACAAATTTTTTTTAATGAGGTCAAATCTATGGACGGTCTTATGATATGGAAAAGTATTCTAAATACCTATAAAGACAATATAAATCCAAGTTTTTACAATACTTTTTTCGGAAATAACGCCACTATTTTTTACGAATTTTACGACAATACGATATTTCTCAAATGCAGTAACGAATTTATAAGAGAAAATTTATCCAAGGAGCTTAATAAAATTCACGATATTGCAAGAAATCAGCTCAATCTTGGAGACATTACGGTAAAGCTTATACTCAACGACAACGAAGTACAAAAGATAGTAAAAGAGATTTATCATAGGGAGAATAAGTATACAAAGTATACCTTTGATGCCTTTGTAACAGGTACATCAAACAATCTTGCCTATGCTGCCTGCATAGCTGTAGCGGAAAATCCCGCATTTGAATCTCCAAAGGACGCCTACAATCCATTATTTTTGTATGGTGGTGTAGGTCTTGGAAAAACTCATCTTATGCATGCCATATCCAACAGAATAAAGGAAAAAAATCCTAACTACAAGGTATCTTACATCTCTTCGGAGACTTTTACCAACGACTTTATCTACTCTCTTCAAAATAGAAAAACTCAAGATTTCAGAGATAAGTACAGGGAGCTTGACGCTATATTGATAGATGACGTACAGTTTTTTGCTGATAAAGATACTACACAGGAGGAGCTCTTTCACACATTCAACGAGCTGTACAGTGCCAACAAGCAGATAATACTATCAAGCGACAGACCGCCAAAAGAGCTGACTACTCTTGAGGATAGACTGCGTTCAAGGTTTGGCATGGGACTTACTATAGATATACAGCCTCCTGACTTTGAAACCAGGGTTGCAATACTTGAAAAAAAATGCGAGACAGACAGAAAAGAAGTGCCAAGAGACGTGCTCAATCTTATAGCTAAAAATATAAAAGCCAATATAAGGGAGCTTGAAGGTGCTCTAAACAAGGTATGCGGATACTCAAATCTGATGAAAAGACCTATTTCATTTGAACTTGCCAATGAAGTATTGAACGATTTATTCGACAAAAACAGCGACAGACAGCTAAGCTCTGACTATATCAAGGAAGTTGTAGCCAGAGAGTTCAGCATCAAATACGATGATTTTTCTTCTAAAAAGAAGACTAAGAACATCGCCTATCCAAGACAGATTGCAATGTATCTCTGTAAGGAATTAATGGATATGTCTCTTAGTAAGATAGGAGAAGAATTCGGAAACAGAGATCACACTACTGTTATACATGCCTGTAAAAAGGTGGAAGAAGACATACAAAGCAAAAAAGAAAACATGGATATGGTAGTTGAAAAATTGATAAAGAAGATAAAGGGAGAATAAGTTAAAAAATGGCTATTTTGTATGAAAATACAAGTATAGCCGTTTTTTTGTGGAAAAGTTACTTTTTTTACACAGATAATTAAGGACTTATCCACAGCTTTATACAAAAAATTTTTCTTTTTACTACAGGGCTTTTTACTACTTATCAACAAATCCACAGCCCCTACTACTAATACTACTAAAATATTTATATTTTTTTATATATAAAAGCAAAAAATACAGCTGTTTCCTCATTTATCATATTAATCTATATAATTTTTACAATAAAAAATATAGATATAATAAATTAACATGAATATAAGTATTATATATAATAAAGATAGTATATTAAAAATACTTGACACAAGTTATTTAAGAATTTATAATTACAAACATAATTAGTTAATATTAATTTCTCAATAAATATATTAAGTAATAATTTATTGTTTTAAATTTTACTCAATAAAAAAAATGATAAGATGATTTTTATATGGAAAGTTAAGTATTTATTAAAAATGGAGTATGACTTATGAAAAAATATAGAGAATTACTGATTAAAATAGTATCAATAATTTCAATTATAACAATTATTCTCATAAGGTTTTTTCAATACAAGAATATGTATTTAAATTTACCTTTGTCTACAATAAATAATATTGCAATTATATTATTGCTTATATCAACTTTTTTAAAAAAATAAAAATTACACCAATTCAAATTGGTGTTTTTTTATACCTAAAGTTATTATCACTTATACTTTTTTCATCATTCATATAGTAATACTAAAATCTTATAAAATAATGTAAGTCCACTATAGATAATATTATTACTTATGAATATCATCAAAAAATTTACTGTTATAAACTGATAAATTTAATTATAATGTAGTCATTCAACTTTTCCACATGAAAAACACATTGACTACATTGAAAGTTGAGTTATTTATTAAAAATCTAATAAAATTTTTAATAAATACACGAATAAAAATTAATTAAGGATTTTCAAATCATAATATTTGAAAATCCTTCTTTATTATGGTAAAATTTATATTGTATTTTTAAGTTTAGTATATTTTATAAATTGTATTATATAATTTTAACTCAAGAGGTAGATATGAAATTCAAGGTAAATCAAAGAGAGCTTTCGAAGGCTATATCAGTTGTGCAAAAGGCGGTAGCCACGAAGAACACTATGGAAATATTAAAGGGAATATATTTTGAAATAGAAGAAGGCAATCTACTGCTCACTACCAATAATATGGAGGTGGGTATACAGACATCTATTGCCTGTGAAGTATACGAAGAAGGTAAGATAGTAATAGATGCGAAGATAATATCTGATATAGTGCGTAAGCTACCTAATGATACCATACATTTCACATCTATTGATGAAAATGATCTGATAGAAGTCAGATGTCAAAACTCAAAATTCAACATCAAATATATAAGATGTGAAGACTTTCCTATGCCGGCATATATAGATGATAGATTTTTCGTAAAAATAGAGGCTGACGATTTTAAAAATATGATATTAAAGACTAATTACGCCATAGCAAGCAACGATCCTAATCAGATATATATGTGTCATTTTTTCAAAATAGATCAAAACAGATTCACTATGTTTTCTGTAGATAATTTCAGATTTGTGGTTATGGAAAAAGCATTTGAAGACATATCTTTCGACGAGAAAAAGCTGATTATAAACGGAAGTATATTGACTGATATAGCAAAGACTATAGAAGATGGAGTGGAATTTGTAAAATTTGCCTTTGATGACAAGCATATCTGCGTAATAATAGATGAGACTGTAATTACAAGTAATTTGGTTACAGGAAATTTCATAGATTATGAGTCAATAATACCTAAAAATGAGAAATCTACTGTAACTGTAAGGTCAAGTGACCTAAAATCAGCTATAGACAGGGTGTCATTGCTTTCAAACAATAAGCTTATAAAATTGGAATCAAAAGATTTTATGATGAATATAACTTCAAGAAACGATCAGGTGGGAAATGCCAATGAGATAGTGGATATAAAGCTTGAGGGTGAAAACTTTGAGATAGCATTTAACTGCGAGTTTTTACTTGACATACTAAAAAACGTGGACGATGAGTATATCACAATGAAGATAACTAATTCTCTAAGCCCTTGTAAGATAACATCTGAAAGTGATGAAAATTATATACATGTAATATTGCCTGTAAGGATAAAAAAATAGATATGAAGATAGTATTTGTAAGCGATACGCACGGAGATGAAGAGGCTCTCAAAAATATAGTGGAATTTTCTAAAGGATATGATGCAATAATACACACAGGGGACGTACTGCCCTACGGTGTGGCACATTCATGCTTTATCAGTGACTATATTTCTACACTTGATAATATATATTTTGTAAGGGGAAATACTGATTATTTTGACGGTATGAGATTGATGGGTAAGGATGTAAGCGAGTATGAGCGTATTTTCAGCTTTGACAATCTAAGAATCTTTGCTACGCATGGATTTATAAAATCAATGACATCTTATGAAAAAGAGGCAAGGGAAAATAAATGTGACATCCTTGTCTACGGTCATACTCATGTCAAAAAATTGGAGAAAAAGGACAAACTTATCATATTAAATCCCGGCTCTCCGTCAAGACCGAGGGACTATGCTCCGTCCTTTGCCATACTTGAAGACAAGGTCATCGCGCTTTACAACGCTGATGATTTTGAGATAATTGAAAAGCTTAATATTTAGATGTAAAAGACATAGTGTGAAAGCTATGTCTCAGACTGTAGACAAAGGTAGGGCGAAAGCCCTATTTTTGTATCAAAAAATACCATTTCCAATCGAAATTTTTCCCAAAAAATGATATAATAAAACAAAGGAGAGTGATTGGAAATGCTTAGTTTAACCCCCATCGATAATCGAAGAAAAGTAGAGCTTAGTTGTCTGGAAGACTTGGTTCCTAAAAATCATATTCTAAGAAAAGTAGATCGCGTCATCGACTTTGGGTTTATTTATCCGCTGGTAGAACCTTTGTACTGTAAGGATAACGGCAGACCTTCGGTCGATCCGGTCGTCCTATTTAAAATCGTATTGATTCAATATCTTTTTGGGATCCGAAGTATGCGTCAGACGATACGCGAAATTGAAGTCAACGTCGCTTACCGCTGGTTTTTAGGTTATGGTTTGTATGAACCGATTCCACATTTTACAACTTTTGGAAAAAACTATGTCCGACGATTCAAAGATACCGACATCTTCGAACAGATCTTTTATCATATCTTGGCACAAGCCATTAAAAAAGGCTTTGTCGATCCCAAAGTTGTGTTCATCGACTCCACTCACGTAAAAGCAGCTGCCAACAAGAAAAAATTCACCAAAGAAACGTTGGAAATCGAACGAAAAGCATATCAAAACGACTTGGAACAAGAAATCAATTGTGATCGAGAGGTACACGGAAAAAAGCACTAAGGGAACAGACTTCGACGAAGAAAGAGCGAACGGTTACAAAAAGCACCACCGATCCGGAGTGTGGTCTGTTCCATAAAGGCGAACATGAAAAACAATTCGCATACACTGTCCATACCGTATGTGATCAAAACGGTTTTATTCTAAAAGCACAAACGACCCATGGGGAAAAAAGGATTTTTTCCAACAAAAGACTTCTATTACGATGAATACTACGATTGTGTGCTATGTCCCCAGAATCAAATTCTTTCCTATGTAACCACAACCCGAGAGGGTTACAAAGAATTTCGAGGAAAAGAATCCATATGTGCCTCTTGTCCTCAGCGGACAAAATGTTTTAGCGGGAATCAACGCTTTAAGACCACCTTTAAACACATTTGGTCAGAATATCTTGAGATATCCGAAGACATCCGCCACTCCGGCAAAGGGAAAGCGTATTACGCCAAACGCTCTGAGACGATCGAACGAGTATTTGCGGATGCGAAAGAGAAACACGGTTTTCGATATACCACCTATCGAGGCAAAGCGAAAATGCAAATGAAAGCTTTGCTTACTTATGCTGCCATGAATCTCAAAAAAATGGCATTATGGGCAGAAAAGCAGAGGAATAGTCCTTTGTTTTTTGCGATTTTAGATCCGATCTGCTCACAGACTACGAAAAAATCACAAAAAAGAAGACAACCTCAAATTTTCGTGTGTTGAAAATTTAGTTTGTCTTCTCTCTGAAATGGCTAACTCTTTACGAGTTTGCCATTTTTTTTGCATGCGTTTCTTCCTATTATATAGCACACAACCACCCAATTTTTTAGATTAGCCCAAATCCAATTTCAAATCACTGCTCTTAATCCAACCCATTTTTCGCAGGATATTCGCAAAAAACAAAGTCAAAATCGCCGGTAGAATAAAATGCAAAATGGCAATGTATAAAAAAATTGTGCTCGATGCAACTCCCGCCTCGCTCATCGCCTGATAAGTGCCGAACTGACCCACGAAACCGCTCGTTCCCATTCCCGAACCGATTGGCGTATTTTGCATTTTGAACACCAATGTCGAGAGCGGCCCCGTAATAACCGATGCCATAGTCGGCGGAATCCAAATTTTCCAGTTGCGCACAATGTTCGGTACTTGGAGCATTGAAGTCCCCAAGCCTTGCGCAACCAATCCGCCCCATCCGTTCTCTTTATAACTCATCACCGCAAAGCCGACCATCTGCGCCGCACAACCCGCCGTTGCCGCACCGCCAGCCAAACCGCCGAGCGACAGCATCATTGAAAGAGCCGCCGAGCTGATTGGCAAAGTCAATACCATTCCCATGACCACCGACAAAATAATTCCCATTAAAAAAGGTTGCAAAGTCGTCGCATACATAATAAAACTTCCGAGCGCATTCATGGCTTTTGCAATATACGGTCCAATCGTCGTTCCGATAAATACACCTACAAAAACCGTAACCGCCGGTGTAACCAAAATATCCACCTTCGTTTCTTTGGAAACCAACTTCCCGCATTCCGTCGCAACCAAGACCGACAAAAAAGCTCCCGCCGGTCCGCCCACCGCATTGCCGGCTGCACCGGTGACTACCGATGAGAACAAAACCAAAGGCGGTGCTTTAAGCGCATAAGCAACCGCCACGCCAATCGCCGCTCCGGTCATGTCCCGACTGATGGGCCAAAGCACCTCGGTCAAAAAAGTCAAACCGAACTTCGACCCGATCGTATTGAGAATCGTTCCAATCAACAACGAAGAAAAAAGTCCCAATGCCATGTGTCCCATTGCATCAACCAAGTAGCGTTTCACCGAAATTTCAATATCCTTGCGTTTCAAAAATTTAATCATTTCGCCTCCAACTTTTGTTATATTATAATCAAAAAACAGATTATTATTAGAATCATTGTAACAGTTATTCTAATTTTTTCAACCAAAGTTTTTCGATTAACTAACATTATAGAAGCTAAAAATATTGATTCCCTTTATTTCTTTTCAAAATCAATAATTATATACTTATTCTCGGACCCGAAATTCTTTTTGTTATATATATGTTCTGATTTATGAGTTTGATTTCAAATTGAAATCTAAAGCTCAAAACCGCACATCTAAAATCGTAATTCCAAGCACAATCACAAAACCGCAAATCTAAATCGTAATTCTAAGCACAATCACAAATTCCAAATTGAGTCTTTTCAAAACCCGACATTCCAATTTGAAATCAATAATCTATACTCCGTATTCCGATACATTCTAAAAGTTTAATATAAACTCTAATATGATTTTTAACTATCTTTTCAAAAGTTCTTATATCCGGTATAGCCTGTTGTTTCAGGTATTTCCAGTATTTTGTGTATCGGGAGATACTCACATATTTCTTAAATCTGCTTGTGTTTTTGCTTTGAAAGGTAGTAAAGAAGTAGTAAAACATCTCTTTCCCTTTAAGCCGCCAGTCTGAAAAATTCCGCTTGTGCGCTGTCAAAGGTGGCGTGTGCGTAATAGTTCAGGGTCATTGTAATGTTGGCGTGTCCCATAAGATACTATAAGGCTTTTGGATTCATTCCCGCATTTGCCATGTTGGTGCAGAATGTGTGCCGCAAGGTATGGGGCGTTGTTACCACCGGCAAAGCTTCCCCATGGTTTTGGTTGTACTTTTCTACCAGCCTGCTAAACATAATGACATAGCCATTACACACTTTCGGTGTCCCGTTGCTTGTGAGAAAGAGAAAGCCTGTGTAACCGTCAACGGTAAAATTACTATTCTTTCGGTTTTGCAGCACTCTCTGTAAGGCTTCAAGTACACGGTCGCTCATTGGAATTTTGCGAATGCCGTTATCCGTTTTCGGTGTTTCAATGCGGTATGACTTTTTACCGGAGTATTGAAGCTGATGATCTATATTGATTGTCCGATTCTCAAAACCAATATCTCTGTCCGTCAAACCGCAGAACTCGGAAATCCGAAGCCCTGTTCCAAGCAAAATGATAAGCTCGTCATAATATTTGTAATAGACCTTATCGCTTTTCACAAAAGCAAGTAAACTGTCTTCCTGCGTAGGCGAAAGAGGTATCTTCGGTTCGGTGTCATCCTCAATGACAGTGTTGATATGAAAGTCAAAGGGATTTTTCCTGATACAGTCATACTGAATAGTGGTGTAAAAAGCTGCCTTTAGAGAACGCTTATAGTTGCTGATTGTTTTGAAAGAATAACCTTTTCCTTTCATTCGTAAAGCCCATTCCTTTGCATCGGACATTCTCACATTCTCAATGCTGTATGCTCCGATGGTATTTATCTCAAGTATTCTCATGAGATGCTTTCGACCTTGTTTTGTACCATGCCTTACATTTGCATGATTTCGTATGTGCTTTTCGTAAAGCTGGTATACGGTCATTTTCTTTCCAACGAGGTCAATCTCGTCATCAAAGTCTTTTTGTATCCCTTTGACTTTTTCACGCAGAGATTTATCCTCGCGTTTTCCTTTTGGTGTCTTATTCGTAGGAACTAATTTCCATGCGTACACAAACTGCGGTTTTCCAAAAGTATCTGTATATTTTTAAGCATATCTCCCGTCTTTTTTCTGACATTTTATGCTCCTTTCCAAGACGGAAAGAGCTTGATATGCTATACCTATTATACCATCATCAAGGCCCGATCTCCATTAGATTGTGTCAACCGTATCGATCATTTTTTCAAGCTGATTGCGCTTAATCTGAATACGTTGCCGTTTAATATCACCCAATTTGCAGTAGGATTTTCTTCGACTAACTTTCGCAGCTTATTTTCTCCGATGCGAAAATACTTTGCCGCTTCTTCTATGGTAAGGGTATATTTCTCCCAGATAGGGACATCCGTTTGATTCATCTCATCGCCCCCTTTCTCAAAATAGGTATAGTAAAAGTTCTGATATTTATATTTAAGAAAGGCATTACCGGATGGCTGTAAGCATTAGCCTCACAGGAATCTCACCCCTGCATGGTTCTCATGCAGCCCTACCCATTGCCTGCGACGCTTTTAACGCTCGGACTGTGGCTGTAAGGGAGTATCATTATGTATTTTGTGCTGTCATGGCTTGCAAGGTGCTACGCTTGCTTTGCGGTAGAATATTTTTCGCTCGGCTTCCGTGTAAAGAGGTGTCATGGCGTATTCTCCGCACAGCTAAGGCACAAAAGGAAAGTGTCCGGTTTGCCCTATGATACGCCGCCGTTATCTTGCGGGTATATTTGTCAAAGAACAGGTTCAAGACTGCCTTATCTGCGGAAAGGGAAACGCAGACGACTATTCTTAAATCTTGAACATAAGGACAGCCTGCATGAGCTTTGAGCGAAGGCGATCTCGTATATCCTAATCTATGCCATAATAGGTGTTTCCCCGCTCATCACGGAGCTTTCTCATAGAAAGGTGTGCGATATAGCCTGCGTAATGCTGCATGACAATATTCATTGCCTGCGGCTCTCCTTTGATTGCGGATATGATTGCTGGATAAGGCAACAAGCCGCGTTCATCATCGGTTGTTTTACCAGTGGTGGTAGTCATAAGCGTGTTCCTACAAATAGCGTTTTAAAAGCTCAAATGAGCGGGTTCTACGATACTGCACCGTGCTTCTCGGAATCTGATAGAGTTCTGCAATTTCCGCATCACTCATATCAAAGAAGTAGTAGAGCAGGACAGCTTTGCGTTTTTCTTCCGGCAAGCTGTGGATTGCGTCAGCAATAAGCTTTGCACTCAATTCCTTTCCACCTGCGAAAAAGGTCTGTTCTTCTTTATCTCCAGCAAAGAAATCTTCACAAGTATAAAGTTGGTGTTCCTCTTTCGGTGTCAGGTCGGAAAAGTTAATTTCGTGTGCCTGACGCTTCCTAAGTTCCTTATGGGCATTGATACTTTCATTTTTCAATGTCCGCTTGCAGAAGCCGTTAAATGCTCAGCGTATCTGCCATTCGGTTATTTAAGGTTCATTCATGGTATTCACCTCCTTTCGCAGCCGCGAAAGCGGGTAGAATTTTCCCTTTCGTAAACCCGCAACAACGCAGAGTTGAAAACTGCCAAAGAAAAGCAAATATTTTCAAAAAAAAGTTTTTGAAGGTACAAAAAATCCAGACTGCGCAGGGCAGCCGGGATCGGACATGAAAAGATAACTATATGGATGTGATTTAAGCGGTCATCCGTAAAGGCACGGAAACCCTGAAATAGAATATATCCCTTTTAACAAGATTTTAAGATAACGAAGAATGAACACGGCGATACCTCCTTTGATACCGCCGTGTTTTCATATGCTATGATTGATTTTAAGCCTCCGCTCCTTTATTCAGGCAAGATAAAAACGGCGGTCATATATAACTTGTGCATTGTCCTTTTGCATAAGTGGCTTTCTCCTTTGTAAAAACTTATATTTTCCATTTTTCTGTTTGATATTGCATATCCCAAAGTTTTTTATACAATCCTATTTGCTTCATCAATTCATTATGTGTTCCTTTTTGACTGATGCTACCGTCTTCAATAACAAGAATCTGATCTGCATCCTGTATTGTCGATATTTTATGAGCAATCATAATAACCGTTTTATTCTTCAATAGCTCCTGTAATGCCGATTGTATTTTTACTTCGTTTTCTACATCTATATTTGCAGTTACCTCGTCTAAAAGTACTATCGGAGCATCTTTTATTAAAGCTCTGGCAATTGCAATTCTTTGCTTTTCTCCGCCGGAAAGAGTTGAACCGCCTTCTCCCGGTACAGTATCGTATCCGTCGGGAAGCTCTATAATAAAATCGTGGCATCCGGCTTTTTTTGCCGCTTCAACGACTTCACCCAAGCATGCCGATGGCTTCCCTATTCTAATATTGTTCAAAATAGAATCCTGAAATAACATAACATCTTGAAATACAAAACTTAGATTGCGTAACAAATGTTCATAAGACAAATCTTGAATTTCCTTGCCGCCTATTTTTATTTTTCCCTGCTGAGCATCCCAAAACCTTCCAAGTAAGTTAATAATGGTTGTTTTCCCGCTACCGGATAATCCCACCAATGCCGTAGTTGTTTTTTCCGGAACATTAAAAGAAATTCCCTTAAGAACAGGTGTACTGTCATAAGCAAAGCTGACATTCTCATAGGAAATATCAAATTGATTCAGTTCCTCTTCTCCCGAAATATCGGACATAACAGGAATATTGTCAATCATATCCATGCGTTCCAAGGATTGAGCTGTCATTTTTGCAAATATGCTGAAAATACCCATTCCCTCTATTCCTTGAAACAAGGCGAAAGATGAAAGAGTTAGTAAAAACAATCGCATAAAATCAATGCCGTTCAGAAGAAAAAACATTCCTGCCAAGAAAATTGTACCGACGGTTATAGCTCGAAACCAAAACTGAAATAAGGACATTGGAAAAAGATGTGAAAGTTCATTGCGAATAGATTCATCCCTAAGATTTTCAAAAATCCGCATGATTTTTGTTTGATGTTGCTTTTCTGTTTGACATGATTTCAAAATATGAATACCATGGATAAATTCAACTGTTTCCTCAGTAACAGTACCGATGAGTTTTTGTCGATTTATATTTAATCTATCCTGTGTTGAGGCAAGGTGCCTATATGCATACCAAGCCGGCATCAACAAGAGTACAGAGAAAATAAATACCCTATAGTCCACACAGAACAGAAATATTAAACCAATAATTAAAGAGGGGATTCCCGTTGCTGCTTTTTCAATAACTCCTATTCCTTCTATTTCAAGAAATGCCGCATCTGAAGTAATTGTGGATATAAGGTCGCCTTGATTCTTTTTGCTGAAAAAACCCATTGAGGCACGTTTTAGGTGCGAACCTAAAGAGATCCGCTTTTCACATATAACCTCGTACCCGGCGCCTGAACGTAAACGCAGGGTAGCATATATTAGAATAATGCGACAGATAATCGTCACCGTCATAGCCGCAATACATAATACAAGTAATTTTTCATCAAGCTGAGACATAGTGTGAAAGCTATGTCTTAGTTTTTTTATAAATATTTGTGAAAAAATAAATATATAAAAATTAGAAATTTTTTAATATAAAATAGAATTTATGGTATTATGAATTAGTATTGAAATAAAAAATGTAATAGCAAAGTTAAATTCACTAAATCATTATGAAAATTATTATTTAATTTTTAATTAAAAATTGTGTAAGTATAAGATTTTATAAAGATATATTATACAATTTTTAAAGATTTGTATTCAAAATAAATTTATATGAATTTTTTGCTGTTTATTAATAAGGTAGAAACTTGTATAAAGAAAAAGTAATTTAATCAAAAGAGTATTTACTAAATCATAGTATTAAATATAAGGAGAAGATATGATATTTGAAGCAGGTAATTATGATGTAATAGTTGTAGGTGCAGGACATGCCGGTTGTGAAAGTGCTCTTGCAGCTGCAAGGATGGGACTTAACACGCTTATAATCACTCTTTCGCTTGAATCTGTAGGATATTTGCCTTGCAATCCGTCAATAGGAGGTACAGGTAAGGGACATCTCGTCAAAGAAATAGACGCTCTCGGCGGACAGATGGGTATATCAGCTGACAAGACTTTTATCCAAAGTAGAATGCTCAACACTTCCAAAGGACCTGCAGTACATTCTCTAAGAGTGCAATGTGACAAGGACAAATACCGTGCCTATATGAAAAAGGTGCTTGAAGATCAGAAAAATCTTGATATAAAGATGGATGAAGTTGTGGAGATTTTAGCATCTGATGACAAGGTGGATGGAGTTGTAACAAAGCTTGGAGCAAAATATGGTGCAAAGGCTGTAATAATTGCAACAGGTGTATATCTTGACAGCAAGGTATATATAGGTGAGGTAAATTTTAAATCAGGACCCTTAGGTCTTACAGGTGCCTACGAGCTTAGCAAGAGCATAGAAAAGCTCGGAATTGAAATGAGAAAATTCAAAACAGGTACTCCTGCAAGGATACATCAAGATTCTATAGATTTTTCAAAGATGACCTTGCAAAAGGGTGATGAAAAAATAACTCCTTTTTCCTTTATAAATGAGGGGGAATATATAGGAGAAAATCAGATAGACTGCTATCTTACAAGGACTAATCTTAAAACTCACGGCATAATAAATGAAAATCTCAATCGTTCTTCACTATTTCGTGGAGACATGGACGCCATTGCAGGTGCAAGATACTGTCCTTCCATAGAAGATAAGGTAACAAGATTTGCAGATAAGAACTCACACCAATTTTTTGTAGAGCCTGAGGGACTCGATACCAAGGAATACTATATACAGGGATTTTCTTCATCTCTTGCCTATGAAGTGCAGCTTGAGATGTATCGCACTGTAGCGGGACTTGAAAACTGTAGGATGATGAGACCTGCTTATGCCATCGAATACGACTGTATAGATCCAATGCAGTTAAAAATGACACTTGAAACTAAGAAGATAAGCGGACTGTATTTTGCAGGACAAATGAACTCTACCAGCGGATATGAGGAAGCGGCAGCACAAGGTATAGTGGCAGGTATAAATGCAGCTGCCAAGATACAGAGAAAGGCTGAGATGATACTCACAAGAGATAACAGCTATATAGGAGTGCTTATTGATGATTTAGTTACTAAGGGAACAAATGAGCCATATCGTATAATGACATCAAGAGCTGAATACAGGTTATTACTTCGCCAGGACAATGCGGATGAAAGATTGACGCAAATAGGACGAGATATGGGATTGGTGGATGATGAAAGGTATGATAAATTTATAAAAAAATATAAAAATATAGAAAAAGAGATACAAAGACTAAAAAATGAAAAAATAAAACCGATACAGATAAATGAAAAGCTAACTGAGATAAGTGAAAGTGAACTTAGTCAATCAATATCACTTTATGAATTACTCAAAAGACCAAACGTCACTTATGCCTTTCTTGAAGAAAACGGATTTGGTAACGACGAGATAAGCGACGAGATAAAACTAAGGTGTGAGATAGAATCAAAGTATGAAGGTTATATCAAAAAACAAAGGTTGCAGGTAGAAAATTTTAAAAATTTAGAAAATAAAAAACTTTCTTCGGCTATAGACTATGAGCAAATAAAAGGATTAAGATTAGAGGCAAGGCAAAAGCTCATGATGATAAAACCTGAAAATATAGGTCAGGCATCAAGGATATCGGGTGTTTCACCGTCTGACATATCTGTATTATTGGTATATCTTCAATCTCTTGGAAAAAATTAATCTTCCTATACTTTGATTAGAGGACAATATATCTTAGGACGAATTGTTTTTCAGTATAATTTTATTGTTCTATTAAAAATTTTGGAGGATTCAAAATGAAATTAAAAAACAAGATGTTATTTTTATTAGGTATACCGGTAGTACTGCTTGTGGCGATACTTATAATTGTATTTTCAATATTTTCAAGTAAAATAGTGACAAATTCAGGATATGAAAATATTTATAATCTTACAAAGAAAAATGTCTCTGATATAGAAACTTTTATAAGTGAAAAAAAATCAATAGTAACTACATTAGCAAGTGACCTTTCAGATAGTAATATAAGCAATAAAGACTTAGAAAAGAAATTGATAAATCTATTTGAAAAATATAATAAAGAATTTGATTTTTTCGTAGCCTATGAAGATAAGACTATAGTGAGCGGCTCAGGATGGGTACCGACTCCTGACTATGATCATACTAAAAGAGATTGGTACATCGGTGCTATGGCATCAGGAAAAACATATGTTTCAAAGCCTTATGTAAATAATAAAGACGGCTCTTTGATAGTATCTATTGCTTCTCCTATCAAAAAAGGCGGTAAAATAGTAGGAAATATAGTAATGGACGTATCTTTAACAGAAGTTGATAAAATGGTAAAGGATATACATTTTCTAAAAACAGGTGAGGCATCACTTATTACAGATGACGGATCTTTTATCTCAAGTTCAAAATATAAGGCAAATGACAATTTATCTACTGTAGATGGTGGAATATACTCAGATATGTTCAAAAAAATAGTTGATAAAAATCAAGAAATTTTTGAAACTAAATTTGATGGTAAAGATACTATAATATCAAGCTTTGGAGTAAGCGGTTCAAGTTGGATATTATATACTAAGTCACTTAAAAGTGAAGTTCTTGAATCACTAAATCAATTATTGTTTACAACTTCTATAATAGGAATAATATTTATAATAGCAATAATAGTAATAATAATACTGATATCAAAATCAGTTGCTACACCAATAGTAAGACTAAGTGAATGTATACAAACAATGGCAAACTATGATATGACTCTAAGTGAAACTTCAGCCTCAGTAATATACTCAAATAACAAAGACGAGATAGGAGATATATCAAGGTCATTAATCACAGTAAAGACAACGATGAAAGATACACTTACAAAGATAAACGACATAGCAAGTCAAGTATCAGCATCATCTGAGGAACTAACAGCAACAAGTGAACAATCAGCAATGGCAGCAGAAGATCTATCAAAAGTAATACAAGACATATCTCAAGGAGCAATGAGCCAAGCAGAAGACATGCAAAAAGGAACAATAGCAATGCAAGTAATGGGAGAAGCCTTAGAAGAAAATGACAAAGAGATAGAAGAACTAAATCAAACATCAGAGCAAGTATTTAACGCCAAAGAAAAGGGATTAAAATCAATACAAGATTTGATAACAGCAACAGACAAGGTAAAAAACTCATCAAAGGTAGTAGGAGAAGTAATCCAAAATACAAACCAAAGTGCAATCCAAATATCATCAGCAAGTGATATGATAAAATCGATAGCAGACCAAACAAACCTACTGGCACTAAATGCAGCGATAGAAGCAGCAAGAGCAGGAGAAGCAGG
>FUZS01000032.1 GCA_900167215.1 [Eubacterium] yurii
GTCAGGCTGAAGACAAACCCACAAAAAAATATTTTTGTGGGTTTAATTTTTTGATTAGAATTTTGATTTTGAATAAAAATTGTATTTTTTTGGGAGTGTAAATAGTTTTTAATGATTGTATTAATTTTTTTGGTGAATTTGTGTCTCTTTGAGACAACATTTTTACCAATTTCTTTATATTTAGGCATGTGAAAGTAATGGCTGCCTTTACAGTCATTTTTTCTATACCCCTTTGGTTTGTATATCTAAAGTTATGGCACTCTTTTGCTGTTCCAAATTGCCTTTCTATTGTCTGTTTCCTCATTGCATATTCGGCTTTACCAGTGTATGTATATCTGTATTCTTCACATATATCTATGTAATCTTGCCATATATGTCTTGTTATTGTTTTTTGATTTTGTTTATTTGTTGTGCAGTTTCTAAGTTTTTTACATTTTACACATTCTTTCTTGTTGCTTTTGTAATGTCTATATCCATCTTTATCTGTTGTGCTATATTCTAAACCTTTATTTTCCGGACATATGTAGTAGTCTTCATATTCATCATACACATATTCTCTTTTTGGATACATTTGTCCGTTTTTATTTTGTCCTTTTGGTCTTGTGTATGGTAATACCGGCATTATTTTATCTTCTATTAGCATCTTTGCTATTGCTGGAGTTTTGTAGCCTGCATCCATTACTAACTTTTCCGGCTTTGTTTGTTTTACTTTGCTTTGATAAAAATCAAAAAATGTTGTGCTGTCATGTAAATTGCCCGGATATGCTTTGTAGTTTAGTATCCATCCATTTTTGTCGCAACTTGTTTGTACGCTATATGCAAATACTTCCTTGTGTTCTCCTTTATGAAACAGTCCACTTTCAGGGTCTGTATCACTTATTGTTTCTTGTTTTGTTTCTTGTTTTTCTTGGACTTTTAATTCTTTTTTATCTCTATGTTTTCTGTCTAAATTAATTTCTTTTTCTAGTTGTCTTTGGTATGCTTTTGCCTTTTTTACTACTTCTTGTTTATGATTTTTATGTCTGTTTGCGTGTGCTTTTACATGTGTTGAATCTACAAATTGCATTTTGCTATCTACTAAGCCTTCTTCTATTGCTTGCATTAGCACTTTACTAAATATATTTTCAAATATATTAGTTCCTTTGAATCTTCTTGTATAGTTTTTTGAGTATGTTGTAAAGTGTGGTATTTCATCTGTTAAGTCATATCCCAAAAACCACCTATATGCTGTATTTACTTGTATATCTTTTATTGTTTGTCTCATACTTTTTATTCCGTAAAAGCATTGTATTAAAAGTATTTTTACCAGTACTACTGGATCTATGCTTGGTCTGCCATTATCAAGACAGTATAATTCTTCTACTTCACTGTATATGAAATCAAAGTTTATATATTTATCTACTTTTCTCAAAAAATGATCTTCTGGTACTATTTGTTCTATGGAAATTATTTGCATTTGTAATGTATTTTTACTATTTTTATGTAACATTTTTCTTTCTCCCATTGAAATATCAATTAATTATACTATTATTATATCACAAAATACTGAAATTTCAAAGAATTTTCTTGTTTTTTGACATGCAAAAGGGCAGAAATTTTAAAAATTTCTGCCCCTTTGTCTACACTCTGACTCCCGAATTTTTTCGAGAGTTTTATTTTTATACAGCTTATTATTTTTAAAACTATTGTACTTCTATAGTGTATTCTTTAGGTTTTGCATTAGGATATGATATTTCAGAGCTTACTTTCAGCTTCATACCATTTTCAAAATGCTCATTTGCTTTATCAACTGTTATTAATTTACCTGAAATATCGTAGAATTCCGGTCTTACACCACTGATTTTGAGTTCTAATACTTCTCCAACTTTTTCTAATAAATCTTTTATTGTTACGTTTGAATCTTTTATAACTAACTTAGAACCTTCAATCTTGGCTTTTACCCCACCTAATGATGAAGTTTTAAACTCAAGGCCTTCCAAACTCCTGTGTATATACATGTCTGCATTATCATAGCGAGTTCCTGTTATAGTAAGCCTTATTCTATTTCCTGGAATTTTATCAACATCTTTAAGTTGTACTTCATATTCTCTATCTACAGCTGATATTTCTTGGAAATTACCCTTGATGCTAACCCAATTATTACCAATAAAAGCTTCCACTTTTACCTTATTGTCATCAATAGCAGCTTGAGTATCATCCAATATTTTAATTTTTATTTTTGAAGTATCAGTTTCATATGCCTTACCGTCAAAGCTGATATCCCATTTTTTTCCTGTAACATTTAATGTTCCGCCTGACTTACGTGGAGCACTTGCGACTTCCACTCCATCTCCTGCTACTTCCACCTTTATAGACTTGCCTACATCTTCTTGTTTTACAGTATACGTCCTTTTTATTTCTCCAGCTACTTGCTTTTCCACACCATTTTCTTCTGTATACCACTTATATGTCAGATTTTCGTATTTATCTTCATTTCCTGTTTCTTCCAAAGAATAATCTCCTGGATTAGGTATGCTAATGAATACCTGAGCTGTAAGAGTATCACCTACTTGTACTGCTGTGCCTTCTTTGAATTTAACATTTTTTATATCATCTGTAAATCTGACTTTAAAAGTTTTACCTTCTCCGTATATATATTTATTTTCCCTTGTCACTTTAGGAGCAATTTCAATAATATAAGAGTCTGATAAATAATCTAAATCTTGTATTACAGTACCAGATTGTTGACTTTTAACATTTATATCAAAGTTGCTTTTAACATCTTGCCCATTGCTTTTAATTTGCATAGCAGCTTTTATATTTCCTACAGTTTCAAATCTACCTTTTACAAATATTTTATCTCCTTTTATTGTGTGAGTAGTCTGTATATTCCATTCTTTTTTCTCAGGCAATCTTATTACTTCTTTTGTAAGTTTCATAGAAGCATATGCTACTAATTGATTTGGTGTAGTAGTGCTTACATTATTTAACTGATATACTGTAAGATATTTTGAATTGCCTTTTACCACTTCATCTATAATGTTTTCATCCAACTCTAAATCTTCTCCAGCTAAATGTGTTACAATATCTTTATCCAAGTTTTTAAATGTAGCTACTTTCGCATTGTCAATATTTTCATCTTTATTATAAGTTAAAGCACCATCACTAATACCATATTTGAAACTGATTTTTCCAGATAATATAGGTTCTGTAGTTACCTTTATATTCGTATTGAAATTATTAACTGCAGGACTCAATACCGCATCAAGCTGATTATCCCTTTCGTTTATTGCAAATTCATCACTTGTTAATTTATTTATATCATTATATTGATTTTTTACTTCTACTTTTAGGAATTTATCACCTTTTTTTACCCTGTATGTTTTTTCTGTAGCCCCTACAACATCCTCGTAGTTTCCATTTGATGAAGATGCTTTTTTCCATTGGTATGTTACTGTTGCATTTGACGGAGTAACTTCTGCAGTTAATACTTCGCCAACTTCATTTTTTCCTTTTATTTCTACTTTATTTACATTGGCTACGTCTTCAATCTTGACAAAACTACTTAGTACTGTTCCTTCATAGTTGCCTGTACCTGTTACTTCTACCTTTATAAATTTCCCTGCTTTATCATTAGCAACAGTATATTCCTTATCTGTAGCATTACCTATTGCACTATAATTTCCATTTTCAGTTTCAGATACCATCCACTTATATGTTACATCAGCATTTGATGGAGAAGTTATAGCAGTAAGTGTTTGTCCTGCTTTTGGAGTACCGCTTATACTTACACTTACAACTTGATTTTTTTCCAACTTGGCGTGTCTAGTATCTTCTACCTGTCCTACTTTTTCTGTATTTAACTTCAGATTGTAAGCTGAATTATTTACTATCTTCTTAACTACAGCATTACCTTGTACATTCATAGTAAGTTTTTTGTTTGTTGTACTTGGTATTTCTATATCTTTTACCTTTGTGTCCTTTATTGTCAGGTTTGACTGTGCAGTAATCTTTTCTATTTCTCCGCCTGTTATCATACTTTGACTTGCCGTCATTGAAGTATTATATTCTTCTATCTTTGTTCCTTCTTCAAGTCTTATTTCTGAGTCTTTTGTTGTTGTTACTTTGTTATACTTTCCTACAAGCTTTACTTCCTTGTCTGTTTGTATTTCTACATTTGGTTTTACAACTACATCTTTGCCTATTTCTATCTTTGCTTCATTTTGTACTTTTATTGTTGTTACTTTGTCTAAAGCCTTAAATGTACTTGATGCTACTCTTACTATTTCTACCGTATCAACTGCAAAACTTGATTCTACGTGTGCATTTGGTGCATCTATTGTAAGATTGTCAAGCACTGTTCCATTATCTTGTACGCCATCATCTTTTAATGTTATTTTTGTAGTATTAGGTGCTGTTATTTTGATGTTGTTTACTTTGTCTTGTGCTTTGTTTATTGTTATTTCAAGCTCTTGTTTTGGTGAGTAACTTAGATTTACATCTCTTTCTATCTTTCCTGTCGCATCTACTGTTATCTTATTATATCCGCTACTTACTGCTGCTTCTAATTCTTGTGCATTTTTTACTGTCTTTGCTCCAAGTGCATTTGGTATTGATGGTGTACTTGCGCCACCGCCACCTCCTCCACCGCCACCGCCGCCTGACGATTTCTTAGCTTGTACAGCTTTTTGTTCTTCTACTGCTACAGGTACTTGTTTCTTTTCTTCTTTTTTCTCTTCTTTTTTCTCTTCTTTTTTACTTACTTGTACTTGTGATATTACTTTGTCTAATATTGTTACTGCTTCTGCTCTTGTTAGATTCTTTCTTGCTGAAAATGTGTTGTCCGGATATCCTGTCATATATCCTTTTTCTACCATCAATGCTATTGCTTGTTTTGCCCATGACGGTATATTTTCTACATCTTTAAATGAAAGCTGCTTATCTGATTTTTCTTTTAGTATATTTGCTATAAATACTGCTGCTTCTGCTCTTGTTAGTGTGGCATTGGGCATGAACTTGTTTTCAGGTGTTCCTTTTGCGTAGCCTTCTCCTACTGCTATCTCTATATCTTTGTAAAACCAATCGCCTTGTTTTACATCTGCAAACTTTACTTCACCTTGTTTTGTCAGTTTTAGTGCCAAGTTTAATATGTGTACAAATTCTGCTCTTGTCACTTCTTTATTTGGCTTAAAAGTACCGTCCTTATATCCTGATATCAATCCCTTTTCTTCCCATTGGCTTATTGTCTTTTTAGCCCAATGTCCATTTATATCGCTTGATACGGCATTTACAGGCAAAATCGGCATAGTCAGGGACATTGCCAGTGCTACACAAAGTGCTTTTTTTGCTTTCAATCTCTTCATTAATTATTTCCTTTCCAACTTTAGAATCATAGCTTTAATTTCCTCCCATACGACTTTAAAAATATCCGTCACATATTATAATTTGACACGATATTGATTTTTTCAATTTCCAATCTCTTGCTTATAATATATTTTTATGATGATATGCTTTTTAGTAGTTATATTTAATAAACAAAAGATATACTATCAAGTAAGTTATCTAAAATCAAATACTTAGTATCAAAGAAAATTAAGTAAATTAAGTAAACACAAAAATATTGACTTATCTTCTAAAATTCACCTGTTTTCTTAAAAAAGTTACTATAAAAAATATTCTAAGATATCATTATAACAGGCATTTAGGCATAAGTCATAAATATTTGTAGTTATTTCTACCCATATTTTATATGATATATCGTATTTTTTATAAAATATATTTATATTTTTGAATTAATTTATAGTTAAAATATTAATTTTATCTTTTAAAATATTGATATACAGCAAAAAATTTATATAAAAAATTTTAATTATTTTTTTGAAAAAATTTTTTCTGTATTAATACTAATCACCATTTATAATACCAAGTATTTATTTAAAATGACTCTATCCATGGTAGAGATTTTCAATAACTTTTCTGTAACATAACTGCATGGCTTTTTAACAGGTTTTTAGTATAATAATGATTTTTTATACAGTTTTCCCACATAAAAAAATATTAAAGACATTAAAAATTTTATACAAATATCTATTTAATCTATGGATAATTTTCATCAATATTTTACGAAATAGGATGTTATTTATAATTTTATTATGATTGTATCAAAAATATGTTATCCATTATTTTATTAGATTTTAGTATTAGTATAAAAAAAGCGACTAAGCCTCAGCCTAATCGCCCTTATCTACTTCATTATATTTTTGTTATTTTGCTGCATTTCTTTCAGCTATTATCTTTTGCGCTATTTGGGCAGGCACTTCGTCATATCTTGCAAATTCCATTTCAAAGTATCCTTGACCTTGAGTCATAGCTTTCAAATCTATTGCATATTTGAATATTTCGCCTTGTGGTGCCTGAGCATTTATTATTTGTTTGTCGCCCTTGTAAGCTTCCATACCTAACACTTTTCCACGTTTTTTGTTCATGTCGCCTATTACATCACCCATGTATTCTTCAGGAACTATTATCTTAAGATCCATTATAGGCTCAAGTAGTACAGGTTTTGCCTCTTCCATACCTTTTTTGTATGCAAGTGAAGCAGCTATCTTAAACGCCATTTC
>FUZS01000015.1 GCA_900167215.1 [Eubacterium] yurii
AGAACCGCTTGGAAAAGGTGAGGGAGTAGGAGAACATGCAGCAAGTATGAAATTCGGTAAAAAAGGACTTCTACATGGCTTTGAAAGTATACTCTTACAAGATGAAAACGGAGAAGCATTGCCTGTATACTCTATAGCAAGCGGACTTGACTATCCGTCTGTTGGACCTGAACACGCATATTTGAAAGATTGCGGAAGAGTAAAATACGAAGCTGTAAATGATGATGAGGCTATGCAAGCATTTTTCTTACTATCTCGTTATGAAGGAATTATTCCTGCAATAGAAAGCTCACATGCCTTGGCATATGCAATAAAAAATGCTAGAAATCAAAATTCAGGTTCAATACTTGTAAATCTTTCAGGTAGAGGTGATAAAGATATTGATTACATATATGAAAAATATGGTACTGGTGAGCAATTTTTAAAAGAGTTTATCAATAAATAATCTATGTTTGATTACAGTATTAGCTGATATAAAATTGCAATACTAAATTAAAAAAATACTTCTCAGTATCAAAATTTCTGGTTTAGTTTTGTGAATATAAATGAAATTATATTGTGATGGAAAGACCGAATTGACTTTCCTTGGTAGAAATATGTTAACTATATAAAGATAAGGCAGAGACACTTCGTTTTTAAGACGAGGTGTTTTTTGTTGTTTATACTATGATTTTTATAGGTATAATAGGCTTAGAAAAAATATGATTTAGATAAAATGAGTGATTTAAATAAGTTTCAGTATCATGTTTTTATTTAATATTAGGGTTTTAAAATTTATTTTTATTTAAAATTTTCTATAAATCACAAAAAATATTATTTTTTATAAAAGGAGGAAATAAATGAATATTTTAGTATTGTTAAAGCAAGTGCCAAATGTTAGTGAAATTACAATAGATCCTCAAACATTGGCTATAGATAGGAGTAGGGCTGGTCAAGTGATAAATCCTGAGGATTTGTATGCATTAGAGGCAGGACTTACACTTGCAGCTGAAAAACAAGGCAGTGTAACTGTACTTTCTATGGGACCTGAAGGATGTGAGGCTGTATTAAGGGAAGGTCTCGGTATGGGAGCTAATAACGCAGTTAGAATAACAGATGACAGTTTTGTAGGTTCTGATACGCTTATAACAGCAGATGTACTAAAGGCAGGAATAAATCATCTTGGAAATTTTGATGCTATTTTTTGTGGAGCAAATTCAATAGATGGAAATACAAGTCAAATAGCAGGTAAATTAGGAGCTATGCTTAATATAGCTACTCTTACAAATGCATCAAGTATAGAGTTTAAAGAAAATGAAATAGAGATATCAAGAAAAGCAGGAACAGGCTATGAAAAATTATCAGCTTCTTTTCCGCTTATTTGTTCTGTAACAAGTGATGTCAATGAACCTCGTTCAGTTTCTATGAAGGGACGTATGGCAGCGAAAAAAGCTGAGATACAAGTAATAGATAATACTATATTAGGCATTAAAGATCTAAAAAGTCCATCAAAAGTAGACTCTCTTTTTGCACCGGAAAAGTTGAAAGTAGGCTCATTTGTTGATGGAGCTACTACTGTAGAAAAAGTGGATAAACTAATAAGCATACTATCTGATGCACAAGCTATATAGGGAGGATTATTTTTATGAATACAGGTTCTATTTGGGTAATTTTTGAATCAAATCACGAAAGAAATCGTGTATGTCAAGAATTAATGAAAAAAGCTAAAGAATTAGCAAAAACACAAAATACAAAAGCAGTTGCTATAATAATAGATAAAGAACAAGATACACTTGTGGAGCAAGCAAAACAATGTGGAGCAGATGAAGTAATCGTTGTAAAACAAGAATCTCATTTTGAAACGGATGCTTATATTGTAAGCAAATTAATAGAAAAGTATCAACCTAAAATTATATTAATAGGTGAGACAACATACGGGAAAGATTTATCAGCGCAATTATCAGCTAAGGCTCACATAGGTATAGCTTGTAACAATAGCGATATACAGGTGGAAGATGACAAAATATCTTGGATACGCCCGTCTTATAACGGCAAGTTAAATACAAAAATAGTTATAGACACATTCCCACAAATAGGGACATTTAAGGCAGGAACATTTAGAGTAGAAAATATAGACGCAACAGAAGCTAATATAATAGAAGAAAATATAGAAGTTCCATCTACTGTAAAACTTACTAAAATTTTAGGCTTTACACCTGATGAAAAACTTATGCAAGTGAATATAGAAGATGCAGAAGTCATAGTAGCAGGTGGACGTGGAGTCGGCAGTAAAGAAGGCTTTGAAAAATTATTTACTCTTGCAAAACTGCTTGGTGGTAATGTAGGCGGTACAAGACCTGTATGTGATGATGGATGGTTGGAAAGAGATAGACAAATAGGTATAACAGGAAAAACAGTAGCCCCTAAATTATATATAGCCTTAGGAATATCAGGTCAAGTGCCACATGTATCAGGTATGAAAGAATCAGACCTTATAATTGCGGTAAATACTGATAAGGATGCAAAAATATTTGATATAGCACATCATTGTATAGTAGCAGATTTGCATGAAGTAGTAGACTCATTGATTGAAAAATTAAAATAGTTTTAATATAGCTTTATCGGTATTATGAAAGTTTAGTAATACTGTTGACTTTAAGTAGTTCTAATGCTTAAATACTAATAAACTAAATGACGGTAGCAATACCGTCTTTTTTTATAAGCTTATATTAAAATGTAATAGAAATTAAATAGTAGTATGTGTAAATGCCCAGCTTTTAAGAGATTTGCTTATTTTGATTGATATAACTTTCAATTTGAAATATAATGTGGATAAAATATTTTGATTTATAAAAGGATGTATTGAAGAAAATATGACAGTTAAATTTTTGAGTTTATTAGATAAATATAATTGGCTATTATACTATTTATTAATAATTAACATAGTTACATTTGCAACTTTTGCGATAGATAAAATAGCTGCTATTAGGCATAAAACAAGAATAAAAGTTGCAACTTTATTGGGACTTTCCTTTGTAGGTGGTTCAATAGGAGCATTGATAGGAATGTACCTTTTACGTCACAAGACCAAAAAATATTACTTTACTATAGGAGTTCCACTGATGTTAATAATGCAAATAGTAGGAATCTACCTCTTAATTAATATGAAATAATGATTTAAATGCTTTGATTAGTTATACTAATCACTGTTTATAATGCCGTATATTCAATTTTATTGAAATATTATTTTTTTTTGTTTTCAACAACTATCATTTATAAATTTTTAGGACTATATTAATTGGCTTTTAGTATTAAAGGACTTTTGAATGCATATTTAAAATGTAAATTAAGTTCAAACTCAAGAGTTAAAAATTAAAATTATATCTAAAAGAAACTAAGAACTAATAGAGGTTATTATGAGTGTATATAATTGGGTTCAAAAAACAATTTTTGACACATACGAACAATGGCGTATGAAGAGTCCCATATATGATAGAAGCGGTTTTCATATTATTGCTATTGATAATTCACTAAAGGCGATGCAAGACGGCTATATAATGTATACGCAGATTATACCTCCATACGCAATAAAGGACTGCACTTCTATGAAGGCAGTTGTAGGAAAAAGACAAGAGCTTGTGAATTTGTATATGGAAATAAATGATAAGAATTACTGTATCTATGATTTGAGCTACAAGGATGCAGTAAAAATAATGAGAATGTTTGTGAAAAAATCAATTCTTCCAAATGAAAAAAACTATGTAGAAGTTCCGGAAAATGACAAAGCTAATATAAAAGAAACCTTTGCTCAATTGTCAAAGTTACTGTTAGGAACTTCTAAGCATACACAAGAATTTCTCCATAGAGTGAAGATTGAAAATATGGATGATGTTGAGGATTGGTGGTATTATCTGTATGAAGAACTTTTACAAAGGGAGATTGCTATTGAACTTAGTTTGAAAATAGAAAAGTATGATTTTATTTCTGCTATAAAAAAACTAAGTGAAGCTTTGGAGCTTGAAGTAAAGGAAGATATAATTGACGAGATGGAATATATTAATATATGGATTGAGAAGCTCAACTCTCTATGGGAGAAATATATTTTAGCAGCAATGGATATAGGGACTGATACCTTTGTACTTATTATTCTTAGTAAAGAAAATTTTATAAGAGCAAAGAAATTGGCGAGAGAACTCTTGCATAGGATAGCTGCTGCACAAGAGATGTAGAAATAGATTTTCTATGATTGACATTTGTTATAAATTTCTTAGAATTTTGAAAGGATAGTTATGCAGCTTAATAGATATTTAACAGCATATTTTGTTTTTAGTGTTTTAGGCTGGATATGGGAAAGTATATATTGTACGATAAAAGAAAGAAAATGGCAAAATCGTGGCTTTTTATACGGTCCCTTATGTCCAATATATGGTTTTGGCTCAATTATAGCACTATTAGTTTATGATTTAATTTCACTTGGTATAGTTCATCAACTTTCGTGGTGGATGACATTAATTGTCGGATTTTTTCTTAGTATGATATTAGAATATCCAACATCATATATACTTGAAAAACTATTTCATGCAAGGTGGTGGGATTATAGTGATTTGCCACTTAATATAAATGGAAGGACGTGTGTAATTACTTCTTTAGGCTTTGGTATAGGGGCAATTATCATTATGAACTATTTGATTCCGTCTTATGAACAAGCCTTAGTTATAATACCTGCAAGTATAATCGCTATTTCCTGTGTTATTTTTGTTGCGATACATTCTTCTGATATTACGCTTACGGTTTCTCACTTAACTAATTTCCAAAAAAATATTGACGAGATGGAAGAAATCTTCCAAAGTAAAATGACTGAAACAGTTGATAAAATTTTTGAAAGACGAAGTAAATTATACGGTAAAACTTTGAGTAGAATTGCTTCTTTCAAGATGAAGGAATCGCATAATATGATTGCACAGAGAATAATAAAGGCAATGCGTGAATCAAAAAGGAGGAAATAATATGGTGTTATTGGATTATTTGAAATGGAGAAATGATATCAGTTTCTCAGTATCACCGTTTAATGATGTAGATAATGTCATATTATCTTATCTATCATACATGGATTTTGGAGAACTGTTCAGTGAACAAAACAGGAGATACAGTATAGAAGAAGTATTCAAGTTGTTTTGTGAAAAACATTCTTTGGAAGAAGTTAGAGAAAATAAGATATTCATAGAAAGGGCACCACTATTGCTTGAAGACATGGTTTTAGGTGATAGATTCAGAGGGACAAAGATTGGATATTATAAGGAAGATTTTGAAAAAGAGACAGTTAAACAATTTGCAGCTGTTGTATTCATACTTCCTGATGGAAGAAACTACGTTTCTTTCCGTGGAACAGACAGTACGATAACAGGATGGAAAGAGGATTTTCTCATGAGTTGCTCATCAGATACAGAGGGAGCAAAAGAAGCAGTTACTTATTTAAATGATGTGTCTAAACTCCTTGAGGGAGATTTGATGATAGGCGGACATTCAAAAGGTGGAAATTTTGCAATGTATGCAGCGAGCTTTTGCGATGAAATAATAAAGGAACGTATTATCAAGGTATATAATAATGACGGACCGGGATTTAGAGATGAAATCATAAATTCTGAAGAATATAAGAAAGCTCTGCCGAAAATATGTTGCATTGTTCCTCAAACATCAATAATAGGTCAATTGCTTTCAAATGAAGCTAAGCAAAAAACAATAAAAAGTAATGCAAATGGTATATTTCAGCATGACGCCATGACTTGGGAAGTAGAAAAAGATAGGTTTGTAGACTGTGAATTGGATGATTTTAGTAAATTTGTAAAGTCAGCATTGGGAACTTGGTTGGAAGAGCTTGATGATGAAACAAGGGAATCAGTTGTTTCAACAGTATTTTCCATGATTGAGGATACAGGAGCGGAAACATTTGGAGAATTGAGTGACAGCTTATTTAAGAATGCAGAAGTTATAATAAAGGGATTAGTAAATCTACCTAAAGAAAAAAGGGATGAACTGATGAGTGCCTTAGGTAGCTTAGTTCAGATTAGTAGTAAAAATATCTTTGACAAAATTCCAAAAATCCAATTTAGTAATCCATTTTCTGTAGATCAGATAGGAAATGCGGAGTAATAAAATTCTTAAAATATTTCCCGATATGCTTTAGTCTTAATGACATTTCTATTCAAATTAGAGAGACTACTGTAGATGAATTGGAAGAATTACGAGAAAAAGGTAATTTTGACATAGAATTGATGACATGTCGTCCTATGATGAAGAGTATCCATAGATTAAATAGATAATAGAATTAAATATTCTTTTGTTCTCAGCTATAGGATACTTATTTATTTCAAGTAGAGATATGGTGCTTATTATATAGGAATTTATAACGATAATGATAGTTAATTATAAATATATTGAAAAAAATAGTTATTTGTAGTATAATGATTATATGATTAGTCATATTAAAATAAAAACTAAATGGCTTTAAGTAAGAAAATTCTAACTATAAGAGAAAGAAATAATATTTTACTGCTGTATTATTTCTAAGTTAAAATGAATAAAGGCAATGGTGATAAAAGTGCAAGATTCGATTTTAGATCATAAAACAAATGATTTAGAGAGCGTGAGTTGGAGGAGAATCAATCCACTCACGTTGATTTTAATTAATGCTGTATTGCCTGTTGTAAATATGATTTTCCCATCAGATAAAACAGTGATATTAAGTATGACTTTAAGCTATATGATTTTCATTATTGTTGGAAGGTATAAGACGGCTATCAAATCTGTATTTTGGATAGCTTTAGGACTTTTGTTGTATGCTATAAATAATACTTATTTACATAGTGGCACCTTAGAAATGATGATTAAAGTGTCTATATTATTTATACCATCTATACTAATTGCGATATTAATTATAACTGGATATAACTCATCAGAAATTTTATCTGCTCTACAACGGTTACATTTGCCTAAAATATTAATCATAGGTCTTACAATTACAATTAGGTATATACCAACATTTAAGTGGGAATTTTCTATTATTAAGCAAGCCATGAACATTAGGGGTGTCAAATTTTCAATCTTGCACCCTATTCGTACATTTGAGTATCTGATAGTTCCACAACTTTTTAGATGCGTAAGTCTCAGCCTGGAACTTACAGCAGCAGGACTGACAAAGGGAATTGGCTCTGCAAATAAGAGAAGTAGCTATTTTTACAATAAAATGGGCATTACTGATTATTTTGTAATAGCGATTTTTCTTATAGGTACAATTGTAATCATAGGGGGATTTATATGAAACAAAATAATCTAAACATAATAGAAGCAAAGAATCTCTCTTTTGAGTACGAAGGAGAAAAGGCAGCCTTAAAAGATGTCAATTTTAAGCTTCAAAAAGGAAGTCTTGTGTTTGTTGCAGGAAATAGCGGAGCAGGAAAATCAACCCTTCTTAATATTATAAACGCTTTGATACCGGAAGTCATAGAAGGCAGACTTCAAGGAACCTTACTTATTGAAAATAGGGATAATCTGAAGATAGAAGACAGGAGCAAAATTATAGGGAATGTATTTCAAAATCCCAGAAGTCAATTTTTTACTACAAATTCTACAGCTGAATTAGTATTTGCAATGGAAAATTTTGGAATAAGCAAGGAAGAAATTAAAAAAAGACTTTCTGAAATTGTTGATAAATTTGATTTAGAAGAACTGATGAATCGTAATATATTTGGACTTTCCTCAGGAGAGAGACAATTACTTGCACTTGCCTCTGCCCTTATTATGGATCCAAGTGTAATTATATTTGATGAGCCTTCTGCAAATCTTGATTACGGCAATGCTATGAGGCTAAGACATCAACTTAAAAAACTTAAGGATGAAGGTAAGACAATTATAGTTGCAGATCATAGGTGCTTTTATTTAAAAGGGCTGATTAATACAGTCTTGCTTTTAGAAGATAATACAGTCAAATTCTATGCTACAGAAGACGAATACTTTAAAACTATATATGGGAAAAGAGCTGTTGACCTTTTTGAAGAAAGCTATGAGATAAGAGAAATAATACAGTCTAAAGAGGAAGAGGTGATTATTGAAGATGTTACATACAAGGATATTCTTAACAATATAAATATATCTTTTAACAAAAATGAAGTCGCAACTATTGTGGGAGTAAACGGAGCAGGAAAAACCACACTGGCGAGGCTTTTGTCTAAGGTTATAAAAGCAGACAAGGGAAGAATAAAATCTGACGGGCAAGCACTTTATATTATGCAAGATGCAGATTATCAATTGTTTGGAGCTTCGTGTCTCAAAGAGCTTGAAATATCTCAAAGTGATGAAAAAATAAATCTTGAAGCACTTGACAGTCTTGGCTTATATGAGTTAAAAGATAGCCACCCACATAGTCTAAGTGGTGGAGAGAAGCAACGTCTACAAATGGCAATAAGTAAGGTGAGCAGCAATCAAGTTATAATTTTTGATGAGCCTACAAGTGGACTGGATAAGAACTCTATGCAAAAAGTTGTAGCTTTGATAGATGAAATGAAACAAAATCATACAATAATTATAATATCTCACGATTATGAATTTATAAGAAATGTTAGCGATAGAATAGTCTATTTGGCAAATAAGGGTATAAAGGAATCATTTTATTTGATTGAAAATGAATTTAGCCGCTTGAATGAAATATTT
Source organism: [Eubacterium] yurii (assembly GCA_900167215.1). Lineage (GTDB taxonomy): Bacteria > Bacillota > Clostridia > Peptostreptococcales > Filifactoraceae > Peptoanaerobacter > Peptoanaerobacter yurii. The sequence goes on from FUZS01000015.1 coordinate 8,686, forward strand.
AAAGAAATGGAGGAATATTATAATTATGACAAACAAGTTAAAGGTTAAGGACTTTATATTAATTGCGCTATTGACGGCTCTGTATATGGTGATTTATATGCTATCTATGTTATTAATAACACCGCTTGGAGCTTTTGGACATGCAATTAGTCCGGGAATTTGTGCAATTTTTTCCGGAACTGTAATTTATTTTATGTCTAAGAAACTTGGGAAGATGTGGCAGTTTACTATTATGACTACTCTTGTCATGGCTTGTTTTACTCTTTTAGGTGGCGGATATATCCCGTGGTATATTACATCTATCGGAATGGCAATAATAGCAGACTTTCTTGCTTCTAAACAGGGGAAGGATGTCAAAGTTATAAAAGTGGCAATAGCCTCAGGAATAATGCATGTGGGACAGGCATGGGGCGCAATTATACCTGCAACATTTTTTTTAGACAGATTTAAATCTTATTGGATTATGAAAGGTCAATCAGCAGCTGAAATGGAGTCACATATTAAATATACTGCCGGAGTTTGGGGTCTTACTTCAAGTGTTATAGTATTTATTTTGGCTGTTTTGGGAGTGTATCTTGGATACTTTATTTTAAGGAAACACTTTAAGGAGTCTTAAGATGGATATATTTAAACGATTGTTTACTTATGGTGAGGAGCGCAAAGGCTACATGATATTGGCAATGATACTTTCAGGTCTTGCTACCGTATTATCTTTTGTGCCTTATTACTTTTTGTGGCAAATGCTCAGAGAGATAACTATGAATGCAGACGGGGAAAGAATAAGCAGATTATCATATCTGATGTTTTCAAGCACAATTCTATACACTGTAACATACTTGTGCGCTTTGTTGTGTAGTCATTTGTTTGCTTTTAGAATTGAAACAAATATGAGGAAGAAAGGGCTCAATGCTCTACTTGATGCGTCATTTTCATTTTTTGACATGAATCCATCAGGGAAAACAAGAAAGATAATAGATGATAACTCTTCAAATACTCATACAATTGTAGCACACATATTGCCGGATTCTGTTAATGCTGTTCTTTTTCCTATATGTTTAGTGGTATTGTCTTTTATGGCCAATATCTATATAGGACTACTGATTATAGCTGCTATTATCTTTGCTTTACTTTGTTTTAAATTCATGTATTCTGACCAGGAAACCATGAAAGAATATATGGAGGCATTGGAAGATATAAACTCAGAAACGGTTGAATATGTAAGAGGAATCCAAGTTATTAAGATATTTGACATGCTGGTAGAGTCTTTTGATAAGTTATATAAATCAATAATTACTTACTCTGAAGTTGTTAACCGTCAATGTCAAATGTTTAGAAGACCTTATGTATTGTTTCAAACTGTTATGCTTTGCTTGGCAGCTATGATTATCCCTGTAGCGTTTAAACTATTGCCTGATGCTCAAAATACCGGAGAAATTGTAAGCTTGGTAGTATTTTTTGCGTCCTTTTCAGGACTTTTAATGGGAGCCTTTATGAAAGTTATGTTTTTTAGCAAAAACTTTCAGTTTGGGGAAGATGCTATTAATAAGTTAGAAGGATTGTTTAAAGAAATGGATAAAAACAAACTTACTCATGGCGATGTTTCAGAAATGACAAGTTATGACATTTCTTTTGATAAAGTTACTTTTTGCTATGAAGAAGGAATTAATGTACTTGAAAATTTAAGTATAGAGTTTCCTGCAGGTAGGAGATACGCTCTTGTTGGTTCATCCGGAGGAGGAAAATCAACTATTGCCAAACTGATATCAGGTTTTTATCCTGTCTCTTCAGGAGGAATAAAGATAGGCGGCAAAGATATTAGCGAATATAGGAGCGATGTGCTCGAAAAAAATATAGCCTTTGTATTTCAAAATGCCAAATTATTTAAAACCAGCATTTATGAAAATGTACTAATCGGAAATCCTAAAAGCTCTCATGAAGAAGTGATGAAGGCTTTAGAGCTTGCAATGTGCGGAAGTATACTTGATAAATTTGAGAGTAGAGAAAATACCGTAATAGGTGCAAAGGGGGTTCATTTGTCAGGAGGAGAAACTCAAAGAATAGCTATAGCAAGAGCAATCCTTAAGAATGCACCGATTATTATCTTTGATGAAGCAAGTGCCGCCAGTGATCCGGAAAATGAGTATGAAATGCAACAGGCGTTTACAGAACTAATGAGAGGAAAAACTGTAATCATGATAGCCCATCGTCTTTCCAGCATTAGAGATGTTGATGAAATATTGGTCATAGAAAATGGAAAAGTCATTGAATGTGGATCACATTATGAACTTATTTCTAAGGAAAGCAAGTATAAAAAATTACAAGAGCTTTATAGTAAGGCTAATGAATGGAGGCTGTCACAATGAAAGAAAAAATACAAAGACATTTCTCCCTAACAGATAAAGGTACTACTAATTTATTTAAGGCTGCAAGAACATCTTTTTGCAAATATTTAACTTTTATGTTACCGCCTATGTTGGTATTTATTTTTCTTCGTGATTTTACTAATAATCAGCTAAACAGTCTTTATTTTTATTTGCTGCTTTTAATTGCTATGGGCGTTTTGATGTATCTGGTAGTAGCAAGAGAGTATAAGCTTACTTATGATGTAACCTATGAAGAAAGCACAAATTTAAGAGTAGAACTGGCAAGGAAGATAAAAGACTTACCTCTTTCATATTTTTCAACACATAACTTATCCGATCTATCTCAAACTGTCATGATGGATGTTAGCAACATTGAAATGGCAATATCACATGCAGTGCCTGAAACCATGGGCTTTTTAGTGTTCTTTGTAATCGTAAGCATCATGTTATGCTTGGGAAATTTGGTTTTAGGACTTTGTGTGGTATTACCTATTTGGCTTGCATTAGCACTTATGTTCATAAGTAAAAAAATGCAAACTAGAAATGTAAAGAAATACTATGAAAGACTCCTTGATAATGCTAATTCATTCCAAGAAGCATTTGAAATGCAACAGGAAATAAAGAGCTATTCTATGCAAGATAAGATACGTAAAGATGTAGTAGAAAAACTTACAGATACTGAAAAACTTCATATTTCTGCAGAATTTACCATGGCAATAATGAGCGGTGTTATCGGAATACTTCCACTTATAGGACCGGTACTTGTGGCTGTATTTGGTGCAAATTTCTTTTCTAATGGAAATATAAGTTTACTTTATTATGTCGGATATCTTATGGCGGCTACAACAATATCTCATAATTATGCCAACCTGTCCGAGTTTATATTGGTGATGTTTTATTTTGAAGATAGCTATGGAAGAATTAGAGATTTAAGAGATGTGCCAAGTCAAAAGGGCTTAGAAAAGGACATTTCAAAATTTGATATTTGCTTTAAAGACGTGGAATTTAAATATGTAGATAACAAAGTAATAAATGGAGTGAGTTTTACAGCTAAGCAAAATGAAGTTACAGCTATTGTAGGTCCTTCAGGTTGTGGGAAAACTACAATTCTAAGATTGTTGTCAAGATTATACGATTACGATAAAGGCTCAATAACAATTGGAGGGGAGGATATCAAAGAGATAAGTACAAAATCCCTATATAAAAACATATCAATTGTGTTTCAAAATGTAGAGCTTTTCAATACCAGCATCATGGAAAATATCAGAATGGGAAGAAAAGGTGCTACAGATGAAGAAGTTTTGGAGGCAGCGAGATTGGCAAATGTTGATAAGATAGTAGAATCATTAGCTGATGGATATAATACAATAATCGGCGAGAACGGATCCAAGCTTTCAGGAGGAGAAAGACAGCGTATATCTATTGCAAGAGCATTTCTTAAAGATGCAGCTATTATATTGCTTGATGAAATATCAGCTTCTCTTGATGTTGAAAATGAAATGGAAATTCAAAATAGTATAAATAAATTGATTGAGAATAAAACTGTTATAATAGTTTCCCATAGAATGAAATCTGTAGAAAAAGCTGATAAGATAATTGTTATGAATGAGGGAAAAGTGGAGAGCGTAGGAAGACACGATGAACTCTTGAAAAACTCTATTTTATACAAGGAAATGGTTAAAAAATCTCAGCAAACAGAAAAACATATTTATTAATATGCTTGTTTAAAAAGGCTATGTAACTGAAAAGAGCATAGCCTTTTTTGTTTCTATTATTAATACTATATATGTTTAATCTATGGATAAGCTTCATCGTTAATTAAAAAATAGTATAATATTTATGATTGCACTGAAAATCTACTATCCATTATTTTATTAGATTTTAGTATAAGATAATAATATAGATATAGAGTATAATGAAATAAAAAGTCAAGAGTAGATTTGCCATTACATACAATATTTATACTAAAAACTTATCAAAAAGCCATGTGATTTTATAACAGCAAATTATTGACAATCTGCAAAATGTGTAATTTGGTAAAATAACGTTCTTGGCATTATAAACAGTGATTAGTATTACTTTTGCAGAGGGAAACAGAATATAATTTGTTTATAAAAAAATGTATTTGATGATAATATTGTGTAAGAAGTACAAATAGTATTCTTTGGGAAAAGAAGTGTTTGCAAAAATTAAAGTATATCAATTAATTTTATTTTGTAAATGAATTGTAATGTAAAAAATAGATAGTATGTGATTTAACGTGTTTAAATCGATATGATGGCGGTATATTATTGATATTGTACGATTAATTTTGCAAAATAATGAGTAGAAAAAATGATTATAAATTTATAGACAAAGAATATTTTAAAATCTCATTGATTTTTAAGGAAGGATATATCATGAATAAAAAAGTGGATAATATAATTATAGGATTTGGTAAAGCCGGAAAGACATTGGCTAATTATTTAGGTAATAAAGGAGAAAAGACTGTATTAGTTGAGAAATCTTCTTCAATGTATGGAGGTACATGTATAAATGTAGGCTGTATACCATCTAAATTCCTTGCAACATCAGCAGATAGAAGAAGTATCAGTGCCATGAGCAATGAAGAATACTATAAAAACTCCGTAGTAAATAAAAAAGCACTGATAGCAAAGTTAAATAAGGCAAATTATGATAAAGTTGCAAGTAATGACAATGTAGAAGTCATTGATGGACTTGCTTCATTTAAAGATGAACATACAATCATTATACAAACAGATAGTGAAGAATATGAAGTGTATGCCCAAAGAGTATTTATAAATACAGGCTCTACACCTTTTGTTCCGGATATCGAAGGCTTAAAAATAGAAAAGAGAATTCATACAAGTGAAACTTTGATGAATTTGGAAGAATTTCCACAATCTATGACAATATTTGGAAGCGGATTTATAGGGCTTGAATTTGCTGCAAGCTATGCAAAATTCGGTACAAAGCTGACAATTATTGATAAAGAGGATAGATTGTTGCCAAGAGAAGATGATGACGTGGCAAAAGAAGTCTTTGAATCTTACAAGGCATTAGGAGTGGAATTTATATTTAATGCAGGCATTAACAGTGTAGAGCAAGATGATAACAGTGTTAAAATAACATATACAGTAAATGGTGAAAAACTTCAAACTTCATCAGATATACTTTTGGTTGCTACAGGTAGAAAATCCACTGCTCAAGATTTGAATTTGGCAAATGCAGGAGTAGAAACAAATGAAAGAGGATTTATCAAGGTAAATAAGCATTTACAGACAAATAAAGATCATATTTTTGCTATGGGAGACATCAACGGTGGACCACAATTTACCTATGTATCTTTGGATGACTATCGTATTGTAAAAAGCTATCTCGAAGATAAGGGTAGCTATTGTATAGATGATAGACAGCCAATAGCTTTTTCTGCATTTTTACACCCGACATTTTCTAAGGTGGGGCTAAGCGAAAAAGACGCAATAAAGGCAGGATACAATATCAAGGTAGCGACATTGCCTGTAACTGCTATTCCAAAAGCAAAGATTCTTGGAAATCAAACAGGGATTTACAAAGCGGTGGTTGATGCTGATACAAATCAAATTTTGGGAGTAGTTTTATTTGGAGAAGACTCTCATGAGGTTATCAATATTGTTGTTTTGGCAATGATTATGAAACAACCATATACAGTGCTTGCAAATCAGATTTTTACTCATCCTACAATGGCAGAAGCACTTAATGACTTATTTAGCTTAATAAAATAAGATGTCTAAGGATAAATCGAATTATTAAGTGAATTTTTCTTAGAATTAGCTTAACACATACTTCAACTATAGTGTTTTAAGAAAGCTTATGGTTTTTTATGAAATATAAGCCTTAGTTTATCATAAGTATACTATTCTAAAATATAGCAAAAAACAGTAAAGCATTTTGATATAATACTCCATAAGTAGACAAGGTAAATAAGCAGAACTACTTATGGAGGTTTTTTTATGGCTTTGTCTAATACTAATCGTTATTTATAATGTCAAGATAGTTATTTTAGCAAATTATTCTTTTTGCAACTTATCAATAACTAAAATTAAATTGTTTTTTGATAGCTTTTTGGTATAATATTTAATGTTTTAAAAGAAAATAATTTATATTAACTCAACTTTCCCACATGAAAAACACATTAAAAATATTGAAATTTGAGTATATTTTAAAAATACAATATTATACTTGACATAGTTTTTTTTCAGTGTTTTCATTTTTTTATAAATATGCAAATTTCAATAAATATCATTCAGAAAATTTTGTGTCAAGTAGTGTATTAAAAAATCAATGAATACTTAAATTTTAATAAAACTTAGGATAATTTTAGTGGGAAAGTTGAGATATTAATTAAAGCAAGTGAATTACAATTTATATACATTGATTTTAAGAATATATATGTTGATTCAAATACACCGGTAAATATGTAGAACTATTAAAGTGATAAAAAATATAGTATAATGTCAATAGACATTTGAAGAAATAAACTGGAATTTGTAGTAAGGAGAAATAGTGAAAAGATTTTTAATAATTATAATCGGTGGAATTGCTTATGGTATGGCTCTCCTTTTTTGTGGAAATATATTTGAACTTAGTGACAGTCAGATGAAGTTGCTATATATATGTTCTGCTATAGCAATTTTTATAATTACTTTAACAATAAACCTTGTATATAATTTTATTTATGCAAGGAAGATTAATAAACTAATTCCGCTATTAGAAGAAGAAAAGTATGATGATTATCTTGATAAGATGACTGCTATAAGAAATAAAGTAAAATCAAAGTATATTAGAGATACAGCTCAACTTAATCTTAGTCCGGCTTTGTTGGGAAAGAAAGAATATACAACTGCAGTAAAAATACTGGAAGAATTGGAAAGTGATGTACGAAAAGTTCCTTTATCAGATATGGTAAGAAGGCTTAATCTTTGCTTTTGTCATTTCTATCTTAAGAATTACGATAAGGCGGAAGCTTTGTATATTAACAGTAAAGAACTTTTTGATAGATACAAAAATATAGAAATTTATCATAAGAATTTTGTGCTATTAGATTTGTTTATGGATATATGTTGCAGGGGTAAAAAAGATGGGCTTGCAGAGCGTATCAAGGAATCAAGGACAAAGTTCACTGATAGAAATCTTGTAGGAGATTTTGATTATCTTGACTCACTGCTTGAAGAAAAAGACTAATCTCAAATCTTTAAACTCTGTTGGAACAAAAAAATCAATTTGATTAATAATTTAGAAAAATTATAGTGGTTTGAAGATAATGACACATAGTCTATAGTTCGCATTCATAGTGCAGGTGTAAATCAGAATTATAAAAAGAGTATTGGATGGGAGTGATGATAATGCCACAGATGACTAAGGGCGGAAAGTATATTTTCGGTTGGTCAAGGATAAGAGTAGATGGAGAACTAAGCTTTCCAAGAATGGCAGTAGAAGAATATAAGCTGGAAGAAGAAAAATATATTTATATTGTTTCAGGGAGTAAGCAAACAGGGGGTTTTAGTGTAATGACAGAGCCTTTACTTTCTAATTCAAAACTCAAGAATATTTTGATAGACAATCCATATTTGGTAGATAGAAGTATTGGAGAGGGAGAATTAATTTCTTACAAAGGAAGAAAATATGCTTGGCTTACACTAAAAAACGATACTATTAGACTTCCTGAGAATTTGATGAAGAGTTTAGGAATAGAAGTGGGAGATAGGCTATTAGCCATTCGTAGTAGTGATATTGCTTTTACAATGGGATTAAGAGGTTCACTGATAGATAAAGCAAATAGTTATGAGGGACAGATTGAGATTTATTAAGGAACTATTATTTTGATGAATTATATAGTTTAAATCTATGTAGCTTGTATTGGTATGATAAAACATAGAAAGTGATTGTATATTTAATTTAGCGTAAATACTAAACTTTGATTAAACTATGGATTTTATCGGTTCTATCATTGTGATACTCTTTACCATATCTTTTGTTAATAAATTTTTAGTTTTTATAAATTGATAGATTATGATATAATATACTTAGTTCTGTATGTTGAGTCATATAGAAATAAAATATTAATATTATCTATAGAATATATGGAATATCAGTCCTACACTATATATAAAATAGAAAAGGAGTGTAGAGTATGAAAAAATACATTGCAAAGTTATTATGGATAGGTATAGTAATTATTTCTATTTTGTTGGTATTGCTTGCCGTTGGAAAGCATATATATATTGTAGCTCAGTATTATTCTTTTCCCAAGACACAAGCTCGTGTACTTTCGGTACATAATTACCAAAGAAGAAGCGAAACACAAGAAATGAAGTATGGTAGTCGTATTCACTTGCAGTATACTGTTAATGGTAAGCAGATACAGGGTTGGTTGGAATATAAAACAGATTCTATTATCGAAGTTGGCGAAATCATTACAATAGCCTATAATCCTGATAATCCGACACAATGTAAATATATGAAGTTTGATATCATTAAGATAATGGCTTTTGTTGCAGCGGTTCTCTGTATAGCATGGATGTGTAGGAAGACTTTTAAATCTCCAAAAAAATAAATTCTCACATTTTTACAATTTACCAAAAATATGAAAAACAGTTTAAAGAAGTATTGAAAAATATTAATTAAAGATAAACTATGATGAAGTAAAAGTTTAATTTTTCAAATACAATTAAAAAATATCAATATTTTTTCAAAGAATATTTACAGTATTTCTTGAATAAATTAAATAATGGAGGCTTAATCTTATATATTTGTACATCTATTTAATAGTTCTTACATATGGCATATATTATGGATGCAAGGCATGTTAAACTTAGAGAAAACAGACTTTATTTAAATAAATATTATTGAAAATAATCAGGGAAAAGTAGTAGTACTTGGAAAAAATTGAGAATATTTTGAATATTATAATTCTTGGAGAAAAAGATGAATTACGTATTTTTATTATTGATTCCACTTGGATTAATTCTACTAATTATCTGCATTAAAAATATAATACGTTTAGCTAACGCTCAAATGCTGTATGAAATGTCATGTGCAGACAGAGAGGGTGTATTTCGACTTGACAGCAGGGGACAGTACAGTATATGGCTTAGCGGTAAACAGTTAATAAAGTCACCGATAGGAGAATTTGGTATAGAAATTATAAATCAAAAGACAAGGAAGAATATTCCTTTAATATCAAATATTTTTAGAACAAGTGTAAGTGCTTCTAAAATAGCAAGGGTGGAACTGTATTATTTTGAGGCGGAAGCAGGAACCTACATTATTTCAATGAATGATGAGGTAGATATTAGAGATAAAATTAGTTCATTTCTTGTAAATACTATAATCAAATCTCCTGTCGATTACAGTTTATTTTCTATCCAAGTTCGTGAGCACTTTTCAACAGTTATCTTAATACTATATATTTGGGGCATAATCTTAAGCTCTTTTATGATAGTTGGAGGTATTGTGCTTACTTTAACTTTAAAACAATAAGCTTATTGATAAAACTTGTAATATCTATGAGAAAGGGAAGAATTAATATTGTGAAATTGATAATATAAAAATCACTATAAATTCATATAGTTATACGATTATAAACACATATATTATCAAGTAGATGGCTAAAGGAGATAAAATATTTATGGAAAATAGACCTGAGTTTACCCAAATTAAATCGTTTGATGAATTTAATAAGTTCTATTGGTATCGTGAAGAGCTTTCACAAATATGTAAATCATTGGGATTGGAGTATAGAGGTACTAAGCAGGAGCTAAATCATATAATAAAGCAGTATTTCAGTGGAAATAAAATAGAAAAATCTTCAAAAAAAACTAAGAGAAAACAAGTAGATGTAATTACTATAGAAACTCCACTACTTGAATGTGCTTTTTCTTTCAATCAAAAGTTTAGAGAGTATTTTTCATCTTTAACAGGTATTTCACCTTTTAAATTTACTGCTGATATGGCTACAGCATGGAGAAAGGTAAAAAGTGAAAAGGATGAGGACTTTACAATTCAAGATATGCTCAAGGTATATTATGGAGAGTCAGATTATGCAAAGTATGATAATTCTGTTTGCCAATGGAATCAATTTCTAAAAGACTTTTGCTCTGATGAAAAAAGTCAAGACTATGCTAATAAATTAAAAGTTGCATCAATACTTTGGAAGGAAGTTCGTGATTCAGCAGGAGAAAAAACATATTCAAAAAAACTCTTCAAAATTTATGCTGATAAAATATCAGAATACAGAAAATAAACTTTCTTTATTTGTTACTTTTATTTGAAAAATTATAATTTAAGATGTTCAAAAAAATTCTATATAATTTTACTATTGTTATATAATACTTGTAGTAAAAACAGAAAAAATTGCTAAAGTTCTAAGAAAGTTTGGTATTATAAAGATTTACTCTGTTTCAAAGGAGAATGTCAAAATGGTTTATGTATATTTGATGGATAACAAAAAGGCTCTAAGTTTAGATATAGTGAAAAAGCATGTTGAATATTTAAAAAAGTTGGATGAATTGGGAAAGCTGATATTATGTGGACCTTTTACAGATTATGAGGGTGGAATGGTAATATTGTAATGTAGTAATATAGAAGAAGCAAGAGCAATTTCAGAGACTGATCCTTTTATTGAGGAGGGATATAAGACGTATGAGCTACGCACTTTGAGTATTGCAAATAAGGATAATAATTATGGACTTTAAAAAGGGATAGAAAATTGTCATTTTTTAAAAAATTTAAGTCTATCTCCAAAGATAAATTTAATATTATATGGTATAAAAACTTCTATTGTATGAAGTAATAGAATTAAGAAGAACATATAATCTATAGATTAGTAGAAGGTGTTTTGCCTAATTTTGAAAAGGATATACTAGATAGGATAATAAAAAAACATATAATAGCAAATGAAAAAAGTGAGCGAGGAATATAAATGTTGAAAAAGATATTAAAAATGTTATAATGTTGGTAAATATACAAAGTCGTAAATTTTAAATTGAAGTTGTCTTGGTAGGTACTTGTTTAATAGTATTACCTTTTTCAAACTCAAATCCGGATAATAGGATGATAGTGACTTGGTAAGATAATTAATTGTTATACCATAGGTAGGAGGGAGCCATGAATAATACACATAAGAAAAAAATAATCACCACAATCTTTTTTACCTTGGGAGGAATTGTATATTATCTTATATATTTTGGAGTTCTAATTTATTTCATAGACGGAATATTAAAGTATGTGCTTGGAATAGTGCCAATCATATTTGTGGCGCTTTTTATATATGTTTGCATAGAACGTATTAAGGAAATTCAAGGAGGAGAAGAGGATGATCTTAGTCAATACTGATTATATTAGTGGAAAAGAGCTTGAAATGCTTGGTCTTGTTAAAGGTAGTACGATTCAATCAAAGAATATAGGTAAAGATATTACTCAGAGCTTAAAGACAATTATTGGTGGTGAATTAACAGCATATAATGAAATGATGAACGATGCAAGGGCACTTGCAACAAAGCGTATGGTAGAAGAAGCTGAACAGTTAGGAGCAGACGCTGTTGTAAATATCAGATATGCATCTTCGTCAGTTATGCAGGGTGCGGCAGAAGTTATTGCCTATGGTACAGCGGTCAGGATTCTATAAATTTTAATCTTTAAAATTCCTGTTTGCAGATGTCAAAAGATAAAATAAAAAGACATAAAGAAAAACATTGGTAACTTATACTAATATTTAATATGATAATAGAGAAATTCATTTTTATACTTTTTTAATTTAAGTGTTAATGAAAGACAATCAAAGAAATATTTTTCTATTAATCAAATGTATATAGTATTAAAGTATGAAATCAATTTAGCTAAACAAAAGACAATTTATATAATTAATATGAGGGAGTAAAGGCAAATAGCTGATGCTTCCTTTTTTAATGCAGATAGCAAATTTATAAAAAATCTAATACTAAAAACCCTTTGAAAAGCCAATTATCTATGGTATAACAAAAAAGGGTGATAAAAATGAGTATAAAGTACGAAATCGAAAAAGAAAAATTAGAAGAAATAAGACAAGAAAGAAGCAAAACGAATAATAAAAAAGAAGATAGAAGATTATATGTAATAGAGTTAAGAATATTAGGATATACAAATGAAGAAATAGTAGAAAAAACAGATGTAAATCCAAGAACAATACTAAGGTGGATAAAATCATATATAGAAAACGGAGTACAAGGAATACTAAACAAAAAAAGACAAAGTAATCACAGAAATCTGACATATGAAGAAGAAGAAAAACTACTTGAAGAATTCATAAAGCAAGCAAACAGTGGACAGATGACAGATGTAAAGCAGTTAAAAGAAGAATATATAAAGATGGTAGGGCATAGTATAGGAGGAAGCCAAATATACAGATTATTAAAAAGACATGGATATAAAAAAGTAATGCCAAGAAGCAGACATCCTAAAAAAGTAAATCAAGAGATAATAGAAACCTCAAAAAAATTAACTCAATAGCAAAGAGACTAAGAAGCGTTTACTCGGATAAAATAATAAGAATAATGTTTCAAGATGAAGCAGGATTTGGAAGGATAAGCAAACCAAAGTATTGTTGGTGCACAAAGGAAGTAAGACCGGAGGTACCATGTCATCACATAAGAGAATATAAATATGCATATGGATCTGTAGAGCCATTAAGCAAAGAAAAGTTCTTTTTAGTATTATCACAATGTGATACAGTAAATATGAATGTGGAAGTGTAAAAAGTTTTGTGTATAGCCTTTCCTTCCTATGGTAAAACTACACGAATAATTATCCAAGAAGAATGTTTGGTGGAAAAAGTGCTAATCAAGTACACTTAGAGCACAGGGTAATGGAGCAATAATGCCATTTATAACTTTTTTTATTTTTTATGACACTTACTATTGCAATTTACGGATATGGCGGAAAAATAAAATAAATCTTGACATTGAGTGCTAATTGATGTAAAATATATCGGATATAAAACTATAGGGCTTGTTGTCCTATAAAATATATAATAACATATATATTTTATGTTTTTTCGTTGTTTTTCATAAAATCATTTCATAAACTTTAAAGAGGTGAATCCTTAATGCAACATCCACATCCCGTGAAAATTGGAAGAAGAACAAGGATGAGTTTTTCTAAAATACCTTCTGTTGCGCAGCTTCCAAATCTTATAGAACTTCAGGTTGATTCTTACAAGTGGTTTATACAAGAGGGACTCAGGGAAGTATTTGAAGAGATATTCCCAATAGAAAACTATTCAGGTAGCGTCAAATTGGAGTTTCTCGATTATATTATCGAAGATATTCCTAAATATACAATTGAAGAATCTAAAGAGAGAGACGTTACTTATGCCACTCCTATTAAGATTAGGGTAAGACTAACTGTCAAGGACGAGGACGGAACGGAAATTGTAAAAAATGAAAATGCTGAGCCGGTTTTTTTGGGCGATTTTCCTCTGATGACTGACAGCGGAACATTCATAATAAACGGTGCAGAAAGAGTAATAGTCAGCCAAATCGTGCGTTCTCCGGGAGTGTACTATGCTCAGGAAATGGACAAGACAGGTAACAGACTTATATCGTCAACTGTCATACCTAACAGAGGAGCATGGCTTGAATATGAGACTGACTCAAGTGATATAGTTAGTGTCAGAATAGACAGAAACAGAAAACAACCTATCACTGTTTTACTTAGAGCGCTCGGCTACAGCAGTGATGAAGAGATAAAAGATTTGTTGATGGAAGAAGAGCTTATACTTCCTACATTGCAAAAAGACGCTACTAAAAATAAAGACGAAGCGTTGATAGACATATATAGAAAATTAAGACCGGGCGAACCTCCTACTATTGAAAGTGCAACTCAATTAATCAATATGATGTTTTTTGAGCATAAGAGATATGATCTTGCTAAGGTAGGAAGGTATAAATACAATAAAAAATTGGCTTTATCAAACAGAATTACAGGAAAACACCTTGCTGAAGACGTGGTAGACCAGTCAACAGGAGAGGTTCTATTTGAAAAAGGTCACAGACTTACTGAACAAGATGCCATAGCGGTTGACAATACCGGTCTAAGTCATGTATTGATTGAGATAAGAGAAGGTATCAATGAAGGTAAGATAATAAAAGTAATAGGAAATACTTTTGTAGATATAAAAGCACATATAGATTTTGATATAAGTGATTTAAAATTTAACGATAAAGTAAAATATAGCGTATTAAGAGAAATATTGGACAGCTGTGAAACTGAAGAAGAGATAAGAAAACAACTAAAGTTAAGAAGAAATGAACTTTATCCTAAACATATAACTCTTGAAGATATAATTGCGTCTATAAGTTATCAGTTCAACCTTCTCCATGGTGTAGGCAATGTCGACGACATAGACCACCTTGGAAACAGAAGAATAAGAACTGTAGGTGAGCTTTTGCAAAATCAGTTTAGGATAGGTATGGCAAGGATGGAAAGAGTAATCAGAGAAAGAATGACTACTCAAGATGTGCTTGAAATGACACCTAATAACCTTATAAACATAAGACCTGTTACATCAGCGATTAGAGAGTTCTTCGGTTCTTCTCAGTTGTCTCAATTCATGGATCAGACCAATCCTCTTTCAGAGCTTACAAATAAGAGGAGACTTTCAGCTCTTGGTCCGGGGGGACTTTCAAGAGAGAGAGCCGGATTTGAGGTCAGGGACGTTCACTATACTCACTATGGAAGAATGTGTCCTATAGAGACGCCGGAAGGTCCGAATATAGGTCTTATCAACTCACTCTCAGTATATGCGAAGATAAATGAATATGGATTTATTGAATCTCCATACAGAAGAGTTGACAAGGAAAATAAGAAAGTTACGGATATAATAGATTATTTGTCTGCAGACGAAGAAGATAAGTATATAAGAGTGCAAGCAAACGAACCAATAGGAGAAGACGGATGGTTCAAGAATAAGAAGGTTGCTTGTAGAGTAGAAAAGGGTGCGTTGGAGCTTGTAGACGCAGACCTGGTTGACTATGTTGACGTGTCGCCGATGCAGGTGGTTTCTGTTGCGACTGCCATGATTCCATTCCTGGAAAATGATGATGCCAACAGAGCCTTGATGGGGTCAAACATGCAACGTCAGGCTGTGCCGCTTGTAAGAAGAGAAGCGCCTATAATAGGAACATCTATAGAGTATAGAGCAGCAAAGGACTCCGGTGCTGTTGTAGTTGCAAAAAATGACGGTGTCGTAGATAAGGTATCAGCTGATGAAATATTGATTAGACGTGATTCTGACGGAAAAATAGATAGATATAGACTGCTGAAGTTCAAACGTTCAAACAGCGGTACTTGTGTAAATCAGACTCCGCTTGTAGATAAGGGTGATGTACTAAAAGCAGGAGATGTTATAGCTGACGGACCTGCTACTGAACTTGGCGAGATAGCACTTGGTAGGAACTCGCTGATAGCTTTCATGACATGGGACGGCTACAACTACGAAGATGCCATCTTGATAAATGAGAGATTGGTAAAAGAAGACAGATTATCATCAATTCACATAGAAGAATATGATTCAGAAGCAAGAGATACTAAACTTGGGCCTGAAATTATCACAAGGGATATACCAAATGTCGGTGCCGATGCGATAAAAGACTTGGACGAAAACGGAGTAATCAGAATAGGTGCTGAAGTAAAATCCGGAGACATCCTCGTTGGCAAGGTATCTCCAAAGGGAGAAACTGACACTACGCCTGAAGAAAGATTGCTTAGAGCAATATTCGGTGAAAAGGCAAGAGATGTAAAGGATACTTCGCTTAGAGTACCGCATGGTGAATCAGGAATAATAGTTGACGTAAAAGAGTTTACAAGAGATAACTGCGATGAGCTTTCTCCTGGCGTAAACAGAATGGTAAGAGTATATATTGCCAAGAAGAGAAAGATACAGGTCGGAGATAAGATGGCTGGTCGTCATGGAAATAAGGGTGTTATCTCAAGGGTACTGCCTGAGGAAGATATGCCGTTCTTACCTGACGGTACACCGCTTGAAATAGTGCTTAACCCGCTTGGCGTTCCTTCGAGAATGAACATCGGACAGGTGCTTGAAGTCCATCTTGGTCTTGCTGCAAAAGCCTTAGGCTGGCACGTAGCTACACCTGTATTTGACGGAGCGATAGAAGAAGATATATTTAATGCTCTTAAATTGGCAGGATATCCTGAGAGCGGTAAGTTGATGTTGCGTGACGGAAGAACCGGAGAATATTTCGACAACCCTGTTACAGTAGGATATATGTATATGTTGAAACTGCATCACCTTGTTGACGATAAGATACATGCTCGTTCGACAGGACCTTACTCTATGGTTACACAACAACCTCTTGGAGGTAAAGCGCAGTTCGGTGGGCAAAGATTTGGAGAGATGGAAGTTTGGGCATTGGAAGCTTACGGTGCAGCTCACACTCTTCAAGAAATATTGACAGTAAAATCAGATGATGTCGTAGGTAGAGTTAAGACATACGAAGCTATAGTTAAAGGCGATAATGTACCTGAACCGGGTATACCGGAGTCATTCAAAGTCTTGATTAAGGAACTTCAGTCACTTTCTCTTGATGTAAAAGTGCTTACTGAAACTGATGAAGAGATAAAGGTGGATGAAGATACAGAATCTAATTTGGAAAATATAGGTGAAGAAGTAATCTATGTTGAAGGCGAAGACGAGATGATTAACGAAACATTTGAAGATGATGAGGACAGCGACGATATAGATGAAGAAAACTTTGAATTGGATGATGAAGATTTTGAATTTTAGGTCGATTAAGGAGGGACTTTCTTGTTTGAATTAAATAACTTTGAGTCAATACAAATTGCACTTGCGTCTCCCGAGAAAATTTTAGAGTGGTCTAAGGGCGAGGTAAAAAAGCCGGAAACCATTAATTATAGAACATTAAAGCCTGAAAAAGACGGACTTTTTTGCGAAAAAATATTTGGACCGACAAAAGATTATGAATGTAATTGTGGAAAATATAGAAAAGATAAGCTTAAACACAGAGGAGTAATATGTGATAAATGTGGAGTTGAAGTAACCAGCTCTAAAGTAAGACGTGAGAGAATGGGACACATCAAGCTTGCAGCTCCTGTATCGCATATATGGTATTTCAAGGGAGTGCCTTCAAGGATGGGTATACTCCTTGATATATCGCCTAAAGAATTGGAAAAGGTGTTGTATTTTGCCTCATATATAGTGCTTGATGCAGGTGAAACAAACCTTTTGGAAAAACAGATACTGACAGAAAAAGAATATAAGGATGCTATCGAGACTTTCGGATACGGATCATTCAATGCAATGATGGGAGCTGAAGCAGTCAAAGTATTGCTTTCAAGGGTAGATTTGGATGCATTGTCGCAAGAACTTAAGGCAAAGTTCAAAGACTCTACAGGACAAAAGAGAATTAAACTTGTCAGAAGACTTGACATAGTTGAATCTTTTAGAAAATCAGGCAACAATCCTACTTGGATGATACTTGATGTAATTCCTGTTATACCTCCTGATTTGAGACCTATGGTACAACTTGACGGAGGAAGATTTGCAACATCTGACTTGAATGACCTATATAGAAGAGTAATCAACAGAAACAACAGATTGCAAAGACTTTTGGAATTAGGTGCACCTGACATAATAGTAAGAAATGAAAAAAGAATGTTGCAAGAGTCTGTAGATGCACTTATTGACAACGGCAGAAGGGGTAAACCTGTAGCCGGACCCGGTAACAGACCTTTGAAATCTCTCACTGACATGCTTAAGGGTAAACAAGGTAGATTTAGACAAAACTTGCTTGGAAAGAGGGTTGACTACTCAGGACGTTCAGTTATAGTTGTAGGACCTACTCTTAAATTCAACCAGTGCGGTCTGCCTAAGAAAATGGCGCTTGAGCTTTTCAAACCTTTTGTGATGAATGAACTTGTAAAAAGAGGCTTTGCACATAACGTAAAGGCTGCAAAGAAAAAAGTAGAGAAACTTGATAAAGAAGTATGGCCAATATTGGAAGATGTAATCAAGGGTCATCCTGTAATGCTAAACCGTGCTCCGACTCTACACAGACTTGGTATTCAGGCCTTTGAGCCGGTATTGGTTGACGGAAAGGCTATAAAACTGCATCCACTTGTTTGTACAGCATACAATGCCGACTTTGACGGTGACCAAATGGCTGTTCACGTTCCGCTTTCAGTGGAATCTCAATACGAATGCAGATCCTTGATGTTATCAACAAATAACATACTTGCCCCAAAAGATGGTCTTCCTATTACAACTCCTACTCAAGATATGATACTTGGAACTTACTACCTGACTCTTGATGAAGAGGGGGTAAAGGGAGAAGGAAGTGTATATAAAGATTTTGACGAGATGATACTTGCCTATGAAAATGGAGAGGTAAATCTTCACGCGAGAGTAAAGGTAAAGGTTAAGAAAAATCCTCAAGATGAGGGAAGACTTGTAGAAAGTACAGTTGGTAGATTTATATTCAACAACAGCATACCTCAGGACTTGGGATATGTTGACAGAACTATAGATCCATACTCATTGGAAGTTGATTTTGTCCTTGACAAGAAGCAAATCGGTGTGGTAATAGATAAGTGCTATAGAAAACACGGAAATGAACTTACTTCTATAATGCTTGACAATATAAAAAATATGGGTTATAAATACTCTACAAAATCAGCTATTTCAGTTTCTGTTGCAGATATGGAAATTCCTGATGAGAAGTATGAATTGATAGAAAATACTGAAAAACTCATAGAAAAATACGAAAAGAATTTTAGGCGTGGTCTGATGTCTGACGAAGAAAGATATGAAAAAGTAATTGAAGCCTGGGCAAAGACAACTGATGATGTAACTAACGTCTTGATGGCAAAATTGGGACGCCTAAACAACATCAATATAATGGCTCAATCCGGTGCCAGAGGTTCGAAGAACCAAATTAAACAGCTTGCCGGTATGAGAGGTTTGATGGCGAATGCATCAGGTAAAACTGTCGAAATTCCGGTTAAATCAAACTTCAGAGAAGGTCTTTCAGTATTGGAATACTTTACTTCATCACATGGTGCAAGAAAAGGTCTTGCCGATACAGCCCTTAGAACTGCAGACTCAGGATACTTGACAAGAAGATTGGTTGACGTATCACAAGATGTAATAATAAATGAAGAAGACTGTGGAACTACTGACGGTATTGAAGTATCAGCATTTGTGGACGGTAGTGAAGAAATCGAAAAACTATATGACAGAATAGTGGGCAGATATGCTCTCTTGGATATTATAAATCCGCAAGACGACAGTATAGTGGTACAAGCCGGTGAGATGATAGTTGAACCTTTGGCAGAAAAAATTGTTGAACTTGGAATAGAAAAAGTTTGGATAAGAACTCCAATGGATTGCAAGTCAAAACAAGGTATATGTGCGAAATGCTATGGTAGAAACCTTGCGACAGGAAACAAAGCTCCTATAGGAGAATCTGTAGGTATAATAGCAGCTCAATCAATAGGGGAGCCGGGAACTCAGCTTACAATGAGAACCTTCCATACAGGTGGGGTTGCCGGTGGAGACATCACACAAGGTCTTCCGAGAGTTGAGGAGCTCTTCGAGGCGAGAAAGCCGAAGGGGCTCGCAGTAATTACGGAAGTTGCCGGGGTTGTTACTCTTGAAGAAGTGGGAAGAAAGAAAGAAGCTGTAGTAATTGACGATAATGGTTATGAGTACAGATACATCATACCTTACGGCTCAATACTCAAGTTCAAGGACGGTCAAAGAGTGGAAGCCGGATATCCTCTTACACAAGGTTCAATCAATCCGCACGATATACTCAGAGTAAACGGCATACAAGGTGTGCAAAACTATATAGTAAAAGAAGTGCAAAGAGTTTACAGACTACAAGGGGTTGACATAAACGACAAGCACATCGAAATAATAGTACGTCAGATGATGCAAAAAGCCAAGGTAGAAGAACCGGGGGATACTGAGTTACTTCCGGGCGGTATGATAGATATAAGAGAAATTGAAAGAATTAATGAACAGATGAGACTTGAAGGAAAGGAAGAAGCTCAGTATACAAGAATGCTTCAAGGTATTACAAAAGCGGCACTTTCTACGGACTCATTCCTGTCAGCTGCATCTTTCCAAGAAACTACAAAGGTGCTTACTGACGCAGCTATCAAAGGTAGCAAAGACTATTTGAGGGGACTCAAAGAAAATGTAATTATAGGTAAGCTGATACCGGCAGGCTCGGTACTAAGAAGAAAGAAACAAAGACAGCAACAGGCAATTCAAAATGCCTTGCTTGAAGAAAGCTATATGAATTACAACTTTGAAGAGTACGACCAAATGGAAGATCCTATTGAAATAGAAGATACAGATATGGATTTCTAAGATAAGAGACATCGGGAATATTGTCTTCCCGGTGTTTTTTTATGTCTTATACTAATCTCCATTTATAATGCCAAGATTACTATTTTATACTAAAAATCTATTAAAAAGCCTTATAATTGTATTACAAGTAAAATTGCTAATAATTTATAAACTGTAATGTCATTAGTCATAAATGCCTGGCATTATTAATAGAGTTTAGTATTAGTTTAAATATTTTAAGAAACAAAATTGTAATAAAAAAGAAATATACAATTTTCAAAATAAGTGGTATAATTTTACTAAATAAGTAAGTGTTTGTTTAAATTTTGAAATTATAAAATGTTTAATATTTAAGAGAGGGGGTTAGTTGTGAAGAAGATATTGTTTTTGGCAATGATGATTGCTTTGTTTATATTACCTGTAGTGGGCTTTGCCGACAATACAGCTAAGAATGAAGTAAAATTGGATGACTTTGAAATAACTACTCCCGAAAAAGAAGAAAGCCTTGTTACTACTGACAGTATGGTGTTAACGGGAATAGGAAAGGAATTTGACAGCATAAATATTGATGTTTATTCTGTAAAGAAAAATAAGAATAAAGAAATTAAAGTATTGACAGAAAGCTATGAGTTTGAAGTGGATTCCTTGAAGGTTTTTGCTCAAGATTTACAGCTGAAGGAAGGACTTAATTATATAACTGTTTTAGTAAACAGAGATTCAAAAAAATACAGTTTTACAAAGAAGGTTATTTTTGATAAAAAGTTGAATTTTATTAAGACACTTGATTATACAAAAAATAAAAAGTAGAGATTTGCAATATGATAAAAAATATTGAGAAGATTAAAACTATTGTGCTATGGTTTCTGTTTATCAGTTCCATAGCACTTGTTATAATAAGATATAATTTAATAAGTTTTGAGCAGATATCAGGAGAATCAAGATTTTACAATGATGGCGCTTTTGAGTATGTAATAATTCCTAAGCATATCAGCATAAGATTCGGTCAATATGATATGACTGAGATTTTGCTTGAAAAAAGTACCTACTATGATGAGATAAAGCAAAGTATTGCTATATCACTTAGACAAAATGAAGGTATAAAAAAAATAGAGAAAAACCAATATGATGAGGCTAAGACATATGATAATGTCCTACTGGAGTTTGGCAACATACCTTCTATCTATATTGAAAAGTCTGTTAGAATGAAAAATTCGCTGATGTCAAATTTGGGATATATATCTGAAATATGTTTAATGCTTGGAAAAAATGAGATTTATATCAAGAGTAGTGACACTTATTACAAGATTACAACTAAAAATAAGATTTCATTAAATAGAGTAAATCTTTTGGAAAATACTGCATATGAAAAGTATTATCCTAAGTTTGAAAATATGAACTCAAATTTTATACTCCTTCCTCTATCATTTAATAAAACTCTTAAAAATATTGGAACTATGCCAATTTTAGAGGAGCATGCAATAAATAGTATTGCCAAGAATATTCTGGGGGACAGGTTTGACTTTTCGTCATCGATAATACAAAAAAATGGAGTATATTTTTATAGTTATAACAATGGACAAGAGATACTTAAGATAAGTAAAAACGGATATTTGGAATATAAAAAGGAGTCTGTTGAACATGTTCAGGATGATATAGAAAAATCAACAAAAGCAATGCTGGCTTTCCTTCATCAGATAGGTGTAGATTACAAGAGTATCACGATAGATTCTGTAAAAAAAGTTGAGACCGGCTCAAAAAAGCTTTATAAATTCGTCATAAAACATCAAAAAGATGGAGTGAGAGTTGAGATGTTACCAAAGTCAAATGATATGGTAATAACTGTAATAGGTGACAATGTATTGTCTGCCAATATAATGCTTAGAAATGTTGGAGATTATATAGGAATGGATAATGCTGTATCTGATCCTTCCAAAGCTTTAGATTCTAAGATAGAATATATAAAAAAGACTATGAATATAAATGATGTGGCTCTGATTATTTCTCAAATAAAAGATATTTCTCTGATATATGTGAAAAGTCAGGATGAGGAAGCACTTCCCACTTGGAAATATGAAATAGGTGACTATGTATTTTTTATTAATGCGATAAATGGAGATATAGAAAGTTATGCAATGGGGAAAATCTAAGACATATATAATAATCGCTTTTATCGTGGTAAATATTGTCTTGCTTATGAGTATATTTAAGGAAAAAACACAGTATAATTATGACTTTACTAAGAAAAATCTCAACAATCTCAAGACATTGTTGGAATCAAAGAATATAAGATATGATATGAAACTTGATACCAACACATCAGCTGTACACCCTATAAGTATACTCTACGCCAGACCTAAAGACAAAATATATAAAAAAATAAACGATAAATATTCTGATAGAATAAATGTAATAGATGATGTCTATGTTGATATAAATATAAATAAGAAAATTTCAAATAAGGATGAGCTCTCTGATTTTGCTGAGAACTTTATAAAAGATAATTTCAATGAAAAAAAATATATATTGAAAGAAAGTTTAGAGCAGGGAGAAAATATTATGATAACCTATGAAGAACAGTATAAAGGTGTTCGTATAGAGCAAGGTTATATAAAATTTATCTATTCTCTTGACAATAATATAAATATAAGTATTCTCAAGATAAAAGAAATTGATGAGATGGATGCCGCTATGAATGTGATGTCAAATTCTCAGGCACTTTCAAAAATGATACCCCAACTCAAAAAAGGTGATAAGATAATATCAATGGACAAGTGCTATAACTTTATCGAAGAAGATAATATCAGCAATACAGATAAGCGTGAGGTCATAAGGCTGCTGCCTTTTTATAGGGCAAAGTTGCAAAACGGTAATTTTATATATGTAGGAGCCGTAAAAGACAAATAAAAAAACAACTGCCAATTTTTCAGGTAGTTGTTTTTTTAGATTACAGTAGCTTTAGTAATTAGCTTTTATAAGTCTTTATCTATAAACATAGAATCACCAAAGCTGAAAAATCTATATTCATTTTTAATAGCTTCGTTATATGCTGAAAATACCTTGTCTTTACCAGCAAAGGCACTTATCATCATAATCAAAGTGGATTGCGGAAGATGAAAATTAGTAATTATTGAATCTACAAATTTGAAGTCATAAGGCGGATAGATAAATATGCTTGTGTCATCTTCAAGTTTTTCCAAGATATTATCTGCATTTACCGCAGATTCTAAAGTACGTACTGTAGTAGTACCTACAGCTATTATTTTTCTTCCTTCTTTCTTAGCTTTATTTAGTCTTTGGGCAGTAGCTTCATCTATTACATAGTGTTCACTATGCATTACATGCTCTGTTACCTCCTCAACCTTTACAGGTCGAAATGTTCCAAGACCTACATGCAAAGTAAGGTATTCTATTTGCACAGCTTTTTCTTCAAGAGCGTTGATAAGCTCCTTGGTAAAGTGAAGTCCGGCAGTTGGTGCCGCAGATGAACCGTTAATTTTAGAGTATATGGTTTGATATCTTTCCTTATCCTGCAATTTTTCCTTGATATATGGTGGTAGTGGCATAAAGCCTATCTGAGAGATTATGTCTTCAAATACTCCATCATATGAAAATTCCACATCTCTTATACCTTCATCATACTCTTCAAGCACAGTCATCAAGAGCAAATCTTCTCCAAAGCTCACTACTGTGTCTTTTTTTAACCTTTTTGCAGGTTTTACAAGTACCTGCCATTTTTTTAGTGAGTATCGTCTAAGCAGTAATATCTCTACATGAGCACCTGTGTCTTTTTTTACACCATAGAGTCTTGCAGGCAGTACCCTTGTGTTGTTAAATACAAGTACATCATCCTTATTTATATAATTTATTATATTTTTAAATATCTCGTGTTTGGTGTTACCGCTATTCTTATTTAACAGGAGGAGCTTAGAAGATGACCTGTCTTTAAGAGGAGTCTGAGCAATAAGACGCTCCGGTAAATCATAAAAAAATTCTTCAGTTTTCATAAAAATCCTTATTTATTATATTTGCCCAAGGCTTATGTTCGGATAGTAAAACAACAATATGCTCTTATAATTGTAGCCTGAATCAGCCATAGTCTTTGCACCATATTGACTCATACCTACTCCATGACCGTATCCGTTGCCTGTAAAGATATAGGTATTATTGTAAGTAGCACTTACTCTAAAATAGAGACTCTTAAGTCTTGAATAGCCAAGTGAGGCTCTGATATTATCCTTAGAATAAGTTACACTTGATTTGTCACCCAGAAAAGTAATCTTTAGTATATATCCGTTTGGAGAAACTTCATCCAATCTTATTCCAACTAATTTTCCAATATTCTTTCCCCTTGCTCTCATCAAGTTTTCTATTTCAGTGCCTGTCATAGAAAATGTCCAGTTTTGATATGGATTGTTCACAGAATAAGGATCGTTTTGTGCTACAAGATAAGGGATGTTTCCTCCCCATACATTAGTTGAGCTCTCAGTTTTACCACCTGAGCTTGCGTTGTAGATTAGTTGAGCTATTTTTCCATTGTAGTATCCTACTATTCCCTTTGTCTGTGCTACAGCTTGGTTTGACCTTTCATTTTCCGTATCATATCCGCCATAGACCTGAGATCTGGTATCTGGAGTAAGATTAAATCCATATGGTGTGAATTTTGAATAATTGCTGTATGCAAAGCTCCTTGCAGCAACAGCTTGTGCTTTAAGAGCTTCTATATTCCATGATGGACTCATTTCATTAGGTATAACGCCCATGAGGTATTCTTCGACATTAAGATAGTTTACAACAGTAATAGAAGAAGTATTTTTTAAAAATTTCAGTCCGCCACGGTATCTTTTTCCAAAAATACTAACAGGAGAAAAATCTGCAGAAGTAAAAAATATATTTCCGCTTCCAGAAGTAGCAAATATCACCTTTCCTTTATTATCTGATATTATTATTGCTTTTGAAATCTTAGTTCCGCCTTTTGCCTTAGTGCTGGCAGACCTAAATACAGCAAGATCATCTGAATAAGGAAAGTCAGATTCGTCTTTTTTTATGCCTTCTTGTGAGATACTTTGATAGATTTCATTTGTTACATAGATATCTGCAAGTTTCACATTGTAATTGGAACCTGATTTTAACATTATATTTGCTACATCATTTGACACTACAAGTCCGCTAGTGTTAAAGTCGGCACTTGAAACAGCAGAGCTACCAAATCTTAGTCCTATTCCTATTTTTTCCGGCATTGCGGCATTACTTACATTAGAAAGCAAAATTATGAAAACAAAAGCAGTAATGAAAATTTTAATTTTTTTCATAAAATCTCGTCCTTTTTTATTTTTTTTCTATTCCAAAATGAGAGTAGACAGTATCCGATACTATTCTACCTCTTGGAGTTCTTATTAAAAATCCGTTTTGTATCAAAAACGGCTCGCATACATCTTCGATTGTTTCCTTATCTTCTCCTACTGCTGCAGATATAGTATCTATTCCAACAGGACCGCCATCAAAATTTTTTATCATGGTCTTAAGTATTCTTGTATCCAAAGAATCCAAGCCCAATGAGTCAATGCCCAGCATTAAAAGAGCCTTGTCAGCTATTTCGTTTGTGATTACTCCGTCACCTAATACCTGAGCATAGTCTCTTACTCTTTTGAGCATTCTGTTGGCAATTCTTGGTGTACCTCTTGAGCGCTTTGCTATTTCGATAGCAGCGTCTTTTTTAATTGGAATGTTCAGTATATTTGCTGATCTTAGGATTATTTTTAAAAGATCTTCAGTGTCATAAAGTTCAAGATTCAAAATTATTCCGAACCTATCTCTAAGAGGTGATGTCAACATACCTGTCCTTGTAGTAGCACCTATTAAGGTAAACTTAGGTATATCAAGCCTTATAGATCTTGCAGACGGACCTTTTCCAATAATTATATCTATACAATAATCTTCCATTGCAGGATAAAGAACTTCTTCAACAGAGCGATTGACTCTGTGAATCTCATCAATGAAAAGCACATCTCCTTCTTGAAGATTTGTAAGGAGTGCAGCAAGGTCTCCTGCTCTTTCTATTGCTGGACCTGAGGTAATTTTAATATTGGAGTTCATCTCGTTGGCAATTATATGAGAAAGTGTAGTTTTACCAAGTCCTGGAGGTCCATACAAAAGTACATGGTCGAGTGATTCATTTCTGCTTTTTGAAGCCTTTATAAATATATCAAGTTGGTCAACAGCTTTTTTTTGACCTATATATTCACTTAGAGTCTTGGGGCGTAAGTCGGTTTCGCCCTCATCCTCCTTTTTATAGGCAGTATTTATAATTCTGTCTTCTATAGTTTCAATCATAGGTTAATCCTTAAAAAAAATAAAATACATGACTGTTAAATATCTGGGTAAAAATATAATAAAATTAAGATTGAATTTTAGCAAATTTTGAAAAGCCTTGAAAAATTGTTTAAATATTCCATAATTTATAATAGCTTTCAAAAAATAAAGAAATCATCTTAAATCATAGTCATAGTGATAATCAGTTTTTTTACAATCTTATCAAGCAGATATAATGATAAAATTGACTCTGTAATTTTATCATACATTAATAAAATTTTCAACGCAATGCCTTATTTTGTAACTATAGAGTAATTTTTATTTTCAGTTATTATAATATTGTGATATAATAATTAAGTATTAAAATATAAAACTTAGGTTTACAAGTATTTCAATATAGGATTACTATATTTATTTGGAGGGGCTATATTTTTATGAAAAAATTGAGTATATTGATTGTTACAATATTTATGCTTTGCCTGACATTGACAGCTTGTCAAGATAATACACCTTTGGAGGGGTATTGGGTAATATCTGAAGCTGAGATATTTGGAAAGAAGGTTAATATTGATAAGGTCTCATCTGACGGTAAATATCCTTTTATTAGCTTTGAGGAGAATTCTCAGTATGTTGTTTTCTTTGTAGGTGAAGCTACAAGAGGAAAGTGGGAAAGAACGGGAAAAGGTGTTAAATTACTCGATGAAAATAGTAAGGCATCTGTAGAAATAGAAAAATCAGGAGATAAGTTAGTGATGAGGATTCCTGAATTGGAAGCAAAGTATGTATTTACAAAGTCTAAGGAAAAACCAAAGGCTTATGATGAAGTAACAGAGAAATAGATATATTGATAAAATTTAATTAATTTTTAAGATTTTTGAGATATAATGCTACAGATAACTTAAGTGTCTTAATGTTCATTTTATCACTAATCTCAGCTCAAGATGTCATAAACTGTTTCTTTTAATATATTATAGCCTTATTTTTATTATACTATAGGGCATATCGTACATATGACTGATTAAGAGAGATTTGGTGTATTTTTTATTTTTGAAAGGACTATATTTTTATGAAGAAATTAGGATTATTATTAGTTGCAGCATTTATGGCTTGTCTAACATTGACAGCTTGTCAAGGCAAAGATTCATTGGAAGGATACTGGGTAATGACAGGTATGGAAGCAATGGGACAAAAAGTAGAACTTGAAAAAGCTTATCCTGATGGTAAAGTTGGATTTTTGAGCTTTGAGTCAGGTTCAAAATTTATTGCATTTTTCGGCACAGGTTCTGAAGTTGTAAAAGGTACTTGGGAAAAAACTGAAAAGGGTGTAAAGCTTACTGAAGAAAAGAGTAAAAAACCGATTGAAGCTACTAAAGATGGAGATAAACTGGTATTAGATATGCAAGGTATGGCAAAATTTGAATTTACAAAATCAAATGAAAAACCTAAGGCATATGACGAAGTTGTAAAATAGCAGATAATTTGAAAATTAAATATAAATTATTTATAAATTATAGCCTGTAAGACAAATTACCGTTTTACAGGTTTTTTTATTAAATCTATTGATTTTTTATTGGAAAATATGTTATAATGCTGTCAGAAGGATGTTTGACTGTAAAAAATTTTTATACAGCCATAATTAATTATATTATGAAAGGATGGTATTTTTATGAAAAAACTAAGATTGTTATTTGTAGTATTATTTTTGCTTTGCGTTACTTTGACAGCTTGCCAGGGTAATAAGCCATCACCGGAAAAGCCATCACCAGAAGGTTACTGGATGTTGACAGCTACAGAGGCTGATGGGAAAAAGGTTGAAAATAAGGAGTTTATTGAAGAAGGAAAAGAGCCTTTTGTTAGTATTGAAGGTGAATCAAAGTATATTCTTTACTTCAGTGATGATATTATATCAAATGGTAAATGGGAAGCATCAGATAAGGGAGTGAAAATAACTGATAAAGATGGTTCTACGCAAGAAGCTGTAATTGATGGGCAAAAGATGGTAATGGATTTTCCTGAATTCAATACTAAGTATGAATTTACTAAGACAACTGAAAAACCAAAAGCGTATGATGATGCTGTTAAGAAGCTAAATTTGTAAATTTGGATATTTTTAAATCTAATATAATTATAACAAAAAGCCTATAAGATAGAAATTCTGTTTTATGGGCTTTTTATATTAGAATAGTATATTAATACTAATCACCATTTATAGTGCTAAGATTGTTATTTTAGTAAATTATTTTTTTACAGATTATCAATAATATTGTTGTAATAAAATTACAAGGCTTTTTGATAGGTTTTTAGTATAATATATTTTTTTGCAGTTTTTAATGGAAAATATTTCAATACGGCATCGATTACAAAAGAATATCGATTGCAAATTATTTAATTGTTAAATCTCAACTTTCTCACTAAAAATTTTGCGATTTTAGTTGAAATTTAAGCGTTTGATGATTTTTTAATACATACTTGAAACACAATTTCCTAAATAATATTTATTGAAATTTGCATATCTATCAATAAAATGAAAATGTTGAAAAAACTATGTCAAATATAATATTATATTTTTAAAATATACTGAAATTTCAATGTATTTAATGAGCTTTCATGTGTAAAAGTTGAGTTTATAAAAATATATAGTTTAAAGATTTGTATTGTAATTCTAAGCATTTAAGCGTGGTATGTACTAATTTGGTACTAAATATACATAAAATTTTTATAAATTTCTAAAATAATGTTGACTTTTTTCTAAAACTGTACTATTATAGTAGATATTGAAGTCGTTCGTTTTCCTGAACTGACAAAAATTTTTTACTATATTTTTTTCAAAAACTGCCGATACCTTTATAAAAGTGAAGTTGATTTTTAAAGTTCATATTTATTGTGACGACTTTGCTTGCAGGTATTAAAAAGGCTGTATATAAAATGTTTTTTTATTATTAAATTATACTTATTTTGTATAAAATCAAGGAGGGTAAAAAATGTTGTATAAGACAACAGAGCAACACGAGGCTTTTCGTAAGAAAATTAGAGAATTTGCTGAAAAAGAGGTAAAACCTATAACTTTTGAATTGGATCAAAATAATCAATTTCCTGATGAAATAGTAAAAAGAATGGGAGATGAACATCTTGGTATAATGGGTATTCCTTATGGCAAGGAATATGGCGGTGCAGGACTTGATGTTATTTCTTATGCCATAGCTGTAGAAGAATTGTCAAGAGTTGACGGCGGTGTAGGTGTTATACTGTCTGCACATACTTCTCTTGGAGCTTATCCTATATCTGCCTTTGGTACTGAAGAGCAAAAGAAAAAATATCTTGTTCCTCTTGCAAAGGGTGAAAAAATAGGAGCGTTCGGACTTACTGAGCCGGAAGCAGGATCAGATGCAGGTGGTACACAGACTACTGCAGAATTGGACGGAGACTATTATATATTAAACGGTGGAAAAATCTTTATTACAAATGCCGGAAAAGCTGATATCTATGTAGTTTTTGCTGTAACTACTCCTGGAATAGGTACAAAGGGTATAAGTGCCTTTATAGTGGAAAAAGGATGGGACGGTTTTAGTTTCAGTGATCACTATGACAAACTCGGAATCCGTTCATCTCAAACATGTGAATTGATATTCGACAATGTTAAAGTTCCTAAGGAAAACCTACTTGGAAAAGAAGGTCAAGGATTTAGAATAGCGATGCAAACTCTTGACGGAGGTAGAATAGGTATAGCTTCTCAAGCTCTCGGTATAGCTCAAGGTGCTTATGAATCAGCACTTAACTATGCAAAACAAAGAGTACAGTTCGGCAAGCCTATAGCCTTCCAACAAGCTATAGAGTTCAAATTTGCTGATATGGCTACTAAACTTAGAGCAGCAAGATTGTTGATTTACTCAGCAGCAGATTTGAAAGAAGCTCATGAAGATTACTCTATGGAAGCTGCGATGGCGAAAAAATACGCTTCTGATATAGCTCTTGAGGTATGTAATGATGCACTTCAAATATACGGCGGAAGCGGATATATGAAGGGTATGGACGTAGAAAGATTCTATCGTGATGCTAAGATAACTACAATATACGAGGGAACAAACGAAATAATGAGAGTAGTAATAGCTTCTCATATAGTAGGAAGACCTCCAAAATCAAATAAAAAATCTGCAGCAGCTGTTGTGGAAGGTGCTAAAAAATCTGTTACAGGAGACAGAAAACACGTAATATTTAAAGAGGGTACTGCAAAGGAACAAGTAGATGCTCTTGTTGCAGCACTTAAAAAAGACGGATACGACTTTACAGTCGGTATTCCTATAGATACTCCTATCCAATTATCTGAAAGAGTAGTATCTGCAGGTAAGGGTATAGGCGATAAGAAAAATATGAAACTTATTGAAAATCTTGCCAAAAATGTAGGAGCTTCAGTAGGTTCATCAAGACCGGTTGCTGAAACATTGAAATATGTTCCTCTTAACAGATATGTAGGTATGTCGGGACAAACATTTAAGGGTAATCTATATATAGCCTGCGGTATATCAGGAGCAAGCCAACATCTTAAAGGAATAAAAAATGCTACAACTATAGTTGCGATAAATAAAAATGCAAATGCTCCTATATTTAAAAACTGCGACTACGGTATAGTGGGAGATCTAACTGAAATATTGCCATTATTGACAGAAGCATTGGATACAGGAAAGAAAAAAGAAGCTCCTCCTATGAAGAAGATGAAACGTTCAAAACCTGAAAAACTTGCTCCAAGCTACAAATTGTACGTGTGCAACGGTTGTGGATACGAATACAACCCTACTATTGGAGACAGTGAAGGTGAAATAATGCCGGGAACAGACTTTAAGAATATACCTGACGAATGGACTTGCCCACAATGCGGTGAAGAAAAAGAAGGTTTCATAGAACTGGAATTCCCGTATGCAAATTAGATTGAAGATTTGATATATCGCTGTAAGAAAAATATATATTTGAGAAAAATCAGGAGGAATACAATGTTTTGCGTAAGAAATGTAACACCCGACTTATATTGGGTAGGTGGCAATGATCACAGATTGGCACTTTTTGAAAATATTCACCCTCTTACAAAAGGGGTATCATATAACTCATTCTTGTTACTTGATGAAAAGACAGTGCTTTTCGATACTGTAGACTGGGCGGTAGCAAGAGAATTTATCCAAAATATACAAAGTGTACTAAACGGTAGAGAGCTGGATTATATGGTAATCAACCACATGGAGCCTGACCATTGCAGTGCTATAGAAGATTTACTAAGAATATATCCAAGCTGTAAGATAATATCTACAGAAAAATCATTTATGTTTATGCGTCAATTCAATTACAATGTTGAAGGTAGAGAAATACAGGTAAAAGAAGGCGACAAATTCAAATTTGGAAAACACGAAGTACAATTTATAGAAGCACCTATGGTTCATTGGCCTGAAGCAATGGTTACTTTTGACTTGACTGATGGAGTATTATTCTCAGCAGATGCCTTCGGTTCATTCATTGCCTTGGATGGAAAACTTTTCAATGACGAAGTAAACTTTGACAGAGATTGGCTTGATGAAGCAAGAAGATATTATACAAATATAGTTGGAAAATATGGACAATTTGTTCAAGCTCTATTTAAAAAGGTAGCACCTTTGTTGCCAAATGTTAAGTATATCTGTCCTCTTCACGGTCTTGTTTGGAGAAACAACTTTGACTATATCTTAGACAAGTACCAAAAATGGTCAACATATGTACCGGAAGAAAAGGGTGTATTGATTGCTTATGCTTCAATGTACGGCAATACTGAGTACACTGCTCAAGCATTGGCATCGAAACTATGCGATAGAGGCGTAACTAACGTTCATCTATATGACGTATCAAATACAGACGTGTCTTATCTAATATCGGATGCTTTCAAATTAAGCCACATGGTGCTTGCGTCAGTAACTTACAACTTGGGAATCTATCCTAAGATGCTTAACTTCTTGCATGATATGAAGGCACTTAACGTACAAAACAGAAAGGTAGCAGTTATAGAAAACGGCTCATGGGCTCCTACATCAGGACAATTGATAGCTGATTTCTTAGATGAAGAAATGAAGATGATGAATATGATAGACCCTGCTGTTACTATAAACTCTGCTATTAAAAATGACAAGGAAAGTGATTTGGACGAACTTGCTGATGCAATAGCTGAATCAATAAATAAGACTAAATAGTTTAAAAAAATAATTAGCATAAAAAAACAAGGATTCTCAATGATAAGATTTGGAGTCCTTGTTTTATTTTGCCAAAAATAATATTAAGTGTATTAAAAGTATTTAATACTATTGTCTACTTAAACTATTGATAATCTCTATTTTAAAAAAATTAATAAAATATTATGAATTTTGAAAGATACTTTTAAATTGAAGTAAAATAAAGTCTGTGGTATAATCATGAAATAACATAAAAATAGCGGGGCGGTATTAATGGAAATCAAAAGTTTGATTGAAAAAATTGAAAATGACTATGATGATGAGGAAGTAGCGTATATAAAAAGTTTTTTAGAGGCTCTTGTTTCATCAGGTAAGAGCAAAAATACGGTTTTTTCATATTTTAGAGATTTAAAGGTATTTTTTGATTTTAAAAAATCAAATCCGCTCTTAAAAAAATATAAGCTGGAGAAATTAAAACCTATAAATATTACTATGTATTATTCCTACTTGGTTGCAGATAAACAAAACTCCGCTGTATCAATAAAGAGAAAAAAATATGTACTCAAACTTTTTTTAGAATATCTCTTTGAGATGGAAATTTTGAAAAAAATTCCTATTCCTAAAGAGAGTGTTATAAAATCCAAGATAAAAAGTAATTCTAAAATGCCTACCTACCTTGAGATAGAGGAGATACAAAAAATCAATCAGTCAATTAGAGATTTGTATGAGGATGAATTTATAAGGTCAAGGAATTTTTTCATAATCAATCTTTTTTTGCATACCGGATTGAGAATATCAGAGTTGGTATCCCTTGATATGAAAGATATGGAAAAAACAAAAAAGACAGACTATCTGACTGTTGTAGGAAAGGGAAATAAAGAGAGAATAATACCTATTAATGTTGATGAACTAAGCAAGGAACTTGGTGATGAAGACAATCTTATAAAGGCTTATTTGGATGATAGAAAATCCGTCAAATCAAAAACAGATGCCCTTTTTATATCAAAAAAAGGAGGTAGGCTTACTCAGAGATATATCCAAATGGAACTGAAAAAAATTATAGCCTACTCAAATATTGATAAGACTATAACACCTCATAAACTGCGACACACCTTTGCTACGCATTTTTTAAAAAACGGAGCAAATTTAAGAATAGTGCAAGAGATACTCGGACACAGCTCTATATCTACTACTCAAATATACACTCACTCTGACAAGCAAGATTTGGTAAATGCTATGAAGAAAAGCAATATAAAGTATTAAAATACTATGTTAAAAAATGAGGTTTTAAAATATTAAAGTGTGATTAGGTTGTATATAGTTTAAGTAAATTTAAATTTTAGGAGATAGAATAATGTCATATAAGGATAATTTAATTGAAAAAATTGCAACTGCAAATTCTTTTGAACTTGTAGCATTGTTGTATCAGGCTCTTATAGATGAAGTTGAAGAACTCAAAATAGCCATAAGAGATGAAAATAAGAGTGATATGGATGCAAGGACGGATAAGGTAAGGGATATACTTGCGCACTTGATTGCGACTTTAGGTGAGGAGAATACCGAGTTTAAGGAAAAAAGTATAGAACTCTATCTTTACATCAACGAAACGGTAGGAGAGTGTTATATAGATAAGAAAACTGAAAAGTTGGATGATGTGATAAAGGTTTTTGTTAAACTCAGAGATGCATGGACAGCAGCGTCAGGCAATGTATTTGAAAAGAAGAATAATCCAAATATTTCCAACGCTGTGACTTACGGTAAAAAAGATGTAAATATAAGTGGAAGTATGAATGACTTTGGAAAGATTTGATAAAGAAGGTGTTTTTATGGCAAAAAAAAGCGGATTGATAAAAAAGATAATAGGAGGGGTTTTGATTTTCATAGGTATCTTAGGCTGTATCTTACCTGTATTGCCCGGTTTTGTCTTTATAATCTTAGGTTTTTCTTTTATTAATGAAAAATTTGCCATAAGGCTCAAAAGATGCAATGAGAGATACAAACTTCACAAGAGTAAGAGAAAATTTATAGAAGAGATGATTGGAAGACGAATTTTTTAAGCCTTATACGATTTTGACTTATAAGAATTTAAGTTGAAACTGACATTAAAAATATGATGGAATTTGGTTTAAAATATTTTAAAATGTGAATATATTATTAAGACTTTCATGCCTCATGCCATGAAATGATTTATAAGTGTTATGAGTTAAACGGAGGATTTAATTATGTATGGATTTGGAGGATATTATTTTGATTGGACTTTTATTTTTGTCTTAATCGGAATAATTATTTCATCAATAGCAAGTTCAAGGGTAAATACCACTTTTAAAAGATATTCACGTATAGTATCTTCTTCAAGACTTACAGGAGCTGAAACTGCAAGGAAGATTCTTGATGCTAATGGGCTTTCGCATATTAGAATAAAACCTGTAGGCGGATCACTTACAGACCACTATGATCCGAGAGAAAAGAGTATTTCACTTTCAGAACCTGTAATGAATTCAAATTCGATTTCAGCAGTTTCTGTAGCTGCTCATGAATGTGGACATGCCATTCAGGATTTAGAGGCTTACCAACCTTATTTGATGAGATCTGCAATAGTTCCGGGAGTAAATTTTGCTAATAGCATTTCAATTCCGATTATTATGGTGGGTTTTTTCATATCAACATTAAGACCGCTTGTGCCTATAGGGATATTGCTATTTTCTTCTACATTATTGTTTCAGTTGGTAACATTACCTGTGGAGTTTGATGCATCAAATAGAGCCTTTGATTTGTTGGAAGACCAAAGAATATTGTCAAGAGAAGAGGTAACATCATCTAAAAAGGTGTTAAATGCGGCAGCACTTACTTATGTAGCGGCAGCACTATCTACAGTCTTAACTATACTTAGATTTGTAGTATTATACAATGATAGCAGAAGTAGAGATTAGTTTTTGTGATTTTGCAGAGTTATTATAGACTCTGCTTTTTTTAAAAAAATTTATATAGAATAATTATAAATATTGCTTATTTTTATAGAAATATTGTAAAAAAAATGATATAATGACGAAAAGTGAAAAAAATAAGCTTTTTACTAAAAAATTGCATGTGCTGTCAAAATTAAGAGCTATTGCTAATATTTATAAATTATTGTAAAAGAAAAATTTTTTTATATATAAAACTTTGATATAGATTCGGAAAGGTGTAATACATGAATGTTTCCAACACATTGATATCTCAGGAGGAAATAGAAACTAAAGTTATTGAGCTTGCAAAAAAAATAGAAATGGATTATAAAAATCAGGAAGTATTGATAGTAGGCGTTTTAAAGGGAGCCTTTGTATTTGTTTCAGATTTGGTTAGAAATATTAATCTTGATCTTTCATTGGACTTTATAGCAGTATCAAGCTACGGTATGTCTACTGAAAGTAGTGGCGTTGTAAAGATTAACAAAGATATAGAAATGGATTTAACAGGGAAAAATGTCATTATAGTTGAAGATATAATAGATACAGGATTGACATTGAAGTATATTAAAGAATATCTTTCTGGGAAAAATGCTAAGAGTGTACGCATTTGTACTTTGTTAGATAAGCCTTCAAGGAGAAAATGCAATGTCGATGTGGATTATGTAGGCTTTGAAATAGAGGATTTATTTATTGTAGGCTATGGTATAGACTGTAAGGAAAAATACAGAAATCTACCGTATATTGCTTATGTGCAGGAGTAGATTTGCCATATAAAATTTTATTTGTTATAATATTTATGAGAAAATTCAAATAGAGAATTATTTGTTTTTATTGACTTTATGTAAGGTAGGTGTGTCTTGAGTGATGTAATAAATACACTAAGTTCAATAGTGGAAATATCCAAGATAGTTACTTCGTCAAAAGACTTTTTTACTATTAAAGATTCGGTCATAGATAAGATGCTTGAAGTTGTGCCACCTAAGAGAGCGTGTGTCAATATATTTAAAAACAATACCTACGAATACACATATTTGGTATGCAAAGAAACTTTGGGCGATATACCCACATTTTTTGAAGCTCAACAGACAGATATAGGTATGAAGATACATATGGACCAGTTTGCCGAGTATTTTAGCCATGCCATTAAAAATAAACGTTATTACTATGTAAGAGATATCTTTGCAGATGACATGGCTGAGGCTGAGAGAGCTTTGGCGGAAAAAGTTGGGTATAGGGGTAGATTAGTAGTGCCTTTGGTATCAAGCAACAACGTAAAGGGATTTATGACTTGCTTTGTGGAAGAAGATGAGGAGTTAAGTGAAGGAGATATAGATTTTATAAATTCAGTAGCTTCATTACTTGCACTTTCTATTGATATTACAAATCAAAACAGAGAAATAGATGAGATGGTAAAAAAATTCAGAAATGCCATTGTATCTATAGAAAGCAGGGCAACAGTATTGTATGAAAACAGGAGTCCGAATGCTTATTTTAAGCTGATTGCCGAAGATATATGCAAGATTACTTCGTCAAAGTCAGCCTTTATCTTTGTAGATGATGAAGCCTCCGGTCTTACTGTGGCTGAAAGTTATGGAAGCAACAAGAATATAAAGATGGTAAATGACTTTATAGTATCAAGTTCTAAAAACCCTGATAAGAAGATATACCAAGGAGATAATATTGAAGACTCACTTCTTGAGCATGGTATACGTTCAATAGCTTATGAAAATCTGGTCAGAAACGATAAGAAAATAGGAAAGATAATATTGATTAATTCAGAAAAGTATTATTCTGATGACATAAGAATACTTGGTATTTTTGCTACACAAATTATCTTATCTTTGTATATTTATCTCAATAATGTAAAACTATTGGAAAATTCCTTTATCCATAGAGATTTGGAATTGGTAAATCAACAACAGAAATTGATAATGGAAGATGAGATAATGTCCGGTGATGACAATGTAAGTATAGATTATCTCAATATACCATATAAGTATGTGGGTGGAGACTTCTGTAAGTTTAAAAAAATAGATGACAATAAGTATATATTCTTTATAGCAGACGTTATGGGTCATGGTCTTATGTCCAACTATTTCGTAGCAATGATGAAGGGTGCTATAAATATGCTTTTGACAATCACATCATCACCTTCAACCATACTTTCTCAGCTCAATTCAATCTTGTTTAAGGAACTCGACAAATTGGATATATTTATAACTGCAAAGATGATTTTCTTTGACTTTCAAAATAACAAGGTCTATTCTGCAAATGCAGGTCATACAGTGCCAATAGCTATATATAAGGACAAAAACGGCAAGAGAAAGTATAAAATGCTCAACAGCAATACTGCAATAGCACTTGGAATATTTGAAGATACTGTATACGATGAGGATGTGACAAATGTAAACGGTATTGAGTTTTTTGCTATATATACAGACGGTGTCATAGAGGCTAAAAATAAAAAAGGTGAAGAATTTGGAGTAAATAGACTTGCAAATTATTTTATAAACCAACTTAACAACAATGTAGAAAATCCTTGTGATGCAATAAAAGATGAGCTTGCAGGATTTACAGACAACAAGGGCAGTGGTGACGACATCACTATATTTACTTTAAAAAGGAGTATTTGACATATATAATCAAGGTAGAAAATATTATTAGAAATTAGAAATAAGATGTATTTTGGAGAAAGAAATGAAATTAATAGATACTAAGGATGCAGTAGGTTATGCACTTTGTCATGATATAACGCAAATAGTCAAGGGAAAAGTTAAGGATGCTGTATTTAGAAGAGGTCATGTAGTGACTGAAGAGGATCTTCCTATTTTGCTTTCAGTTGGAAAAGACCATATATATGTATTAGAAGAGTCTGACAAAGATTTGATGCATGAAGATGACTGTGCTCAGTATATGATAGACCTTACAATAGGTGAAAATATGAGCTTTACTCCTGTTAAAGAGGGAAAGATGGAACTTGTATCTGAAATTGACGGCTATCTTACAGTTGATGCTCATCTTCTTCATAGGATTAATATGCTTGATGACCTTATGCTAGCTTCAATACAGGGCAACTCTGTGGTAAAAAAAGGCACAAAGATAGCAGGTATGAGGATAATACCTATATTTGTGAAGAAAAGCCAGATGGAAGAGCTCAGAGATTTGATAGGAGATAAGAAACTTTTTGAAATTAAACCATTTGTCAGAAAGACAGCAGGAATAGTTACAACAGGAAACGAGGTATATCATAAGAGGATAAAAGATGAATTTACTCCAGTTGTAAAGGAGAAACTGGCAAAATATGGTGTAGAAGTAATAGGTCATGAGACAGTCTATGACGATACAGAAATGATAGCAAATGCTATTAGAAAGCTGAAAGATATGGGATGTGAGTTAATACTTTGTACAGGAGGAATGAGCGTGGATCCTGATGACCTGACTCCTAAGGCTATATCAATTACAGCGCAAAAGTATGTGACTTACGGAACTCCTGTATTACCAGGTGCAATGTTTGCTCTTTCATATTTTGAAGACGGAACTCCTATAATGGGCTTGCCCGGTTCAGTTATGTACTGCGAAAAGACGGTATTTGACTTAATTTTACCGAGAGCTCTTGCAAATGTGGAGACTGATAAAAAAACTATAGCATCATTTGGACATGGTGGACTTTTATAAAGTGGATTTTTATCCACTTTTTAAATTTGATAGCAAGATTATACTAAAAACCTATCAAAAAGCAGTGTAATTTTACTAAAGTAAGAATATTGATAATCTACAAAACAAATAATTTGCTAAAATAATAATATGAGGATTATAAATTCTAACTTATGTTAATACTAATTACCATTTATAAAAGCAAGTAGTTATTTTAAATGGCTCTATGTATGGTAGAGATTTTCAATAACTTTTTTGTAACATAAATACATGGGTTTTTAACAGCTTTTTAGTCTAATATTAAAATCTAAAAAATAAAATATTTTTAAGTGTATTTATTGTCAATTCATAGATAT
Organism: [Eubacterium] yurii; assembly: GCA_900167215.1. Classification (GTDB taxonomy): domain Bacteria; phylum Bacillota; class Clostridia; order Peptostreptococcales; family Filifactoraceae; genus Peptoanaerobacter; species Peptoanaerobacter yurii. The sequence goes on from FUZS01000015.1 coordinate 48,907, forward strand.
ATTTTTTTAAAAGACTATTTATTCTATTATCTATAGATTAAATAGAAAATAGAATAAATTAAAATCTAATATAAAAATTTTATTTTGGAGTATAAAAAATGATAATAGCATTTGACGGACCTGCCGGCTCAGGCAAGAGTACAATAGCAAAAATAATATCAGAAAAATTGGGTATAACTTACCTTGATACAGGAGCCATGTACAGGGCTGTAACTCTATATTTTTTGGAAAATAATGTAGATTTTAATGATGAGAGTCAGGTCGAAATAAATTTGGAAAAAATAGAGCTTGAATTTATAAATGATAAGCTATATCTTAATAATAAAGATGTATCTGTACAAATAAGAGAAAAAAATGTAAATGACAATGTATCTTTTGTCTCTGCCATAAGAATTGTAAGAGAAAAGATGGTAGACTTACAAAGGAAGATGAGTGGTAAAAAATCAGTAGTCCTCGATGGTAGAGATATTGGGACTGTAGTTTTTCCAAATGCAGACTATAAGTTCTATGTTACGGCTTCTGTAGATGTGAGAGCAAGGAGAAGATATGAAGAAGAATTGCAAAAAGGAATTAGCAACTTAAGTTTTGATGAAGTGAAAAAATCCATGGAAAACAGAGATTATATAGATTCCAACAGAGAGGTAACTCCTCTTAGAAAAGCAGATGATGCAATCGAGATAGACACAAGTGATATGAGCATTGAAGAGGTTTTGGAAAAGATATTATCCTATATAAAATAGATTTAAATAATTTATAATTTTTTGGAAGACTTAGTATAATATCAAGCTATTTATTTTGAAAAATCAATGATTGTATACTGTTTTAAAAGGATATAAAATCAAGATAATTTAAAAAACTTCTATTAAATTTCAGTTTATACTAAAATCTAATAGAATAATGGATAAATTTTTTGACGCATTTACAATAAAGTCATCAATAATATAATATTTTTTTTAAATTATTAATGAAAATTATCTATAGATTAAATAGACTTTAGTATAACTTAGAAATTTAAGTTTAAATTTAAAAATATAAATTTATATTATTAATCTGGAAAATAATAAAATAAAAATTTAATTCAATGAGGTTAAATATGTTATACACGATTTTAAAAGCAATTTTAATACCTTTTTTTCACATCTTCTTCAGATTGGAGATAGTGGGTAACAGGAGATTAGAAGATGGTAAGCCATATATCATAGCATCAAATCATAAGAGCAATTACGATCCGCTATTGGTGATAATAGCGCTGAAGAAAAGGAAGATACACTATGTCGGCAAAAAAGAACTTTTTGTCCACCCGGTGCTTAGGTGGATATTGAATAATACCTTTGTAATTTCAATTGATAGAGAAAGAAATGACATTGCAGGGCTTAAGAAAATCTATAAGGTTCTTAAAGAAAATCACATTCTTGGCATATTCCCGCAGGGTACAAGAGTGAAGAATGGCGAGGATGACTCTGCAAAAGCCGGCATAGGGATGTTTGCAATAAGGACAAATACACCTGTAATACCTGTAAGCATAATAGCAGAAAATAACTACAAGCCTTTTTCAAAGGTTAAGATTGTATATCATGAGCCTTATTATGTTCCAAAGGAACTGTTGGAGAATAAAAACAGTGAAAGTTATATGCTGGTATCAAACGAAGTAATGCAAATTATTAAAAAGGAAAAATAAGGCAAGAGGTAAGAGATGGAGATAATACTCAGCAAGTTTTCAGGCTATTGTTACGGAGTAAAAAAAGCTGTATCAGTAGCAGATGAAAGCATTGACAAGTATGAAGATATCTATTCTCTTGGTTCTTTGATTCACAATAAAAGAGCCGTAGAGAAATTGCAAAACAAGGGATTACAGATTGTAGATGACATAGAAGAGAAAAATAAAAATATTATTTTTCGCTCACACGGAGTAGAAAAAAAATACTATGATTATGCCAATAAGAATAACTTGAATGTGATTGACACAACTTGTATATATGTAAAAAAAATTCATCAGATAGTGGAAGAAAAATACAAGGACGGATATGAAATAATAATCGTAGGAAGTAAGAAACATCCCGAAGTTATAGGCATAAATTCTTGGAGCAACTACAAAGCACAGTTTGTAGAAGAGATAGCTGATACTGACAAGCTCAATATAGATGAGGAAAAAAGCTATGCTGTCGTTTTTCAAACTACTTTTAACATTGAAAAATACACGAAAATAGTAGAGATATTGAAAGAAAAAATAAAAAATGTTGAGATTTTCAATACGATTTGCAGTGCCACAAAAAAACGTCAGGACTTCGCATTGCAACTGGCTGATGAAGTAGATATGATGATAGTGATAGGTGATACATCAAGCTCCAATTCTAAAAAGCTCTATGAACTTGCAAATGAAAAAGTAAAAAGTATATTCATAGAAGATGTTACAGAGCTTAAAGAGGTCATGTTTGAAGGAGTTCAAAAGTTAGGAGTGACAGCAGGAGCATCTACACCCGACTTTGTAATAGATGAGGTAATTGAGTATCTAAAAAAAATTAACTAAATATTATTTTATAAGAATTAAAAGCTATCAAACTAAAATAAAATAATATAATATAATTTCAATGAATTTATAATAAAGTCATAAATTATATACTTTTTTAAAAAACTATTGATGAAGATTATCAATAGACTAAGCAGATAAGAGTATTAAATAGCTATAAAAAGATAATATATAGAAATTCAAACTATAAGTTTTATAAATAAAATTAATGTAGAGAGGTTATTTTGGAAAGACAGGGAATATTAGGCAAGGAAAATTTTTCAAATCAGGAATATTATGTTGATTTGGTTAAAAATATAAATGACGATGAATTTGTAAGGACAAATCAAAGCAAGAAGTTTATAATAGTGACTTTCGGCTGTCAGATGAACGAGCACGACAGTGAAAATATCAAGGGAATGCTCGCAAATATGGGCTATGAAGAGACAAATAAAATCTATGAAGCAGACGTGGTGCTCTATAATACTTGTGCCATCAGAGAAAATGCAGAGACAAGATTTTTCGGCAATATAGGGGCATTGAAAAATATTAAGAAAAACAAGCCGAACATGATAATAGCTACTTGCGGATGTATGATGCAGGAGCCTCACATAGTAAAAGAGCTGACAAGCAAATATAGGCATGTAAATATAATCTTCGGAACACATAACATATATAAATTTCCGGAGTTGCTATACACATATATTTCGCTGATTGACAAGGAAACAGTCGTCGATGTCTGGGATATAGACGGAAACATAGTAGAGGGATTGCCGTCAGTTAGAAGATATGATTTCAAAGCCTTTGTCAATATAATGTATGGTTGCAATAACTTTTGCACCTACTGTATAGTGCCATTTACAAGAGGTAGAGAAAGAAGCAGACTGCCTAAGGATATACTTGACGAAGTAGAACTCTTAGCACAAAATAATGTCAAAGAAATTACTCTTTTGGGACAAAATGTCAACTCATACGGCAATAATTTCACTGATAAATACAGCTTTCCTATGTTGCTTGAAGATATCAATAAGGTGGATAATATCAAGAGAATAAGATTTATGACATCTCACCCAAAAGACATATCTGATGAGCTTATAGAGTCTTTTGAAAGATTGGATAAGCTTTGTGACTATCTCCATCTTCCGGTACAAGCAGGTAGCGACAGTGTACTCAAGAGAATGAACAGAAAATACACAGCTTATGACTATATGAAAAAGATAGAAAAGATAAAAAAAGTAGTGCCTGACATAGCTCTTACTACTGATATAATAGTGGGATTTCCGGGAGAGACAGAGGAAGATTTTCAACAGACTCTCAAGATAGTAAAAGAAGTAGAGTATGACTCAGCCTTTATGTTTATGTATTCCACAAGAAAGGGTACAGCAGCAGAAAAGATGGATGGTCATATCGACGAAGAGATAAAAAAAGACAGGTTTAACAGATTGCTTGAAACTGCAAACGAGATAGCTGCCAAGAAAAACAAACAATACCTTGGTAATATAGAGGAAGTCTTGGTAGAAGGCTTCAGTAAGAAGAATGAATCTGTTCTTTCCGGTAGAAATACAAAGAGCAAACTGATAAACTTTATCGGGGATGAAAATAAGATAGGACAGTTGGTAAAGGTAAAGATAACTGATGTAAAATCCTTCTCGCTCAACGGAGTACAGGTATAATAAAAGTCTGAAACAAGGAGATGATATATTGAAAAATCTTACACCGATGATGAAACAATATCTTGATATTAAATATAAATATCAGGACTGTATACTATTTTTCAGGCTCGGCGATTTTTATGAGATGTTTTTTGAAGATGCTATTGAAACTTCAAAATTACTTGATATCACTCTTACAGCAAGAGCTTGTGGAAACAACGAAAAAGCGCCTATGTGCGGTGTGCCTTATCACAGTGCCAAATCATACATCCAAAGATTGATAAACTACGGTAAAAAAGTAGCTATCTGCGAACAAATCCAAGATCCCAAAGAAGTAAAGGGAATAGTGGACAGGGCGATAACTAAGATAATAACACCGGGTACAGTGCTTGAAGATGAGATGATACAAGGCTCTTCCAATAACTATATCATGTCGCTGATAAGCATGGGTAAAAATCTTGAAATATCCTATGTTGACATCACTACAGGTGAAGTAAATAATTTGAACAGCAATTATAATGAGATTGCAAACATATTTTTTGCAGTCAATCCGTCAGAGATAATTGCAGATGAAAGTTTCTACAAAAAACTAAGCTCTGAGGACTTTAAAAACAGTAAGCTTATAAGCAATCTTATAGATGAAAATAATATAGTGCAAAATGACATAAGCTCTCAAGATAGCAAAGACTTTGAAGAATTCAAAGAAAAATACAGTCTTGAAGATGTATCAGAGTCCCTAAGTAGGATATATAAGTATGTTTATGATACACAACAGTTCTTCGACAAAAACTTCTTCTATCAAAGGTCAAAGCAAGCTTATATGTATCTCGACTACTATACATTGAAAAATCTTGAGATAGTGGAAAGTATAAGGAGAAACAGCAATAATACTCTATTTGACGTATTAAACAAGACAAATACATCTATGGGTAGCAGAAAACTCAAACAAAATCTGCTCAAGCCTCTAAATAATGAAAGTGATATTAAACAAAGACTTGAAGTCTTATCTTGCTTTGTAGATGACTACTCTTTTACTATGAATATATCTTCCATACTTAAGGAGATATACGATTTGGAGAGAATATCCAATAGGATAGTGTATGACAGTGTTTCCCAAAAAGATTTGTTAAATTTAAAGACATCGCTTATTTGTATCAAAAAATTGGAAGACATATTCAAAGAAAAGGATAATGAAAATTTTGCTCTGATATATGAGAATATATCTTCTGTAAACTACGCAGTCATCGTTGACTTGATTGAAAAATCAATTGAGGAGATGGGAGAAGACCTAAAATACAAGCATAAGATTAAGTCCTCTTATGATGAAAAACTTGCTTACTATAGGAAGTTGATGGAAAATTCATCCGATATTTTGATAAAAATGGAGGCTGAAGAAAGAGAAAAGACAGGAATAAAAAATCTGAAAATCAATTACAATAAGGTTTTCGGCTACTATATAGAAATTTCCAAAGGAGCACTCCAAAATGCCAAGATACCTGAGGATTATGAGAGAAGACAGACCTTGGTATCAAGCGAAAGATTCATCAATCAAAGTCTAAAAGAAATAGAGCAGGAGATGTTATCTGCAAGGCAAAGTGAGGTCTCTCTCGAAAACAGCCTTTACGCTCAAGTTAAAAATGAGATAAAAAAATATATAGACAGGATAATGAGACTTGCAAGTGTTATTGCAGATGTGGATGTGTATGCCTCACTATCTAAAACAGCGATAGAAAACGACTATATAAAGCCTATGATTGCAGTAGACAATAAACTGATTATAAAAAACGGCAGACATCCGGTGATTGAAAAAATCTTGGCTGATGACGGATTTGTCCCTAATGATACTATTGTAGATGATGAAATGACACATATAATAACAGGACCGAATATGGCAGGTAAATCAACTTATATGCGTCAAGTAGCCTTGATAGTCCTCATGGCTCATATTGGCTCTTATGTTCCGGCATCTTTTGCAAGTATTCCCATTATAGACGGCATATATACGAGGATAGGTGCGAGCGATGACCTGTCTATGGGTCAGTCTACCTTTATGGTGGAGATGAGCGAAGTATCCAATATATTGAAAAATGCTACAGAAAAATCATTGGTAATATTGGATGAGATAGGAAGAGGTACGAGTACCTACGACGGTATGAGTCTTGCCTTTGCAATAGTGGAATATATTGCCTCAAATATCAAAGCCAAGACCTTGGTTTCTACTCACTATCATGAGCTTACTTCACTGGAAAGCAAATTTGACAATATCAAAAACTACTGTATGTTGGTAGATGATACTACAGAGATAAAATTCCTGAAAAAAATAGTAGAAGGAAAGGCTGACAAGAGTTACGGCATACATGTAGCAATGCTTGCAGATATTCCTTATGAAGTGCTTGAAAGAGCAAAGGTGATTTTGTCAAGACTTGAGACCAAAGAGAAAAAATCAGTCTCAAATTACAAGAAAAATTCAATGCAAGAACAGGTGAGCCTTGAAGATTTTTCCAAGGAAAATAATCTTAGGCTAGTACAAAAAATCAAGGACATAAATCTCGATGAATATTCAGCTCGTGAAGCTTTAGAGCTGTTATATGAGATAAAAGCGTCCTTAAGATAAAAAGCTGTAAAAATTATTGAAATATAAAAATTAATATAAGAAAAGCTCTTTACAAATGAAAGATGAGTATACATCAGTTTTGTAAAGAGCTTTTCTACTAATATCTTGCTTTGTATATACTTTAAATTATAAAATTTCATTATTTGTAATTCTATTAAATTTTAGTATTGCACGTCTAAAATAATATTTACAGTTCAAAGTTTTTTCAATTTATTAAAGCTCTAAGAAGTCTTTGTCTTTAAGAGATTGTATAATTGAAGGAATGACCTCATACAAATCTCCCACTATACCGTAATCGCAGATATCAAATATAGGAGCACTTGCGTCCTTATTTATTGCTACGATATATTTTGATTCCTGCATTCCGGCTTGATGTTGTATCGCTCCGCTTATTCCGCAAGCAATGTACAAATCCGGATGTACAGTTGTACCAGTTTGACCGACTTGATGAACCTGCTCTATCCATCCCGAGTCAACTGCCGCTCTCGATGAGCCTACTTCTCCCTTGATTGCGTCTGCAAGTTGCCTTATAAGTTCGAATCCTTCCTTGCCTTTAAGTCCTCTTCCACCTGATACTACAATTTTGGCTTCTGCAAGATTTACTCTTTTACCGCCTAAGTCTTCTTTTTTTATCAGTTTTGCTCTGATGTCCTCTTCTTTTAGATTTGGAGTAATTTTTTCTACAGTTCCGGATTTTGTTTCGCTAAACTTAGCTTTTTCCATCACTCCCGGTCTTACTGTAGACATCTGAGGTCTATTTTTAGGACAAATTATTGTTGCCATAAGATTTCCGCCAAATGCAGGTCTTGTTTGCAGTAGTTTGTTGTCATTTTCATCTATTTCAAGTTTTGTACAATCAGCAGTAAGTCCTGTGCCTAATTTTGCAGACAGTCTTGGACCCAAATCCCTACCTATAGAAGTTGCCCCTATTAAGACTATCTCAGGTTTTTTATCAGTGATTACATCTTTTATAGCTATGGCATAGGCGTCTGTATTGTAGTCTTTAAGTAGAGGATGTTCTATGCAAATTACACTATCTACTCCGTAATGCAACAATTTATCTGCCTGTTCTTCAATATCACAACCGGCAATTATGACACTTAGTTTTTTTCCAAGTTTGTCTGCAAGTTTTTTACCTTCTCCTATTAATTCTATAGTTACAGGATGTATGTTGGAGTCGATTTGTTCACCTACTACAAATACACTATTATAATCGTTTAAGTTTATATCTTGATTTACCTTTGCTCTCACAAAATCACCCCCTATACTAAATTTACTTCTGACAATTTCATAATAAGTTTGTCAGTGATTTCTTTTACTGTTTGACCTTCAATAATCTGTGAGCTTTTACTTTTGACAGGTACAAAAGATTTATATACATTTGTTGGTGAGCCTTTAAGGCCTATTTGACTTTCGTCTACTTTCAAGTCTTCAAAGCTGATTACATTAATCTTACTTTCGCTGTCATCTCCATAATTTTCTATTATTCCTCTTACAGTAGGATATCTTGGTGTGTTGAGTTCCTTGATTGCTGTAAGTAGAACAGGAGTTTTTACCTCGTAAGTATAGTCTCCATTTTCAGTAAATCTTTTTACCTTTAGAACATCCCAGTCAAGTTCTATTTCTTTTACATAGGTAATTTGAGCTATGTCTAAAAATTCAGCTATCTCAGGGCCTACTTGCGCAGTATCACCATCTATTGCTTGTCTACCGCAAAGTATTATGTCATAGTCTCCTATTTTCTCTATTGCAGAGGCAATTATAGTTGCAGTAGCCCATGTGTCTGAACCGCCAAATTTTCTATCACTTATCAAAAATACTTCGTCTGCTCCCATACTAAGTGCCTCTCTTAATATCTCCTTTGCTTGGGGAGGTCCCATACTTAAGACAGCAACAGATGCACCGTATTTATCCTTAAGTTGTAGCGCTGATTCTAAGGCATTTTTATCATCAGGATTCATTATGCTTTTTACTCCGTCCCTGATTAGAGTTCCTGTTTCCTGATTTATCTTTACTTCATTGGTATCAGGTACCTGTTTTATACACACGACAATTTTCATTTTCTCACCTCTATCCTAACACAGCTCTTGAAATAACTAATTTGTGAATTTCAGAAGTACCTTCATATATTTCAGTTATCTTTGCATCACGGTACATTCTCTCAAGAGGATAGTCCTGCATATATCCATATCCTCCGTGTATTTGCAGAGCAAGGTTTGTTACAAATCTTGCATTTTCTGATGCGTTAAGTTTTGCCATGGCAGCTTCCTTACTATGTGGCATACCTTGAGCTTTTAAACTTGCCGCCCTGTATATCATCCACTTTGCACATTCTGTTTTTGTACTCATCTCTGCTATATACCATTGTAGACCTTGAAGATTAGCAATAGGTTTTGAAAACTGTACCCTTTCATGCATGTACTTGACACTTTCATCTATTGCACCTTCCGCAATTCCAAGTGCCTGAGCAGCTACACCTATTCTTGCTCCGTCAAGCATTATCATAGCTATTTTAAATCCTTGACCTTCTTTGCCTACAAGGTTTGCTTGCGGTACTCTGCAATTGTCAAAAATCAATTCAGATGTTTCAGAGGCTCTTATTCCAAGCTTATGTTCTATCTTTCCTATAGAAAATCCTGGAGTTCCCTTAGGTACTATTATTGCGCTTAATCCCTTAAGTCCCTTTGACGGATCGGTAAGTGCAAATACAAGAACAAAGTCTGCATGTGCTCCACCTGTAATAAAGCATTTTGTTCCATTTATTATATAGTCATCTCCGTCTTTTTCAGCCCTTGTTTTAGCAGCCCCTGCATCTGAGCCTGCATTAGGTTCTGTAAGCGCAAATGCACCGTGCTTTCCTCCGTTTGATACCAGTGGAAGGTATTTTTGTTTTTGTTCCTCAGTTCCAAATTTCAAGATAGATTGACCGAAGATACCGTGTATGGATAATATACCGCCTGTTGAAGCACATTTTTTAGAGATTTCTTCAACAACTATACATTTTATTATGTCATCTCCTCCTGAGCCACCGTACTTTGTAGGTATTCCTATACCGGTGAATCCGCATTTTACCATTTTATCAAATGTTTCCTGAGGGTATCTTGATTCCCTGTCTATTTCCTCAGCCAAGGGTGCAACTTCTTTTTCAGCAAAGTCCCTTGCAACTTCTCTTATCTTTTCCTCTATGGCATTGAATTTAATCTCCATAGTTTCCTCCTTACTGACAAGTAGACATATACAGGCTTTGTATATGTCTACTCCAAATAAAAATCAACAAAATTTTTAGCTTCAATACTTCTATTGTATAATATAATGATTATACTAAACACCATTTATATTACCAAGTATTTATTTTGAATGACTCTATCCATGGTAGAGATTTTCAATAACTTTTTTGTAACATAACTACACGGCTTTTTAACAGGTTTTTAGTATTAATAGTATTTACAATTATAGATAAATATTAAAATAACTTATTTTTTAGCAAGTATATTTTTATCGTAGAGCTCTTTTATTTCATCTTGATTATAGCCTATTTCCTTGAGTATATCGTCATTATGCTCTCCTATAGTAGGTGCATCCCTATCTATATTTACTTCTATATTTCCAAATTTTACAGGAGTCATAGCCATCATATTTTTGCTCTTATTTCTGTTTTCAAATTCAAAAATATAGTTGTTTGCAATAGCTTGAGGATCAGTAAGCACCTCTTGGACATGTTGTATTTTTTCATGGGCAATGTCCAATTTTTCCAATCTTTCAACCATTTCATCCCTTGTGAATTTCAAGAAGCCTTCATCTATTATCTTAATGAATTCAGGAGCATTTTTCTTTGCTTCCAAAGTAGTGTTGAATCTTGCATCTTCAAGCAGGTCTTCCCTTTGGATAGCTTCAAGTAAAGCCGGATAATAGCGTTCATGCTCCAATATACTTAGGAATATCCATTTGTCATCCTTGCACTTATATGAATTTATTACAGGAGATATAGCATTTTTTCTTGTCTTAGGATACTTATCATCAAACTGTGTTGAGCCAATTAAGGCACTTAAGTTCCATATAGCCTGTCCAAAGAGTGAAACCATTACCTTTTGACCTTTTCCTGTTTTTTGTTGTTCATAAAGTGCTGCACATATTCCACCTGCAAGACTGCATGAAGTAGTCGCATCACCAAATCCTATAGCAGGATTTACTGTAGTTCCTACCTCTGCTATGTCTATCATAGCACCACTTCTTGCCCAAAATGCCACTGTATCAAATCCGGGATTATCCTTAGCAGGACCATAGTCTCCAAATCCGTTTATTTGTCCCCAGATTATATGAGGGTGTTTTTTTGACATTGTTTCATAGTCAAGACCCAATCTCTTAAGAGCGCCTGTTCTATAGCTTGATATGAATACATTGGCATCTTTTAGGAGCTTATCCATTATTTCCAAGCCTTTTTCTTCTTTTAGGTTTATTGAAATTCCTCTTTTGTTGCAGTTATATACACTGTAAAAAGGATTTATTTCATTGTCATCTACAGGCATAGTCATTGTAGCTCCTGTCTTTCTTCCCGGATCACCAAAGCTTGGTTCCACCTTTATTACATCAGCGCCCCAGTCAGCCAATATTCTGGCACTTCCCGGACCTGCCACAAAATATGTCAAATCTATTACCTTTACTCCTTTTAATGGTTGATTCATTTTTTTCCTCCTATGATATATATTACTAATAAAATCTTATATAAATAACAGATAAAACTTATGACGTCTTAAAGACTATTTATTCAAAATTAAAAAGTAAATAAAATATTTTACTATAATTTATAGTTATAAAATTTATGCATTATTATAAATTTAAGCTAAATATATTTGTAATTTCAGTTTAAGTTTTTAAAATTTAATTGAAATCAGAAAATATAATAAAGGCTCTATAACAGTAAATTTCAGTATAATTATTAAAATTAAAGTAAATTAGTTTGAAAATTTCTACTGAATTAATTTGAAGTGATAGCAAGATATCTTGTTAAAAGAAAGATAATAATGTCTACCGATACAAACTCATTACAATAAAAAGCTGACTTCTTATGGTAAATTAGGGAATAGAGTAAATAATAATACGCCTACTAAAGTACCGAGGAACGGAACTACAACAGTTAAGTTGAACACCGGACCGTAAGCGTCCTTATGCGTTTCGTTACAAACACCATTAGTAACAGTAACTATATAGCCGTTATGTGGCAAAGAGTCAAGTGATGAAGAAGATATAGCCATTATACGAGCTACAGCACCCGGATCTACACCTTTTGCTATAAATACAGGTCCAAGTAATGGTGCAGCAATGCCAAGTCCACCTGAAGCAGATCCGCATATACCTGCAATGACAGTAGTACCTATTGCAAGTCCAAGTGTTGCAGGACCCGGTATGTCAGTCATTGCTTTTACTATAGTTTCAAATGCAGCAGCACCTTTCACCACTGAGCCGAATCCTACGACAGCACAAGTATTTGTAATGGAAAATACCGTACTTTTTATAGCATTGCCAAGCTCATTAGAAATCTCGGATTTCTTGATAAAATTATGCATCAAAACCATGGTTAAGATAGTTCCTATTAATAGTCCTGTTTCAAGATGCAAAATATTTTTTCCTTCAGCATTTTTAATATTGATTATAACAACTGTAACTATTAGAGGTATTAATGCTATCAATCCGTTTGGAAGATTTTCTTGAGAAGTGAAAACATCTCCGTCTTTAGCTACGAAGTGAGCACCATTTTTCTTTTCCTTTTGAACCATTTTGTAAAGCCAGATACAACCAACTACAAGCATGAATCCTGAGCTTAAAAATCCGTTTACTGCTCCTGCCATAATACTAGTTCCCAAAGCATTTGCTATTATAGCGTTATGTATTTGGGGAGCACCCGGGGCAATCATTGCAAAGGTAGAGCATCCGAAACAAAGGGCAGCAGGTATGAATCTTCTTGGAAGATCAGCCTCATGGAAAACTTGAAGTGCTATGGGGAAAACAGCAAAACTGATAACAAAGGCACTTACGCCACCATATCCCAATATACCGCAGGCAAGGGGTATAGCTATTAATGCCTTATCACTGCCAAGAGCTTTTATAAGCATTCTTGCAATAGCTTTGGCTCCGCTTGTCATCTCCATTGCTTTTCCCATCAATGTACCGGTCAAAAATACGAAGAAATTTGCCTGTAAGAAACCGACAAAGCCGGTCATATAGTTAGTTTTATAAGCGTCATACATATTTATCTTACCTGTAATTGCAACTACCGCAGTGCAGGCAAAAGCTATCAAAAATATATTGATGCCTCTCATTACAAGTATTACCAGTAAAACCATCGCCACGATAATACCGAAAATACTTAAGAGAATTTCAAAATTCATATAAATTCCTCCTCTAATTAGCGATTTTTAAATTCAGCTTTTCTCTTTTCTAAAAATGCGTACATACCTTCCTTTTTATCTTCGCTTGCAAATGAAAGAGCTGCTAAGTCCTTTTCAAGCTCCAAGGCATTATCCAAATCCAAGTCAAGTCCGCTATTTATAGCAACTTTTGCATATCTAACTGCAATAGGGGCTTTTTCAAGTATCAGATTCATCATCTTTTTAGCCTCATCTATGAGATTTTCGGCTTCAACAACTTTATTTACAAGTCCCATTGTAAGAGCTTCATCAGCTTGTATCAATCTACCAGTGTAAATCAAATCCTTTGCTCTTCCTGCTCCTATCAATCTTGAAAGTCTTTGTGTTCCACCAAAACAAGGAATTACGCCCAAGTTAACTTCAGGTTGACCAAAAACTGCCTTATCAGATGCAATTCTAAGGTCGCAACTCATTGCAAGTTCGCAGCCTCCACCCAATGCATATCCGTTTATTGCAGCTATTACAGGTTTTTCAAGATCTTCAAGCTTGTTAAATATCTTTTGAGCAAAGTTAGCATAAGTTCTACCTTCTTCTGCTCCATAGTCTTTCATCTGTGAAATATCAGCGCCTGCCACAAAGGCTTTTCCTTCACCTGTCAATATAACTCCTAAAATATCTCTTTCTTCTTCCAGAAATCTTATAATCTCCAAGAGTTCAGATAGAGTATCATTATTTAATGCGTTCATGGCTTTAGGCCTGTTCATCGTGATGATTAAAATGTTTTGTTCTCTTTCCACTTTGATATTTTTCAGTTCATCAAAGTTGATTTTGTTTGGCATAATCAAACCTCCTACAAAAATTAAAATAATAACATCTGACAATAAATTATTAGCAATAATTGTGCCAACAAATAAATTTTTTGCTTTTTTATTGATTTATTATAAGATGAATCTTGAATTTACATTTAAAATATGAGTAAAAAATAAATAAATTAAATTATTTTTTGAAATATTTTTACTAAGAAATTTTATTTTAAATTATATAAGTATGTCTTATTTTTGAGATTATGTATCTTTTTTGAGACAAGAAGACATTAAATACTAATAAATAGCAAAAATGTAAAAAAATTTAGAATATTAATGTATCAAATTTGAGATTTTAAACTTGCTTTTTTTATTTATTTCTAATAAAATATGCTTTAGATATTATTAGATTAAAAAATAAAAAAAGAGTAATATTAGAAAATATATCTACAAGATAAGCTAGATATATTTTTGTCTTTATCTTACAGCTGCAAAACTTAATAAAATACTGACGAAGAAAATTATTTAAATTTTATGCTGATTTTAAATGATTAAGCCTATTTTGTAAGATGTTTCAAATAACATTATTTGTTCAACTTACAATAATAAATTAACTGATAAGAATAGAGATATATATTATGAACTATATTGAGGTAAGAAATGAAGAACTTAGACAACAGATTTAATTATATTTTTAACAAAGTTTTAGAAATGAGTGACGATGGCTTTATAGTTGTTGATTGTGATGGAATAGTTACCGACATCAATGAAAAGTATTGTAATTTTTTAAATACAACAAGAAAAGATGCAATAGGTAAAACAATATTCAACATAATACCTAATTCAAAGATGCTTGATATAGTCCGAAATGCTTATACCGAGGAGAGTGTAATACATACATATGATTCCGGAGAAAAAGTTATAGTAAGCAGATCCTTTGTCAAAAATGAAGATGATAATGTCATAGCCGGAGTAGCTCAGGTAAAATTCAAGATTACAAGTTTGGATGTTACCAAGAGACTTATGGAAGAGTATCATATGCTTAATTATTACAAGGAACAGTATGAGGCTCTTCAAAATAATAGCTATGATTTTAATCAAATCATTGGAAATAATGAGAGATTTTTATTCCAAAAACAAAGAGGATTGAAAATTGCAAAAACATCATTTTCTGTATTATTAACAGGGGAAACAGGTACAGGCAAGGAAGTATTTGCACGTGCAATACATAACAGTAGTGACAGAGCGAAAAATCCCATGGTAAGTATAAACTGTGCAGCCATACCAAGCGAACTTTTGGAGTCAGAACTTTTTGGATATGAGGGAGGAGCATTTACAGGAGCAAAGTCAGGGGGAAAAAAAGGAAAGTTTTTGATGGCTAACAACTCTACGATTTTCTTGGATGAAGTTGGAGATATGCCGCTTCCTATGCAGGCAAAACTTCTTAGAGTTTTGGAGGAAAAGGTAATTGAGCCTGTAGGATCTACCAAGCAGATTCCTATAGATATCAGAATTATATCCGCAACAAGGAAAAACCTGCAAGAGATGGTGCTAAACGGGGAGTTTAGAGAAGACTTATTTTACAGGCTTAATGTGGTAAATATTGAAATATTACCTCTAAGAGAAAGAAAAGATGATATTTTGCTACTGTCTTCATTTTTTTTAGACAGACTGAACAAAGAGTATAGGCAAAAAGTGTATTTTTCTCAGGAGGTTCAACTTTGCTTTTACTCTTATGACTGGCCTGGAAATGTAAGAGAGCTGGATAATGTGATAAAAAGTGCCTATGCTGTATGTAATGATGGATTGATAATGTTGCACGATTTGCCAAAGAGAATTGCTGAATATACTCAAAGTGAAAATAATGATGAAGATGAATTGGAATATCATAGCGCAATGAATCAGTACGAAGAACATCTTATAAAGTATTTTTTAAATAAGAATAACGGAAATGTCAACAAAGCTGCAGAAAATGCTAACATTCATAGAAGTCTTTTTTATAAGAAGATGAAAAAATATAATCTTGAGTCAAATAAATACAAGTAAAAATAAAAAAAATGAAAATTTTATATTAAAAATGGCAATTTCAAATTAAATAAAATTATATATCAATTAATTAGTTAAATTCCAAGTAATTAAACAAAATTTATCCAATTACAAAGCTTAGCTTATTTTTAGTGGTAAAAAGTATATTTGTATGTTATAATCTTAGTGTTTATAATTTTTAAAGAAAGATTATCATAGTAAATATAAATAGATAATATAGATAAAGTAAATAAGGATAAAATGAAAATAGTAGGAATTACCGGGCTTATTGCTTCCGGAAAGAGTACATTGTCATCATATATAAAATCTAAAGGATATAAGATTGTCGATGCGGATAATATATCAAGAGAAATAACAAAAAAAGATAGAATTGGTTATACAAAAGTAGTTGAGGAGTTTGGTAGAGACATTTTATCATCAAATGGAGAAATAGACAGAGCAAAACTCTCAAAAACAGTTTTTAACGATAAAAATGCCTTAAAAAAATTAAATGACACTCTTCATCCTCTGATATTTCAAGAAATAGACAGACAATTATACTTATACAAAGATGAAAAGATTCTATTTTTAGATGCACCTCTATTATTTGAAACTGAACTTGATAAAAAATGTGATGAGATAATACTTGTGGTTTGTGACGAAGATGTGCAGATATCACGCATACAAAAACGTGACAACAAGGATTATGACTCAGCCAAAAAAATTATAGACAGCCAAATTGCAAAGAACTTTAAGATTGAAAAAAGTGATTACATTATAGATAATAACTGCGAAATAGAAAGATTCTATCTCAAGGCAGATTTAATTATGAGAATTTTGACTAATTAGGAAGATATGAAAGCGATAAAATTTATAATACCAATTACCTTGGCAGTGATAGTTTTTATGTTTTTTAAATTGTATGGAGGAGAGATATTTGCTAATTTTAACCATCCGATAAGATATGAAAAATATGTTGATAAATATTGCAAATTATATAAGGTAGATAGAAATTTAGTCTATGCTATCATTAAGACGGAGTCCAAATTTTATCCTTTTGCCAAATCAAGAACAAACAGCAAGGGATTGATGCAGATATCTGATGAGACCTTTGAACATGCAAAAAAAGCAATAGAGATAAGAACAGATGATATATACAATAAAGAGGAGAATATTAAGGTAGGAGTTTGGTACTTGTCTTATCTATTCAACAGATTTAAGGATGAAAGGTATGTAATAATAGCCTATAATGCAGGTCCTGAAAATATTATAGCATGGAAGCAAAAAGGCTACTTGGATTCAAAAAAAGCATATTTAGATTGGAATATTCCTTTTATAGAGACGAGAGTGTATATAGATAAGGTATTAAAATCTAAGAAATACTATGAAAATGCGAAGTAGGTGATGTATGAAATCGGAAGTTTATAATGTGAAGAAAATTGCAGGAACAAAATTTTTGTCATATTATGATTTAAGCTATAAGAATAAAAACGGAAAAGATAAGTCTTGGAGTGCTGTATCAAGGGCAGATAAGGAAGATTATGAAAAAAGACTTTTTGATAAGCAAAATGCTACAGATGCAGTGCTTATAGGAGCATATCATATTGATGAGAAAAAACTGGTCTTACTAAAGCAATTTAGAGTACCGCTTAATGACTATATCTACGAAATACCTGCAGGTCTTATAGATAAAGGCGAGGATGCAATAACAAGTGCAAAAAGAGAGTTGCTTGAAGAGACAGGACTTGAGCTTGTAGAAATTACGAAAGTATTTGAAAATCTTTACGTCTCTCCCGGCTTTACCGACGAATGTGTAGACATAGTGTTTTGCACTTGTAGGGGAGATATATCTAAATTACATCTTGAAGAAGATGAAGACATAGAAATAGCTCTTTATAATGTGGATGAAGTAAGGGATATTTTATCTGCTAAGAACAAAATGGATATCAAAACTCTTTTGGTAATGCAGATGTTTGTTCTTTCGACAGATATGTGGGAGAGCAGTAAAAAATAAATTAAGCTTATAAAAGTTAAAGTTTATAAATTTATAGCTATATTCATACTAATATAAGAATAAGAGAAGTTTATGATTTTTAAAATTGTATAAGTATTAAATTTATATATAAAAAATAAAATTTGGAGGCGATTATGCAGGATTATATCAAAATTTATGAAAAGTGGATAAGTTCACCAAAACTTGATGCAAAGAGCAAAAAAGAGCTTGAAGACATAAAAAACGATGAAAAAGAAATACAAGACAGATTTTATCAAGACCTTTCATTTGGTACTGCCGGCTTAAGAGGAAAATTAGGAGCAGGGACAAACAGGATGAACTCTTATGTCATAGCAAGAGCTACTCATGCACTTGCAAAGGTAATAGAAGCTCATGGAGAAGAATATGTTAAAAAAGGTATAGCAATTGCCTATGACTGTAGAATATGCTCAGATGAATTTGCAAAGCTTTCTGCACTAATTATGGCAACACATGGTATCAAGGCTTATCTTTTCGACTCATTAAGACCAACTCCTGAACTTTCATTTGCAGTCAGATACTATGGATGCGCTTCAGGAATTAATATTACTGCAAGCCACAATCCTAAAGAATACAATGGATATAAGGTATATTGGTGCGAGGGCTCTCAGATAAAAGATGACATTGCAGATAAGGTGCTCGATGAGATAAATAAGATGGATGTCTTTGACTTGCCTGAAGTTATCACTGAAGAAGAAGCAATAAAAAAAGGTCTGCTAATTTATATAAATGAAGAAGTAGACAAAGCTTACTATGAAAAAGTTATGTCTCTATCACAAAGGGATGATGATGAGGTTGACAAGAGTATAAAGATAGTCTATACACCATTAAACGGAGCAGGAAATATTGCAGTAAGGACTATACTTGATAAAAAAGGATATAAGAATGTATTTGTAGTAAAAGAGCAGGAAAATCCTGACGGAACTTTCCCAACTATAAAATATCCTAATCCTGAGGATACAAAGGCATTTGAATACAGTGAAAAACTCGCAAGGGAAGTTGGAGCTGAGATATTGATAGCAACAGATCCGGATTCTGACAGACTTGCTGTGGAAGTTGTTCAAAATGGTGAAATAATAGCACTTAATGGAAATCAAACAGGTGTTTTATTGATAAATTACATCATCAATGCTCTAAATGACAAAAATAAGATGCCTAAAAATCCTGCTATCGTAAAATCGATAGTTACAGGAGATATGGGTACTGCCATAGCACAAAAGTTCGGTGTAGAAATGAAGAGTGTGCTTACAGGATTTAAGAACATATCAGCCCTTCCTAATGAATGGGATGTAACAAAGGAAAAGACATATATTTTCGGATATGAAGAAAGTATCGGTTACAATGCAGGTGTATTTGTAAGAGACAAAGATGCTGTATCTTCGGCAATGTTGCTTGCAGAGATGGCAGGATATTACAAGAAACAAGGCAAGACTTTGATTGATGTGCTAAACGACCTATTTGAGCAATACGGATACTACAGTGAAAATACAGTATCAATTTCACTTGAAGGAATTGAAGGTCAACAAAGAATAGCAAGGATGATGGATGAGATAAGAAAAATCTATCCTACAAAAATTGGAGCTGCAGATATAGTTGAGATAACTGACTATGAAATACAGGAAAAAACAGATGTAAAGACAGGCAAGAAAGAAAAGATAGATATAGAAAAGACAAATGCTATAAGATTCTTGTACAGTGACGGTTGCTGGTATACACTTAGACCTTCAGGAACTGAGCCTAAGATAAAGCTATACATCTATACTAAGGCTGAAAATATGAAAAAATCAAAAGATTTATTACAAGAAATAGAAAAGACGGTATTAGCGGTGCTTGATACTGTAAAATAAAGTTGATAATAGATTTTTAAGCAAATAATGCCCTGTAAAGGGCATTATTTGTGGATAATAAGATAAGTTTTAATAGTTATTTATATCATTTATACTATATATCTATTTAATCTATGGATAAACTTCATCAATATTTTTTAAAAAATATTTTATGATTTATTACTTTATCATAAATTCACTGAAAATATCTTTATCTTATTAGGTTTTATACCAATAACCGTTTGTATTACCAAGTAGTTATTTTAAATGACTTTATACATTGTAGAGATTTTTGATAACTTTTTTGTAACATAACTACACGGATTTTTAACAGGTTTTTAGTATTAGTATTAAAAATTATTCTTTTCAACTTATAAAATGTAGAAAAAATTAAATTAGATGACAATTAAAATGGCAATTATTATAAAAGTTTAAATGTACAGAAAGCAACGATATGAGCATAATAAACTCTACAATTGATAAAATACTTCCCTTAGATGAGATTTCTATGGAAAAGGCGCAAAAAAGACAAAACAGCCTTTTAAAGCCTCCAAATTCTCTTGGTATATTGGAAAAGTTGACAGTCCAGCTTAGCGGTATATATAGGAGTGAAAACTTATCTATGTCTAAAAAGGCAATTTTAATATTCGGCTCAGATAATGAGGTGTATGAAGAAAAGGTGTCTAAGGATAAACAATCTTTGACAAAATGGCATTTTCCAAATCTTACACAAAGTTATTCAGCCATAGGCTCTATTTGTCAACAGACTAATACAAAGATATATGCTATTGATTTGGGGATAAAGGGAGATTTTTCAGGAGAAGGCATAGAAAAAAGTATTATAAATGAAAAAATTTCTAAGAGCTCCAACAATATGACAAAAGATAGGGCAATGACAGTTGAAAATGCTCAAAAATCTGTTGAAATAGGCATTAGATACGCAGATAATCTCATAAATAATGGATATAATATGATATTTTTAGGTGAGATGGGTATTGCAAATACAACTCCTGCAACAGCCATAATATCTGCAATAACAGGAAAAAATCCAAGAGAAATAACAGGTAGGGGCTCAGGAATAAACGATGAATATCTCGAAAACAAGATAAGTGCTATACAAAGGGCAGGCGAAAGACATAAGGTAAATAAAAATGACTATATGGACATACTGTCAAAGATAGGCGGATATGAGAGCGGGGCAATGCTTGGTGTAATACTTAGCTGTTGTGCAAGTCATACTCCTGTAGTGCTTGACGGACTTATTACCTATTCAGCAGCTATGCTTGCAAATCTTATTAATCCAATTTGCAAAGACTATATGATAGCAAGTCATAGGACCAGAGAAAAGGCAGGGAATTACGCTTTGGAATATCTTGGCTTTAATCCTCCATTAGATGTGGATCTTTGTCTTGGTGAAGGCTATGGAGCTGTTTTATACTCTCAGATTATAGAGTCGGCAATTTTTTCATACAACAATATGGCTAATTTTGATGAAGTTATTGCAAAGTTGGGTGAAATATGAGCTTAGAAAAATATTTTTTCTACACTGAAATATTAATAATTGCTCATTTGACAAATTTAAAGAAAGAAATAAATTTATACCATAGATAAAACAAAATAGTCAACTACAAGTTGTTTAAAAGTAGTTGACTAAATAGATGTAGAGCATTAAAGCAGCTATAATTAAATTTATTAAAATTAACTGTATATATTATTAGTCTTCTTTATTACAGTATTTAATTTAGAGAAGTTTAATAATTAGAATAATAGAATAAATAATTGAGAAATTCATATAAGTATAAATGAGTTTTTTGATGTTAAAATAACTTTTGGATATAGATGATTGAACAATAATAATTTTGGTATAATATTTAAGAAATTTATTTAGCGAAGAAATTTAAAAATATAAAAATTGAAAATATTCCGTAAATAATTAAAAACGGTGTGTCAAGGTGATTATAGATTTTTGGACTTTTAAATACATTAAAAGAGATGTCCTTTTTTGAAAGAGGGTAAAACAGCTTTATTCCTTTTTTTGTAAATATATCTCCCAAGAAAAGATGGGAAGAATAAGAGATTAAGGCTGCAGTATAATAGCTCTTGAGTGTATCAGTCATAGACAGCGGATATAATGTCACAGCTATGATGATAACACTTAAGATACTATGAGACAAGCCTCTATGTGTAAAATATGGCAGAACTGCAAGGAATAAGAATATATTTTTAGTCGAACCTACTTTACTGTATTTGAAAAATAAATAATACAAAAAAACAAAAAATAAGCTCAATGATATTTTTTTTAAGATTTTATTCTTGGAAAAAAGTTTTAAAAAAACTACCATTGCCGGAATGGATAATATATAATAGTGTGAAATATTTTGCTTCACTAAACACATATATAGTATGATTAGTGAAAAGATTGAGAGCATACCGTATATTATGAGATTTAGTGGTATATTTCTCAATTTGGAAGAAATCTTGGAACTGCTTATATCTATGTCAGGTAGTACTGAAAAGGTCAATACTATAGGTATGTCAAGTATGTCTATTTTATTGCCTGAAAGCATGAGATAGTTTGTATAAGTGAGGGCACCTATAGCCACATGTGTTACTGATTTCATCTGTCCTCCTTTAATATTATTTTAGCTATTATACATTAATTTAAAACATTTGTAAATTTACATAGGACTGTATCAAATTTATTTTTTGAAAATTCTGATAGCATGCAGCTATATATGAAGACAGTTTATAAAATATTTAATTATGAAAGGAGAACTTAATATAAACTATATTAAGGATAAATTATGCCAAGAAAATCAGCGAAAATTAAAGCATTCCTACTCGGAGGACTAAACGAGATAGGAAAGAACATGACAGTAATTGAATACAAAAATGACATAGTGGTAATAGACTGTGGACTTATATTTCCGGAAGATGAGATGCTCGGTATAGATATAGTAATACCTGATGTATCGTATTTGGTAAAGAATAAAGACAGGGTTAAGGCACTACTAATAACACATGGACACGAGGATCACATTGGAGCAATTCCTTTTTTCTTGAAAAAAATGAATGTGCCTATATACACTATGCCTTTTACTATGGGGCTTATAGCCTTAAAGCTTAAAGAAAACAACATTTCAGGTGTAGAGCTCAATGTCATCCAGCCTAATCAAAAAATAGTGCTTGGCTCATTTACAGCAGAGTTTATAAGAGTAAACCACTCAATCCCTGACTCATGCTCGATAGCATTATACACTGATGCAGGTACAATATTTCACACCGGAGACTTCAAGGTGGACTACACACCTGTAGACGATGTAAGAATAGACTTAAACAAGATAGCTGAGATAGGTTCAAAGGGTGTAACTCTAATGCTTGGAGAAAGTACTAATGTCGAAAGACCCGGATATACTGAATCTGAAGCATCCGTTGGAAATACACTCAATCAGATATTTGCCTCTGTTGACAACAACAGGATATTTGTTGCTACATTTGCTTCAAACGTACACAGATTGCAGCAGATAATTGACGCTGCACATAAGACAGGCAAAAAAGTCGCTGTATCCGGTAGATCCATGGCAAATATTATGGATGTCGCATCAGAACTGAATTACTTGAAAATTCCTGATAATACCTATATAGACTTAAGAGACATCAACAAATATGATGACAATGAGTTGGTAATTATCACTACAGGCTCTCAAGGAGAACCACTGTCTGCACTTACAAGAATGTCTAAGATGGAGCATAGACAAATAGAGATAAGACGTGGAGATGTGGTAGTATTTTCAGCTCATCCGATTCCGGGAAATGAAAAACTTGTATCAAGAGTAATCAATGACCTGTTTGCAATAGGAGCCACAGTTATTTATGACTCTGTATCAGAGATACACGTATCAGGTCACGCCAGACAGGAAGAACTTAAACTTATGCTGTCGCTTGTACAACCGAAGTTTTTCATACCAATACACGGGGAAAAGAGACATCTTATTCAACACAAGGAAATGTCGATAAAAATAGGTCTTAAAGAAGAAAATGTATTTTTGCTTTCAAACGGAGATGTACTTGAAGTAGACAAGAACGAAGCCAAGTTGGCAGGTAAAGTACCTTCAGGCAATATCTTGGTAGACGGACTTGGAGTGGGAGATATAGGAAATATAGTTTTAAGAGACAGAAAACACCTCTCAGAAGACGGTCTTATAGTTGTTGTAATTCCGCTTAAAGAAAGTGATAAAATTGCAGATAAAATAGAGATAATCTCAAGAGGATTTATATATGTTAAAGAATCAGAAGAACTCATTGACGATATCAAGGCTGTAGTAGTGGAAAGCATCGAAGGATTTGAGAGAAGAGATATGAGTCAGTTTAACTATATCAAAAATGTTATAAGAGATAATCTGAAGGCATTTTTATTGGAAAAAACAGGTAGAAATCCTATGATACTGCCTATAGTTTTGGACTAAGAAACAAAGGAGTATAGATGTTTAATTTAGAAAGTATTTTTTTGTCAATACCCGGAGTAATGATAGCACTTATTTTCAGCGGGTATGGACATGCACTTTGTGCTCATCTCATGGGAGACAATACGCCAAAGATGAACGGTCAACTGTCGCTTTCACCAAATGCGCATTTAGATCCGATAGGATTTTTCTGCTTGTTAATAGCAAGCTTTGGCTGGAGCAAACCTGTAGTTGTTAATCCTAACAATTTTAAAAATAAGAGATATGGCTTGGCATTGTATTTTATCTCAGGCTCTATTGCAAATATAATTACAGCTGCATTATTTTTGTGGATTTTAAAAATAATACATTCACTAAATATAGGTTTTGATAATTTATACAGCATATTGCAATTGACAGTAAGTATAAATATAGGTTACAGTGCTATACAACTTTTACCCATACCACCATTTTCAGGATACTATTTTATAAGACAGCTTTTACCTCCGCACATAGCTGTAAAATTATATCCGCTTGAAAAATATTCTATGATGATATTTTTAGTTCTTATCATGACAGGCGCAACTTCAATAATGATACAACCTTTGTATGATATGATTACAAAATTTGTATTTATACTGGCAGCAATCAATGTTTAAGGTAGAGACGGAAGTATTTTCAGGACCTTTGGATCTTCTGCTTTCTCTTATCCAAAAAAACAAATTGGATATATGCGAGATATCAATAAGTAAGATTGCAGATGAGTTTTTAGAGATAGTTTCAAATGCAAAGTTTGAAGATCCTGAGATGATAAGTGACTTCATATATATATCAGGAAAGTTGATAGAGATAAAATCAAGGTATATGCTCTATATAAAAACTGAGGATGATGAAATTGAAGAGTTGGTATTTTCTCTGGAAGAATATGCTAAATACAAAGCAGTAGCACAATTTTTAAGAGATAGGTATGCTGAGGATTATAAGTACTTTGAAAAAATTCCGGAAGAGATATTTATAAGACAGGAGCTGGATTTATCAAGGCTAACTCTTGAAAATATTGTTGAAATGGCAAGAAAAAGAAACAAAGAAGAGGAAATACAGGTCAAATATGCTAAGAAACAAAAATCTCTCAGCAAAAAGATAAGATATATCCAAGACTTTGTGAATGTTGCCAAAAAATGTAATTTCAAC
Source organism: [Eubacterium] yurii (assembly GCA_900167215.1). Lineage (GTDB taxonomy): Bacteria > Bacillota > Clostridia > Peptostreptococcales > Filifactoraceae > Peptoanaerobacter > Peptoanaerobacter yurii. The sequence continues at coordinate 74,363 of FUZS01000015.1, forward strand.
GATATAGTAACACAAGATGACAAGGATGAAAAGATAGTTTCAATACTTGGAGTACTGCACCTTGTTAATGAAAATGAGATAAGGGCAAGACAATATAGGAACTTTGACAATATAATACTTGAAAAAAATGAAATATAAATAAAATTTATGAATATTAATACAAAAAAACCACTATATCATTATGATAGGGTGGTTTTTTTAATCCTATTTATCAAAAGCCTTGTTCATTATTCTAAGTATAGTTTTCATCTCATCAACACCTATTTGACCGGGGGCAGAGCATTTATCCAAAGAGGCAAATGTAATCGAAGAGTTAAACATCTCCTGACTTACTCTTGTTATAACTCCTATATTTGTCATAGAAATTGCAATAATAGGTATTTTAGCGAAATTTTCAGTCATCTCATCCATGGCAGACAGCAAAGCAATTACATCCTTGTTTGACTTAGGACTAAGGGCTATTTTTACCATATCAGGATTGAAGTCCTGCATTGTCTTAAGCATTTCTACAATCTTGTCCTTAGTTGGAGTATCTTTTCTATGATTAGAGACTATAGTCTTTACGTCATTTTTGCGAGCAAGTTCTACGATTTCATTTACATTTTCACTACCACTGGATAGTTCTACATCTATTATATCAGCCATTTGCAAAGATGATATTTCAGAATTTATCTTTACATAATCTTTTATAGCAATATTTGTCTTTCCGCCGTCATTTGCAGTTCTTAGGGTAAATAATATAGGCATTTCAAGGATATCTTTTAAATGCTTCAACACGTCTTTAATTTTCTCAAAATCATTGATATATTCAAAAAAATCCGCTCTCCACTCTACCAAATCCGCAACAGAAAACTTTATTTTCCATGCAGTTTCAATAATTTGCTCCAAAGTTTCATCCACTATAGGGACACAGATTTTTGGCATACCCTCACCAATTCTTATATTTCTTACATCACAAACTTTCATAATATACCTCCTAATTATACTCAAAATAAGCTTATTTCTTATTTTATTGCTTAGAAACTATCTTGAGTTGCTTTATTCGTATATATTTTTTAAATTTTATACAAGCTACATATACTAAGATTATATGGTGCAATATTTTAATACTAAATGATGATAAAATCAATATATTTTGACTATAATTATGATTACATTTTCATTACGTATTTAGGTAATGGTGTTGAATTATATTAGAAAATAAATGGTTCACAGTCTCCAGTTTATTTAAAATATCATTTTTCATTTTCAGTTATATTTCAAAAATATTTGTGTCAGGACACTTATCAAAAACATTAACATTACAATAAATTATGATAATTATAGTGGAAAAACCTAGAAGTAATGGTAAGAAATTTATGATAATCTAAAACTTATAATATATAAAAATATTATAGCAAAAATACAGAACAAACTAGAAGTGGCTTATTTTATAGTTTTATTTCTATCTTATTAAAAAAACTTTTTAAAATTTACTATATATAGTTTTAAAGTTTGCAATAAAATCTATATATAGTGTTTTCTTATGAGTAAAAATTGTATTAGCAGTATATTGACACAAGACTAATAATATGGTATATTCTTAATTATTAAAACATTAAAAGAGGAGGAAATAGCAATGATCCAAATTAATTTGAGTGCATACGAAGCGTTACTAGGTAATATAAGTAAAGACATTATTTCTCATGTCGCTTCTTGTATTGGGCAGTGTACAGGTTGTATGTGTAGTTGTCGTTGTTCATGTTCTGGTGGTTATGTTTCTGATTTTGAATGGGAGGTAGTTTGATATGTGTGCAAATGATACTCAATATATGAAACTTTTTGGTATGATTTGTAATGAAGTTGCTGTTATAGCTCGTTGTGCTTGTGTAGCTTGCAATTCTTGTACTTGTGCTTGTTCTTGTAGAGCAGTTCCTGAAGTGGAGGAAATAGAATGGTAAATATGTCTAGGTTTACACATTCTTATGATTTAGGTGAAGCAGTAGCTCTATACCACTCCTTAAGGATGAGACCAGTGTATCTATCTAATAATTCATTTAAGAGCTTGCAAGCTTGGCTTGTAGGCTCCTTTAATTATAGTATAGAAAATGCACCAGAGGAAATAAAGGCTGAAGTACAGGAGCTTACTAAATATAAAATTCTAACACAAACTCAAGATGAGGACAGCAAAGTTCTAAATTTTGTTAGATCTAAGATTCCTTCTCCAGCAATTAATGTTTGCTATATGATTATGAGTGAGCAATGTAATTTGGCGTGTAAATATTGCTTTTTAGGTAATAATGATTTTAGTAAGCGAAGTAATTTTTTATTTGAAAATATGACTACTAAAATTGCTGACAAAGCACTTGAGTTTTTTGTTCGTCAAATCAAAGAATCGGGGTTGGATGTTGAAGAAAATAAACCTATTTTAATTTTTTATGGTGGAGAACCGTTGGTAAATTTTGGAGTTATAGAATATATAGCAACAAAAATCAATAAATTGCGAAATACAGAAAAATGTATTCGCAACATTGAAATGTCTGTTGTTACTAATGGTGTTTTATTGGATGAATCAAGAATAAAAAAATTACATGAACTTGGGATAGCAATTGCAATTTCAATTGACGGATTTACTGAAAAATCAAACTCTATGAGAGTAGATATCTCTGGAAAACCAGTTTTTTCACGGATTTTAGATAGTATCAGCCTATGTAAAAGTTTAGGGGTTAACGTTTCCTTATCAGTTACTCTAAGTGAAGAAACTATAAAAAATAAAAAAGATATTCTAACTTTAGTTGATGCTTACGGAGTTAAGTCATTTGGTTTCAATATTATGATGTCAAGTGATACTTTTGTACTACCTCATAGTTATAATGAAGCTGCCGCACAATTTATTATTGATGAATTTCTTGAATTAAGAGAACGTGGAATATACGAAGATCGTATGATGCGGAAGTTAAAATCTTTTTCCAAATCTCAGGTTTATTTTTCAGATTGTGCTGCAACTGCGGGAGGACAGATTGTAATTGCACCTAATGGACAAGTAGGAATTTGTCAAGGTTGTCTCCATGATAAAAAATATTTTGTATCAAATATTGATGATGATAACTTCATAGCCTCTAAGGATAAAAATTTTATTGAATGGTCACAATTAACTCCACTAAATAAGGAAGAGTGCATGGATTGTCCTGCACTAGGCATTTGTGGAGGTGGATGTCCAGTCAATGCTATGAATCTTAAACCATCAAACACAATTCATTCTATCGATGAAAGATTTTGTATTCATTCTAAGAAAACCTTAGAATTTTTGATAAGAGATTTATATAGGATTATTTCACAAGAATAGACTTAATTGAGATAAAAATAAATATTGTTTTTGTCTATTAATGATGATTTTCAAATTTTTTAAATTTGTATGTAGTCTAATAGTTCAATGGAAAAATCACTTAAAAGTTTATTTGAAAGATATGTAAAAATTTTTTGATGAAAAGGATTGTGAATGGAAAAATTAATTAATATTTGGGGGATTGAAACTAATAACCTAAAAAATATAGATATTCAAATTGAACAAAATGCTATAAATCTAATTATAGGTCCTTCTGGTAGTGGTAAATCATCATTAGCATATGATACTATTGCACAAATTGGACAACATGAATTTATGTCTATGTTCGCAGATGATATTTTTGAACCAACTTATCAAATTAAAGGTTATGAAAATATGCTTGCTGCTGTTCCAATTAAGCAGTCCAATTTTAATAACAATACAAGATCAACAATAGGTACCTATTTTGGTATAAACAAAGATATTATTTTTATATATGCTGCAATTTTGTGTGTTAATGAGGAGTTTTTTGTGCTAAATAAAGAGGCAAATCTTTGTGAAAAGTGCCATGGATTAGGGAGTGTAAAAATATTAGATCAAAATAAAATTATCAATTATGATATTAGTTTGAATAAGAATCCATTTCGATGTTGGAATAGATACAAAGACTTTTATCAACAGATACTTCACCAATTTTGTGCTACTAAGGGTATTGATGACAAAAAAAATTTTCGTCAACTTACAGATAAAGAAAAAAAACTAATATTATATGGGGAAAGCAATGAAAAATATTCTATTAGGTACAAGAAAAGTAATAATTTTTCTCGCAGAAGCACACGATACTATGGTGTTATGACTGGAAAACCTATGATGGTAAACTATTTACCTAGCGAACAGTTTTACACTTATGAAACTTGTAAATATTGCCAAGGAAAGAAGTATTCTTTGCAACATGAAAAGTTTTCACTAAATGGTCTATCTATTGGCGATTTTATGACACTTCCATTTGAAGAACTTCTAGGTTACATTGAAAGATTAATTAAGGAGAATATTGACAATGATGTTCTTTTTGCAATAAATAATATTTATAAATTCATAGTTAAAGCTATAGAACTTAATCTTGGACATCTTTTCTTTCATAGGACTATTCCAACTCTTTCTGGTGGAGAATTGCAGCGCCTAAGAATGGTACAAGTACTTAATACACAATTATCTAACCTACTCTTAGTTTTAGATGAACCATTAGCTGGACTATCTGGAAATGAAAAAAAGTCTGTATTTCAATCTATCACTGAATTAGCAAAAGCTAATACAGTTGTCATTGTAGACCACAGCGATATATTTGTAAAAAGTTCTAAAAGAATTATTGCCTTAGGAGAAATGAGTGGGATCAATGGTGGTTACATCATTGATCCAATGAAATATTTAGCAAAACAAAATGTTAGAAAAAAAATGAAAGTTTTCCCGCTTAAGAAATCGAATCATATAAATATAAAAAATTCTATCTATTTTTATAAAGGAGTAAATCTTGAAATAGGAGAAAATTGTATGAATTTGATTACTGGAAGTTCTGGAATAGGAAAATCAACTTTGCTACGTGAGTATTTTCCTCAATATTATGAGAACTATCTCTATATCAGCCAAAAACCCTTAGTTGGCAATAAAAATTCATCAGTTTCTACAGCAATTGGTATTTTCTCTCATATTTCAAATTTATTTGCAGTAAAATACAAAAAGGACAAGAAATTCTTTTCTAATCAAACAGGATGCGAAGGTATGTGTGAAGTTTGCATGGGTTCTGGATATATAGAGTTTGGTAGTAGCTATGATTCAAAAATTAAATTAGAGTGTAGAGAGTGTGGTGGAACAGGATTTAATAAAAAAATTCAAAAATATAAGTTGCTAGGGAAGAGTTTATTTGATGTTTGGAATATGACTATAGATGAAGCAATCAAATATTTTGATGATATAGATAGAAAGATTTCAGACGCCTTAAATGAATCTTCTTCTATACTACTTGGTCATCTAAAGATAGGGCAGCCAATATCAAAATTATCTGGAGGAGAAAATATTAGGATCAAACTTTTAAAAGCAATAAAGTCTACTTCTAAAGTATTCGGAATAGATGAACCCTTCAAAGGGTTAAATAATACTGAAATTTATCAGGTTGTTCAATATTTGGATAGATTGAGAGGTAAAGATAAAACAATCATTGTTGTAGATCATTCAGATAATGTTGAACAATACTTTGCTAAACACATTGAATTAATTTGTGTAGATGGTATACTCAAAGATATAAATCAAGACTAAAGTATTTTACCACGGTTCACTGCGTAATAAATTTTGACAAAAATAAATAAAAAATGTAGCTCATCTTGAATTCTGAGTTTAAAAATAGTTCTTAAGAATGTATTAAATGAGGATTCTAGATGAGCCAAGTAAATTGTAACACAAAACGTTTATAAAGATAAAATGGTGTAAAGTGAAAGGACTCTAAAAAAGGTTTTGTCATATAGACAAGATATATAATAGTTAAATATTACGTATTATTAAAATAAGGAAAAAGTATAGAATATATAGCGCAAGTGTTTGGATGTTCAAGAACAACTTTATATAATTAACTCAACTTTTCCACATGGAAACATCCACTAAATCCTTCAAATTACGAGGAAGAAGTGAAATAAAATAAAATATACAACTTAACTTATTATAAAATATTTGTTTTGCATACATTGTTTGATTATTTCATAAAAAAATGTAAGTAAATAATTAAGAGCCGGTTAAAAAGGGAGTGTAAATAGTTTTGTGTATAGCCTTTCCGGGAGTGTAAATAGTTTTGTGTATAGCCTTTCCTTCTTATGGTAAAACTACACTTAATTTATTAATTTTTTTATAGATATTTTAACTAAATCTTTTGGAAGTTTATTCCTACCCTTATTTTTGCACATATTAACCAATCTGTCAATTGTTTGTTTCAATTTTCAGATATTTTAGAATCAAATGTTTGTATTTTCTAATTCTATCCCCCTTAAGGGGGATAGAATTTTGCGCTTTGCCCCTGTACTATATCCTCCCTTCAAAATATATGCTTAATTGAGCTATTATCATATCCCAATTCCTTATCCTACTTTTCCATTTACTTGATGCATCTACCATCGCTAAATACAGACTTTTCATTAGTGAATAGTCGTTTGGATATATTGCCTTACTTTTTGTTACTTTCCTTAGTTGTCTGTTGAAGTTTTCCATAGCATTTGTTGTATATATCAATCTTCTCATCTCTTGTGGATATTTGAAGTATGTTGATAGTTCTGCCCAGTTGTTCTTCCAACTTGATACGCACATTGGATATTTCTTTCCCCACTTGTCTTCAAATTCGTCTAACTTTAATATCGCTACTTCTTCTGTTGGTACTTTGTATACCTCTTTTAGATCTTTCATCAATTCTTTGATATCTTTGTATGTTACATATTTTGTTGAGTTTCTTATCTGGTGGATTATGCATTTTTGTATCTGAGCTTTTGGATATACTGCACTTATTGCTTGACTAAATCCTACTAGATTGTCTGTTGATATTATTAGTATATCTTCTATTCCTCTATCTCTTAGCTGATTTAGTACCATTAGCCAATATTTACTGCTTTCATTTTCTCCTATCCACATTCCCGGTATTTCTTTATTTCCTTGCATATTGTAGCCTAATGCTATATATACTGCTTTTTTTATTATTTGTCCGTTTTCTCTT
>FUZS01000025.1 GCA_900167215.1 [Eubacterium] yurii
TCCTTTTTTACCGAATTTCATACTTGCTGCATGTTCTCCTACTCCCTCACCTTTTCCAAGCGGTTCTACACCGACAATATCAACAGGCTCTGACAAAAATGCTTCAAACATTCCTATTGCATTAGAGCCTCCTCCAACAGCAGCACAAACGACATCCGGTAAAGTACCTGTCATTTCTTTGAATTGTTCTTTTGCTTCAATCCCTACAACTGATTGAAAATCACGAACTATCATAGGAAATGGATGAGGTCCGACAGCAGATCCTATACAATATATTGCATCTTTGTATTCTTTTAAATATCCTTCAAACGCAGCATCCACCGCCTCTTTTAATGTTTTAAGCCCGTGCGTTGCAGGAATTACATTTGCACCGAGCATTTTCATTCTTATTACATTTGGGTGCTGTTTTTTTATGTCAACTTCTCCCATGTATATATCACATTCCAAGCCGAAATAGGCAGCAGCAGTAGCAAGTGCAACACCATGTTGTCCGGCACCTGTTTCGGCAATGAGTTTTTTCTTGCCTAAGAATTTAGCAAGCAAACCCTCGCCCATACAATGATTCAGCTTATGTGCACCGGTATGGTTGAGATCTTCTCTTTTAAGATATATTTGGCATTTTCCAAGAAGCGAAGATAGGCGTTCACAATGATATACAGGAGTAGGTCTGCCTTGAAACTCTTTTCTTATACGTCTTAATTCATTTATAAAACGTGCGTTATTGCAGATTTCCTGATACGCCTGAGTAATTTCTTTAAAAGCAGGGACTAATTCAGGAGGTAAAATCATTCCTCCGTATTCACCGAAATATCCCTTTTCATCCGGAAAGTTTTTTAGATAATTGTCAAAATCACGATAAGTTTTCATAGTATTAAATCCTTTCATAATTGAATAAAAAAAACGTCTTATCTCATAGAAAATAAAATTTCAATGAGACAAGACGAAATAGTCCTGCGGTACCACTCAAATTGACGCCAAAAAGCATCCACCTTTAATACGTACTATCATACGCTCCGCTTGGTAACGACTGCGGTTGCCGTCGATTGCTACTTAGGATTTTAATCCTGTTCGTTCGCCCTCATAAGTCCATTCAGTATATACATATCTGCTATGCTCTCAGCCACCACAGCTCTCTGTAAGTTATTGTTATATACCTACTATTCTTATTCAAAGGTTTATGCGCATAATATTAACATTTTAAAATTTTCTTGTCAAGTGTTTATTTTAAAAATAATTTTAATCGTAAATTGCAATAGTAAGTGTCATAAAAAATAAAAAAAGTCATAAATGGCATTATTGCTCTAATACCCTATGTTCTAAGTGCACTTCATTAGCACTTTTTCCACCAAACATTCTTCTTGGATAATTATCCATCCAATCTTGTATTTCTTTTATCTTTCTTTGTGATACCTTGCTTATATCCTCTCCCTTTTTTATGAATCTTCTTATAAATTTGTTGTTGTTTTCATTACTTCCTCTTTCATATGAACAATAACTGTGTGTATAGTAATAATCTACTCCCATTTCTTCTATGGATTTTGCATCCATAAATTCACTTCCGTTATCACTTGTTATTGTCTTAAATCTTTCATTAAACGTTTTTGGATATTGTTTCTTCAGCTTTTGTATCTCTTCTACTACATATTTTGCTTTTTTTGATTTTATCTTGCTTATTATCTTTAATCTGCTTAGTCTATCTGTGATTACTAATAAACAGCAACTTTTTCCCTGTCTTTTCCCTACCACACTATCTATTTCTATATGTCCCAATTCTAACCTTTCATTTGCTTGTAGTGGTCTTTTTTCTATACTTTTTCCTCCTATTTTTCTTATTGTTTTTTGGCTCTTTGTTTTTGTTTTTTTTCGCCTTTTATACGGTAAATCTTTTGCTTCTAATTTGTAGAATAGTTTTTGGTTAACGTAATTATATAATGTTTTTTCACATATATTTACTTCATATCCTTGAGACCTTGCCTTTATTATTGCCGCATATGGAGAATATTTTTTCTCAAGCATTAAATATTCTAAATAGTTTGCCAAATCACAATTTTTTCCTATTTTTAGTTCTCTTTGTTTTTGAGTTATATTTTCTGTATACTGTTGTTGTGATTTTTGTGCACTATATTCATCTCTTTTTGTAAGATCACTGTTTAAAAGTCCATAAACCATGCCTCTTTTTATTTCTCTATATAATGTCCTTTCGCTTATTCCAACTGTTTTAGCAATATCCTTCATAGTAAAATTTAACTTCTTTTTATTTTTCATATAAAATTCAATTAGTAATCTTTGTTCATATGACAGGTGTTTGTACTTATTTTGTTTTTGTTGATTTTTTCTACAAATGATATTATAATATAATCGTTTCATAAATAACTCTCCTTTGTTGTTTTTTTGGTGAATTAATTTTAACATATGGATGTTATTTATGAAACTTTTTTTATGTGGAGAAAAATTTTCTAACTTATACCTATAATATATATTCGCTACGCTTCATATATATTATAGGTATAGGTATTATTTTAAATTACTGACACTTTATTTTACAACTTTTGAATTATTTTTAGTTTAATACTGATAATGATCTCATTACCAAATCAATATCCCTATTTTATAGCTTCTATATAATATGTAAGTATGTTTTTTACTATCTTGCATTGTTTCAGTCGCATTTTCATTGAAGTGTACAACAACTTCATAGGTAGTCTTTCCAATCTTTCTCTTTGTGCTAATTCCTTTTTTATCTGTATTTTCCAGTTTTTCCATAAGCCCTCTTTTCAATCTTTATTGAATTTCGATATTATTATTTAATTTGTTACCTATCACAACTTTAAGTTTTTATTCACAGTTTAATAGTTCTGCCTGATATTATTGCCAAATGAGGTGAAATCATGACCACCCGTCCAACAGGAGGTTTGCACAAGGACTATAAGTCCAAGGGTTACCGGCCAGCGTCTAAAGGCGCTGGCTTTCACTCTGTTCAAGCTCGGCCTTTGACTCGTCACCGTCCTTTAAAGGGTATTTGTACTACTTGCCATCCCTAAAGGGATCTTCATATTCTTTGACACTTAATTTATCCATGGCTACATCATGTTTTTCCTGTTCTTGAATATACTTCTTTATAGTTGCTTTATTCAATCCAACTGTACTTACATAGTATCCTTCAGACCAAAAACGCCTATTTCCAAATTTATATTTTAAGTTTGCGTGTTTGTCAAATATCATTAGTGCACTTTTTCCTTTGAGATAACCCATAAATTGTGATACACTAATTATAGGTGGTATACTTACTAGCATATTTACATGGTCTGGCATAAGATGGCCTTCTAGTATTTCTACACCTTTATACGAACATAATTGTCTCAGAATTTGGCCTATACTTTGTTTATATTGATTATATATTATTTTTCGCCTGTATTTTGGTGTAAATACTATATGATATTTGCACATCCATTTTGTGTGAGATAAGCTGTTCGCTTTATTAGCCATAAAATCACCTTCCTATTCGTATTATTGAGCTCGAACAATTCAATTATACGACGGAATGGTGATTTTTTTGTATAACATCCGTCTAGCACCCGCATAGCGAGTGGATTATTGTTTCGCACGCTTTGCGAGCTCAACAGGGACACGTCCCTAAAATAAAAATGGCAAGGCAGCATAAACTGTCTCGCTAATAAAGTCTAACTTTTTGGGGTCACATCAAAAGTATTTTTACAGTCTGGCTTCCATTTTTTATTATGTCATAATTTTCATTGACTATACCACACTTAGGGCAGCAAGCTGGCCTATATGAAAGCTTTCCCCTTAAGACTGTATATTCTATCCCCTTAATATTTTCTTTTTCGTTGCCTAAAATTACTAAATTCTTATCGTTAATTCCTAAGATTTCTGTTATACTAGCATTAGAACACATATCATTTCTCCTTGTTTTTTATTTTGTGCGATTTAAATTATACACGAGATTTGATGTGTGTTCCTATTTTTTTGCAAAAATTTAGCGTTGGGAGAGAATTTTTTCTCTCACCAACGCTAAATATTATACAACCACTTTTCCTTAAAATAAATGTATGAATCTATCTATCTTATCTACTCAAATAACTAATGTATGCATATTGCTACTACAAGAGGACCTAAGACTGTAAGTAAAATATTTCCCATTGCATATCCTGGTGTATATGCTATAGCAAAAATACTTGAATCACATTCCTCCACAACTCCGTTAAGTGCTGCTGTACACGTTCCAGCACCACATAGAGCACCAATGATATCTACAGCATCCAACTTTAACACAAATCTTCCAAAGTAAACGGAAGCAATATGAGGCAAAATGGTTACCAAAATACCAATTAATAGTACCTTTAAGCCCATAGATTGCAACGCAGATATGAAGGAAGCTCCAGAAGTAAGTCCCACAATGGCTATAAAGAGATTTAATCCAACACTCTTACAAAACCATCGGGTTGCTTTCGGCATCAGTCCATAGTTAGAATGTCTATCTTGATAATATCCGAACAGAAGTCCTCCAATTAAAGCTCCTCCACCAGATCCAAGTGTAATCGGAATTTTGGATACAACGAAGCTGATTGCACCTATTAATAGACCAACTACAAGCCCGATGCTGATAAAAGATATATCTGTCTCAGTTCCTGTATCCTTCACATACCCAAGTTTCTTTACAGCCTTAGAAATAGCAGCTTTTGGTCCCACCAATATCAAGTGATCAAGAGCCTTTAATTCCTCCTCTTCAGGGAGAATATTGTTATCTCTCATCCTTTCTGAAATGACGATTCCATTTTCTGAAAGATTCTTTATAACATCTAGAGAGAAATTGTTAGTTAAAACTATTTCTTGCTTTACCACATCTAGCCTAAGAGCTTCTGAATCATTAGTTTCCTCCATGCCAGAAGCTTTAAAATTTAATACTGCATCAAGAAGTCCTATAATCATAACTGTATCCTTCTCAAGAAGCTGCACATCCGGTGCAAGATTCACCTGTTTACCATCTCGAAGAATCTGAATTATTGTAAGAGAATCATCGTACTGTTCTTCAATGGAACCGATTGTTTTGCCAATAAGTTCTGCACCTTTTTCTAAGCAAAATGCACGTGCTTTAATATTTCCAACCACAGTGTTTTCCGAAGAAGACTCATGGAAATTTGTTTGCTCAATTTTCTTCTTAACTGTATCTGTTAAATTTGCGCCAATTAACTTCGATGCACCATTTCTCAAAAACACAACTACCCCAATCGTTCCAAAAACATAGGTAAGTGCATATGCAACTGCCATTTGACTTTCAGCCGTTTTCAGTTCTGTTCCTGAAAGCATAGCCTTCATAGTAGAATCCGCTGTTCCTAAGATTGCTGACTGTGTAAGACTACCTGCCAAAATTCCGCCAGCTTCTCCAGCTCCAATACCAAAAGTCTTAAACAAAACAATCGAAACTGCAAAAGCTACCACGGCGAAGAATATGGATAGGACAATAATTTTAAGGCCAGATCTTTTTAAACTTGCGAAGAATGAAGGTCCAACCTCATATCCGATAGTAAAAATAAATAGTGAGAAAAAGATTGTCTTCACCGTTCCGTCAATTTCGTAAGTTCCTGCCCCCTTCAATATTAGGGAAATGAGAAGTCCTACCAGCAAAGTTCCTACAGTGGCACCTACCGTAAAGGATTTTATCTTTACCTTTCCAATAAAATATCCAAGTGCAAGACATATAAAGATAGAAATGACTGGATTAGCAATCAAATAATGGGCTATATCAGAGAAACCTGTTACCGTAATACGTTGTGCTGTTTCCAACACTTCATGTGAGATTAAACCTATATTCATTTTAAATTCCTCCCCATACTATAGCTTTTTTTTCTCTTTTGTATACTTTTCGTAATATTCTTTCAAAAGGGATATAATACGGTTTGCTATTTCCTTATAATCATTGTCCTCTAGGTTTGCTTCTGAAATTCTAACTGTACCAGGAGTTGCTCCAAAACCAACTCCTTCCATCAACACAACACCATCTTCCTTTGCTAGATGTAAAAGAAAATCTATTTCCTCAAATTCATTTCTAAGCCATGTTGCGAAGTTCTTATCATAATTTGTCTCTGCAAGTTGATATATGTCAATCAGTGTATAATATTTAGCATTGGAATCACTGTTATCCTCAGGTAAGCCTAATGTAGACATTAAATTGTGGTAACGAATCGCTGTAATTTCTTTACAAGCTTCAATGTATTGATCCTTTTCATTTTCAAGAACCAAATGAGTCATAGAGAAAAGAACCATCATAATCTGCTGTGGTGTAGATAGCCCGCTTGTATGATACAATCCAATAGATCTGCTGTCTGCACATATCCTTTCAACAAAGCCCATTTCCGAAGGATTAAGTGTAACGATAGAATAATCTCTTTCTAGTTCTTTTTTCTTCTTCTCAGGAAGCTTCTTAATCAGTTCATCAAAAACATTATCTTCATTAATTGCTATAACTCCGAGTCTCCATCCTGTAACACCATAAAGCTTTGAATACGAATAAACCAAAATAGTGTTTCTTGGGCAAACGGAATAAACAGTGCGGAATCCATTTACAAAAGTACCGTATACATCATCTGTTATAATAATAAGATCCGGACGCTTTACAACTACCTTTCTTAACTGTTCCAAAGTCTCATCTGTAAGACTACGAGAACCCGGATTTGATGGATTCACTAAGAAAAATGCCTTGACAGAAGGGTCCAAAAGCTTTTCAAATTCAGAATCTGGAATATGCCACTGATTTTCTTCCCTTGCTTGAAGATCGACCTCTGCTAAATCAAAATTTGATAGTCTCGGAATCTGAATATAAGGAGTAAATACCGGTGTGTTGATTGCAATGCGGTCTCCATCATTAAGTAGTCCATTATGCTTTAAGGAATCAAATATATAAACAATTGCAGCCGTACCGCCTTCTACTGGAAATACCTTAGTATTTTTTCTTAAATTAGCCTTCCCATATAGAATGCTTTGAAGAAATGCATTGATGATGTGCTCCGTATTCTCCAAACAACGGCTAGGAACCGGATAATTATTTCCTATAATGCCATTTGTAAGCTCCAAAATAAGGCTTTTCTTATCTAAATCTAGATGGTCTACGCTATACTCCACGATCTTTTTAAGAAATACATCCACCTCATCGTCACGATTTAAAAAAGCATTGTACCTCTCCTCAATTTCATTGGAGTCAACATATCCAGCTAAATCTCCTTTATCTAGAGTTCTTTTGCATTCTGACACGCCAAATTCCATCAGTCTTGCAAAAGCTAATCTTCCCAAGGTATTAATCCAATTAGGATTTCCTCTTCCTGCATTCAAAAATTTCAAATGTTTCTCATTCTTTTCTGATAATTTCAACATATCAAAGCTAATTTCAAATGCACCAAGTTTTTCTAATTTTCTTTCGAAGCTCTTTGTAATCATCTTTAATTCTCCTTTCCTTCTAACTGCATAAGTTTTTCTAACCACAATACAAAAAAACCATCAACATCTTTTATATTTAAATTATATCATTCGCAAGCCATTTTGTAAATTATTTCTAGAAAAACAATTTTAATCAATCTATTCACTTATTTTTAACTGTACTTTTATAACTTGTGCCTGATATTTTATCAAATAAGAAAGGTCTGTTAAATAGCACTGATACAATTGTAATTACAGCAAATAATATTAGAATCAAATAAGTAATTGGAAACATCAAAAGGAATGATATAGATTCTGCATCTTTATTAAACTCATTCATCAGATACATTAATCCCGAAGGAATTAAATAAAAATATCCCATTAACAATCCTCCTCTTAGGATTGTACGAATCCACTTCGCATTTTCAAATTCTATAGCGAACTTTAACAAAGCACTGGCAAAAGTTTTGCCATTAAACAGAGGAATCAAGCTGAAATAGAGAGTTAAAAATATCCAAAAAGGAAGCGTTGTTTTTGATATTGTATAAGGAATATTGACAATCCATACATCGATGATAAGGGATAGACAAACACGAATTGAAGAAACTCGTAAACCGTCCTGTAGAGCTTTCTCATCAATTTCTTCTCGAGACGGAAGAAAGTGCATAGCTAAACGTCCAAGAACATATCCTATACACCCTCCTGCAGTATTTTGAATGATATCATCTATATCAGCCAATCTATATGGACCAGGGTATATAAAGTAGAGTCCTGAAAATTGAGTAAATTCAAAAAATAAGCTTAACATAGCTGTCAATAGCAAGGTCTTCTTAAAACTGCATTTGAAATAATAGCGTAAATACACTCCAAATGGAATTAACATCAAGACATTGAAGGTAGGAACGTAGAAAGTAGGATGTTTCAATGCCTTTAACCAAGTTGCAGGCATAGATAAAACAAAAGGATTGTCTTTGATGAAATCCATAATAAATGAAAATGGAGATAAATTCAACATATCCTTATAACTGTTGTGGATACTCTCTCTATTAGGTAATGGCAAAATGACCAATAGATATACTGCCAATAAATACAAAATAAACGAATATACAATCAAGGTTCTTAACTTATTGATAGAACCATATTTCCGATAGTTAATAACCATATAAGGCAAGGTAATAAAAAATGCCAAAGCCGGAAAAACTAATATTGCAACTTTTATAGAAATTAAATATCCCATTATATCTCCTTCTTAATTTAATTAAAACACAGCTTTGTTATATAAGGAAAGATTAAACAATCAATTTAAAAATAGTATTATACTGCCAGAGTAATAAATAGTCAAATTCTATATAATATAATATATTGTTTGTAAAGTGAAAAACTTAATTCCACTTTTCCATGGTAAAGTGGAAGTTAGTCTTACACATATTTCCGCTTTTTAAATGTGGAATTAACTCTTATAGTTTTATGTTTAGTTATTGTTTTTTAATTTTCATCTATCTATAATCTTTAGATTATCCCCGTAACGATTTAAGATATAATATAAATTAATATTACTATCTATTTAATCTATGGATAAAGTTCATCAATAGTTTTAAAAAATTGCATATAATTTACGATACTATTATAAATTCACTGAAAATATCTTAGCAATTATTTTATTAGATTTTAGTATTACTACTAATTTTTCTATTTAACATTTTCAAAGTTTTATGTTGTGTATTTTATACTAAAAACCTATCAAAAAGCTATGCGATTCTATTTTAGTAAAATTATTAACAATTTTCAAAAGGTGTAATTTGACAAAATAACATTCTTGGCATTATAAATGGTGATTATACCAAAATCTAATAGAATAATGGAAATATTTCATAAAAAATTATAACCCTAAATATTTATTAACTAAGAATATGCTATGGAGTATCACAAGTATAGATTTGATAAAATCCATAGTTTAAATAGAGTTTAGTATTAGTATTAGTATTAGTATACATTTATTTAAGACATAAAAAAGAGAGCCGAAGCTCTCTAATATTATTTAATACTATCTTTATTACTTTTAAGATTATACAGCTTTTAAAAGTAATATTGTCTAATCAATCTTAGTAGTTATATTTAATTTTCCTCTGTATCTGTCATTAATTCATCATACAAAGATTGATATTTTGATTTAATAACGCATGTATCTGAAAGATAGTCAATAATACTGTGTTTTTTGTATGAAAATGCTGTAAATATAAATGTTAAAAACAGAGGTATCATTATTAATTTACCGGCAAACTCTCTGACAAAAGCTGTAAAAAATCCTAATTTACTTCCATTTTTTTCTATAACCTTTATTCCTGTCAGCATTTTTCCTATGCTTTGACCGTCAAAAAGATATATAAATATAAATGAATAAAAAGCAAATAAAATCATATAGACTATAGCTATTGATATAGGAATATAGCTTTCTATGTTAAAATACACTGCTATATTCATCAAGCAACCTACAAAAGATGCGTCAATAACAAAGGCAACACACCTTATCCAAAAACCGGCATACATATCAGATGAAATTAGATTCATTATATCACTTGTACTTTGAGGAGCTACTTGTGATCTTCTTATATGATTAGATTCATCTCCTTCATTGAAAGAAGGCGCTTTTTTATCAGGCTCATCAAATATAGGCCTTTCTACCTGTGTTGTTGCATTTTCAACTATTACTTTTGCATTTACATCTTGATCTTTTGCTTTATTTTGTATATTATCTTCTTTTTGCTTTATATCAGCTTTAGCACCCTTAGTTTCAACAGCTTTATTTTGAAGAGTTTTTTCTGCCTCTACTACCTTTAATTCTGATGTTTTTGCTTCTTTACTAAGTTTATTGTCATTTGTGGCTGTCTGTTGTGCCGTCTTAGCTTCTGCTTCTTTTACTACATTCTTATTATTAGCAGCATTTTTTCCGGCATTTTTCTCTGCTTTTTTATTCTTCTTATTCTTTTTGCCAGATTCTATATCTAAGTTGTTGTCAACTATTACAGTTTCACGTTTAGGCAACTTTATTGGTGGTGGCACTGCTTGTGCTTCTGCTTGTTGACTTTGAGTGTTAACTTGACTTTGTTGTGCATTATTTTGAGTATTTTGTACTGTAGCTTTATCTTGTGCTTGCTTTTGACTTTGTTCCTGTACATTTTGTACTTGTTTTTGTGCTTGTTCTTGCACATTTTGATTAGCATTTGCTACATTTTGGCTCTGATCTTGAGCCTTTTTGTTATTCGTTGTATTTTGATGATTGTCAACTGCAATTTCAGCCTTAATATCAGTTTTTTCAACTGTTGCTTTTTTCTTTGGCATATCAAGGTTATTGTCCACTATTACTGTATTGTGCTTAGGCAACTTTATTGGTGGCGGTGTTTCAACCTTTTCTTCTGTCTTTACTTCATTAGTAGATGCTTGAGCTCCTTGTGCATTTGACGGATTTTGTTGTGAACTTACAGAATTTGCTGTATTTTTTTGCTTCGAAACATTTTGCGTCTCACTTTTGACATTATTGTCAGTTTTATTTTGTACATTTTCACTTGTATTTGCTTTATTTCCTTCTGCATTTGCAGGACTTACTTTTTTCCTTGGCATATCCAAGTTATTATCCACTATCACGCTATTGTGCTTAGGCAACTTTATTGGTGGCGGTGTTTCAGTCTTTTCTTCTGTCTTCACCTCATTAGTATATGCTTGAGCTCCTTGTGCATTTGATGAATTTTGTTGTGAACTTACAGAATTTGCTGTATTTTTTTGCTCGGAAACATTTTGCTTCTCACTTTTGACATTATTGTCAGTTTTATTTTGTACATTTTCACTTGTATTTGCTTTATTTCCTTCTGCATTTGCAGGACTTACTTTTTTCCTTGGCATATCCAAGTTATTGTCCACTATTACTGTATTGTGTTTAGGCAACTTTATAGGTGGTGGTGTCGCTTGTACCTCTGCTTGTTGATTTTGAGAGTTAACTTGACTTTGTTGCGCATTATTTTGAGCATTTTTCACTGTAGCTGTATCTTGCACATGTTTTTGTGCTTGTACGTTTTGATTAGTGTCTGCTACGTTTTGACTCTGCTCTTGCGGCTTTGTATTATTCGCTGTATTTTGCTGAGCCTTATTAGCATTTGTTTCAGCAGGTTTTTTCCTTGGCATATCTAAGTTGTTGTCAACTATTACTGTATTGTGTTTAGGTACTTTTATAGGTGGTACCGGCTGAGCTGCTTCAACTTTTATTTCAGTTTCTACCTCTTGAACATGCTGATTGTTAGATACATTTGTCTTCTTTTCTTGAACATTTGTATTATTTTGTAAATTTTGACTTGTATTTTGCGATTGTTCTTGGGTGCTTGAATTTTCATCAGCAGTATTTTGTTGCTGATTGGTATTTTTCTGAACATTGCTTCCTTGTGTATTTGCACTTTGTGTTTTCTGATTTTGACTTGGAGTATTACGCACAGGTGGGGGACCGTCAAAAAAGTTATCAACTATTTGAGTCTTATGACTTATTTGAATTGGAGGCTGTTCTTCATGAACGACTTCTTCCTCTTGAACCTGTTCCTGTCCTTGATCATGTTCTTCATCCTGAATCTCCTGTACAACATTGCTTTTTTCTGCTGATTCTTGGGAATGCTCCTTTTCTAAACGTTCTTTATCTAACTGAGCTCTTCTTTCATTATCTATTTCAAACTGAGATTTTTCCTCACTAACATCATCAATTTTGAAAGATGTATTTTCTACATTGTTTTCACTCATACTGCATACCTCCACAAATACATAGGTCCGATATGTGTAGTTGTATCATTTAGCATCGAATATTCAAAAGAAAAAGTACCCTTTGACACATTATAAGAGTCATAGCTTATTATCTCAGGATTGCTAAGTCCTAATTGTGATTTCATTGCATTGACAGCATCATCAAAACTTCCTACCTCATCTACGAGTTGGTTGTCACGTGCTTGTGAAGCATCATATATTCTTCCGTCAGTAAGTGTTTTTGCTCGTGTTTCATCAATTCCCTTGCTCTCTACCAATGTACTTATAAATTTCTCATAAGCATTTTCAAGTATAGAACGTAAGGAGTTTCTCCCCTCTATGCTCAATGCTCTGTCAGTTGTTCCAAGTTCCGTTTCACTTTTTTCAAAAAGTTTTGTGTAGTTTATAACAGAACCTTCTTTAGCATATACTTTGTCACACGCAATTGCAACACAGTATCCACCTGCTGAAGTTCCTGAACCAATTACGGCATATACCGGAACATTTTTACTTCCTTTAAAAGATTTTACTATATCTGAAATCTCCACAGATTCATATATTCCTGACCTTGGAGAATCAATCCTTACTATTACGCCTTTAACTTCAGGGGTTTTCATTATATCGTTTAAACTTCTTGTGATATAATCTTGTTTCATAAATGAGTCTAATCCTCCATCCAAAGTAACTGTTGCTATTTTTGAATCCGAGTCACCAGCTTTTATTATACTCACTTTGCCACCCGATGAGGCAGCATTATTTCCTGAAAAAAGATTTCCTGCACCTAATTTCGAAAATAATACACTTCTGAAGATACTTGACAAGTGGTCTGAAAACAAGAGAATATTAGCTGCCACCACGAGGCAGGCGATTAATATAACGACGACTTTCTTTGCATTCATAAAAACCTCCTTAAAGATTTATTAAAAATTTAAGATATTTTTGAAGTTTATAGTGTATAAATAAAATATCAGTGTTTATACATATTTTAACACATCATTTTAAAAATTTCAATTTAATTTAAGAATTTTTTAATATATTTTTAATATTTCTCTGTTAAAGTATGTTTATTTCAAGATAAGAAAGGAGTTACGGATTTTACCGTAAACTTAAAAAATGATAAGAAAAAAAGATATAGCAGATAATTTTTCAAATAAATATTTGGAAACTTTGATAAAGAATGTAATAGAAAATAATTCACAAGACAATCAGGATTTTTTCACTTCAGAATTATCAACTTCTTATTTATATACTTTGGTAAGCGTAGATGAGACAACTCAAAAAAATGTAACAATGCTAAGAACATTAGAAGAGAAAGATACTTTTTTACCTGTGTTCACAAATGAAAAAGAAATGGAAGCCGTAAAAGCTAAGTACGATTTTGAAACTGTGCTTATAAGTTTTGTAGAAATTTGTGATCTTATTTTATACAATGGCTCAGATTACAAAGGTATAATGATAAATCCGGATACAGACAGAATAATCGTTGACAAGGAATTGTTGGAGTATATTGTAGAACTTCATAGAGAAGTTGACGATGTGATAACTATACATGAAGGTCAAAGCGTGGAAGTGATGTCTATAGACAAGAAAAATGAACCTAAGAATATAATAAACGTATTAAATGATCTTTTCAAAAAAGAAAAAAACGTCAATGCAGCTTACCTTAGATTGCTCAACCACAATGGAAACTTAAGCTATCTTTTGGTCACTGATTTTGAAGGTGACAAAGACATTATTTTCAAGAAAATATCAGAAAAAGTGAAACCGCATCTTAAAAATATCTATCTTGACCAATTGGAATTTAATACTGAATTTGGAAAAGAAGTGACTAAGGATATAAAGCCTTTTTATAGAAAAAAGACCTTCGGTATATTTTAATGGAAAAAAGTAAATTTTTGGAAGCACTTGACATTTGGGGAATTAAATATGCTGGTGATGTCTATAAAAAGTTTGAAATATACACTCAAAATCTACTGTCATATAACGAAAAAGTCAATTTGACAGCTATAACAAATATAGATGAAATCTATGAGAAACACTATCTGGATTCTCTAAGTATATTAAAATATTTTCAACTTGAAGAAAATTCATCTCTTATTGACATCGGAACAGGTGCTGGCTTTCCATCCTTACCTATAAAGATAGTAAGAGAAGATATAGAGCTTTGCATGGTAGATTCCCTATCTAAGAGAGTTGTTTTCCTTGAAGATATGATATCTAAACTTTCTCTTAAAAAAACTTGTGCTCTACACTCAAGAGCTGAAGATCTTGCACAAAATAAAGATTATAGAGAAAATTTTGACTATGCTGTATCAAGAGCGGTGGCAAATCTTTCCACTCTTAGTGAATATTGTATTCCTTTTGTAAAAAAAGGAGGTTTTCTCATTTGCCTGAAGGGTCAAAACGTAGATGAAGAGATACAAAATTCAAAAAATGCAATGAAACTGCTTAATTGCTCAATTATTGACAAGATTAATGTTGAAATACCCTTTAGTGATTTAAAGCATAATATAATCGTTATACAAAAGCTTGAGACAACTCCAAAAGCATATCCTAGAAAATCAGGAACACCGTCTAAAAAGCCTTTATAATTAGAGTTGACTTAAATTGAAATTTATTATTGGCAATTAGACTAAGTTTTTATTTTAATAGTGACATTAATAATAGTATTTTTTCTAAGTGATATCAGTATATGAATAATAAAAAAATATATTATCCATAATTTGATAAATTTAAATATAATTACAATCTTATATTTAATTCTAAATTCGGAGATAATCAGGTTTTATAAACAATTTTTGCTTTTAAATTTATAATTATTGTGAATTAAAGAATATAGACATATCCGAAATATTACTAAAATATTTCAAAAAATTTAAAAATATTTTTCAAGATATTGACATATTCTTTTTTTTGTTATATCATTATTGTATCAACATTATGTGTTGTAACTTTTAATTTAATTACAAAAAAAATAATCTACTGATTTGCCGGTAGATTATTTTTTTGCCTAAAATTTCTTTAGCATTTATCTTATTTATGATAGTATATAGGTAATGAAAATATAATTGTTTTATTATTGACTTTTACTTAATTATAAATAGTGCTGAGCTTATATTTACAGCTTGCAAATATAGAAATTTTACTTGAAATAATTAATTTTATATAAGTCAAAGAATATAAATATGAGGAAGTATAATTTGAAAGGATGATAAATTTGGAAAGGGATAACATTCTTGGTAACGAAAAAATATCCTCTTTGCTGATAAAATTTTCCGTACCTGCAATAGTAGGTATGATGGTCAGTGCACTTTATAACATGGTTGACAGAATTTTTATCGGAAACGCTCAAAACTTAGGTTTAAACGGTATAGCAGGTATTACTATAGGATTTCCTATAAGTCTTATCATGATAGCTACAGGTGTGCTGTTCGGTATAGGCGGTGCTACATTTTTTTCAATTAATTTGGGAAAAAAGGACTTTAGTACAGCTGATAGGACTCTTGGCAATGCTTTTTCCTTATCTATGATATCAGGCTTTATAATAGCTCTTATAGGAGAAATTTTTCTAATTCCCATACTTACAATATTGGGAGCAAGTAGTGAAGTATTGCCTTATTCATCAGACTACATGCGTGTAATTTTTATAGGCACTCCCTTTGTAATATCATCAATGGTGCTAAATAACTTTATAAGGGCAAATGGACAACCAAAATTAGCTATGTTAACAATGTTCTTAGGAGCAGGTACTAATTTGATTTTGGACCCTCTTTTCATCTATGTGTTTAACATGGGTATGTTTGGAGCGGCACTTGCAACTATAATATCCCAAATTGTATCATTTATATGGACTGTATCTTATTTTATAAACAATAATAACCCTCATAAATTCACTAAAAATAATCTTTTTTTAAATGGAACTATTGTAGTAAATATAGTATTTTTAGGACTTCCTCTGTTTTTATTTCAGCTTTCAAGTAGCCTACTTAATATAATACTTAACAAATCTCTTATGATCCACGGTTCAGATATAGCAATCTCAGCTATAGGAATTACCAATAGCGTACAAGTCATACTATTAATGCCTATAGTAGGTCTAAATCAAGGATTACAACCAATAGTAAGCTATAATTTTGGAGCGAAAAAATATGACAGAATTAGAGAGGCACAAAAACTGGCAATTATTTATTCAACTTTGATAGCAACTTTTGGATGGATAGTTACAAGATTTTTCTCTTTACAAGTAGCAAGCCTATTTACAAAAGACGAGAAGTTGATAGCAATATCTGCTGTATTTTTGCAAACATGGCTTATGTGCTATCCTCTCAACGGCTTTTCAGCTATAGCACCAAATTTTTTCCAAGCTACAGCCAGACCTAAAATCGCTATGTTTCTAAACCTTACAAGGCAGGTACTTGTGCTTATACCTTCTGTTATGATATTTGCTTCTATTTGGGGCTTAAGCGGAATAATACATGCTGCTCCTTTTTCAGACACAGTATCATTTTTTATAGTCTTGTTTTTCTATATCAGAGGTATGAAAAGCCTTGGAAATCAATAATGATACTGGATATAACAGACGGAATTGTTCTGATACTAATTTAATTCATTATATTGTTTTTATATAATTGATATATTAAAAAATATTTACTATGGTGTAAAGACTGCACGCTATTTAATTATATGCTTTATAGGTACAATATATTAAGTAGATGTTATACTAAATTCTAATAAAATAATGGATACATCTTTTTTAGTGCATTTATAATAAAGTAATAAACCATATACTAATTTTTAAAAACTGCTTATGAGATTTATCCATAGATTAAATAGATAATAGTATTAGTATTTACGCTTAGAATTTATATAATAATAAAAAGCCAAATAATTGTTTTACTGAAAAATTGCTGATAATTCATAAACTTTAATGTCATTAGTCATAAATACTTGGCATTATTAAATAGTGATTAGTATATACTTAGTTTAAAAACATTATAAAAGCCGCGGTATTTTAAAGTACGACGGCTTTTTTTATATTCATATATTAATTATTTCCCATTTGTTTTGCAACTTCTTCTGCAAAATCTTCTTGTTTCTTTTCTATTCCTTCCCCTACTTCGTATCTTACCATTTGAATTACTTGAATAGGAGCCCCTACAGCTTTTGCAGTTTCTTCTACTACATCACCTACAGATTTTTTAGGCTCTTTTACAAATGCTTGTTCAAGTAGGCATACTTCTTTAAGTTCTTTTTTAAGTCTTCCTTCAAGCATTTTCAATATTATTTCTTCAGGTTTTCTCTTGTTTTCAGGAAGTTCGTTGTTTTCATTTATAGCTTGGTGTTTCAACACTTCTCTTTCGTGTTCTATATAGTCTTGGTCTATGTCTTTCTCGCTTATATACTTAGGATTCATAGCTGCAACTTGCATTGCCAAATCTTTTCCAAGTTCTACAACCTTAGCGTCATTTGAAGGAGTTTCCAGTTTTATTACAGAAACTATCTTTCCTGCACCGTGAACGTAAGGAACAAGTACACCGTTATCTACAGTTACTTTTTCAAATCTTCTTACTGTCATTTTTTCGCCTATTTTAGCTATCTTAGTATTTACTTCTTCTTCAACTGTAGCTCCGTTTAATTCAGCTTTCAACAATTCTTCCAAAGAAGAAACTTCATTATCAAGCACTATCTTTGTTATATCGCTTACCAATTGTTTAAATTCTTCATTTTTAGCAACGAAGTCTGTTTCAGAGTTTATTTCAACTACAGCTACTTTCTTTGAGTCAGCAGATGAAAGAACACCTACAAGACCTTCTGCAGCTATTCTGTCAGCCTTTTTAGCAGCCTTAGAAAGACCTTTTTCTCTTAGTGTATCTATAGCCTTGTCCATATCACCGTCAGTTTCAACAAGTGCCTTTTTGCAGTCCATCATACCTGCACCAGTTTTTTCTCTTAGGGCTTTTACCATTGCAGCAGTTATTTCCATTATAGTTCTCCTTTACCAGTAAGTATTGACCGTATGTAGTAAATATTCACTTACGTTACGGCATATCATCAAAATCACAATTGCAAATTTAAATAAAAAACTCAATTATGATAAAAATTCAATTTTTATTTTAAAGTATCTTAGGCAACTTTGCTAATAAAATTACTATGATAAATTATAGTAGATTTACAAATAAGCAAAAATATTTTTGGGATTAACTAAACTATTATAAATCCATATCTGCTTATTGAAAGTTTAAATTAGCGTAAATGCATAAAAAAAGGGACGGGAAGAAGTCATCCTGCCCTTGCCCCTTATTTTTTTATATCAGTTTAGAGCCTTATTCTTGTTCTTGTTGTTGGAAGTCTTCAACAGTAACTTCTTCGTCCACTTCAACTTCTTCTATCATACCTTGTTTAGCTTCTATTATAGCTTGAGACATTGCAGATACGATAAGTTTTACCGCTCTTATAGCGTCATCATTACCAGGGATAGGGAAGTCTATTTCATCAGGATCGCAGTTTGTATCAACTACACCTATTACAGGTATTCCTAATTTGTGAGCTTCAAGAACTGCTATTCTTTCCTTCTTAGGATCTATTACAAACATTGCAACAGGTAGTTCAGGCATTTCTTTGATACCACCAAGGTTCTTTTCAAGTTTTTCTTTTTCTTGTAACAATCCTATTACTTCTTTTTTAGGAAGCTTGTCGAAAGTTCCGTCTTCTTGCATTTTTTCAAGTTCTACAAGTCTGTTTATTCTTGTCTTAATAGTCTTGTAGTTTGTAAGCATACCACCAAGCCATCTTTCGTTTACATAGTACATACCTGCTCTTAGAGCTTCTTCTTTTATAGCATCTTGAGCTTGTTTTTTAGTACCTACGAATAGTATCGGTTTTCCTGTAGCTGCTACTTCAGTCATGAAGTTGTATGCTTCTTCCAATTTCTTAACTGTCTTTTGCAAATCTATTATATAGATTCCGTTTCTTTCAGCAAATATGAATTTTGCCATTTTAGGGTTCCATCTTCTTGTTTGGTGTCCGAAGTGAACGCCCGCTTCCAATAATTGTTTCATGCTTATTATTGACATTTTGTCCTCCTTAGGTTTTATCCTCCACATCCCTTATGTCAAAATCAAGTTGTCAATGTTTCTGTATATCAGACTATGACTCGACTCAACCTAATTAAGGATGTGTGTGTAATTTTTCCTACAATATAATACACTATTTTTCACTCAAAATCAAGTATAAATTCATAAAATCTTTGTACCTGTAAAGTGAAAAACTTAATTCCACTTCTCGCATGGTAAAGTGGAAGTTAGTCTTACACATATTTCCACTTTTTAAATGTGGAATTAACTCTTACAGTTTTATGTTTTATACTATTATCTATTTAATTTATGGATAATCTTCATCAATAGTTTTAAAAAATTGCATATAATTTAAAATAGTAAATATATTATTTATTGATAAATTCTTTTAAAAATTGCTCACCAGTACCATATTTTTCATATACGTAATCAATATCTTTATCACCTCTACCTGAAAGATTTACAAGTATTGAACCTGAATTTTGATTTCTGGCATGTTTTATTGCATATGCCAAGGCATGTGAGCTTTCTATTGCAGGAATAATTCCTTCATAACGAGATAGTAAGAAAAATGCTTGCATAGCCTCATCATCATTTACAGCCTCGTATTTTACTCTTCCGCAATCTTTCAAATATGCGTGTTCAGGTCCAACAGACGGATAGTCAAGTCCGCTTGCTATAGAGTATACAGGCAATGCTTCTCCGTTTTCATCTTGTAAGAGTATACTTTCAAAGCCATGAAGAACTCCTTTTTTACCGAATTTCATACTTGCTGCATGTTCTCCTACTCCCTCACCTTTTCCAAGCGGTTC
>FUZS01000016.1 GCA_900167215.1 [Eubacterium] yurii
ACTTCACCGTCAGCATAAGTGTAAGTCAATACATATGATCCTGCTTGATCAGATATATTAGCTTTTTGCAAGTCCAAAGTAGCAACTATATTAGTTTCTGAAACTTCGTAAGTTGCACTATCTGGTTTATCTTTCAATTGACCAGCAAGTTTTTTAACATCTGATGCTGCATCGCTTATTTTAGTGAATACACCAGCATTGTTAGCTGAATATTGGTTAGCCATTGACATCAATGTTCTGAAGTTTGATTCAAATGTTCTTACCTTTGATCCCTTAGTAGAATCCATAAATCTTGGTACAGCTAGTAGCATCAATATACCTAGTATAGCAACAACTACCAACAATTCGATTAGTGTGAAACCTTTTTTCTTGTTAATAAGTTTTCTCATGTTTTTTCCTCCAATAAATTATTTAATTTTTAAATCCACCATATAATTAAATTTAATTCCTGATTTGTTTAGCGGATTTAGTTTTAACTTAACTTGTGAACTAAGTATATCACATTTTTTTTATCTTGTCTATAGTTTTTTTAAAATATTTTTATAATTTTTTCATAATTACATAATAGCGTTGAAATTCCAACGAAAAAATTTTAGAAAAATTTGTATTTTTTTCTTTTTTTGAGGTTTTTTTAATTATTTTTATAATTTAATTTTGATTTTATTATAAATTTTACCTTTATTTGTTTCATAATTTAATAAATAAAGTCTTGATATATTATCTTCATTATCATAAAAAATACAAATATACTAAAGGTCTTATAATAAAACTCTCAATAATTATATTATTTTTACCTCAAGTTTTATAAAAAATAATTTTACTATAGAGCTTTATTTAAAATTTTGATATTTAACTTAGCTTCTTGACAAAATTTACCCATCAAAATATAAGTTAAACATATTTTATAAGAAAAAAACATAAATTTTAATATTTTTTTATGCGAATACTTATATTTCCCTAAAATGTATGTACTTTATAGAAATTATCTATGTCTTTATTAGTATGCTTATAAATTTTCATCTTTCTATTTATATTTGTTATATTAAGAATATATTTTAGCATTATAATTGCATTCCGCTTAATTAATGGAATTTTTTCTTTTGTTATCTTTCTATTATTGTTTTATAAGAAATACCTCAAGCTATAACTTTCTATTACTATATTAAATTTTGCTATATTATAACTGCTAAATTTATTATAGTAGCATACTATCGGTGTAGTAGTAGCGATAATAATATTATATTTATTTGGATTAGGTTATGTAAAAGAAATTTTCTTTACAGTAACTACATAATAATAAGACTTTATCTGATTGACTATTTAAGAGGGGGACAGTATAATGTATCAAAGAGAAGAATGAATATTTATACTTTACTTGAAAACCCATCTTATTTCAGTAAAACACTTGATACAAGTATAGTTTAAAAACTGTTAAACTATTAGTAAAAATCTATTAAAAAGCCTTATAATTTCTATTATAGTAAAATTGTTGATAATCCATAAACTGTAATATCGTTAATCATAAATTTTTGACAGTATAAATAGTGATTAGTATAAATAAGATAATAGATGCTATGTTTTTATAAATATTATATCTAAATTAAATCATCTATGACATATCTATAGATTGAACAAATAGCAATATATTTTAAGACTGTAATTATAAAAATAGGAGAAGATATGGACAGAATAAACGAATTGCTCGGTAAGGCACATAGATTGTGGAGAGGCGGAGATGAGAAGCAAATGCTGCTTTACCTCAAAGAGGCTCTTGATATCAGCATATCTACCAGAGATGTAGTAAAACAAATCGAAATACTTAATGAATATGCCGGAGCGCTTAGAGTTAACGGACATTATGACGAGGCTATAACAAATATTGACAAAGCTTTGGTGCTTGTAGAAGGAGCTGTAGGCAGGGATAATATCAACTATGCCACTACACTGATGAACAAGGCAAATATCTATAGGGAGAAAAAAGACTATGCAACAGCTCAAAGTCTGATGTTGCAGTCAAAAGAGATATTTGACCGCATAAATGATAAATCTTACTCTTATGTGGGGCTTATCAACAATCTTTCTCTTATATATCAGGAAACTATGCAATATAATAAGGCAGAGGAGCTACAACTTGAAGCTGTATCTATTTTGAAAAATGATCCTAAGTATGCAGTACCGCTTGCTATAAGCTACAATAATCTATATGAAATACAAAAAAGACTGGGAAATGTGCAAAATGCCCTTGAAAACCTAAGTTTTGCAAAGGACATATTGCTAAGCAATGTCGGAGAAAATCATCCGATGTACTGCGCAGTGCTAAATAATATGGCAGATTACCATGTGCAAAATAAGGAGTATGACAAGGCACTTAAGCTATATTCTCAGTCATTGACAGTTATTGAAAAATGTTACGGAGCTGATAGCTCCGCATATAAGGTAGTAAAGTCAAACTATGATTTTGTACAAAATCTTATTAACACTTTGATGTGATTTATTTTTTGCCTATGCCGTTTTCTCTTGCATAGTAGAAGAGATATTGTTGTGCGTAGCCTCCAAGAGAGCCGAACTTATCTATGCAAAACTTCCTTATCTTAGGAAGTGACATATCAGCATCTTGTAGGTAAAACTCTCCTATAACTCTTTTTACCCATACATCTACAGGGAAGGCATCGTATTTTGCCAGTCCGAAAAGCGCAATGCAGTCAGCTACCTTTGCACCTACACCTTGCAGTTCTTGGAGTTTTTCACTGCATTCATCAAGTGAAAGTTTGTCAAAATCTGATGATTTGATGTTATTTTCCACTACAATTGAGGCTGTTTTTTGGATGTAAGGCGCTCTAAATGCTGTCTTTGCATCTCGTATTACCTGTATGTCAGCGTCTCTTAGAGCCTGCATTGTAGGAAATGAATAGTATTTTTTTCCGTTGAAAGTGTCAATGTGTTCACCTAATGACTGCGACAGGCTTTCAACGGATTTTTTTATCATAGGTATGGAGTTTCTGGCTGATATTATAAAGGAAATTACCATCTCATGGAAGTCCTGACGCAGTATTCTTATACCATAGCCAAATTTTGCAGAAGCCTTGAGATACTCGTCAATTCCACTTAACTTTTCTTTGATAGCGGAGTAGTCGGTGTCAAGGTCAAAATATGGAATCCATAGCTTTTCTACATCATCTACGCTTGAGTTTTTTAAGATAATATTTCCACCTTCAAGAGATACGTTTATCACCTTGTCAAATGCTATTGCAGTGTATGAGCCGTCATCTTCGGCTTCCCATCTGAAACATTGTCCGCACTCAAATATGTGCTTGGGATAAAAATCACTTACTCCGCTTATTACAATGTCATTCCCCTTTTTTGAGATGTCCATAAAACTTCCTTTCATTTATATAGAAATATGCTGAATTTAGAATACTTTTACTTGAGTTATTATTTTATACTAATCGCCATTTATAATGCAAGATTGTTATTTTAATAAATTATTGCTTTTGCAGATTATCAATAATCTTGTTGGAATAAAATTACAAGGCTTTTTGATAGATTTCTAGTATTAAAATATATAAATCATAAAAACAATTTAAATTTAAATGCATTATCTAAGTCTTACGCTATAAGAATAATAGATAATAATATAAATTCTTACATTTGATTATTTAAATTTACACAATATATCGCCTGTGATATAATCTAATTGTTATCACTGATAATCCGATAACAGATCGGAGGTGATGTTCTTGTCATTAATTATATGCAACATGTTAATTTCTATTATAGCTAATGTAGTAAGCTATTTTATCTGCAAGTGGCTTGATAGAAAAAGCAGTGATAACTGATTTATCATTAAAAAGCACATACTGGGGGTATGTGCTTTTTGTGTTTCTTGTCATTCAAAATAGAATTTTGAATTTAATTATATGCAACTTTATATTCTAATTATACTCTTTTTTTCTTTTTTGTCAAGTAAGTGTAAAATAGTGATTTTATTTAGTAAGCAAGTAATCTTAAACTGTATTTTAAAATATATCTTATTCTATAATTCATTCACAATTAAATTAAGTAAATATGAACTTTTCTTTTACAATAAATGTGAACATTTCTGTTGTCGTATCAATTTAAAATATAGAAAAATATGGACTGTGAATGGAAAATCTATCATAATAAAATTAGATTAATTTCATTGACAATATATACTTATTTTGCTAAAATTTATTAAAGCAATCCAAATTTCCCACAAATTTTACATATTACTGTCAATTATTGTCAAATAAAGCATTTGAGTTTAATATTGTTTTTAGTTATTTTTAAAATATGTCAATTATTTGTATTTAATTTTTTGCAAAATTTTAAAGATATTTTATTACTAAAGTAGCTATACTCACTACATTTTTCTTATAAATTTAAGAGGTGTATTATGAAAAAAACATGTAAAAATTTGTCAAGTCTCTTTTTGCTTATTTTATTAGTTTTGATAATAAAGCCTATATATGCTGTAGAGGCAGACAATGATACTTCAGATTTTATAAAAAGTAAGGATTTGAAGATTGAGAGAAAGTCACCTAAATTAACTCAACAACATCTAAAGTTCAGTATGCAGAAAAAGAAGATATTATTTGATGATAAAAATAAGAAACAAAGACCTGTGGGAAGATATTCAAATATTACACCTGACAAAAAGATTGACTGGAGTGTAGTAGATCTTGAGGGTAAATGTGATATACCTGGTGCAGATGAGATGTTTGGATATAAGAAAAAGACTCTGGATATGTTTAATAAAATAACTATCGACGGCAAAAAAATAACTCTTCCTATGACTTTTGAAGACTTGGGAAAAGGATATAAGGATTTTGAAAATATTGATTACATTAAGATAAGTGAACAAAAACAACCTTTTATTATAAAAAATACTAAAAATAATTATTATATTAAGGTTGTCAACGTTGAACTTATACATAATGACGGACATACTGAAGATGCTTTTGAAAAATATATTGACGTATATAATAAAGAGCATTTTATTATTCAACTTACTGCAGAATCGAGAACTAAGAAGATATATGGTTTAGAAACTCAGGGATTTGATTCTTATTTTGCAAAAGCAGATTTGAGAGTCGACAATATAGGAGTGGGAAATACTTTTAACGAGATGTATGCAAAGTTTGGAGAGCCAAGTATGGCATTTTTGTCCGGAAAAGGGAGATGTGTAGTATATCAAGGAGTTAACAAACAAGGAAATATCTATACCATATCATTCTACTCAAAGAGTATTAAAGAAGGAAAAGACACTATTTATTCAAAACCAAATGTCATAACAGATATTGAAATTTATCTTGGTGCTGGCGCTTTTTTTTAAAGCTTGTTATTAAAGTCAACACAAACTTGATATATTCAAGAAATGAGTTATTAAAAACTCATATTAATTTTATAACCATAGTATTATATCAATTAAAAAGGAGAAAAAATGAAAAAATTGGGACAACTTTCAAAAAGATTATTTGCATTTTCACTTATTTTAATGCTCATAGTAGGTGCAGGAGCTATAAATGCTCAGGGCAATATCAATATTACAAAAAATAACGAAGCCTTTTTAGTAAAGGTAATGGCACAAAAATCAGCATTTAAAAAACAACAGGTGCTTATTGACTATTCAAGCAAAAAACAAGTTGCAACAGGAAGATATGCTGACAAGACTGCAGATGGAAAGATAAGCTGGAATGTAAGCAAAGACACCAACTACGACTTAGCACCTTTTACAATGGAAATGATGAAAAAATTAACTTTAGGCGGAAAGAAAATAACACTTCCTACTACATTTACAAGTTTAGGAGCAAATTATGGAGAATTTGACAAGTTTGACTACCTAAAATTAAATAAGGATGAAAAAGTTGTAGTCTTGGAAAATACAAAAAATAAGGCTAATCTATTGTTTGAAACAACATCATTGAAAATAACTGATTTAAAGAAGTTAGGATTTCACGATTTTGTGCTTCGTGGTGATCTGTACCAAAGATATAGATACGACTTGGCTGTAGGTCTTGATTTGGAAAATAAGAAAATAGTGGGGCTTTACAATTCAAATAATTATCTATGGGCTACAAGAGATCTCAAAGTTGACGGAGTGGGAATAGGCAGCACTTTCAACGAAATGTATGCAAAATTCGGCACACCTACCTTTATCAGAAAACAAAAAGCAAAAGAATTCAATCTTACAAGTGTAGGATACTCATTTTTTGATGAGAACAATAATGTAAGTATTATTGTCTTCCATCACTCTGATAAAGTGTTTAACGGTAGAGAATTTGTAGCTTCAAAACCTAATATTATAACTGAAGTTGCTGTTGATTTCCGCTATATGAGTAAGTAATCAGCTATAAACAGCAGTTGAAACAAATATGAATTTTGACTTTAATCCTTTGTAAATAAATCAACTTTCCAACATAAAAATACATTAGAATAATTGAAATAATATTATATTTTTAAAATACAACATTATACTTGACATAATTTTTCAGTATTTTCATTTTTTAATTAATATACAAATTTTAATAGATATAATTTGAGAATTTTGTCTCAAGCTGTATACTTAAAAATCAATGTTAGAATTTCAAGTAAAGCTACTTATAATTTTAGTTGGAAAGTTGAGTAAATAATAATGGGCTATAAAGTAGGAGATGTATTTATGAAAAAACTCAGCAAAAAATTTTGTATATCAGTCATAGCCTTAGCGATGGTATTTTCTATGGCTTATAATATCAATGCACAAATGGACAGCTCTAAACTCAGTAAAAGTAAGAATATTGAAATTGAACTGTTTGATGATGAAAAAATAATTGAGTATCCTCTAAAAATTAACGAAAAGACTAAAAAGCTGTTAGCTGATAATAAAAATAATAAGCAAAAAGCAATCGGAAAATACTCCGATCTTACTCCGGATAAAAGGATAAACTGGAGCGAATTCGCTTATTATGCTAAAGGCGATATTCCCGGCAGAGTTAAGGGATATAAGAAAAAAACACTTGATATGATGAAGAAACTTACTTTAGGCGGTAAGAAGCTAAGTCTTCCTATTACCTTTGATGCTCTTGGCAAAGAATATAAGGAGTTCAAACATGTAGATTATTTGAAACTGACAAATGACATGGAAGCTATAACTATCAAAAATCTTAAAAACGGCTATTTTGCTCAGGCAAGAATCTCAGATTTCAGAAGTAATAAAAGTGAAAAAAGAAAAGATTTTGACATATTTATGGACATGTACAGCAAAGACAACTTTCTTTTTGGGTTTACTATGGATGCAAGAGATAAAAAGATAACAGCATTGGAATCATCCGGACGTGAACTTTATCCCGGAGGAGAGGAATTAAAAGTAGATAATATAGGAGTTGGCAATACATTTAATGAAATGTATGCAAAATTTGGAGAGCCAAGCTATTCTTATTCCAATGAAATATTAAGGGGAGCAGCATACGAATGTATTGACAACAAGGGAAATAGATATATGATAGTTTTCAACCGTTCTTATTATTGGAACGGAGAAAACTACTATTATCCAAAAGCTAATGTTATAAGCAGTGTAAGTGTTAGTGTGTATAAAGATGATGGATTGTACTAAAGTATAAAATTTTTTGCAAAATTAAACTTGTAAAGATTTTAAATATTGTTAAGCATAAGCCATAGACAGTATTAAAGTGTAATAAAAATATTGCCTATGGCTAAAAACTCATTACTTTATTTAAGATTATACCTTTGTTGTAATGTGCATGAGTGAAATTTTCTGTGCATTTAATTAAATTTTTGTATGGTCTAAGTAGGGCTATTTAAAAAAGGAGAAAAAATGAAAAAGTTAAGTCAATTTAGTAAAAAGATATTTACACTTTTGCTTATGGCTATGTTTGCTTTTGGACTACTTGCTGGATGTTCAAGTTCAAATTTAAAAGTTATACCAAAAGACATGGATGCACTAAAGTCTCTACTGAAAGAAAAAGGCAACTTCAATGTGCATGAAGATATAGTGGATGAAAATGGTGAGCAAGAGGCTACAGGCATATATGCTGATACTACACCTGATGGTAAGGTAAATTGGAATGAGGAAAATGACTATGAAACTGTAAGTCCTAAAGCAGAAGAAATTTCTAAAAATATAACATTGGACGACAAAAAAATCACCTTACCTATGACTTTTAGTGATTTAGGTGAACAATATGCTGAATTTAACAATGTAGACTTTTCAAAACTAAATAACGATATGGCACCTATCATAATAGAAAATACCAAAAATAAGATGAATATGTTAATATTGAATATAGATGCCATGCCTATGAATGCTACTATGGGTTTTGATCAAGAGGCTGTAATAGTTGATTTATTAGGAGGAGGCACACATAAGATAAGTGTTGGTATAAATCTAAAAGATAAGAAAATCATAACTCTAAGTACAAATGGAGCAAGTTTTTCAAGTGAAAAAGATCTTAAGATAAATGGTATAGGAGTAGGCAATACATTCAACGAGATGTATGCAAAATTTGGAAATCCTGTTAAGATTCAAAAAAATGAAATGGGACACTATACTGATACAATGGCAATGTATGCTTATACTGATGAAAAAGGGAATATGTATGGGGCTTATTTCGTACATTCCGACAAAAAATTTGATGGAACAAATTATATTAAGACTAAACCTAATGTAATAACAGCTGTGAATGTTTTGTATTTTAGTAATAACAAATAGATATATCGATACAATTTCTTGATTTAATTCTTAAAATCCAAAATAATAGCCCTTTAAAAAGACATGTAGTTATTGTATACAATGATTTACTATAGTAAAAATCTATGTATATAAACTTACATGGCTTTTTGAGGGCTTATCAGTATCAAAAGGAGAAATGTTATGAAAAACATATCTAAGTTTACAAAAAAAATATTTGCACTTTCACTTGTAGGAATTCTTACAGTAGGGGTATTTACTGCAAATGCCGATGCAAATTTAAAAGTTAATCATAAGGATAGAGAAGGTCTAAAAGCTCTAATTCTACAAAGTGGTAATTCAAAGATAGCTGAAAAACTGCTTGATAAAAATGGCAAACAATCAGCAACAGGAAGATATGCCAATACTACGCCTGACGGCAAAGTTAAATGGAATGTTGAAAATGAATATAAGATTTCATTTACTGATGCAGAAGGAATATCTAAAAATATAACATTGGATGGAAAAAAAGTATCTTTTCCTATGAAATTTTCTGTTTTGGGACAAAAATATGCAGAATTTGCCGATGTCGATTTTTCAAAATTAAATAAAGATATGATACCTATTATAGTTGAAAATACTAAAAATAATATGAAGATGACGATTATAGATTCGGTAGATAAGGAAGATAATACGCTAATTGATATGGGCTATAAGCAAAAAAGTCTAATGGTAGATTTTTATGAAGAAGGAAAAAATATGATTGGTGTCACAATAGATACAAATGATAAAAAAATCATGGGTTTTTTTTCTGGAGGGGCAGGCATTAGTAAAAGAGAACTTAAGGTAAATGGCATAGGGGTAGGCAATACATTTAACGAGATGTATGCAAAATTTGGAACGCCTGTAAGAGTACAAAAAATTAAAATGGAAAAATCTGTGTATACTATTGTAACTTATGTATATGTAGATGAAAAAGGCAATATGTGGGATGCTTACTTTGCTAATAAAGACAAAATATATATTAATAAAAAATATGTAAAAACTAAACCTAATGTAATAACAGAAGTACTTATTACTTGCAATACAAATAGTAAGTAGTAAATAGTAACAAAATAAATAATAATAAAAAATTAAATATGTCAGTATCAAAAGGAGAAAAGTTATGAAAAACATATCTAAGTATGCAAAAAAAGTATTTACACTTTCACTTGCAGCTATGCTTACATTAGGGGTGTTTAGTGCCAATGCCAATGCAAATTTAAAAGTTAATCAAAAGGATGTAGAAGGTGTAAAAGCTCTAATTCTACAAAGTGAAAATTTAAAGATAGCTGAAAAGCTACTTGATAAAAATGGCAATCAATCAGCAACAGGAAGATATGCCAATACAACGCCTGATGGCAAAGTTAAATGGAATGAGGAAAAAGAATATAAGGTTTTATTTACTGATGCGGATGGAATTTCTAAAAATATAACATTGGATGGTAAAAAAGTATCTTTCCCTATGAAATTTTCTGCTTTGGGACAAAAATATGCTGAATTTGCCAATGTCGATTTTTCAAAATTTAATAAAAATATGATACCGATTATAGTTGAAAATACTAAAAATAAGATGAAGATGCTGATTACAGATACTGAAATTGAAAAAGACGATATATTAATTGCCATGGAATATAAGCAAAAAGTAATATTGGCAAATTTCTATGAAGAAGTAAAAAATATTATTGGTGTCGCAATAGATACAAATGATAAAAAAATCATGGGTCTAATATCCAAAGTGTGGGGTATGACTAACAAAAGAGATCTTAAGATAAACGGTATAGGTGTAGGCAATACATTTAACGAAATGTATGCAAAATTTGGAACACCTGGAATAATACAAATAGTTAAAATGGAAAAATCTGTGTATACAATTGTAGCATATCATTATTTAGATAAAAATGGTAATATGTGGTTTGCTTTCTTTGCTAATAACGATAAGATATTTATAAATAAAAAATATATAAAGACTAAACCCAATGTAATAACGGAAGCAGGTGTTTTTTGCTATACAAATAGTAAGTAGTAAAAAAAGAAAATTTGCAATATTATATTAAAAAAGAAAATCTCCACCTCGTTTGAGGTGGAGATTTTCCCATTGTATCAGTATCAATTTACCCGTACTGTCGTATTTTGTTAAAGTGGAGCTTAGCATACTTTTTTTTTTAATGTTATGCTGAAGATACAGCCTCTTGGATTATTGTCTTTGACGGATATTTTTCCGCCAAGTCTTTGCATTATATCCTTTACAAGAGCAAGACCTATTCCGTATCCGCTTATGGTGTGATTCCTTGATTCGTCAGCTCTGTAGAAAAGGTCGAAGGCGTGTATTTTTTCATCATCCTTCATACCTATTCCTGTATCTTTCACATTTATTTCCACTTCTTTTGGCTTATCTACAATCTCTACCTTGCAATCACCGCCAGGCAAGTTGTATTTTATAGCATTGTTTATAAGATTATACAATGCCCTTTCCAACATTATATCGTCTGTATCTATAAGTATATCTTCTCCCTCTACAGACAAACTTATATTATTTTCCAATGCCTTATCTTCCAAGTCAAACATCACTTCGCTTATCAAAGTCTTGACGCTTATCTTCTTGATATCAGGCATGGTATCTCTGCTTAAAAACAAGATTTCTTCGACCAAGTCTGAAAGTCTTGCTATATTTTTTTCTATAGTAAGTATAAATGTATTTACATTTTCATCCTTGACATAATTTTTCTTCTTAAATACATCTATCTTAGTCCTTAAGACTGCAAGCGGCGTCCTAAGTTCATGTGCTACATTTACACTGAATTGTCTTTGCTTTTCATAATTTTCATAAATCTTAACAATGGCTTGTTGAAAACTCTCCGACAATGCCTTAAGCTCATAACTTCCCTGCTTTATAGCTATGTCGTTTTGAATATGCACCACATTTTCCATATCTATTTGATTTACTTTTTCTGTAAGAGTCTTGAGAGGATACAATATTCTCCTGATTACTATTATAAATATCGTACTCCCTATAAGCACTGTCACCGCCATAACAATACCTGCATATACCTGATATTCCGCCATGGTTTGAATCTGCGCTTCATCTATTACAAATAAGAGTTTATTGTCAGGCTCTACTGCATTTATGCTTTCCTCAAGGTGTTTGGTCAACTCCTGAGCTATCTGCATCTGCTTTTGTCCTATCATATAGTTTGATACCAAAAGCATTATTACAAAGGAAATAATCGTTACAAAAGTAAGTTTTACAATTATGGACTTGGAAGACAGCTTATTCCTTATCAATTATATAACCCCTTCCAATCTCGTTTCTGATTATATTTTTTCCAAGTGCGTCTTTGAGCTTATTCCTAAGCCCGTAGACATGTACACGCACCGTATTGCTAAACTCGTTCATATCACTTTCCCACACATGCTCAAGTAGTTCTTCCTGTAGGACATATCTCCCCTGATTGAGTAGAAGATACTCAAGTATTCCTGTTTCCTTGACAGTCAGCTTTATTCTTTCATCGTTTACAGAGGCTGTCTTGGTCTTTGTATCAAATACAAGTCCGAAAGCTGATATCGTTGAATCTTCCTGAACCTGCTTTCTCCTTAAGAGTGAACGTATACGAGCCTCAAGCTCATCAAAATGAAAGGGCTTTATCAAATAGTCATTTGCTCCCAAATCAAGACCTTTGACACGATCTTTGATCTGAGTCCTTGCAGTAAGCATTATTACATTGACAAGTTTATCTTCTT
This sequence comes from [Eubacterium] yurii, assembly GCA_900167215.1. GTDB lineage: Bacteria > Bacillota > Clostridia > Peptostreptococcales > Filifactoraceae > Peptoanaerobacter > Peptoanaerobacter yurii. The sequence continues at coordinate 12,467 of FUZS01000016.1, forward strand.
CTCTTATCTTTTGCAAAACGGTAAATCCGTCCATCTTCGGAAGATTTATATCAAGGACAATCAGGTCATAGTTTTCCACATAACACATCTCCTGAGCCTCTTCTCCGTCGCTTGCCGTATCAACGGCATAGCCTGACAGTCTCAAGCCCTCTGCTATGGAGTCAAGCAACTCTTTTTCATCTTCTACAACCAACAGTTTCACTGCTATACCCCTTTTTCTGTATGTCAACTAATAATAAGTGATTAATTACAGCTTACAATTAAGCTATATATTACCATTATTTTACCAAATCTTATACCATATTACAACTGTTTTATATAAATTTGTTATATAGTTTCAGCTTTCTTGCTTTCTTCCTTTGGAGGGAAAGATTTTAAAAGCCCTGTTTGTATTGCTCCTGTCGGACAGGCCTTCTTACATTGACCGCAACGTATACATTCCAAATCGTTGCAATTTTTAGTAGGATCTACCTGCATCTTACATGCTCTGCTACATGCACCGCAGCTTATACATTTGCTGAAGTCAAGTCTGTAAGAAAATATTGATATGCCGTTAAATAGTGAGTATATAGCTCCAAGCGGACAAATATACTTGCAAAACGGTCTGTATATCATTATCGACAACAATATTGTAATTATTAGAAGGAAGTTTTTCCATGCATATAAAAATCCTATGGTATTACGCAAAGATTTATTTAACAATACAAGAGGAATTCCACCTTCAAGCGTCCCTACAGGACAGATTAATTTGCAAAAATACGGTGAGCCTTGTCCTATGACATCTACTAAGAATAAAGGCATTAAGATGACAAAGACTACAAGTATAAAATATTTCATCTTTCTTAGGAATTTATCACCTTTAAAAGTCTTTATTTTCTTTACAAAAGGTATTTTATTAAGTAAGTCCTGTATCAATCCGAAAGGACAAAGCCAGCCACAGACGAAACGTCCCATAAGTGCGCCTATGAAGATTAAAAAGCCTGCAACATAGTAAGTAAATTTAAAATTGTAATTACCTATGACAGCCTGCAACGCTCCTATAGGACAGGCTCCTTTTGCTCCGGGACATGAATAGCAGTTCATACCGGGCACACATAGGTTCTTACTGTTACCTGTATATATTTTTCCGGTCACAAAGCCTGAAAAATGAGAGTTTGTAATGACCGCCCACAGAGACTGAAAGAGATGTCTCTTGGTTTCACTCATCTTATTTTTTTTCTTAACCAATTCCTATACACTCCAAACATACTTTTACGGCTTTTGCCAAAACAACAGCCATTTCTCCACGATGTATACCAAATACCATCATAGCGACACCGACAAAAGTCGATGTCACTCCGATGATTTTCCTTGCCTTTTGAGCTAATCTCATCTATTTTTTCTCCTTAAGATTTTTAAGTTCATTTTCTACTATATTCTTCCAACCGTTGAAGTCACGACTTCCAAGTACAGTTTCCCCAACTATGTTTCCGTTTTTGTCTACGAAGAATGTTTCAGGGAATCCTTGTATACCTACCAATCTTCCGTTGAAATATGTTGAATCAGGTTTTAAGAAAGAATAAGTTGCCTTAGTCTTTTCTTGGATAAGTTTAGCTTTTTCTATTATTTCCTTATTTTCTCCGTTGTCATCCACTGTATCAAGCACAACACCTACTACGTTTACGCCCTTATCCTTCATTTCTTGATGAAGTTTTTCAAGTTCAGGAATTTCATTTACACAAGCTGTGCACCATGTTGTAAATACATTTACCATTGTAAGATCATATTTTGAAAAATCACTTTGAGTAAAATCTTTACCGTCTATTGTTTGAGTCTTAAGATTAGAAATACCTGTTATCTCTTGTTTTGTGCTTTGTGCAGTCATTTCTGAAAAAGCTGACATATTAGGGTTTGCAGGTTCGTTGTTTACTATCTTTATTTGAGTTTTCTTAAGTTCATCAGCACCTGTTGTATCATTTGTGCTTAGGTAGTAATTATATTTCTTATCTGCACTTTCTCCTACTTTTGTATGAGTCTTGCATCTTGTTAACTCAGAGATTTTATCTTCTGTTATATCTTTTTTGTACATTCCTATTGTACCTATTCTGTCAAGAGCATCTTGCCATTTGAAATAGCCGTCTCCCATCTTGTCTACCATCTCATCTTTTTGTGCTGCTGTCATATTATTCCAGCTTGCAAAAGCAAAGTTTAATTGACCTGAAGCGTCAAATTCTTCATGAGTAAGCATTGCTATTTCCTTCTTATTCATCTTTTCCTTTATAGGTTCAGGAAGAATAAGCTCTAAGCCAAGGAAGGGATATTTGTATATGTCTTGACTTTTTACAGTATATTCTGAAGGTTTAAACTTACCTGAGGCAGCTCCTGCTGATTGTGCATCTCCTCCTGCCTTTGAAGGATCTGTCATACCTGCTTGTTCTGCACTTACACTTTCTGTTTGTTGAGTTGTTTCATTTGCCTTTGATTGTTTAGGTTCTTCCTGTTTTGCTCCGCATGCGCTAAGTGATAAACACAAACCTACTGTAAGCATTCCCGCTAATATTTTAGATGTTTTTGATTTCATTTTTAAATCTCCTTTGATTTTTTATTTTTTTAATTCTAATTTACTTATCTAATTTTTTATTACAAAATTATTATATCATATCAGCTGTTAAATCCCTGTTAAGATAAAAAATAATTTTTATTTTTTTCGATTTTTTTTAAGCCCTTATTATTTTTAAAAATCTTATATACTAAATATAGTGCCGGTAAAAGCATTATATAACATAAGACTGTAACTCTGAAATTCCAAGCCTCTGTACTGAATCTCGGCGGAAGAGCTGAATAAAAGTTATTAAGTATATGCAGTATCATCGGGTAGATGATGTTTCTTGTACGCATATATACTATGCCCAGCACTATAGCCACAAAAGTTACATATATTCCCTGTATCAACTCCCTATGCCATATACCGAAAAGTACAGCTGAGAAGAATATAGCGAAATAATCTCCCATGAATTTCTTTGCCGCATTGTAGATGAAACCTCTGAACATAAACTCCTCTACTATAGGTCCAAGTATTACTATTGAACCGAGTTGGAAGAGATAATTTTGTGCAGCTACTGCACTCCACGTATTATCAAAAGATGAGAGCGACTCCTTGATTGCCGGTATGAAAGTTAGGAAGTGTTCCGCAAATACCATAAATAAATTTACCAGACCACTGACTCCAAGCGATATTACTATCAACTTCGGCAAAAGTCTCGGTACGTCCTTTAGGCCAAGACGAGTTTTTTCAATTTCCTCAATATCTTCTCCCCTATCAAAGTACAGCCTTTTTGTCATCATGTACAGTATCCAAAATACTGCTATTTGAAATGAGCAACATACAGTGTCAAAGAAGGCTTGACTTACATTTGGCGGAGTATCCAGCTTAAATCCGAACACATATACACCTACGAAATACTGCATAAGCTCGTAGATTCTCATTACTGCAAATGATATCGCCAGTAATAAGATAAATTTTAAGATTTTTTCCTTTTTCATTTATCCTCCTTTTAATACTTATTTTTTAATTCAATTTATTATTCACCTTTGTTAAGTAAGTTTTTAATATTTCAATTTTTCAATCGCAATACCTATGTACTTGCAATCTTTCTTTATTTTCTTTATTATTTTTTTATTTGCTTATTCTAAATTTTATAAAGTAAGTAATTTCTCCCTATCATAAGCTATGCTACACTCTACTTTGCTATACTATTGTAAGTCTAATTAATGTAAGCAGGCTTAATATCTATATTTTTTATTTACTATTTGAATTTTTTATTTTAACTAATCATTATTTAATAAGTTGTCTTATTATTTTATACATCACTTTTTTATTTCTATGTCGATACCTGTCTTGTCGGCTATTTCAGATATCGACATAGAACTTGTATTAAATATTTTTGAAGTTTTTATGAAGTTTTTTGTATCGTTTTTGTCGATTAAAATGAAGTTTTTTTTAAGAAATTAAGATTTTGTAGTGTTAATGAATTTTTTGTAAAGTTAGTTTTTTACTTTAATGAAGTTTTTTTATAAGATTAGTTGTTGTAAGTAAATATTGGACTATTATCATCTACCACCCCTTTTTTTCAGATTTTTCATTAAACCACATCTTGTAATTAACACCTCTCTTATGATAATATCGCTTGGTATTAATTATTTTCAAAGAGTCTTTTTTATTTGACCTTTGTTATACGAAGATTATATCACAAGGGATATAAAGTCCCTGTTAAGAAAAATAAATTTTTTAAAATTTTTTTATTTTTTTATCCGACTATATTTCGCCTATATAATGTAGCTTTTTTCTTTATGTAAATTTTCTTTTAATTTAGAGAAATTTTTTTAGCTATTATTTTATGATTATTTTGAATTTTATCTTTTAAAAATTGAATATTAAATTTATATATTTATACTAAAATCTAATAGAATAATGGAAATATTCTGCATGACTTTTTAAGTGGAGATTAGTATTAATACTAAAAACCTATCAAAAAGCCACGTAATTTTATTACAGCAAGATTATTGATAATCTTAAAAACAAATAATTTGCTAAAATAACAATCTTGGCAATATAAATGGTGATTAGTATAAACAACTGTATGATAAGTAATCAAGACATCTTTATTATTTTCAACAAGATAAAAAAGACCTGCTCCGTAATCTTCAATCTCTTGTAAGATTATAAAGCAGGTCTTTATCCTTTATGTTAATCAGCTTTTATTATCTGCTACAGCCAAATTATTGACCAATATAAATTTTTCTACATATTTATATTTTCTTTACAATGGCTTATCTCAAAGTTTATACGCATTCTCAATATAGAATATGACAGATAATTTAAAGTATTTTCTTTACTGAATCAACCTATACCGCCGAAGAATATACCAAAGATATACACTGCAACAGTTACTCCGCAGTATACATATTTACCCATATTATAATATCCGTCTCCAAGAGGATTAACTACACCCTTGTTGACTTCCGCCATTGCAAATTCTTTTGAGCATACCCAGAAGAACATTATTCCGGCAAGCAAGGCTCCAAGAGGTATGATGTAAATACTTACTATATCCATCCACTTACCTAAGCTATTTCCGTCTTCCAAGAAAATACCGGCTACAAAGCCTATTACTAATACAGTGATTACTGAAGTAATGCGATTCATCTTGAATTTTTGTTGCAATAATTCTATAGGTGTCTCGTAAAGATTGATAAGAGAAGTTATTCCGGCAAATAATACCGCAACGAAGAATATTATTGCAAATATAGAACCTGCAGGCATTTGCTTAAATACCATAGGCATAGTTATAAACATTAGCGGAGGTCCTGCACTTGGCTCTATACCATAGGCAAAAACTGACGGTATTATCACAAGTGCTGCAAGCATAGCTGCCAAGGTATCAAATACTGCTGTATACTTTGCACTGTCAGGCGCATTTTCCTTATCACTTAAGTAACTGCCGTATACAACAGTACCGCTACCTGCAAGTGATAGTGAGAAGAAGGCTTGACCAAGCGCAAATACCCAAGTCTTAATATCGCCCAATTTTGAAAAATCAGCCTTGAACATAAATTCATATCCTGCCATTACTCCGTTAAGTGTAGCAGCACGAATGACAAGTATTATAAACAATACAAAAAATGTAGGCATCATAACCTTGTTTACCTTTTCTATACCTGATGCCACACCTGCTATCATTATCACTGCTGTAAGAACTATGGCAATCACATGCCATATAAGACTGCCGTAAGAACCTGCTATAGCTCCGAAATATGCTCCGTTATCTTGAGCTCCAAGCATAGAGCCGTCAAAAGCTCCTACGGTAAATCTTATTATCCAGCCTACAACTACTGTATATCCCACTGCAATACCGAGTGAACCAATTACAGGTATCCAGCCTATGACATTTCCTACATTGCTTCCTCTTGATTCAGTCGCCTTTGTAAATGCTCCGTGAGGGCCTGTACGCATAGCACGTCCGAAGCACATTTCTTCGACTACTCCTGTATATCCTATCAGAGCTACAAATATAAAATAAGGAATCAAAAACGCCGCACCGCCAAACTGCCCTACTCTAAAAGGGAAGAGCCAAATATTACCCATACCTACAGCTGATCCTATACAAGCAAGTATAAATCCCCACTTTGACGCAAACTGATCTCTGTCTTTAATATTAGAATCCATGATGCCTCCTTTACTATGTATTTTAAAAATTAAGTTTGAAACTATAAATCCAATTTTTTTAGTACTGCTTTTGATATTTATCTCAAAGTAATTTGAACGATAGTACTTTTCTTGAAATCAGATTATAGCTTTTGAAACAAATCCTTGCAAAACGTTTCTTTTTTAAGTGCAAAATAAACCTACTAAAGTTTTTTTGTATTACAACATAATTTCAAATCTTCTAAATACTTTATCCCTTATTTATATTAAATTTTAGAAGAACGGAATTTAACGATATAATACTAAAAAGCGGTTAAAAAAGCATGTAATTATCTTAAAAAATGTTATTTAAAATAACTACTTGACATTATAAATGGTGATTAGTATAAAATTCAACTTTATTTTAAAAAAATAGACTTGTTTGATTGCTCAAAGATTTGAGTTTTTAGTTATCGCAATTTAAAGAAAGATAGTTGTGCCTCTTAAAAGAATTAAAAGTTAGATTAATACCTACTGTCTACAATGCCATAGCGCTTACTGATAGACAAATTACATACGCTGTCTGCCCTCTATCAGTAATATAGCTACGGCTTTTAAGATATTATAAGTATATTTTTACGATTTTATCAAACAAGTCTAATTAAATTATTCTAAATTATTTTATTTAATAGGTTCCAAATGTGCTTGGAAGTGTCTAAGTATAGGAGGTTCCCAAGTTATTTTATAGCCTTTGACTTGAGAAGCTCTATTTTTAATATTTATAAAGGCGTCAGCTATTACGTCCATATGAGATTGAGTGTACACTCTTCTTGGTATAGCCAATCTTGAAAACTCAAATTCAGATTTTATTTGTACTCCTGTCTCAGGATCGTTGCCAAGCATGAATGAGCCTATGTCGCAAGTTCTTATTCCTGCTTCACGATAAAGCTCTACGCAAAGAGTATGTCCAGGGAATTCATAATAAGGTATATGCGGGAACATTGCATTGGCGTCAACATATACTCCATGACCTCCTGCAGGATTTTGTATAGCTATACCTTCATCCATCAATTTCTCAGCAAGATATTCCATAGAGCCGTTTCTATATTCAAGGTAGTCTTCATCTATACCTTCGTACAATCCTATGGCAAGTGCTTCCAAATCACGTCCTGAAAGTCCGCCGTAAGTTACAAAGCCTTCAAAAGATATACAATTACCCTTTATATCTTGGTAAAGTTTCTCGTCGTCTCTTATTCCTATGAGACCGCCCATATTTACTATGGCGTCTTTTTTAGCACTCATAGTAAAGCTGTCCGCATATTTAAACATTTCTCTTACTATTTCTTTAATGGAGCTGTTTTTAAACTCTTCTTCTCTTGTCTTTATAAAATATGCGTTTTCTGCAAAACGTGCTGCGTCTATATTGAACAGTATTCCGTATTTTTTCGCTACTTCAGCTGTTTCACGGATATTTTGTATAGATACGGCTTGTCCGCCGGCAGAGTTGTTTGTAACTGTCATTACTATCATACCGACATTTTCTTTGCCACATTCAAGTATGGTTTCTTCGAGTTTTTTGACGTCCATATTACCTTTGAAAGGTGCATATACCGAAGGTTTTTTAGCTTCTTCGCAAACGCAGTCAACAGGTTTTCCGCCTGATAGTGTAACATGAGCTCTTGTAGTGTCAAAAAACATATTTGATATTGCTATTTGCCCTTTTTTTATTACTGTAGGAAAAAATACTTTTTCAGCAGCACGACCTTGATGTACAGGTTGGATAAAATTATAGCCGAAGATGTCTTTTCCTGCTTCAACCAATTTGAAGTAGCTCTTTCCACCGGCATAGGCTTCGTCTCCTACCATTACTCCGCTCCACTGTATATCACTCATAGCATTTGTTCCGCTGTCTGTAAGCAGGTCTATATATACCTTGTCTCCAGGTATGTTGAACATATTGTAATGAGCTTTTTTTAATATCTCTTCTCTTTCTTCCCTTGTAGTTTTTTTGATAGGTTCTACCATTTTAATTCTAAAAGGTTCGGGTATGTACTTTGCCATAAAAATCTCCTCCTATTTTCTCATACTAATATCTGACCCCGGACATTTTTATTTTGCTTTTATTATGTAAGTGAAACGCAATAAATACATAACTTTCCGACTAATCAGTATCAGTATCAAATGTATTTAAGCTAAATAATAAAAATTGAAAATTACTTTTATTGATATAAATTCTATCATTTTTTATCAAAAAAGTCAATAATAATTTATATTTTACTACTTTTTTCTTATTAATTCTCATTTTTTAATAATTTTTTATTATTTTTTATTTTTTTTAATAATTTTTATACATTTATTGTTAAATAAAAATATTTTTATGGTATAATATAGCAGGATAAGTTAAGGATTTTTTGCAAGACAATTGTTTTAATACTTGTATATATTTAATCTATGGATAATATTCATCAACATCTTTTTAAAAAATACCATATTATTTATGACTTTATTATAAATGCACCAAAAATACTTTATCCATTATTTTATTAGATTTTAGTATAAATTACATTTTCTTATGCTACATAATGTTAAAACAGATTTTTGTACTCCTTATGATTAGGGCTTAATACTGATATTTAAATAATTATGTATATTTTATGCTTTGACTATGCCATGAAATTTGGAGATTTACGAAAGTACAAGGGATAATCTATATAATTATAGTTTGATATTAGTATTGTTGCTAAAAACTTATTATATTTAAATTGTAAAGGATGAATTATGAGAGTTGAACTTAGAGAACACTATATCAAACTTGTAAATTTTTTGGGCATGGTGCTTGGACCTACTTACGAGATTGCCTTGCATGACCTTAGCATGGGCGATGAGACTATAATTGCAATAGCCAACGGTCAGATAACAAACAGGACTCTTGGTGCTCCTCTTACCAACCCGGTGCTTGGCTTTATGTCGAGGGAAAGGTACAAGACAGTGGATTACGAAGTAAATTACACTGCTCTTTCTGTCGAACAGAAATCACTTAGATCTTCCACTTTCTATATAAAAGACGCCAATGAATTGGTCGGACTTTTGTGCATAACATTTGATGATACGGCTTACAGAAATATCAGCAAGAGCATAATGAGTCTTTGCCATCCTGACGAGTTGCTCAGCGAGAATAAGTTTGAACAGATTGAAGACCTGAAAATAGGCGAAGATACTGAAATTTTCGGCAGAAGTATAGAGGAAGTCTTTAAGATAACTATAGAGTCAATAACAAGAGACGGCTCTATCAATATGACAAAGCTCAAGAAGAAAGAAAAGATAAAAATAGTATCTGCACTCAAGGAAAAGGGAATATTTCTGCTTAAGGGAGCAGTACCGGAAGTAGCAGTTCTACTTAACTCCAGCGAGGCGACTATATATAGATACTTAAGTGAAGTGGAAAAAGGCGGACAAGTTGATTAGTGTAAGTTGAGTATTTTAAAAGGGTTCATTTTTCAATGAACCCTTTTTGTCATTTATTATTTGCTACTCAAAATTCAATCACTCATCAAATATCACTTTCAAAACTTCACTTGCATTCATGTCTGCAAGGTTTTCATCGTCTTGAAGCACTCCATTTTTACCGATATTCCAACGCATTTGGTCATATTTTTTCAGATATGACAGCTCCAGTGTCTTTGGAGGATATTTTGCATACCATGTAGGGTAGTATTTTTTCATATAGCTATCAGCAAGTTTTTTTGCCTCAGAGTTTTTTTGTCCTTTTGAATTAACCGTACCGTTTATCTGTACTCCCGGCGGTGAGGCATGCATTAACACCACACTTCCGTCACTGCATCTTCCTATGACGATGTACACATGGTATTTGTTGCTCATGATGTCGCCTGCTCTATAGTTTTTGACTGACTTAGCAGGAGTAAAAGTACCAAAGCCCTGTTTTGAAAATTCTTTAGCCATTTTTTCAGCGAGCATTACATAGCCCTTTTGACCGTCTTTGTCATGAAATACATTATATATTACCCAACCCACATAGCCTGAGCAGTCAAGTCCGTCATGGATTTGATAGCTTGTTTTCTTGTAGTTGTAGTTCTTATTTTGCTTTTTTGCAAATTTTTCCCAGTTTGGACTTAGACCTATACTTACAGCCTCTATACCTGCTCCGGTATCCTCTTTATTCCAGCCTCCGCCCCATACATACATAGTCTTTCCTACAGGCATTAATGCAGTTTTCAAAAAGTTTTTCAATGTTCTCTTTCTTTGTTTTTGCATATTTTCTGCATTACTATCTTCAGTTTCAAAGAGCATTTTATCACTGTACAAATCTTTGGAGATTTTTTGTGATTTTACGCTTGCATTAATATCCGGAGAGGCAAATATGCCTGTAAAAATCAGGACTGAAAATACAATTCCTAAGTATTTTTTTAGTTTTTTGTATATCATTTTTATCTTCCTTTTAAGCACTAAGCTTATCAACTCATATTCATAACTAAGTTATAAAGTATTTTCCAATAAAATTAGAAATTCTCAGTCCTATCTCTTGTCTATCTTCCTTGATATGAAGTCTCCAATAAGCTGAATGATTACAACAAGGACTATCAGTACTATTACTGTAATTACCATAATATCTGTACGCCATCTCTGATAGCCGTACACTATAGCCAAATCTCCCAGTCCACCACCACCGATTGAGCCTGCCATTGCAGAGTAGCCAAGTACACCTATGGTAGTAGTAGTTACAGCCTGTATTATAGACGGCATGGCTTCAGGTATCATTACCTTGATTATTATCTGCATAGGAGTCGAGCCCATGGCAAGAGCAGCTTCTATTATACCCCATGGTATATCCCTAAGCGCAGTTTCTACCATTCTTGCAAAAAAAGGTGTAGCAGCAAAACTTAGCGGTACTATGGCAGCAGTCGTTCCTATCTTAGTTCCCACTATCAGCTTTGTAAGAGGAAACAATACTATCAATAGTATGATGAAGGGGAACGATCTTGTAATATTAATCACATTTGACAGTATGCTATTTATTATTTTGGACGGCATGATGTGATTTTCAGATGTTACCACCAACACCGTACCTAATATCAGTCCTATAATTACGGAGAAAATCATCGACACGCCTATCATATACAGCGTTTCAACGAGAGGTTTGTACAAAAGCTCTACCAAATTTTCCATCTATATCTCCTCCACTCTTACATTATATTGTTGAAAATCAGCCTTTATTGCAGATAAGTCATATTCCTTAGGCACTTCCACGCAAAGCTTACCCAAAGGCTCGCCCTGGATGTAGTCTATGTTGCCTGAGATTATGCTTATATCGACATTATACTGCCTTGAAATCTTGGATATTATCCCTGTAGTGGCAGTATCTCCTGTAAATGTGAGTGAGAGCAGATTGCCTCTTATCATCTTAGTAGGTATATTGTAGTCAAATTCTACGAAATGCTTAGTCTTTTCATTTGCAGGCTTTGAAAATAAATCTATAACTCTGCCTGAATCTATTATCTTACCATATTCTATGATTGCCACCTTATTGCATATCTGCTTGATTACTTCCATCTCATGAGTGATTACAACTATTGTAAGTTTTGTCTTCCTGTTGATATCCAAAAGCAGATCCAATATCTGAGCTGTAGTCTTGGGATCCAGTGCAGATGTAGCCTCGTCGCAGAGCAGTACATCAGGATTGTTGGCTATGGCTCTTGCTATACCTACCCTTTGTTTTTGTCCACCTGATAATTGAGACGGATAGGTGTCCTTTTTTTCTTTTAGCTCCACTATGTCCAGCAGTTCTTCTACTCTAAGCTTTATCTTATCTTCGCTCATCTTTGCCAGTCTTAGCGGATAGGCTATATTTTCAAATATGGTCTTGGAGCTGAATAAATTGAAACTTTGAAATATCATTCCTATCTTTTTTCTTTGCTCTATCAATTCTTTCTTAGAAAGGGAAAGTATATCCACATTATTTATGATTATCTTTCCGCTGTCTGCTTCTTCAAGGCGGTTGATGCACCTTACCAAAGACGACTTGCCTGCTCCTGACAGCCCTACTATACCGTAGATGTCTCCTTTTTTTATTTCTATGTTTATATCGTCCAATGCCTTGACTTTATTGGACTTATATGTCTTGTTCAAATGCTCTATTTTTATCATTTCTTCTCCTTGTATATTTAGAGATTGAATTATTTCAATAAGTATAAAAATACCCACTTATTATAATACAAACTTTATTTTTTAAGCAATTATATTTTAAAAATTTACGCAATTGTAATCTTATACTAATTACTATTTATAATATCAAGATTGTTATATTAGCAAATTATTTGTTTTTCAGATTATCAATAATCTTACTGTTATAAAATTACAAGGCTTTTTGACAGCTTTTTAGTATTAAAGGATAATCTTACTAATTTTAAGCCATTTAATATATTATCCAAATTTTTAATTAAAATCTGAACATATTCTTTTCCATTCTCAATTTCCCCCGTAATATTCTCAATAAAAATAGCAAATTTTCAAAAATGTTTGTACAAATTTCAAAATAATAGCATTAATTTTCAAAATAGACTATACAAAAATAAAAATTAATTATAGAATATAGTAAGAGAAGTTTTTTTACTTAAATATCAGGAGATAAAGATGATTTTTTTATCGAATAAGATTGATTCGACTTCATATACATTGATTCACAACACCTTTTTCGAGCAGATACTGCCTTATATAGACAGTGCCTATCTCAAAATATATTTTTACTCTTTTTACTTAGCTGCAAACATTGACAAGGTAGGGATAAAGACCAATGTACAGATAGCAAACGAACTTCATATACCTGAAACAGATGTACTTTCAGCCTTTGATTATCTCGAAAAGTGCAATCTAATCAGAAAGCACCACATAGAAAACTCATCCGCAGACAACTACAGCGTAGAGATTTTACCTATAGAAAAGTATGCTGTAAAGAGCGAAACTTCCTACGAAGAGGAATATCTTACACAAAAAAATGAAAATTTAAAAAATATGTACGATAATATAGAAGAGATAATCCAAAGGAATCTGAATGCCAACGAAATAAGAAAGATAGACTCGGTCATAAAAAATAATGACCTCTCTTATGATGTCGTGGTTGAGGCCTTCAAGTTCGTATATTACAACAAAAAATCTTCATCTATCACTACAGTGATGAGCACAATCAAGCAGTGGATAAGTGACGGCATCCATACGTCAAATGACCTTGACAGCAATCTTTTCAACATCAACGAAAGATATGCGACATATAGGAAGATACTCAAATATTTTGGAGAGTACCGCCTACCTACCAAGCCTGAAATAAAGATTATGAACAAGTGGATTGACGATTACAATTTTTCAATAGAAGTGATAGAAAAGGCAATAGACGAGACACTTAAGATAAAGACGCCTAATTTCAAATACTTGGACGCCATAATGGACAACTGGCAAAAACTTTACACTGCAAATAAAGAATTGACTAAGACAAATCAGGTGAGTTATGCGGATTTCAAAGTTGAGATAATGTTCCACATGAATATGGACAGACTTGACAACTCTCAGGAAAAGATGATGTCTTTCCTATACAAAAACTACAAAAAAGACATAGTGCTTTCAGCTATAGACTATGTGAAAAAAGACAAAAAAAGAGAGCTTTCCCTAAATTCACTATTTGACTTTATCACATCGTCATCAATGGATGACAAACTTGAAAGCGAAACTGTAATAACGTTTGGCAACATAACTTTGGAACAGATGGAAAAGGTGCTTGAGGCACAGGAAAAACAAAGAGAGGCAAAAAAGCCTAAAACTAAAGAAAATCAAAAAGAAAAGTCATTTGTAAACACGCCTGCTCTTAGCGGAAAAGAGCTGGAGGAATTTTTGCTTGATAAAAATGACTTGGACAATTTTTAAATAATAAAAAGGGATGATAATGTATGATTACCCAAGATGTATATCATTTTGACGATTTGGACGAGCGGTTTTACTACGACGGAGAACTCGGAGCGATATATAGCAAAGAAGAAACTATATTCAGAGTTTGGTCGCCGTTAGCAAGGGGCATCAGACTGAATCTGTACGGCAAATGTATTGCAAAAAGCAAAGTAGCGGAATATGACATGCTACTAAAGGAAAACGGTGTTTGGGAATACACCCTCAAAGGAGATAACAAAAATGTTTTTTATACCTACAGTGTAGATATAGAGGGCAAGGTGGAGGAAACCATAGACATCTACGCCAAGACTTCCGGAGTAAACGGCAAGATGGGTATGGTATTTGACAGGGATGATGTAACACCTGAAGGATTTTACAGCCATGACACATCTCATATCAAATCAAAGGACGAGGCAATATTATACGAATTACATGTGCGTGACTTTTCATCTGATGAAAATGCCTCATTTGTATTTAAGAAAAAATTTAAGGCATTTACAGAAGATAATGTGAAAAACTCTCTTGGAGATGTGGTTGGACTTGACTATATCAAAAATCTCGGAGTTACACATATACACCTGCTACCTGTATTTGACTTCGGTACAGTGGATGAGTCATCAGCAGAGCCGTCTTACAACTGGGGCTACGACCCTGACAACTACAATGTACTGGAAGGCTCATACTCTATAAATCCTTATGACGGACTTTCCAGAGTCAGAGAATTCAAAGAATTGGTTATGAAGGCTCACGAAAAGGGACTGGGCATAATAATGGATGTGGTGTACAATCACACATACCACGGTTTTGACTCTTCATTTTCCAAGATTGTACCTCATTACTACTACAGGCACTTCGGCGGATATTTTGCCAACGGCTCAGGCTGCGGCAACGAAATAGCAAGCGAGAGGAAGATGGTAAGAAAGTTCATCATAGACTCCCTCTGCTATCTTGCAAGCGAGTACAGACTTGACGGATTCAGATTTGACCTTATGGGCTTGCTTGACATAGAAACCCTTAATATCTGCAGTCAAAAACTCAAGGAAATAAATCCTAACATCGTATTGTACGGTGAAGGATGGACAGGTGGAGACAGCCCACTTTGTTACGAAAGAAGGGCAGTAAAGTCAAACGCTGTAAAGGTACCTGCTATTTCAATGTTTTCAGATGATTTTAGAGATATAATCAAGGGCAATGTCTTTGATGAAAAAAACTGCGGATATATAAACGGAGATAACGAAAGAACTTCTGAAATAGTAAAATCCTTACTTTGTGGCGGAATCTTCCATCCGTCGGTAAATAGAGGTATTGAATATTGTTGGACAGATGATCCTATGCAGGCAGTCAACTATGTGGAGGCACATGACAACTATACCTTCCACGACAAGCTCAGACTATCTATGATTTATGCAAGTGAAGATGACATAATAGCAGTGGATAAACTGGGAGCGGTGTTGATATTCCTATCACAGGGAGTACCGTTTATACAGGCAGGTCAGGAGTTTTTGAGGTCAAAATACGACGGCAAGTTCTATAATCACAACAGCTATAACGCCAGCGACAAACTGAACTCTCTAAAATGGAATTATATAACAAGATACAGCGATGTAGTGGACTACTATAGAGGGCTTATAGCTATTAAAAAGAACTTTTACGAATTTAGGATGAAGACTGCCGGAGAAATATGCGACAATATATCATTTACTGATTTAAGATACGGAGCATTTATAATGCACATCAAAAACTTTATGCTGATACTCAATCCGCTCGCTGAAGATATAGATGTACCCATATGGAGCAAGGCAGATGTCTATGTAGACAATCACAAGGCATCAGCAGATATAATGTATTCCTTGGAAAATCAACTTAGTGTAAAGGCAAAATCAGCAATGCTGGTGAAGATGGATTAAGAAAAAATATTGTAATACTAAAATCTAATAGAAGAATGGAAATATTTTATAAAAATGGATACACTAAATATTTATTAACTAAAGATATGTTAAGAAGTATCTCAAGGATAGGATTAATAAAATCCATAGATTAAATAGAGTTTAGTATAAGACTAATATAACTTAAATTAATAAATTAAAAATCTATGATACTATAAAATCTAATTAAAAAAGATCGTCTATCAACTTTAGAATTTGAGTTTAATTCTTAAAGCGACGGGCGATCTTTTTATTTCTATGCTAAAGTCCTGTTGTTAATTTTAGATTAACTACTTATAAATCTTAGATTTAATATGAATAATCAAAAATACTCTTAATACTCTTAACTTTTAATATTAGATACTTATCTAAAATCTTCCATTATTTTTCAATATAAAGTTCATCTTCAAATATTACATTTCTTCTTATAAAGATAAATGCTATTGGAATTATTGGAAATACAGCTGCCAAAAAAGTCATATACGGTGCAGAAGGCTTGTGTATTTTTCTTAGCAGACCATATGATATATGAAGAAAAGACATCATAAATACCAAAGCCATGACCATTCCAAATGTATTTAAATTAATAGCAAAAAAAGAAACTATCATCAAAACCGAAAGTATAACTCCCCTTACCTTAGTCAGATTAAGAAACTCCACATCACCACAGAGCATACCTACCAGTAAAAACTTTATAAGCGGTATCCAAGCAAGTATGGCATATTTACCATAGCCGTTGTTTTTTGCAAGGCAGGTCAATGAAACACTGAGTAAACCATAACAGATGAGTGCACCTATGCAAAAAGCTACTACTGCAAACAAACCCACAGTTATAATAAAAAAATCGAGTGCCAGCAAAACCATAACAACCATAATAAATCACCCTTCATAATACAATAAAAACATAGTCTATTTAATATTTTGAAATATAAATACCGCAAAAATGATTGAGATAATCTAATCTACAAAAAATATAACAAATTTTTTAATCAATATTATTTCTACTTTATAAAAATATAAGACAAGCTATATACTTTTGTCCTTTTAATCTCATAGCTATTGAAAATAAATTAAATTGATACTATTATCTATTTAATCTATGGATAATATTCATCACTTGTTTTTAAAAAATAACATATTATTTGTAATTTCATTCTAAATACACTGAACAGATTTTAGCCATTATTTAATTAATTTTTATTATGACTTTTGATTTATGACATCATTATAAGATGTATCAATTATGCATCCAAGCCTTCCATCATTATCTCTATATCTATGGACTCATCAAATAGAGGATTTTTGATGTCTTTGTTCTTGTCCTTCGTAAGACGTGACAAAAAATCATAAGTAAGCTTATAATCCTCCGGACTTAGAGCGTCAATTAAAAAATGTAAAGATTCTTTATTCATAACAATCTCCTATAAAATTTATTTTTATAATTTAAAAAAACACTAAAAAAATATTAGTCTTAATAACTCAACTTTCCCACTGAAATTATAGCAATTTTAGTTGAAATTTGCATATTTATTGATTTTTTAGTATCATATCAAATACTTCCTTACAAATCCTATCTTTGAAAGCAGTAGATACAAGATGTAACTACATATAAATACTATGAGCATAACTGTAGGTACCGCAATTATCACCGGGAAAGATGAGGTCTGAATTCCTTTGAAAAATAAGATTTTCAAAAATATATCATGTACTAAAAATATTGCAAACGAAGCATTTGAAAGCTTAGCTACAAACTTTGCCCTAAAAAGCTTAAAATCACTTGAATAAACCATGCCGAAAAATCCGTATGACATCATCGCCACAGTAAAGGACATACCTCCCCAAAATGTGATGTCCACATCATTTTTGTACATACATAGCGCTATTGTAAGTATCATGGAAAGCACAAGCCCTGATACAAAGGCAAGGACATATTTAGAAGTATTCTTCACATTTTGAGATATATAATACCCCAACACTCCGTATCCAATGGACGCATAGCCCATAGGCATGGAGATGTATTGAGTAAGATTGCGAAATTTCCCGACTACTTCAAAGCCCAAAAATGTCGGCAATACTATGCCAAGAGCAAACCAGACAAGCAAGAAATATCTTATATGCTCAGTTTTAGCACTATTAATAAATATTTTGACTATAGGTGTAAGTAAGTAAAATAAAAACATTATATAGATGAAGTACAGCTGATAGTTATGGTTGAAATATATCATATTTTTAAGAGCAAGCTTGATACTCTCCATCTCCACTACTCCTACCTGAGTATATCTGTAGTAGAGCTGGAAGAGCTCGTATATGCTCGCCCAAAATATCAACGGTATCAAAACCCTTGGTATATATTTTTTGAAGATATCTCTTATACTTATATTTCTTGACTTGTCAAAGAGCAGTGCCCCTGAGCACATGAAAAAAAGAGGTACTGCAGACGCAACGACAGACCTGTAAAAGGCTGTAAGCAAAAAACTCTTAGAGCCTATTTGGTAATCATACAGAGCATTTGCCAGCACATGTATGCCTATTACAAAAATTATCGCCATAGTTTTTATGAAGTCAATCTTGTAATTTCTCTCTTGCATCTTTCCCTCTTTTATCTTTTATAAATAGATTAAGTTTACATCTGAATAATCTGCTTCATGTAATCAAAATTGCTTCTTGCCATAGTTTTAATCTCTATAATATTTTGAGTTAGTTTCTCGTGATAGCTGTTGATATTTACCTCTATATCGTCAACAGCTTTTTTCATCTCGTCAAAACTCATATCCTCTATCGTACCTACACAAGGCATATCGACCTGCCTTAATATGTTTTCTATCTTGGGATCATAGCTAAAACCAAGTACAGGAGTACCTACAGATGAGGAGAAAATCAGTCCGTGCAACCTCATACTGAGCACATACTTAGCCCTTCTCATCAGCCCCATCATATCTATGGGAGTTATATTGTCTATGATGTAGCTTTCGTTTTTCATCTTGCTCATTATTATCTTGGTAGCCACTTTATCGTGTGGTTGTTGCATTACGATAAAGACCACATTTTTAGCATAGGTTTCTGTGATGTAGTCGCACACATGGGCAAATATATCGGTAAACTCTCCCTGTTTTTCCCACGACCTCACAGCTACTATGACCATTTCTCTGTTTGATTCTATCTCGTTTTCTCTTAGTATCTTATCTATGACTTCATCATCTGCAGGATTGAGGCAAAAAACAGGATCTGTAGTCATAAAAATCTTTTTATTCTTCACTTCCATAGACTCTACCAGCTCCATAGCCTCTTTGTCTCTTAGAGTTACCAAATCAGCTCTTTCTATGGATCTTTTCACCCTTGCAATATTGGCTCCGTTTTTCAGCGGTCCTATGCCGTTTGCATATATCATCACCTTCTTGCCGAGCATCTTTGCCATATTGATAATACTTGTATAGTATATCAGCGAGCGTGTGCTGGTCTTATCTTGGAAGAGTGTACCTCCTCCGCTTATCAGCACATCGCAAGAAAGCAAGGCGCTTATTATGCAAAAAGGATTGAATCTCTTCACCGCATTTATTCCGTATTTTTCCTTAGTAAAGGCAATATTATCGGAAAGCACCGTGATTTTCGCATCTTTGTCGATAGCTCTTATATTTTGTATTATTGATTTGAGGATTGCTTCATCTCCGGCGTTATTGTAGCCGTAGTATCCTGACAGCAATATATTACTCATGAATTTTCTTCCTTTTTATTAGATTTTCTACCGCAATAAACAATAAGGCTATGAAAAATGTGATTATCACTGATATTATATACTCGCCTACAGTCCTGTATACAGACATCATAAACGGAGTCCTTATATGTGAAAATGTGTTTAGGATATTTGCCTGCCCTATAGTCGCCGCAATGGCAAAAAGTATATAAGTTGTCTTAAATATCTTCTTTCCGGAAATCATAACAAAGATGATAAGTGCCGGAAATCCTAAAAATATAGCCTTGTTTCTCGGTCTTGCAGGAGTGATAAACTCAAGCACATTCCTAAGTATAAGCTCTGAAGTCGCAGGTTCGACATTTGAGTCGTGTCCGCTCCTTATTATCATCAGCCCAAGCACCCCTATCATTACAAAGGCAAGTAATGCCTGCCATACCTTGACATTTTTTTGGAGTGACTCGGACAATTGTGATGTCAATGAGCTTTCCTTATGGAAGTATTGACTTACTCCTATTATACTCAAAAAAGTAAATACTGTTATTAGCAATGGGAACATCTGCGAAATCTTGACTCCGGAGAACTTTTTAAACTCAAGCATATATATGCTGTCTCCGTAAAATGCCGCCACAAAAACCGAACCCATAAATGAGATAAGCACGCATACAGTCAATACGCCCACACCTTTTGCAAAAAGTTGAAGGTATGACTTTTCTTTAAGTGTCTTGTCCTTTTCATATATCTTGACCATATTGAGCAGATATATTATAGACAGAGTCGGGAAGATAATAGTGGCAGCAAGTGCATAATGCGGATAGAATCTTCCTAAGTCAAGCACTATTGTACCCATTGCTCCTATTACTACAAGACTCATAAATATAAGTTGAGCCTTTTTATTTTTTACAAAGGATGAAAAGATTATAGAAAGAGCTGCAACTATAGGCAGTATAAGTACTGAGCTTCTCTCGTCAAATTTTTTCATAATCTGCATAGGACTCTCAGCTGATACAGGTTTGATACCGTAGTATTTGTCAAGTCTTGCATTTAACTCTTCAAATCTTTGCTTATATATACTCATATCGGTTATAATTTCGCCTTCTTTAAAGTGGAAAGGTCTAAAGTAAATAACCCTTATATTTCTCTCAGTTATCGCCCTGTAATAGGTATTCATTATCTCCTGACCTTGGTGATGACGTGGCAGACCGTAGTCATATCTGTCCTGGATATAAAACAAGGTAGAAAATAATCTTGTAGCTTGATAATCCATCTTTTGGACTAAGGCAAGCAGACCTTTTGTAGCAATGTTGCCGTCTTGCAATGATGTTTCTATGCCGACAGGTATGAGATTATGCTCTATCATCTTATCTTTAAGATAGTCTACATTTTTTTCTCCACCGAGCATTTCTTCACTGCCAAATATCACAAGTTTTTGATTAGGAGAGAATTTTTCAACAAAGGACATATATCTGTCTATTGATTTTTCTCCGTCTTGTACCAATGTGAAATACACTGGTCTAAGCACTATGTTTATACCGTTGTCCTTGTATCTTTGAAGCTCCTCGTCTATAAAGCCCAAGCCCATATACTCCACTAAAGATACCTTCCTATTATCTACGGCAGTTTTTTTGCCGGTAAAATCTCTCAAAACCTGAGATGAATTATATACGAAATCGGAAAGTTTGCCCTCAATCACAAGGGTATTTTCATCACGATAGTATATCCTCCTATCGTCTTTTATCACCTGTTTTATTCCATTTTCCACATAAGCAAGACCTTGTACAGTACCGTGCACATTTAAGTCCAGTCCGTCATAATCTGTAGAAATCTTGAAATTTTCGTTAGTTTTGAGCGAGTCAATACTGTTTTCAAAAAATACTATGGAATTTACACCCACGTCCAAAAAGTCTTTTGCGACATCCAAATCACTCTTATCTTCAAGAGCTGCAATGTTTTTGATGTCTGAAATCTCCATTATAGTTTCATAAGTCTTATATCCGTTTTCAATATTTATCCTATGTCTTATCGGAGACAATAAGGTAAAGATAAATATCACGACTATCATTAAAATCTCTACGCCGTAAGACGAATAGAAGAATTTTTCAAATCTTTTTAACATAAACCCTCACTTATTTTTTATTTAATCGTCCTTTTACAAAGTCCATTTGGTCAATCTTAAGTATTATCGCCAATATGAAGTAAAAGCCTACTGCGACAACAAATATAATACCAAGACTCATTAGCTTGGCAACAGTAGTGTCAAAGCCAAGTACAGCCTTTAGCACCAATATAACTGCGCTCATTGCCAAACTGCAGATGAAAATCTTGCCTAACTGCACGAAAAACACCGAGTCGAATATCTTGTACTTCTTGTTGAAAAAAGGAGCTGCAAGTATCAAGGCATTGACAGTTACAGAAATTGTAGACGACACCGCAAGTCCGCCTATTTCGTATCTTTTTATGAATAAATTACAAAATATATAGTTTATCACTATGGCGATAATCGCACTTATCATTGGCATTCTTCCGCTTTCTTTTGAAAAATACACCCTTGAAAGTATATTTTGCAAAGAGTATCCTACCATTCCGGCAGAAAAGCAAAAAAGCGCTGTAGAAGTGATACTTATTGAAAACTCGTCAAATTTATTGCCGCCATATATCAGAGCTATCAGCTCACGACTAAGCGACATCACGCCAAGACAAAGCGGCACTACCAAAAACAAAGTTGAAAGTATAGTGCTTTTGACCGTCTGATTGAACTCATCTTCCTTGTTTTCATGTATCAGCTTGGAAAGTTTCGGGAAGATAAAGTTCATAATCGAAAGCACCAAGACACCTGCTATCATAGTGTATAAGTTATTTGCAAACTCTATAGCCGGCACCGCCGCACCCTTATATAATCTTGAGGCGTACTTTGCATTTATCATTATATTAAAGGGCTGTACCCATGTACTTATCATTACAGGGAGCATAAGCACCAAGGTATCTTTCATATAAGGATAGGAAAAATACGGTCTGAAATGATACTTGTACTTTATCTTTATCAGACTCGGCACCTGTATAGCCACCTGCAATATCCAGCCTATAAGATATACAAAGGCAAGCCCGTGAATACCGAACAAATTATTGAAAGTAAAGTAATATCCTATTATTACTACGTTGAACACCACACTGATAAGAGCAGGTATCAAAAAATGCTCCATAGACTGCAATATACCTACAAAAGAAAAGGCTATACCTGTACAAATCATAGTAGGGAGCAAGATTATAAGCAGGTTGGTGCAAAGTTCCAATGTCTTTTCGTCAAAGCCGTCAGCAAAGAAAAAGGCGATATTTTTAGCAAAAATCATCGAAATTATCATAAGTGCCGTCATAAAAAGTGCGACTATTGTTATAAACACGTCGCTAAACTCATAAGCCTTATCCTGTCCGTCTTTTTTGAGCACCTTGTTGAAGATAGGGATGAAAGATGAGGTGATTGCCGAAGCAAAGATGGCATCAAACAACACCCTGGGTATCCTGCTCGCCGTCAAAAATGCGGACGTATCCATACCGCTACCGTAAAATCTCGCAAGGAGCATATCCCTAATCAAAGCCAACACCTTGCCGAAAAGTGTGATTATCATAATATAGCTTACTGTTTTCACAGTCTTGTTTTTATCAGACAATTTATCTCTCCATAAAAATACATCTATAAGATTTGATACAAAAATCAAGCATAAAAAAATTATAAATTTGATTATACAGTAAAATCACGGCTCTTACAAGGAAAAATGATGAATATTAATAAAAAATTAAAGATTTTAATTCCAAAACTGAGTCAATAAATTTTTATATAAGTTTTTTCTAATGTATATAATCTACCAAATAAATATTAGTCAAACTCTATAGTCCAAAACTCTTTGGAGATATATCTATACCAATCATCTTACAAAAAGCAAGTGAGAATTTTACAAATTTAAATGAAACAGATGTGATAATATTAGAATCTATTACATATCCATCTTTAGTAGGATTTTTTACACATTCATTCCAATCTCTCATCTTGCAAAGCTCAGTTTCTGTAAAACCCTCTTCAAGCAAATCTTCCCTGTTTACTCCAGCCATAAATTCTTTATTACTAAGTAAGCCTGATTTTAAAAGTAATATTGGAGCTATTGATATTGCCCCTATGACTTTTCCATCAAACTTTCTTATAAAACTAAGAATATCCTCATCTTCTATTACATCTCTTATATCTTCAGCACCTGGTAGCAAAAGACTGTCATACTCGTCAATATCTATTTTATAGATTGATTTATCAGGCAAAACTCTTAAACCATCCTCGCTTTTTATAACATCCAGGCTTTTTGCAAATACTGTAATTTCTCTATTTTTTAAAGCTATACATTCAAGTGCAACGCTAATTTCAAAATTACAAAAGCCTTCATATATCAATACTGCTGTTTTCTTCATCATTTTCACTCCTATAACTTCACATTATACGACATAATACCGGCACGCACTGAAAAATACTTGCCGAAAAGTTTTTTTGAAGCCTCATTAAAATCCCACACCATTGACTCTACGGAATCAATACCGTCATTTTTCGCAATGTTCATGACTTCACCAAGTAGTCTTTTTGCAATCCCCTTATTCCTATATCTTTCATCCACATAGAGTCCATCTATCCAAAGCTGAGTCCTGTTTTTTTCAAACTTATTGCCCTTTTCAGCCCCTCTATACCAGATTAGCCCTACAACTACTCCGTCAAGGATTGACAAGATAAAAAAATTATTTTCTTCAAGTATCTTTTCAAATTCTTCTTTAGAAAAAAAGTGCTCTATTTCCTTATAACCCTCAGGCTTGTTTTCCACATGATACTTGTGAAGTTTGCATAGCATTTCATCAATTATTTCATAATCAGACAAACTTGACTTTCTTAATAAAACATCCATACTTGTCCTCCACTGTATATTACATACTTATGCCATTATAGCAGATAAACTTGAAATTTTTCATTAAGTACAAAAATAATCTTATAGTGTTATGAATCATTTAAATTTCAATAAATAGATTTATAAAAATACATATCAAGCATCATATTCACACCCAAGATTTGTGCTAAAATTTTAGCACAAACTAAATAAATTATATGTGAAAGCTTATTTATTTATCTTATAGACCAAGTGAATGCCTCATAATCCTATAAATTTATTTAATTTTTCAATAATTTTTTTCTTTTCTTCACTACCGTTTGTCTTTAGTCTTAAAAATGGTATCTCACATATATCCAGTATTTGATTTTTCAAAATATCCCTTTCTGACTGTCTTGTACCTCCCTTATGATAATTATAGCCATCAACTTCTAATACAAGTAAAGCTTTTTTACTTATTTTACTATATATTATAAAATCCAAATGAGTCGTACATTTTTCTGCATACTTTCTTTGTTCTGTATTCAACAATTTCTTATCTTTGATAAGTTCTCTTAATGGAAAATGCCACAAAAAATCCAAGCTTGAATAAATCTCTTCAGAAAGTAATTCCTTTAACAAAACATACATTAGATTTTCTGAATCATGTTCTGATTTTTTTTTATGATTCTTCAGATAAGATATCCTCTGCTGTTCATATTGCTTATATAAGTAATCAAAAATTGAATAAACTTTACTGTCTGTAACTTCAAAATTATTATATTGAATATATGAAATCAGTTCCATTATATTTGTCTCTTTAATCTGCTCGTTTCCAGTAACCACTACCATAAGACTTTTTTTTGCCCTCGAAACTGCGACATTAATCAAATACGGATCATCTACAAAATCAGATATTTCATCATCAACTGTAGATATGATTATAGAGTCTTTTTCTCTGCCTTGAAACTTATGCACTGTTGCCACTTCAATATCTTCAAATTCATTTTCAAGAGCTTTTACCTGATTTTTATAAGGTGCAATTATTCCTGTTTCCTTTCTATCTTTTACATACTTAGGCAGTATCTCTTGCTTTATAATATCAACTTGTCTTTGACTATAGTGATTACGAGCATGATTTCCAGGAACACTTCTTACTGCTGACAATACATCTTTTTCCCCTTTATCTTCAGTCATTATTATTAGTTGACCGTTATAAAATTTTTGATTGCAAAAATTTATTATCTTAGGATGACATCTATAATGTTCTTTAAGCAAAACCTGAGTGACATTCGGTATTACATATAATACTGATTGGAGAAAGCTGTTTGCAAATCTGTAACCTTTATCAATATTGAACCTTTTAAATATCAAATCCGCTTCCTTTTCAACTTCCTTCGTAACAACATTAGGTAATTGCTTTGTATCTCCAACAATGACAACATTTCTTGCGCATGACAAAGATAAAGCACCTGTAACTATGTCAACTTGCGAAGCTTCATCCATAATCAAATAATCATAGATTGTGTCTTGATTCAAACTATTTCTTGATGAAAAAGTGGTACTTAAAATAATAGGATACTCATCTAAAAATTCATCTGCCTTATTAAATAAGTCTTGTTCACAAAATACTTTACGTTTTTTGCCATTTCCATACCTTTTTGCCAGATAACTTTTGAGAACAGTCATAGAATCATCACAAAAATTATTTAGTAAATTATCATCAAAACTGCTTAAATTTTTTTCCAATTCAGTTATTCTCTTTTTTATCTCATTTTGTTTCTCATAATAATAATTCAGCTGAAAAATAATAATTATTTTTCCTATATCCTGCTTATAAAAAGATGTATTTGCAATACCACATTTGAAAAATCCCTTCAACTTGAACCATACACCTATTTTTCTTTCTTCTTCTGCCAGAATTTGGCTTTCTTGCCACATATCCAGCCAATATTTAGCCATTTTACTCTTCGTAGATTTTAATTCTTCTATATCAAGTCCGTTTTCTTTTATATATATTTTAAAATATTCAAACTCTGTATTTAACTGTAATTGTTCTTGTCTAAGATGTGCAAGTTCTTCCTGAATGTCAAAATAATTCTTCAATAATATAGACTTTTCCAAGACATACTCACGAATATCTTCCAGCTCCACTGATAAACATGTTAAAAATTCAGGATAGTCTTCTTGATTTTCTACAAAAAGAGATTTATTTGAGGAGTTACCAAGTGTAGCTACCAAAAAACCTAAGCCGTATTTAGGAGATGATAATTTTTCATATACATTTAATGTAGCA
Source organism: [Eubacterium] yurii (assembly GCA_900167215.1). Lineage (GTDB taxonomy): Bacteria > Bacillota > Clostridia > Peptostreptococcales > Filifactoraceae > Peptoanaerobacter > Peptoanaerobacter yurii. The sequence goes on from FUZS01000016.1 coordinate 39,381, forward strand.
GAATTATTATTAGATACAACTTGAACCGTCTTTCCAAGAATAAGTATATTGGCTATTATATTTAGTATTGTCTGTGTTTTCCCTGTACCAGGTGGTCCCTGAATGACACTGATTTGATTTTGCATTGCGTTTATAACCGCTTTATATTGACTATTATTACATCCAAACGGAAAAATAGGAATATAGTCGTTTACATCTTCTTTCGCAGTATGTATAGTAGGATTCAAGTATTTCTCCAGTGCCAAGCCTTTTTCTAAGAATTTAATTTTTTCAAAACTTATAGATAGTATTTTCTCACCGGTGCTTTCATTTTTAATATCACTTAAATTTGAGATTTGTTTTAGATACCTAAATATATTTTCAATGATTTCTTCACCCAAACATGACTCAACAATGTTTAAATCACTTTGACGATATTCTCTTACAATCCCTTCATTAAAAATAATACGCCAATATCTATCCATCACTCCATCAAATACATATATATACTTAATTCCGAAAAAAACTTTGCCATTTTTTGATATTTTGTACCTACTTATATCTAAAAAATGATATTTTTCCAAATATTCTACATTTGAATGTGAATATAAATAAACTTTACCATTGTTGTATGTCACCTCCCATTTTTCTGTATCCACATTATATTCACAGCTTTTTACCTCATTATTTTTTATCATCCCCTTTATTACTATCATAGGTTTTATCTGACTCATAATCTCATCTCCTTTCTTTAACTGAAGATTTAAAATAATTTATAAAAAGTTTTTTATATATCTATCTTCGACTTATTTTATAATATTTTTTAAAAGTACTTTATATTAATATATTACCATTAAATTCATAATAAATCTATCTAAACAGCTTATTAAAGTAAACATTGTTTTTAATTTAGATTTTGTAATATATTTATTTGTCAATTAAAACAGATATATCTATTATACAGACGAAAATCTATTTATAGAAATATATCATTTAAAACAACATATTACAAAATAATCACATCCTATTTACATATCTGTTACTTGATTTTAGAGAAAACCAGGTCTAAAATATACTTATAAGTAATTATTTTTCTACATAGTTTTTTAACTAAAACTCTTAATTTAACAAGCAACTTTTTAAAAAATATTTTAAACAAAAATTCTAAAGGAGGTAGTAATAATGAGATTTAAAAAGATATTTATCCTAACTATTGGACTAATCGCAAGCTTTGCTCTGTTATCCTGCAATAATGCCAAGGCAAGTCCTATAAATGAAAAGACTGTTATAGGCGGAGCTGAAAGTCCTAATGGAATGTTAACAACAGAAACTACAGCAAGAATAGCCTATATAAAAAATGGCAATCTATGCGTGCAAGATATTCAAGCAGGCTCAAAACCGAAGATATGTAAAATAGGCTCAAAAACCTTGCAAAAACCTATAATATCACGAGATAAGAAAAAAGTAGCTGTAAAAGACAAGAATAATCTTATAATCTACGACATCCAAAAAGATACTAAAAAGTCTGTATATGCTAAGAATATCAATGAATTTGTTTGGTCAAACGATAAGATAGTATTCACAGTGGACAATCAAAAGGGATTTAATATTTATGACATAGAAAGCGGCAAGATATCGCATATAGACAGCAAGTTTGAATACTACACCCTCACATCCGGAAAAGAAGATATTATTTACGCCTCAGCCTATGGAAAAGATGGCGGAATATTTGAGATAAAAACAAGTACTAAATCAACTAAAAGAATAATTGAAAACAAAGATTTTGAACAATCAAGCTATTCTCCTCAAGTGCTAAAGTATGACTCAAGTGAAAATAGGCTCTTTATAATAGAAAGAGCGGCGTCAGGCAGTCTCTCATCTGACTTTGTGGGACTGGGCATCTATGATGTAACTGCTAAAAAACACGAAGATTTGATACAGATGAAGAAAAATCTTGAAAAATCAGGCACATCTACAGAAAATAAGAAGATAGAAGGAATAAAAGGGCTTGAAGCAATGCTCAAGTATAAAGAAAATATGGACTTCGCATATTTTACGTCATTAATCGCAATAAATCAAGGCGAGGGCAGAGATATGCTCGTAAACAAAAAAGTTGTAATCTACGATATAAAAAGTAAGAAAGCAACAAGGATAAGCCCTGAAAATATGGTGACACAAACTCCTTCGCTATCCTTTGAAGGAGGATACGTATACTATAGTGCACAAAAAGAAATAGCAAACTTTTCAGATGACAGTTATAATAATATGTACAAGAATAAGTCCGCTATCTACAGATACAATGTACGAGATAGAAAAACTGACTTGCTTACAAAAGACGACAGCTTTAATATAGCCCCACTTAGCATAGGCAGTGGCAAGTTGGTATTTTTGAGAATAAACAAGGACTCAAAAATCTTTGAAAATGTAAAGGCTTCGTTGATACTCTTAGAAAATGGCAAGGAACAAAAAATAGCAGACAATATATTGCTATATGATGCCAAAAATAAAGTAGGCACTTCATACTACGGCTATGTGTCAAACGAAGATATGACAGCTATATTTTAGATTTTGATACTAAAAAGCTATCAAAAAGCCGTGTGATTTTATTACAGCAAAATTATTCACAATATGCAAAAAGTGTAATTTGGCTTAATAACAATCTTGCTATTATAAATGCTGATTAGTATGAAATATTATTTTTTATAAAAATCTGCTGACAATTACCTGTATTTCAAACATAAGTTTTAATACTAAACTTTAATATAATTATTAAAAATCTATATTTAAAAATATTTATAATTCTGTCATAAAAATAGGATAGTTTAATATAATTCTCAATGAATAATATCCATAAATTAAACAGACATTAGTATAAATACAACTTGCAAAATATGTAAAATATGATATAATGTACTCATAAAATTCAAATAAGAGTTTATTTCAAAGTGTAAGCTTTGAACTCAACGGAAACACCAAAAAGCACACTATGGCAGTAGTGTGCTTTTAAAATTTATTCAGTTATCGCTGTTATTTCCGTCTAAATATTTGCAAATGAAATAGTTTTTAAGGAATTGCGATAACGAGAAAATTATATCATAGTTTATTTGCAATTTAAATAGTTTTCCGTAGAATAACACTTTAATAATCCTATTAGAGCAATCATATTAAAGCTCTGATAGGATTATTTTTTTCCTATATTGCGAGAGCCATGCTTTATAATCCATTCACACTCTTTGCTGATTTTACCCTCTTGCCACTTATTAACAATTTCATAAAACTTCTCAGGATTTTCCTTATACAAATCGTTCAAATTATTGGCTACACTTTTTTGTATATACTTATCCTTGTCATCTTTTAAATTCGTCAGTATTTCAACATACATATCAAAATATTCCAAAGCTGTATATAGCTTTTTTGCCCAAGGAAGTCTTATTCTCAAGCACTCACTTGAAAGCCTTCTAACTCTTTCATTATCATCCTTGCTCCAATCATAAAGAATCTTCAAAGAAGCCTCAGGATATTTTTTAATCAAAGGACGCATACAATATTCGGAAGTAAATCTTTTTGTCAACTCTTTACTAAAGTCTATACTGATTTGAAAATGATCTTCTCCACAGATTTCCACATATTTGCCTATAGGCCACAGCCACCAACCCTCAGAAAATGCACCGCTGTTACCCTTGAGCTCCTCGCCTAAGATTTTGTAAAAGACGGCAACAGTATCTTCGTAATCAAGGTCAAAAGACTTGTAAAGTGCAGTCGCTATCAGCTCTTGCCTTTGGTTAAACTCAAATTCTTCAATACTTGTTGTCAATTCAAAAAAAGTCTTCTTATCAAAATCCTCATATTTTCCTGCAATTAAATCAGATAAAAATTTCAAATATTCATAGTCATAATATTCCTTGAGCTTTTTAGCCATCTTTCTTAATCCCTTCCAAAAACTGTCTTATTGAGACTTCCACCTCTTGTATATCAATAGAATTTGTAGTTGAAATACTCATAGCCAACTCATTTAATCCGCCTGATATAAAACTTGTCAAAAAATCAATATTTATGTCTTTGATTTTTCCTTGAGTTTGCAACATGAGCAGTTGCTCTTTCAGATGAGATTCAGAGTTTTCACTGTCAATCCTCTTCCACTCCTGCCATGAAATGACAGATGGACCGTCAATCAATAATATTTTTATTATATCCTTGTCAATGGCTTTTTCCACAAAACATGCGCAACCTATGATGAGTTGCTCCCAAGCATCATTGCTTCTCATGGATTTTTCTACTATATAGTCAGCTATTTCGCCTTGAATTATACTTATCAATTCACAAAGTATTTCTTCCTTATTTTTAAAATGATGGTAAAATGCCCCCCTTGTCAGACCAATCTCCTCTACAATTTCTTGCAAAGAAGTGTTATAAAAGCCCTTTGTAACAAATTTTTGTCTTGCTATTTCTAAAATCTTAGCTTTAGTTTGAAAAGAAGCCAATTCATTTTTATTCATAATTATCTTCATACTCCTTTGAAGGCGAGATTACTTGAATAACATCTACCAATATATTTCCAGGTGCACTTAGGATAAAATGCCTTTGACCAAAATCCTCGCTTTTTATATCATAAATTATCTTAGTCCCTAAATCTTGTTTTAGCCTATTATAGACATCATCCACATTATCCACTTCAAAGTTCAACAACAAACCTGAATTAGGAAGCCTATATCCACTTGGAATAGATTCGTGCTTGTAGTCAATAAAGGCAAGTTCAATATTATTTTCATCAATTAGACTGATATACCAATCCATCTGAAAAGTCAGCTTAAAATCAAAATATTTTATAAAAAAATCAGCACATTTCTTAACTTCATCTGTCATAAGCACAGGATAAAAACTATTTATCTTCATATTAATCTCCTATTTTAATCAAATTTTATACTAAAGAATAACATACATACATTATGTATGTCAATGCTAAATTTTACAAAAAAATAAACCTACCATATAAATAGCAGGTTTTTAATTTAATTACATATACATAGCCAGCTCCACGCTGTCCATAAATTGTCCCATTGACATATTGAAGTTGTGGTAGTCAGCCTCCTTAAACTCATCAGTAGCACATGCCACCGTCACATTTACTGTTTTGACCTGATTATAAAAAGTCATCATAACAGGTACTTGGATTATCTTGGACATCCCACGAATTGTCATATTTCTCGACTCATCAAAGCCCAATATCTCATCTTTAGACGAAATCTCTTTTTTAATGTCGTCAACTAAGACCTCGACATTTTCAAAATGCTCATAAGACTTGCTTACTGCCTTGCAAATCATCTCCCAGCTTGCTCCATAAGTCAAATTAAATGTAGACAAGAGCCAAGCGCCCTCTTTTTTTACCCCTAATAAAAACATAACATCCTCCCTTATTACTTTTTATACTAATCACCGTTTATAAAGCCAATATTGTTATTTTGTCAAATTATTTATTTTGCAAATTATCAATAATCTTGCTGCAATAAAATTACCCGGTTTTTTGATAGGTTTTTAGTATTAATTATCATTTAACTGATATTTTTAAAAATTTCAAAATATTTTGCTTTTTGTTTCTCATATAATTTATTATCTATTTTGATATTCGTCAATGATTTTTAAAAAATACCATGCGATTTACAAGCTCAATATAAGTGCTATTAAAACACTTTATTGAGTTTAGTATTAATAGCATTTCCAATATATTATCAAGATTTTTAAGCATAATACTATTTCCTAATAAAATTATATATTTAAATAGCATTAGTATAATAGCTTATTATGAAATTTAATCATAGAATATTCCAATTATTCTACAGTATTTCGCTATTAACATAGCTTTTACAAAATCAAACCTCATAATTTGCGACTACTTCAGCATTTTTCAAAGCTATGACTATTCTTTTTTCTTTTGACTTTGAGATGTCAGGATAGTCCTCCCTATAGTGAGAGCCTCTGCTTTCTTTTCTTAGAAGTGCAGCTTTTAATATCGACATTGCGGTAAAAAGATTGGACTTAAGGCGATAATAGTTGATTACTTCGACTTTGTTTGAAGACTTATCAGGGTTTTTTCTAGTCTCTTCCAAGCTCTCCTCACAAAAGTCTATAGCCTTTTTCAATCCACTTTCATTTCTTGATATCATGGCATTTTCAGTCATTATCTTTCTGAGCTTTGAGAGTTTCTCACTATAATCCGATACAAAATGCGAAGGCAAGTCCACATTTCCATTATACTCTGTATGTGTACTTGCATAAGCTGTCGCTGATTGCCCTGCTATCTTTCCAAATACAAGTCCGTTGGCAGAGGAAAGACCGCCTATCCTGTCTGCTCCATGCATTCCTCCGCTTACCTCACCGCAGGCATACAGTCCCTCTACACCTGTAGAGGCGTCGCTTCCTATCTCTATACCTCCGTTAGCCGCATGTGCATATATGCCTACACGCACTGTATCATCAAAGCTGAGTTTCTTTTTCTCCCTAAGCCAGTCAAAATATGTCTTGATAAACTCAGGCGGATTGCTCTTCATTTCATCAATATAGCTTGCATAAACTCCGCCTTGATGTTCATATTTTGCAATAGCAAAATCAATCTCTCTATCGCTTTTGGCAGAGGTAAAAGGTCCATGAGTAGAGCGTTGCTCCAAAAGTTTAGTATAGTTTTGTATATGCTCAAAAATATTATTTCCGCTCTCATCACTAAACGTAGCAAATCTAAAAGTCTTTTCGTTAAATACGGTCTTTGGTGCAGGAGAAATAAAGCCAGGCATCATCTGCATAAACTCCATATTTATCAACTTTGCACCTGCTCTAAGAGCCATGGCTTGACCACTACCCATAACGTCAGAAGTAGTCAAATAATTTTGGAAAAGTCCGCCATATCCGCCAGTTGCAAGAATCACCGCCTTGCTACTTATAGCAAGTATACTACCATCTACCGCAAAGACGGCTCCGCATACTCTTTCATCTTGCACTATTAATTCCAAAGCCTCATAATTTGGACGAAGCCTTACACTGTATTCTTCAAGCTCTCTCTTAAAGACCTCTCTCATGCTCTTATTTTCAAGCCCGTTCCAATTTCTCTTCTTATGGTCAAAACATGGTATAAACTCTTTTTCATCAGAATTTTCCGCAGTTATAAGCTCTACTCCCCTTGCTCTTAGCTCAGCTATTGCAGGATTTATATTTTTAATAAAAGTTTTTACTATTTTCTCCTTTGCCATTGCACATCCGACTCTTGCAATGCTCTCTTCCAGGTCATCCTCATCATTTTCCGGGCCTATCAGACCCAAGCCCCATGTACCCGGAAAAAAACTCGAACCTGAAAAAATCTCTGTAGCACTTGTAAGTACGACTGAAGAACCGGACTTTGCAGACTCTATCGCTGAACTTATGCCGGCAATTCCGGCTCCTATAACCAAAACATCACATTTTTCTATACACTCAACCAGCATGTCGACTATCATCCTTTATAAACTTTGCAAATCAATACAGCTATTTGATATTTAATTGAAATACCATGGCATTTTAATTAAACTATAATAAATTCTATTTGATTTTAATATTATTTTTATTGATATATAATTGTATATTTATTTCAATCAGTATAATATTCATGATGACTATAAATGTTCCAAAATTAAATATACACTACTCTATTTAATTCAACTTTAGAATATTTAAAGCTATTAAAAATTATTTTTTTACAGTATCAGGATTTACAACATTGATTCTGTTAGTCCAAATAAAGCCTGAAAAATCCTTAGGTACAGAACCTACACTTTCAATAGTGTCAAAGCCCTCAGAAAGACCTGAGCCACCTGCTGTCAATTCTACACGAGTATTGACGCCATCCATTCTCTCCATGAATTTATACGGCCAGCCCCACAAGAATTTTGCGTAAGATAGAGGTATCCTAAGCTCGGTATTTTTCATCTCCTCAGGAATATATCCGCTCCAAGCCATCAGCTCATATTTAAGCAAGGCTGTAATCAAAGAATTTTTCGACATGACTTTTAAAGTCTTGCTTTGACTTCTAAGATAATCTGCTCCCTCATCCACACTGCAAGCCACACTGAACTTATCCAATCTCTCAGGTGCTAATGATGACATATTTTCCCAAAAGACCTTATAAGTTTCTATCTTACCGTCTTTTATCTCAATAACAAAGTCCTTATCCGGAAAAGTATCCAAGACCTCATTTAATGTAGGCATCATACCTATCCCCTTGCCTCTAAGCGGATAAGTCTTGCCACCGTCAGCAGTGTAACCGTAGCCTACATCCATCTTTTTCAACTGCTCCATTGTATAGTCTTGGACTTCGCCCTTAACTCCGCAACGATATAATAAAGTGGCATCATGAAAGACTGCAAGCTGTCCGTCTTTGGAAAGTTTCACATCAAGCTCAACAGCAGTTGCTCCCAAATTAAAGGCAGCCTTCATAGATGGAATTGTATTTTCAATATAATCATGTGTAGGCGTCTCATACTAAAAACCTATCAAAAAGCCACGTAATTTTATTACAGCAAGATTATTGATAATCTTAAAAACAAATAATTTGCTAAAATAACAATCTTGGCAATATAAATGGTGATTAGTATCAATCATCTCTGCTGTATTACTGTCCCAATTTGCCTTGGACTCATCAAAAACTTGGGCAAGCCCCCTATGTGCCAAAAATTTATAAGGCATGTCTTTTCTTGGAGTGAATAAGCTCGTATTATTCAGCCACAAAAAGATAAAAAATAATAAAATTATGGCGACTATTATTCTTCTTTTCTTTTTCTTATTTCTATTTTTCTCCATGAGCCACCTTTTAATATACTTATACTCAGTATTTACCAAAAAATTTTATATCATCCTAATAATTAGTCTGATTAATACAATTTCCCAATTAAAACTATAGATAAGATGCATTACTCCACTTTCTCACTGAAATTACCGCAATTTTCCTTGAAATTTAAATATTTATATTTTTTTTAGCACACTACTTTACACACAATTTTCTAAATAAAATTTATTAAATTTTGCATATTTATCAAAAAATTGAAAACACTGAAAATACTATATCAAGTATACTACTATATTTTTAAAATATACTCAAATTTCATTATCTTTAATGTATTTTTCGTATGGGAAAGTTGAGTTAATAATTATTTCTATTTAATATGCTATATATTATACCATAAATTCATATTTTATCAGGCATAAAAAAACACATAACTTAAACACTTTCAAATCTCCAAGTTATGTGCTTTTATATTTATCCGTAGAAAATTTTACTTTTATAGACAGTTTTTTATAGCTTGAGCTAAGCCTTGAGGATTTTCCCAAGCCATTGAATGTCCAGCATTTGGAACAACTTCAATTTTTATATTATGTTCTTTTAGCTTTTCAAAATCGTCGTCAGGCAATGAATTCTCTCCGAAAATAAAGTATTTCGGGAATTCAAAACTGTATAAAAGCTCCCTCCACGATATCTCCCCACCTCTAACTGCATGGGTAGATATTTCAAAAGCTGCTTTTGGCAAGCAGTTCCTCAAAGTAGCTGTCCACATTGTACTTCCTGATTCTTCATACTCTTTAAGCTTTCTTTTAAAAACTTCTTCCAGATTATCTTTATCAAAACTTGCAATTTCAAAGCTCGCTGCACCCTGAACGCTCGGATCCAAATTAGACTCACTAAGTATCAGACTCTGAACTCTATCTTGTATAAGGTTACAAAGCTCAATAGATACAGCTCCACCCAAACTATGTCCAAAAATTATAACTTTTTCTAAATTAAGATCCTCAATAAACTCCTTTAGATATCTTGCATGCGCATCAACAAAATAGGTGAAATTCAATGGCTTGTCACTATAGCCTGCACCTAATAAATCAATTAGAATTATTCGGTGCTTAGATCCTAAAATAGAAGCCACTTCCACATAATCAAAAGATCCTGCACATCCCAAGCCATGAATGAAGATAATCGGAGTTAATTCTCCTGAAAAATCGTTGTAACGAATCTTGTAGCTTGTTCCTCTAATTTTGTACTCTCTCATTTCCAACCTCTATAATTTACTATAAGCTAAATTTCATAAATATAAGATATTCAAAGCCTGTATATTTTGCAAACTTCTCCTTCACACGATGACTTTCTACAAAGCCAAGCTTTTCATAAAGTTTAATTGCAGCTTCATTATTACTTGCTACATCCAGCATATAACAAGGGTAAGCACTGTTTTCTATAGTCCATTTTAGCAGTTTTTTCATTATGCCCTTGCCCTGGTAAGCCTCAAGAGTAGTCACATACTCAAAATATCCACAATCAGCTTACTCATTGTACAGCTTGCTAAGTGCCTGATAGACAAGCTGAGCTATGATAAAGCCTTTTACAAGACCAAATTCTTTATAAAATGAATAGTCCTCTTTTTTATAAAGTCTGTTTCCACCTTTTGCAACACCGCAACAGGCAATCACCTTGCCATCGTCAACTGCAACCTTAAATTGCTCAAGTTTAACGATATTTAACAACATATTTTTTATTTTTTCATCACTTATTTTAAAAAGTTTGAAATGATGTTCAAAACCTTTATAAATACAGTAGACAATTTCATTATAATCTTGTATCTTTGAATCCCTAAACTCCATAGCTCCCCCCACAAATTTAAATTTATGAATTGCTGTTTCCAATAAAGAATTTAAAAGACTGATAACAAATTATTTAATTGATTTCATACTATCAATAATATACTCGATCCATAATTTATTATTAATCCTTCTTTGACTATCCACATTATAAAGTGTTATATTCTCGCTTTTTTCTACTATTAGACGTTTAATAATTTCTTCTTTAGTAGAATTTCTGCCTACAACAATTACTTTTTTATTATCATCATTAATCAAAGTTCTTATTATACCATTTATATGTTCATCATCTTTATTAAAGCCAAAACCTACTATAACTATGCAATCAGCTTTTTTCCATCCCCTATATAAATCCACATATTCACAAGATTTAAAAATAGAAGTCATTGGTTTTGTTCCACTTTGAGTAAACATCAAGGGAACAATAAATTTACCTCTTAAATTTTCCTTTTCATCTATCTTATTTAGATAAGGATCATACCACTGAGTTACAGAACCATTTAAATAAGTAATATCTTTCTCAAGTTTTTCCACAATCAGCTTATTGTAATTTGTTGTTGCTATCTTAGAGAGCACTATCCTAGATTTATCTATAATACTTTTTAAATCATCATAATATCCATCATTAGATATTTCTTTAGGTGCATTTTGTACTATATAATTTTTTACAGTCAACAAAAATATTGATATCTTACAGAATTTCGCCCATTCATTTTTAGGACAGTATAAATAATGCCAATTAGAGTCAATAAGAGATTTGTAATCCAGTACTGATGAAAAAATCTCTTCTAAAATAGACTTTGCAAAATATACTACTTTGAAATCTTCGTCCATATCTTTAGTATTTTTGCTCTTAAAATTATCATATAAATACTCTATGCCTATTACTCCTGCAGATTGATAATTTAACCTTAACACCTCCCCTATATCATCAAATAAATCAATCTCTTCATCTTTTCTCTCAAAAATATTGTCATTAATATTTTTGACCAGACTTGACGCCAATGCTCCAATTTGCAATTGTAATATTGAAAGAATTATTTTTTTAAGTTCTGATTGCAAATAATCACTCAGTTTTTTTCCCTTATATATTAATACAAGCGCTGAAAAATAATGTTTCTCAAATATCCTATTCCCATTATTTAAAGCACTATTAAAAGATATAGCTGCATTAACTTGACAACTACTGACTTGTCTACCTAATAAACCACTTAGTATATCATCTATATCTTCTACATCATTTTTTACTTTTTCAGCATAGGTGTCAAAGTCATTTAAACTGCTGATTATATATTCACGTTTATGTTCAAGAGTATCTTTTATTATATTTTCAATTACAGACTTACCATAAGAACTGACACTTCTGGTTTTATAATCTTCAGGTAACCATTCTCCTGCATATACAGTAGTATTATCTATAGAATTTCTCATTTCAATAAATTCTTTTTTACTTTCAGATACATCTTGTCTAAAAATATCTAAAGCAAATTTTCCACCTGTAGGTAATCCATAATCAATCTCTGCCCCTGCTCCAAATAAAAAACCAACTTTACTCATAACACCCCCTAATTTTTACATAAAAAGTAATTAATCTTTAAAAGTCAAAACGTCAAATTATTATTAACTCTAATTATACTACTTCATCACCTTTTCAAGTAAGGACTTGTAGCTGTCCACCACATCATAGACAACATTCCCCCTACTTATTGCCTTGAAATGCTCTCTTGCGCAGTGGATTTTGGATTCCTCAATAAGGCGAAGTTGCATTGAATTCAGAGAGCCCTTAGTCTCTGCTATAAAGTAAATATGCTTTATATTTCCTTCATAAAAAGCAATCGCCCAGTCTGGATTATACTTTCCGATAGGAGTACTGATATAAAATCCCTTAGGTAGCTTGACATAGACAGCTACATCAGTGCTTGTATCAAGTTCCTTGGCAAAGTCCCTCTCATTGGTTGAGTCATAGACGACATGGTCATATAGGTGTTTTTTTGCTTTCATTGCATTTATATCAAGCTTACCTTCCAAAGAAGAAGCTTTAAAGATATCTGTTTCATACCGCTCATCTATTACATTATAGCTTATATGCTCGATAATTGCTGTAGCTTTTTCATCATTGATAAGCCCTGCAGCCTTGATGATAAACTCTTCCGGATTTATCTTAAATTGATCGAATACTAACGGCTGTATACCTTGTAGAATCTTAACGACATCCTTTCTTGTAAGCCCTGTTTCATCTACCAACTTACCTACCAAATCGTATTTGATATTTGAATTCGAATATACAGTTTGCCCATAATTTTTTGTTTCTTCTTTGGCAAAAGACTCTCCACTTATCAATTCTTCCTTAGATTTAATCTGCTCCATAGTACCTGTTTCTACCTTGAAGTAAATCTTTGAAACTCGAAGTTTCCTATTAAGTGACTCAATTGATTTTTGGATAAGTTCATCAGTGTCAAAATCAACAACATAGACAGACTTGGAATTAATCTGAGACCATAGAGACTGAAACTCCGGCATGTCACGTTTTTCCTCATCTACAGACAGCACAACATTATTTTGCCTTGCATCTTCTATAAGCATTGACCTACTATCATATACAGAGTCTATAATTGCAATAATCTCAGGAACAAAATCAGTTACCTCTTCAGCAAGTTTTACTTCTCCATTTGCCTTAGCTTCAAAATATTTGTCCGTCAAAGTGTCTTGCTTATCTATATATCCTTCAAAACGAAGGGAAATATATATCTCTTTGGCTATTTTTCTATCAATATTCAGTTCATCCCCCTTATCGTTTTGAACTTTTTTTCCAGTAAATAGTTCTTCGCTAACAGTCTTAGGTCTATCTGCCAAAGCATCTGCAATCTCAGTCTGAAGCCCCTTTGCAAAGCTGTCATAGCTCTCACTTGCTATGATAGTAAGTACATTCACATTATGCACATCACTACCCAGTACATCTGTATCCATACGCTCTCCGTCCTGATTTACACAAAGACGCAGTCCACGACCTACTTCCTGACGCTTACGCACATCACTGCTACTTTGTTTCAGAGTACAAATTTGGAATACATTAGGATTATCCCAGCCCTCACGAAGAGCAGAGTGCGAAAATATAAATCTAACAGGTGACTTCTTTGGATCTCTTTCAAGAAGGAGCTCCTTATTTTTCATAATAAGTTCATAAGCATCGACATCATCAGTCGTCGTTTCTTTGCGACCTACCTTTGAGTCAATCATCTTACCCTTTTTATCAATCGAAAAATACCCGGCGTGTGTACTTTTGGCAGAAATAGAGTCAAGATAATTCATATAATCATCTTCATTATCCTTAATTTGCAAATTAGTAATTATATCATTATATTCCTCTTCAAACATATCAGCATAGACTCCATTCATCGCCTGTCCATCTGCATCGTATTGTTTGTACTTAGCGACCTCATCAATAAAAAATAACGAAAGGACTTTAATACCCTTATAAAAAAGCTCACGCTCTCTTTGAATATGCGAAAGGATGGTTTCTCTTATCTGAATACGGCGAAGTTGATCTTCACTTACCTTGCCGATAACATCACCAGCATAAATTTTGATACCGTTGATAAACTCTACAGAGTCATCTCGTCCATCAATTTGTGAAACGACAAAGCCCTGCTTATATCCTTCCAGTTCACCGGAATTATCATATAGATCATAGCCCTTAGATACTATCCTTGTAATCTTTCTTATTCCGTTTTTTCCTTTGCAATCAAACTGCAATGTCGCAGTAGGTGATTTCTTTGAAAGATTGATACTTTCCAAATAGATATAACTATCAGTAGCTACACTTGTAGACTCTGTAATACCTTTGACTGCAATCTTCTTAACAAGACGCTTATTATACGCCTCCATGGCATCCAAACGATAAATCATATTATAAATACTGTCACTCTTATGTGTAGCTGAATAACGGAGTATCATCAATGGATTAAACTTTTCCAAATTTTTCTTAGTTTGCTTACCTTCGACAGATTGTGGCTCATCAATAATCAAAATCGGATTAGTCTTGGCGATGATATCTATTGGACGGCGTGAACGGAAACTATCCAATCTTCTAAAGATAATAGCTGAAGACTTATCGGCTCTCTTGCCGCTTTTTATCTTTTCATCAGCATCGACCGCCTTATTAAACGCCTGAGAGTTGATTATCATTGCATTAATAGAGCTATCTGAAGCAAAACGGTCAATCTCTGTAAGCTGAGAAGAGTCATAGATGAAAAAACGAATCTTCTTCCCATACTCCTGGGCAAAATGCTCCTGAGTTATCTGAAATGACTTATACACTCCCTCTCTGATAGCAATGCTCGGTACAACTATGATGAACTTACTCCAGCCATAGTGTTTGTTGAGCTCATACATAGTCTTGATATAGGTATAGGTCTTACCGACACCTGTCTCCATCTCAATAGTAAGATTATATCTTCCATCCAAAGCTTTTGAAGTATCAATGTTATTGTTACTTTGAATTTTTTGTATATGCTCTAAAATAATCCTATCATCTAATTGTGGAATTAATTTTTGATTGCTCCAGCCTGTAAAATCTTTTTCATCAGAACGTCCTATCTGAGCCATCCCTCTATCCATCATATAAGTAGGTGTTAGATAAGGCTGTCCGGCAAATACATCAACGACAGCCTTTGCTGCGTCCGCTTGGAACTTCTGGTGTCTAAATTGTAATTGCATATCAGACCTCCTTAAATTACCTTTATAGTTGTATCAGGTGAAAGTAGTTTGAATATCTCACCCACATTGATTTTTGATGGACTATCTGCAAAGCTGCTGTCTCTAAACACAGCTATAAGTGGCTTTTTCTTAGCAATAGCCTTAATAACAGTATCAGGAATATCCTTATCAAAGCAGGCAATAATGCCTCTATCGTTATAATAGTATACTGTACATGTCTCTATCTGCTCTGATCTATATGGTAGTGATAGTGAGTGTCCCATCTCAATTAGGCAAGCAAATAATAAATCAAGGTCATTACGGTCTGACTTAATATTGGATTCCGTAGTAGAAAGTAAGCTTTGTGTGTATTTTTCAGGACTGTAGTAGACTTCATTCATATTACTATCGTCAAGTTTGAGCACTCTAAAGCCTATGTCCAACTTTTCAATCCCTTCTTTATCCTTGTTTTCTTCCAGTATCTTCTTCCCTGCACGGCGTATACGCTCCTTACCTATTTCGCAGATATTGGCATAGCCTGCTTTGTATGCTTCAGTTTTTTCATCTGTTTTTTCAGGCAATTGAACCATAATAAATTTACGATTGCCCCCATCTTCAGCATTGAGTTGCATTACTGCATGGGCGGTTGTGGCACTGCCTGAAAAGAAATCTAAAATTATATCCTTTTCTGAAGTGTTTAGAGAAATCATATCTCGAACAGTAAAAAGACTTTTAGAAAAATCAAATGGACATTTATTATTGAATAGTTCTTTCAACTTATTCGTACCATTATGCACATTTGAATAAATATCATCTGTCCATAAACTAATTGGCGTACGAATATCCTCAGGTGGAATTTTAACTTGTCCTCCTTCAAATATATAGGAACTACATTCTTCAGAAACTCTCTCAAACGTTCTTTGCCATACTTTTTCTTCACCATCTCGAGAAATAGGAAGAACAAACTGATATCCTAATTCTTCATATTTATTTTTCAGTTCTATAATATAATCTTCATCAAAGTATCTTTTACCAGAATATATTTTGATATACTCTTCTTTTGTTATCATCGAAACCTTATTATTCTTTACAAGTACTGGATAAAATCTGAATGGTCTTTCAAACTTTCTTGAATTTGTACCACTACGTAGAAGATACCTATAGTTATTCTTATCTTCGTCTTTTTTAATTTTTAATAAAGACATTCCCTGAATATTTTTCGCATAGAAAATATGATATTCGTGTACTGGATCTAAATTATTCTTATTCCTACCTTGTGGATTGCATCTTGTAACTATTGTACCTATAAAATTTGCTTCACCAAATATTTCATCACACATCATTTTAAGTGTAAATAACTCATTATCATCTATCGCTATAGCAATATATCCATCTCTAGATAAAAGATTTCTTGAAACCAATAATACAGAATATATCATAGAACACCAGTCCGAGTGGAACCTTCCATTAGTATTTGTATTTTTAAACATAATATTCTCATCCTCATCATATACTCCAGAATCAATATCATAATCTTCTTGTGGTATACTATAATTGTTAGGATATATTAAATTATTACCAGTATTATATGGAGGGTCAATATAAATAAATTTTACTCCGTCAAGATAACTTTCTTGTAGAAGTTTTAACACTTCAATATTTCTTCCCTCAATATACAAGTTTTCAGTATTATCCCAGTTTACACTCTCCTCTATGCACGGTCTAAGTGTTTTTCTAATAGGTTTATTCGCCTCTACTATTGACGCCCTCTTTCCTACCCAGGTAAACTCATAAGCCTCATCGCCCTCTATGACATCTCCTGATAGCATTTGCTTAAGTATATCAAAATTGACAGCTTTTTTATATACCTTTTTATCATCTGTACTTTTTTCTTCATCTATCATTTCAGTAATGCAATTTGGAAACAGTGCAGCTATCTTATCTATATTTTGGGCAGTCATATCAACAGTTTCCATTTTCATCTTATCCATCCCAATTCCCCCTTATCTTGCGTCTTATGTTCTTCAAGCAGTTTTTTCAAGTCATCCTTTTGTGGTAGAACAGTCTCATACTTACTTGCAAAAATTTGAGTATTATCCTCAGGCAAGGTCATCTCAACAATTGCCTTATTCCTATCTTTGCACAAAATTATACCTATAGTTTTATTTTCATCTTCCAATTTGACTTTACGGTCATAATAATTAACATACATCTGCATCTGACCTATATCCTGATGCTTAAGCTCACCTATTTTCAAATCAAAAAGTACGAAACAACGCAATATACGATTATAAAATACCAAATCTACCATAAAATGCTCTTCGTCAAAGGTAAAGCGCTCCTGTCTACCCACAAATGCAAAGCCTGTACCAAGCTCTAAGAGAAATTGCTGTAGATGATTAATTATCTCTGTTTCTAACTGATTTTCGCTATATTCAGCCCTTTCTTGAAGTCCAAGAAACTCTAATACATAAGGATCTTTGACCAAATCCAGAGCAGTCCTTTGTACATGGCCTTCCTCTGATAGTTTATAGAGTTTTTCTTTATCTGTACTTAAGGCTATCCTTTCATATAAGGAGCTGTTAAACTGGCGTTTGAGTTCACTTAGGCTCCAGTCATTTTTGATACACTCTATTTCATAAAAATGGCGTTCTTCGATATTTTCTATTCTCATTAGCTTTAGATAATGAGACCAACTAAGGTAGAATTTCCTACCTGTACTTACTGAAGGAAGATTATCGAATTGGCTAAACAGTGTTTCGCCAATTTGATCATTGCAATAAATTTTGTAAAATTGTCGAATATTTTTAAGATTTCCAATAGAAAATCCCTTACCAAAATTTTTTGTTAAATAAATAGATAATTCCTGTAAGATTTTTTTACCATAGGCTGCACGGTCTTCACCTTGTTGCTCTTCTTCAACAATTTCTCTACCAATTTCATAATAGGCATAAACCATGGCAAGATTGACTGCTGTTTTTGCCCTGTTTCTGGCATTTTCCAAAATTGAATATACATTATCTAAAAAATTTGACTTTTTTATCCCCTGTTCTTTTTCCATTTTATTTTCCTCAACTACAAGCTTTCCAATTTTGCCTTTAGATTTTTAAGCTCATCATATATATCCATTTTCCTATTTAGCTGTTTTTCTTTTCGCATTTTCATCTGCAAAGTATTAATCTTCTTTTGCAGTGCCTGTCTTTGCTTATCTCTTTCTACAGAGTCTTTAATACTTTCACTATAAGATTCTGTTTTGAGCTTATCACCGGCTATCTGGCGCACAAAATTCTCATAAACTTCATCAAGACTAAGTCCTGTAAGCTTAAGTGGCAGCTCTTCTTCACTTAGCCAATCCGTATGGTAATATCCATTTACCTTAAAAGCTTTGCTACCGGATAATATAGCTTCTTTATATCCAATCCACGCTTGGTATTTCCCCTTAAATTCAAGCAGGAAAAGTATATGATATGGTATCTCCCTGTCTATTTGACGGAGTAGATTTTCATCTAATTCAGATGTATTTAGACGTATCTCAAATACTTCTATCTCAGTTACATCTCTTCCCTCTGCAAGATTTGTTGTGGATATTGCAATCTTATTTTTCCAGTATATTATATTTACCTGCTCAACAAAAATTTTTTTTAGTGCTGGTGAGACATCTATATTTTCATAAAACTTCTGTTTTGGAATTCTCTTATTAAATTCTGTAGTTTTTGGCAATCCTATCATCGTTTTACCTCCGACACTTATTTTACTACTAAGAAACAGATTAACTCAAAGTCATCAAGTCCTGATACTGCTGAAACAAGTGCGGAAGTACCTCCTGATTTAAACAGGCTGTCTATATCGCTATCTTCTTTAGAGTCAATAATGGAATTGATTGTTTCATTTAAGAGTGCAGACATAGCTGTCATATTTTTTCCATCGTCTGTCTCCTCATTAAAACGAAGGCAAAGCTCTTTGATAGGCTCTTTCTTACCACGACAGAGTAGTCTTATATTATCCAACATTTTCTTAGGATTCAGATAGTCGCATATTATTTCTCCATCCATTCCTATATAGACAATGTAGAAAGGGTGTATTCTATTTTGATTATCTATATTTACACTATTATTTACATTTTTGAGTACGAATACAACACCTTGCGGAAGTTCGTCAATAGTAGGTACCACTGCATGTAGTCCTTTGGGTTTTTTATCCATCTCTTGGTTATACTTCACATATTCCAATAAGTCAAGTCTGAATTCATTTAGTCCTAAGTCCACAATGGAAATACCCGTTGACATATCCTCAATATCAACTACTTCTTCCTGAAGTCGCTTTAGTTGTTGCTTACGGTATTCAAGCTCTCCCTTTTCTTCCAGGTTGATAGGATCGTCGTCTCCTGTAGACGCCATTACTAACATCTTCATCCTTGTTTCGACACGTTCCTTAAGATTGATATATTCATCCAAATCCATATCCGGCCAGAAGTTTACAAGCTGAATATATTCATTTTTGCTACCAA
Source organism: [Eubacterium] yurii (assembly GCA_900167215.1). Lineage (GTDB taxonomy): Bacteria > Bacillota > Clostridia > Peptostreptococcales > Filifactoraceae > Peptoanaerobacter > Peptoanaerobacter yurii. The sequence continues at coordinate 59,206 of FUZS01000016.1, forward strand.
TACGATCTATTCTACCGAAGCGTTGAATGATACGAACAGGGTTCCAGTGAATATCATAATTTATAAGATAATCGCAATCCTGCAAGTTTTGTCCTTCTGAAATACAGTCTGTAGCAATTAGAATATCTATTTCGTCTTGGCTACCGTTCATCAATACATCTCTTTCCTTGGAAATAGGTGAGAAACATCTTAGTACATTATCAAATGTAGCTTTAAAATCTTTTATGCTTGTTTTTCCATCATTAGAACCTGTTATTAATGCAGTATCAAGTCCATATTTATCTTTGATATAAATGCTTACATTTTTATACAAATACTCCGCAGTATCGGAGAAAGCTGAGAAGATAAGCACTTTTTTATTGCCTGAATTTATTGGATTTTCAATTTTTCCTGATATCAGTCTTAGTAATTCCTGTAGTTTGCTGTCATGTTCAGGAGTGATATCTGCTATCATAAGAATTAGCAATTCCAATGTTTCAGCATCTTTTACAAGCTCTTTACGCCAAGTCTTATAGTCCATATCAGACAGCTCTATCTTTACCTTTTTACCTACTATAAAGTATTCGGTATTTCCATCATCCATATCCCATTCTGAATCTGTTGCCTCATACATGTCAATATCAGCTTTTCCATATTTTTCATACTTATCAATAGCTTTGATAGTATCATCAATCAGCTTTTTCATTCGATTTAAGGTGAGCAGAAATGAATTTACCGAACTTTCCAATCTTTTCAAAAGGTTGATACTCATCAGTTTTCTTATACCTTGTTCACGACCTGTCTGAGTGAGATTATCGCCCTTGTTATGTGTAATATCAAGGTATTTTTGTATTTTACTTTCAAAAATGTAATTTGAAGGTATATATAAACAAAGCGATAAGAGAGTAAGTTGTTCATAAATCTGATTATAGTTAATGGCTGAATCTAAGTCTGTCAACTGCGGTCTAAGTGATATAGGCTTTTTTCTTTGTGGAAACTTGCCAATTTGATTTGTATCATAGTATTTTTCTATATGTTTCCTTGAGCGTGCAATAGTTACGCTATCCAATAGTTGAAAAAAATCAAAATCAAGAGTACGAAGCAGTTCATTTGTTGTTCTGCTTGGAGCATCCAATTTGCTCCATAAAGTAAATGCTCTTTGAGCCTGCTTGAATATTTCTTCAATGCTTTTTTTGGTCTCAAGTTTTTTATTGATTAATTGAGAATCACCTTCGTAAGCTATTGCAAGCTGATTTTTTAAATCTAAAAATCTGTTATTTACAGGTGTGGCAGACAGCATTAGAACTTTTGTTTTGACGCCTGCTTTGATAATCTTATCCATCAGCTTTGTATATCTATTTTCCTTCGTATTGGCTTGAGTTCCCAAGCCGTTACGAAAATTATGGGATTCATCAATTACTACAAGGTCGTAGTTCCCCCAGTTCAATATTTCCAAATTCAATCCGTTTGAAAATCCATTTGTTCGTGACAAATCTGTATGGAATAAAACATCATAGTTTAGTCTATCAGCAGAGATAGAGTTATTTACATAGTTACCTTTATAGGTATTCCAGTTTTCAGCAAGTTTTTTGGGGCAAAGCACAAGAACGCTTTTATTTCTATTTTCATAGTATTTGATAACTGCAAGTGCTGTAAATGTCTTACCAAGTCCGACACTATCTGCAAGTATACAACCATTGTATCTCTCAAGTTTATTGATAATAGCAAGAACCGCATCCTTTTGAAAATCATAAAGCTTATTCCAAATTTTACTTTGTTTAAATCCTGTAGCCTCATTGGGGAGCTCATCCTCAGATATATCTTCAAGGAACTCACTAAAGACATGATATAGTGTCATGTAATAAATAAACTCAGGAGAGTTTTCATTATATGCAGTTGTGATATTTTCAATTACAGATTCTGTCACATCCTGTAGTTTATTTTTGTCATGCCATAGAGTTTCAAATGTATTACTATAAATATTTGATTCAGGAATTTCACGTTTTTCTACTATATTATAACAGTTGTTTCCCCTATCACATCCAATATCTACAGTTGTAAATTCATCTATCTGAGTATATACAAATTGAGAATTTTTATTGGAAACAGTCATAAATACTTTCATTTTTTCGTTGGTAATATTAGATTTAAATCTTGCTTTTTTTCTAATCCAATCAGCACATTCCTTGGCTATGGCTTTTTGAGTCATTTCATTACGCAGTTTTAATTCAAACTCAGTTCCATATAGACTGTTTTCTCGTATAAGCCTTGGTATATAAAATTCTCTCTTTTGTTTCTCAACCTTTTCTTTAATAAAAGTAGGGGAAGTAAATATAAAACGAAACTCCTCTACCTCTTCCAACTGTTTTTTTAATTCCTTATAGGCATACATGGAAAAACAAGCTGCTGCAATAGATACTTTACTGCCTTTTGTTATGGTGGTTTCCATATCATCACGCACTATGTCATTGATATTATCAAAAACTTTCATTTATATATCCCCTTTAAAGCTATATTTTTTATACATTTTCTTAATCAAAACCTATAGGAATAAGACCATATAAACTTGATATCCATATGACTACAGTCATTAGACACCCTTTTCTTTTCCTAAAAGAGCATTTATTACTTTTTCAAAAGTGATGATTTCTCTAACTATTTTACAAGTTAATGCCTTTATCTTTTTAATCAATGAATAATGTTCATCTACAGTTTTTTGAAGTAGTATATGATTTATGGCATAAATATAAATGTTCTAAAGATATTTTATCCATTATTTTATTAGACTTTAGTATGACTTACAATTAGAAATACTCTTTTACACCTATTTACTCTGATATCAAGTCATTATTCTCCACATTTTTCACTATGAAAAGCAAACATAATTTTTATAAGAGATACTCCTAAAGCATATTTAAAATTATTTTAATTATAACATATGTAACAATGAAAGTACAATTGGAATTAACTTTATAAAGCTTCGATATTTTTAGTCTATGTGCATATTTATACTAATCAGCATTTATAATGCCAAGATTATTATTTTAGCAAATTATTCGTTTTGCAAATTATCCATAACTCAAACAAATCTCAACAAAAAAGCACATAGATGAAAGATTTGCATATCTTGCATTCATGTGCTTTTGTAATAATACTATTATCCATCTAATTTATGGATATTTAATAAAATATTTAATTGAAAAAAATGGAAATATATCCATCTTTATTATAATATCCAAGAAATATATTATCCACAATTGTATTGAATTTTGGTATAGGATATACTATTCTGATATTTATTTATTTCAATCAACTATGTAAATAATCCCACACTTTTATAATTGTAATGCCATTTACAAGCATATTGCATATAAAATGCGCTGTCATTGTTACATATATATTTTTTGTCTTAATGTATGAAATACTTAGCGGTAATGCCCATATCATACATAGGAATATTCCCCATATAGTAAATGCGTGCTCTAAAGCATATAAAAACATACTAAATATAGTAGTCAAAATCAAGATTTTTCTATTTTTAAAATATATGAGATTTTTCCTATAAAAAACTTCTTCTACAGTTGGAGCCAGTATTATTGTAGAGACCGTAAACAGGGCGAGTTTTAAGTAATTATCCGCTCTTAGATTAATCATTCCCGAATTAAGATGCGGAAGTACATTCTCCAAAAAATTTGTAAATATAAAGGCAAGTATAAAGAAGAATATAGTCAATATAACCTGCTTCCAAAAACTGCTTCCTCCTTTTAATGAATTCCACCATTTTGTAATGCTAAAATCTTTTCTCCGGCAAAAATACATTGCCAGTATCATATAAAAGCAAAAATTTATATATAAAATAAAGTCTTTAAATATCAAACAGGCTATTACAAATAAGATTTCAACAATAATTGGAAGTACATTTAACTTTATATATCTACTATCCATATTAGCCACCCCAATTTAGCGCAATATATAAACACTTTATATTAAAAAAGCAGTGTATTTTTATTACAAATAGCTTCCTCCTATCAAGGCTTTGAAATTATTTCCTAATATCCTTATATATCTCTTTAAATTATAAATGATATTTCTTGAAATTTAATTAATACTATTATCTACTTGATATATAATGTTCATCAGTTATTTTAAAAAAAAATAGCTCATTTTCTATAGCTTCATTCTAAATTTACTGAAAATATATTATCCTTTATTGTATCAGATATTAAAAGATTATTTATAACATACTTATAGTACATACCCTATTAAAATTTAGCATTATAGTAGTAAGTCTTCATAATATTCCTTGTCCTCGTCTTTAAACACATTGAAAATTACCCTATCCATTGAATTAGGATGATTTAATAAGCACTTTTCCACTGTTTTTACAGCAATCTCTGCCGCCTTTTTATTTGGAAAGTTAAATACTCCTGTTGATATGCAACAAAAGGCTACAGATTTTAAGTTATTTTCCAAGCATATATCCAAGGTATTTATATAGCAATCTTCAAGATTTTTTTCTAATTGTGGAGTAAGTTTATCATTTACTATGGGACCTACTATGTGAATCACCTTTTTTGCAGGCAGGTTATATGCCTCTGTAAGCATTGGAACAGCAGTAGGTTGTTGATAATTTCTTCCATATTTTGCTCTTAGTTTTTCCATCTGATTATTACATTCTTCCCTAAGCTGTATGCCTGCAAAAGTGTGAATTTGGTTGTCAATACATATGTGCATAGGTAGAAAACAGCCCAGCATTTGTGAATTTGCCGCATTTACTATGGCATCTACTTCCAGTCTTGTTATATCTCCTTGCCAAATAGATAGATTGTTTTTAGTAACAGGAATTTCTGATAGTTTTACTATGCCCTTTTCCTTAATACAATATGATAAATATTCATCTTGCACTTTTATGACTTGTTCAGGCATTTTTTTCGGCATACGAATATTCATCAGACTACGCAGGAGATTTTGCTTTTCAATTATATTATCAGGAATTTCAATATTTTTGTAATTATCAGAATCCGCCTTAAATTCTTCCAAAAGATAATTCAATCTTTCCTCTTGACTTTTATTCATAATATCAGTTCCTTTCCACTACAATAACATGGCAATCTGTCAAGCACTTAACTCAAAGCAGAAAATGATTCATACTAAATTCTAATAAAATAATGGATAAAATATTTTCAGTACATTTATAATAAAGACATAAATTATATGCTTTTTTTAAGCTATTGATGAAAATTATCCATAGTTTAAATAAATAATAGTATAAGTTCACTATACGGATTTCATTTACTGTATAACTGAAATACTCCTTTATTTCCATTTTTTATAAGAAAAAATCTTATACTAATCACCATTTATATTGCCAAGATTCTTATTTTAGAAAATTATTCGTTTTGCAGATTATCAATAATCTTACTGTAATAAAATTACATGGCTTTTTGATAGGTTTTTAGTATTGCATTTCTTTTTACAAAAGCTCTTTCATTTCACTACTTAAATCATCTATGCTATATTTCTTCATCTCATCTTCCATTGCAACTTGGATGGCTTTTAACTTATCATCCAATAAGGCGTGAATATTTCTACCTAAAAGACAGTTGGGGTTAGGGCTGTCATGGAAATTATAAATATTTCTCCAGTCCCTTACTTTTTATAAGTTCAATAGCTGCTTTTTCTTGACTTGTCAATACACTGTTCTTATCGTCATTTATGCCACTATCCCAAGCATTAAAGGTATCAATCACTTCATCTATTATCCTGATATTACGCTCTCTGATTTCTTCTAATTTCCAATCTTTTATACCTTTATCACTCATTGCTTTTGCGATTTGTATGTTGGACTTTTTATACTGTTCTTGTTTTTTAGCAAAATATCCATTACTTGCTACAATATTTAATTTTTTCTCAAAAGGTATTTTATTACCTATGGTCTCAATCAACTCATTAACTTCATCTTTATTTGAATTGAAATAACTTGTCTGCTATTTTACCGGCAATATATGCTCTATTTCCCAGCTATAAGGCAGTAATTCATTTTGCCCGTCAGTGTTATAAGCCAGTAACTTTAATAACATCCTAACTGCATTTCTATGCAAATGCTTTAAACTATTTTTCAATTCATCTTCAGTTACTTTTTTAAATTCAAAGCTGAGCTTATCATCATGTAAAATCGATGAATTTAAGGTTAAAATACTTGCCTTAACTGAGTTGATAGTTGGTGATACCACATATACTCTAAATAAATTTACAAATAACTTTCTTAAAAAACTCAAAAATATTTCTTCGAAGTTCTCAGTATCTTTATTCTCCAGATAATAGATAATCACCGGATATTTCCAAAATTCATTAGGATAGGAACTGAGAATATCTAAGATGCTGAGTATTTCCAAATCACTTGTCCACTTGGCATCCTTTTGTTCTCTACAGTTTACCACCTCCCAAAATTCTAAGATATCTTCCAAATTTTTCATCAAATTATCTTTATAGAGTCTGCTAAAACTATTTTCTGCAAAATATTTTCTAAGACCAGGTGTAGTAGTATTTTTATCTTTATCAATTGCCCTCAAATAAAACATATAGTAATAGAACAGCTTTTGAACGCTCTCATCTACATTTTCAGCCCTTAAAGCAATATTTTTCCACTTATCAACAAAGCCCATCTTATCTTTTTCATCAATCTTATTATATATCTTTGCCTTAAAAATATCAGCGTCTGATAAAGGTAACCCTCTATCATTTAATGTAGAGAAAATCGTCAATGCTGTTTCTTGAGTATCAGCTTTAATCGGTAATACAATGGTCTTATTTAGCACATTGTTTATGAATTTATAGAAATTTAGCGTTTCACTAATTGCATATTCATCCAATAATTTTACCAATAGATTATAGTTTACTGAATATCTGTCTTTACTTCCTAATTGAGTTTTTCCGGTTTTCAAAATATTCTCCAAAATCTGATTGTATTTTACTTCCATAACCTTTGATTCAATAAGAACAGTAGTATAATCAGCAACACTGGTCAATTCATCTATTTTCCAAATTGCCGGTTCAATTTGTCTGATAAAATTTTCCTTTTCTTTGCTGTCGCTCATCTTTTGAAGCTTCTTATGAATAGCTCTTAGAAGCAGTAATAGGGTTGTTATTCTCTGTTGTCCGTCTATTATTTCTTGCTCGTTATTTTCATTGGTAAAAGAGACAATACAGCCTAAAAAATATGATGATTCATTTTGATTATTAGTATACTCTTTCAAATCATCAAACAAAGTTATAACTTGTTCATCAGTCCACGCATATGGTCTTTGGTATTCGGGTATTAAGAACTTTTCCTTTATACCTGTCATCAAAAGCTCTTTAATACTGCTTTTATTTACCTCAATTGTAGTTGCCACCTAAACCTCCCACTTTACACCCGTATTTTTATAAAATTAATATAGGTATTTACAATAATTATTTATCTAATACTATTATCTTTTTAATCTATTTATAAGTTTCATCAATGGTTTATGATTTATGACTTTATTATAAATGCACTGAAAATATTTTATTCATTAGTTTATCAGACTTTAGCATAAACAAATAGTACATCATATTATTTTTTATGTGAATGGAGCACATTTTTTTATAATAAACACAAATAAATAGCAAGGAACAGTTAAATTATAGCATATGCGATAATAAAAGCACAACTTGTAATTATGTAAAAAATAAATATCCAAATTATAAAAAATATTACCCACTCAACTTTCCCATATGAAAAAAATTTAAATATGGGTATATTTTAAAGGTGCAATATCATACTTGACATAGCTTTTTCAGTGTTTTCATTTTTTGATAAATATGCAAATTTCAATAAATATTGTTTGGAAAAATTCTGTTTCAAGTAGTGAATTAGAAAATCTATAAATATTTAAATTTCAAAGAAAATTGCGATAATTTTAGTGTGAAAGTTGAGTTATAAATCTATAAATCGCATACTATTTTTTTATATCGATTGATAGAAATTATCTATAAACTAAATAGATTATAGCATTAATTGAGATAGTATATGATTTGCGATATAATCATAAAAGCTTTAAAAACTATCGTCCGTTGCTTTATTAAATTTTAATATCCGTTAGGAGGATTTGATGAATGCATAATACAATTATTATTTATAAGGATGGTGAGTTAGAACTTCCTGTAGAAGTGACACCTGATAAAGAAACTGTTTGGCTTAGAGCTGAAGAAATGGCAGATTTATTTGAAAGGGATCGTTCTGTAATTCAAAGACACATAAAAAAACATATTCAGAGAAAATGAACTTGACCAAACTTCAACTTGTGCAAAATTTGCACAAGTTAAAAATGAAGGTAAAAGAGCGGTAGAAAGAACTTTTAACTACTACAATCTCGATATGATTATATCCGTCGGCTATAGAGTAAAGTCCCAAAGAGGCATTGCCTTTAGAAAATGGGCTACCTCTATCTTAAAAGAATATATTGTCCAAGGCTATGCAGTAAATGAAAAACGATTAAAAGTATTGAACAAAGTCATAGAAATTCAATCAAATATCATTGCTGATGTTCTTGAAATTGAATCTAAAGAAGTTTTCGATGTTATTCAAAAATATACCCAAGCAAATGTCGTAAACTCATTGACAGTATGACCTTTAATACTACATCAACTATATTTGGGAAAGAGAAGAGCAAAGGCGCATTAGATGCTATTATTGGCTCTGTTTATCAAACAGCCTTTGGAGAAGACATATATCCGTCTGTTCAAGAAAAAGCAGCCAACTTGCTGTATTTCATAGTTAAAGACCATCCTTTTGTAGATGGATTCAAAAGAATAGCTGCAAGTATCTTCCTATATTTCCTAAACAAAAATAATCTATTATTTAAGGATGAAAACAAAATAATTTCTGACAGTACATTGGTAGCAATAACTTTACTATTGGCTGAATCAAAACCTGAAGAAAAGGAAATTATGATTAGTATTATTATGAATTTCTTAGAATGGTAAGTTATATTTACTTAAGCTATTTACTAAGATATAAAAAGTTGGCAGAATTTACACGGATGTGTGATATTTATATGTCCAAGATGATGAATTAATTCATATTTACAATTTGAGTAAATGAGGTGTGAATTTGAGTATAAAGGAATAGTTAAAAGAGTTAAGAGCTATTACGAAAATAATTGATAGTAAAGAAAGATAAAAATTGCAATGTTGATTGAAATAACATTTTAGACATTTTTATCCAATTCTTTATCTTTTAATGCTTTTGTGCTAAAATCATTTTGTCTCATCTTTTATTATATATTATATAAAGCATTTGGAGATATTTATTACTAATATCTGCTTGATTTATGTATAGCAATAATCTATAACATTATTATATGTTTTTTTTAAAATATTTTATTAATAGTTTTAGTAGATTTAGTAGAACCCGGTATTAAAGTTTTTTTTGCTTAATTTTATCATTCAATGAATTAATTAATTTTTAAGACGCAGGGGATTTTTATGAGAAAAGAAAGATTGATTGCATTTACAGATGCAGTACTCGCAATAATAATAACAATTTTGGTATTAGAACTGGAAAAACCGTCAGCACCTACCTTAGAACAATTCTGGGCGTTACGACATAATTTTTTTGCGTATTTTCTTTCATTCTTTTGGCTTGGCTCATTATGGATGGCATTAAATGGATTGTGGGAGAATGTTGAAAGAATTTCTACTCCTGTTATTTGGTGGAGCTTAGGACTCTTGTTCATGTCTTCATTTTTACCCTATGCAACAGGGCTTGTAAGCACTTATTTTAATAATAGAACAATACAAGTATTTTATGGAATAATAGCTATTGTAACAACAGTATTTAACTGGTTTTTGCATAAGTCTTTAGAGTCTCCTAATTCTGATAATAAAGAATTAATTGTTGCAATTGAAGTCTATAGGAAGCTGTTAATACCGGATATAGTAATAAAAATAATTGGCTTGATACTGGCTGTTTTGGTATATCCACCTATAATGATGTACAGTGTATTAATTGCAGCTGCATATATTATTACCTTTAAACATATCAAAAATATTTAAGATAACGGATGAATATAAAACCCCGACTTCATCGGGAGTGTAAATAGGCACAGAAAAAGCACTTAACTGAAAGATTTTTAAATCTTAAAGTCATGTGCTTTTGCTATATAATTTATCGATTGAAAAGGCAAACTTGGAGTTGGCATCTGTTTTGCTAAATTTTTTGATTTTTGTCTCAATCTCTTTTGCCAATAACTTCGCAGTGCTTGAACTAAAATGTACTCCATCCACAGTCTGATTCAATCCTCTCTTGCTTGCAAAGCATTATTTACTTTTTGAAAATAAAGTCATTATCAAAGCATCGGTTATCCTAGTTAAAAAACTCCATTTCCAACTATACACTTTCCTTTCTTTTGCTAAGGTATCCATCTGTAGTTTGTAAATATCAATAAAATCAAATCCATACTTCTCGCATAGAATCATTATTTTTTGGTTTCTTCTAATTGTAATATCATTAGGAAAATCATTTAAATTTATATATGGCATTCCGATTATAATAGCTTTTTTACCGCTTGAAATTATCATATTCATTAAAGTTTCGAACTTACTTAAAAACTCTAAATCATCTTCTATACATTTTTGATTTTAAATCGAATAGACATTTAGAATTTCCAATAAAAATCGAGCTTTTTAAGATAGGGAAGCAATGTGTCATTTGTTCCGATGCCAAGAATAACAAAATCAAAATCATTAGCATGATTATTGAAAATCTTTTTTAGACGATTACCTACTCCCCACAAAGTATCACCATTTAAGCTTTTATTGATTGTTACTATATTTTTACTTAAAAATTGAACATAAGAATATCCCACATTTCCATATGTTAAGCTATCTCCAATACATAAAATTTTCACTGCTATCTCCTTGATAAATCTGGATTTATCTTCCTAAGTGTTTAGCTGAATTTTTATATTGCCTTTAATTCATTTAGTGTTATAACATCACAGCCTTTTTTAGTATAGTATTCTATCATTTCAGGAATCTTAGCTTTGTTATAGCTCGTTATTCCATCAGAAATGACATGCACAGTGTATCCTGATTTTGTCATATTATAGCAAGTAGATTTTATGCATTCGGTAGCATCTGCCCCTGTGATGTAAAATTCAGTGATTTCGTTTGTATCGATAAAAGACTTAAAATCCTCAGAAGTTAAGGCGTTTCCTTTGCTTTTAATAAATATATTATCTGAAATTACATTTAAATCCGGAACCAGCTCAGCTCCTTTTGTTCCCGGTTTAAAATATTTAGCACTCGGAGTTAAATCATTATGTTTTATATAAACAATATGCCATTTTTTGACTTTTGCAATATCTATAGCTTTATTAATATTGTCTATTATGTCTTTATAATTTTTAGTAATGTCATTTTGAATGTCAATTACAACTAAAGCTGTTTTTCTCATTCCTATTTCTTCCTCCAACTTCCAATTTACAATTCATACTAAAAACCTATTAAATAGTCCCAAAAATATATTAAAGATGAGTTGTTCAAAACAACAAAAAATTATATTTCCATAAGTTCAAATATATGACATTATAAATGGTGATTAGTATTACTATTCCCTCAAAAGCCTCTCATCAAAACGATGGAAGGCTTTCTACCCCCTCTTACCTTATTGCCCTTCGGTCAATAAGTATTGCTCACAAGCTTACTCAATTCAACAACTCCATTTTGAAGCTACTTTTTCAGCTTTTTATACTCTTCTTTTTCTATTGTTCATTATATCCAAAAGTTTTCAATTTTGAATCTTTTTATTTCTTAGAGCGATGGGGAAATCGTCTTATATATGTATCCGTCAAATAATTTTTTAAATGCCCCTCCCCCCAATTGCATGATTGCACTTTGAATAAGATTTATATCAATCCCCATTTAAAAAGCCATGCAAAATAATTGATATTTTGATTTGCAGTTGCTTTTTATGCACTTTGTAATCAAAATACTCACATGCTAATTTAAAAGGTTTTCAGTATTACATTATTCAATAATCATACTTCCATGTATATAGTTACTCAATATTAATCAATTCTTTCTATAAATCTTTTAATATAAGTCTTTTAAAAATATCTTTGAACTAATCCCTCTCTCCTATTGCACTTTATTTATCAAATCCTGAATCATTTTTTCATCTTCAATCCTTGTTATTGCAAAGCTCTTCTTTCCGGCGTCTTTTATGGATGCACCGATGAAATAACCCTCTTTGTCATCTATGATCAAAAAACGGTCATGAAAAGCTGCGGTCGTTTTCACACTTAATTTTGGATACTGAGTATTAAACTTGTTGATGTCTTTTGTTGTTAAACTGCCTTTTCCTGCTGTTTCAATCAGTACATTTACGCCCGATTTTTTCTTACAGAGTAAGTTAATGGTATTTACATCCACATAATTATCAATCAAGATCAGTTTACTCTGTGCTTTTCCAACTAGATCTGCAATAAAACTGAAAGCATCATAGATTTGACCATCAAAAAAGATCTTTTGTTTTACCTCTGTATTTCTCGCAATATAGTTGAATACTTCTTCGAGTTTCTTATCTGTTTCCAGCTGCTTATCCATCCCCTTATCTATTTCTTTTTTCAAGTCCAAATGACTAAGTTCCAGTCTATCAAGTCTGGAAAAGAGTTCCTGATTCGTGAGCAGAAACTTACGCATTTCAACAAAGGTATCCATAATTTTTATGCTTACATCTACTGCAATATCACTTTTAAGAACAGCAGAAAGCATAGCAATGCCTTGTTCTGTAAATGCATAAGGCATATATCTTCTGCCACCATAATTATTATTCGAACTTGAGCTTCCATTTTGGAATCTCAAGTTCTGATATTCCACCTCCGTTAGCTGAAAACAAAAGCGTTCAGGAAACCTTGCAACATTTCTTTTCATTGCTTTATTCAAATTACCTGTAGTAACCTGGTATAAAGCAGCCAAGTCACTATCAAGCATTACCTGTTTCCCACGAATGGTATAAATCATATCGGTGATATTTGTTTCCTCTATCGGTATCAAAGTGTTATCATCTTTCATGTACTAATCCTCCACAAATTCCAATATATCACTCGAAGTCAGATTCATTGCTTTGCATATTCTTTCTAAGTTTTTCATAGATATATATTCGTCTTTGCCCATATTGACTAAGGTATTTGAAGTAATTCCAGCGAGCTTAATTAAGTCAGTTCTTTTCATATTCTTTTCTATTAAATGGATCCATAATTTTTTAGTAAGAAACACTCATAAAGCACCTACAAAATTATTTTAATTATAGCACATAAAATAGCGAAAACACAACTTAGAATTACTTTTAAAAAAATATGGCTGACTTATAACATTGCCTCCAACACTTGCATCACAAAATCCCTTTTCATAATTCATATTTCATTTTTATACAAAAAAAAGAGATGTCTCTTCAACAGCTCCTGCACTCTTTAATTCTCACTAGTCTTTTTCGTACTTTTCAGCAGTAGCGGATGAATATCCCGAAGCTCCTTTGAAAATTTCTAAATGGACTGCTTCATATCTTCAATGTCATCTCGATAGATAATTCCTGTCTAATTCATTTTTTTGTAATCTAATTCAAGTTGTTTGTGACATTATATAAAAGTCCTTGCAATTCTAGAATTGCTTTTATACAAATATATATTCCTTTTCATAACTCACTTTTAGAAAAAATGACTCATAGTTTTACATCTTGCTTACTTCATTTTCATATCAAAAAGTTCTTTCTCTGTTTCACTTAAAAATATTTCTAGATGGATGTTTATGTTTCTTTTTCCATAAATTTATCATATACTTTTATAGTTTTATTGCTTATACCATATAATATATGCTAAATAGTACACTTTTGTTTCGTTTATTTTTAATTTGTGATAGAATATAAATAGAGTTATTATGAAAGAAGTCCTGAAATTATTTCCGGTAAGAAATTAAAACAAATTCGTTTGTTTAGGAAACTAACGCAAAAAGAACTTGCCATCATATCTTGACTAACTGTCGCAACAATTTATAACAGAGAATTATGAAATAGATCACTATATATAGAACAATTAAGTAAAATAACAAATCCACTTGAATATGATATCTCTGCTTTAGTTTACTAACAAATTCTATTTTTGAAATCATGCATATTATCTTCGACTACGAAAAGGAAATGAAGCTCAGACCACTGGTATATGATGCCACCAGTGCCTTACTGTCACACAATATGAACTTAAATGATTTTCTTGTAGAATGGGATGAAATGAGAAAGAATCACTATAATGGTGAAATTTCTTATGAAACGTTAGAGGATTGGAAACTATGTTCCCTAAAAAATCAAGATTTTTGAAGAAAAGTAAAAGAAAGAATAATAAACATAACATAAAAAGATTAAAGAGCCATTACTTAAAAAATTTAAATTTGCTGTTTTAAGAGTAAAAAATACTTAGAGTGTATTGGCTTGCAGAGCAAGGGCTATCACCAAAGAGAGCATTGCTTGTAATTATTCCGCTAATAATCTTTTTAATCTCAGAAGTTATAACTTTTTTGTTACAAATAAGGGAGGAAGTTACTATGAATAATGCAATTGATGCACTAAATGCTTCACTTAAAGTTGTTTCTAATTTAAGCGGCAATATAGCAGGCGATGCTCTGCTAGCCAATACACTCTATAATCGAGTAGGAGGCTACCCATTATTTGAGTAGCCGACCTCTCACACCACCGTACGTACGGTTCTCGTATACGGCGGTTCAATAGTTC
>FUZS01000012.1 GCA_900167215.1 [Eubacterium] yurii
TGCTTTCATTTTCTCCTATCCACATTCCCGGTATTTCTTTATTTCCTTGCATATTGTAGCCTAATGCTATATATACTGCTTTTTTTATTATTTGTCCGTTTTCTCTTACATTGTAGTGTATTGCATCTAAAAATACTATAGGATATACTCTTTCTAAGGGTCTGTTTTGCCATTCTTCTATTGTCGGTATTATCTTGTTTGTTATATTGCTTATCATCGTTTGTGATAAACCAAATCCATATATCTCTTTTATGTGTCCTGATATGTCTCTTGTTGTCATTCCTTTTGCATACATTGATATTATTTGTTGCTCTATATTTGAGATGTCTTTTTCATATTTTATCTTCCACATATTTATTATATATCAAAAAAAATTGGATATATTTAGTACTATTATAAATTAATAAGTAATTTGGCTATTTTGTAAAAGTAAATAGTGTATTTTAAAAAGGTACATAATCAAATATATAGAGAAATTTTAGATTGGTAGGATATTAAAAAAAAATCTTAAGTGAGATAAATTAGGTATACTTTTATAGAAAAGTATGATATAATTTCTCTGTAAGAATTGAGTCTACGAATTAAATATCTTAAATTCACAAATGTTAAGATACTTTAAATAATTGTAGAAATAAGTGCTGTTATTTACATATTGTATATATAGTTAATTATATTTAAGGGAATCAGTAGTTATAAATTAAGGTATAATTTATTCTATATTAAACATACATAATAGATATAGTTTTATGATTAGCTGATAATACTCAAATAAAAAATGATTATATAGTTCTTGTTTACTTTAAAAATTAGTTAATATGCTTATAAAATAATTAGATTAGATATATTCATATGTAGGTAATTAGCATAAATGAATATGAAAAAAGGAGAAAAAACTATGAAAGAGTGTATTACCATAAGAGAAAACGATAGTTTATTTTTTTTAAAAATAATTATTTTATTGGTTATACTCTTTTTGTGTTTTATAGCTTCTTTCTGGATTGGAAGATATCCGATTAGTTTTAATGATGTTTTGAGTATTTTGGTATCACATATAACTAAAGAAAAATTTCTTATTGATGAATCTTTATATACTGTCGTAATGCAGGTTAGATTTCCAAGAATTATAGTTGCAATTTTAGTAGGTGGGGCTCTTGGCGTTTCAGGGGCATCATATCAAACTTTATTTAAAAACCCTATGGTTTCACCTGATTTATTGGGTGTATCTGCTGGTGCAAGCGTTGGTGCGGCAATTGCTATGTTAAATAATCAGGGCTGGATAAGTATCCAAATATATGCTTTTATTTTTGGAATAGGAGCAGTTTTGTTGACAAATATGATAAGTAAAATAATAGATAGTAATAACATAACTGTTTTAATTCTCTCCGGTATTGTTGTTTCCGGTCTGTTTACAGCCATTCTATCAATTATAAAAACTATGGCGGATACAGAAAATGCACTACCAAATATAACTTTTTGGCTTATGGGCTCATTAGCCAAATCTTCTTTACAAGATGTTATGTATTTAATAATATTAGTTTTAACAGCATTATTTATTACATTAATTTTTAGACACCAAATCAATGCTCTATCATTGGGAGCTGATGAGGCTATATCCATTGGAGTTAATGTTAGGCTTACGAAGTTAATAATAATATGCTCTTCTACGATAATGACTGTTTCAGCTGTAAGCATTTGTGGAATTATTGGCTGGATAGGTCTTATACTGCCGCATATAGCAAGAATTCTTGTTGGTGCAGATTTTGGTAAGTTATCCGTAACTTCATTTTTATGCGGGGGGATTTTTTTGCTTATTGTTGACAATTTTGTAAGAGGTTTTGAAGGGTCAGAGCTTCCTTTAAGTGTTATAACTGCCTTAGTTGGGACACCTATATTTGTTATATTATTATACAAATCAAGGAGGTTGCCTAATTGAAGATACTTGCAGAAAATATAAGCTTTGCATACAAAAGAGAAAATTTAATCTTAAATGACGTTTCCTTGGAAGTAAATTCAGGTGAAATAGTTTGTATGTTGGGACCTAATGGAACAGGGAAAACAACTATGTTAAGATGTCTTTTAGGCTTTAATAAAGCTTTAAAAGGCAAAATTACTATTGATGGTAAGCAAATGAGTAGTTTGGGATTTAAAAATCGAGCTAAGTGCCTGGCATATGTACCTCAATATTCATCACTTTCTTTTCCGTATACAGTAAAGGAGGTTATTTTAATGGGGAGGACAGCGTATCTTTCTTATGGTATGCCGTTTAGTAAGGATGATTATGAGTTTGCTATGAAAACTATAGAAAGACTCGGTATATCAAATATGTCAAATTGTTTATATAACGAACTTTCCGGTGGTCAAAAACAAATGGTTTTACTTGCTCGTGCATTAGCACAAGATGCTAAAATTCTTATAATGGATGAGCCGACAGCTAATCTTGATTACAGTAATCAGGTTAAAATGCTTGAAACTATAAAACAACTCGTTCAAGAAGGATATGGAATTCTAATGACATCTCATTTTCCGGATCACGCATTTTTAACAGAAAGTAGAGTTATTTTAATGAAGGGAGGGAAAAAATTATACGATGGAAATCCAAATGAAGTAATTACAAGTGAAATATTAACGAATTTATATCAAACCAGTGTGGAAGTATCGGAAATAAATGTTAAGGCTTATGATAAAAATATAAAGGTATGCATACCAATTTTAAAGTAGCCTTGTATACTTTTACATAATTAAATTAAAAGGAGAAAGAAATGAATAAAAAAATTACATTGGTTCTTTTAGCGATTATTATGTCTGTTTCTTTAATGTCTTGTTCCAACAATAATACGAATGATATTTCAAAGGAAGTAAAGAGCGGGGAAAAAACCGTAACTACAACTGAGCAGACAGGTAGTGAAGATAAAAGTATAGTTGTCACTGACATGGCAGGAAGACAAGTTACATTACCTTCTAAAATTAATAAGGTTGCGACTTTCGGTGCAATTGGTGTTTTAAATGCTTTTGTTGAGTCTTTAGGTGTAGGGGATAAAATTTGTAATGATATGTCTCCAAGCTTTAAAAAGACTGACAGATGGAAATATCAGTATAAGTTTGTTCCTACGTTAGCAGAAAAACCTCAATTTGAAAATGGTAATAGAGAAATAATAATAGAAAAAGTTCTTGAAGTAAAACCCGATGTATGCCTTGTTATGAATAAGGAACAATTGGAAGTATTAGAAAAACAAGGTTTAAATGTTGTCTTTTTATCATGGAATAATGTTGACGATGTTAAAAAATGTATAAATATTCTTGGTGAAGTATTTAATACTAAGGAAAGAGCGGAAGACTATACAAAGTATTTTGACGAAAAAATAAATACAGCTAAAAAACTCGTAGAGCAAATTCCACAAACAGATAGAAAAAAGGTTATATATGGTGACATTATTACCTATAAACAACCTCATGTAATTGCAGAATGGTGGATTGAACAGGCAGGAGGAATTAGTGTAACAAATAATGGAAGAAAAGAAGACACTTTTTCTTATTCACTGGAAGACCTTTTAAATTGGAAGCCTGATATTATCTTTTTGTCAACGACTAAAACAGCAGATGATGTAATTGCGTCAGATGCAAGATTGTCAACTATACCTGCTATAAAGAACAAGGCAATTTATAATGTTCCTACCGTTGCACATGTTTGGGGAAATAGAACTGTAGAACAACCATTAACAATAATGTGGGCAATGAATAAAATGTATCCTGAGATTATGAAAAAAGAAGAATTGGAAAAAGAAATTTATTATTTCTATGAACATTTCTATAATTACAAATTAAGCAAAGATGAAATAGCAGAAATTATTAAGTAGTTTTTAAAAATACTTTGATAAGAAAGATGGTGTATGGAATATGAATAAAATTTTAGAGGAGACTATTTCTGAATTAAAGGAAAAATTGGGAGAAGAACTGGATAGAATATATGTGGAAAGAGTTGTTTTCGGCTTATTTTTTACCGGAGTTAAGTTATCTAATGGCGAAGGTGGACTTAGCTATACACCATTAAAAGCATTGTCAGGAGCCGTTTGCTGTCCAAGTCAAGCGGCTGCAATGCCTAATTCTGATAAATTGCAAGGTAAGAAAGTGAGTTATTTTCTTGAAAGAATGAAAAATGATACGGCATTGAATAAAACATTAGGAATAGCTACAATAAATGCCTTAGCGTCAACTTGTTATAAGAAGGGCTTATTGGATTATAAGGTAGATATAAACAAGGATCCTTTTGATAATTTAGATATAAAGGAAGGTAGTAAAACTGTGGTAGTCGGCGCTCTTGTTCCTTATTTTAAATATCTGATAAGAGAAAATAAGGAGTTTACAATTTTAGAATTGGATAAAACAACTTTAAAAGGTGAAGAATTGAATCATTTTGTTCAAAGTCCAAGTAAAGAGGCTGATGAAAAAGTAAGAGAGGCAGATTACTTAGTAGTTACAGGTACTACCCTAATAAATGATACGATAGACCATTTGCTAAGTTTGACGAAGGATGAATGTGAGATTGTTGTAGTTGGACCAACAGTCAGCATGATGCCACAGACTATGTTTAATAGAGGGGTAAATCATGTCGGTGGTGTGCTGGTTACTGATGTTGACAAGGTTTTAGATGTAATTGCTGAGGCAGGATCAGGATATCATTTCTTTGGTAAATATGCGGAAAAAATATCTATTAGTAGATAAGTTAGAGGTATGATTTTGGAAAAAAGTACAAATAGAAATATTATTAAATTTATATTATTGATTTTAATACCGATTATAGCCTTTTTATTTTCCATTACTTTAGGAAGGTATTCCATTTCATTAAAAGAAATATTTACTATTATATATGCCAAGATATTTGATATAAAGATAAATTATCCTAAGGTGATTGATACGGTTATATTTCAAGTTAGGATACCAAGAATTGTGATTGCTATGATAGTTGGAAGTTCTTTATCAATATCAGGAGCAGTATATCAGGGGATGTTTAAAAATCCAATGGTTTCACCAGATATATTGGGAAGTTCGGCAGGAGCAGCTTTTGGAGCAGCTTTGGCAATCCTATTGTCATTTAATATTTTAGGTATACAGTTAGTGGCTTTTTTATTTGGCTTACTTGCAGTTTTTTTGACTTATATAATAAGTGTAAGTATAAGCAGAGATGGGAATGTCATGTTTATATTTATACTTGCCGGAATATTAGTTTCTACTGTTTTTCAATCCTTAATATCTATTTCTAAATATATTGCCGATCCTTTTAATAAACTTCCTGCTATTACATTTTGGCTAATGGGAAGTTTATCGAATGTAACTGTAGATGATTTACATGTTATAATAATTCCATTTTTAATAGGGATTATACCGATTTTCTTAGTTAGGTGGAATTTAAATATATTGGCTTTTGGAGATGAAGAGGCTAAAGCCTTGGGAATTGAAACCGGAAAACTTAGAACCTTAGTTATATTTTGTGCTACAGCCTTAACTGCTTCTTCTGTTTCAGTGGCAGGTATGGTAGGTTGGGTAGGTCTTATAGTTCCTCATATAGCAAGAATGGTAGTTGGACCTGATTTTAAAAGGCTTATTCCTGCAACGGCACTTATAGGTAGTACTTATTTATTGTTGGTGGATAATATTGCAAGGAGTATAAGTTCTATCGAGATACCCTTAGGTATTTTAACTTCTTTATTAGGGGCTCCATTTTTTATATACCTGTTATTTAAAATAAGGAAGGGTTGGAATTGAAATTAGAAGTAAAAGCTTTGTCTTGTGGCTATGCAAAAAAGAATATTTTACATGATGTAAATTTGAGCATAGCTACAGGTGATATATTATGTATTTTAGGTCCTAACGGTGTCGGTAAAACAACACTTTTCAAAACTATATTAGGTTTTTTGAAAATACAAAAAGGCGAAATTTTGTTAGATGGCGAAAATATAAATAATTGGTCAAGACGAGATTTTGCAAAAGCTATAGGCTATGTACCACAAGCACATGTACCACCATTTCCTTATAAGGTTAGGGATGTGGTAGTTACAGGTAGAACAGCGTATTTAGGAATGTTTTCATCACCGTCAAAAGCTGATTATAACTTTGCTGAAAAAATTATTGAGGATTTGGGGATATCTTATTTAAATGATGAGGTATATACTGAAATAAGCGGCGGTGAAAGACAGCTTGTGTTGATAGCAAGAGCTTTAGCTCAAGAACCTAAAATTCTTATAATGGATGAGCCAACATCTAATTTGGATTACGGTAATCAAGTTAGAGTTTTGAGACATATAAAAGATTTGGCAAATAATGATATTGGAATAATTATGACTTCTCATTTCCCCAATCACGCTTTTATTTCTTCCACTAAGGTGCTTATCATCAGTAAGGAAAGTGAATTTGTATTTGGAAATCCAGAAGATGTAGTTACGACAAATATGTTAAAAAAAATCTACAAAATAGATGTACAAATTGATAAGGTAAAAAATAGGATGACAGGAGAGGATATGACCATATGTGTCCCTATTTTTGATTGATTTTTGTAAATGATAGAAGTATGTTAAATTTTATATTTTTTTGGAGGTTAAAATGAAAAATAAGAAAAAGTTTTTCGCTATATTCTTAGTTGCTTTAGCTACAACAACAATATTTTCAGGCTGTAGTTCAAAGCTTGAAGAAAAGAAAGAATCTGTTAATAATAAGGAAGAAAAAATTGTGGCAGTAGATGCCATTGATAGAGAAGTTGTAAGACCTAATAACATGGAAAAATTAGTAATTACCTGCTATGGTGGAACAACACATGAACTGTCAATATTGGGAGTAAGTGACAAGATAGTTGCCCAACCTGACATGAAAAAGTTTCCGCAGTTAATGAAGATGTATCCAAAATTTGAGCAAGTCGTAAATCCGGGTTCATTTGATAATATAAATATTGAGGAAATATTAAAGCAAGAACCTGATATGGCGTTTGTTGGAGTTACTTCAAAAAAAGGGAATAAGCAGATTGAAGATGCAGGGATACCAACATTTACTATGTACATTGGCTCGGCAGATATTGATACTTTGAAAAAAGAATTTAAAAATGTAGGGGAAGTTTTAGGTAAAAAGGAATTTTCTGATAAATTACTAAATTATTGGGATGAAAAACTTACTATGGTAAGCAATATAGTGGATAAAATTCCTGAAAATAAGAGAAAGAAAGTTTATTACTGTGGAGAAAATATAACTTCAGCAAGTAGTGGTATTTGGGGGAATAGTTTTATAACTGTATCTGGTGGAGTTAATGTCTTAAAAGATATTACAAAAGGTGCCAAAGGTGTAGAAATAAGTGTTGAACAAATTGCTGAATTCAATCCAGATGTAGTAATAACTCAAAAAAGGGCTTCAGGAATAAGTGGAATAACCGGAGATAAGAGAGTTCAAGACTTAAATTTTATTAAGAACAAGCAAGTATATCAATGTCCAACAGGTGCTTTTTGGTGGGATAGACCATCACCTGAATCTCCATTGGGATTTATGTGGTTGGCAAAAACATTATATCCGGAAGAGACTGCCTCAATTGACCTAAAGAAAGAGACAATTGAATTTTACAAAACTTTTTATAATTATGACTTATCAGATGAGGAATATGAAAGCTTCTTTTAACTATGAATAGAGATTTAATTAGAGCGTTTGAATTTGTTAGTAAAAAATATCTAAAAAAGTACAAAAAATTTCCCAATATAAAAAATATACTGTTTACAAATAAGTGGAATATAGTCATTACAGAAAAAAACATAGTTGGAATGGCTTTTAATTTTACAGGGGAACATGACATATATAAACAAAATATAGATGTTGAAAAAATAAAGTTTTACAATAACTTTATTTTCAAATCATTAAGTACTTTTGTAGAGTATTTGTTTAAATATGAAAATATACAAGATAGAGCCTTTATTTTGGCATCTATTAATGCGATGTCGCAAGAATTATTAATAGAGGAAGTACAAAATAATAATTTGGACTATACTTATAATAATTCCATGGATTTTATAAAAGATGAATTTGTAGTGACTGTTGTTGGTTATGGAATGTTGATTGATAAGTTGCAGGGTAGGTGTAAGGAGTTAAATATAGTTGATAAAAGAGAAGAACTATGTCTAAGGACTTTAGTTTTAGATGGAGATATTCATTATGAACCTGGTGATATCAATTTTTATAAGGATATTAGTGAAGGAAATTTAACTGAAAAAACAGATGTTTTAATTTTGACAGGCTCTACTTTAGTAAATGGAACTTATGAAAGGATAATTAGTGGATGTAAAAATCTAAAAGAAATAGGCATATTTGGACCAAGTGCTCAAATATTGCCTGAATATCTATACAGCGAAGGTTTTAATTATATAATTAGCAAGTCAATAATAGATACAGATAAATATTTAAAAAGTATTTTCAATCCTTTAAATTCTAAGTACAGTAAAAATGAATATATGTGTATGTACTCTTTATATAAGAAAGGCAGGCTTTAAAATATGCTTAATAAAATAAAAAGGGAAGAATTAATTAGTATTTTATATGATGATTTTAAATTCAACAGAGAGATAGAAAATATTTATATTTTCCAAGCTGTAGGAAGAATACTTGCTGAAGATGTTTTTTCAAATATAGAATTACCTAATACTCAAACTGCAGCTCTTGATGGAATTGCATACGCTTATAAGACTTTAGAGACTAAGGAGATTAAAAATTGGGTGTTGGGTGAAGACTATGTTTATGCAAACACTGGAGTTGCAGTAGAAAGTACGTACGACACACTAAGCCCTGTTGAATATATCAAAGTAAAAGATAATGTTTTAAGTATAGACAAAGAGAATTTGCCTAAGGAAAAAGGCGAATATATTAATAAGCCTGGAACATTTATTAAATATGATGAACTTTTAGTTAGGAAAAATACAAGTTTGAAGCCAGCTCATATTTCTCTTTTAGCTTCAGGAGGAGTAAGAAAAATAAAGGTAATAAAAAAGCCTGTAGTAGCAGTAATACCTACAGGAAATGAACTTGTACCCTTTGGTATGCCTCTACCGATTGGAAAAAATTATGAAACTAATAGCCTTATGTTTAAAGGTCTTATTGAAGAGTGGGGAGGGAAAGCCAATATATTTCCGATTATTCCGGATGATAAAGCTCTACTTGTTAATGCTTTAAAAAGAGCAATTGAAGAGTCTGATATAATAATATTTAATGCCGGTTCATCATTAGGTTCAAAAGACTTTAGTAAAGAAGTACTGGATGAAGTTGCTGAAATGAAAGTTGAAAAAGTAGCTCATGGACCTGCCTACCCTACTTGTTTTGCCACGTCGGGAAATAAGGCTATATTGGGCATAGTAGGACCTCCATTGGGAGCGGAGACTACAAGTTATTTTTATTTACGACCACTTATGGATAATTATTTAAATAGGGAGAAATTCGAACCTACTAAAATAGAAGTTAGAGTTATGGATGACTATTTACAAGCAAGACCGCTTGATTTTTTTGAAAGGGTAAGGGTAGTTTATGAAGAAGGAGAATACAGAGCCTATAGTATAAAAAATGAAAGAAGTCATAGAATAAGTGCTGTTAGGGATTCCAATGCATATTTGAGACTGCCCTTAGGTGAAACTATAAAAAGCAATGAAATAAGAGAAGTAGAAATTTATTAGAATGAATAATGTAATTGACAACTACTGGAGAAAGAAAGATGGGAGATTTTACAGAAAAAAATAAGAATACAGAATATTTTTGGGATCAATGGGTTAGAAAATCCAAGTTTAGTTCTAGTCAAAATCGTGAACTTTGGAATGACAGGGCTCAAGAGTGGAGCATAGATGAAGAAAAAGAAGGTCAAAGAGCTAAAAGGCGTAGTGCAAGAATAAATAAAGTAATAGAAGGACTGAAGATGAGGGGAGCTCTTTGTGAGGGAATTGATGTACTGGATATCGGTTGTGGTTCTGGAGAGGCTATAGAGCTTTTTATCCAAAATAGGGCAAAGAGTATAATGGGCATAGATATATCTGAAAATATGATTAAATCCTGTAAAAACAGAATTGAAAAGACAGGTTTTTTAGAAGGTGTTGATTTTTTAGTTTGTGATTTTGAGGATTTGGATATTAGAAAGCTTAATATTGAAAAAAAATTTGATTTAGTATTTACTTCTATGAATCCTGTATTAAGAAGACCCGGAGGCTTGCTTAAAGCGATGGATTTGTGCAGAAAATACTGCTTTAATTGTAGTCAAGAATATAGTCTTGACATATTATTTACTGAGGTAAGAAAAAAAGTATTAGGAATTGAAGTGCCTGAAATAGAGCATGAATCATCCAATTACTTGCTTTTTAATCTGCTTTGGTCAATGGGATATTATCCTGAAATTTGGTTTTTCGATGTCGAATCAAAGGGTGAAAATGCAGTAGATAGAAAATTTGTTGAGCTTTATACAAGAGATAAACTGCATGAAGAACTGTCATCAAGTGATATAGACAAGGTATATGAATATTTAAAAACAAAGTCAGATGAAAATAATATTTTACATTGGGAAGAATGTAGGACTTACAGCTGTATTCTTTGGGATGTAAGTAAAAAACGATAGACTATTTATGAATTTTTTATGTGGTATAAATAATATAGAAATTCAATTAAAATCATGAAAAAAATAGTAGAAAATGCTATAATATACTTTAAGAGATATAAATAGATTAAGAAAAAAAACGGTATAAAGTAACAAAAGTGGCTCAGGAGACTAATCCCGAGTCATTTTAATTTATCTTATAATTGGAAATAACAGATGATTTTTATTGTTTTTTTATTCAATTTATAGGTATAGTTAGTGGATGTTAAATACGCACGATAATACTAAAATAAAATAGAATAGTGGACAAGTAATTTTTAGAAAATTTGTAATAATGTCATAAAATATGGATGTTTTAATTAAAAGAATTATGAATATTGTCAATTGATTAAATAGATAATAGTATTACTTTAATAAAAAAAGAGTAGTATTATTGTTGTTTTTAGAAAGAAATTATAAATGTAATGTATTATAGCTACAAATAAAAAGCTTCATTTAGAGTAGATAATAAAGGCATTGCATAATACTTTAAATATTTGACAACAACGACTAATAAGGGTAAAATTTAATATGGATTTTATGGCTAAAGTCTGCCTGTTTGATAGGGGATAATTAAAACTATAAAAAGCGGATATGACAAATAATAAGAATATACTTATATTATCGGCTATTTAACCTATGAATAATGTACATCAATATTTTCTTTAAAATATAGTATATGATTTATGGCTTCATTGTAAATGCACTGAAAAGATTTTAGTATTATTCTAAAATAGTAATATACTTACAGCTATTTAAATAAAAAAATAAGATAAATCCAATAAAATGGACAGTCAATATAGTTTGCTTTAATGGACTTTAAATTGGAAATAGATAAGTATAAAAATTGATTACTTGAATTTATCACTATGAAAAGGCGGAGGTTATATGTTTTTATCTGAATTAGTTGCTTATGCGACTGAAAAATACAACATAATAGAAGATAAGATTATAGAAGAACTTTTCGGATTTTCAGTTTTGACAGATAGTAAGAGCAAGCTATGGATAGCTGTAATGCTTAGGAAATACGACGCTAAAAGCAAAAAAAAGCTTGAATTTTGCGATATAAAATGCGGTAGTGATAATATTTATGACAATATGTCGTCATATATTGATAAGCCTTTTGGAATGAAGGGAGAAGATTGGGTAGGAGTAAAGTTTGACGATACAACTGATAGAGCAGTTATCTTTGAACTTTTTGACAAGGCGGTAATATATAATAATCAAAAAGGAAGTACAATCAGCCTTAAAACTCAGACAGATGTGTCAAGTTCAAAGTACGACGAAACGGCTATAAGATACGAGCCTGATACTTATGAATTGCAAGAGGAGTATATTGAAACTCCAATAAATTTTAATAGAAATACGGAAAAATCTAAAAATCAGACTAAGTATCAGAAAAATACCTTAAATATTAAAATAAATACGAATAAAGCCATATCTAAAGCACAAGATAATACTATAATAATCAATCAAAATACAGATAATAAAAAAATAACCTCCAAATATAATGATACAGTCATTAATTTCAAAGATTATGCTATTGACAGTGAAAGATTTATACCGAATAAGATAAAACAAATGATGAAATTGTATAGATATGGGGACCATTCTTTCGATCAAAAGGTGAAAAACTTTTATAAGCAGGGAAAGTTCATGGAGGATTACGAGGATGATTTTTCTTGGAATGGAGAGTTTCACCAGTATTTTCCTACTTACAACGATATGAATATCCGTCAGCTAAGAGGATATTTTTCGTGGAGAAGTCAAGTGAGGAAGGGAAACTACGAAAAAATACCAACTTCATTTGCCTATCTCTACCTTTACGAACTTATTAACCGCATAGGTGTATCATCCTATGAGGAGGCTCTATCCAAGATGAGGGAGTTTGAGATAAAATTCATAGAATCAGGGATTGGAGATAAGAGGATACAAAAGGACTTAAGACAGTGGATGCTTGGAATTATAGTGTTACAAGGGATAGATCATAAGATTGCCAAAAAATATCTAAGCAATGAAATTATAGGAAAAGATGAGTCCACTCTTGCCTTGCTAAGTCCGCAAAATCATAGTGATGAAGAGATTTTTAATGCTCTTTGTGCTCATTATGGCGATAGGCTTTTAACATCAGCAGTGATAAAAAAGCATGGAAGTTACGGTGTTCACCTCTTTGCTCAGGTTTGGAGGCTGACCTTTGAAGAGTATGGTGAAATTGGTGAAAATTTATTTGAAAAATGCTTCGGTCATCGTTCAACTTACAGGTGGTATCCATTTTCCAATGCAATTTACATGGAGTATATTAATCCGAGATGGACTTCATATGAATTAAATGAATGTAGAAAATATATCTTTAAACATGCTTCTTGGCATGAAAATAGCTACCACAAGATGAATTTTAATAAATCAATTTTTTGCGGACTGATACATGAGACAGATAGAAAACTTAGATTATATCTTAAGACAGGGCATCCATTAACAGCCAAGAGTGATGAAAGATGGGCGTCAGCCCATGTGGATAAGGTAATAGAAGTAGATAAAAAAGAGAAGCTTGAAAAGGCAAAGCCAAAGATTACAATAAGTTTTGACAGCTTGGATCAAATAAGGCAAGACGCATTGAGCACGATGGACTCTCTTTTATCGGAGGAAGAAAGAGATATTATTGGAGAAGTAAAAGAAGTGGATATTGCAATAGATGATAAGTCTAAGAGCGACGTTTTTGAAAATAAACATAATATAGCTTTGGAAGATATCGAGTTTCAAATAATATCCTTGCTTTTAAATAATAAACCTGTAGATGATATTATTGCAAAAAATCTGAGTTTGCCTGAGGTGCTTGCTGATAAAATCAACGAGCTATTCTTTGAAGAGATAGGCGATAATGTGGTGGAATGTGATTTGGGAAAAATCACTCTTATAGAAGATTACAGACAAGATGTGGAAAGAATAATCAAAGGAGCAATAAATGAGTGAAATAAATAGAAAGGTGCCAAAGAGGATAGCGCAGATTCTTATAAATTCCCTAAAGGGCGGGGTTGTACCGAGAATAGGACTGCCTTATATCACAGTGGGGAGAAAAAATGAGATACAGGCACTTTTGCATGATGTGGACATTATTTCAGATGGCGGAGCCTCATTTAGATTCATAGTAGGAAGATACGGTAGCGGTAAGAGTTTTCTCTTGCAGACTATCAGAAATCACGTAATGGACAGAGGCTTCATAGTGGCAGATGCAGATCTTTCACCTGAAAGGAGGCTCCAAGGTACCAAGGGGCAAGGTCTTGCAACTTACAGGGAGCTGATAGGAAATTTATCTA
This sequence comes from [Eubacterium] yurii, assembly GCA_900167215.1. Classification (GTDB taxonomy): domain Bacteria; phylum Bacillota; class Clostridia; order Peptostreptococcales; family Filifactoraceae; genus Peptoanaerobacter; species Peptoanaerobacter yurii. The sequence goes on from FUZS01000012.1 coordinate 13,942, forward strand.
CCAAGACTAAGCCTGAGGGTGGAGCATTATCGCTTATATTGGACAGATGGATAAACAGTGTACAAAGTAGTGCAGTAGCTGAGAGCGGACTTACACCCGGAGATGATAACTTGACCAAAATAGTGGACAAAAAAATCTACGAAGTTATTTCATCTTTAAGTGAGATGGTGCACGGTTTTGAATTTGCAAGACTAATCTCTGCCTATTACCACGCCTATGTAAACGGAGATGATGAGACTAAGATGAAGATTATCCGTTGGTTTAGAGGTGAATACAGCACAAAAAGAGAGTCAAAGGAAGAATTGGGAGTCAATATAATAATAAGTGATGACGACTGGTACGACTATCTTAAGCTATTTGCAACATTTTTCAGACTTGCAGGATATGTAGGCATGATGATAATGATAGATGAGCTTGTCAACATCTACAAGATTTCAAATTCTATCACAAGGCAAAACAACTATGAAAAGATACTTACGATGTATAACGATACTCTGCAAGGCAAGGCTAAATACATCGGTATAATAATGGGGGCAACACCTCAGACTATAGAGGACAAGCGTCGTGGAGTTTTCAGCTATGAGGCTTTACGCTCTCGATTATCTGAGGGCAAGTTTTCAAAGCCGGGTGTTAGAGATTTGCTTGCTCCTGTCATCAGATTAGAGGCGCTAAATGCTGAAGAGATGCTTATCTTATGTGAGAAGCTCACAGATATTCATGCTGATTTGTATGACTATGAAAAGAGGCTGTCTATACAGGACTTGGCAGGATTTGTTAAGATTGAGTTTGAGAGAGTGGGAGCAGATTTAAATATTACTCCTCGTGAGGTAATTAGAGATTTTATTGAGCTATTGGATTTGATGTATCAGCATAAAGATATGTCTATAACTGATTTACTGTCATCTGATGAGTTTTCTTATGCCAAGTCTGAGGCAGTTTCCAATGATACATCTGATTTATACACCGAATTTACCATTTAATACTAAGAGCTAATTGAATAGTCATAAAAATATATTAAGTATGCTTGTTGAAAACTAAAAAATAATATTTCAATAAATCTAAATATATGACATTATAAACGGTGATTAGTATAAGAGCTTATAAGTATGATATTATAAATTAAGACCTTTTTTGGAGTAATTATATTAAAAACTGATATTTTTTATGTAATACTTTTATCTATTCAATCTATGGATAATCTTCATCAATAATTATAAAAAATAGTATATGATGTATGACTTCATTATAAATTTGCTGAAAATAGTTTATCCGTTTTTTATCAGATTGTAGTATAAATACTTATATTCAAAGCTATGTAAGATTAGTACAGCACAACTTTTCACGTTGTTTTGGGAGACACTATGGATATTTTTGAGAGATATGCTCCATTTATACAAGACTATATTTATAACTCAGGTTGGCAGTCACTTCGTGCAGTTCAAAATGCTGCAGGAGATGCTATTTTTAACACTGATAACAATGTCCTCTTAACTGCGTCTACCGCTTCAGGAAAGACAGAGGCGTCGTTTTTTCCAATATTGAGCCTACTTTATGAAAAACCGTCCACAACAGTTGGAATTTTGTATATAGCGCCGCTTAAAGCCTTAATCAACGACCAGTTTGAAAGGATAAGTGAACTCTGCGAAGAAGAGGGGATAACAGTTACAAGGTGGCATGGAGATGTGTCGCAATCACAAAAAAGGAGGCTGTTCAAAAAACCGTCAGGAATTTTACAAATTACACCTGAGTCTTTGGAATCTCTGATGATAAATAAGCATATGGAAATATCGTCGCTTTTTGGAGATTTGAGATTTATCGTTATTGATGAGATTCACTCCTTACTTCGTGGAGATAGAGGCGGACAGACTTTTTGTCTTATTGAAAGACTTTGCCGCCTTGCAAACTGCAATCCTCGTAGGATAGGTCTGTCTGCTACCATAGGAAATCCTAAGTTGGCAGGAGAGTTTTTGTCAGCAGGTAGCAATAGAAAAACTGTAATACCAAAGTTTGAAGGAGGAAAAGAAGTCTGGAGACTTTCCATGGAACATTTTTTCAATACTCCTCCACAGGCAGATGAGGGCAAGGTAGTTGTAGAAGAGAAAGTACAAATTGAAGAGCCCAGCGATGTAGCACCAAAGGGTGCAGTTCCGGGAGTAGGATATATCTTCGAGCATACAAAGGGAAGAAAGTGCCTGATATTTACTAATTCAAGGGAAGAATGTGAGTCAGTTTGCCAAATGCTCAGACAGTATTGCGAGGCAAATAATGAAGATGATAGATTTTTGATACATCATGGTAATCTCTCTGCCTCTTATCGTGAGAGTGCAGAAGAGGATATGAAGGATGACGAGTCCATGATGAGCGTATGTGCCACTGCAACTTTGGAGCTTGGAATCGACATAGGCAAGTTGGAGCGTGCATTTCAGATAGACGCACCTTTTACAGTTTCCGGATTTTTGCAGAGGTTGGGTAGAACAGGCAGAAGAAATACTCCATCTGAGATGTGCTTTGTAATGAGGGAGGATCATCCTGAGCCACGAGCAATGTTCCCTGATTTGATACCATGGTATTTAATTCAGGGTATTGCAATTGTTCAGCTTTACATTGAAGAACGCTTTGTCGAGCCTCCAAAGACTGACAAGCTGCCTTTTTCACTGCTTTATCATCAGACTATGAGCACTCTTGCATCTTGCGGTGAGATGACTCCGGCAGAGTTGGCATCTCGTATTTTGCCCTTATCTGTTTTTAGACTTGTAAGTCAAGGTGATTTTAGAACTTTGCTTAGACATCTTATAAATATCGACCATATCAACCTTACTGAAAACGGCGGATTGATAGTGGGGATAACAGGCGAGAGAATAGTCAATAATTATAAATTTTATGCGGTGTTTCAGGAAAATATAGAGTACAAAGTACACTCAGGCTCTGAAGAGTTGGGTACGATAGTTAAGCCGCCGCCTGTAGGTGATAAGATTGCAATTGCCGGAAGGGTATGGGTGGTAGAAGAGGTAGACCACAACCGCAAGGAAGTGTATTGTAGCCTTGTAAAGGGCAATATACCTGCATATTTTGGGGATGTGGCAGGAGACATCAACACAAGAATCTTGGAGAGGATGTATCAAGTCCTTGACGAGGATAAGAGCTATCCTTATCTGCTAAGTCATGCAGTAGCACGACTTGATGATGCAAAAAATACATTTAGAAAATCTATGATGGCAAGTAAACCTCTGATTCACCTTGGCGGAAAAATGTGGGCATTATTTCCCTGGCTTGGTAGTTATGCTTTTCTTGCCTTGGAACGATTTTTAAGGCTTAGATGTGGAGAAAGGCTCGGAATAAAAGGTATGAATCCCTCAAGACCTTATTATATACAGTTTACTATGAATGTCAGTGAGGAAGAGTTTTATAAAATAGTCAAAGAGGAGATAAACAAGGACTTTGATAATTTGGAACTTATTTATCCTAAGGAAAATCCTGTATTTGAAAAATATGATGAATATGTACCAAAAGAGCTGATTCAAAAAGGCTTTGCCTATGGTATATTGGATGTAAAAGGCATGAAAAAAAGGGTAAATGAGTGGGAATATAGATAGTGTGACATTAAATTGGAGGTGGTATCATGTCTCTGATTAAGATTGAAAATTTGTCATTTTCCTATTATGGATATTTGAACGACGTTTTTGATGACGTATCTTTTTCATTTGATACTAATTGGAAAACAGGATTAATCGGAAGAAACGGAATAGGTAAGTCAACATTTTTTAAATTGCTTTTAGGCGAAGAAAAATATCAGGGAAAAATCAGTAAAAGTGTTGAATGTACAAAGTTTCCACCTGATGTAAAAGATGAGACATCATCTGCCATAGAATTTTTCAATTCATATATTAATAACGCTGAAGAATGGAGATTTTTCAAGGAACTTAATCTATTAGAAATTGATGAGTCGCTTGCTTATGCTCCCCTGAACACCTTATCCAAGGGGGAGAGGACAAAAATTCTCTTGGCTGTTCTTTTTACTGCTCAAAATGGATTTTTGCTCATTGATGAGCCTACAAACCACTTAGATATTGCAGGAAGAAATACAGTTGCCAAATATCTCAAAGATAAAAAGGGATTTTTACTCATTTCACATGACAGGAATTTTTTGGATAGCTGTATAGATCACGTTATTTCTCTAAACAGAAATTCAATAGATGTTCAAATGGGAAATTTCACATCTTGGTATGAAAACAAGATGAAAAAAGACCAATATGAAATGGATGAAAATGAAAGGCTCAAAAAAGATATAAGAAGACTGAAAGAATCTGCAAGACAGAGTAAGCAATGGTCCGATAAGGTCGAGAAGACAAAGATGGGTCAAAAAGTATCAGGTGTAAAGCCCGATAAGGGATATATAGGACATCAGTCAGCTAAGATGATGAAAAAATCTAAGAATTTGGAAAAAAGGCAAAATAAAGCTATTGAAGATAAGGAAAATCTTTTAAAGGATGTTGAGAAAAAAGAAGAGTTGAAATTGAAATGTCTAAAATTTCATAAAGATGTCTTGTTTAAAATAGAAAAGTTATCTGCATACTATGCTGACAGGCAAATTTTAAATAATGTGAATCTTGAAATAAGGCAGGGAGAAAGAATTACTATCTACGGTAAAAACGGATGCGGAAAGTCAACACTATTGAAAATACTCTTGGGAGAAGATATAAGTCACACAGGGGAGCTACAAAAGGCAAATAATTTGAAAATATCATATATTTCTCAAGATATTTCAAATCTAAGCGGAGATTTAAGTGAATATATTAAGTTAAATGATGTTGATGAAACTCTGTGCAAAACGATATTGAGAAAGCTTGATTTTTCAAGAGAGTTATTTGATATAGATATGGCAAAATACAGTGACGGTCAAAAGAAGAAGGTGCTTATAGCTGTAAGTCTTTCAAAAGAAGCACATATTTTCATCTGGGATGAACCGCTAAACTATATAGATGTCATTTCAAGGATGCAGATTGAAGAAATATTACTAAACTCCAAGCCAACTTTGATATTTGTAGAGCATGATAAAAAATTTGTAGATGCCATAGCTACTAAAATAGTTGAACTATAAGCGTATCTTATAATATTAATCATCGTTTATAATGCCAAGTATTTATGACTAATGTCATTACAATTTATGGACTTAAGTATTAACAATCAAAGTTTTTTTGTATAATTTAATATGCATTGAATCTTGCTTACAATTAGTTTCTTTAGTTTTTTAGGTTTAATTGAAATAATTTCTTCTCCAAAGGACATGAGGTAGTTTGAAATAAAGTTTTCTTCATTTTTGTTGTAATATCCACAAATCATAGCTTGATTATCCTTATAATTCAATTTCATAGACGGATAATTTTCTTTGATGAAAATATCTACTCCCTTTTTAGTTATGGCAATTTCAAATTCTATAGCATCTTTTTGCCTCATATTATCTTGTATAAATCCATCTGTATTTTGTATTTCTATAGCTTCTATGTCTTTATTTTCGCTTATTGAAATTATCTTGTCGCAACGAAAGACATTTATACACTTGAGTAGGTGATTATAGGCTGTGGTGTACCATTGTCCGAAGGATGTAGATACATTCAAAAATTGAACTGTATATTTATAGTCCTTATCATAACGTCTATATATGATGTCACTTACATTAGCATTGATTGCAGAATATAAAATGTCTTTAAGGAAGATACAGTCATTTATTTGTTTTGATGATGAGAAACTGAAGACTGTCTCCATTTTTTCTAAATTTATTTTGTTTTTCTCTGATATACAAGATTCAAATTTTTCTTTGAGTTTTTGTAAGTCCAAGTCAAATGGAGTGCTTTGAAATTCCTTTAATGTCAAGGTTGAAAAATAAATTGCATAGACCTCATCCATGGTGAAGAAAATAGGCGATAGGAGTCGATTTTTTAAAATCCCGTATCTGCCGTTTCTTCCATATTCTGAGAAAATAGGCATACCTATAGATTCTAATGACTGAATATCCCTAAGTGCAGTGCTTTTGGATATACTGTACCTCTCACATAAATCTTTAAGATTGAAATAGCTAAGGTTATTGAGATAAATCATCATATCGTTAAGTCTCTCAGATTTGTTCATTTTACTTTTCTCCATGCTATACAAAATATTATTAAAAAATAAATGAAAGTTTGAAATATATATTAAAATGTAATGATTTATTTTACAATTTTTGATATATTAATTAAAAGTAATAAAAATATCTATATCAATCTAATATTTTATTTGATATTTTTATTATTAATATTAAAAAGATATAAAAAAGTCGCATAAGTTTATTACAGCAAGATTATTGATAAATTACAAAATGCATAATTCAGTAAAACAATAATCTTGGCATTATAAATGGTGATTAGTATAAGCTACAGCATTTATATAAGTTTATTTCAACTCAACTAAATATAATCATAAAAGGTGTCATATTTTGAAACCTTTATGTATTATACTATAAATATAATAAAAAGACGAGGAGAAAATAAAATGAATAGAAAACTTTTTTTAAGTTCATCATTTAGTGATGTATCAGAATTGTTGCCTGATTTTTTAGGAGATTTATCTAATAAAAGAGTAACTTTCATACCTACAGCAGCCAAGGTTGAAAAAGTCAATTTCTTTGTAAAATTAGGGAAAAAAGCTTTGGAAAAAATGGGCGCTGTTGTGGATGAGCTTGAGTTATCAACAGCAACAGCAGAAGAAATAAAAACTAAGATTGAAAAAAATGACATTATATATGTAAGCGGGGGAAATACTTTCTTTTTATTGCAAGAGATGAAAAGAAGCGGAGAGGATAAGTTAATTATGCAAGAGATAAGCAGAGGTAAGTCTTATATAGGAGAGTCAGCTGGATCAGTTATTACATCTCCAGATATAGAGTATATTAAGTATATGGATCCGGTGGAGAAAGCTCCTGAACTAAGTGATTTTAATTCCCTTAATTTAGTTGATTTTTATATTTTACCTCATTATAATAATTTTCCTTTTAAGAAAGCAGCTGATAAAATCTTTGAATTATATTCAACAAAATTATCATTACAAACTATAAGTAATGATGAGGTTATCTTAGTTGATAATGATAAGATTGAGATAAAAAGTAAGTAATTATTTTAATTTTAGTATAAAAGGCTCTATAAGTATGTATTTTACTTAAAGAGCCTTTTAATATTGCATAATTCAGTTATTATCTTATACTAATCACTATTTATAATACCAATATTGTTATTTTAGCAAATTATGCCTGCAGATTATCAATAGTCTTACTGTAATAAAACTACTCGGTTTTTTGATATGTTTTTAGTATTAATTAGAAAATATAGACTTTTAATTTATTTATAATAACATTCAATAGAATAACGGGTAATTAAGATATAAAATTTTAATTATTCAACATGGAAACGTCCCATAATTTTTCAGACTTTGCTATCATAAGATTTGCGACTAAGTCTCCTGTTACGTTAAGAGATGTAAATGCCATGTCAAGTAATCTGTAAAATGCTGCTATAGGTCCCATAAGATCAAATGGAAGTCCAAGTATGGACAAGAAACTTGCACCTAAGATTATTCCACCACCGGGTATACCCGGTGCCGCCATATTGATTAGAGTAGCTACAAAAATAAGAGTTACAATTTGACTAAGAGTCAGATTTATACCATAAAAATCAGATACAAATACTGCAAGGCAGGAAAAAGAGCAGGCACCTCCGCACATATTTATGGTACAGCCCAAAGGTAGGGTGAATTTTGTAATGCTTTCAGGTGCTTTGTAATCTTCAAGACTAACATTTATAGATGTAGGCAGTGTGGCAGCTGATGATGTGGTAGACAGAGTTACCAGCCATACCTTGTACATTGACTTAGTCAGTCTTACTATGCCCATCTTTGTGTATAAGAAAAGTGGCAGACACATTGCAATAATATAGGTCAATACGCAGGCTATATAGCAGGTGATGATGTATTTGCCAAGTGCAGAAAATATTCCAAGTCCATATTTTGCAATAGAAAAAGCCATCAATGACATTACACCTATAGGAGATGTCTCCATAACCATATCCAAAAGTTTGAAAAATATTGCACTTAAAGTGTTGATAAAAGTAATTGCAGGCTTGCCTTTTTCACCTGACATTATAACAGCTACTGAAAATAAGATGGTAAAAATAATTACAGGTAATATCTTGCCCTCAGCCATAGCCATCAAAGGATTGTCAGGGAATATATTTACAAAAAATTCTGATATAGATGGAGTAGTAATCTCCTGTTCAAATACCGGAGGATTGGTAAATACTACATTTTTCCCGGGTCTTATAGCGTAAGCAACAATTAGAGACACTATACTGGAAAGTATAAACATTCCTACATAAAGTGCTACAGTCTTAAATCCTATTCTCTTTAAATCTTTGGTATTTTCAATATTTACCACGCCACCTGCTACAGCGACAAATATTATTGGAACTATCATCATCTTGATAAGTTTGAGGTAGACATCTCCAACAACCTTGGTATTGATTGAAAATTCCGGTAATACAATTCCTATTATAATTCCAAGTACAAAGCCTATTGCTATTCTTATAAATAGATTTTTCTTTTTCATTATGTTTTGCAACATAAATATCAACTCCTTTTCATAAATATATACTAAGCAGCCTTTAAATGTCGTACGTGTGACTTTTTACAATCTTATACTATATTTAGCTTATAGTAATTGATTTGTAAAATGATTGAATGACAATATATTAGCTTATTAGTAAAATCAATTGGCGACCTTGTAAAGTCCCAACAAATTAAAGTAGGTTAGCTCACTTTTTAACTTATTAAGAGTGTTTTTAAGTTCTACAACAGATATATCTTTGCAATAAACATCCACAAAAAAACCGTACTCAAAAGAGTTTTTCTTAGTAGCTCTTGAATGTAGGGAAAGTAGGTTGTAATTTGATTTTGAAAAAATATTCAAAATCTTGGACAATTCTCCTGCCTTATGCTTTGTTTCAAAATAACATGTCATCTTTTCATAATCCAAGATTTTATCTATCTCATCAAGCTTTTTTGCCACTTTTTTGAATATGAGAAATCTTGTCTTATTTTCTTCCATATCCTGAACTGAAGGTATAAGTATCTTCATGTCGTTTGTCTTTGCAGCAAGTGAGCTTGCAAGAGCCCCGTTTTGTCTATCTCCAAGATTTTTAATATAAGAAACTGACTTTGCGGTATCTTCATAAGATACAGGGCTTATATGCGGATGTTCCTTGAAAAACTCGAGGCATTGGCTCAATGCTTCAGGATGTGAGTATACATATTTTAAACTACTTATATCAGTATCTTCAAAGCTGATTAAGTTATGATGTACGTCTACTAAAGTTTCTCCTATTGCAAAAAAATCATCCTTATATTTCAATAAGTCAAGAGTCCTGTATATCTGTCCTGTAGTAGAGTTTTCTATTGGAAAGACTCCAAAGTCTATATCTTTATCATCTAAGGCATCAACTATAGGAGGGAAGCCGTCAAAACCTCTAAACTCATTTTTCTCTCCGAAATAAGCAAGCGCCGCCATAGAGCTATATGCGCCGTATACGCCTTGATATCCTATCTTAGCCATTTTATCAGCCTCCTTTATAAATTGTAAAAAGCTTTAAGAAAAATTCATATCATAAAATTCGATATGATAGTATTAACTTTTTCTACTCTTTCTTCTTCTTGATCTTTCCAAGAAGTCAAAGACTTTGTCATAATCATCATCCTTCAAAGACTTGGTCAGAATATCCAAATTTTTTTTGAAATGTTCCAGTTCTTCCAACAAAAATTCCTTATTGTAAAAAAATGTCTCACTCCAAAGATAAGGGTTGATATCTGAGATTCTCGTCAAATCTTTAAAGCTACCACCTGCAAATTCATCCAAAGATGACTGAAAAGTAGGGGAGTTTGTAACACATACAGATATAAAGTGCATCATATGAGAGGCATAAGCTATTTTCTTATCATGAGAAATCATATCTATTTTTGATATTCTCTTACAGCCTATAGCAAGTGCAAGTTTTTCGATAAAAGCTATATTTTCATCCTTATTTTGCTCCTGAGGTATGAGTATGTAGTTTTTATCCTTGAAAATATTTATATCAGCATTGTCAAAGCCCATGTACTGATTTCCTGCCATAGGGTGCCCTGCTATATAGTCTACATCACTTCTTAAAAATGTGCGTATATTTTCTATAATAAAGGACTTAACACCTGCCACATCAGTGATTATCGTTCCGGGTTTTAGAAACTCTTGATTCTTTTTTAAAAAATCAACTATATCTTTGGGATATATAGCCATTATAAGTACATCAGTATCTTGTAAAATTGCCTCTATGGGCATATTTACAATAACTCCGCTAAACTGCGCTTTTTTAAGAGTGTCAGGATTTTTGTCTATGCCGTATATTGCTATGGGAGCAATCTTTTCCTTGATTGCCATTGCATAAGATCCACCCTCCATGCCAAGGCCGACAATACAGTACTTTTTATTTTTAAGTTCCATAATTGATTCCTCCTTTTTTTATAATGAGACTCCTAAAACATCATGCGAACCATTAAACAGTTTTACAATTAGGTTATTTTGAATACATGATTACATAATACCATAAAATTATAAAAAAATAAAAAAATTATCTTTTTGATGTTCATTTTTTTGTTTTAAAGATAAGATAAATACTAAAAAACAAGTGTAATTTGAATTATTGTTCAGAGCTTAGCGTTAAAGTATAATTAATCATAGTTCAAAAAAGTATTTCACCTGTTATACAACTATTTTAATATAATGTCAAGATAAATTTTGAAATTATATAGTGTTTTTCTGCTTAAAAAGCATGAAAAAAGGAAGTTGATTCAATATTTTCATCTTGTCAACTTCCAATTTTGTAAATTAGATTTAACTTTATTTTTAGCTAATTATATTATATTGCTATCTTAAACTTTTTAAAATAATGACATTACAGTACCGGCAATAGTTGATATAACCATTACTGAAAGTGCGGCTATTGCTATATACATATTCCTTCTTTGTCTTGCTTGTCTGTTATTGAGTTTTTTCGGCTCATCTCCTGTTTTTCTTGCTCTTCCTGAATTTATATTTTGTTTTTTTACATTTTTTGATGACATGATACCTCCTTATATGTTAGATTAAATTTAAAATCAAATTATATATTGTAGCAATCAAATACACAATTGATAGATTCTGACAATCAATAAATTTTTGTTGCAGTATTTTCAGATACCACAAATATACCCTTAATTTTTAGTTCTTTATCTATAATTAATTTTTTTGCCTTTTCTACGTCATCATCATTTATCAACAAGGATATACCACAACTGTTACTTATGGTTCTGGGAGTAGGTATTACCATCTTTTCAAAGTGTTCCTCGCTAAAGCACTTTTCAGCCATCATGGCGAAATTTGTAGTATCAAAGCTGATTACAGTCATAATTATATACTAAGTTTGTTGGAAGTTTGGTTGAGCGAGTCCACTATGTCATACATATTTCCAACACTTCCCACTTTCAGTTTGTCCTTGAGATTGTAAAAATCAAGACAAGTACCGCAAGATACTATCTCAGTTCCTTCATTTTCAAGAACTTGTAGATTTTTAACAGTCTCTTCATTTTCTGTTGTAAGCTTAACTCCTGAATTTAAGAACATCACTTTTTTGGGTAGAGGCTTTGACTGACTAAGTGTAAATATAAAAGCTTTCATAAGAGTACTTCCAAGAGCCTCATCACCAACTCCTAAGAAGCATGATTTGATAAGCACTGTTTGTCTTGCATCTGCCATTATGACATCATTAGCTGCTTGATTAAGAGAAGATGTAGATGTTTTTTCAATACTTACTGTAAAGTTATCTCCCTGAGTTTTTGATGAAGATTTAAAACCCATGGAAGTAGCAAGTTTTGTAAGGTTTTGTACTGCTATTTCATTGTCAACAAGTACCTCAAGTAGCATTTCTCCATCTTTTTCAAGTTCCTGTTTTGCCTTTATTACAGGCATAGGACATTCCAATTTTGTACAGTCAAGCAATTTACTTTTCATAGATAATCCTCCTTCTTATTTTGGTATAAAGTCATATTTATCATCCTGTAAAAATTTTTTTACAGTATTTCCATCTATCTCATAACCTATCAGAGAACAGCCAGTTATTACAGGTAGTCTTGATATGTCAGAAAGATTTCTGTTTTCCATTATTGTTTGTATTGCCTTTACAGTAATGCCATGAGATACTATCAAAGAGTTTTCAAAACCCATTTGAATAATTTTTTTAAGACCTATAGACACTCTTTTTACAAGTGACTTAAAGTTTTCTCCACCTTTGTTTTCAAAGTTTAGAGGATCTTTTTCGAAATTATCGAATTGTTCCTTGTAGTTTGATTGTAGCTGAGTTAGGGTAAGACCCTCCCAATCGCCAAAAGACATCTCTCTAAGTTCAGGTAAGAAGAGCATGAAATAATCATGATTTGCCTTTATATAGTGAGCTGTGTCTTTTGCTCTTTTCAAATCAGATGAAAAAATCGCATCTATGTTAAAATCTGATAATCTTTTTGATAATTCCTTGGCTTTTTCTATTCCTTCATCTGTGAGTGACGAGTCCATACAGCCCTGTAGTCTTCCTTCAGTGTTCCAAACAGTTTTGCCATGGCGTGTAATGTATAGTTTCAATTTCTCCTACCTTTCTATACCTGCTCTTGACATCACGCCTTGAGTATAATAATGTTTTATTTCTTTCATTTCAGTTACCAAGTCTGCAATTGCTATCAACTTTTCATGTGCATATCTGCCGGTTAATATTATTTCAGTATTTTCAGGTCTTAAGTTTAAAACATCAATTACATCATCCACCGTTATAAGATTTTTGTGGATTGCAATGTTTACCTCATCCATAACAATTATATCATAATTATTTGTCAGCATTTCCCTTTTTATATCTGAAAGTCCTTCTTTTGCCATTTGTATATCTTTTTCACTTGGATTATTAAATACGAAATTTGCTGTCCCGTATTGTCTGATGGTAAAATTTTGCAGTGATTCTACTGCTTTTAACTCACTGTAGTCCTGTCCTTTTAGGAATTGTCCGAAAAAGACACTATATCCATTGCAAATAGCCCGTAAAGAAAGTCCTAAGGCACAAGTAGTCTTGCCTTTTCCGTTTCCTGTGTATATCTGTATATAACCTTTGTCTTCCATAATTCCTCTATTTTTTCTTTTTCTTATTGATTTTTAGTTTTCTTCTAATCACACCTACAAAATCATTGTCTTCATCAACTTTTCCGATGAATATCAAATTTGCCCAGCCTTTTTTATTAAGGTTTATTTGGATTGCATTTCTTACTCTTTCAATGTCTTTCATCTGTGAATATGCTGTAAATTTACCGGAAAAGTACAGACCGTTTTCAAAAAGTTTAATTTTTTGTATGGAAATAAATGCCACGATTGCAATAAAGTATAGGAATAATAACATTGTAAAAATCTTTGTAGCAGTCTTGTCCTTTTCCATTATAAACATTGCAAAGTAAAATACACCAAGTACTATAAGTACATAAGCTACTGTCTTAACACTTGACCTGTGATTATATTCTTTAATCAAGGCTCCACCTTGCTTTTTAAGCCTGTAATAGTGATATGCCATGTATACGGTATATCCTATTGTGACAACTATCATAAAAATATTTTGTGTAATTGCATCTCTCACGAAAATATCCCCCTCAATTTTATTGTTATAAACCATATTATTATATCATAAAAGCAAAAAAAATAAATAGAAAAAAAACAACACTGTTCAAAAAATGAAAAGTGTTGTCTGTGTGTAAAATATTATTTATTAGGTTTACTGTAGTATGAGCTGAATTTATCTATCCTTGAACCTATTTGTCTGTATAGTGTGTAGCTGAGGCCTCCGCCTTCTACCCATATTTTAGGATTCAGCTTATCTGATTTGCTGCCGTAAACTGAAAAAGTTATATTTCCGTTATGTTCCTTAGAGTAGGTAATATACACGTCATTTGCCATAGAGTTGCTGAATACGAAGTCACTGTAGTCTGAAACCATTGCATCTCTTCCTCTTGGCACATAAGATATAGCTAAAGTATGATTGCGTCTGAAATCAATTTGAAGTCCTGCTTCCAAGACTGCATTGAAAAGAGTAGTTGATACTTGACATAGTCCTCCACCAACTCCGTCCACGAATTCATTGTTAAGTATTACCTTTGCAACTTTCAGATTCCTTGATATAGGTTTAATTCTCTGATTGTAGTAGAAAGCTTCACCATGTCTTAATCTTGTACCGTTTATTTCCTTGCCTGCCATCATAATATTTTCAGATCTTGCCCAGTCAGATGCGTTGTAGTTTGTTGAATATTTCCCAAGCAAAACAACTTCTTTATTTGCATAATCAGCAGGGTTTACAGTATTTTTTACAAAAGGTATCTTTACTGTAGAGTAATCTCCTGTCTTAATCCTATTTGAAAGCTCAGCTTTGAACTTAGCCTTATCTATAGTTTTTTTGCCTAGAGTTACTTTTTCAATAGTGAACTTATTCTTACCCGAAATTTGCTTAGGGTAATATACATCCCTTACATTTTCAGAGTAGTAGTCCTCTATTTGTTTGGTAAAGACTTTGAAACTCCATTCATCTACCTTTAGAGTTGGAACTTTCTTCTTATAGTCATAAGTAAAAGCCCTGTTTGCTTGAAAATCAAAAGTCTTGCCTGTAGCTTCGTCATACAGTCTGAATGTTCCAATATAGTAGTTATTTACTGTTTCAAGATTGGTCTTTGGCTTGTCACTTACTACTGGCTTAGTCTGTTCAATAATAGAGTTGTCTATGGGATTATCTTGATCAACATCTGTGTTTTCTGTAGTTTTTTGAACCGGGTTTTGAACTTTATTTTGACTTTTGTTATCAGTCTTTTGTTTAATGTCATATGTCTTTTCTATTTCTTCTATATATTCACTGTCGTAAGGTGAAGGCTCAGTATTTGCACCTTTGCCGTTATCAGCAAATGTAAATGACGAAAATAGAGTTAGGACGCTGACAATTATAGCGAAAAAATTTAAAAATTTTCCTTTCATATTGCCTGCCTTTTCTTAAATATAAAAAATGATTAATAAATACAAGTTACATTTTATCAAAATATAAAAATTTATTCAATTTTTTAAATATTACAAATTTGTAATAAGATAAAGTTTTAATTTTTTTCATATTTTTTTAAAATTTAGAAATATTAGCTACTTACTTGATGATAAAGTATTTAAAATATTAGTAATACTAAAAAACTGTTAAAAAGCCGTGCAGTTATGTTAAAAAAGTTATCAAAAACCTCTAAAATGTATAGAGTCATTTAAGATAACTACTTGATAGTACAAACGGTTATTATTATAAAGCCTTAGAAAAATTTTAATAGAAAAAACACAGTTTAGATAAAATACATCTTTAACTGTGTTTTGAAATAATACTTATACTTGTATCTATTTAATCTATGGATAATATTCATCAACAGTTTTTTAAAGAATACCATATTATTTATGATTTCATTATAAATACACTGAAAATATTTTATCCATTATTTTATTAGATTTTAGTATTATACTTATTTAAAATTATTATGCTTATCTTTATCAATGCATTTTTTTGAATTCTTCTATTCTCTTTGGAATATCGTTGAACACTTTTTCCAACTTTGGAGTCCAGTTACTTGCAAAAGATTTAAGTTCAGCATTTTCCATTTTTTCGATAGAGTTTTTAGGCATTCCTAACATTTCAAAATTAGGTTCCATAACTTCAAATATGGACTTTGAATTTAAAGATAACTTTAATCCTGACATAAATCCAAGAGTACAGCTAAATTGTGCATCTTGATATCTCATATGTTCTAAAGTTTTTTTGCCGAAAAGTTTCTTTTTAAATGTATATATACCGTCTTCAGTAAATATAGCCTTTATACCTACAAATCCTTCAAAAATAGCAAATATGTTGTGATTACTAATTTCACCTAAATCACTATGTCTGAACCAAAAATCGTGAGCTGACTGGAGAGTGAGGAACTCTGCAGGCAAAAGTAGGCTTTGTTGATCCTCTTTGTACGGTGTAATCATCCATAATAAGTTATTTTCTACTATAGGCATCCACAATACATAGCTTGCCATTTCATACAGATAAGAGTATTTTTCCTTATCGAATATATTATTGTTGCGATATTGTTCAAATGATTGTATTAGCTCATTTGACGGTACATTGCCAAGAGACGATACATTGCTATGAGAAGTGTCATTATTTTCTATTTGCAGTATCTCAGCTAAAATTTCAGCGAGTTTGGATAAATCATTATTCCAAAAAGTTGAAAATTCAAATACATTAGTAGGTATTACGCAGTAAGAATAGATGTTGTAAATATATTCTTCCTTTGTTACTATAGTAGGAGCATCATCGCACATTTGCACTATTTTACCAAGTACACAAGAGGCAAGGTATTGTTCCCAACTGTCATAGTTTTTTTCTATTCTTTTAGCTTGTGCAAAAAATATCTCGTTAAATTCATTATAGTTTATCAGCTTAGCTGCATAGGCTTTAGTAATTACATCTATTATACGGCAGTCGTCAGAGCCTTGAATCAGTCTACCTTTAGTCATTTCTATGAGTTTGTTTGCCAAGACTTTTTGTTCATCAACAAGCAATTCATAAAGACATCTAAATCTTCGTAAGCGTGATAGTCTCCGTTTTGAAGTGATGAAATCTCTGCCAATAGTGAGTTTTTATCTTCTATGCCGAAGTTCATCTTTATGCCGTGAAGGATAAATTTTCTTGTTAGTATATTTACAACGGGCAAAACAGCACTAAAAAGTTCTTTTTCTACCTTTTCCTTGCTCATGTAGTTGTTGAAACTTGAATCAAATCTGTAGGGCGCACAAAATAAGACGTATTGACTGTTCATTTTTTTCTCCTTTATACCAAACTTTTATAATTCATAATTCCTGTCTAATAAAATAGCAGACATATTTATCTTAAAGATGGAGAATATTCAAAGAGAATCTCTAAAATAAATATCTTTTGTATTTATTTAAACAGCTATAATAAATATAGTTCCTATCTGATGATAATTCTATTTAGCCTATTAATTACGGTAATACTTATGATAGCATATTATCAAGATTAGATAAAAAAATATTTTAATTTATTAAGATTTATTTTATCTTAAAATATCTTAATATATAATATTATTTCATTTATTGTGTCACAATATAATTTTTTAAAGAATTTTTTTTGTTTTTATGATATAATAATGTTCAAAATTTTGGGCAAATTTTGTTAATGCTTAAGATTTTAAGGATAAATCCTGCTTCCTATTAGCAAATTCTCATTATTACTTACATTAATATGCAAAGTTTCTTTGATTATATGTAAGTTTTAATTTGCTGAATAGTCAAAGATAGTAATATTTATAATTTTTTAAGAACAGTTGTAATATTAAATAAAATTAATTATAAATATGGAGTTTTATATTTAGTTTTAAAATATAATTTTGATGATTTTAGATATGACAGTTAATTGATATATTGGAGTAATTTAGATGAATTTTACAAGTATTACGTTTTTATTTATATTTTTTCCCATATTTTTGCTGATTTATTATTTGATGCCTAATACAAGGCTGAGAAATATTGTGTTGCTCATTGCAAGCTTATATTTCTACTCTACGGGTGAACCGATATTTGTCTATGTAATGGTAATTTCTATAATATTCAATTACTTTATGGCATTACTGATACATTCTAAAAGGGATAAGAAATTAAGGAAGAGACTTTTAATAGTTGACTTGGTTGCCAATTTCCTGCTGCTTGCAGTATTTAAGTATACAAATTTTGTAATTTCGACTATAAATGCATTGTTTATGGTAAAACTGAACTTGACATCTATACCTTTGCCTATAGGTATATCATTTTTTACTTTTCAGGCAGTGTCTTATGTGCTTGATGTGTATTTCGATGACGGAAAAAACGACTCAAAACACTTTCAAAGCAATATAATCTCCTTTGCCCTATATATAAGTATGTTTCCGCAACTTGTGGCAGGTCCTATAGTTAGGTACTCTCAGATTGCAAAAGAGATAAAGAGGAGAAAATTCAATATTGATGAGATAAATGCCGGTCTTAGGAGGTTCATCTACGGTCTTTCAAAAAAGGTTCTGATTGCAAATTCTATGGCTATAGTTGCTGACAGTGCTTTTAACGTGGATCCCAAAGATGCTGGTTCTATGATGCTGATACTTGGAGCAATATCTTATTCATTGCAGATATATTTTGACTTTTCCGGATATTCTGATATGGCGATAGGTATAGGTAAGATGATAGGATTTAAGTTTCCTGAAAACTTCAACTATCCATATCTGGCAGTATCTATAACAGATTTTTGGAAGAGATGGCATATGACTTTGTCATCATGGTTCAAGGATTATCTATATATTCCTTTGGGTGGTTCAAAGAAGGGCTTCCAAAGGACTATAATCAATCTCTTAATAGTATGGGGGCTTACAGGTCTTTGGCATGGAGCTAAGTGGACATTCGTACTATGGGGACTTTTATACTTTGCCTTACTGAGCTTGGAGAAAATCTTCAAGTCAAAATTTACAAAGACAGTGGATAAAGTATTTCCCTATCTCATTTGTAGGATACTCACTCTAATTATAGTTACAATACTATGGATATTTTTCAGAAGTGACAGTATCAGAGGTGCGTTTATGTACATCTACTATATATTCAATGTGGTGGACAAGGCTCTTGTCAATTCTCAGTTTACATTTTATGTCAAGGACTTTGCTGTATTTTATATAGTAGCTATACTTTCAAGTTTTAGAGTATTTGAAAATCTCTCAAGGAATTTTTTCAAAGATAAGAGTGATAACAACTTATATATAATCCTAAGCAATGTATTATGTGTCATTCTTTTGATTTTATGCACTATCTATATAGTAAAGGGCAGTTACAATCCTTTCATATATTTTAATTTTTAGGTGAAGAATATGATTTATTTTAAAAAATATTTTCTTATAGTCTTTGTCCTATTGTTTTTGGGATGTTTTGGAGCTTTATCCTATATTGATTTTCTTTCTGCCAACATCCAAGATGAAAAACAGGACTTGAAGGTTGCTTCGTTTTTTGAAAAGGACAGGATATTGAAAGAAAAGTATAAGAAGTTTGAAACAGATTATAGTGATAATTTTTCCAATAAATTGGCTTTTGTAGAGACTTACGGTGGACTTCAAAAAATGCTCGGTAAGAAACTTATAGATGATCCTGTATATTTCCGCAGGGTATATAAGGGCGAAAATGATATGCTCTACTACATTATACCAAAAAAAGACATCAATGAAGATGCTGTAAAAAGCATTACAAAACTTAGAGATAATCTTGATGTACCTTTTGTTTTTGTAATGCCTCCAAACAAACATAGTATTGCATCTACCAACTTCCCATATGGAGTTTTGGACTATTCTACTACCAACTCTGACGATTTGTATAAGAAATTGGTCGAAGGCGGTATAATGACGCTGAACTTGAATGAAGACTACTTTAAAGATAAGTTGGATGATTCCAAATCTTTTTATATGACTGATACACATTGGAAGAATGAGACAGCTTTTTGGGGCTACCAAAAGACTTTCGAGTTTTTAAAGTCTCAGATGTCGCATAAACTTTCTAACAGTGATAATTCCAATGACTTGTCTAATTACAGTATTCAAAAATTCGACAACACTTTCATAGGCTCTATGGGCAAGCGTGTAGGTAAGAACTACATTGATAAAAAAGATGATTATTCACTTATAATACCTGCTTTTGAAACGAGCTACAACTATAAGAAATACGATGAAAATTACAATATGATCTCTGAAAAATTAGGTAAGTTTGAAGAGGTATTTGTAGATAAATCAATTTTGGAAGACAAGGACGAATATAAGGATAAGTATACTACAATGATGGGATACGGCAGTCCTTACGAGATAATAACAAATCAAAAAGTCAAGGACAACTCCAAGATTGTCATTATAAAAGACTCTTATGCTATGCCTTTTTCAGCATATTTGAGCACAAATGTAAACAGCATCCACATGTTTGATACAAGGTATGAAAACATAAGAAAGACCTTACTTTCGACTATTAAGACAATAAAACCTGATATGGTTATGTTTGTTTGTTCACCAAGTAGCGTATTTTACTTTGAAGATATGTTCAAATTTTAGATTATAGATAATCTTTGCTTAACCTTTTAATAAGGGATAAGATATAAAGATAGAAAAAAGATTTAAGTTTAAAATTTTTTGAAATATAAAACATTCGGAATTAACTTTTTGGATGTTTTATATTTTTGCAATAAATTTTAATACTTTATAGTCTAATTAGTATTATAAATTTAGATAAGATAGGGATGACTATGAAAGACTTGCTAACATTGGCGATAGAGACAAGCTGTGATGAAACGGCTGTAGCAGTAGTAAAAAACGGCAGATATGTTCTGTCAAATATAATAGATACACAAATACCTATACACACAAAATTTGGTGGAGTGGTGCCGGAGATTGCCTCAAGAAATCACATACAAAATATAAATTATGTATGCAAGAAGGCATTGGACGATGCAAATCTTACATTTGACGATATAGACTTTATATCAGTTGCCAATCGCCCGGGGCTTGTAGGTTCACTATTGGTTGGAGTTTCCTTTGCCAAGGCGCTCTCTTTTGCACTGTCAAAACCTCTTGTTGGAGTACATCACATAAGGGCGCATGTCTGTGCAAATTATATAGAACATTTGGATTTGGAACCACCATTTCTATGCCTTGTGGTATCAGGCGGACACTCGCATATAGTAAAGGTGGAAGACTATACTAAGTATGTAGTAATAGCTAAGACGAGAGATGATGCGGTGGGAGAGGCTTTTGACAAGGTGGCGAGATGCCTTGACTTGGGATATCCTGGAGGTCCAAAGATTGATTCCCTTGCCAAAGAGGGTGATGAAAATGCGATTAGTTTTCCGAAATCACATTTTGAAAATTCTTTCGATTACAGTTTTTCAGGTATAAAGTCTGCAGTATTAAACTATATGAACACAATGAAGATGAAAAATATCGAAGTGAACAAGGCTGATGTAGCAGCTTCATTTCAAAAATCCGTAGTGGATATATTATGTGAAAACCTGATGAAAGCTGCAAAGGCCGAAAATATTCAAAAGATTGCAATTGCCGGTGGAGTATCTGCAAATTCAAGCCTTAGAGCAAAATTATCTGAGCTTTGCATAGAAGAAGGATATAGACTCTACTATCCACCTATAAGCCTATGCACTGATAATGGAGCCATGATAGGCAGTTGCGGATATTATGAATATATTGCAGGCAATATTGCCGACATGAGTCTCAATGCTTATGCTTCGTATGATATAGGGAGAGATTAGATGAATATTGCCATAGTGCTTGCCGGTGGTGTAGGAGCAAGAACCGGACTTGAAATTCCAAAACAGTTCTACAAGATAAAAGATAGAGAGATTCTATCTTATACTCTTACAGCCTTTGAGAACTCAGAAAAAATAGATAAGATTGTCGTTGCATGCCTTGAAGAATATTTTGATAAGATAAGTGAAATAGTAAGAAAATACGGTATAACGAAACATATCATGACTGTTAAAAACGGAGATACGAGGAAACAGTCCGTTTTTAATGCCCTAAAATCGCTTGAAAATATAGCAAGTCAAGATGATATAGTATTGATACATGATGGAATAAGAGCTATGATAAAGCCGCATAGTATAGATAAATGCGTCGAAGAAACTATAAAATACAGAGCAACTACTCTTGCTCAAAAAAACTCAAACACCGTTGTTTACAGTGAGGGGCATAATATAGAAAAATATATTGACAGGAATTTTGTATATAATCTTCAGACGCCTCAGAGTTTTAATTACAAACTCATCTATGATGCACATAAAAAAACTGAGGATGGCAGAGATATAACAGATGATACACAATTAGCTATAAAAAATGGAATAGACGTCCATATAATAGAAAATGATGAGCCTAATTTAAAACTTACTACTAAGGAAGATATAGAACTTTTTAAATTTTACTTAGCTGAGATTCAATAATCACTACAAATATTTGTAAGATGAGAATGCAAAATTAGAATAAAAAATAGATGGTTTTTAGAAATAGAATAGAGTAAATTAAATATAATAGCAAAATTTTCAATGTAATTTAAATATTAACTTGGGGATTATATCCTAAAAATCAATACAAAAAATTATATTATTTTAAGAGTAAATTTGGTTGGGAAAACCATTAGGAAAACGAATTATATGTTGATTTTTTAAGAAAAGTATGCTATCTTTTATACATAAAATAAATAGTATTACAAAATTAAACCTAAAACTTGTATTTAATTATTAAATTAATATTTATATCATGGAGGAAAATCAAATGGCTAAAGATCTTACTGATGTGCAAGTAAAAGAACTTGATGAGTTATTCGAAAAAGCGGAAGCAGCAAGGAAGATAATAGAAAATTATGATCAGGCGACAGTTGACAGATTAATCCAAAAAGTTGCTTGGGCTATAGCTAATAGAGAAACTGTAAAATATCTCGTTGAAAAATCAATAGAAGAAAGTGGACTTGGCGACAGAGAGTCTCGAAATAATAAAAGATTTAAAGTTCGTGGAGTACTAAGGGATGCATTGAGAGCAAAAAGTGTAGGCGTAATAGAAGAAATACCTGAAAAGGGTATCAAAAAATATGCAAAACCTGTCGGTATCATAGCATCACTTGTACCTACAACAAATCCTGTACTTACTCCTGCAGGACAAGCGATATACGGTATAAAGGCAAGGGACGTATTGATTTTTTCTCCGCATCCAAGAGCAAAAAATACGACATACGAAGGTGTTGAAATAATGAGACAGGCTCTTAAGGAACTTGGAGCACCCGAAGATATACTTCAATGTGTAAAAAATCCGTCAGTAGCAATGACTGAAGCGTTGATGGCAAGGGCTGACCTCGTAATAGCAACAGGTGGAAGACCTATGGTAAAGGCTGCTTACTCTTCAGGAACACCTGCTTATGGTTCTGGAGCCGGAAATGCAACAATGATATTCGACAATACTGCTGACCCTGTAGAAGCTGCGCATAATACTATGATTTCAAAGACAAGTGACAACGGTAGCGGTTGCTCTGCTGACGGTAACTTAGTAATATACGATGAAATATATGATGAAGTTTTGAAAAACCTTGAAAAAGAAGGTGGATACAAGGCAAATGCAGAAGAAAAAGAAAAATTAAAAAAAGTAATGTGGGATGAAGAAGGACATAGACTTGCTGATACAGTAGCCATACCTCCTCAAAAATTGGCTGAGATAGCAGGATTTACTATACCTGCTGATAGAAAGTTTATCTTTGTTGAAGAAGAGAATATAGGAAAAGAACATTTCTTCTCATCAGAGAAACTTACAACACTACTTGCAACATTCAAATATTCAGGAGAATTTGAAAATGCTCTTGATAAGATGAGAGCTATATATGAGGTAGGAGGTAAAGGTCACTCAGTAGGTATATTCTCCTTTGATGAGGACCATATCCATAGATTGGCTATGGCGGCACCGGTGAGCAGAATAATGGTAAGACAACCACAATCAAAGGCAAATTCAGGCTCTGCTACAAACGGAATGCCGATGACATCATCAATGGGTTGCGGTACTTGGGGTGGAAATATTGTTTCTGAAAACGTGGCTTTGAAACACTATATGAATACAACTTGGGTATCAGTTCCTATACCAAGAGATATGCCTTCAGATAAGGAACTATTCGGAGAATTCTATGTTGCTGAATTGGCAGAAGACTAAAATATGATAAATAGCTGATAAATAAGGTTATAAATTCATTCTTGCAATAAGGCTTGAAAATAGCTTTATTGTAAGAATGAATATAGAAATAATTTTAAAGATAGTTGAAATTTATAAAGTTCAACAAATGATTACTTGCAGTAAAATATATTATGATTAATAATAACATTGTAGAGGTATTTTGAAAATTTACCCGTAAATTAGAAGAACATAAGAATTAAACTTTGATTAGTAATAATGAGATATTGGTATTAAAGTAAATATAGTAAACGTCATTATAATGTTCTATTTATTTTAATAAAGATAATATGTTTTAAGCTACATTTTTAATAAATGGGAAAACAATGTCGATTACAATAAGTAAAAAATTTTAAAAACATTGATAATATTTTAATTTTAAAATTGTGGCATTGCCACTACGAGGAGGGCTTATATGAATAAGTTAATATCTGAGCAACTTGTAGACTACCTTGAAAGACGTGATACAAAATATGTATTTGGACTTTGCGGTCATACAGTAATAGCAATGTTGGATGCGCTAAATAAAAGTAAGAAACTCCAATATATTTCAGTAAGACATGAACAGATAGCATCTACTGCAGCCGATGGATATGCAAGAGCTACAGGTAAGGCAAGCGTTGTGCTTTGCCACTTGGGACCCGGTCTTACAAATGCAACTACAGGTGTAGCGGGAGCGGCTCTTGACTCTATACCTATGGTAGTAATTGCAGGCGATGTACCAAGCTACTACTACGGCAAGCATCCTCACCAAGAGGTGAATATGCATGCTGATGCTGATCAATATAAGATATATCAACCATTTGTAAAGAGAGCTTTCAGAGTTGATATTCCACAACTCTTCCCTGATATATTAGACAGAGCATTCAGATTGGCAGAATCCGGAAAACCCGGACCTGTTTTGATATCAGTTCCTATGGATATGTTTTCAAGAGAGCTGGACACTTCATATTTTGACAGGACTATGAGAGGAACATTGATTACAAATAAACCGTCTATAGATGAAGAGGCTGCAAAGAAAATAGCAAAGATGCTGGTAGAAGCTAAAAATCCGGTGATTCATGTAGGTGGCGGAGTCATACTTGCAAATGCAAGTGAAGAACTCAAAGAATTGGTTGATTTTTACAATATACCGGTATCAAGGACTTTGATGGGACAAGGAGCCTTATCTGACAGACACCCGCTAATGATGGGAATGACAGGATTTTGGGGTACTAATTTCATCAACGAAAAAACCTCAAATGCAGATGTTGTGATGGGACTTGGTACAAGATTTGCCGAGGCTGACTCAAGTTCATGGTACAAGGGTGTAACTTTCAACCCTGAAAAAACAAAATTCATTCAAATAGACATAGATCCTACTGAAATAGGAAGAAACTATCCTATAGAAGTAGGAGCTGTAGCAGATTTGAAATTAGCATTACAAGAAATATTAAAAGAGATAAAGGCTCTTAAACCTGAAGGATTTAAAAATCCTGCTTTGATTGAAGAGATAAAAAAATACAAGGAAGAGTTTAAAAAATCGAATGAAGCCGTAGAAAACGACTCAAGATTCCCTATGACTCCGCAAAGAATATTGAAAGATGTAAGAGAAGTATTCCCGGAAGATGGAATAATATGTACGGATGTAGGTTGGAACAAAAATGGCATAGGACAGCAGTTTGACATTACAAAACCGGGAACAATAATGCATCCGGGTGGACTTGCTACTATGGGATTCGGCTCTGCCGCATTGCTTGGTGTGAAACTTGCTAAACCTGATAAGAAGGTAATCACTTTGATTGGTGACGGCGGTTTCGGAACAAATCCGTCAGTGTTGGCTACAGCAAAAGAATACAATATTCCTGTGGTATGGGTGGTAATGAACAACTATGCATTTGGAACAATAGCCGGGCTTGAAGGTGCTCACTATCATCATAACTTTGGAACAGTATTTAAGATAGACTCTAAACCTTATAATCCTGAGTGGTCAGAAGTAGCTAAGGCTTATGGGATAAAGGCTAAAAAGGTGCAATCTGCTGATGAATTCAAAGAGATATTCAAGGAAGCAATAGAGTCAAACGAACCATATTTAATTGATGTACCTATGGAAAACATACCTGTGCCTACAGATGGTATCTGGAATATCAACGACATCTACACACCTAAAGAAAATATAAAAGATGGTGTATTGATGTATGGAGAAGCTACAAGATCAGTCCATGTAGCAACAAAATAGTTTTTACAAACTGATTGAAGAATCCAAGCGTTTCTTATTTAAAAATATATTAGATTTTGTAGAATATGTTTTCGGGTTTAGAGTTTATAAGTACAAAATTATCTATAGTATAGGCTAACAATAAAAAGTTAGCCTATACTATAAAATATCAGAAAATCGTAATCATTATATCTTATATGAAATTAAAAAATAAAATACTTATAAAATAAAATTAAAGTTGGGAGGATGTTATGAAGAAAGTAAATGAATATCTCGAAGAAATAATTCTCGTAATATTACTGATTTGCATGACCTTAATCTTAGGCTTGCAAATTGTTTCAAGATATGTATTTAGAAACTCTCTTTCATGGTCGGAAGAGCTTGTAAGATATATGTTTGTATGGTCAACGTTTATAGGGGTACCATATTGTATCAAAAAAAGTACGTCTATCAAAGTCGATCAGTTTAGAAATTCAATGCCTGCAAGTGTGCAAAAGGCGCTATCTTATATAGATAAATTGATAATGTTAATATTATTTTTAATAATGGCGGCATTTTCATGCGACATTGTGGCATCTTCGTTTGCAAGCGGTCAGTCAAGTGCAGCTATAGGTATACCGTCTTGGCTAATTCAGATATCAGTTCCTATAGGCTCTGTACTTTCAATCATTAGAATAATTCAAAATGCGATTGCCTTAAGTAAGGAATCGAAACAAGAAAAAGAAAATTAGGAGGTAATAATGAGTGTAGCATCTTTATTTATAATATTTGCGATTCTTATTGTAATTGCCGTACCTATAGGTATGATATTGGCAATACTCGGAATATTACCCAATTTGATAGATCCGTGGTTTCCTGCCGATCCTCAATATATAATAAGAGCGATGATTAACGGAGTAGATAGCTTTCCACTCTTGGCAGTACCGATGTTTGTACTTTCAGGAAATATAATGGCAGAAGGTAAGATTTCAAAAAAATTGTTTAACTTTTTTTCATATTTTGTAGCTGACAAAACAGCAGGACTGCCTATTGCAACAGTAATTACCTGCTTGTTCTACGGTGCAATATCAGGCTCAGGTCCTGCTACTACAGCAGCAGTCGGAGCAATGACTATTCCTATAATGGTAAATCTTGGATATGACAAGGTGTTTTCTACATCACTTGTTGCAGTTGCAGGCGGACTTGGGGTTATTATTCCACCGTCAATCCCATTCATATTCTATGGTCAGGCGTCAGGTGTATCAGTTGCCAAGATGTTTATGGCAGGTATACTTCCAGGACTACTCATAGGATTTTGTCTAATGGTCTATTCATGGTACTATTGCAAGAAACATGGAGAAGATAAGGAAAAGCTTGTAAGTTATAAAAATGAACTTAAAAAGATGGGTTTTGTAGGGCTTTTGAAAGATAGCTTTTGGGCTATACTTTGTCCGGTAATCATACTTGGAAGCATCTATGGAGGTATAGCATCACCGACAGAAGCAGCAGTAATTTCAGTATTTTACGCTTTGATAATTTCGCTTTTCATATATAAGTCACTCAAGGTGACAGACTTGTATAAGATACTTGTAGATTCTGTAAAGACTTATACGACAATTATATTTATAATAGCTGCCGCTACAGGATTTGCAAGAATACTTACATTTATGAAGGTACCGACTTTGATTACTCAAGGTATAAGTTCTACTGTAAGCTCTAAGATTGCACTTTTGATTTTGATAAATGTAATCTTACTAATAGTAGGTATGTTTATGGATACTACACCTGCTATATTGATACTTACTCCTATCTTAGTACCGTTGGTAAAGCAATACGGAGTAGATCCTATTCACTTTGGTATAATAATGGTGGTAAATCTTGCTATAGGTTTTGTAACACCGCCTCTTGGTGTCAACTTGTTTGTCGCCAGCTCTATAAGCTCTGTAAAGATAGAAGACATCATCAAAAAGGTTATACCTTTTATTGTGGCTTTTATAGTTGCGTTAATATTAATCACTTTCATACCTCAGATAAGTCTGATATTACTGTAGTGGAGGGATGAGAAAATGAAAAATAAATCGATGAAAAAAATATATAGCTTAGTCTTGCTTCTTGTTTGCATTACGACGCTCACAGCTTGTCTAAGTACAGAGGCAAGGAGAAAAAAAGTGGGAGAAAGGAACAAATATGAACTTTACCTTGCCCACGCATCACAGACTGATACTGTAACAGACATATTTGCTATGAAATTTGCTGAGCTTGTGGAAGAAAAGAGCAAGGGAAGAATAGATATGAATGTTTATCCAAACTCTCAACTTGGCGGTGATGTAGAGATAACAGAGGCAGTACAAAGAGGAAATATAACCTTTGTCGTTCAAACTACAGCTCCTCAGGTACCCTTTGTACCGGAAGTGGCGATATTTGATGCACCTATGGCGTTTAAAAATCTGAAGATTGCAAGAATGGTCTTGGACGGAGAGTTGCAGGAAAAACTCAAAAAATACTATGAACAAAAACATCTTAGATTGCTTGGATATGCAGATTAGGGATATAGAGTAATGTCATCTAATAAAGAGGTAAAAAACATTGACGACCTAAAGGGGATAAAAATTCGTACAATGGAAAATTCAAACCACATAGCCTTATGGAAGTCGTCAGGTGCAAATCCTACACCTATGGCATGGGCTGAGGTATATGTAGGTCTGCAACAAAAGACTATAGATGCACAGGAAAA
Source organism: [Eubacterium] yurii (assembly GCA_900167215.1). Classification (GTDB taxonomy): domain Bacteria; phylum Bacillota; class Clostridia; order Peptostreptococcales; family Filifactoraceae; genus Peptoanaerobacter; species Peptoanaerobacter yurii. Next base: position 42,804 of record FUZS01000012.1, read on the forward strand.
TCCTATAGAAACGATAGTTGCAAGTAAGGTCTATGAACAACAAAAATATGTAGTTCAAACAAACCACATACTTCATACTCTTTCACTCGTTGGCTCACCGGCTGTACTTGATGATTTGCCTAAGGATTTGCAAGATGTAATACAAGAGGCTGCAGACGAGGCAAAGGTATACGCAAGGGCTCAAACTGATGAGAGAAGTGATGGAAGAATCAAAATATTAAAGGATAATGATGTTGTCATTCTTGATTATAATGATGATTTGTTCACACAAATGAGAGACGCCACTAAGGGAGTATGGACTACAATAGAAAATAAAATAGGCAAGGAACTTGTAGACGTGCTTAGAAGTGAAATTGACAGGGCGGAAAAAGAAACAGGAGTAAATTAAAATGGCTAACAGAATACAAGGAACAACAAGACTGATAGGATTAATCGGAACACCGATAAAACACTCTCGTTCACCACACATGCACAACAGTGCTTTTGAAAAGACGGGACAAGACTATGCCTATCTCTGCCTTGAAGTAGGCAAAGAAGGGCTTAAGCAAGCACTTGAAGCACTAAAACTATTTAATGCTAAAGGATCAAATATTACCTTCCCAAACAAACAAGAGGTAATTCAATATCTTGATGAAATCTCAGAAGATGCCAAAATAATCGGCTCTGTAAATACAATAACTATAGATGACGAAACGAAGAAGATAAAAGGATATAATACTGACGGAAGAGGCTTTGTAGCATCAATAGAGGAGCTTAAAATAGACTATAAGGGAAAAAAAGTCGTATTGCTTGGAGTAGGCGGAGCAGGAAGAGCGATAGCTATACAATTAGCGTATGAGGGAGTAGGAGAGCTCATTATAAAAGATATTGATGAAGCATTAATGAAAGAAGTAAAAGAAACTATAAACAAAGGAATTCCAAATTGTAAGGTGAAACTTATAATTGATGAGGACGCTTTAAAGGAAGAATTAAAAGATGCTGTACTTCTTATAAATGCTACTCCACTTGGCATGAAGGGTAGAGTCGATATGTGCGCCATATCATCATCAGATGTACTTAATAACACAAAGGCTTTTGTGTATGACATAGTCTATGAGCCAAGAGAAACAAAACTTATGAAATATGCCAAAGAAAAGGGACTTCAAACTACAAACGGTATAAATATGATGCTTTGGCAAGGTGCATTGGCATATAAGATATGGCTTGGAGTAGATATGCCAATAGACTATGTGAGAGGCGAACTGTTTGAAGGATAAAAGGATGTAATATAAATAATATAGATATAAAAAAGGGCGTATGATTTTAAAAATTATACGCCAAACTATTACACATACTAATACTAATCACCTTTTATAAAATCAAGTAGTTATTTTAAATGCCTTTATACATCGTAGAAATTTTCAATAAATTTTTTGCAACTTAACTAAATGGCTTTTTAACAGGTTTTTAGTATAAATCTGTATTATCCATAGATTAAACAGATAATAGTATAATGTACACACAATATAATTCAATAATCCTCAAGATTTTAATTTATTATTAGATATTTATAAAGCATTGTGAATTATTCTGAAATTGAAAATGAAATGATATTTGTTAAGTATGATAATTATTAATTTGAAAAAGAAGGTGATGATATGAATTTTGAGTTTTCTCTGGCTCAGCTTACTGTACTCAACACATCTCCGATAGAGATATCAAAGATTGCTCATGAATGTGGCTACGACTATGTAAGCTTAAGACAGATATATATGAATTTACCTGATGAACAAAGATTTGAATTAATTAAAGATAAAAAAATGTTCAATGAATTGAAAGTCTATTTAAATGATACAGGGTTAAAAGTGCTTGACATGGAACTTGCAAGGATATATGACGGTGTAAATGTTAAGGATTACGAGCCAATATTTGAACTTAGTGCAAATCTTGGAGTAAGAAATATATTAAGTTCGATATGGACAAATGAAAAATCATATTATATAGAGCAATTTAATATCTTATGCGAATTGGCTAAACAGTATAATTTGGATGTCAACTTGGAGTATGTGCCAATTGCAGGAGTAAATACTATGGCAAAAGCGCTTGAAGTCATAGAAACTGTAAAAACTGAAAATGCAAGACTGCTTGTTGATATGCATCATTTTCATCGTGCCAAGGATTCGGTAGAAGAACTAAAAAAAGTCCCGGATAAATATTTTAACTTTGTACATCTCTGCGATGCTTGTAAGGAGATACCAAGCGACATTGAAGAGATGAAGAGGATAATGAGACAGGAAAGACTATATGTGGGAGAGGGCGGAATAGATATAAGAGATATTTTAAACGCTATTCCTATAGTTCCATATTCCATAGAGCTTCCTAATAAGGCACAGGTAGATAAAAACGGTTATGCTGCTCATGCAAAGAAATGTCTTGAAACGGCAAAAAAATATGTAAATGAATATGTGAAAGGCAGAAAATAGTGGAAAGCTGAATATTTATAAAAAACCTAAATTAATATAAATTTGTAATGATAAAGTAAAATAAATTATTATGATTTATAAAGAAAAAAGTAGTAAAATATAATATAATAAATTTGTTTAGAGTGTATATTCAAATAATATTTTTTAGTTTTTTATGAAAGGAAGTTTTTCTATGAAGAAAATAGGAGTAATAATCTTCGGATTATTGATTACATCATTTTTAAACAATCAATGTTCAGCGGCAAACCATAATGACATTACATTAATAATTAATGGTAAGAGAGTTGTTCTTGAGCAAAATATAATAATTGAAAATGGAAGGGTGCTTGTGCCTTACTCTTTGATAGCAAAAGATTTGGGAGCAGTAAGCAACTGGGACAGCAGTACAAAAAAAGTAAGTGTAAAGGTAGATGGAAAACTAATAGAGATAAAAATAGGTAATAAGACAGCAATGATAAACGGTAAGACGGTGGAACTTGATGTGCCGCCTATGATAAGAAATGACAGGACTATGATACCACTTAGATTTGTGGCTGAAAGTTTGGATTACAATGTTGATTATGATAAGGAAAAGAGGGAAGTATCATTGACTCCGATTTTGAATGGATTTAGTGAAAGTGGTGTTGTAAATTTTGAAGACATCACGTATAAGCGTGATAAATATCCATTCTTGAAAGAATACTATGAGGCACGAAGAAAAGGAAATTTTTCCACTGCTATAAATAAAGAAGGATATACTTATGCTGTAGTAGATTATGGTACAAGAAGCACTGGGGGTTATTCAGTGAAAATAGAAAGCATTAAACTGCTTGATGATGGGAAGATTCATATTAAATCAGCGCTAAATTCTCCTCCACAAGGAGCTATTGTTACATTGGCTATTACTTATCCAAAAGCGATAATAAAATTTGCTAATCCTACAAACATACCTGTAATCTTTGATATTCAAGAAAATAATGGTATGCCTGACTTGTCTTCTGATTTAAAATAAAGTTCTCGGAATTATAAACATAAAACAGCTTCTTATCCTCAACCTGTCGATTAATCTATTATCAAATGTAGTAAAATAATGTATATGGTATGTCTTTATCATATATAATGTTTTTTTATTCTAAACGTAAATTAAATTGTGGATATTTTTATCTTTTTACAATTCTTTGAAAAGTTAAAATTTATGACAATCAAGGAAAATCTCTATATTTTTATCAATGAATGAATAAAAAAATATTAGTATTTGTTAGATGTGTTGCTTTAAAATATTGTTGTTAAATAAGAGGGGTATTAGATTTTTTCAAGTTGATACTTATTAAATAATATATATATTAATTTTTGTATGAAATTTCGAGTAGAAATTAAAATATATTGAAAATTTTAATATTCTTAAATGGATGTTTGTGTAAATATGAATAGAAAGGAAGATATTATGAAGTTGGTTGAAAAGGTAAGACTTTGTGAAGTGGGACTAAGAGATGGACTGCAAAATGAAAAGAGAATTTTAGAAACAAAAGATAAGCTGGAATTACTTGATTTGGTAGGCCAATCAGGATTTAAGATAATAGAACCGGGTTCTTTTGTAAGTCCGAAAAACGTACCTCAAATGGCAGATACTGACGAACTTTACAAAAAAGGAAAGTTATACGACGGTGTGGAATACAGAGCCTTGGTTGCAAACTTAAAGGGAGTACAAAGAGGAATAGATTGTGGTTGTAAAAAGGTAAAACTTAACGTTTCAGCAAGTAGAGCCCATAACCTTGCTAATCTTAATATGACTCCTGAACAAAGCGTCGCAGGATTTAGAGACTGTGTTGATTTGGCACATAAGAACAACATCGAAATTTCAGGTTCTATTTCAATGCCCTTCGGCTCTCCATGGGATAAGACTATACCGATAGAAGATGTGAAATCTATTGTGGAAGCGTATCTTAACGTAGGAATAGATGAGATATCGCTTTCTGATGCAGCAGGAGTTGCATATCCTACACAGGTATATGAAATGGCAGTAAAGATGAGAGCAGACTATCCTAAGGTAAGGTGGGTATTGCACTTCCATAATACGAGAGGGCTTGGTATAGCAAATATAATTGCAGGAATGCAAGCAGGATTTGACACCTTTGACACTTCTTTTGCAGGACTTGGAGGATGCCCGTTTGTACCAGGAGCGGCAGGTAATGTATCTACTGAAGATGTAGTGCATTTGATGGATCAGATGGGAGTATATACAGGTATAGATATAGACAAGGTAATAGAAATAGGTAAAAAAGTCAGAGACTTGACAGGAAATCAAAACGGAAGTTACATCCTCAATGCCGGAAAGGCAAGTGACTTGGTCAGAGAACTGCCTACGGGACAGAAAAAATACACTAAATAAAAATAAACATCTATAGAAGACTTACTTAAAAAAAGAGGGATAAAGATGATAAAGACTAAAAAATTAAGAGATTTGATAAATGGTGATAAGGTGGTAGTAGCACCTTGTGCATATGACGCTTTATCTGCAAGAGCGATAGAATTTATGGGCTTTGAGCTTGCAGCTACAACAGGATTTGGAATGCACGGAACAATACTTGGAGTACCTGATAACGGACTGCTTACATTTACAGAAATGGTAAGAATGTGCAGGAATATGGCTGCGGCTGTTAAGATACCTATGATGGCGGATGCAGAAGGTGGATATGGAAATGCAATCAATACCTATAGGACAGTAGTAGAATTTCAAAATTCAGGAATAGCCGGACTTTTCATCGAGGATCAGGAACTTCCTCCAAACTGTCCATATATTAAAGGCACAAAACTTATAAGAACACAAGAGATGATAGGCAAGATAAAGGCAGCTGTAGAAGCGAGAAAAGATGAAAACTTTGTAATAGTGGCTCGTACAGATGCACCGTTTGAAGAGGCGATAGAAAGGCTGAACGCCTACGCAGAGGCAGGAGCCGATATGGTAAAGCCTATGCCGAGAAACAAAAAAGAACTTGAAGAATTTCCAAAATATCTCAAAGCACCTATACATCTTGGTTTTACCTATGGAAAGGAAACAACACTTGGAGTAACGGCTCAAGATTGCGGAAAGATGGGATACAAGATAGTGACTTTTCCATTTGCAGAGTTGATGGCAAGTGCGACAGCAATGCTCAAGATTTTGAGAGAAATCAAGGAAAAAGGTACAGATGAGTCTTTCTATAAAGATTTGATAAAATTCGATGACTATCTCAAACTTGTAAATATAGATACTTACAATGAATTAGATAGAAAGTATATGCTTGATATATAAAACTTAAGAAAATACAGAGGTTAGTTAAATAAGCAAACAAATATGTTGTATATTCTAATAATTAAAATTGATAGAATTATAATACTAAACCTATTAGATAGACCTTAGTAAATTAAAACTTGTTTGAAAAAAGGCTGTATTTAATAAAATGAACTATTATATTCAAAATGTTGTTTAGTATTAAAGCTAATTAGTATAATTAAACAAAGGGTGATTGGAGAAATCCAGCCACCTTTTTTTTGCAAAAAAAGTATTTATACTATTATCTATTTAATCTGTGGATAACCTTTATCAGTAGTTATTTAAAAATATAGAATATGATGTATGAATTTATTATAAATGCACTGAAAATCTTTTATCTATTAATTTATTAGATTTTAGTACCAATAATATAATTTTTAATATTGACAAGTATACTTGGAAATGTTATAATAATTTTACCAAGTAAACTTGTCAAAGGAGGGTTTGAGATGAAAAAGGATGAAATACTTGAAAAAGCAAGGGAAGAGAAAAAAGATGAGGGTATTGATAATGTCAATAATAAAGGCTTAAGTTTAGGGCATAAAATCTTTATTTTATTAAGTGTTTTTTTGCTTGTATTTAATAAATTTAATAATATAGAAAGTTATGATGTTGTATCTCTAATGTTTGTATTTTCTGCTGCAAGATATTATACAGAGTATAAATTTTCTAAAGAGCTAAATTCATACTATTATTTAATATTAAGTTCATTTTTAGGTATTGTATTCCTATTATGTCATATATTTCTTCACTAAGGTGGATTTTATGGATAATTTATTAGTATTAAAAAATAATTTAAAAGAAATAAGGAAAGAAAAAGGATATTCACAGACTGATTTGGCAGAGCTAGTAGGAGTTTCAAGAAATACTATAAGTTCGATTGAAACAGGTCAGTTTAACCCTACTGCAAAGTTGGCGTTGATTTTGTGCATAGCCTTAGATAAGAAATTTGAAGAAATATTTTATTTTGATTGAGAGGTGGAAAAATGGTAGCAGTAATAGCAACATTGATTTGTGTAGTATCAGCGCTTTGGTATATGAAAAGAAATAAAGAAGATGATAATAAATAAGACTTATTAAAATATGCTAAGTCATGATATTTACTTAAAGTACAGTTATAATTAAAGGGTGATTGGAGAAGTTCAGTCACCTTTTTTGTGGTGTGCCCGAATTGATACTAATATCTGTTTAATCTATGGATAATATTTATCAATGGATTTAAAAAAAGGGAAATAGAAAAGCAGTGATTAAAATATTTTTATGCCTTTTTCAAAAATAAATAAAAAAATTTTTAATTATTGTTGACAAACATAAATAAAAGTAGTAAGATAATATTTGTAGTTAGCACTCGATGTTAAAGAGTGCTAACAAAAAAATAAGAATTCAATTTTTATCCGGAATTTAAAGGAAGATAGATATGAAAACAAATCTTAGCGAAAGGAAAATGAAAATACTCAAGTTCATAGTGGAAGAGTATATATCCACTGCAGAACCGATAGGCTCAAGGACGATATCAAAGAATAAAGATCTCGCCATAAGTGCGGCAACTATTCGTAATGAGATGTCTGATCTTGAAGATATGGGCTACCTTATCTCACCTCACGTTTCTGCAGGCAGAGTGCCTTCACAGATGGCGTATGCATTGTATGTGGATGAGCTGATGAAGGATAATACTTTGGAACTTAAGGAAAAAGAACTAATCAGAAAAACTCTGGATAATAATATAAATCAAATTCAAAATTTACTTGATGAAACTGTAAATATTCTGACTTCTTTGACAAACTATACTTCCATAGCGATAATGAAGGCAAGCGAAGAAAAAGAAAATAAGATAAGTCACTTTGACCTGGTAAAGGTCAGCGAACATCAGATAGTGATGATAATGGTAATGGAAGATGGCACAGTTAACAGCAAGAATATATACATCGAAAAGGAAATAGACGCTGAGAAAATTCAGATTATATCTCAGACTATAAAAGATCAGATTATAGGAAAGGACATATATTCTTTAGGTGATAAATTCGTACAATATATCAAGTCCGAGATAATGTGGTATGATGAATTGTTGGACAATATGCTAAATACAATAAATAGCAGTGTTTTACAAGATACACCGTTTAGCATAATGTTAAAGGGTACAAATAATATATTTAATTATCCTGAGTTTAATGATATATCCACAGTGAAATCTTTTTTGACTTTGCTTGACAATAAGGATGAGCTGGTGGAAGTGCTCCAAAATCATGGAGTAACCAAAGATAACGTCAATATAATAATAGGTGACAAGTCGATGGGAGATGTACTGGATAATTGCTCAATCATCACCGCCAATTTCAGGTTGGATGGCAGAATGGTGGGTAAGTTCGGCATTATAGGTCCTAAGCGTATGGATTACGGTAAGGCGTATTCATTAATGAGATATATCAGCAAGTGTTTGGATGAGCTGTAAGGAGGAGAAATGGAAAACAACAATCTAAAAGAAAACAAAGAAATTAATCCGGATATAGAGACGGATGAAATAAAAGAAAAAGAAAATAGCGAAGTTGAAAATGCTTGTGACGAAACTCAAAAAGAGATGGATGAACAACAAAAACAACTTGAAGAACTCCAAGGACAAGTCGATCAGATGAAAGATTTGGCTCAAAGAACACAGGCAGAATTTATGAATTACAAGAAGAGAGTGGCAAAGGAGATGCAGGATATATCAACATTTGCCAACGAAAATATAATTACTCAACTGCTCTTGGTACTGGATAACTTTGATAGAGCAATTGAGAGTGAAAAAGATAATGACACACCGTTTTTACAAGGTGTAATAATGATTAAGAAACAACTTGAAGAGACACTTTTCAAAAACGGATTGGAAGAAATAGATGCCTTAGGGCAGGAGTTTGATCCTAACTTCCACCACGCAGTAATGCAAGAGGAAGCTGACGAAAAGAATAAGGTCTTGGAAGTCTTTCAAAAAGGATATAAACTTAAGGAAAAGGTGATACGTCCTTCAATGGTTAAGGTATCACAATAATCTTGTTTCACTGCATTAAACAATCATTGATTTATACTCAAACATAATAAAAGAAAAAATATTTTAACTGTAATTTAGGATGCTTAGATAAAATCAGCTAAGGTATTTTCAGTTATTAAAAGACTTACAGTATGATATTTGGTTGTAAATGCGGTTTTATATAAATATTTAAAATAATAACTAAAAACAAAACAATGTTACAATCATAATTTTATTAGTTAATAATAACGGAGGAAATTTAAAATGGCTAAAACAATAGGAATAGATTTAGGAACAACAAACTCTTGCGTCGCAGTAATGGAAGGTGGCGAAGCAGTCGTAATATCAAACACTGAAGGAATGAGAACTACACCTTCAGTAGTAGCATTTTCAAAAGACGGAGAAAGAATAGTAGGGGAACCTGCTAAAAGACAGGCTGTTACAAATCCTGACAGAACAATATCATCTATAAAAAGAGAAATGGGTAGGGATTACAAAGTTACTATAGATGGTAAAAACTACTCTCCGCAAGAAATATCGGCAATCATACTTCAAAAACTAAAGGCTGATGCTGAAAGCTATCTTGGAGAAAAGGTAACAGAAGCTGTAATAACTGTCCCTGCATACTTTACTGACGCACAAAGACAGGCTACAAAGGATGCCGGAAAGATAGCAGGACTTGATGTAAAAAGAATAATAAACGAACCTACAGCTGCTGCATTGGCTTATGGTGTAGACAAAGACGGAGTAGAAGAAAAGATATTGGTATTTGACCTTGGTGGCGGTACATTCGACGTCAGCATACTTGAAATTGCAGACGGTACTTTTGAAGTGCTTGCAACAAGCGGTAACAACAAACTTGGTGGAGACGATTTTGATGATGTATTGGTAAACTATATATCAGAAGAATTTATGAAAACTGACGGTGTAGACCTTAGAAAAGACAAGATGTCAGCACAAAGACTTAAAGATGCTGCAGAAAAAGCGAAAAAGGAATTATCTTCAACATTATCTACAAATATCAACCTACCGTTTATAACTGCAACTTCTGAAGGTCCTAAGCACCTTAATATGGACATCACAAGAGCAAAATTCAACGAATTGACTGCTCACCTTGTAGAACAAACTATGGAACCTACAAGAAAGGCTCTTCAAGACTCAGGTCTAAGTGTAAATGATTTGGCTAAAGTATTGTTGGTAGGTGGATCTACAAGAATACCTGCTGTTCAAGAAGCTATAAAGAAATTCACAGGAAAAGAACCTTCAAAGGGCATCAACCCTGATGAGTGTGTGGCTCTTGGTGCTGCAATCCAAGCCGGTGTATTGGCAGGAGATGTCAAAGACGTATTGTTGCTTGACGTTACTCCACTTTCACTTGGTATAGAAACATTGGGTGGAGTATTCACTAAGATAATAGAAAGAAATACTACAATACCTACTAAGAAATCACAAGTATTTTCTACAGCAGAAGACAATCAAAGCGCTGTTGATATCCATGTATTGCAAGGTGAAAGAGAATTTGCTGACGGCAATATAACTCTTGGAAGATTCAGACTTGATGAGATACCACCAGCAAGAAGAGGAATGCCGCAAATAGAAGTAACATTCGATATAGACTCAAACGGTATCGTTCACGTTACTGCTAAAGACTTGGGAACAGGTAAAGAAAACAAGATAACTATAACATCTTCAACAAATCTATCAGAAGATGAAATCAATAAAAAAGTGCAAGAAGCAAAGATGCACGAAGAAGAAGACAAGAAAAAGAAAGAAAGAGTTGAAGCTGTAAATCATGCTGAAAACACAATTTATCAAACTGAAAAAACACTTGCTGACCTTGGTGACAAGGTAACAGAAGGAGAAAAATCAGCAGTTGAAGGAGCTATAGAAGATCTTAAGAAACTTAAAGACAATTCTGCCTCTACTGCAAAAGAAATAAGAGATGGTATTGAAAAATTGATGAAATCTTTCGAGCCAATATCTCAAAAGTTGTACGAACAAGCACAAAGTGCTCAAAACGCACAAAATGCAGGAGAAGCTCCACAAGATGCACCTTCTCAAGATGACGGAGTAGTGGACGCAGATTATACTGAAGTAAAAGACGATGATAATAAATAATATATGAGATAAGACTTGAATCAGGTGCTGAAAAAGTACTTGATTTAAGTTTTAAAAATATGTTAGTATTGTTATCTGCATATATCAGTATAGGTTGTGCAAAGAGAAGGTGGTGAGAAAAAAATATGGCAGGAAAGAAAGATTTTTACGAGTTGCTCGGTGTCAACAAGGATGCCAGTGACCAAGAGATAAAAAAAGCATATAGAAAACTTGCAATGAAATATCACCCTGATAAAAATCAGGGAAATAAGGAAGCTGAAGAAAAATTCAAAGAAATCAACGAGGCTTATGAAGTCTTATCCGATAAGGATAAGAGGGCTAAGTATGACAGATTCGGACCTGATGCTTACAATACACAAGGTGGAGGATTTTCAGGTGGTGGGTTCTCCGGCGAATTTGACTTCGGTGACATATTTTCAGATCTTTTCGGTGGTGGCGGATTTGGCGGTTTTGGAGGATTTTCTTCAGGAAACAGGAGAAACAGCGCAAAGGCACCAAGAAAAGGTCAAGATGTTCGTATCAGACTCAATATTACATTTGAAGAGGCAGCATTTGGCGTAAAAAAAGAAATAGAAGTACCAATAGAGGAAAACTGTCAATTCTGTAAGGGTACAGGCGCAAAAGACGGTACAGCTAAGGAAAAATGTACTACTTGTAACGGTGAGGGTGTAATAACAAATACTGTAAGGACACCTCTTGGTACAATGATGAACCAAAGTGTATGTCATGACTGTAACGGAACAGGCGAAAGAATAACTGAAAAATGTACGCATTGTAAGGGTACCGGAAGAATAAAGGAAAAGAGAAAAGTTACTGTAGATATACCTGCAGGAATAGATGATCAAAATATATTGAGAGTAAGCGGACAGGGTCAAGCAGGCTATAACGGTGGACCTAAGGGTGATTTACAGGTTGTAGTTACTATACAAAAGCATAAGATATTTAAACGTGAAGGCTACGACGTTCATTTGGAGATGCCTATCACATTTGTGCAGGCTGCACTTGGTGACGAGGTGGAAGTACCTACACTCGATGGCAAAGTAAAATACAAGATACCTGAAGGTACTCAAAGCGGTACAGTATTTAGATTAAGGTCAAAGGGTATAACAAGATTACACTCAAAGTCAAGGGGAGACCAACTTATAAAGGTAATAGTTGAAGTACCTAAGTCACTTTCTGAAAAACAAAAAGAAGCTTTAAGAGAATATGCGAGGATTACCGGGAGTGAGGTAAACCAGCAGAGTAAGAATTTTTTAGATAAATTGAGAGATTTCTTCACAGAATAAGAATGTAGGCATGTCTATAAGATGTGCCTATTTTTTTTTATTGACATTATGGCAAAAACATAATATTATTTTATCTTAAATAAATATTCTAAAGATTTAGTGTAAATAAAGCTTATTAGAGTATTATCAGTATCATTTATAAAAATAAAACAGGGGGAAATAAATGAAATATAACAACATAGATTTTGAACAGCTTAAAAACAGTATAGATTGTGCCAGTGCCAGAGTGGCAATGCAAGATGTGATAAGAAAGACACCTCTTATACACAGTGAAAAGCTCAGCGAAACCTATGGCAATGAAATATACTTAAAACCTGAATGCTTACAAAAAACAGGCTCTTTTAAAATAAGAGGAGCATATAATAAGATGAGAAAGCTCAGTGAAGAAGAAAAGAGCAGAGGAGTAATATGTGCTTCTGCCGGGAATCACGCTCAGGGAGTGGCATTTTCTGCCAAAAAATTGGGTATCAAAGCTACTATAGTAATGCCTGAAACATCTCCTCTCATCAAGGTAAATGCCACAAAGAGCTATGGGGTAGAGGTGGTATTAAGTGGTGAAGTATATGATGAAGCCTATGAAACTGCAATAAAGCTTGAAAAAGAATATGGATATACTTTCATTCATCCTTTTAACGATGTGGACGTCATAGAAGGTCAAGGAACTATAGCAAATGAAATCTTGGAAGATTTGCCTGACGCAGATTGCATCTTAGTTCCTGTAGGTGGAGGAGGACTTATCTCAGGTGTTGCTCTTTCCGCTCTAAAAATAAATCCTAAGATTAAGGTAATAGGAGTAGAGCCTACAGGTGCAAATGCAATGCACTCCTCATTAATCAACGGACATATTACTAATCTTAATTCCGTATCAACAATAGCTGACGGTGTAGCTGTTAAAAATCCGGGAGAAATCTGCTACAACATCATCAAAAATACAGTGAGTGACATAATAGAAGTGACAGATTTTGAAATAATGGAAGCATATCTGTCATTGTTACAAAATCACAAGTTGGTATCAGAGAACTCAGGATCTTTGAGTATTGCAGCACTTAGCAAGTTAAAATCAAAGAACAAGAAGATTGTTTCGCTTATAAGCGGAGGTAATATAGACGTGCTAACTATGTCTTCAATGATAAATAAGGGTCTTATCTCAATGGGCAGAACATTTTGTTTTTCTGTTACCCTACCTGACGTACCTGGTCAACTTGTCAAGATTTCCAAGATATTGGCAGATTCAAAGGCAAATGTAATAAAACTCGATCACAATCAATTCAAGTCTTATAACAGATTTAACAATGTTTCTCTTGAAGTGACTGTAGAGACGAATGGACATACACATATTGAAGAAATATCTGATTTATTATACGAAAACGGCTACCATATAATCAGAATCTATTAGTAATATTTACAATTATGGAAGCTTAATTTATTTTAGGAGAGGAGTTATCTTATGGATAAAAAGATGCACGGAGTAATTATGCAGTCATTTGAATGGTATCTGCGGGATGATTGCTCTCACTGGGATAAGCTTGCACAAATGTCAGCAGAGCTTTCAAAGGTAGGTATAACTGCTGTTTGGCTACCTCCGGCTTACAAGGGTCAGGGAGGTAAGAGTGATGTCGGATATGGAGTCTATGACATCTATGACTTGGGAGAGTTCGACCAAAAAGGCAGTATAGCTACAAAATACGGCAGTAGAAAGCAGTATTTAAACTGTATCAAAAAACTCCAAGAAAATGACATCGACGTATATTGTGACATTGTGCTCAATCATATGATGGGTGCAGACGAAGCTGAAAAAGTAATGGTAATAGAAAAGGACTCTTCAGACAGGACTAAAAATATATCCGAGCCGGAGGAGATATCAGCTTGGACAAAGTTTACTTTTGCTGCAAGAGGAGGAAAGTACAACGACTTTATATGGACAAAGGAATGCTTTGACGGTATTGATTGGGATCAGCAAAGGCAAAAGGCAGGTATATATAATTTTGAGGGAGTACCCTGGGACAGCGGAGTTGACAAAGAAAATGAAAACTACGACTATCTTATGGGAGCGGATCTTTGCTTTGGAAATAAGATAGTAGTAAATCAACTCTTGATTTGGGGAGATTGGTATGTCAGAACTACAAGTCTTGACGGATTCAGATTGGATGCGGTAAAGCATATCGATTACAACTTCTATCCGAAATGGCTTGGAAACTTAAGATATGTATATGACAAGGAGTTTTTTGCTGTAGGAGAGTATTGGCATAACGACATCAATGTCTTAAAGAAATACTTGGAAAATACAGGCGAATGTATGTCGCTCTTTGATGTACCACTTCATAATAATTTTCATATTGCAAGCACAAGCAATGGGAATTTTGACTTGAGAAATATATTCAAAGACACTCTTACAAAGGAAAATCCAGGTAAGTCTGTAACATTTGTTGACAATCACGATACACAAAAAGGACAGGCACTTCAAAGCCCTGTGGAAAATTGGTTCATTCCTCATGCCTACAGTCTTATCTTGCTTAGAGATAGCGGCTATCCTTGTATATTCTACGGTCATTACTACGGCATGGAGCATAGTGATGTACCAGCATTTAAGGAAACTATAGATAAACTTCTCTTTGTCAGACATAATCTTATGTATGGTAAAGTAAACGACTATTTGGATGAAGAAAGTGTCATAGGATGGAGTTTTGAAGGCGATGAAAAAAGTAATGATGACGGATTTGCAGTTATTTTGACCGATAGTGCACAAAATGAAAAGAAAATCTATGTAGGTGAAAAACACAAGGGGCAGATTTGGGGAGATATACTTGGAAATTCTGATGAAAAAGTTACTATTGGAGAAGACGGTTTTGCTGTATTTAAGGTGCAAGACGGTAGTGTAAGCGTCTACTGTAAGGAAGAAATTGTAAGTAATATGTAAGTGTTTAATAAAGAATTACAAAAAAGGTGATGAAAGATATTTCAAGTAATTTTGAAACTATCATTTATCACCTTTTGTAATTTATTATCCTTATTTTGTTTTTTGTATAAAATTATAATATGCCCCAAGCATACCTGCGTCGTTGTTATAATAAGCAGTTTCAAATATTGTCTTATCACAAATATTTTTTAGCAGGAACTTTTGCATTGACTTTCTTATTTTTTCAAGAAGGTAGTCTCTTTGTGCCATTATACCGCCACCAAGTACAACTATATTAGGATTTACGGCATAGCAAAGATTGGCAATACCCATACAAAGATTGTCTACCATTTCATCTATTGAAGATATAGCATTTTCATCACCTTTTTTTGCAAGTTCAAATATTATCTTACCGTTGACATTAGAAGTATTATCTCCTGTCTTTTGTCTAAAGTTTTCTATCAATGCTGTAGTTGATGCAAGGTCTTGAAAGTCTCCACCCGGAAGTTTCATATATCCAACTTCAAAAGCGCTATAGCTATGTCCATGATATATTTTTTGAGCTTGGGTAAAGCAGGCTCCTATACCTGTACCGATAGTAAGGCACAGCACAAAGTCTCTATCTTTTCCGCTACCGCTTACAGCCTCAGCAAGACCTGCGCAGTTGACATCATTGTCTATCTCGCAAGGTAGAGAAAAGTCATCACGAATTATCTTCTTCCAATTAGTTCCTATATAATCCGGTATTTGCTTGCCTGCATACACTATCTCACCTTTTTGAGTGTCTACCATTCCTGCTGTAGACATTGCAACTCCTGCTATATTGTCATGTTTAGTTAGATAAGAAGATATTATATCCTTTACTACTGTTATCAGATGAGCTCCGCCTTTTTGGGCGTTTGAAGGAATATTTTGCTTATCTATAAACTCTCCTTCTTCATTTATGATTCCATATTTTATGGCAGTTCCGCCAATGTCTATACAGATGTATTTTTTCATTTTTAGTCCTTTGCTAGTGTAAAATTTTGAATCTCAGATAAATATTATAATAGTTTTTGATAATATATAAAATTTTAATTATATAAAGTCTTATTTTAAATAGGCTTTTATGACTATAATTGATTATATTTAAATTATTATAGTACAAATCTTTATATATTATCAATATTTTATTTTAGTAAATTTAAATTTTTTGCGTAAATAATTTTTTATAAAGCGGCACTTATATTGTAATACTAAAAATCTATTAAAAAGCCATATGATTATACCGTAGTAAAACTTATTATAATTCATAAACTGTAATTTCATTAGCATTAATACTTTGCATTATAAATAGTGCTTAGTATAAGTCTAAAATTAATTAAAAATCCACCAAAGGTGGTGGATTTTTATATAAATTCATCAAAGGTGGTGGATTTTTATATAAATTCATCAATAATTACAGAGCTGTTCACCTTTGCACTTAAATCTATGAGATTTCCGCTTTCAAGGCACTTTACTATAGGTCTTAGAGGGGCTGTGGCGTTTATAAACAGCACTTCTCCTTTTACACCATTGGATAACTTTACAATATTACCTACATAGTTTGCCGATACTCTCTTGATAAACTCGGTAAGGATAGTTATATCCAGTTTTTGCATATAATCTTCTTCAAGTATCTTTACTGCCTCAAAAGGCGTATATTTTTGTCTGTAAGGTCTTTTTGATGTCAGTGCAACAAATACATCTGACACTGCAAGTATCTTAGCCATCAAAGGTATCTGTTCTCCTGATAGAGCGTAAGGATAACCGCTGCCGTCACATCTCTCGTGATGATATCTGACAGCATCTATTATTTCACTGTCCAGTTCATAAGGCTCAAGAATTTTTAAAGATTCTTCCACATGTTTCTTTACTTTTTCATATTCTTCATCAGTTAGACTTGAAGGTTTTTTCATTATTTCTTCATCTATCATAAACTTACCCACATCAAATAGTAGGGCTGCAAGTGAAAGATTATTGAGTTTATCTTCCGAAAGATTCATCCACTTACCTATGGTTAAGGCTATCAGTGAAACGCTGGTACAATGAACAAATGTAAGGTCATCTGAGTCTTTTATCTTTTGTAAAAGTTGGAATATGTTTGTATTTTTGTTCAGATTGGAATTAATTGTTTCTTGAAGTATTAAGTCAAGTTTTGCCTTATCGCAATTACCTGTTATAGTAGATACTATTTCACGTTCAAAATTGTCTACTGAGTAATTTAGCTGATTAATAAACTCAGTAATTTCAACTTTTGTATTTTCTTGATAATCATCAAGTACAACTTCTACATTAATCTTTTTTTCTTTGACAGGAACACCATCAGAGAGAGTAAGGACTTTTATTTTTGAAATACCTTTTCTCAATAACAAGTTTTTCAGAGCACCTTCATCTGTTACCGAAAGACCTTTAGATAGAATCAAATTGCCTTTGTCGTCATAGATGTCTTCGTCTATAATCATATTAGGTAATATATCATTTACAAAAATTCTCATCTTTAAATTTCCATCCTCCAAGCTAATACCAATCTATAATTTTAAAAATATTTACTTAATTTTTCGGCTTTAATTCTTCACGCTTAATCCATGTATTATATTAGAAGATGATAAATATCTATAGATTGTCTTATACCAATAATTCTTTATACTATAGGATGTTAAAATCCGGTTTATATAATTAGAACTATAATCAGATAAGCAAACTGAAATCTGAGGTAATATAAGCAAGATTTTACAACAAACTGCAGTAATGAGGAAAAATACATTATAAAATGCAGTTAATATAAGAGGATTTGCGTGACTATTTAATTTTTTTGTATTAATAAGGTCGATTGAGCTTGGTATAAATAATGAATCAAACTCAGTCGACCTGACTTTTAGATTATTTCTATTATTTTATTTGACTTGTACATATCACTTTGAAGGTTTATTACTCTACCGTCAGCAGTTTTGATAAATGGAAGAGAAACTTCATTTTCAGGTACAAATACTATTATACCGCTTGTACCGTCCGACAATCTTATTGTTGAACCGATGTATTTGTTTGCTACCTTGTGTAAGAAGATATACAACATCTTAGGATCAAGCAGTCCCATATACTCAGCTTGCATTACTTTGAGTGCATCGAATACTGATATTTTTTCGTAAAATTCACTTTGATTAGTAAGGTTGTAGAATATTTCAGCTATAGCTATTATTCTTGCATATAAAGGAATGATTTCACCCTTTAGTCCCATAGGACCTGAGCCGTCAACTCTTTCTCTTGTTAGTAAAGATGCTTCCAATACCTGTTTATGAATAGTATCCTTACCTCTTATTTCAGGTTTATCCTCATAGGTTATGTCGTTTAAGATAAATATTCCGCTGAGCATAGCTGCTTCAGATAAGTGTTTTAATTCGACATCATCGAGGTTTATCCACTTGCCTATAGAGTATGAAATAAGTGAAATTTGAAGAATGTCTGAATACTTATCTGTACCTTCATTTTTAATTTTTTCTACAAGTTGGAAAATTGTCAGTATAGATTTTTCTGTTTCTTCTGCCAGATGTGCACCACGGTCAAGCTCTCTTATTTGAGCTATATCCTTAGTTTGGCTGAATTTTTCGATATCTTCTTCCAAATTTTCAACTATCTTTGAAAATTCTTCTTTAAACGCAGTTACTTCCTGTTTCACTCTTTGTGATATCTTGTCGGATTCTCTTACAGAAATGTAAGTATTATCTTCATCTTTTACTGATATAGTGTTTATGCCGTTTCTTTTAAGAACGATGGATACTAAGTCAGGGTTTTCTATCTTGAATCCTTTGTATAGCAACAAAGAACCTCTCTTACTGAAGACATCGCTATCAACTATCATGCCTCTTGCTAACTTGCTTACTGATACATCACTCATAACTTAATACACTCCTAATCAAAAATCTATATAAAAATCTACAACTTTGTAAAATATTTATCTTTTTATAAACTGACATTTGAATCTACAACTTTCCCTACAATTATAACTTGACTTTAAGAACTAATCAATACGAAATTTGATTTTTATAGCTAAATTTTATTATTTTCTCAATTTTTTCACTATTTTTATCAATTGCTGTACCACTTTGTCAATTTCTTCAGTTGTATTGTTCTTAGAAAGAGAAAATCTTACATTTCCACTTATATAATTATCATCTATTTTCATCGCTGACAATACATGCGACTTTTCTATTGAGCCACTCATACAAGCTGATCCTATGGAACACGATGTGCCTTCCATATCAAGTAAGGTTATAAGGAGGTTTGAATCTATGTTTTTAAAGCAAAAATGGACATTATTTATAAGTCTCTGCTCCATATCACCTGTCACTATGACATCGCTTATATTATTTTGTACCTGTGTGATGAAATAATCACGAAGCTTTCTTATGTATTGCCTTTGCTCATAGTTTTTATTAACCTTTTCGCAAGCCAATCCCAAAGAAACTATTCCTGGTACATTTTGAGTACCTGCTCTTTTTCCGCTTTCCTGTTCTCCTCCATATATAAGAGGAGATATATTTATATTTTTACTTACATACAATGCACCTACACTCTTAAAAGCATGTATCTTGTGGGCAGATATACTAAGCATATCGACTCCTATATCTTGTACATCTATATCCATCTTACCTATAGATTGTACTGCATCTGTATGGAAATATGCTCCGTTTTTATGAGATATATCACAAGCCCTTTTGATATCTTGTATGGTGCCTACCTCATTATTTGCAGACATTATCGATACCAGTAAAGTGTCTTCATTTATCACTTTTTCCAGCATATCCAAATCCACAAAGCCCTTGTTATCTACATCAAGATAGGTTATATTATATCCTTTAAATTCAAGATATTTGCAGGTATTTAATATTGCCTGATGTTCTATTTTGCTTGTGATTATATGCTTTTTTTCAGACTTTTCAAGCAGAGCTCTAAGAGCCCAGTTGTCAGATTCACTCCCACCTCCGCTAAAGTATATTTCATCCGGAGAAGAGTTTATAAGCCTTGCTACAGCATCTCTTGCAATATCTATAGCATTTTTTGCAACTCTGGATTCTTTGTATATACCTGAAGGATTTCCATAGTCAATGGAAAAATACTTTATAGCTCTTTCAAGTATGTCAATATCTACAGCTGTAGTAGCAGCATTGTCAAGATATATTCTTTTTTTCATCTCAGCATTCATACACATCAGTCTCTACTTTTCAACTTATGTTTTTTATAATATTCATCCACCATATCTGAAAGTGTAGTATTGTCTACTACATCATCAATGGCCTTTTTGATGTTATCCCATATCATATAGGTAGGGCATCTGTCGAGCATATCACAGTAGCCATCTTCTTCAACACATTTTGCCGGAGAGAGGTCTCCCTCAAGAGGTTTTATTACTTCACCTACAGATATTTCCTTTATATCCTTAGTAAGGAAATATCCTCCTTGAGCTCCCCTTATGCTCTTTACAATATTATTTTTTTTGAGTACCGAGAAAATCTGTTCCAAGTACAACTCGGACAATCCTGATTTTTCAGATATCATGCTTAAAGGAAGTGGCGTATTTTTGTCAGCTATTGCCAGCTCAAACACAGCCTTAAGTGCATATCTTCCCTTTGTTGATATTATCATAAAATACACCCTTCGTCTATTTTTGACAATACATACTTATAATCTACGTATCATATCGTCACTTGCGTCAATTATATTAAGTTTTGTTAGCAATTTTATTTCATTTTTTAGATATGGAAAGTGAGTACATCCAAGAATTAAGGTATCTGACTTATATTTAGGATGATTGATATTTTCAAGATATTTTATAAATCCTTGAAGATTTAATTCGTCAATTATCTGTTTTGGAGATTTTTTTTCCTCTATGGACTCCACTATACTCATATTTCCTATTGATATTGTGGTTACATCCTTATTATATCGGTGAATGATATTATCTATATTATAAGCTGAGACTCCATTTGCTGATAAAATTATGATGTTTTTACAGTAGGGGGGTAAATTTTTATATGTTTCAAGTGGCGTAATTATTTCTATATTTAAATCTTTTGCCACTTTTTCATAATCTACAGATGAACTTAGAGAATTACAATATAGGAAAATTTTTACTGCTCCAAGTTGTATAGCTCTTTTACAAGTATTATAAAACAAGTCATAGAGCTCATCTTTAGAAAAATACTGTAGTCTTGCCTGAGTGTTACAGTCGTCAGATATGGGGAGAAATATCGCCTCATAGCCGTTTTCTATTAGCAAATCACAGCCCATCTGTGTATCGGTATTTGTGCCTGCAACGACAGCTATCTTCTTATTCACAGACTTAACTCCACTGATACGGGACAGTGGTCAGAGCCAAGAACATCTTGATGTATGCTTGCAGCAGTGAGCTTTTCTTGCAATCTATCAGATACAAGGAAGTAATCAATTCTCCAACCTGTATTGTTTTTTCTGGCATTAGCTCTGTAAGACCACCACGAATATTCATTTTCCTTATCAGGATAGAAATATCTAAATGTATCTGTAAAGCCTGCATCAAGTAAAAGAGTGAATTTTTCCCTTTCCTCATCTGTAAATCCGGGATTTGTACGATTTGTCTTCGGATTTTTCAAATCTATCTCCTTGTGAGCCACATTCATATCTCCACATATTATCACAGGTTTTTTAGCGTCAAGATTTTTTAAAAAGTCCCTAAATTCATCTTCCCATTCCTGTCTATAGTCCAATCTTAAAAGCTCCTGCTTTGAATTTGGAGTATAGACTGTGGAAATATAAAAGTCCGGATATTCCAAAGTTATCAATCTTCCTTCTTTATCATGCTCTTCCTTACCTAGACCGTAAAATACATTTATAGGCTCTATTTTTGTAAAGATAGCTGTGCCTGAATATCCTTTTTTTTCTGCGTAATTCCAATAGCTGTGATATCCATCCATATTCATATTTATTTGTCCTGCTTGTAATTTTATCTCTTGCAAACAGAAAAAGTCTGCATCAAATTTTTTAAATATTTCGTCAAATCCCTTTTCTCTTGCAGCTCTAAGACCATTGACATTCCACGATACAAATTTCATATATTCTCCTAAAACTTAATAGTTATCAATATTTACATCTTTTTTAAAAAATAATAATAATACTTTTAATAAATTATCATCCGAATAATAATACCCGAAATTTTTAATTTTAGTTTTCAAATTTATTATAATTTTTCATAGTTTTTGGCAAGAGTTGCAAACTCATAGATAGAAAGAGTTTCGCCTCTTCTTTTGCTGTCTATTTCGCTAATTTCCAATAGTTTTTGGATTTTATCCTTATCTCCCAAGTCTTCATAATTTGAAAGGGAATTTAATATAGTCTTTCTCCTCTTTGAAAAACTACCTCTTACTATCTTAAAAAATAGCTCCTCGTCATGTATTTCGACTTTTCTCTTTTCATTTACCACAAGTTTCAATACAAGTGAATCCACATTGGGCTCAGGTATAAAAGAACTCTTGGGCACCTTGCAGACTATATCTGTATCACAGTAATATTGTACAGCAATACTTAGTGAGCCATAGTTCTTTGTAGACGGAGTAGCATTCATCCTGTCAGCTACCTCTTTTTGCAACATCAGTACCATACAATCTACATTGACCTTATCTTCCAAGACTTTCATTATTATTGGAGTGGTAATGTAGTAGGGAAGATTGGCTACAAGCTTTATTTTTTGATTGACAGATAGATTTTTCAATTCTTCGTTTATGTCAGTTTTCAAGATATCCTTATTTATTATGGTGATATTATCATAGTCTGACAGAGTTTCATTTAAAATAGGTATTAGATTCTTGTCTATTTCTACAGCTATGACTTTTTTTGCATTTTCGCATAGTCTTTGTGTAAGAGTGCCTATACCTGTACCTATTTCTAACACCACGTCATCACTGTTTATATCAGCACTTTCTATTATTTTATCCAAGATATTTTCATTTATCAAAAAATTTTGTCCAAGTGATTTTGTCATCTTAAAGCCATATTTTTTTATGATTTCAGCTGTTATTTTTGATGACGATAGATTAAAATTCATTTTTACCTCACAAATAATTTATTGATTTTTGAGATACTATAATGTATACTAATCGATATTGTAACAAATTTTTGAGTAATTTTCCATAGTTTTATACAAAAAGATAGGAGGAACAGAGATGATAAGATTACTGGCTACAGACTTAGACGGCACTTTTATAGATAAAAATAAGAACATAAGCGATACAAATATAAATGCTATCAAAAAAGCTAAGGAAAACGGCGTAACTACTGCTATATGTACAGGAAGAACTATGTCGGAGATAAGATTAATACCGCAATTTGAAAAGGTATCTCCACATATAGACTATATAATCTATGAAAACGGAGCCTCTTGCAAGGACAATAGAAATGATGAAATATTATTTTCTCACAGTTTGGAAAATCATGAAATAGAATATATTTACAATTCACTCGACAAATTTGATAAGATGTTTGAAATATATACAGGTGGTAATGTTCATTGTAATGAAGAGATGATGTTAGCTGATGAATATAAAAAATACATCTCGCCTGATTTTCATGAATTAGTTGAAGATACCAGAGTTAAGGTGAAAAATGTAGTAGAGTTTGCCAAGGATAAGTCAGTGCAAATGGTGCTTGTTTCATTTTTAAGTCATGAAAAATCTGCGAAGGCTTATGAGATACTGCAAAAGATGGATAACTACATCACCTTTGCCGGGAAAAAAGGACTACAGATTCATAATTTGAAAGCTGACAAGGGCAAGGGCATATTAAATCTGTCAAAAAAACTCAATATCAACAAATCTGCTGTAATGGCAATAGGTGACAGCCACAACGACCTGCCTATGAGAGAGGCTACAGATAAGCTGATAGCAATGGATAATGCTACAAGCAGTCTTAAGGAAATAGCAGATTATATCACTAAAAGCAACGATGAAGACGGAGTGGCTCACGTAATAGAAAAATTTTGTCTATAAGAGGTGTATTAATGAAGATTAACCCTGTTACAAGAAATACTATGAGCAAGATGATAGCTAATGTCAGACTCAACAGCGTAACAGATGTATCTACAGTTGGAAAGACAGAAAAGATAGATACACAAAATAATGCTATGTCTACCACTTCCGGTGAATTGATGAAAGAGCATTTCTATTATAAGTTGGAAAAAAAGGAAGACAATAGAGAAAATAAGGATAATAGAGGAAATTTTAAGGGGAAAAGCCCCCAAAAAAGTCTCTATGAAAGGTCTAAAGAGGATGATGAAACTCTTGACTTCATAAAAAATATGCTTGAAAAATTTAACACTTCAATGGAGACTGTAAAAAGTGTGGACTTGGCAAGAAATCAAGGTGAATTTTTTAAGATAAAAAAAGTTATAGATGAAAATAGCAGATTTTTAGCTTCCATAGGTATATTTACAGATAAAGTATCGCATTTTTACATTAAAGAAGATGTATTTGTAAGCGAAATTATGAAAAATCCTCAGAAAATACCAATGTTGTTGGAGCCTTCAACAGGTGTTATAAGGAAGATATGCGACAGTTTCGGCAAATTTTTGGTGCCTTAATATAAAAGTAATACTAAATCTTAAGAAAATGATGGATAAAATATTTTCAGAAATTTTTAATAAAGCATAGACTTTTTAAAGTAAATGTTTAATGACTTATCCATAGATTAATCAGATATAGTCAATATAAGTATTAAATGCTCTATATCAAATACAAATTCAATTTAGCGGTGGTGAGGTATGCAAGTTTCAGCTATTATTTGTGAATACAATCCATTTCACACAGGGCATAAGTATCAAATCGACAGTATTAGAGAAAATATTGAAGATGTAGCTATAGTATGTGTGATGAGCGGAGACTTTGTCCAACGTGGAGATGTAGCTATAATCGACAAGCATACAAGGGCAAAGATAGCTGTTGAAAACGGAGCTGACTTGGTATTGCAACTCCCCGCTTTTTTTTCCACTCAGGTGGCAGAAATATTTGCAAGAGGCGGTGTTTCTCTTATTAACTCACTTGGCTGCATTGACTTTCTATGCTTTGGCAGTGAGAGTGGAGATATAGAAAAACTCTACGAAAGGGCAAATTCAGATACAGATAAAGAGATTTTAAGACAAAGCCTTAAAGCAGGAAATTCATTTGCTTCATCATACTTTACAAGTGAAAGCATGATAAATATGTCAAACGACATACTGGCAACAGAATATATTAGAGCCTTGCAAGGCGTTAAGTCTGATATAAGACCATATGCAATAAAAAGGCAGGGAGCAAATTATAACGATAAAGCCTTAAATGAAAATTTTTCATCAGCAACTGCAATAAGAGAAAGTTTAAAAAAAGGTGATATTTCAAAGATAGAGTCATTTATACCAAGTGGGGCTAAGAATTACTTTGATATTATCAAATTTGATGAAGATTTTTTTGAGCTTATAAAATATGCTATACTATCAAAAAAGGATAGACTGGGAGAGGTTTTTGAAATAGGTGAGGGACTTGAAAATAGGATATTATCTAAGATTGAAGAATCTAAAGATATGGAAGATTTGATAAAAAACATCAAGTCAAAGCGATATACCTATACAAGGATAAGGAGAATACTGTTCAACATCTTACTTGACATCAAAAAAACCGATATAGAAGAAATAAAGAGAAGGAATTTTTACCTTCCATATGTTAGGGTGCTTGCATTTAACAATAGAGGGAGGGAAGTTCTAAAAGAGATTAAGAAAATAGGAAATATTAAGATAATAAATAAGGTAGCGAATCATAGTGTACAAGAGCCTTATGAAAAGATGCTATTTGAAAAAGACATCTTAGCCACAAAAATCTACAATATATCAAAAAAATCAAGATATAGTGATGATTATAGGGCTACACCGATATATGTGAAGTAATAAAAATATTACAAAGTCTTATATTTTGTTTTTACATTATATAAGACTTTATTTTTATATCTGTCTGTATCATAAGTTACATAAAAAAATTTTTATCTCTTATATAATTGTATAATTAGAATTGCTACTTCTTAATAGTCGAATGAGTATAATTCTATATTTAAAATCCCTATGATAATATATGTGAAAAAATTAAATACCTCTTTAAAAATTTTTAGTATAAATTTAAGTTTAAGGTCGGATAATAATTAGAACAATTATAATTTTTTTGATTAAATTCATAAAAATTTGGAATTAATACAAAATAGATATTATTTTAAATTTAACTCTAAAATTCAACATAGATTTGATAGTGTAGTTTATTTATAATAAGATTTATAAGATAAGCTTATATTTATTGAGCTAAGCAGTAGATATAAGGGCATTATGTTATAACAAAATCGAAAGTAAATGAGATAATGCTAGTTTATAAAAATTATTAATTTGGGATTTTTAGGGGCATTTTATGGCAGAAACAGAGGAAAAAATCAAATTATTAAAGAGAATTGCACATCAATTTAATAAATTTAATGTTACATGAGCTCTAGGAGCATCTATGATGTTGTACTTAAAAGGGATAGCAAGAGAGTTTCATGATATTGATTTGATGATTTCAAATGATGATGTTGAGATTGTCAGGATAATTCTATCTGATATGGGAGAAATTAAGCCTCCAAATCAAAATCCTAATCCAATGTATCAGACAAAATCATTTATGGAGTTCAGCATAGATACCATTGATGTCGATGTTATGGCAGGATTTTCAATTATAAATGATGCTAAACTTTTTGATTGCTCTCTACAAAAAGAACAAATTGTTGAAAAAATCCTTCTTGGAACAGAGCTTATTCCTTTACAATCACCATTACTATGGTGTGAATACTATAGACTCATGGGAAGAAAAGAGAAGGTTGATATGATTGAGAGTGCTATGAAAAGAGAAAATTCTGGCTATTAAAATTCAGTGATTAAAACTAAATTTATAAGTTTTTTGTCGATTTAAAGTCGATTAAAATGCTATACTTTAAATTGAAGATTCTATACAAAATTTGTAGGGTATTTATGGGTATTATCGATGAAGCAATAAAAAGCCTTGGTTTAGGATATGAAATAGAATATTCGGTGGTCAATCTTATGGATGAAAATTTCACCTGTTTACAGGAAGATTTTTTGAAATTTTTGGAAAAAAGAAAAAATGAAGGTAAAATTTCACCTTTAGAAAGCTCAGATATAGAAAAAAGAGTTTTTCCTCAAAAAACATTAGAAGGTGCAAAGAGTGTCGTAACTTTTCTCTTTCCATATATGACTCCATACCATAAAGATGGAAATCTTTCCTATTACTGTATGGGATTGGATTATCATATAGGAGTTAAAGACTATTTATCTAAAATAAAAGAATATATAGCTCAATGTCATAAGGATGCAAGCTTTTACATTCAGTCAGATATAGGAGACTTAGCTGAAAAGTTTTTTGCTTATAACAGCGGTCTGGGTATATTAGGGCTTAATTCCTTGATAATAAGTCCTTTGTATGGTTCTTATGTCAACATAGGTGTAATAGTTAGCAATCTGGAAATCGAGTCAAAGACATCTGAGAAAAAAACATGCGATATGTGTATGAAATGTCAAAAAGCCTGTCCGGGAAATGCTATAAACGGAGATTTTACCATAGATTCTCAAAACTGCGCCTCGTATATCAGTCAAAAAAAAGGTGAGCTGTCAAAAGATGAGGTAAATATTTTGAAAAAGTCAGCTAAGATTTTTGGTTGCGATATATGTCAAAAAGTTTGTCATTTTAACAATAATGTAAAAAAAATTTCTTCAACTTATGATATAATAAACATCATAGAAAAAGAAGATTTGCAAATTTCCAACAAGGAATTCAAATCAAAATATGGTGATAGAGCTTTCAGTTTCAGGGGTAAAAACGTACTGAGCAGAAACTTAGATTTAATTAATATCGGAGAAGAAATTGAATAAGTACAAAATAATAATAGACACACTTAAAACAATGTACCCGGATGCAAGATGTGAGCTCAACCACGATTCGCCTTATGAATTGCTGATAGCTACGATTTTGTCAGCTCAGTCTACGGATAAAAGAGTAAACATTGTTACAAAAGACTTGTTCAAAGTTGCAAATACAGCTGAGGATATGTTGGCTTTGGGTGAAGAAAAACTGAAAGAATATATAAGAAGTATAGGGTTTTATAATGCAAAGTCTAAAAATATAATACTTGCGTCAAAGGATATAATAGATAAATTTGACGGAGAAGTGCCAAGAGATATGAAAAATCTGACATCTTTGGCTGGAGTCGGAAGAAAGACTGCAAATGTTGTAATGAGCAACTGTTTTGATGTTCCTGCTATTGCAGTGGATACCCATGTGTTTAGACTTGCACATAGATTGGGTTTTTCAGATAAAAAAGATGTATTGCAGGTTGAGTACGATTTGCAAAAAAAAATAGCCAAGAAAGATTGGACTTATGCACATCATTTGCTGATATTTCATGGAAGGTACAGATGCAAAGCGCAAAATCCTACTTGTACAGATTGTCAGCTAAGTGATTATTGTAATTATTATAAGAAAAAGAGTTAATAGAGATAAGAGGGATATAATGAAAAGCAAGGCTGTAAAAGTTGCCGTAATAGGCATATCAATATTATTAATTCTTCTAATTGCGGGAATTGTTTATGTAAAAACACTGATGAACACCAATACTATTTATGACAATATATTTATAAATGGTGTAAATGTTTCAAAGATGACTGTTGAACAGGCGGAAGCAGCTCTAAAGGACAAGTTTAAATATGGTGAATTGGTGTTAAAAAAAGAAGATGTTGAGCTTACTCAAGACTTATCGCAAGTAGGTTTTTCCTATGATATAAGCGGAAGTGTCAAAAAGGCATATGGAATAGGTAGAAATGGAAGTTTCTTTGGAGATATATTCCAAGTTATAGGCTTAAAGACGGGAAAGAAAGAAAACATAGAAATAGAAACGGTAGAAAGCTATGATAAGCTTGATAAGTTCTATGAACAGGTATCTAAAAAAGTCAACAGACCAGCTAAAAATGCTACTATATCTATAGATGGTCAAGGTATTGTTGTTACAGACAGTGAAACAGGTTTTGCACTTGACCTTGAAAAATTAAAAGCTGATGTGCAAACTGCAATAAAACAAAGTGATGATAAATCTTTGATAGAAGTTACAATTCCTGTATCTTCAACCCAACCAAAGATAAAAACTGAAGAACTTAAACAGATAAACGGGTTGATAGCTTCATACAGCTCAGAATATATTCAAAGTAATGTTGAACGTTCATATAATGTAGCCTTAGCTGCAAGCAAAGTCAACAATCAGTTGATTATGCCGGGAGAAGAAGTAAGTTTTATGAATACTCTTGGAAATGTAAGTCAGCAAAATGGATTTAAGATTTCCAAGATAATAGTAAATAATGAGTTTCAAGACGGTGTAGGCGGTGGTGTCTGTCAAGTCAGCTCTACCTTATATAATGCTCTTTTGATGGGTGGAGTAGGTATAACTTCAAGAACAAATCATACTTTTCCAATTATATATATACCTACAGGAAGAGATGCTACTGTTGCAAATGACGGACCGGACTTGAAATACAAAAATAATTATGACTTTCCTATATTTATAAAAAACTATGCTTACAATGGACACATGGTGTCCGAGGTTTATGGAAATGTTGAAAAAGCAAAAAAATACGAAATTTACTCAGAAATAACTTCAAGCACTCCTCCAAACGTAATATATACAAATGACAATACTATAGAAAAAGGCAAGGAAGTAGTTGAAGACAAAGGGCATATAGGATATACTGCAGTAACATATAGGATAATAAACGGACAAAAGTTAGTAGTATCAAGAGATACTTACGCTATGACTCCAAAAAAGGTTAAAGTTGGTACAAAAGAAGTAACAGATGATAAGAAGACTGAAGATCCAAATGCAGTTAAAGCAAATCAAGAAGTAAATCCTTCTAATGGAACAGCTGATCAAAACGTAGTTTTCTAATCAAGACTTAATACCCTAAAATCTAATAAAAAAATGGATAAAATACATTTACTGTATTTATAATAAAGTCAAAAGTCATATACAATTTTTAAAAAGTTGCTTATGAAGATTATCCATAAGATTAAATAGATAATAGTATAAAACAAAAAATTAAATCAAGATTGAAGTTAAACTTCAAAAATAAGATATATAAAAAATATAAGAAATATCATTGTGATATTTCTTATATTTTTTAAGTTTTTTAAAGTGCATTATACTTATTCTTAAATTATATTCTAATTTATAATATACATATAGAGGAATATTGATTTAATTAAATCATATATTATTTAAGACTTAAGAATATTAGTATTTTACATACAAACTACTTAATGTAAATATGAAATTTATAATAATTTTAAAAATGGTGGTGCAAATATGAAAGAACTAAAAAACTATGATTATTCTATATACTATGTAACTGATGAGGAGCTTCTTCATCCAAGTTATGACCTGTATAAATCTGTCGAAGATGCGATAATAGGTGGTGCGACAATAATACAGCTTAGAGAAAAAAATACTACTACGAGAGAATTTATTGAAAAAGCTCTAAAGATAAAAGATATATGCGCTAAATATGAAGTACCTCTCATAATAAATGACAGGGTGGATATAGCATTGGCAATAGATGCAGACGGAGTACATCTTGGACAGGATGATATGGACTTGAAATCAGCAAGGAAGATATTTGGCCAAGATAAGATAATAGGTATATCAGCGTCTAATTTACAAGAGGCAAAAATAGCAGAACAAGGCGGAGCTGACTATATAGGAGTAGGTGCCATGTACTCTACAAATACCAAGACTGATGCAGATTTTACTACAATGGATGAGCTGAAAAAAATAAGGCAAGAAGTAAAAATTCCAATAGTTGTAATTGGAGGTATTAATCAAAAGACAATTCCTGACTTTAAAGATACAGATATTGACGGCTTGGCTATAGTATCTGCGATAGCAACATCTGATAATCAAATAGAAACTACAAAAATGTTGAAAAATCTCTTTTATAGTAACAATGAAGTAAAAGCCGTAATATTAGATATAGACCTTACCATGCTTGAAACTGAAGAACTATGGGACAGGGTGCTTGATAAGATTATGGGAAAATATGGATTTAGCTGTAATGAAGCTGATAAGAAATTTATCTGGGACAACAGCTTTGAAGTTGTAGCAAAATACCTAAGTGAAAAATTCAAATTGAAAATAACTGAAGATGATTTACTAAAACTTATTCATGATTTTTCCATAGAAGAATATGCAAACTCTGAAATAAAATTTAAAAAAGGCTTGGAAAAATTCTTGACGTTGATGAATGAGAAAAATATCAGATTGGCTGTATGCACATCCCTAAGTAAAAAGCAATATGAAACCGTGCTTAAAAATACAGCTCTTATAGACAAATTTGAGCTTATATTATCAGCAACAGAGACAGGTATTGACAAGGGTGACTGTAGGATATATGAGACTGTTTCATCAAAGCTTGGTATACATCCAAGAAATATCTTAGACTTTGATGATGAGTTAAGAGCTGTAAGAGCGGCAAAAAGAGCAGGTATGAGAACAGCCATTATGAAAAATACTAAGAATATTACAAAAGATAAATATTTTCTATCAATGATAGACTATCCTGTTTATGACTTTGATGACTTTATGAAAATAGATATAAGATGGAATTAATACTAAAAAACTTTTAACATACTATGTAAATATTTTAATTATGCAGTTTATACAATTTAAAAGAAATTGCAATATCAAATTTTTCAAATAACTGTTTAAGTAGAGATTAGTATAAAAAACTTAATTTCGCTTTAGATTAAAAAGTGGAATTAAGTTTTTTGTTTTAATGTTCAAAAAATAAAAATACACTGCAACTTGACAAAATAATGTTGATTTGATATGATAAAGTTGTAATAAGCGTAGTTTTGCAAAAATGGTATGACGCCTATATGATTAGAATGGTAATTGTATAGGAGTATTTTTGAATTTTTTTGCAAACGTTAGATATAATATAGTAAATCATATAAATAATATCTTATAAATGAGTAAAAGTTTTTAAAATTACAGTGTAACATTATTTAGTAAGATAATTTTATTTAAAAGTAGTTTGTTATATTATATCACTGTATAGTATTTTTTTAAAATAGCTGTTAAAGGAGGCTTTACTATGATTGGAAAGAAAAAACTTATAGCTTTGGGATTATTTTCTTTACTTGCGGCATCTTCCATTATTTCCTTAGCAAGTACCGAAAATGAAAATGATACAAATAATAATCTGCAAAGCAATGTGACTGCCGGAGTACAAAAAAATGCAGAAAAGGAAGAGAAAGTAGTAAACAAAAATGCTAAAAAGGAAGAAAGTAAATCATCAAATGAAGAAAAAATCAGCAATGACAGCATTAGTAGTGATAATAAAGATGTAGTAAAAAATGAAAATCAAGATAAGCAATCAGGTCAAGCTAATACCACAACGGATAAAATGCTAAATATTGATGAATATAAAGATTTTATCATAGAAAATAACAAACTTATAAAGTATGTTGGAAAAGAAAAATATGTACTTGTACCGAATTTTGTGGAAATAATAGGAGAAGCTGCATTTAAAGATAATGCTTATGTAGAACAACTCATCTTACCTGACTCTGTAAAGTATGCTGAGTCTCAAGCCTTTGCCTATATGCAAAATCTGAAACTTATAGAAAAGAGTTCTCAGTTTTGGACAGATAAGGAAGATATCTATGATGGCTCTAACAATTTACAAGACTTTATCGTAAGGTCGGATGGTAGATAGCTTGTTTATATATGAAAACATATTTAAATTAGAGTATTGTATTTATAGAAGGAGTGCGTTATGTCTTTAAAAATTAGAAACTTAATAGCATTGTTGTGCAGTATTATACTGATATTTACGAATACCGCATCTGCAGTTCAAAACAATAATTCAAAATCTGATAATCAAAAAGATAAGATACTCAAAATGTACAGAAATATACATTGGCATATAAAAGATATAAATTCATGGTATTTCTATGATGACAGCGGAAAGATGAAAACAGGCTGGCTAAAATACCAATCAAAAAAGTACTACTTTAATACTAAATCAGATGGTAAAGAAGGTCTGATGAGATTAGGCTGGTATAAGGATAAAAAGGGTGATACTTACTTCTTTAATACAATGTATGGAATAGGCTTTGGTAGTGCTCTTACTTCTTGGAATTGGATAGACGGATATAGATACTATTTTGATAAAGAGGGCAGACTATCTATAAATACTACTACTCCTGACGGAAAGAAGGTCAATGCCAAGGGACAGATGATGGATGGAAAAACTGCAAGTTATGTAAGAGGTAAAGGTATACCTAATAAAGCTCTTAATCTAAATTTTATGAAAAATATGTCTAATCAAATTAAAATGGATGCTCCAAAAGATAATAAATTAAACACGCAATATCTCAAATACGGTGGCTGGGGAGCTTCTTCAATAGATAGTAATAAGGGTGATAACAAAGCCAAGGAATCTGATAAAAATAAAGATAAGGATAAGACTGATGATAAGTCAAAGTCTAAGCGTTACTATACAGTGACATTTGACTTTAATGATAATGTTACTGTACCTAAGACTGTTAAAGTAAAAGCAGGAGAACATGTAAAGCCTGTTCAGATGCCGGAACTTGTAGGGTCAATGTTTTTCGTAGGATGGGACGTAGAAAAAAATCCTAAAGATCATAGAAAGCTGTTTAATTTTTATGCAACACCTATAAATAAGGATATGACCTTTTATCCTATATGGGCTGATTTTTCACTCGATACTGATGGAGACGGCTTAAAAGATTGGGAAGAGGAACATACAGGCAGAGATACTGACCCCCAAAATCCTGATACTGACGGAGACGGATTAAATGATAAGGAAGAACGTATTTGTGGCTCGAATCCTAATAATCCGCATACATTTAAAAATGATGTCTTAGATTCTGATATAGATATTGATGAAGACGGGTTGACAGCTAAAGAGGAGATGGAGTTTGATTCAGAACCATTTTTTAAAGACTGGGACAGGGACTATCTTGACGACTTTCAAGAGAGAAAATATGGGACAGATCCTAATAATCCTGATACAGATGAAGACGGTCTGCTTGACGGACTTGAAATAAAGTACGGCTTTGACCCGAAAAATCCTGACACTGATAAAGACGGTATACCGGACGGCGACGAAATAATCACTGTAAATATGTCATATGACAAGGATGACGGGATGACAAAACCCTCAGCAATAGTAAAGCTGAAAGCAAAAAATGCTGAGAAACTCTCAATAGTAAGAGACAATCCAAAGACAAGTATATGGATGAATGAAGATGTACCCGGATTTTTGGATGCTATGTATGATTTTACTGCAAGCGGGGATATAGAAGAGGCGATTTTGACTTTTAAGTTTGATGAAAAATATAAAAAGACTGATAACTTTGATCCGGCTATTTATTATATAGATACCCAAAATCAAGAGATGGTATTACTTGAAAATCAAGTTATAGATTGGGATAAACATACAGTTACAGTGAAGGTAAATCACTTTTCCAATTATTCTTTAGTAGAAAAGAATATGCAAGCAAAAGCATGGAATATCCAAATATATCCTTCAGTAAATAAGGGAAATAATGCAAGAATAGATGTGGCATTTGTTATAGACGAATCATACAGTATGGATGAAAATGATCCGCAAAAAAAAAGAGTGGCGGTTACAAAGAACTTTATCGATACCCTAAGAAATGGAGATAAGGTGGCAGTAATAGGCTTTTGTGATTATGCTGAGACATATCAGAGGCTGACAGATGACAGAGTCAAGGCGAAGAACTGCCTGAATTCTATCAGTAATTTAAAAAGCGGGACCAGCCTAAGTGCAGGTCTTGAGAAGGCTTTTTTGGAATTCCCGGTTGCAGGACCTGCTTCCGGGAAAAAAGAAGAGGCAATGAAGATAATAGTACTTCTTACTGATGGACAGGGCTCATATAATAAAATATATGAGCAGATGGCAATAGAAAGAGGGATAAAGATTTATACTGTAGGTCTTGGCAAATCATATGATGAGGCTCTACTTAGGAAAATTGCATCAAATACATCAGGTAGACACTACAAAGCAGACAATGCAGATGAGCTTATACAAGAGTTTAAGAAACTTACCTCAGAAACTATAGATATAGTCAAGGATACTGATAATGACGGACTTAGTGATTACCACGAAGAGCGTATAAGACTTTTTAACGGTCAAAAAATTATGCTTAATAAAAATAATCCGGATACAGATTTTGATAAATTGAAGGATGGAGAGGAAATAGTTCAAAGAACAGATAAATATGGAAGAGTATTCTTTAAAATGCGTTCTCATCCTAATAAAAAAGACAGTGATGATGATAATGTTAGTGATGATATGGATAATGACCCGCTTAATCCTAATAAGGCATTTGATATTGATTACCTTGGAAGCGAAAAACATATAAAATATCTATACGAAAGATCGAGTAATTACATTAAGAAAGATCTTACACAAGCTGAAAAAGATGGAGAAAGAGGGATTGCATCTTATGAAATAAAGTTATTAATGGATGACTATTATTCATTCTTAGAACAAAGAGGTATTAAAAATCCGCTTAAGAGAAATAGACAAGATTATTGGAAAGATGAATGGGATAAATACTGGGACAGCTATTGCAATTTATTTAATGAAAGGATAGCATTGACAGGAGTGTCTAATAGTAAGGTACACTATTTTAGAAATAATCTAAATAGAGCACCGAAAACCTTAGGTCAATTAAATTCCAATCCACAAAATTGGGTATTAATAGGTGTGGATGATTCTATTTATCATATGTTTCCTACATTATTTTCAGGTGAAGGTATATATAATCTTAAGTTTATATCTGTAGACGGTAAACATGAGGGGGTATATATAAATATATTTGGGGAAAAGAATAAAAATAATGGATTGGCTTGTACCGAAATAACAGATCCTAAAAATATGGGGACATATAACTTCGAAGGTATGTATTATAAATATGGTAGATACTCAATTCCTGGACTTAAACATGGACTATTAGATGTGATGCCGTACTTCGATTATGGAAATATCTCAAAAAATGATAATTATTCTGGTAAACGTGATGCTAATGGAAATAATAATGCGTATAATAATAATATTGATGCAATAAAAGCAAGAGAGCAATTTGTTAAGCAATTTAGAGGAGTAAAATAATGAATAAGAAAAAGTGTTTTATAGTAACTGTAGATATTATTACACTTATAGTTATAATACTTCATATTCAATCTTATATATTATTTATAATAGAAGATTTTCATTATTTGAAGAATTATTCTATAGCAAGCATTATTTTATCTCATAAGTCTTATGGATTACTTGGAAATGCTAATAGTGAATTAGAAAAGTTTAGACTGATGAATATGCTTTTTATAATAGCAATATGTAATATTCCTGTTGCAAGGCATAAGATTAAGGCTATAAAATCAAATGAGGTGTTAATTACAAGTTGGTATAAATACACCTATATAGTAAATATAATATGTATAGTATATCAATTTATTGAATATCATATTTATATATATACGATTTTGGGTCAGTAAGCCAATATAAGACTTTATATAAATAATAGTTGTAAATATAAAATTGTGAAAGTATAAATACAAGTATTAAAATAAGCAAGAGTAACTATATAAGTATATTTTTAAATATATTGGATGTATTTATATAGTTACTTGTTTAGTAAATTTATTGCTTTAATACAATGAATAGTATATTTATATAGAGTAGTTACATATTTTAAAAATAGATAAGAATAATATTTGAAAAGTGGAGAGGAGTGTTTGAATGAAGAAAAAGTATTTTATAGTTTTTATAGATATAGTAACTATTATATTAATTATATTTCATACTCACTCATTACTTTTGATGAATATTGAAAAATTTTCGAGTTATGTAAATTATCGCTTTGTTGATTATATTTTTATTCATGATATATATGGAATATTAAAATTATTTTCACTTACTGAATATAGACATCTTTTCTTTTACTTTTCTACTTTAATATATATATTAAATATAAGTGTTATCAATAACAAATATAGAGATATAAGAAAAAAGAATAATATTTTTAGTGGTAAATATAAGTATACAATAATAATTAATATATTATTTGTTGTGTTTAAAACTTTACAATATTTTATTATTATAACTATAATTACGGGGTTATGGAAATTTTTTATATAAATGCACAACAGATTATATCTTAATACTAAAATCTAATAGAATAATGGAAATATTCTATTAGAAAATGATACACTAAATACTTATTAACAAGATATGGTAAAGAGTATCACAAGGATGGAACCGATAAAATTCATAGTTTTTAAATAGAGTTTATACTAAAAACCTGTTAAAAAGCCATGTATTTATGTTACAAAAAAGTTATAAGTTTAGGTTTACAATATAAGTGCTACACTTAATTATAAACTCACTATATTATTATCTTAAGATTATAGACTGAAACAAATAATAATTACTCTAATTGAAAATTATGTCTTTGATTATCTTGGGATTTCACACACATACAGTAGTGTATAAAATGATATTTTTGTGTTGTTTAATTAAGGCATTAGTATGACAAATGCAACTAAAAAAGCGTATATGAAAGTTTATTAACCTTCATATACGCTTTTGTGTTATAGACAATTTTCAGTTTCTTATTTTCTAATTACTTTTACCTTATTTATCCTGTTTTTGTCCATACTTGATATAACAAATTTGAAATTTTCATCTTCGTATATATCGCCTTGTGTAGGTATCTTGCCCATTTTGTCCATTAGATATCCGCCGAGAGATTCATAGTCTTTCGATACAAGCTCCACTTGTAAGAGATCTTGTATTTCGGTCAGTTTTGAGTTTCCATTTATAACATAGATATTTTCCTTGAGCTTTCGTACCTCTTCGTCCTGTTGGTCGTATTCGTCATAGATGTCTCCCACTATAGACTCGACCAAGTCTTCCATGGTTACTATTCCGGCTACTCCACCATATTCGTCCAAAACTATGGCTATATGCGTTTTAACCTGTTGCATCTTTTTGAAAAAGTCGGATATTTTTACAAATTCATTGACAAATACAGGCTCTCTCATCACGGTTTTTATGTCAAAGTCTTCCTTGCTTTGTTCAGTGAAAAATAAGTCTTTTGCATATAGAACGCCGATGATGTCATCTATAGTATCTTCATATATCGGTAGTCTGGATAGTTGTCTGTTTTTAAATACGTCGATTATTTCATCATATGACATGTCGGCACTTATAGCTACAATATCCATTCTTTGTATCATTATGTCGTCAACTGTCAAATCCTTAAATTCAAAGATGTTTTGTATCATCTCTGTTTCATCAGTTTCGAGGACTCCCTCTTGATTTGATACATCCACTATGGTCTTTAGCTCATCTTGAGTAATAGTAGGTTTTTTGTCGTCATTTCTTTGACCCAGCAATGCTGAAAGTAAATTGGATATATTGTTCAGTATAAACAATATTGGCGTGAAAATACGTACCAAAAACAGTATTATAGGTGCAACAAATAGAGATATGCTTTCAGAATTTTTCAATGCCAAGTTTTTCGGTGTTATCTCTCCAAATATCAATATTACTAAGGTAGTCAAACCTACCGATATTCCCAATCCTGCATTTGAAAACCTGCTTGTAGTTATTATAGTTGCTATGGATGAGGTAGCTACATTGACGATATTGTTACCAATTAGTATGGCGCCTATCAATTTGTTGCTGTCCTCATAGAGTTTTTCGAGCTTGTCTGCATTTTTCACCTTTTCTTTTACAAGGTGCTTTAATCTTATTTTGCTCATGTTTATAAGAGCAGTCTCAGATGACGAAAAAAAAGCTGACATCAATACTAACAATACAAGTAAAATAAATAAGGGTAAATCCGACATACATAATCTCCAAATAAAAACAAAGCGATTAAATTATTTATAGCGTCTTATATCTACTATTCTGTCCTTAAAATAGTCATTTTCCAAAACTTCAACTACTACCTGTTTTTTTGATGATGAGGCATGAATCATCTTTCCGTTCCCTATATACATGCCGACATGAGTAGGTTCTGAAGGATATAATTTCTTGCTGTTTCCTGTGTCAGATTCATTGATTATAATTGTATCAAGAGTTCCTGAAACTCCTTGACTTTTTGCCTTTGTCAGCATACTTGAAGCTCTTGTATCGAAAAATACAAGGTCGTTTTCCTTAATATCTGATAGTGCAATAGATTTTCCTTGTTTGATTTGTGTGTAGGTAGTACGTGAAAGATCCATTTCATATTTTTTGTAAACGTATTGCACAAATCCCGAACAGTCAAAACCTTCTAATGAAGTACCGCCCCATACATAAGGTACACCAAGCAGTGTCTTGGAAAAGTTTGTTACTTCATTGCTGTCAACAGTTATACCGCTTGCCAGCAAAGTTTGAGCAGGTGCTTTTTGGGAAACGTCTTGAACTTGTGGCTCTTTTGGAGTTGTTTGTTCTTTTTGGGCTTTTTCTTCCTCTTCTTTTCTTCTTTCTAATTCTCTTTCTCTTTCTTTTTCTCTTTGAGCTTTTTCTTCTTCTTCTCTTTGTCTTTCTTTTCTTTTTTCTTCTGCAAGTTTTTCTTCTTCTTTTTTTAATTTTTCTTGTCTAAGTTTTTCTTCTTCTTTTTTTGCTGCGTCGTTCTTTGCTTTTTCAATAAACAAATCTATTTCACGTTCAGATTTTGTCTTTTGAATATTATTAGTCGACTTAGTTTGTTTTGTTAAGGTAACGGTAGAATTTACAATAAGAGCCTCATCTATCTCATTACCTTGAAAAATCATGCCACTTATGTCGTCGGCGTAAGAAAAATTGGTAAACAACGCAACGAAAGCGACAGCCGTAAAATACTTGAAATACTTCATACAATTCCCTTCCTAAACTTTGTAAACATTATGAATGAGAAAATCATTTATCAAAACATAATTTATAACATTATACCACGACAAAAATTATTTTAGTAGTATTTTTTGAAAAAATTTAATATTATTTTAAGAAAAGTTACAATAAAATTACAAAAAGCTACATTTTTCAACATTTTAGTAAATATTTCATTTGATGTGAAATATATTAAAAGTAAGTAAAAATTATAGAAAAGATATCTTTTATTTTATCTTTATAGTATAATATCGGGAGGAAGATTTTTAAAATTACATCAATTTTTTTAAGTAATTATTAAGCCGATTAAAATTATTTAAAAATACAGGCTTTAATTACATAATTCTTTATATTTTCTACATGAAAGGGTTGATTAAATGGATAAGGATATATTAAAATTTGTTACCGATGAGGTGGAAAAAGGAAATAAGGTTTCTTTTACCATATTGACAGATGCTGACGGTTCAAGCCCGGGGAAAGCCGGTGCCATGATGGCTATAAGTGAAAACGGCAAAACTATAGGAACAGTTGGTGGAGGTTCTTTGGAAAACAAGATTATGATTGAGGCAAAAAAAGCTATAATAGATGAAAGGGATATAGAATTTGATTATAATCTTGGTGAAAAAGGAGATCTTGGGATGCTTTGCGGTGGTAATGTAAAGGGATATACCAAGATATTCTATCCGCAAAACAAACTCATAATAGTAGGTGCAGGCCATGTGGGAAAGGCAGTTTATGAAATAGCAGCTACTCTTGATTTTGAAGTTACTGTTCTTGATGACAGAGAAGAATATGCCAATAAGGATAATTTTCCAAATGCTAATATTATAGTGGGAGAGTATGCCGATATACTTGAAGGACTTGAAACTGATAAGACTACAGCCATAGTAATAGTAACACGTGGTCATGCCTATGACAAGATAGCTGTGGAAAAGCTTATAAATAAGGAAAGTTTTTATATAGGGATGATAGGTTCTAAAAACAAGGTGTATGCAACTTTACAAGAGATAAAAAAAGATGACAGGTACAAAAAAAGCATAGATAAACTATATGCTCCTATAGGTCTTGATATAGGCTCTAATAGAGTAAAAGAAATTGCACTTGGGATACTTTGCGAGATATTTTTGGTTAAAAATGGGAAGAAACCCGCTTTTATGAGGGATTTATTCCAAGAGAAAATTAAGAAAAATGGTTAAAGAGGTAAAGTATGAACTCACCGTTAAAAAGAATTGAAAATTCAGTATTGGAGTATGCAAACACCATCGCAAATGTAATAGGTGTGGATGTGGAAATAGTTGACAATCAGCTCAATACCATAGCGGGTACAGGACCATACAGACAGAACATTGGAAAAAATATCGCAAAAGAAGGATATATTTATATGGATGTTATTAAGACCGGACAACTCCATGTTATAAAAAATCCGGGAAAAAATATCCTATGCGCCAACTGTGATGAAAAAGATAGCTGTAAAGAGCTCATGCAAATTTCCATGCCTATTAAATATCAAAAGAAGATATTAGGAGTAATTCAACTTGTCTGTACCAGAGAGGAGCAGAAACAAAAGCTTCTTGAAAAGGAAAAGGACTATTTGAAATTTATTAAAGAGATTGCAGGAAATATAACTGAAAAATTACATGAAGTTGACGATCAGGAAAATACAAAAAGAAGGATAGATCTCTTTCACCAAATAATAGATGATGTCGGCAAAATAGTTGTGGTGCTTAACGAAGATAGAGAGGTAGTGCATATAAACAAGCTGGCAAGAGATGTGCTCAAAATTGAAGAGGGCGAGAAAGTATCTATAAAAAAGAGCCATGAAAGTTTGGTAAATGAAGATATTTTTACAATTCAAACAGACCAAAAGGATGTCGAGGTAATAGGAAAGATAAAGTCTGCAAATAGTGTATACTATGAAAATATGATGATAATAATATGCTCAAGGGTAAAGAATCTCAAAGACAGGGCATATAATTTGGCAACAGGTCATAACTTCATTGATATGGACTATATAATAGGAAGTAATAAACAAATAAGACAACTCAAGGACAGTATAAAGAAAATTGCAAAGTCGAACTCTACAGTATTAATATCTGGAGAGTCAGGAACAGGAAAGGAGTTAATCGCCAGATCTATACATTCTCAGTCAGATAGAGCGACAAAGCCTTTTATAGCGGTAAACTGTGCGGCAATTCCGGACTCACTTTTAGAATCTGAACTCTTCGGTTATGTAAAGGGTGCTTTTACCGGAGCAAGTGTACAAGGAAGAGTTGGACATTTTGAACTTGCAAACAAGGGAGTAATATTTTTGGATGAAATAGGAGATATGCCCCTCCATCTTCAAGCTAAGATACTCAGAGTTCTACAAGATAAAAAACTTACTCCTATCGGATCAAACAAGGTAGTGCAGCTTGATGTTAGAGTTGTGGCTGCAACTAATAAAAATCTTAAACAACTGATGGAAGAAAATAAATTCAGAGAAGATCTCTACTATCGTCTTAATGTAATTCCTATTACAGTGCCTCCACTTAGGAAAAGACTTGATGACATAGAAAAGCTCTCCTATCATTTTTTAAAAAGATATAATGAGAGTTTTGCTAAGAATGTTACAAAAATAGATGATGATGTCCTGCAAATATTTATGGAGTACGATTGGAACGGAAATATAAGAGAACTTGAAAACGTCATTGAATATATGATGAATGTAACTGAAAATGATACCTTGACATTGGAGTCACTGCCAAGCAATATGCTTGAAAAAAAATCTGACAA
The DNA here is from genome assembly GCA_900167215.1 of [Eubacterium] yurii. Taxonomy (GTDB): domain Bacteria; phylum Bacillota; class Clostridia; order Peptostreptococcales; family Filifactoraceae; genus Peptoanaerobacter; species Peptoanaerobacter yurii. Next base: position 85,703 of record FUZS01000012.1, read on the forward strand.
AGTTGTGAATTTAGAAGTTGATGAGCTATCTCAAAGAGTGGTGCCTTTAAGTGAGTTAGAGAAAAACGAGATAAAAAAAGCATTGGATATCTACGGTTATGATACTAAGGGCAAGAAGATGGCTGCAAGAAAGCTGGGCATAGGTATAGCAACCTTATATAGAAAGATAGAACATATGGCATATCAGTAAAATTGAGATTACTTTTGTAAACATATTTCTTATTATAAATACTAAATCAAATGGATATATATAGATAAGTTTAGAATATTTTACAGAAAATCTTGAAATTTTTATTTAATTAATTGAAGAATTGGTCGATTTTATGTATAATAAATTGGTATAAATTGAACACTTGATTATTTATGCAGTTATATTTTTAAAAGACTATAAACTTTCTTGAAAAATGTTTTCTAAATGTAGCTGTATTTGAAAATTATACTAAAATATTTGTACTTTAATTTTATAGATGACAATATTTTTATTTTTAAATTATAGTTTTTTTTCTTATATTATGAGTAAAAATCAGAAGTTTGTTTTAAATATCATATTTTTAAAAAATATGTTTTAATATTATATTTTAGGAGGGTGAGATGGATTTTTCGCAAGAATACAAACAAAAATTGATATCTGCCAAAGATGCGGCAGCCATGGTACAATCCGGTGATTGGCTCGACTATGGATGGTGTAACGGTACAGCCTATGATTTTGATAAAGAGCTCGCAAAGAGAGTAGACGATCTCAAAGATGTAAAAATCAGAGGCGGAGTATTGATGTGGCAACCTGAAATAAGCAAGGTGGATCCAAAGGGAGAACATTTCACTTGGAACAGCTGGCACTGCTCAGGTATAGAAAGAAAGATGGTAGCCGGTGGCGGAGCTTTTTATATACCGCTTAGATATTCTGAAATGCCAAGATATTATAGGGAAAATGCTGATGAAATAGCTATTGCTGTAATGCAGGTATCACCTATGGATAAACATGGTTACTTCAATTTTGGACCAAATGCCTCTCATATGATGGCTGTAATAGAAAGAAGCAAAAAAGTTATAGTTGAAGTAAACGAAAATATGCCAAGATGCCTTGGAGGTTTTGAAAGTGAAGTCCACATCAGTAGAGTGGATCACATAATTGAAGGAAGTAATGAGCCGATAGCTCAGCTTAAGGGCGGAGGATTTGGAGAAGTAGATATAAAAGTTGCAAATATGATAGTGGAAGAGATACCTAACGGTGCTTGTCTTCAACTTGGAATAGGCGGTATGCCAAACGCTGTTGGTTCAGTTATCGCAGACTCCGATCTAAAAGACCTTGGAGTGCATACTGAAATGTATGTGGATTCTTTTGTTGAGATGACGTTAAAGGGCAAGATTACAGGTTCTAAGAAAAATAGGGACAGATTTAGGCAGACATATGCTTTTGGAGCTGGTACTAAGTTGATGTATGACTTTTTGGACGATAACCCATCACTTATGTCAGCACCCGTTGATTATACTAACGATGCAAGAGTAATAGCTTCTTTGGACAACTTTATATCAATCAATAATGCTGTAGATATAGATTTATTCGGTCAAGTCAGCTCTGAATCATCAGGTACAAAGCATATAAGCGGTGCAGGCGGTCAGCTTGACTTTGTACTTGGAGCATATCTTTCAAACGGAGGAAAGAGTTTTATCTGTCTTTCATCAACAGTTACAGATAAAGAAGGTAATATGACATCAAGAATAGTGCCTACTTTAAAAGAGGGCTCAGCAGTTACTGCTGCAAGACCTAACACACACTATGTAGTTACAGAATACGGTAAGGTAAATCTAAAAGGTATGAGCACATGGCAAAGAACTGAGGCTCTTATATCTATAGCTCATCCTCAATTTAGAGATCAGTTGATAAAAGACGCTGAAAAGATGAAAATTTGGAGAAAAAGTAATAAATAAAAGATTATGATTTGATTTATTAGGTATATTTTATCATAATTTATATTTAAAACGACTTTATTTAAAATCTAAAAATATTTAATTAAAGTCGTTTTTTGCTGAAAAATTTCAATTTGTACTTGATTTTAACTATAAAAAAATTTATAATCTTGTTGAAGTATAGTTTATCAGGTATCATTTATTTCATACTACTTTATAACTACTTTTTGGAAGAAGGAGGAAAGATTGGTAGCAACAAATAAAAAAAGACTGATTAATATCGGAACTGTCTTTGTGATTTTGTCTATAGTATGTATGTTTGCCATGTTTTTTTTCCTCTTGACTCAAAAAGTGAGAAACAGTAACTCAAAGGATTTCGTAAATCCTATTGAGATAAGTAAAAATGTGGAGATAACAGATAGTGAAGGCAATAAGAAAATAGTAAATTTACCATATACTATTAATACAAGTAAGCCTTTTTCAGTGAGTTTTGACATACCGACAATTAGTGATATATCAGGTAAGACTTTAAACATTAGCCAGTTGTATTTGGATTCTACTGTTATGGTGGGAGATAGAGAAATCAGCAAATTCAATGTTACTAAGAAATCATTGGTAGAAACTTCAAGTACCTATGCATTTTTATTAATTGATATACCATACGATGTAAACGACTCAAGAGCCATTATAAAATGTAATCCGGTACTTAAAAGCAATGAAGATTATACTATTGATCCTATATATGTCGGGGGACATACCAATTTCTTGGTTTTTTATCTGTTTAAAGCTGAAGGGATATCTCTTTTATTTACTTTTATAATATTCATACTTTCGATTACAAGTTTGTTTTGGATAAAATTTACTGAAAAAAACAACATTAAAAGTAACAGTTTTTTAAAAGTAAGTCTGATAAGTTTTTCTGTAGCGGTTTATTCTATTACAAGACATGATATTATTGTGTATTTATTTAATGAATATAGGCAGTTGTTGTATTATTTTGAGTTTATCTCACTTATGTTTACAACTTATTTCTTGATAAATTTAATTCAAGATACCTTGGATCCAAAGTTTGACAGACTGATTCTACTTGCCAAACAAATTACCTTTTTAAATTTTCTTATTCAGTCAATACTTGCATTAACTTATACGGTAGAGTTTGAGAAGATGCTTGTGTACACATATATTACAATGTTTATCCATATAGGAATTTCTTTATATGTAATAATTATGACAGATGGAGAGAAATATGAAGGGAAAAAAGATATACTAAGGACAGTTATTCCGTGCTTGGGTATTTTTGTCATTTCCTTTATTGTTTATTATATCAAGAAGAGTCTGTTTGCTCCTGTACTTTCTTATTCAAATATTATTGTATTTTTAGGTGGAAATGGATACTATCTAATATCTAATTATATGAACACCAAGAGTAGAAATATCGATGCTATAGAATACAAAAGGATGATGAAAATCGACGAGCTTACAGGTGTGTACAATAGATATGCCTTTGATATGAGAGTTGAGGAAATTGAGAGAAATAAAGAGAGCGTCTTTATTACGCTTATTGATATTGACAATCTTAAACCTATAAATGATAATTTAGGGCATTATTACGGTGATAATGCAATAATAAGGGTGGCAAATTATATTGCACAATGTATGTCTCACAGTAATATATATAGAGTTGGAGGGGATGAATTTATTGCTATAACTGCTGTAGAATATGAGGATGAAGTAAAAAAACTTGAAAAAGTAGTTCTTTTTGTCGATGAAGTGTCTGATAAGTATGATGTGACTTTTTCTCTTGGAAAATCATTTTATGACGCTAAAGAAGACCTGACAGTAGATGAGGTAATAAAAATGTCTGATGAACTTATGTATAAAAATAAGAAAAAGTATAAAGACAGTCTAAGAGATAGGTATACAGGTGACTTCTTATGATTAATTCGCTTATTTTTAAAAGAAATTCCAAATTCCGTGACATAATAATGGTATTTGTAATAATTATTGCTTTTTTTTCGTTAATACAAGATAAGAAAAAAAACGAAGCCAATGGGTATTTAATGGAAGTAGAGTATTTAAGCTCTGCAAAAGTAGTTGTAGATGAAGTTACTGTATCTAAGTCTTTACCTTATATTCATAATTCTACCAAGCCTTTTGAAGTGTATGTGAATATGGAAAAATACAAATCTAAGGACTATGATGGTAGAAAGGCTATAGCTTTAGGTACTTCATATGTAAATTTTACTGTATATTTAGGCAAAAAGCAGATTTATGAGTTTAAGGAAGATAAAAGTAAGTTATTGGGTAGTGGAGGAGGTAGTGTATTTTCGATTATAGATTTACCTAAAAATGTTAATAATGATACGATTAAGATTGTTTTTACACCAATTATTCCTCTTGAAAGTTATCTGATACAGCCTATAACTTTTGCTGACAGGAGCAGTATAGTTCTATCTTTAATATCTGCAGGCTATCCAAGTATTATTTTGGTGTGCCTTTTGTTTTTTTTATTTATTATTATACTGGTAATTTATTTAGCAAGTTATAAGATAGATGCTTATAGGAAAAGATTGCTGGGTATTTCCCTGTCATCCTTTGTAATAGGAATATATGTATTTGCAAATCTTAATGTAAGTACCTATATTTTTAGCGAGTATATAGGACTGTTATATTATATAGAATATGTGTCGTTGATGTTTTTTCCATACCCGCTAATAAAATTTATAGAAGATGACGTAAATCCTGTAATGAAAAGGATAATGAAGGTTTGCAGTGTAGTAATTTTTATTAATTTTTTTGCACAGTTTAGCTTAGTAAGTTTAAAAATAATAGAGTTTAGGCAGCTGCTCTTAATTACACATATGATTACAATTTTGATATTTGCAAATATATTATTATGCATACTTTTTTCAGAATTTGAGAATAAGAAACAAAAGTGGATTTTATTGTTATCAGTAGCACCTGAATATGTCAGTATGATTATATTATATTTTAGATATAGGTTTTATGATAACTCTTTCTTCATAAGAGTATTTGCATTTACCATGTTGTTGTTTGTTTTGGTACAACTGTATATGTTTATTATAAACTATATTCAGATGTCAAAAGACAATCTCCTCATCAAAGTGTATAGAAAGATGACGAGTATAGACACTCTTACAGGACTTAACAACAGATATGCACTTAACAATGCCTTAGAAGAGATAAGAGCAAACCCTACTAAAGTTACTGTAATTTCTATAGATATGAATAATCTAAAAATGATAAATGATACTTTAGGTCATGCTTTTGGTGATAAAGCTATAATAGAAGTGGGAAATTATCTTAGTGAAAATATACCAAATTCCAAGGTCTATAGAATAGGTGGAGATGAGTTTTTGGTATTATCAAAAGACATACTTGACGAAGAGGAAGTTCTCAAGTTGAACTTAAAAGAAATTTACATTGAAGAAGTATCAGAAGTTATGGACATAACTTTTTCTATAGGTATGTGTATCTATGATATGGTAAATGTTCAAAGTATTGATGAAGCAATAATAGTTTCTGATATGAGGATGTATGAAAATAAGGAAAGATTGAAAAGTCAAAGAAAGAAAAGATATATATTCACAAGATAATAAAGGATATGATTAATACCTATACTGAGAGTTAAAAGACTAAAGAAATAATATAACTCAACTCTCCCACATGAAAAAAATATATTAAAGATGTTGAAATTTTATTATATTTTAAAAATAAAATATAATACTTGACATAGCTTTTTCAGTGTTTTCATCTTATTGATAGATATGAAAGCTTCAATAAATATTATTTAGAAATTTGTGTGTCAAGTAGTGTATTAAAAAATCAATAAATATTTATACTAAAATCTAATAGAAAAATGGAAATATTTCATAAAAAATGATAAACCAAATATTTATTAACTAAGGATATACTATAGAGTATCGCAAGTATAGAATTAATAAAGTCCATAGTTTAAATAGAGTTTAGTATTAAGTTTCAACTAAAATTAAGAAAATTTTAGTAGGAAAGTTGAGTTATTAACAAAAAAATGCTAAATAAATAGTATCACAAGGATAGAATTAATAAAATTCATAGTTTAAATAGGCGTAAGAATCAAGTAAAAAACCCGACTCTCAATATTTTGAAAATCGGGTTTTAGAATTATTTTACATCAAGATTCAGCATAGTTATCAAATCTTCAAGTGGAAAGAAGTTAGAACCTAATACCATATATACTTTTAAAGTATTATTTTGAATTTTATTAATAAGCACTTTTTGAGAAGTTTCTTTAATATCTGGATTTTCAGGTAATTCCACAAGCACATCATGAGTTATAGCATTATATTTTTGATTTGAAGTAAGTGATATTGATTTTGTCTTTTTATCATAACTTACGTTAAAAGGATTGTTTGAATCCTTAAAAGCAGTTGCTATATCCCTAATTCTAAAATACTTCTTACCTTTTATTACATATCCGTTTAAAGTTACAGCTTTATTGTTTACTACTATTTTATGGGCTGTTAGACTCACTTCATTGTTATTTGAACTTGGAGTTTCATCCTTTTGTTCAGGTTCAGTTACTTTTTCTACTGAATCTCCGGGTTTTTTTATTCTAAGCTTGTTGTCCGGATAGTTTACAGTGTTGTTGTTGGCTTTGAAATAATCTACAAGCACATCTGACAATAGTCCGTTTTCAGCGTATTTTTTGGCACCGACAAACATCTTATAGTCATCTCCTCCTATTGCCAAAAAATCATTAGTTGCAAGTTTATAAGTCTTGTTTACATCAAGAGCTTCTCCGTTTATCATCACGTTTGACACTCTTTGACCGGCAGGTTTTGAAGTGTCAAGTGTAAATGTAATTCCTGAGATATGAGGGAATTTGCCGTCAGGTTCAGGAGTCTTGTCAACACCGTGCTCCAATGCAGATTTTACAACAGAGCCTTTTACTTCAAGACCGACTACAATATTGCTAAATGGGAAAGCTGTCAATACATCGCCCATTTTTACATTGCCTTTTGCAATTGACGCTCTTATTCCGCCACCATTTGTTATAGCTATATCTGAAGATACTGAAGCTTTCATTGCATCAGTTACCAAGTCACCAAGGTTTGTTTCTCCAACTCTTACTCTTTCTCTTACACCAATAAGCTCTGTCTGAGTAGTACCCACTTTTTTCTCTAAAATAGGTTTATTTTTTTCTTCAGCTTTTTTTATCAGTTCAACTATCTTTTCGTCAGGCTTTATAGATTTCGCCTGTTCGTATTTTACTACAGAGGCATCAATTTTTTCAACTTTGCCGTCTTTTACAGTCAAATCCACCTTACCGATATTTTTTAGGTATTCACCTGTTTGCGCTATTGTAGTGTTGCCTACTTTTTTGCCGTTTTCAAGCAAAGTATGAGAGTGACCGTCTATTATAAGGTCTATACCTTGAACTTTTTCAGCAAGAATATCTGAACGTTCTTCAGATGACATATCTATACCAAGATGTGTTACTGCCACTATTACTGTAGCACCTTGTTTTTTCAAGTCTTCAACTTGTTTTTTTGCAGTTTCTATATAGTCTGTGAACTCAACAGTTGCAGTATTTTTAGGGCTTGATTTGTATCTTGTTTCCGGAGTTGCAAGTCCGAAAAATCCTATTTTTACTCCGTCAACCTCTTCTATAGTGTTAGGCGCAAAGGCTAATGACTTATCGCTCTTGTTGATTACATTTGCACAGATATATTTAAATTTTGCACTCTTAGCGAGCTCAAGCAGTTTATCAAAACCATAGTTAAAATCATGATTTCCCGGTACACTAACTGTAAAACCTATTTCGTTCATCAGTTCAACCATGTTCTTACCTTCGGAAATATTGGCAAAAGTAGTACCGTGAACAGTATCTCCGGCATCTACCAGCAAAGTATTAGGATTTTTAGCCTTAGTTTCATCAAAAAAAGTCTTTAATTTAGGATAGCCGATTAGTTCCTTGTCATCACCTTGTGCACGACCATGTACATCATTGGTATGTATTATGGTGATTGTTTTTGAATCCTCCGCAAATACATTGACATACGAACCTATACCGGCTGTAAGTGACAATGCCAATAACATTGAAATTGTCTTTTTGTTCTTTAACATAATTGTCCTCCTTAATGTAAATTTCACAATTATTTACATCCGAAAAAAGTATTAAGATTTAAAAAATCCCAAACCCTACTACATGGATTATACAGGTATAAAACAAAAAAATCTACTAATAACACAAAATGTCAATAAATTGTTATTGTTGTAAAAAAAGTATGAAAAATAAAGGATGTAATATTAAAATATAATAAAACAATGTAGAAAATATTTTTAGTACATTTATAATTAAATTCATAGGTTATATGCTATTTATAAAAATTATTGATTAAAAAATCAACAGATTAAATATATTATAGCATAAAAAAAAAGGGATTTATTATGTTTAAAATACCCATAGGGGGTATAATTTATTAAGAATGGTTTATATTTAGTAATTTTTTTTGTTAATAAATAATTGAGGTGTAAAATGAAAAAGATGTTTGACATTAAGGGGATGACATGCAGTGCTTGCAGTAGTGCTGTTAATCGAGCCGTATCAAAACTTGATGCAGTATCGCAGGTAAATGTAAATCTTATGACCAACTCCATGTCTGTTTCATACGATGAGAATGTGATGACAGATAAGGATATAATAAGGGCTGTTGAAGATGCGGGTTACTTTGCAACTGTGCAAGGAGCAAAGAGTGAAGGAAAAGGAGAAAGCTTAGAAAAGGATATATGGACAGAGCAACTTGAATCTATGAAATTTAGATTGACTGTGAGTATTCCGCTTACAATAATACTTTTGTATATTGCTATGGGCTCTATGGTAGGTCTACCTATACCTGAATTTTTAAAAGGGGAAAGTGGTGCTGTAAATTTTGCCTTCACCCAGTTTTTGATTGCACTTCCTATAGTTTTTGTCAATAGAGATTATTATAAAAAAGGATTTAAAACTTTAATAAAAAAAGCTCCTAATATGGATTCTCTTATTGCTATAGGCTCATCTTCCCCACTTATTTACGGGATATTTGCCATATATCGTATGTCGTATTCAATAGCTGTGGGTGATATGGATACCATGCATAAGTATCACCACAATTTGTATTTTGAATCTGCTGTTATGATACTTACGCTGATAACATTGGGCAAATATTTTGAGACTAAGTCAAAGAAAAAGACAAATGAGGCGATTTCATCGCTTATAAATTTGAGACCAAGTATTGCACACCTTGTAAAGGGTGATGAGATAGTTGATGTAAATGTGGACGATGTAAAAGTGGGAGATATTCTACAGGTAAAAATGGGAGAAAGCATAGCTTTAGACGGAGTTATAAGGTCAGGTACCGTAATAGTTGACGAATCTGCAATCACCGGAGAATCTCTTCCTGTAGAAAAAAATATAGGAGACAAGGTAATAGGAGCCACAATAAATAAGGGTAACGCCTTTAGCTTTAAAGTGACTAACGTGGGTTCAGATACTCTATTATCAAAGATTATAGAGCTTGTAAAGGATGCTAATGCAACAAAGGCTCCAATTGAGTCTATAGCTGACAAGATTTCAGCAGTATTTGTGCCTGTAGTAATATCACTGTCTATAATTACCTTTATATTTTGGAAAGTTCTTGGATATGATGTGGAATTTGCACTTAATTTTGCAATTTCAGTCTTAGTAATTTCCTGCCCTTGTGCTCTTGGATTAGCTACACCTGTTGCTATAATGGTAGGTACAGGTCAGGGAGCAAAAAACGGTATACTTTTTAAGAATGCCTCAGCTCTTGAAAGTATGCATATGATTGACACTGTAGTCTTTGATAAGACAGGAACGCTTACTCAAGGTACTCCTGTAGTTACAGATGTGATAATTAATGAAAATTTTGAAAAAGATGAGATAATCACGCTTATTTCATCCCTTGAGCAAAATTCTCAACAGCCTATAGCCATTGCTATTACAGATTATGGCAAAAAAAATCTGACTTTGAAGAATACTGATTCATTTATTGAAATATCAGGTAGGGGAGTAAAGGCTAAGTTTGAAGGTAAAAATCTAATTGCCGGAAATATGAAGTTTATGATTGAAAACAATGTAGACACTTCATTTTTTGGTGACTATGCCTCATCTTTACAAGATATGGGTAAGACAGCAGTATTTTTTGCCATAGATAGTGTGCCTTCTGCCATAATTGCAGTTGCGGATATAGAAAAAAATACAAGCGCAATAGCTATAAAAGCCCTTAAGGATATGGGCATAAAGACGATAATGCTGACAGGAGATAACAAAAAAACTGCAAGCTATATAGCTGATAAGATAGCTGTAGATGATTTTATAAGCGATGTAATGCCTAATCAAAAGGACGAGGAAATAATTAAAATTAAGGGAAAAAATAAGAAGGTAGCTATGGTTGGAGACGGAATAAACGACTCGCCTGCTCTTGCAAGGGCAGATGTAGGTATAGCAGTGGGTACAGGAACAGATATAGCTATAGAATCTGCAGATATAGTATTGATGAAAAGTGATTTGCAAGATGTAGTAACGACAATAAAGCTAAGCAAGGCAACACTTGTAAATATAAAACAGAATTTATTCTGGGCATTTTTCTACAATATATTATGTATTCCTCTTGCTATGGGAGTATTTTACCTACCGTTTAAGCTATATCTCAATCCAATGATTGCCTCTGTAGCTATGAGCTTCAGCTCTGTCTTTGTAGTGTCAAATGCTCTTAGATTGAGAAAGTTCAAGGATGAAAAGAAAGTGAAGTATGTAAAACAAGAGATAAATCAGGATGTAAATATTCAAATTGTTGATTTTTCAAGTTATAATCAAATTAAAGCACAAAATGAGGAGATAAAAATGCGTGAAAAGATAATGTATGTAGACGGAATGACTTGTATGCATTGTAAGGCAAGGGTAGAAAAAGTGTTAAATGAGCTAAGTGGAGTAAATGCAGTAGTAAACTTGGAAGAAAAGTCGGTAAATATAAGTCTAAACAGTGATGTAGCTGATAAAGTGCTTTCAGATGTGGTGACTAAGGCAGGTTATGAGGTCAAAGGAGTAAAAGATGCAGGCTGATTATAAAAAGATACGAAAAAAACTCAACATTGCCATGGGGCAACTCTCAGGTGTATCTAAGATGGTAGAGGAAGACAAGTATTGCGTTGATATTTCAGTGCAAATTCTGGCGGTAATATCAGCTCTTAAAGGTATAAACAATGATATACTTGAAGCTCATTTCAAAAGCTGTGTTGTAAATGCGGTAGAGAGCAATGACGCAGATTTGATAAATGAAAAGATAGATGAAGTAATGAAGATAATAACAAAACTGTCAAGATAGCTGTAATTAAAATTTATACTAAAATCTAATAGAATAATGGAAATATTTTATAAAGAATGATACACTAAATGTTTATTAACTAAAGATACGCTATAGAGTATCATAAGTACAGAATTGATAAAATCTATAATCTAAATAGATTTTAGTATCAAAATATATAATTGCTATTATAAATGCTGCTTAGTATTAGGTAATGAGAGTTTTTGATATTAGTACAAAATTTAAAAAAATTGCATAAAAATCGGAAATCATGGCAAAATAACCTTGATTTCCGATTTTTTTAGTTTTCATCTTGTTTTTTATCTGCAGTAGATCTAAGCTTTCTCTTATAATTTGCTATTTCCATAAACTTATCACTACCCCAATTACAGACAGGACAAAACTCTGGCGGTGTATCTCCCTCATGGATATAACCGCAGACTGTACATTTCCAGCTTTTCATATTTCCTCCTTGTAAAAAAATGATACTGTTATATAAAAAAACAAAAGCTCAATTTTCAGCTATATAATAAAAACAAGCTCAAGTTAGTATTATAGTATCTGTGTATAATAAATCGACTTAAAAGTAAATATATTAAAGTAGTTGAATACAAGAAAATTTTAAAAGTACTTGGCAACATTAACATTATAGCATATCGATATAAATTTTGCATTATATATTCCAAATTAAATTATGATAACAAAGCTAAGAATACTGTTGACTTAATTATAGTTTGATTCTAATATAAGTATAAAGACAAGCTTAGTTATGGAAGTTAATTTATTTATTACAGATATGTACTTAGTTCTTAAAAATATAGAAATAGGAGGATATTATGAAAAAGTCAGCAGTTTTAAAATTTTTGGCAGTGATATGTTTGCTAAGCTTTATTGTTGCTTGCAATGAAAATACAGATATTTCAAAGAAAAATACAGAAGATAATGCTACAAAAAATATAAGTCAAAGTGATAATAAGATTAATAAAGTAGAAGATAATACAGCTAAAGATAATGAAATAAAAGAAAAGGCAAGAGCTGTAATCTATGACACAAAAATCAAAGAGTTGAAAAAAGAAGAAAAAACGGGACAAAATATTCCTGCTGCTTCTATAGATATAGCGGGATTGAAAAAAAGAAGTGATGGCTACAGTGTTTTTGCAAATATAATTGAAATGACATATAAGTTTGATAATGGGATTTTTGATAATGATTCCGGAGCTTTGTTTCCTATAAGATATGATATGAACTTAGATTTTAAGATAGTAAAGACATATGAGGTAGAAGATGGAGAAAGATCTATCCCATCAATAGGAGAAATGGCTGAAAACGATGAAAAGCTTATAGAAAAAATGATGGGTTCTCCAGATTCTTTTTCATCTAAGTATGATGTTTTGATGGAAGAGATTAAAAAGAATGCTGAAATAGCAGGTCTTAAAAACTTTTCGCATAAGAAAAATGAGATACCCGGCTATGAAAAAGATGTAAGAGAAATTGATGATGATACACCTGATGGAGTAATTTGTATCATCAAAAATAAGGACTATGACAAGGTGCAAGAGGAGAGAAAAGAAATAGTACCTTCAACAGTTGCCGGAAAGCATGCAGTATATGCACCTTGTATATGGTATCATGAAAAGACTGGAATTTGTGTTAAAAAAACAGTTTGGTATTATAACTAAGCTAAGATTTTCCTGAGCTTGTCGTATTCTTTATTTGAAAGATTTACTCCCTGAGTTTCTACTATCTTTGAAGAAAGTAGATTTGCAAAATCTAAGGCTTGTTCTAATGTCTTGCCTTTGCTAAGGCAGGACATTATTGCACCTATATGGCTGTCTCCTGCTCCTACTGTATCGTGCACATTAGCCTTGTAGCCTTTTACTTTTATACACTTTTTACCGTCAAAATATAATGAGCCCTTATCCCCAAGGCTTACTATTATGGTATTTTGTGTCTTCTTATATAGCTTTTTTAATGCTTCATCTATATTTTTTGCCTTTGTAATGTCTTTTAGCTCCTCTTCGTTGAGATGTATTATAGGATTGCTCTTGTATATTTTAGCAAGTAATTTTTCATCTATCATATTTACTCTTGGACCGGGTGCAAATATGACTGTGCCGGAAAATTTGGATATGGTATCGCTAAGTATCTCTCCGTCCCTGTCTTCTATTTCAAGTCCGCAGACATAGATGTAGGAAAATTCGTCTAAATTATAAGAATTTATCCAAGATGGTGAAAATGTGTATTCGCATTTGTGATATGACATGAAAGAACGCTCACCGCTACTATCTATCAAGCAGTAGCAACAGCCGTTATCCTCTTCAAGAAATATCTCTGTTTTTATATTTTTCTTCTTTAATTCCTCTCTTACAAAGTCGCCGTACATTCCCCTTCCTACGGGTGAGATAAATACATAGTCTATGTCTAAATTATGTAAGACTGAAACTACATTGTATGCACATCCTCCAAGGCTTAGGCTTTGGCTTTTGACATGGACATCTTCTGAGCGTTTGGGCAGTTTGTCTACATGGATTATGACATCACATACTGTAGAGCCGATTACAAGACATTTTTTCATTTTTTCCTCTTTTAATTAAGCACTCAACTTTCCCACTAAAATTATCGCAATTTTAGTTGAAATTTAAATATTTATTGATTTTTTAATATACTACTTGACACAAAATTTTTTTAATAATATTTATTGAATTTTGCATATTTATCAAAAAAGTGAAAACACTGGAAAAACTATGTCAAGTATAATATTTCATTTTAAAAATATATAAATTTCAATGTTTTTAATGTGTATTCCATGTTTGAAAGTTGAGTTAAGTATTTTTATAATTTTGATATTATGGAGTTAATATACAATATTTATATAATAATGACTTTTTAAGTTTGAGTCAACAAAAATAATTTAACATTTTTGGAAATTTATGATAAAATTGAGAAGTAATTATTTTTAGCATTATTAGGAGAAAATTTTTGGAACATATAGTAAATTTTGAAGATTCAGATTTTGAAAAAGAGTTGTTTGGCAACTATGATAAAAATATAAAGGCTTTGGAAGAAAAGTTAAGTGTAAATATCATTCTTAGAGATGACAAGACATTTATAATAGGTGATAAGAATACTGATGTAAATATCTGTACAAGAGTCTTGGAAGAGCTGTATAAGCTATTTAAAAAAGGCACTGCTATCGATGTAAGGTTGGTAAATTATACTGTAGATATGATAAGGGAAGATATGTCCAACAATATTGCAAATATGGGTGATGATGTGATAATACTCACGTCAAAAGGTAATCCTGTAAGAGCAAAGACAGTTGGACAAAAAAATTATGTAGATGACATAAGAAAAAATGATGTTACTATCTGCATAGGACCTGCAGGTACCGGTAAGACCTATCTTGCAGTTGCACTTGCAGTAGCGTCTTTTCGTCGTGGGGAAGTCTCAAGGATTATACTTACAAGACCTGCAGTAGAGGCTGGAGAAAGCCTGGGATTTTTGCCGGGAGATTTGAAAGATAAGGTAGACCCTTATCTTAGACCATTGTATGATGCTCTTTTTGATATGTTCGGTGCAGAAAAGTTTGAAAAACATCTTGAGACAGGAGTAATAGAGGTGGCACCTCTTGCATTTATGAGGGGAAGAACCCTGGACAATTCCTTTATAATTTTGGATGAGGCACAAAATACCACTCGTGAGCAAATGAAGATGTTTTTGACAAGGTTCGGCTTTGGCTCAAAGGTGGTAGTAACAGGTGATATTACTCAGATAGACTTGGGTGACAACAAAAAAAGCGGTCTGTCTCATGCGGTGATGATACTCAAAGACGTAAAGGGCATAGCTATAAACGAACTTACTGAAAAAGACGTGGTAAGGCATGAGTTAGTGCAAAGAATTATAAAACAGTACGATAAATATGAGAAGAAACAGTTGATGCTTAAGACCAAGGGAAAGGGCGAAACAAAGAGGTAAGACTATGATATATTTTGATAATGCGGCAACAACATTTCCAAAACCTAATGTAGTTTTGGAAAGGACATTTGACTTTGCAAAAAATTACTGTGCAAATCCTGGACGTTCAGCTCACGATATGAGTGTGATATCGTCAAGAGCAGTGTATGAATGTCGAGAGGCTATATGTGAGCTTATTAACGGAGATGATATCTCAAATGTCGCATTTACAAAAAATTGTACAGAGGCTTTAAATATAGGGCTTCTTTCTGCTTTAGGTGACGGAGATGATGTCATAAGCTCTGTATTGGAGCATAACTCAATAATAAGAGTATTGGAACATCTTAAAAAGACGAAAAATATCACTGTGACTTATCTAAGGCCTAATCAAGACATGGAAATAAGAGCTGAAGATGTAAGAGCTAATATCAAGAAAAATACCAAGCTCATTGCCCTTTGTCATGCGAACAATCTCGTGGGTACTGTAAATGAGATAGAAGAAATAGGAAAGATTGCAAGGGACAATAATATTTTATTTCTACTTGATGCAGCTCAAAGCATAGGTAAAATAGACATAGATGTTAAGAAGATGAATATAGACATACTTTGCGCACCGGGACATAAGGCGTTGTTTGGGTTAAGCGGTACAGGATTTATCTATGCAGGCAAGAATATCAAATTAAGCCCTATACTCTATGGTGGTACAGGCAGTTTTTCAGATGAGATAAATGAGATTGAAATAATGCCTGACAAGTTGGAAACGGGTACTGTCAATGTAGTAGGAATCAAGAGTATGCTTGAAGGTATAAAGTTTATAAAAAATGAGGGCATTGATACTATATTTGAAAAAGAAAATGAGATGACAAAGTATTTTATACAAAGGCTTTCAACTGTAAGAGATGTGATAATCTATACTCCAAATAATAATGTACTTTCTTCAATAGTTTCTTTTAATATTAAGAATAAGGACTCGTCACTGATTTGCTCCTCATTAAATTATAAATATGACATTGCTGTTCGTGGAGGTTTACATTGCAATCCTTTTGGACATGAATTTTTGAATACTCTTGAGACTGGCTTTGTAAGAGCTTCATTGTCATATTTTAATACGAAGGAAGAGATAGATTATTTTACAAACAGTTTAAATATCTTGGATTAGAATTGCAAATTATGACTTAATGATTTAAAATTAAGTTGTAACTTGTAATATCTAATTTTGAAAAGGAAAATGATAATGAGATTGAATAAAAATATATTGATATATCCGCTTATATGTGCGACACTTTTTAGCTTTGGCTCGCAAAGTATAAGTGCAACAGATATTTACTCAAATCTGAGTTTGAGTGAAAAAAACAAAATAATAGAAAAAAAGATGGAGTATGCAAAGACTGATCCGGCTTATATACCTTTTGTTTTGACATCTGCAGGGATATTTTCAAATCAAACAATTGCAGGCTCTTTGATGGTACAGGACTCTGTAGCAGGAGATCTTACAATAGAAAACTGCATAATAAATAAGGATCTTATAATAACGGCTCCTAAACTTAATTCACTGACTCTTAAAAATACTGTAGTTACAGGGGATATCTACCTTGTTACTGCTTCAAACAAGATGGTATTAAATATAGCTGATTCTGCAGTAAATAATATGTATCTTGCCTCTGCAACTACTGTTAAAGAATTTGGAAGGTCTAACTTAAATAATATAATATTAACTAAGCATATAAAAAAAGGTACTAAATTTACTATCAATGCTAATGTAAATAAGTTGGTAAATCATGCACAAAGTCCAACAGTGATTTATAACGGTCAGATTAATAATCTTGTAGTAAATAAGACTATAAATCTTGGAGGAAAAGTAAGTTATAGAGTAAAGACTTCAAATGACTACAGTCTTAGTGATGCTATAGTTTATGATTTGAATCAGATAAAGCCAGGTAAGGGCTATGCTCATATAAATGACGGCACTTCATATGAGGACTTGTATAAATTGCTTAAAAAGGAACAGTATTCCAACAAGGAAAGTA
This sequence comes from [Eubacterium] yurii, assembly GCA_900167215.1. Taxonomy (GTDB): domain Bacteria; phylum Bacillota; class Clostridia; order Peptostreptococcales; family Filifactoraceae; genus Peptoanaerobacter; species Peptoanaerobacter yurii. The sequence continues at coordinate 102,960 of FUZS01000012.1, forward strand.
TAAGCATAATAACAAAAAATTCAAATGCAAATAATTTCAATAATTCAAATAATGCGATAGGAGATGTATTGTTGAAATTCCTGCCAAACAACAGTTATGGTATTTACACAACATTTTTTGCAAATGAAAGCTATAACTATAGTGTGTATAATATCTACTTCCTATATGATGCTGACCTTGCCAAACTCAATCAGTCTTATCAAGTGATTGATGATATATATAATTCTATAAAACATTATGAAGGTGTGGAATTTGTAAAACAGGCTAATAGGGCGATTGCTTTGAAGCTTGTGTATGACACATCACTAAAAAAACACTCATTGTATGATGCTGCAGTATTAAACACTGCTGTTTGTGATGGATATGCTAAGATAGGATATGAACTTTTGTCAAGAAAATTCGGTAGAGAAAATAATATCATGGTAGCAAATACTGATCACATATGGAATATGCTTAGACTAAATGGAAACTGGTATCATATAGACTTTACCTTCAATGATCCTGTAACAAGTCCTTTAGATAGAAATTACTATTCAGAGGCATATTTATTCCTTACTGATGACGAGCTTGTAAATGCTACAAAAGGAACAGAATTTAATGGTGTTGCTTCCAATGGTGTAAGCTCTGACGGTAGAAAATGGAATAGAAGTATTTATCCCAAGGCTAATACAAGTATGAAAAGTCATTCGATATTTTAAAAATAGCTCCCATAATGGGAGCTATTTTTCTATCTTGTCAAGTATTCCCCGACTTTATCACTGAAAAAATAAAATTTAACCTGGAAAGATTGAATTCCAGGTATTTTTTTTGACTTTTTTTAAAAATATGCTTGTTGTATATGGTTGTCTATGGTATAATTAGTATTATGGCATATATAAAAACAACTACTAATAAACAAGGTAGAACACATGTATATCTTGTAGAAGGATATCGTGTAGATGGGCATGTTAAACATCGTATAATTCATCGCTTTGGCTTACTTGAAGACCTTGTAAAAGATGAACCTGATATTTTAGAACGCTTGAAAAAAGAAGCAAAGGAGGGAAAATTAACACCTCAAAAAACTATAGAGGTATCTTTTGATTTAGAATGTCCAATCAGTGAACCTGATAAATCATA
>FUZS01000017.1 GCA_900167215.1 [Eubacterium] yurii
GCTATTATTATATCTGATTTAAATTTGAATATCACCAGATTGGATTTTCTTTTTCATCAAAAAAATAAGGATTTTCAAATTTTATGATTTGAGAATCCTTATTTTGTCTTTACTTAGAATATTACTTTTTATAACTTTTAATAAATATTCAGATTATTTACTATGTCTATCTCGTATGCGTCGTTGGATTTAGTGAGATTATTTATTGCTTGAGTGCAATAATATTGCGGTTTATTTTTCAAATATTTAGAGAAGGCTTTATTTATTGTCTCGTCTTTGAGCATAGCTACACTTATTTCAGCTTTTACTCTGTATACTATTCCGATTTCATGAGGATTTTTAATCTTATTTGAATGAGTTACGGCATTTTTAAGATACTTAAGTGCCTCAGCGTAATTACCTTCCTTGCAAAGTATCAGAGACATAAAGGCTTCTTCAATGGATCTCCTCCATATAGAATCAACCTTTGTATAAAGAGTATCAGCTTTTTCAAAATAGTCCTTAGCTTTATCATAGTCGCCCATATCAAAAGCAGCTTGTCCGGCATTTATAGTGAAAACAGCAAGAGATATAAGTGAGTTTTTACTTTCACATATACTTATTGCCTTTTCATAAAAGCTTATAGCATCTTCAAACTTCATTTCAAATCTTCTAATCTCACCTATATAGTTATATGCTGCTGCAATATTAAGTGAGTATTTTTCAGCAACCTGTTTTGTGATATTAAAAGTGTTTATAGATTCATTTAGCAGTTTTTCAGCCTCATCATATCTTTCGCACATTATCTTGTATAGCCCTTTTAATCTTAGTAAAATTCCAACTTCTTTATGATAGTTAAGGTCAAGTGCAAGGTCTATTCCAAGTTCTATATACTTAATCATAAATTCTTTTTGATAGGTCTGAATATAGTAAAATATCATTTGCTTATAGCCTTCAAGTGTATAGTCTTTATAGTCTATGTCAATAGCCTTTGATATCACATCTTGTATAAGTTTGGTACCTGTCTCATAGTCTCCTTCCCGTATGAGATATCTGCCTTTTAGGTGAAGATAAGCAATCTCCAATTTGATTATCTCTTGAGTTGATCCCTCTTTTTTCTTGGCAATTTTTAGCATATTTTCTACTTCTCTAAAGTTGGAAAGAGTCTCTTGCTTATTGAAGTAGGTGAATTTATAGTCCTCATGTTCAGTTGGAGTAAGAATTGGGAATAGCTCATGAGAAAAATTCAAATATGAATTTAGTACTTTTATCTGGTATTTTAGAGCCTTTGCTTCATTTTCAGCATTTTTATAGTGATATATCAATTTATGATAAAGAGCGGTATCTACAGGAGCATTTTTCAGATAGCTCTCAAGTAAATTACCAATTTTGTTATGAAGTAATTTTTTCCTACCCTCAGATTGCTTCATATAGACAAATTCTCTTAACTTTTGGTGAGTAAACTTAAAACTGATATTTTCTAAATCTTTGATTTCCATTAGAATGTATTTTTTTTCAAGTTCTTCCACTATGTCAAGTATATATAGTTCGTTAAAACCTGTAAGGTCACTTAAAATTTTTAAGGGAGCTTCATCAAAAAAAAGTGAAGTTATATTTAATATCTTGTTACTTTCTTCAGATAGGTATAAAAACTTGCTCTTTATAACATCTTGCATCTTAGAAGACATTATATTAATATCTCCATTTGATTTTAAAATATTTATATATTCAGTAAGAAAGAATGTATTTCCTTCAGTTTCTTCATATATCTTATCAAGTATTTTTTTATTGGCAGGATGTTTAGGATGGGCATTTTTGATAAAGTTGTCCACCTCATCTTTAGAAAATCTCTGTAATTCTATATGAAGAAGTTTATCGTATAATTTCAAAGAAGTTATCAAATTTTCAACATATTGATCATATTCGTTTCTATAAGTTGCGATAAATATAAGCTCTGATTTTTTCTGATGGAGTGAAACTGTATTTAAAAGTGATACGCTCATAGAGTCGGCGTATTGCAAGTCTTCAAATATCAGAATTATTTTTTTATTGACTGCAATTTTATCAAATATGTCGCAAATAACATCACCTATCATATCATATTTCAAATTTTCGAGATTTTCAACTAAACTAGCATAACTTATATTTTCGTTTTTATTGTAATCAGGAAATACAGATGACAAGATATTTTCCCATAGAGGAGGTATAGTTATCTTATCACTTAATAGCGTTTCGTATATTTGTGATATTATAGTATTCCAGGGTTTTAAAAAGAATTTTTTCTCTCCTATATAGCAGTTGCTTTGAAATATAAGTATGTCATCGCTATTTACTCTACTTAAAAATTCGTCTTTCAGTCTTGATTTTCCTATACCTGCTTCACCGGAAATAATTATAGATTTTGAAGTTTTGCCTTGAGAGAATTTTTCAAAGTTTTGCTCCATAAGACGAAGCTCATTTTCTCTACCAAAGAAGAATTCTTTTGAGGATTGCTTATTATTATATGAAGAGTCGTTTACACAATCAAGAATTTCATTAAAAAGCAATCTTGTCTTTTTATCAGGTTTAATGCCAAGTTCCTTGGATAAAACAGAAGAGAGTTTATTATATATATTGATTGCATTTTTATAGTTTTTATTAGATTTGTAAAACTTCATCAAGGTTCTGTAGGCTTTTTCGTCAAACTCATTTGCCTCAATCAGCTTCTTACAGTACATTTCAATATTAGATACATTTTTATTTTGAAGGTCAAGGTGAATTTGGTTATATATTTTTCTTACAAAGTTTTCTTTGTAATTTTCTCTTATCATCCTTGTCCAGTCTTCAAATTCTTGAGAATCCTTGACAAAAAAACCTTGCAAAAAATCTCCTGTGTATACTTCAAATATATTAACATCATCTTCGTCAAACGAGGCTATGTCTGATTTTATATCCATATCCGGATTCAAAATCACCATCGACTTGTCCGGTGATATGACTATATCTTCATCGAAGGATTTTTTTATCTTATATATGGCATTTCTGAGGTTTTTCTTGGCAATGTCGTCTTTGTCATCGCACCACAAAAGTCCGCAAAGCTCATCACGACTTGCTCTCTTATTTATAACAAGGTAATAGAAAAGTGCTTTGACCTTACTGTATGGAAAAAGAATTTCTACATTGTCTTTGGTAACTAAGGGTGTACCAAACAATTTTACATTGATTGTACTCATAAAAATCACCTCCCTTTGAAACTTATACTAAATTCTAATAAAATAATGGATAAATCTTTTTCAGTACATTTATAATAAAGTCATAAATAATATGCTATTTTGTATATCATTTTGAAAATTATCCATAGATTAAATAGATAATAGTATTACAGTAATAACTTTTTTTTATTGGAATTTTTATTTGTCAAATTATACCATACAAGTATTTAAAAATCAATAAATGAGAAAAAATGAATGATAAAAATCCAAAGGCTTTTTGCAAAGATAAAAAATCTATTTTCGCAAAAAGCCTTATTTGTTAATATTCAAACTCTATATATTTTTCCAATTCCAAAGCAGCTATAGCACCATCTGATGTTGCAGTTACCACTTGTCTAAATTCTTTTTCTACACAATCTCCTGCTGCATATACTCCATCCATAACTTTCATATCTTTTCCTACTATAAAATATCCTTGAGGATTCAACTTTATCTCTTTTTCAAATAACTTTGTATTTGGTATATTACCTGCAAAGACAAAGATACCAAAAGTATTGAAAGCATTGTTTGGGAAAAACTGTGTTTCCTCTCCTGTCAGTACATTTTCAACAGTAATTGATCCGACCAATCCATCACCGTTTATTTCCTTTATCTTACTGTTAAGCAAGAAAGATATTTTTTCGTTTTGTTCTACCTTGTCTTGCAAGATTTTTGTAGCTCTGAAGCTGTCTCTTCTATGAATAATAGTAACCTTAGAGGCGTACTTTGTCAAAAAAAGTGCTTCTTGAAAAGCGGTATCTCCTCCACCAACTACAAAAACTTCTATGTCTTTGAAAAATGCTCCGTCACAAGTAGCGCAGTAAGATACTCCTGCACCAGCAAATTCATCCTCACCTTTTACATCAAGCTTTCTGTGGCTTGCTCCTACTGATAAAATAACGCCTTTTGCTGAAAAAGTATTGCCCTTTGTTGATATATTTTTTATCTTTTGTGAAAAGTCAAAGTCTATGACCTCATCTCTTAGAAATTTAGTACCGAAAGTTTCAGCCTGTTTTCTCATTCGCTCTACCAAAGTTGTACCTGTATCACCCTCTACTATTCCAGGGTAGTTCTCTATACCATCGGTAGATACTATCTGTCCACCAAAAAATTCTTTTTCAATGATTAGGGTGCTTAGTCTTGCTCTTGAGGCATATATTGCGGCAGTCAGTCCTGCTGGACCTCCTCCTATAATTATAACATCGTAATTTTCCATTTTTTCTCCAAGATAATAGTATAATAAAAACAGTGTGTAATTTTAAATTCGATAGTAGTATTTAATAAAAATCTAAAATTGTTATTCATAATAACTATATATTGTGCTATTTAAATTGAGTTTATTGAATATTTGAAATATTTAATATTAAAGCAGTTTTTGAATTTCTTCATCAATAAGCTTCATATCAGTAGTAGGCTCGAACCTTTGAATTACATTACCTTCTCTATCTATTAAAAACTTTGTAAAATTCCATTTTATATCAGGACTTGTCTTAAAATTTGGATACTTTGTTTTTAAAAATGCTGTAAGAGCAATAGCTTTTGCTCCTTTTCCCAAACCTTCAAATCCCTTTTGTGATTTTAAAAATCCATATAGAGGCAGTTCATTTTCGCCATTAACATCAGACTTTTGCATCTGTGGGAAGGTAGTGCCGAATTTAAGAGAGCAAAATCCTGCTATCTCTTCATCTGTGCCTGGAGCTTGACCCCCAAATTGATTGCAAGGTATATCTATAATTTCAAAACCCTGTGAGTTATATTTGCCATACATTTCCTGTAATTCATTGTATTGTGGAGTAAATCCGCAAGTTGTAGCGCTGTTTACTATTAAGATTACCTTTCCTTTATATTCAGACAACTGTACATCATTACCCTTACCGTCTTTTATTGAATATTCGTATAAGCCCATCTTCATCCTCCTGTTATAATTCAAAGCTGATACTTGAATAATAATATCCAAAATATCAAATAGATAAACATTGTTACAAATAATTACTTAGAGACTTGAATTTGTCAAAAATATTTAATATAACTTCGTCTTGTTTAATTTCATTGAATTTTCAAATAATTAAACATTTTAAAATAATTTTATGGTGTTGATTATAAGCGTGAAAAGATGATATAATGAAACAACTAAATTAATACTTATTATTAAAATCGGAGAAAATTATGAAAAAGATATTTTTAGCAATTATTATGCTTATTTTTATTAAGGAAAGTTGTGTTTTTTCTCATGCGGAGAGCTTTGATATTTTGGATAAGTATATTGCTCAGTATGTAAATGAGAATCCTTTTGACAAATCTTTTGAAAACCCTTTTGAAAGTCAGCTTGAAGGGAGTATATCCAATGATAATCAATCATCTAATCAAAGTCAAAATGTATATAGTCAAAGAGTAGTGCTTGGAGATGAACAGATACTTAATGACGAGTATAGATATTTGATAGATGGAAAAAGAGTTGGAGCAATTGTTAATCAAACTAGTGTAAATGCCAACGGACAAAACCTGAAAGATGTTTTGTATAATTATAAAAATACAAGGCTTACATCTTTATATGCACCTGAACATGGTATTGACGGTAATATTAAAGCCGGCGATTATGTGAGCACTCGTAAGGATGTATCGACAGGTCTACCTGTATATTCACTTTACGGAGATACAAGAGAGCCTTCTAAGGCAATGCTTGACAATATAGATGTAATGCTCTTTGATTTGCAGGATATTGGTGCAAGAACCTACACATATATCTCAACAATGTACAAATCAATGGAGGCTTGTAAAAAATACAATAAGACCTTTGTAGTATTGGACAGACCAAATCCGGTTTCGTGCAAGTATGTAGAAGGTTTTATGCTTGAAGATGTGGCAAAGTCTTTTGTCGGTATAGATAATATGCCTATGGCTCATGGAATGACTGCAGGAGAGCTGGCAAGATATTTCAACAGAAATATAGGGGTAAATCTTGTTGTTATTCCTATGAAAAACTATTCAAGAGATATGATATGGCAAGATACAGGGCTTAAATTCAAGCAGACTTCTCCATATATACCTGACATCAAATCAGCATTTGGATATATGGCTACAGGTTCATCAGAAAATATGGGCATTGGCATGAGCGATTTTTTCAATTGGTCAGGAGGTAAGGATATAAATTCAATCCTTCTTGCTCAAAGACTTAATTCTTATAATCTTCCCGGTGTAAACTTTGTAGCACAAACTAAGGGACAAAGCGGAGGAGTAAGATTGGATGTTTATGATTATCACTTATTTAATCCGGGAAAAACAGGATACTATATAATAGCTACTGCAAATGAGCAGAAAAAACTTGTTACTAATCTTTATGAGAAAAACGGAAAACCGAGTATGTTTTACAAAATTACAGGAAATAAGGCTTTTGCTCAGGCTATAGATGCAAAAAAATCAGCTATTGAAATAGAAAGTATGTATAGAAATCAAGCAGATAGCTTTAGAGAAAATACAAAAAAATACTATTTGTATAAATAAGGAATAAAAATGTCAAAATCTATAATGTTTGTAGGTACCAACTCATCTGCAGGTAAGAGTCTTTTTGTCACTGCTATGTGCAGAGTCTTGTCTGATAGAGGATATAGGGTAGCGCCTTTTAAATCTCAAAATATGGCGCTAAACTCCTATATTGATAAAGATGGCAATGAATTTGGGAGAGCACAGGCTATACAAGCCTTTGCTTGCAGAATAAATCCATCTGTCTATATGAATCCCATACTTTTGAAGCCTAATTCAGATAGGAAATCTCAAGTTATTTTGCTTGGGAAAAAAGACGAAGTATATGATGCAAAGACATATTATCAAATAAAATCAAAGTATCTTCCGCATATAAGACTTGCATATGAGAAGCTTGAAGAAGAAAATGATGTAATTGTGCTGGAAGGTGCAGGTTCACCTGCTGAAATCAACTTACTTGACGGTGATTTTGTCAACATGGGTATGAGTGAAATTGCAAAATCACCTGTTATTTTGGTAGCAGACATAGACAAGGGTGGGGTATTTGCTTCAATATACGGTACGATAATGCTTACTCCTCTAAAGTGGCGTTCTAACTACAAAGGGATAATAATAAATAAATTCAGAGGTGATGTAAGCATTTTGCAAAGTGGCATAGAGCAAATTGAAGAAATGCTTGGAATAAAAGTAATTTCTGTTATGCCCTATATAGATGTAGACATTGAAGAAGAAGATTCCTTAAATTTTAAGAAAAAAAGTATAAAATATGAAGATGAAAAGATAAATATTTCAATATTAAAACTAAAAAATCTTTCAAATTTTACGGATATTTCACCTTTAAAGATAATGCCTGACATTAATATAAACTATGTACAGCCCAATGAAATAGACCAAAAGACAGATTTGTTGATAATACCGGCAAGTAAAAATGTAATTGATGATTTAAACTCGATGAGTGGCTGGGAAAATATTAAAAACTATGCTCGATATGGCAATATAATTGCTGTTGCTAACGGTGTAGAGTTTTTGTGCCAAGAAATAAATGATGAAGAAATAATTACAAGAGGGATTGGTATTTTTGATGCAAAAGTGAAACATTGCAAGGAAAAGATAGTAAGAAAAGAAATAGTTTTTGAAAAAAGAGCAGGACTACTTGAAAATATAGATGAAAAATTGGAAATAAACTATGTTAAAACGTCTGATATTCAAACAAAAGATGTTTTGTATGAAGATGATGATGGAGTAATAGCCTTACAAAAGGGCAATACTGTTGCTTTTTGCGGTTTTGGGATATTTGAAAACTCAAAGTTCATAAATCAGATTATAAATAATATAAGAGCAAGGAAAAATATGAAAGAAAACAGAGAAGTTATTGACTTTTCAGAATATAGAGAAGAGCAAATTGCAAAATTAGCGGAGGAATTTGAAAGATACGTAGATATAGATGAGTTGGAAAAGATTATTAACAATGGATTGTAAAGAGGGATGAAATGGCAGAATTTAAAGATTTAAAGATAAAAGCTGAACTTGTATCGCAGTTATCAAAATTAAGAATAAGTACACCTACACAGATACAGGAAGAGGCAATACCTGTAATATTGAAAAAAAGAAATCTTATTGCAAAGGCTCAGACAGGTACAGGAAAGACTCTTGCTTTTCTACTTCCTATTATGATAATGACAGACGAAAACTTAAGGCTACCTCAGACTGTCATACTCAGCCCTACAAGAGAGCTTTCCAACCAGACAAAAAAAGTTTTTGACGACTTGAATGAGGATAAGAAATTAAGCTGTGCCAATATAGTTGGTGGGCATGATTTTAAAAAACAGGAAAATAAGTTTGTGAGCAATTCTCAGATTATCGTTGCCACTCCGGGTAGACTTTTGGAGCATATCAGAAGCGGTAATATCAATATGAAACACATATCGAGATTTATAATAGATGAGGCTGATCAGATGCTTGAGTATGGCTTTTTGGAAGATATAGTATTGCTCAAGGATAAACTGCCTGATAAGTTACAAATAGTGTTATTGTCAGCTACAATGCCTAAGCCTATAATTGATTTGGCTAAAAAATTGATGCAAAATCCTATTAAAATTGACGTTACTAAGGAAAAGACAGTTACGGAAAATATAGAACAGATTTTATTCCATACAACTGAAAAATTTAAAAATGACACTCTAAAGTTTGTACTTGAAGAATACAGACCTTTTATGTCTATAATATTTTGTAACTCCAAGAAAAACGCAGAAAAATTAAACGAGTATATGAGCATAAGCGGATATGACTGCGATATAATACACGGAGATTTTTCTCAGAAAAAAAGAGAGCATATATTAAATGAATTTAGAAAGATGAAGTTCCAGTATCTAATATCTACTGACTTGTCAGCAAGAGGTTTTGACATAGACGGAGTAACTCACGTTATCAACTATGAGATACCTACTGACTACAATTATTACATCCACAGGATAGGACGTACCGGTAGAGCGGAGAAAACAGGTATAGCTATAAGTCTTATAGATGAAAAAGATGAAAAAAAGATAGAAAAGATAAGTCAAAGATTTAATATAAAGACTAAGAGTTTTTACGACAGAGGTCAAAACGAAAGAAAGACTTTGATTAAAAAAATGGAAAAAGAAAAAAATAAGTATTAGGTATAAATATTGAAAATATTATGCCTCTGAAAAATATAAAGATATATTGATTAAAGGGAAAATTTAATATTCTTTAATATAATAATTAGAATTTCAAAAAATGAAAAAGTCATATACTGTTTTCATTAGATTTGCTGTGCTATAAATATTATAAGAGAGGAACAGTTATTTAATGATTGTGTTGGGAGTAGATCCGGGCATTGCTATAGTTGGATATGGAATAATAGAATACAAGAACAACAGCTTCAAGGTACTAAGCTACGGAGCTATAACTACTCCTGCGAAGACCAAGCTTTCAAGTAGGATAAAGATAATACACGATGACATCAATGAACTTATACGAACTTACAACATAGAAGCTCTTGCAATCGAAGAACTGTTTTTCAACAAAAATGTCAAGACTGCTATAGATGTTGCTCATGCAAGAGGAGTAATTATGGTATCGGCTGTAAACAACAATATACCGGTATATGAATATACTCCATTACAGGTAAAGCAAGGTGTGGTAGGATACGGAAGAGCTGAAAAAAAGCAGATTCAGGAAATGGTAAAGATAATTTTAAATCTTAATTCCATACCAAAGCCGGATGATGTAGCTGACGGACTTGCTCTTGCAATTTGTCATTGTCATAGTATCAATCATAGTGATTTATTCTTAGCATAGACATTAGTGATGCTAACAAGTATTTTAAATCCAACAGATTAATTGACAATTAATTTCTAATAGTGATATAATTGAGAAAAATAATAAAGTGAAAATAACATTATATATAAAATATTTTCAATAATGGTGGTATTATGAAAGAAAAATTGGAGATACAAAAAAAGCAAAAGATAGGCTATTTTAGAAATAATGTAGTTGAAGAGATTATAAATGTCAGAAAAAATACTGTTATGTTCAGGTTGTATGAAAATGATGCTCTTAGTATCAGTTATTTGGAAAACAGTGAAGATGATGATTATGGTTTTTATTTAGCAGAAAAAAATCAAAAACACCCTTATTTTAATGCTAATACTTTGAATATACAGAGAAATATCATAGCTAATGTTGAGAGAATTTCAGATAAAAAACTCTTTGACTTGTTGCAAGAGATAGGAGAAAAAATATCTCATCTTTCTGATGAGGTAGTAATCAAATATTATCATACAGATGTAAGACATACCTTGACTAACCTAAAAAAACTTCATATCAACAGCGAAAATGCAAAAAATGTATTTGAAGTCGAATATAAGGGGGATATCTTTACATTTGAATATAGAAAGATTGTTGTAGACAATATAGTGAATGATATTTCAAGATTAATCAAACTTGAAAAACAAAAAGCTGTTCCAAAAAAATATACAAAACTGATTATACCAACAAATTTAAATGCTATTTATGATTTTTTTGAAATCTTTTTATCTTGTGAAAATGTAATTGGAAAAGACTTAATAAATAAAAAGATATTTTCTAATAAGTTATCGCTATATACATCTTTAGATTTTGATGATACAAAGTCTGAAAAATACGGTATACTTCCGTTTTTCGATTGGGAGGGAAGTATAAACGTATATTGTAAGAGCTTGCTTATAGAAAACGGAATAATCCAAAAACCATATGCAGATAAGACTTTAGCAGCGAAATATCAGGTAGAAAATACAGCTTGCTCGTATGGAGTAAGAGATGAGTTTCCTTGTTGTGTACTTTTGGGAGCCTATATCAATCCAAGCAATGAGACTTTGAAAGAACTTGCAGGAGACGGAGCTGTATATATCGAACAAGCTGATATTAGGCTAAAAGACGATCTTGTGCTAATAAGCGCAAAAAAAGCCTACTTGTATGAAGAAGGCAATCTTAGTGAAAGAGTTGAGAATTTTGAAGTTGAGATAAATGCATATGAGCTTTTCAGAGATAATTTCTTAGGAGTGTCAAAAGACTTTATCTTTGGAAGTGATACAAAAAGAGGTATCGTATTTGAGCTTAAATAAGTCGGCTTTAATATTTATTTATGATATTTACTATAAGTTATACTAAACACCATTTATAATGTCAAGATTATTATTTTACTAAAATTATGCGTTTAGTATATTATCAATATTTATTCTGTAATAAAATTACGTGGCTTTTTGATAGTTTTTTAGTATTAAACTAGTTAGGAATTACGAAGAAAAATCTTTCAAAATACTATAAAATTCAAAAAGTTTTAATATTTTTAAAATCATAAAATATGATATAGTAATTTACATTAGATAGTTTATAAAAATAAATAAAAATGGCTTAATAAAATATATTAAGATTTTTGAAAGTGAAAATTTTAAAATTATTTGCTGTTCAAGATAAAGCTGAGATAGTTTTTATTATTTATATCATTATTAACAGATTTGCAATAAAGGTGGGGAAGATGGTAAACATAGGTAATAGTTGGGACGAGTTGTTAAAAGAGGAGTTTGAAAAACAATATTATCTTGACATAAGGAGTTTTTTAAAGAAAGAATACTTTAGCAAGACCATATATCCCCATATGAACGACATATTTAACGCATTGAAATTTACAGCATATGAAGATGTAAAGGTGGTAATCTTGGGTCAAGATCCTTATCATGGAGAAAATCAGGCAAATGGATTGTCTTTTTCGGTGAAAAAGGGAATACCTCTACCACCATCTTTGAAAAATATATTCAAAGAGATACAAAGTGATTTGGATGTTAATATGGATATGACAAATGGAGACTTGACCTATCTTGCAAATCAAGGTGTACTTTTACTAAATGCTTCATTAACAGTGGAAAAGGCAAAGGCAAATTCACATTCAAACATAGGCTGGGAGATATTGACAGATAAAATAATAGAAAAGCTGAATGACAAACAAAGCCCAGTAGTATATATTCTTTGGGGGAAGAATGCCCAAAAAAAGGAAATACTTGTAACAAATAAACATCATCTGATATTAAAGAGCGTACATCCAAGTCCGCTTTCTGCTCATGGTGGATTTTTCGGTTGCAGACATTTTTCAAAGTGTAATGAATTTTTGGCAAAAAATGCTCTTGATGTAATAAATTGGAGCAATGTATAATATGACATGGGAATATTAAAATGTTGGTGCATTTCGTGGTCTTCAAAACCATCGTGAGAATCAGAAATTCTCTTGTAGGTTCGATTCCTGCATATTCCCGCCATATTTCTTATTGTTTTTTGATAAAAAATCTAAGGGTGAAGAAAATATAACAGAGAAAAATGATGAAGAAGGGGAGTCTAATTATGAAAAGTAAGAAAATCAAAAATATTGCATGTATAACTTTTGTTTTAATTGGTATTTTTTATTCTAATATTGTTACAGGAAATGCAAGTGTTGAAACTACAAGAAATAGTAAGTCAGGTAATAATAACATTAATGAAACAAGTAAAAAAGAGGATAGTCAAGTAAATTCTACTGAGGAAAATAAAATTGATAAAATAACATATACATATGGAGATGATGGATTATTTCGTACCAAGGAATTTAAAGATGGAAAAAACCATATATTAATTGAAAACGATAAAATGATACTTATTTCAGAAAAAGATACAGATGGAGACGGTCTACTTGATTATATGGAAGAATTGATGGGGTACAATAAGAATAAAAAAGATACCGACGGGGATGGACTTAATGACGGATTTGAGTATAAGTATCTAAGTACAGATGTTTTGAAGAAAGATAGCGACGGCAACGGTATATCAGATGCTGATGAAGACTATGATAAAGATGGAGTATCAAATATAAAAGAACAGGAATTAGGTACAAATCCTAATTCAGTAGACTCAGATAATGATGGACTTACAGATTATGAAGAGATAAATAAGTACCATACAAATCCTCTTCGCCCTGATACAGATAAGGACGGATTAAGTGATAGTGAAGAGATAAAATTAGGTCTTGATCCGAACAAGGCTAAGACAGATGGAGCTACTATAGATAGTGAAAGACTCTTTGAGCAGTCAGCAGATGAGAGTATAAAAAGTAGAGGGGTACTTGAAAGTGACAATTGGCTTTCTCCATCTATTTCAGGAAAAGTGCACCACGATATATCAGACAATGTAGGGTTTGATTTAGCGGAATATCCTTCTTTTAAAGATAATAAGGGTGTGGTAAGTGATATTTTGAAATATAAAACTTCTTATGATATTCCTGTTAAATTGACTTTTAGCTATAAGTCTTACTATTTAGGTGATATAAAAAATCTTACCATAGTATCATATATAGAGGGTGAATTAAAAATAGTGGATACTACTATAGATACGGCTAATAAGAAAATATATGGGATGATAGAAGATGCCGGAGAGTATTTCGTAATAGACATAGATAAATTTTTAAAAGAATATGGTATAGATGTATTTGCAGGTATGTCAACATGGAAGAATATACCAGGAAGTAAAATGAATGAAAAAACTAAGATGTTCATAAATCTCTTAAATATCTTGGAAAACAAGGACAAAAAGACTTATAATATAGAAAAAATAAGGGGGAAATTAGGATTTAAGGAGATTGATTTAAAAAGTTTTAGGAAAAAATTACTCAAAAAACCCAAAGAGGGATATTGGCTTATACTTGATGATTACAGTCTCATAAGATTAAAAGGAAAAATAGCTGACATAAAAAGCAATGATACTGATAGAGACGGTTTAACTGATGCTGAGGAACTTGGAATAGGTGTTGATATAGACATGAGTGATTATATAAACTTACTGCTTGATAGACATTCCATTCCAAGAGAAAATTATAATGGTGAAAAATCAATAATTGTTTGGGGATTCTACTCTAACCCTACTGAATTAGATACAGATTTTGACGGTCTGCCTGATGGAAACATACGATATAGTGATATATCAGAATATTTTGATGAGGAAGATTAATAATATTTTGAGTTAAAAATATCAATATTGATATATAATAAAGATAGTATAATTGCCTAAAAATTTAATTATACTATCTTGTTTTCTAATGTAATATTAACTTTTAGTACTAAAATTATACTTATACTTATACAAAAAGCTAATGCTAATATTTTTTATTTATTTTAATGACTTTCTAACTTCATCTATAGCCTCTTTTGCAAGTTTGTCAACAAGTTCATTGTATTTTATGTTAGTGTGAGATTCTACTTTAACAAAATGTATATCTAATTTTTTATACATTTCAATGCAAAACTCCCTATAGGTTTTTGTAAGGTGATTGTTTGTCTTCCAAGAGCCATTTGCCCACATCTCTATTCCGTTGTAGTCATAATATATGGTCACTGACTTCATTTTCGTATCGAAAGCTTTTTTAATTACAAACATGGCTGCTTTTACTTCACCTGATACATTTCTCATAGATATTAATGATTCATCATTTGATGCGAATTTAAAACTATCGCTTTCGCCGTTGTAAAACATTATTCCGGCAGAAGAAAAATACTTTATTTCATTGTCATAACTACCGTCTACATAGGCAAGCATCTCATCTTTTCCAAGATTTTCAAATATTTCATCTTCACTTGTATGATGTTTTATCTTGTCGTCTTTTGTTGTTTCATCATTTAAAAATGACTTAGCTTCTGCTAAAGTTTTAAAACTTTTGAAAACAGCATTTTTATATCCCATAGTATTTTTCTTACATTCTTCCCAAGTTTCAAATATTCCTGTCTGTCTTCCTTTTTTTACTGCATAAAATTTTTTTTCCATATTCATCCTATTTTTAAATTAAGTATTTATAAAAAACAATATTTATGTTATTATTATATCACGAAAAGCCTACAAAGTTAATTAATTATTGGTGAAATTATGAAAGATGACAAGAAGGAAGTTTTTTTCGCTCTCGATATAGGCACCGGAAGTATAATGGGTATATTGGGAGAAAGGGACAATGAAAAGATATTAATAAAAGATGTTGCAGTGGAAATGCACAAAAAAAGAGCAATGTATGACGGGCAGATACATGACATAGATGCTGTTGCTCAGGTTGCTGAAAAAGTAAAAAATAAACTTGAAGAGCAGTCAAATATCAAGTTGATGGAAGTTGCAATTGCAGCTGCAGGTCGCTCTCTAAAGACGATAAATGCAAGTGTTGATGTGGAGTTTGATGATATTACAGAGATTGACGCTCAGATAATGAAAAACGTTGAGGCAAAGTCTTTGCAAGAGGCGGCAAATATGCTCAAAGACGCCGAAAATGACAATATATCATACTACAATGTAGGTCATACGGTTATGACTTACAAATTGGACAACTATGAAATTAAAAATCCTGTGGGACACAAAGGTAACAAAATATCTCTTGAAGTAATAGCTACTTTTTTGCCCAAGATAGTTGTTGAGGCTCTTAATTCAGTTATGAATAGGATAAATCTAACTGTTTCGTATATGACGCTCGAACCTATAGTGGCTATAGAGGTTTCAGTTCCTGAAAATGTAAGGCTGTTAAACATAGCTATGGTGGATATAGGAGCAGGTACATCAGATATTGCGGTTACAAAGGATGGAAGTATTACAGGTTATGCAATGACTTCAACTGCGGGAGATGAGATTACTGAAAGTATATCACAAAATTTCCTGCTTGATTTCAACTCTGCTGAAAAATTGAAATGCAATCTTTGTAATGACGATACTCAAGTCTTTACCGATATAGTAGGCATTGAAAATAAGATGACAACCATGGAAATTTTAGATAAAATCAAAGGCTCTATATCTCTGGTTGCAAAAAATATAGCAGATGAAATAATGAAACTTAACAAGAAAGCGCCAAGTGCTGTATTTTTGGTTGGTGGTGGCTCTTTGACTCCCGGTATTGGAGAGTTGATTGCTGAGTATCTTCAGATACCAAGTGCAAGAGTGGTGATAAAATCAGTAGAGTCAATAGCTGATATTGAAAATAACAATCCTATTTTGCAAGGGCCTCAATGTGTTACACCTGTTGGGATACTATCTTGTAGTATAAAAAATGAAAAACAGGATTTTATAAGGTTAAAAGTTAATGGCAAAAATGTGAAGATGTTTCGTTCAGTAGATTTGAAGATAAGTGATGCACTTCTTTTGGCCGGTTTCAACCCAAGAGAGTTAATATCAAGAAGAGGTAAATCACTATTGATAGATATAAACGGAGAAAAAAAGTTATATAACGGTGAGTTTGGCGAGGAATCCAAGGTATATTTAAACGAAGTCCCAGCAAATATAGATTTTAAAATATCTGATGGTGATGAGATTACAGTGCAATCTGCTACAAAGGGAAAAGACGCATATATATCTGTTAAAGATATAGTCGAAGAAAAGTTAATCACAGTAAATGGAGAAAAAAGGTCGTATTATTACAATATCATCGTAAATGGAGAAACTTGTACAGATATAAGTCAAAGCTTAAATAATGGTGACAATATATCTTATGATGTACTTGACAATAGTGATAAGCTTAGAGAATGTCTCAATATCTCCAAGGAAAAAACAGTAATTGTAAATGGAGACATTGCAAAGTATAATTTACCGATAATGGATGGCGATACTGTGGAAATAGAAGAAAAAAAGAAGGCTGAACTTTCACAGGAAAAAAATTATGATAGTACAGTACAAATTATCTGTAATGGTAAATTATTAAAGATAAATTCAAAAAAAGAAGATATAATATTTGTAGACATATTTGACCATATTGATTTTGACAGGTCAAGGCCACATGGGAGTCTGACTATGAAAATTAATGGAAAGGATGCAGGATTTACAGATATACTTAAAGATAATGATAATATACAAGTTTACTGGAATGAAAATTGATATTATTATATCAAAGCTACAGCGTTTAATTTTATTTAGAGATGTAAATTAGAATAAACAAAGTAGAGAGATTTTTAATTTGCCGTGTTTTATTTTTATAATACAAATAAATTATGGAAGGAGAATGTTTATGAAACATTTAGTGCTTAATTTAGGTGAAAAGTGTGATGGTAAAAAGTGTTATGTGGTAGTAGACAGAAATATTGTTATTTCAGGGCAGACAGGATGTGGTAGGTCAACTTATGCCAAGTTTCTCGCATCTCAAGATGATATGGTAGAGTTTACAGATGATGTGACTACCCTTGATAATCTAAAACCTGATACTAAACTTGTAATTTTGGACGATGTATATAAGGTTGAAGATCAACTTGCACTACAAGAAAAGATAGAAGAGCTTAATAAAAAAGACATATATGTCGGACTTGTGGTAATATCCAGCAGACATATTAATAAGATCGATATAAGAGAAGCTTATGTTTTGAGAATAAAAACTGGAGTGGAAAACAGTAGAAGTATCATATTTGAAGACAATAACAATATGACACAGTTGATTTTTGAAATATAATAAAAATTAAAAAATATCAGCGTTTTTATTGCTGGTATTTTTTAATTTTCTATGGAAAAATAATGTTGTTAAGAATTTGATGCTAATTAGCTGATAATACTAATAAGCGTTTGTATTACCAAGTAGTTATTTCAAATGACTCTTGTAGATATTTTTGATAACTTTTTTGTAACATAACTACATGGCTTTTTAACATACTTTATTATAAAATATTGTTTTGCACCTGAAAGCTCTTATTTTCAAGTGCAAAACATATTATTTACAGTTTAAAATCAATACCGAATTTTAGCTTAAACAGATAATTGCTTATATAGTTATTTGATGAGATAAAAATCTTGGAGGCATTTTGCTTATTTATCAATAGTGATTTTTCTGATAAGTCATAAAGTTTTTGATTGTCACGAGATTTTATCCATATATTTTCTTTTGTGTTAGCGTAGAGTGCAACTTTTTTTTCAGTCTTGATGTAGAAGTATTCGTCATCAAGATAATTCACTTTATCCAGATTATTTTTTTCTAACAAGGCATTGATTTTTTTAAGCACTTCCTTTTGATTTACATCGCTTTCATTTTCAAATAGTTGTCTGTTTAAAAAGCATTTACACAAGTAAGATAGTATCTTGTCCTCTTGATTGCTCCAATTAATAATATGATACATAAAATATCCGTCATCAGTAGTAAGATATTCTCCCACAGTAATTTTTTGTCCTAAAATCAGCTTTTTAAGTACTATATCACAAAAAATATCTATCTTGTTAACAAGAAGTTCATTTGCTCTTTTAAATATGAGTTTAAGACATTTTTCCATATGTTGCTTGATATTATGCTGATATACTTCCTTATGCATAAAATATCTTGCCATTACATACTCTTCTAAGGTTGACATATATTTCTCGTTTATGAATATTTTTAAAGTATCTTCTTCTTCCTTTACACCAAAGGATTTAATAAGTCTTTGTATATCATATCTGCCATTTGTTACACTTGTAAAATACGAATCTCTAAGTAGATAGTCCATTCTGTCAGCATCTGTCTGTGAGCTTACAAGAGTCGCTATTATATCGAAGATTTTAGATTTTTCATCATCCTTATATGATTTTGAGATTATGCTTATCAATCTTTTGATAAACTCCTCCCCGTATAATTCTACTATTTTTTTATGCAAAGAAGTATCTTTATCACTTATTATTTCTTTTGTCCACTGTTCGTGAGATTTTACTCCAAATATTCTTTCGAATGTATGTGAGAAAGCTCCATGGCCAACATCATGTAGTAAGGCTGCTATATAAGCGAGATTTTTGTCTTCTTTTTTTACTTCATAACCAAGTTTTTTAAGTTCTAAAGTAAAATGTGCTATGAGGTTTTTCATAACATGATAGGTGCCTATTGAATGAGAAAATCTTGTGTGTGTAGCAGTAGGAAAAACTAAGTATTCGCAACTTAGCTGATGAATGCGGTGTAACCTTTGAAACTCAGAGCAGCCTAATATTTGTTTTATCTTATCGTCAAATTCGATGTCATTATGTATTACATCTCTAATTACAAAGCTCATTTCCTCTCCTAAAATATTGAATTATACTATTATAAATCTATTAAAAATCCATATAATTGTATTACAGTAAAATTATGGATAATTCATAAACTGTAATGTCATTAATTATAAATACTTGGCATTATAAATAGTGATTAGTATTAATTATATTAAAAATGTAATCATTAAAAAATAGGTGTAAAAATTTAAAACTCTATATGAACCACTAAAATTAATAAACTTATATTGTAAAAATAATCATTATATTTGTACATAATAATTATCAGTTTTTATTTCATATATTATCACATCTATTTTTTAACTACAATAGTATTTTTTTAAAATAGGAAAGTATAAAAAAATAAAACTAAAGAATAATTATCATAATGTAATTATTACAAAATCAATTGAAATAATAAAAAATAAAAAATATTTTTATAATTGTTGAAAAAATTAAATTTTGGGTATATAATGTTCCATGGAAAAAGTAAAAACTATTATCAATAATAAATAAGTTGATATTAATTGATAATAAAATAAAAATTATGGAGGTAAATTTATGGCATCTTTAAAAGGAACAAAAACTTTGGTAAATTTGATGGCTTCATTTGCAGGTGAATCTCAAGCCAGAACAAGATATACATTTTTTTCAAGTGTTGCTAAAAAAGAAGGGTTTGAAGAGATAGCTGCAATTTTTATGGAAACTGCTGAAAATGAAAAAGAGCATGCTAAGGTATTCTATAAACATGTAGTAGAAAATATGGAAGGAGAAAGCTTCCCTGTAGAAACTGAAATAACAGGTACTTTCCCTGCTATATTGAGCAACACCTATGATAATCTTATGGCTGCAGCTGCAGGTGAAAATGAAGAATGGACAGTTGCTTATCCTAAATTTGCTGAAATTGCTGATGAAGAAGGATTTAAGGAAATAGCAGCATCATTTAGATTGATAGCAAAAGTTGAAAAAGAACATGAAGAAAGATATAGAAGACTTGCTAATGACGTAAAAAACGGAACAGTTTTCAAAAAAGAAGATATAGTTGCATGGAAGTGTAGAAACTGCGGATTTATATTTGAAGGCAAGGAAGCTCCAAAAAAATGTCCTGCATGTAAGCATCCTCAAGCATTTTTTGAAGTTAGAAAATAGTGATAAATCAAAAAGAAGATACCTTAAATTTAAAAATAGGGTATCTTTTTTATTGATTTTATTAGATTAAAAAAGTTATAATATTATTTATTTAAATTATTGGATGATATTCATCAAATATTTAATAAAAATAATATAGAGTTTTTATCCAAATAATAAAGAAATGAAAGATAGATTATCCATAATTCTATTGAATTCCAGTATTAAAAATATTTAAGTTAATAATACATACATTTTTTAGTCCACCAACTTAACAGGTCTGTTTTCACAAAACTCATTACAATTTTCACAACAAAGTTTACAGTTTTTCAGTTTACAGGTTAAGTCTGTACATGAGCGTTTGCAAAATATACATTCGATATTTTCTTTTTTTGCTCTATCTTTGACGTTTATAGTAAGCCCATGTTCGATAAAATCTGTAAATACAATTACCACATCCACTTCAGGCATTTTAAGGTTTCTCATACCTTTTTTACGTCCTTGCCAATGTATGTAGTCTTCAATACCAAAATCCCTAAGAGTGTTAGGTATTTTACCAAGTGTATCAGCTCCAACCAATAATGCTTTCATAATAATCTCCTTTAAATATAAATTAATTAATTATAGTACAGAAAACTTAATTGATAATAATTATTAACAACAATTATTGTATCACAAAAAAATAAAAAGTCAATACTAATTATTAATTATTTTTAGTTAATATTTAAAATTATATAAAAAACTTATTAGGAATTGAAATTATTATTAATAAGGTATATTATATAAAATTCTTGAAAATCTGCCGAAAATAAAATATAATAGACAAATGATTTTAATTATTTTTTGTGGAGGAAAAGATGAAAATTATACTAAGCAAGACTCATGAAGAATCATCAAAAAAAGCATCTGTACAAATTTTAAGACAGGTTATTGAAAAAAATAACGCTGTACTCGGATTTGCGACAGGTTCATCTCCGGTTGTAATTTATGAAAATTTAATAAAGTTTTATAAGGAAAATATTGTAAGTTTCAAAGATGTGACAGCTTTCAATTTGGACGAATACATCGGAATAGAAAAATCACATCAAAACTCATATTACTATTTTATGAGAGATAATTTGTTTAAGCATATTGATATCAAAGAGGAAAATTGTCATATAGAAAATGGTTTAGCAAGTGATATGAACAAAGAATGTGAGCTATACGAGAGTTTGATAGAAGAAAAGGGCGGAATAGATCTGCAAATTCTTGGAATAGGAGCAAATGGACATATAGGTTTTAATGAGCCTTCAGATAAGATTTCTCCTATGACTCATGTAGTAGAGCTGACACAAAGTACTATTGACGCAAATTCAAAGTATTTTTCAGATATAAAAATGCCTACTAAGGCTGTAACTATGGGTATTGCTACAATTATGAAATCAAAGAAAATTATATTGATAGCTTCCGGCGAGGCAAAGGCAAAGTCTATTTTTGACACTGTTCATGGTGAGATTACTCCTGAGGTACCTTCTTCAATATTGAGATTACACCCTGATGTTACAATATATGTAGATGAAGATGCATCAAAGTTGCTGAAATAGTATGAAGATTTTGTAATAAACTTATAAATTATAGTAAGTGAGATTCTTTTTT
This sequence comes from [Eubacterium] yurii, assembly GCA_900167215.1. Classification (GTDB taxonomy): domain Bacteria; phylum Bacillota; class Clostridia; order Peptostreptococcales; family Filifactoraceae; genus Peptoanaerobacter; species Peptoanaerobacter yurii. The sequence goes on from FUZS01000017.1 coordinate 21,963, forward strand.
ATGTAAAGTTTTTCAATATGTAAAATAATATAAATATGTTTATATTTAAAGAAATAAATATTAATTTCTTTTAGTTATAATTTAGAATATTTTTAGCTATAAAAGATTAAATAGTTCATCCTTTGTTATATAAACTTATACTGATATTATTTAATTGTCTGACATAATAAATTTCTATTTATTGATTTTATTTGATAAAGATGAATGTAAATATACGACATTTTATTTAATATTTGTATGATTTAATATTATAACAGAGGATTTTTTTAAAGGAAATGAAATGATTACATTATCAAATATAAAGCTTTCTATTAATGAAGATATAGATAATATCAAGGATAAGATAACAAAGAAACTAAAACTAAAAAATAAGGATATTCAATACAAAATCTTAAGAGAGTCCATAGATGCAAGGAAAAGGGACAATTTATTTTTTGTATATCAGGTTCTTGTCGATATAGACGAAAAAATCATTGACAAGAACATACTTAGTGATAAGAATGTAAATCTATATAGAGAAGAAAAACAGGAGAAATTAAAAAAAGGTCAGATACAACTTACAAAGCCTATATTGGTTGTAGGAATGGGACCTGCAGGACTTTTTTGTGCATATAAACTTGGCTTATATGGATATGATGTTATATTGATAGAACAGGGTAAGGATGTAGACAGTAGGTGCGAAGATGTTGAGAAATTCTGGAAGTATGCCGTTTTAACTGAAAATTCCAACGTACAGTTTGGCGAAGGAGGGGCAGGTACTTTTTCAGACGGTAAACTGACTTCAAGGAGTAAGGACAAGAGAGGTCAGTATGTGCTTGAGACTTTCTATAAATATGGGGCTGATGAGAGTATACTGTATAAGCAAAAACCACATATAGGAACTGATGTATTGAAAAATGTCATAAAAAATATGAGAAAAGACATTATAAAAAATAAGGTAAGTGTAAGATTTGAGACTAAACTTGAAGACTTGGAAATAGAAAATGGGAGAGTGAAGTCTGCCATAGTAAATGGTGAAAATATAGATGTTTCAATGGTGGTTCTTGCTGTTGGTCATAGTAGCAGAGATACTTTTTTGATGCTTGAAAAAAACGGTATTTCTATGCTAAATAAGCCATTTGCAGTAGGATTTCGTATTGAACATTTGAGAGAAGATATAGATAAGGCTCAGTACAAGAGCGATTATAATAATCCAAAACTTTCTTCAAGTGAATACTTTCTCACGAATGCTATGGATGATTATAACAGGAGTGTGTATACATTTTGTATGTGTCCCGGTGGATATGTTGTACCGTCTTCATCATCTAAAGGCGAACTTGTAGTAAACGGTATGAGTTACAATGCAAGAGACGGTGTAAATTCCAATAGTGCTATACTGGTAAATGTTAGAGAAAGTGATTTTGATTCAAAGATATTGGGTGGAATGTATTTTCAAAAAGAGTTTGAGAAAAAAGCTTTTGAGCTTGGAGGAAGCAACTATCATGCACCTGTACAGAGATTTGGGGATTTCTTGGCAGGAAGAAAGTCTGAAAAAATAGGTAAGGTAAGACCTACTTATGAGATAGGATACAGATTTGCTGATTTAAATGAAATATATTCGAAAGAGTTTAATGATTGTATAAAAAAATCAATTCTTGAAATGGACAAGAAGGTAAAAGGTTTTGCTATTGATGATGCCATACTTACAGGTATTGAAACCAGAACATCTTCGCCTGTTAGAATAGTAAGAGATAAGGAGAGTTTTACAAGTCTATCTTTGGAAAATCTCTATCCTTGCGGAGAGGGAGCCGGATATGCGGGGGGCATAGTCAGCAGTGCTATAGATGGACTGAAAATAGCGGAGAAAATAATAGAAACTTATTGTTAGAATAAAAATTTTTGAAAATTAGTTTTATTTAGAACTATATCAATGTAAATTTATTATTTTTCTTTTTAAATTTTAGTAGTATTGACATCAAATTTATAGTATAATTATTGTACAAAATACTCGACTTTTAATGAGGTTTTTAAATAAATGTTTATAGTTGAATCATTTTGTAATTTGAATACAATGCTGAGTTTTTATATAAAATAATATAAACTTTTTTTATTTTTATGGTGTAAGTCTATTATTCATACAAACTTAGTATATATGATGTTTTAATTAATTTATACATTCTTTGTATAAATTATTTTTGCAGTAACAGGAGGAAAGTATGGTTTCTAAAATTGAAGATATACTTGAGGCAGTCACAAGTAAATCTTTAACATATCAACAAAAATTATATACGATAGCAAATATTGCGGAGAGACTCTTTGATCCAAGAGATCTTTTGGGATATACAGATGAAGAGATGGAATATATAAACAATCAGATGATTTGTGATCTTAATGAGGGTTATGCAATGTATAGACCAAGATATATACTACCTGATTATGAGGTGTATATAAAAAATGGTTGCAAATTTTTGGATTTGAAAGCTCCGACAAATCTTGATGAATGTTTGGACGGTCTTCTGATTTTATATTCTCATGTACCGTCAATAACTTCATTTCCAGTATTTATAGGTCATATAGATACTTTGCTTGAACCATTCATTACTAATGAAGAAGAAGACTATATTAAGATAAAGAGATTTTTAAATCATATAGATAAAGTGATAACAGATTCTTTTTGCCATGCTGACATTGGACCGTACAGTACAAGGGCAGGAAAAATGATATTAAAGGCAATAATTGAACTTGAAAATGCAACTCCTAACATGTCTATAAAGTACGATAAAGAAAAAACTGATAGGGAGTTTGCAAAGCTTGCTGCTCTTGCTTGTCTTAAGGTTTCTAAACCGTCTTTTGCAAATGATCCTTACTACACTAAGGATCTTGGAGATTATGCACTTGCAAGTTGCTATAATGCACTTCCTCTTTGTGGTGGGGCATATACGCTTACAAGACTTAGACTTGGTACTATAGCAAAGTCAGCTAAGACAGTTGATGATATGATAAACAATGTCTTACCTAAGGTTGCTAAGCTGGCACTTTCAACCATAGATAAGAGAATAAAATATATAGTCGAAAAATCAAACTTCTTTGAATCAAGTTTCTTGGTTGATGAAGGCTTTTTAAAGAGAGAAAACTTTACAGGAATGTTTGCTATAGTTGGGCTTGCAGATGCAGTTAATAATTTGCTTGAAAAGGAAGGGATAAGCGAAACATTTGGTAAATCTTCTCGTGGTGATGAAATTGCAACTTCCATAATGGAAAAGTTGCAAGAAGTAAATAATGATCATAGAGGAGTTTACAGCGAAAGAACAGGGGACAGATATCTCTTACATGCACAAGTTGGTGCTTCATTAGACGAAGAAGATAAGAATAACACTCCTGCTCATAGAGTTAAAGTAGGTCAGGAGCCTGCCCTTTTAGAACAATTGAAACAATCTGCTCCTTTCCATAAGTATTTTCCATCAGGTACAGGAGATTTATATGCCTTTGACCAGACTTATGAAGATCACCTTGACGCACTGCTTGATATAATTGAGGGGGCATTTGCGCTTGGATATAGATATATCACAACATATGAGAAAAATACTGACCTTATAAGAGTTACAGGTTACCTTGTGAAAAAAAGTGAGGTTGAAAAGGCAAGACGTGGAGAGGCTGTACTTCAAGATACAACATGGTTTGGTAGTGGAACTGATGAAAATGCGCAAGTGTTTGACAGAACTTTAAGAACTATGGAAGCTTAAAGAATGGAAGATTTAAAAAATATATTTTTACCTGTTCACAGGATAATACCATTTTCAAATGTTGAGGGACAGGGTAATAGAACAAGTATTTTTTTACAAGGTTGCAATATAAATTGTCTATACTGTCATAATCCTGAGATGATAGGATTTTCAAATGATGATACGCATAATATGTCAATAGAAACTTTGATTGACAAGATAAAAAATAATATGCCTTTTATCAGAGGAATTACTATGTCCGGAGGAGAGGCTACAATTCACAGTGATAAACTGGTCATACTCTTTAGAGAGGTACACAAATTAGGTATTACTTGTTATATAGATACAAATGGTTACTTTGATATAGATGAAAAAAAAGAAATGGTAGAGCAAACAGACAAGTTCTTATTTGATGTTAAGGGCTATGGACCAGGATTAAAATATCTGTGTTTTGACAGGAAAAATCACTCAGGGACTTTTACAGCTGAATATGAGCTTGAAAATGACAATATGACCTATGATAATTATGAAAATCTTGTAAAACTTGTGAAAATGAAAAAGGTTGAAGAAGTAAGGCTCGTATATATCAAGAATTTTTACGATGCTCATACTGTGGTGGATAAGATAGCTGAAATTATAAAAGATGAGGAAGATATATTGTTCAAACTCATTAGAGTGCATATAAAGGGGGCAAGAGATCCAAAGTCTCTTGCACCCTGTATGCCAACGAAACAAGATGTGGCTAATCTTGAAAAATATGCAAGAGAAAAGGGAATAAAAAATATTTTTACTATAAACATGTAAGTTGTTTTTTATTTTTATTTTGTAACTTCCTTATGTAATGAAGTTATGTATAATATAATTATAATTGCCGTTTTTCATATTATGATGACGGCAATTAAATCAACACAAGGAGTATTGTTATGGAATATGTGATAGAAATGCTTAATATTACAAAACAATTCCCGGGTATAAAAGCCAATGATGATATCAGTATACAGTTAAAAAAGGGTGAAATTCATGCTCTACTTGGAGAAAACGGAGCAGGTAAGTCAACTTTGATGAGTATACTTTTCGGCTTGTATCAACCTGATAGCGGAATAATTAAAATAAACGGAGAACAGGTCAATATCTCCAATCCTAATATTGCAAACAAACTTGGAATAGGAATGGTCCATCAGCATTTTAAATTGGTGGACAATTTTACAGTTGTTGAAAATATCATACTTGGGATGGAACCTAAGAAGAGCTTTGGCAGAATAGATTTGAAAAAAGCCAAAGAAGTCGTAAAAAACCTTAGTGAGCAATACGGACTAAATGTAGATCTTGATGCAAAGATTTCAGATATTACTGTGGGAATGCAACAAAGGGTTGAGATATTAAAAACTCTCTACAGAAATGCAAACATACTTATCTTTGATGAGCCTACAGCTGTGCTTACACCACAGGAGATACAGGAGCTCATAAGTATAATGAGAAGACTTATAGATGAAGGAAAGTCTATAATACTTATAACTCATAAGTTGAAAGAGATAAAACAGGTAGCTGACAGGTGCACAGTACTTAGAAAAGGGAAGTACATAGGTACTATAAATGTTGCTGAAACAACAGAAAATGAGATGGCAAAGATGATGGTTGGTAGAGATGTCAGCTTCAATGTCGAAAAAGCTGAGTATCATCCGTCAGATGTGGTCTTAAAAGTTGATAATATTACTGTGAAAAATGCAAGAAATATAGAGGCTGTAAAAAATGTCAGCTTTGAAGTGAAAAAAGGTCAGATTTTTTGTATATGCGGTATAGACGGCAACGGTCAAAGTGAGATAATAGAGGCTATAACAGGTCTTACAAAGGTTGAAAGCGGAAAGATTTTCTTGGATGGAAAAGATATAACGGATAAGAGTATCAGACAAAAAACTCTTAGCGGTATAGGTCACATACCTGAAGACAGACATAAATATGGATTGGTGCTTGATTTTAATCTTGAAGAAAATATTGCCTTACAAACTTATTATACTGATGAGCTTTCACAAAAGGGAAGAATCAAATTCAAAGAAAGAACTATACTTTCAGACAGATTAATAGAAGAATTTGATATCAGGTCATCTCTTGGATCTAAAACAGTAACAAGGCAGATGTCAGGTGGGAATCAGCAAAAGGCGATTATTGCAAGAGAGATTAACAGAAAGCCTGAACTTTTGATAGCGGCTCAACCTACAAGAGGATTGGACATAGGTGCGATAGAATATATACACAAGAGACTTGTGGAAAGAAGAGATAACAACGACGCTGTATTGCTTATGTCGTTGGAACTTGACGAAGTAATCGATTTATCCGATGTAATTGCTGTAATACATGACGGAAAAATAACGGGTATAGTTGAATCGAAAGAGGTTAATGAAAATCTCCTTGGACTTATGATGGCAGGTCTCAGTAAGGAAGAGGCTATGAAACAATTGCAAGAAAATAAAACGGAGGCCAAGTGATGAACGATAAAAATAAAAGCATACTTATTCCGCTTATAGCCATATTCTTGGGGTTTTTATCCGGAGTAATAATAATGATAATTACTGGTCAAGATCCGTCAGTATTGTTTAAGTCTATAATAAGAGCGGTAACAGGAATAAATATTGACAGAATAGGCTCATCTAAAGGTTTTTTTACTCCAAGAATGTTAGGTGAATACTTTGTATATGCTATGCCTATAATATTGACAGGCTTATCAGTTGCATTTGCTTTTAGGACAGGGCTTTTCAACATAGGTGCTGAAGGTCAGGTGATGGTTGGTGCCATGGTATCTGCAATACTTGGCGTGCTTATTGATTTACCTGCTATATTACTACTGCCTATAGTGGTATGTGGTGGGACTTTGGCAGGAGCTATTTGGGGATATATTGCCGGATTTTTAAAGGCTAAGTACAATGTTCATGAAGTTGTTGTAACTATAATGCTCAATTATACGGCTATGTATATGTCAGCCATGTTTTTGAAGATGTTACCCGGAAGTACATCAGTAAAGACTGTAGATATACACAGTGGAGGATTATTGCAAAGTGAGTTTTTGAAAAACTTGACAAGCGGTTCAAGACTTCATTTTGGATTTATACTTGTGATTTTATCTATATATCTTTTTAACTATATTATTAATAAGACTAATTACGGATATGAGCTCAAAGCTGTTGGGTACAATCCTTTTGCTGCAGAGTATGCAGGTATGAAGGTAAAGGAAAGGGCAGCTCAATCTATGGCTATTGCTGGAGCTTTTTCGGGACTTGCAGGAGTGTTGCTTGTTTCAGGAACATTCGGCTATGGTAGAGTCTTGCTTGCTTTTGAAAACTACGGATTTGATGGAATTGCTGTTGCACTGATAGGTGGCAATACAGCACTCGGTTCTTTATTTGGCGGCTTGCTATTGGCAGCACTAAAAGCTGCACAACCGTTAATGGGTGCAAAGAATGTACCTGATGCAATAGCAGTCATAATTTCATCTATGATAATAATATTTATTGCAATGAGAGCAGGAATTTTAGATATATTGGAAAAAATAAAAGGGGGTAATAAATAATGGATTTGTTAGCATCAATAATTCAATCTACCTTGATTTATTCTGCTCCGATAATTATTGCAGCAATAGGTGGGCTATATTCTGAAAGATCCGGTGTAGTAAATGTCGGTATTGAAGGTATAATGATGGTTGGCGGTTTTGCAGGAGCTACAGCCTTGGCATTTCTTGAAAACACTTTTTCTACTGCACCATGGATTTCACTTTTAGTTGCACTTATAGCAGGTATTTTGGTTTCGTTGATACATGCTTACCTATGTATCAACCTTCGTGCAGATCAGACTATATCAGGTACAGCTATCAATATATTTGCTGGTGGTATTACCATATATCTTTGCGGTATAATTTTTGGACAACAAAGGACTTTGGCATTTAGACAAGGATTTACTAAGACTAATATACCTTTTTTATCTGAGATTCCTATAATTGGAGATTTCTTTTTCAAAAGGATGTATGTACCTGTATATTTAACTTATATAATAGTTATTATAACTTGGTTTATAATGTATAGGACTACATTGGGACTTAGACTTAGAGGCACAGGTGAAAATCCTCACGCAATAGATTCATTAGGTATGAACGTGTACAAACTTAGATATATAGGAGTGCTTACTTCAGGAGCTTTGGCAGGACTTGCAGGAGGACTGATGGTTCTTACTCAAGATACGCAATATACTATTACAAGTATACATGGTATAGGTTTCATAGCTTTAGCATCATTGATATTTGGTAAGTGGAGACCTTTCCCTACACTATTTGCAGGTTTATTTTTTGGATTTGCTCAGATATTTGCCTTATATTCGGACTCTATAGCAAAAAAATTCAATATAAGTGCGATAAGCCTTATGCCAAATGAGTTTTACCTCTTGTTACCGTATGTGATAACAATTGTGGCTTTGATAATATTTAGCGGTAAGGATGTAGGACCTAAGGCAGCAGGAGAGATTTACGACAAGAGTAAGAGATAGACTATATATAGTTATAAGAAAATAAACTAATAATCAAAATTATAGTAGTGTTTAATACTAAAAGCTAATATAAAGATGGAAATATTTTATAAAATATGATACACTAAATACTCATTAACAAAAGATATGGTAAAGAGTATCACGAGGATAGAACTGATAAAATCCATAGTTTAATTAGAGCTTAGTATAACTTGTAAATATAAAAAAGTAGGAGTGAAGTGTTATTTTCATTCTTACTTTATTTTTAATATTTTCCTATTACAAACATTGTAAATGATGCAGTTGCAAGAAGTTTATCATCTTCTTGTCTTGCTACTCTGACATCTACCACCATCGTGCTGTTTCCGTTATGAACTACTTCACCGATAGCTATCATAGTACCGTTGTCTACAGACTTTAAAAAATTTATACTTGAGCTAAGAGTGACAATTTTCTTACCATAAGATACACAGGCAGCTCCGGAAGTGCTGTCAGCTAAGGTAAAGATAACACCTCCATGCACCATGTCATGTGCATTTAACATATTATCTGTAATTTTTAAACTCAATTCAGATTTTCCATCATAAGCCTTTACTATTTTCATATTTTCAATTACAAGAGTCTTTAATGTTTCATCTTCCCTGTTTAGCTTGTTTAACATTTCCTTTAAATTTTTATCCATCGCTATTTTAAAATTTCCTTTCTTTTTGTAAGAAAAAAGTCAATTCTTATTAACTCAAGTTAACTTTTTCATTATTTAACTTTACTACCTTTGCAGGTATACCTACAACTGTGGCGTTGTCAGGAACATCTTTTAATACAACTGCATTTGCTCCTATCTTGGAGTTTTCGCCTATTGTTATCGGCCCTAAGACCTTTGCACCTGAGGATATGATGACATTGTTTTTTATTGTCGGATGCCTTTTGCCATGGTGATTGCCTGTACCTCCTAAAGTGACATTATGATACATAAGCACATCATTTCCGACTTCTGCAGTTTCTCCTATTACTACACACATACCATGGTCTATAAAGAGTCTTTTGCCTATTTTTGCCGCCGGATGTATCTCTATTCCGGTAAAAAATCTTGTAAGTTGGGATATGGTTCTTGCTATGGTCACTAAGTGAATACTGTGTAAAAAATGCGCTACTCTATGCCAAAACACTGCATGAATAGACGGAGTATTTATCAAAATATTCAAGTAGTTAGTAGCAGCTGGATCTTTCATCTTTACAACTCTCATATTTTCAATCAAATCTTTTAAAATACCATATCTTTGATTAGCCATATCCCAATCCTTTTTATATCAAATAATCATACTCTTATAATTTACCCAAAATATTTTTATATATCAAATAAAGCTTCTGTGCTTAGATATCTTAGTCCTGTGTCAGGGGCAATAAACAAGACTTTCTTTCCCTTGCCTAATTTTTCAGCTACTTTTATTGCACCAGCTAATGCCGCTCCTGATGATATACCTACGAGTATTCCCTCTTTTTGAGAAAGCAATCTTACTTTTTCATAGGATTCTTCGTCACTTACCTGTACAAATTCATCTATCAATGATAAATCAAGAATATCCGGAACAAAACCTGCAGAAATACCTTGTATTTTATGGGGAGAGTGAGTTCCCCCTGACAATACTGTTGATTTTTCTGGCTCAACAGCTACTATCTTGGTATTATATTTTTTTTCTTTCAATACGCTACCCACACCTGTTATAGTTCCACCTGTTCCTACACCTGCTACGAATGCATCCAAAGTATCAAAGTCATTAATTATTTCTATAGCTGTTGTATTCTTGTGTGCAAGTACATTATTTTCATTTTCAAATTGTCTTGTGAGTATATATCCGTCTTGAGATGCTATTTCTTCTGCCTTTGCGATAGAGCCTTTCATACCTTGTGCTGCAGGTGTGAGTATAAGCTTAGCTCCATAAGCAGCTAATATTTTTCTTCTTTCTATGCTCATAGAGTCAGGCATTACAAGTATGCATTTATAACCAAGTGCGCCTGAAACCATGGCAATTCCAATACCTGTATTACCGCTTGTAGCTTCTACCAAGGTATCGCCTTTTTTAATTAAACCCTTTTCTTCAAAGTCACGTATCATATAGTAAGCTGCTCTGTCCTTTACAGAGCCTGCAGGATTAAAGTATTCAAGCTTTACATATATATCAGCGACATTGTCGCCAAGTCCTAAATTATTCAATTTTACTATTGCTGTATTTCCTATTGTTTGTGTAATGTTATTGTAAATCATGTTTCCTCCTTAAGATAAAACATAGTATTTCACTATGAATTAAAAATAATAAAAATTTCAAAATAAAGTGATTTGAATTCATACTAAAAAGTAAAATGTCACATATTTTAACTATTAAAAAATATAGTGGCTTGTACAATACTAAAGTCTAATAAATAATGGATAAAATATTTTAGATACAATCATAATAAAATCATAAATATTATACTATTTTTTTAATTATTGTTGAAGATTATCCAATAGATTAAATAGAAAATAGTATAAGATATTAGTCTATGAAAAAGCTTTTTGCTAAATAACTGAAATTATAATTGCGCTATATTATGTCAATAGTAATCTATATACCAAATCAAAATTAATAACATTTTATTGCTTAAAAGTATAAAAAATATAAAAAAATCAATAAAAAATCTCTATCATAAATAAATATGATAGAGACGAATAAAATCCGCGGTTCCACTCTAATTGATTAAAAAATCCACTTTATCAGATACTTACATATCCTATCTCTATAACGGGAGAAGCCCGTTGCAGCCTCAAAAACTTCGGTGCAAAACTCCAAGGTGCACTTCACAAACAGCATTATGGAAATTTTCACCAACCATTTCCTCTCTGAAAAAACACTATAAGTTACTTTACCTCTTCAAAGTCTTTTTCAAAAACTATTTTTGTATTATATTGCAAATTTTTCATATTGTCAATAGAAAAAAATAAATTTATAAAATTTTATTGAAAAATATATTTATATGGATAATGAAAAAATATGCTTATTTAGTTTAAATTATAAAACTATTTTAATATTCCACATTTTTTAAGAACAGTCCCTTTGCTTTTGCTGTAGCTCCTGCCTTTGTCCTGTCTTTATACATCAGTATTTGGCTTATATCATCATTTTTTTGGTGTAAGCCTATTTCTATCAAAGTTCCCACAATTATGCGAACCATATTGTACAAAAATCCGTCTCCTGTTATGCTAAAAGTCAGTACATCGTCATAAATTTTGGTGATATCTGAAGAATATATTGCCTTTACTGTATTTTTAGGATTATTTTCTTCAAATGTGTAAAAAGAAGTAAAGTCATGTGTGCCAATTAGCATCTTAGCATTATATTTCATAAGTTCAAGATCAAGTATTCTATTTATATGCATAGAATATTTATCCCAAAAAGGACTTTTTATATCTCTGTTAAATATGTGATATATATATGTCTTTTTCTTTGCTGAAAATCTTGCATTGAAATTTTTATCTACTTCTTTTGAAGAAAGAATTCTTATATCATCAGGCAATTTGCTATTTATAGCTTTAGCAAACTTTTCAGCATCTATATTGGAAGTAGTTTTAAAGTTTGCAATCTGCGATAAGGCATGTACACCTGCATCAGTACGACCTGACGCTATTATATTTATTTCTTCGCTACATATCTGACTTATAGCCTCTTCTATTTTTTCCTGAATAGAAATTGCGTTTTTTTGCCTTTGCCAACCAGAGTAATTTGTTCCGTCATAGGAAATTTCAAGTAAAATATTACGCATGGCTAAAAACTCAGCTTTATAAAACTTATGGCAATGACAATTATCGGAAAGATTAAGATTAGAGCTATTGCTATACGATCTCTTTTTTCGTATTTCAGCTCCTTGAGTCTTGTTCTACCTTCTCCACCATGATAGCATCGTGATTCCATAGCCATAGCAAGTTCGTCAGCTCTTCTAAAAGCGCTTATAAAAAGAGGAACAAGTAATGGTATCATACTTTTTGCTCTGCTTAATATGTTCTTACTTTCAAAGTCAGCGCCTCTTGCTATTTGAGCCTTAATAATTTTATCGGTTTCATCAAGTAAAGTAGGTATAAATCTAAGTGCAATGGTCATCATCATAGCTATCTCGTGCGCAGGAAGACCTAAGCGTTTAAAAGGATTAAGCACCTTTTCAAGTGCATCTGTAAGTTGTATTGGTCTTGTAACCAAAGTTAAAAGTGAAGTTCCTACAATCAAAAGTACAAGTCTAAGTAACATGAAAAAACCAAGTACCAGACCGTCATGTGTTATTTTTAAAAATCCATATTCAAAATATATCTTACCGCCTTGAGTAAATAGCATATTTAGCAAGAAAGTCAAAATCAATAGGTAGAAAATCGCCTTAATTCCCCTAAAAATATATATGAAAGGAATTTTAGTGATAGATATTACTCCCATTAAAACAGCTATTATAAAGATATATGATGCGAAAGAATCTGTTATAAAAAGTGATACCATAAATACAAATGTAAAAAGGAGTTTTACCCTTGGATCCAATTTGTGTATTATAGAATTTGTAGGATAATACTGTCCTATTGTTATATCTTGTAGCATTATGACCTCTTTAAGTTTTTTACAATTTCATTTTTAATATCGTCAATTGTCAATATGTCGCTTGATATTTCAAAGCCTTTTTCTCTTAATTGATTTGCCAATTGAAGAACTTGTGGTACGTCAAGACCTATCTCCTTGAGTCTGGCTTCATTTTTAAATACTTCTGTCGGAGTATCAAAAAATTCAACCTTGCCATGATTCATAACGAGGAGTCTATCAGCAAGTTTGGCGACATCATCCATGGAGTGAGATACCAAAATTATTGTGTTTTTTTCTTTTTCGTGAATTTCTTTTATATTGGATAAGATATCATCTCTTCCTTTTGGATCAAGTCCTGCGGTAGGTTCATCCAATATAAGAATTTCAGGTTTCATTGCCAATACACCTGCTATGGCAATTCTTCTTTTTTGACCTCCGGATAAATCAAAAGGTGACTTGTCTTTTGATTTTTCATAATCAAGTCCGACAAGAGACATGGAATATCTTACAGCTTGATTTATCTCTTCTTCGCTTAGCCCAAGATTTCTCGGACCAAAAGAAATATCTTTTTCTATAGTTTCTTCAAATAATTGATATTCTGGATATTGAAATACCAGACCTACTTTTTTTCTTATATCCACAAGAGAAACTCCACTTGCAGTTATGTCAAAATCGTTAATCAGAATTTGCCCCTCATTTGCCTTTAAAAGACCGTTTAAATGCTGTATGAGAGTAGATTTTCCGGAACCTGTATGCCCTATAAGGGCTATGAATTCCCCATCGTTGATTTCCAAACTTACATTATCTATGGCTTTGGATTCAAATGGAGAGTCAGGTGCATATATATGAGTTAAATTTGTGATTTTAATTGACATAGACTATCTATCATCTCCTCAACAGTAAGAATATCTTGACTAATTTGTATATCATGTTTTTTTAATTCATTACACAATAAAGTCATGGGTGGCACATCCAATCCTAAGTTTTGAAGTTGTTCAACATTTACAAATACTTCTTTTGGAGTACCTTCAAGTACAATTTCTCCCTCTTCCATCACATAAATATAGTCAGCATCTACAGCCTCTTCCATGAAGTGAGTTATGTGTATAAGAGTTATATTTTCTTCTTTATTGAGTTTTTTTACTGTACTCATCACTTCTTTTCTACCACGAGGATCAAGCATGGATGTGGATTCATCCAGTATTATGCAGTCAGGCTTCATGGCTATTATACCTGCAATTGCTACTTTTTGTTTTTGACCTCCAGAAAGCAAATGTGGTGCCTTTGTAGCAAATTCACTCATCCTTACTACTGCTAAAGCATCGTCCACTCTTTTTCTTATCTCTTGAGAGGGTACTCCCATGTTTTCAGGTCCAAACGCCACATCATCTTCAACTACAGTAGCAACAATTTGATTATCAGGATTTTGAAAAACCATTCCGCATTTTTGTCTTATTTCAAAAATATTATTGTCATCTTTGGTGTCAAGTCCATCTATAATTACAGTCCCGCTTGTAGGGCTAAATATTGCGTTTAAATGTTTTGCAAAGGTTGATTTTCCTGAACCGTTGTGACCAAGCACTACTATAAACTGACCTTTTTGAATTTGGATATTTAAATTATTAACTGCTCTTCTTACAGAGTCAACATTTTTATATTCATAAATTAGATTTTTTACATCTATAAAACTGCTCATCTTACAGACCTTTCAGATATTTTAATATTTTAGTTTATATTTTATAAAAATTAATTTTGTTTGTGTTTATATTAAGCTAAGAAATAGCAAAAAATATCCTGCTAATGATAGCACAATATGGGAAAAAATTCAATCATATATTAGTATTTGAAAAGTAGGAATTTTATACTTAAATAGTAAAAATATTATTTTTATTCTTGACAAAAAGCAAAATTATGGTAGAATAGTCTTAAATAAAAAACCTTATCAAGAGAGGTGGAGGGAAAGGCCCTGTGAAACCCGGCAACCCAACTTTTTTAAAAAGTGAAGGTGCCAATTCCTGCAAGTTGTTACTTGACAGATGAGGACATAAGAATTTTTTTGATTGTCTTATAGCCTCGTGTATACGAGGTTTTTTATTTGCTAATTTACTTTTATATAGATATGTTATGCCGCTAATGTTTATAAATATTACGGTGAGAGGAGACAAAATGAGAAGATTATTTACTTCAGAGTCAGTTACTGAGGGGCATCCTGACAAGATATGTGATCAAATTTCTGATGCTATACTTGATGAGATGATAAGACAAGACAAATTTTCAAGAGTTGCTTGCGAGACTGTTACAACTACAGGAGTTATAATGGTAGTTGGAGAAATAACTACAAAGGCTTATGTGGATATACAAAAAACTGTTAGAGAAACAGTACGTGAAATAGGATACGATAGAGCAAAATATGGTTTTGACTGCGATACTTGTGCTGTATTAAATGCAATAGATGAACAATCGTCAGATATTGCTATGGGAGTAAACGACTCTCTTGAGGACAAAGAAGGTAGGGGAAATGCAAAAGATAGCGAAGAAAGACTTGGAGCAGGAGATCAAGGAATAATGTTCGGATTTGCCTGCGACGAAACTCCTGAGCTTATGCCTCTTCCTATTTCGCTTGCACACAAACTTGCATTTAGACTTACTCAAGTTAGAAAGGAAAAAGTTCTTGATTATTTGAGACCTGACGGTAAGACTCAGGTTACTATAGAATATGATGAGAATCAAAATCCGGTAAGAGTAGATACTATAGTAATTTCTACTCAACATGATGAACATGTTAGCAGAGAACAGATACAACAAGATATGATTAAATATGTTGTGGAACCTATAGTGGATGCAAAGCTTTTGGATAAGGATACAAAATATTTGATAAATCCAACAGGAAGATTTGTAATAGGTGGGCCTCATGGAGATTCAGGACTTACCGGAAGAAAGATAATAGTTGATACCTATGGTGGATATTCAAGACACGGTGGTGGAGCATTTTCAGGTAAAGACCCTACAAAGGTCGATCGTTCTGCTGCATATGCTGCCAGATGGATAGCAAAAAATGTTGTAGCTGCTAGATTGGCTAAGAAATGTGAGATACAACTTGCCTATGCTATAGGAGTTGCGCAACCTGTATCAATACTTGTAGAAACATTTGGTACAGGAATAGTATCTGATGAAAAAATAAGTGCAGCTATAGCTAAGACTTTCGATTTAAGACCTGGAGCCATAATAAAAGAGCTTGACCTAAGAAGACCTATATACAAAAAAACTGCTGCATATGGACATTTTGGCAGAGAAGATGCAGACTTTACTTGGGAAAAGATAAATAAGATAGATGAACTGCTCAAAAATATACAAGCTTAAAATAACTTTTTTAAATAACTCATCTTTTAAGGTGGGTTATTTTTTATGTATATTGTTATAGAGAGATATAAAATTATTGTATGTCATTATACTAAAAACCTATCAAAAAGTCATGTGATTCCATTTCAGCAAAAATCTAAATAATTTTTCTTCTTATTTCTTGATAATTGATTTTAAAATTTATTATTTTGAATTACGCTATGGAAGTTATATGTAAATTTATCTATTCTTTGACTTTTGACTTTTTTGATAGTATAATGGAAAAAACTCAAAATTACTAATATTTAGGAGTATGTTATGGAAAAGCAAAATGTAATATTAGTGGGACTTGGAATATCGGGATTAGCAATATTGGACTATTTTTTAAATACAAATACTAATGTTAAAGCCTTTGATATGAATAAAAATATTGATAAGTCAAAAATTGAAAAATATAAAAATACTAATATTAATATAAGATTGGGAGAACAACCTAATGGTGATGAAGATGCAGATGTGGTATATCTTTCTCCAATTGTAGATATGTCAAATGAATACGTTCAAAAATTCAAGGCAAGAAAGATTGAAGTTACAGGAGAGATACAGCTTGCCTATGATTGTGCAAAAAATGCAAAATTCATCGGGATTACAGGAACTAACGGTAAGACTACTACTACAAGTATGGTAGGAGATATTTATAAGCTTTATGATAAAAATTCATTTGTTGTTGGAAACATAGGAAATGTAGCCTTGAATTCTGTAATTGTTGCCGATGACAATGCAAATTTCATCACAGAATTATCCAGTTTTCAACTTGAAAGCATTACAGATTTAAGAGTCCACATAGCTGCAATATTAAATATAACACCTGATCATTTAGAAAGACATAAGACCTTTGAAGAGTATAAAAAAGCCAAATATCGTATTGCAGAAAATCAAAGCTCAGATGACTTTTTAATTCTCAACAAAGATGATGAAGAAATAGATATAAAGGATGTAAAATCAAAAATAATATACTTTTCCATGAAAGAAAAATTGGAAGACGGAGTGTACTACGACTCTGATAGACAGGCTATAATAAGTAGCCTATTTGGTAAAAAACAGGAGATAGTAAAAAGAAGTGATATCAATCTTTTGGGAGACCACAATGTAGAAAATACCCTTGCTGCTGTTGCAATAGCCTTATCTGACAATATACCTGTGGGAATTATAAGACAGGGTATTAAAAACTTTGTAGCAGTAAAACACAGATTGCAGTTAGTAAGGAGGATAGGAGAAGTTTCTTATGTAAATGACTCAAAGGGTACAAACGTGGACTCTACTGTGAAGGCATTAAGAGCAGTAAATACCCCTATCATATTGATAGCAGGTGGATATGATAAACATGTTGAATTTGATGAGGTAATTAAGGCTTTTGATGAAAAAGTAAAGGCATTGTTGCTTTTTGGAGAGACAAAGTATAAAATAAGAGATACAGCGTTAAATTATGATTTTGATAAAATTTATATTTTTGAAAATTTAAAAGACTGTGTAAAAAAAGCACATGAATTGTCTGAAAATAACGATACAGTTTTACTTTCGCCTGCATGTGCAAGCTGGGATATGTACAAGAGCTATGAGGTAAGAGGAGATGAATTCATTTCTTTAGTCAATGATTTAAAATAAATTTATTATTTGTAAAATGTGATTGTATAAGTTTTAGTAATTTGATATAATAATTCGCATGGTAGATTTATTTTATATCATAAAAAGGGGATAAACATGTTTGATTTTAATAAAATTACTATAGATCAATTGTCAAAGACTGACTTGCTTGCTATATTGCAAGCACTTGACTATACTTATGAACACAATAAGATAGAAAATTTCAGAATTTTAAAAGATTCCATAGTTTCAGATATGTGTTCCATAGCAGGTATAGCAAGTCAGGAAGAACTGTTGGAAGTTTTGATGAAATAGATTGATAAATGAATTCTAATTATAATGTATTATGATGGAAATTTAATCTAAAATAAATATATGCCTATGGATTGGAAATTGATTTTTAATTCATAGGCGTTTTTAATCTTTTAGTGAGGAAGAATATGGTAAGCTTAAGTGTCAATAATTTGAAGAAAACTTACGGAGTAGATGTGATATTTGACAATGTGAGTTTTACAATCAATGAAAGGGAAAAAGTAGGTATTGTCGGCAAAAACGGTGCAGGTAAGACTACTTTGTTTAATATAATAGCAGATATTGAAAAAGCTGACAGCGGTGATATATTCATAGCCAAAGATTCAAACGTTGGCTATATGAGCCAAAATGTAAATATTTCAAGCGAAAAAACTGTAATTGAAGAGGTATTGACAGTATTTGAAGATTTGATAAATTTAGAAAATGAAATAAGAGAAATAGAACATCAGATAAGTTTATATCATGATGACGTTCAAAAAAGCGAAGAGCTTTTAAAAATGTATTCAAGAAAAACTGAATTTTTTGCAGAAAATGATGGATATTCCTACAATTCACTTGCAAGAGGTGTGCTTATAGGTCTTGGATTTTCTTCAGAAGACCTGAACAAGGATGTCAATTTGCTCTCAGGAGGAGAAAAATCAAGGCTCTTGCTTGCAAAGATACTGCTTAAAAAACCTAATATACTGCTGCTTGATGAACCTACAAACCACTTGGACATGGATTCAATCAGCTGGCTTGAAACTTTTTTGAAAAACTATAACGGTACAGTGCTGATAATCTCCCATGACAGGTATTTTCTAAATACGCTTACTGTCAAAACCATTGATATGAGCAGAAAAACTGCAAAGATGTACAACTTTAGTTATGAGAATTATGTAATAGAAAAAGAAAAAGATGAAGAATTAGAGATGAAAAACTACGAGCTGAATAAGGCTGAGATAAAAAGACAAAAAGAAATAATAGAGCAGTTGAAGGCATTTGGTAGGGAAAAACAGGTAAAGCGTGCAAGGTCAAGGGAAAAAGCATTGGATAAGATGGAAGTTATAGACAGACCGGTAAAAGAGAAACTAAAATCTAATATTATGTTTGAAAGTAGCGTAAAATCTGGTAAAGACGTAATACAGGTTGAAAATATATCCAAGTCATTTGGTGAAAGAAAACTTTTTGAAAATGTGAGCATGGATGTGTATCGTAGTGAAAAAATAGCTATAATTGGGGCAAACGGAGCAGGAAAGACTACATTTTTTAATATATTACTGGGTCTTGAAACTCCTGATAGCGGTAGCGTAAGCTATGGTACGAATGTAAACAGAGAATACTTCAATCAGGAACGTACAGATTTAAATATGGAAAATAACGTAATAAGTGAAGTGTGGAACTCATATCCTAATTTAAAAGAGGTTCAAGTCAGAAATTATCTTGCTGGATTTTTATTTACAGGGGATGAAGTATTCAAGAAAATTGACGATTTGAGTGGAGGAGAAAAATCAAGGATATCACTGCTCAAATTGATGCTTTCAAAGGCAAACTTACTTTTTATGGACGAACCTACAAACCATCTTGATATTGCATCAAAAGAAATACTTGAAGATGCAATTTGTGCATACGATGGAACTGTTTTTGTAATATCGCATGACAGATATTTTTTGAACAAGGTGCCTGACAGGATATTTGAGCTAAAAGACGGAAAGTTTACTGAATACTTGGGAAATTACGACTATATGTTGGAAAAAAAGGCTGAGATTGAAGATTATAACAATTTTTTAAAATCACAGGAAGATTCTCCTACCAAGACACAGATAAAAACTCAGAAAAAGAAAGACAAGGAACTGGAAAAAGAAAGAAAAAAACTGAAAAATGATGAGAAAAAGTTGCTTGATGAAATTCACCAGTTAGAGGAGAAGATTGTTCACATAGACAAGGAACTATGTAAGGAAGAAGTCTATACTGATGCACAAAAAATGAAAGATTACAGTAGGGAAAAAATAGAAATTCAGGATAAGATAGAAAATCTCTATGAAAAATGGGAAGTTTTAAGTATAATGCTTGAAGAAGAAGACTAAAAAAAATCCATATCACGAAACAATAATATTTTGTGATATGGATTTTTTTAACCGCAATATTTACTCCAATTGAATATCATATCTGCTGAGTACTTGTGCAAGAGTGGTATGTATCTTTTTGTTCTTAACATATATATAAAAATCATCATCTTGCCTTTCAATCTCAACAAGGAAATAAATAAAAAAGTTATTATCTTCAAAATTGTAATTGTAAATATCTGAGCCTTGATTATCAAATATATCTTTCATTTTAGCAATTCTATATGAAATTTCTTCACTAAATTTGGAGTCACATGAGTTTAAAACTGAGAAACGAATATACTTGATATTTTGGGGGATTTTGGAGAGGTTTACAAGTATAGTTTCATTGTCATTAACACCATTTCCACTCATATTATCACCGGTATGAAAAAGGGCACCGTTTTTAGAAGTTAGGTTGTTGTAAAAGATAAAGTCATTTTTACTGAGTAGTTTCCTGTTCTTATCCAACATTATTGCCATCAAATCAATATCGGGTTTTTTGCTTTTTTGCTCATGTCTCCATTTCAAAGCAAGCAAAAATTTATCGTCTTTATTTAATTTTAAAACGGTATTTTGCATAAAATCTCCTGTATCAATAGTAATTTTCCAAGTAACTGTGTGATTTTCCATCCAAGTTATATCCAAGTATACAATCTGTATATACATTTTGTGCCGAGGCAAAGATATTTTTATCAACGTTAGGATTCGTACGTTTCATATTTTCTATCAATTCTTTGACTTCATATCTCTTAGAGCCTGTTTTCTTGGCCGCAATCATACATGCACAGTTAAGCATATGAAGTCCTGCATTTTGCGTATATTTTATTATACTTTTTTCTTCTATCAAAAATAAAGGTCTGATAAGTTCAATTGAGTCAAAATTTTTTGACTTAAGTTTTGGCAGCATTGTTTTGTAAGAGCCTGCATATAGTACATTTAGCATTGTAGTTTCAATAACATCGTTAAAATGATGTCCAAGAGCAAGCTTATTGCAATTGAGTTGTTCAGCTATATTATAGAGTGCTCCTCTTCTCATCTTTGCACACATATAACAAGGGTAGTCACCTGCAATTTTATCAGCTATTGCAAATACATCTGTATCAAAAATTTTTATCGGAATCTCAAGATATTTGCAGTTTTCTTCGAGTAACTTTCTGATATCCTTATGATATCCGGGATCCATTACTACAAATTCAACGTCAAAGTTTACATTGCCATGTTCTTTAAGCTCTTGAAAAAGTTTTGCCATCAGCATGGAGTCTTTTCCGCCGGAAATGGCTACAGCAATCTTGTCACCTTCGCTTACAAGTTCATAGTTTCTTATAGCTTTGGTAAATTTATTCCATAGTTCTTTTCTATATTTTTTTATTATACTTCTTTTTATTTCGTCCAACGAAGACTTGTTTTGATTTACTTCCAAGGTCCTGCAAAAATTTCCGCCAAGTGCCATTTGTTACCTTTCATTTATACATCTGATTATTTATATAAAGCCTTTAGCAATGTACCACCTAATATCAAAAATAATAAGTTGTGGAACAATTAAAAAAATATTTAAATATTATTAGTATTATAAACTTATTTAAATAAGTTATAATGTCGGTATTTTTTGATTATCCTGATACCATTTTTATAAATAGAAAATCTTTCCTCTTCATATTTGACTATTAAACTTAGCTTTATATTTCAGTATTTAATATAATTAAATCTTTAAAATAAGATGTTTAAAATTCAATACATCTAAATAGGACAGATATAATTTTTTTGTTTTTTTAGATATGGAATAAAGTAAATATTTATACTAAAATCTAATAAAGTAATGGATAAAATACTTTCAGTAATTTATATTAAAGTCATAAATAAGCTATTTTTTAAAAAAATACTTATGAAAATTGTCCATAGATGAAAAAGATAATAGTATTAATATAATTCACCCAATAAATAAAAATATTAAATTTATAATAAAAAAGACCGTGGAATCCACAGCCTAATTTATTATACAGCTCTTTGAACTTTACCGGAACGTAAACATCTTGTACAAACTTTCACTCTTCTTGGCGTACCGTCAACAATTGCCTTTACGCTTTGAAGATTCGGTCTGAATACTCTCTTTGTGTGGCGGTTTGAATGGCTGACATTATTTCCGGAAGTCGTACCTTTTCCACATATTTCGCATACAAATGCCATATATTATACCTCCAATACTTATTTATCTCATAATCAACGAAAGATATCATAACACAGTTTTAAACAAAAATCAAGACTAAATTTTTACTTGATGAAATACTTTTTTTCCTTTTCTAATCATTATAACGTCATCTTTCATCATTGATAAATCTACTATAAAGTTTGTATCATTGATTTTCTCATCATTTACAGTTATCCCGCCTTGTTGTATAAGTCTTCTGCCTTCAGCATTACTTGGGCTTAGATTTGTAAGTTTTAAAAGCTCTAAAATATTTATTCCTTTTTCCAAGTCATCTTTATTAACTGTTGTAGTAGGGGCATTTGCAGAAGAAGCGTTTGAAGAAAATATAGCTCTTGCAGCCTCTAAAGCCTTGTCAGCTTCTTCCTTGCCATGAACCAATTTTGTAGTTTCGTAAGCCAATACTTCCTTAGCTTCGTTTATTGCGCTGTCCTTCAAAGCTCCAAGTCTCCTTACTTCGTCCATAGGTAGGAAAGTTAAAAGGCCCAAGCATTTTTCTACAGATGCGTCTTCTATATTTCTCCAGTATTGGAAAAATTCATAAGGAGAAGTTTTTTCTTTGTCCAACCACAAAGCACCTGACATAGTCTTACCCATCTTTTTGCCATCTGAAGTTGTAAGTAGATTAAATGTGAGAGCAAATGCCTTTTTTTGTGATTTTCTTCTTACAAGGTCAGCTCCTGCAAGTATGTTTGACCATTGATCATCGCCACCACATTGAACCTTACAATCATACATCTTGTTTAACATGTAAAAGTCATACGCTTGCATTATCATATAGTTAAATTCCAAGAAAGAAAGACCTTTTTCCATTCTGCTTTTGAAACATTCGGCAGTAAGCATCCTGTTTACAGAAAACTCAGCTCCAATCTCTCTTAAAAAAGGAATGTATTCAAGATTCATCAGCCAATGTGCATTATCTTCAAGTATAGCCTTGTCATCAGAAAAATCAATAAATCTTGATAGTTGTTCCTTAAATCTTTCACCGTTACTTTTGATGTCTTCAGGCGTAAGCATCTGTCTCATATCTGTCCTACCTGAAGGATCGCCTATCATAGTAGTGCCTCCACCAATCAGTACGATAGGTCTATGACCGGCAAGTTGCATATGTCTCATAGCTATTGCCTGTAAAAAGTGACCTACGTGGAGTGAATCTGCTGTAGCGTCATATCCTGTGTAAAACGTCACCTTCTCATTTTCGAAAAGCTCTCTTAACTCTTCCTCATGAGATGTTTGTGCTATAAATCCTCTTTCTTTTAAGACGTCAAATACATTTGACATAAAAACACTCCTTTCAATAGATTATCAGGTTTAAAATACAAACAAATTACTTAAGTAATTATATTCTATCATTAATTGTAATGTAGACTTAAAAATAACTAAATAAATATGTCATAAATAATCTAAACTACAATTAAATTTCTAAGTTTTATTATCTTATCCAAATCGAGGATGACTGATATTATACTACAGTTTATCAGTATTTTGCAATAGTATATAAAAAACTCTTATATAAACTTATTTTTATATAAGAGTTTCATTGTTTTCAAATAAACTGAATAAATTTTATAACTTTACTTCAAATTAATTTTTCGTTAGATTTATAACAGTAAATATATCCTATAATTTTTGCTACTTAAGTGGTATATTGTAATAACGTACTGTTCTATCTTGCCAAGACCATACTATCAGTTCATTTTTGTATATGAACATATCTGATTGATTGTTAGGGACTGTTATATTAGCTATTTCAACACCTTTTTCATTTAAAATTTTGACTTCAGAATTATTTTTGTGTTGACTTAGTACAGCGACTATATTTCCGTTTGTTACTACTCTTTTCATAGCTGAGTAAAGTAGTTTAGGTTTTTTGTTAGATACTGTAAATAGTTTTGAGTGATTTTTATCTCCCATAAAAAAAATATTATTTTTAACTGGAAAATAATTGATATTCTTACTAAGAATATTATCATCAAATTTTGCATCTGAACAAATTAGCTCTGTGGACTTATTTTTTAGCGAATATGAGTAGATTGAATATAGAACTTTATTAGCTTCTTTCTTATAGTAGTATATCCTGCCATTTCCCATTAGCATATTTTGTACATCAGGTATAAACATTTCTTTTTTATTGTTGGAATTGTTGATTGCTATAATACCTGGTGCTTTGATAGTGTTAGAACTCTTATCTTGAGTTTCATTATCATCATGGTCGTTAGGATTGTTGTATTGATAGTTTACAGCATAGCTATAGTCTTTTGTTATTGATGAAAATAGTGGAGCTATTCTCAAAATATCTTTAGCATTATATTCAAACTTTTGAATGTCATTGTAGAATCTACTATACCATGAACCTACCTTACCTTGGTTCATATATTGCGGATTAGGAAAAAATGACAATTTATTTTTGAGAGTATCAACTTCGATTGAGACGCCATCTGAAAAGTCAGACTTATTTACAGCTGTTTCTTTAGTTAATTGGAATATGTTTATACCACCCATAAAGCCTCCACCAAATCGAGCTATACTATATAGCTTTTGGTCACTTAGGATTTTAAAAACAGGAAGTTTGACAGTATAGGCATCTCCAACTTGATTGATTTGTTTTGCTTTTTCGTTACTAAAAACTGATTTCGAGTAAGTTTTATAATGTTCTAAATCCCTATAGGCAATGTTATAGAATATATATTTGTTGTACACAGCAATATCAGATTCAAATGCCTCTATAGGCAGTTTTACTGTAGCTTTAGGATATAATTTTTTTACAGCATTGGAAGGGAAGGTAAATATGGATAAAATCATTAGGAATATTGATAATTTTAATATCTTTTTCATGATAAACCTCCAAAAATTTAATAAATTTTGATTAAATAACCTCTTTGATTAAACTTATTCTGTAATAGATTTTAGTTGGGAATATTGTAATATCGTACTGTTCTATCTTGCCAAGACCATACTATTAGTTCATTTTTGTATATGAACATATCTGATTGATTGTTAGGAACAGCTATATTAGATATTTCTACACCTTTTTCATTTAAAATTTTGACTTCAGAATTATTTTTATGTTGACTTAGTACAGCAACTATATTTCCGTTTGTTACTACTCTTTTCATAGCTGAGTAAAGTAGTTTAGGTCTTTTGTTATATACTGTAAAAAGATAGGCGTTTTTTTTGCCGCCCATGTAAAATATATTATTTTTTACTGGAAAGTAATTGATATTTCTGCCTTGTATATCATCATCAAATCTTGCCTCTTCACAAACAATCTCAGTAGATTTGTTTTTTAGAGAATAAGAGTAAATTGAGTATAGGTCCTTTTCATCTTCTTTCTTATAGTAGTATATCTTACCATCACCCATTAGCATATTTTGCACATTAGGTATAATCATTTCTTTTTTATAGTTGCTATTATTGATTGCTACAATACCCGGAGCTTTGATGCTGCTTGAATTCTTATCTTGATTTTCCGTATTCTCATCATAGTCATTGCTATTGTTGTATTGGTAGTTTACAGCATAAGTATAGTCTTTTGCTATTGACGAAAACATTGGAGCCATTTTCAAAATATCACTGCTTTCATAGAAATCCTTGTCAATATCATTATCAAAAAAACAATACCAGGAACCATTTACTCCTTCATTCATAAAAAATGGATCTGAAAAGCTTTCTATCCTATTTTTAAATGGATTAATTTCATGTGTTCCTCTATCGGGAGCATTCATATAAATAGACTTATCTTTGTTTAATTGATTTATATTTATTCCACCCATACTTGCTCCACCCACCCAAGCTATGCTATACAGTTTTTGGTCACTTAGTATTTTAAAAACAGGAAGTTGAACCCCATAGTAATCTTCAATTTTATTGATTTTTTTTGCTTTTTCATTACTAAAAACTGATTTCGAGTAAGTTTTGTAGTGGTCTAAATCCCTATAAGCAATGTTATAGAATATATATTTGTTGTACACGGCAATATCAGACTCAAATGCCTTTATAGGAAGTTTTATTGTAGCTTTAGGATATAATTTTGTTACAGCATTAGAAGGTAAGGTAAATATGGATAAAATCATTAGAAAGATTGATAATTTTAACAGCTTTTTCATGATAAACCTCCAAAAATTTAATAAATTTTGATTAAATAACCTCTTTGATTAGCTTTAACTTGTAATAGAACATAGTCAAGTAAAAAAAAGTAAATTATATTTATCAATAGAACTGCTTTAAATATTATTGACAAGCTCAATACAAATAAGACTTATACTTGCAAATTTTTAATAAAGTCCTTATATATTTTATCAAATTCTGATTTCTTATCCTTTGGTATCTTGTAGACGACCTTAATATAGTTTTCTTCTTCATCTAAGCCATCATTTGCAGAGAGTATTTCAATTACTCTATCTTTATTTTTGATACTTAGAGCAGATTTTAACAATTGTATATTAAAAGAAACACTATTTTTGTGTTTTAATATCTCTTCTTGGATATAGTCATCAAACTTTGCTATTATAATGGCTTGTTTGATGTTTATTAGGTTGTCGTCTAACATTTCAAAAAAGCCTGTATTCAAATTATTTAAAGAGATGTAGTTTTGTACCATTCTTCCTGTAATTCCAAGATGTGAGGCGATTATATCCCTCGTTTTGCTTCCCTTGCTTTTGGACTGTTTGATTTTAACGTATTTTTGCAAAATTGACTGTGTCTTCTCATATGTTGACAGCTGCCTTTGTATCCAATTGGTGTCAATTATTATCTCTTTTGCCATATCTTCGGTAATTTCATCATCTTTTTTGATTATTGCAGGTATCTTGAGATATTTATCATCTTTTGTTATTTCATATAATTTTTTATAAGCTCTGACTCTATTGTGCCCGGACAATATCATATAGTTTTCATCTTGTTGCCATACGACTATAGGATGCAAAAGAGAGTTGTTGTCAATAGAGTCTACAAGTTCCAAAAACTTGTCGTCGTCTAACTTTGAATAAAAGTTCCACTTACTTGGAGCCTCTTTGAGTTTATCTACATCAACAGAGCTTACACTTTCGTGTTTGACATCTATGTCAAATCTTGATACTACATTTTCTTTTTCATCTTCATTTTCAGAGATTTTAGACAGGTTTTTGAATCTATCTTTATTTATTATGGATTTTTTTACAGGCATAGGACCTCCGAATTAATTAGAAGTTTTTTCTAAGACTTCAACTGCAAGACCGTTATATGAAATTGAAGCTCTTGAATTCTTGTCAAATTCACATATTGGAACACCTTGAAATTGACTCTTTTTAATATTTATATCAACAGGAATATTATTTTCAAGTATCTTGCTTGAGAATAAATCTCTAAGCAACTCTCTTGTTTCTCCAGTTGTAGACTCTCTGTTATCCACCTTTGTTTCAACTATTCCAAGTATTTCGAGAGATTTGTTATATAACTTTACCTCTTTGATAAAGTTGGATAAGGGTTCCAAACCCTCTATACCAAATGCTGAAAGCTCAACAGGTATCAGTACATAATCTGATGCGACTAATACATTGTAATTAAGTAATCCCAAAAAAGGACAGGTATCAATTAATACATAATCGTATATGTCCTTTAAAACTATATCTTCAAGCAATCTTTTCACAAGAGTCTCCTTGAAGTTTTTATTGACTAACTGCATGTCGATTGCAGATAGCATATAGTCAGAAACGATTATATCTATGTTATTATATTGAGTTTTTTTGATAAAGTTAATGAGACTTTTTTCTTCGCTCAATGCCTTGTAGAGGTTGGTATCTTTGTCAGGGGCAATATCGTATGAGCGTGTAAGATTCATCTGCATGTCCGCATCAATAAGCAATATTCTCTTTCCAAGAGTCGATAGGGCATAGCCGAGGTTGGAAGTAAGAGTAGTCTTGCCTGAGCCACCCTTGTTATTTGATACGGATATTATTTTTGTCATTAGCAATCTCCTATCTTTGTTTAATATGTTAAATATATTATATCAAAAATAATTTTATATTACAAATTATTTGAATATTACAATATTTTTAATTTTAGATTAAATTTTATTTTGAAGTAAATTTTAAAGTATTATTATTCAAAAATACAAATTCCAGTATAAGCTTATGAAGATGCTATAAAATTGTCATAAAATAATAAAAGCCCAAGAAATTATCATATGTTGTGATAAGTCTTGAGCTTTTATTTGATTTATATTAATTTTCCAACAATTTTAATATCATTTGTGGGAGTTGGTTTGCCTGAGTTAACATTGAAGTGCCTGATTGTTGAAGTATATTGTATTTAGTAAATTCAGACATTTGTTCAGCTATATCAGTATCTTGAATTTTCGACATAGTTTGTGTTACATTTTCAGCTGATGAATCCAAAGTCTTAATAGTGTGTTCAAGCCTATTTTGTGACGCACCAAGAGAAGATCTCATTGAAGATACTCTTGATATTGCATTGTCATATACATGTATTGCTGCAGTAGCAGATGATGCAGTTGTCACATCCAATGCATATTCCTTCTTGTACTCAAAATTTCCATTTGCATCTTTTTGTGGTACATTGCCAACTCTTTTTTTAATTGACATATTTTGTAGCTCGTCATCAGCTCTATATTTTGCGTCTTTTACATATTGAGGAGTGACAGGTGCACCTGTTTGTTCATCTATAGTAGTGCCATGAGTATGGCCTACATATACCTTGTTGATGTCAAATGCGTCACCACCTTGAGTTACTCCGGAAATACCAAGTGAAGTGGAAGATAAAATTTGGAATTGTACATCCATCATCTGATTAGCATTTGCACCAAGCTGAACAGGTATATTCATATTTGGCTTTGCTGTTCCATCTTCATTGTCAGCTGTGAACATCTTCATCTTATTAAATTCTGTAGCTTCACCTATTCTGTTAATTTCAGAAGTAAGTTGATTTATCTCTTTTTGAATTGATTCTCTGTCCTCAAGTTTATTTGTATCGTTAGCTGCTTGGACTGACAGTTCTCTCATTCTTTGCAACATTGAATGTACTTCATCAAGGGCAGTTTCTGCAGTTTGTATCATAGATATACCGTCAAGAGAGTTTTTTGAAGCTCTTTGTAGTCCTGCTATTTGCATTGCCATTTTCTCAGATATGGCATATCCTGCGGCATCATCTTTTGCATTATTTATTCTTTTTCCAGAAGAGAGTTTTTGCATTGCAAGACTTTGCATATTTCCTGTATTTTGCAGATGCCTTAATGTATTCATAGCATAAGGGTTGGAATTAAGTCTCATATTTTTGCCTTTCTTACATTGTTTATAGAATTTATTTAGAGTCTATACTTTCTACATATTGAAGCACTTTTGCAACTATATCGTACAGTTGGTAGGGGATTTCATCTCCTATACTAAGCGCCATGAGAGAATTAAGCAAATCTTCGTCAAAATATGTCGATATTCCGTCAAGTTTTGCTTTTTCAAGCATATTCATGGCCACATATCCGCTACCCTTTGCACTTACAACAGGAGCGTTGTATTGCTCGTCATATTCAAGTGCTACAGCTTTTTTACTTAAAATTTCGTTTTTTTCTTTGTTATTCATAATGCTTCTTTCTTGAAATTATAAAAGATATATCGACATTTTTTGAAAAATATTAAATACAGTAATGATTAAATGAAAAAATCTATATTTCCGCTTGTACTGTTATTATCTTCAACAAAAGACAGTTTTGCATTTTCTTCAGGTGATGATATATCTATAAAGTCGATGTTGTAACCAAGAGAACTTAGATTTTTGTCCAAAGATAAGACATCTGACTTGATTTTCTTCATTGAATCATCATTTCCTGAGATTTTTATAGAGAGTTTTTTGTTTTCTACTTTGATAAAAAAGCCCATTTTTCCAAGATTTTTTGTATTTAAATCTATGAGTACACTCATATCATCAGGATTAATCTTGCCTTTTTTAGCCTTGTTATTTTTTGCAAAAACATTGGCATTATTTGACTCCCCATTCATATAAAAAGGTATTTGTAACATATCATTGTTTTGAGAGAGTTTTTGGCTTTGTCTGATATTTTCTGACAGATTTTTAATATGATTTTGAAGTATTGATTTCTCAGGTTTTTTGTCAGAATTTATTGCACTTTCTAAGTTTGAAAGCTCTTGAAATATATTTTGAATATTTTCTCTAAGCTCATCCTTTGTCTTGTTTTTTTGATTTTCAAGATGCCTTTGTATATTTTTGACTATTCTTGATACATCATTAAATTCATATTTATCTGAATCTTCAATGATTTTGTCCAAGATATCTATATAATTGTCTTCATTTTTGTATATATTAATGCTTTTCTTTACATTTTGTAAAGTAGGGGATTGATTATTTGAGATTATATTTGATACAGCAAAATTTACATCTCTTTTTTCCATAGAATTGAAAATATCAAATATCTCTTTTTGTTTTGCATTTTGTACACTTACAATATTTGAAAGAGTTCTAATGTCTGTTGACATAGGATCAATATTGTCATTTAACATCTGAATTACATTTGTAGCCCTCATATTAGCCCTCAAATATTGGTAGTGGGAGTTTATTTCAACTTTTATATCAATGCTTTGAGTATAATTTGTTTGATAATTTAATTTTTCAAGCTTGATTTCATTATCAAAATTTTGCTTGAAAATTGAGTTTTTATCTGCAATGTAATTTAGTGAAATATTGTCGTTTCTATGGTCAATTAAACTAAAATCTATGCTTTCAATTTTATTTAAAACTATAGAAGCTTTTAGAGAAATTGAGTTTTCATAGCTTACAAAATTATTATTTAAGCCATCTCCAAATAATTTATTATACAAGTCATTATTTGTATTAGATAAAGAAAGTATTGATTTTACTGAGATATTTGACAATATAGTGTTGGAGTTTATTTGTTTAATTGCATCTAACAGGCTGATTGCCATTTCGTTTTCTTTTTCAGTAAAAACTGCTGTAGCTATATCTTCCATAGATTGAATAATACTGTTTACCTCATTGAGTAGCTGTCTTATATCCATAGAAGAAATATCTATGTCTGATTTTATCAGCATTGCTGCAATGTCTTTATCAAGTAGCTTTTGCAATGCTGATAAGTCATCTCTGATTTCTTTTATTTCAAGGATGTCTTGCTTATTTATCTCTTTGCCTTGTTTTAATATAGCCTTTGCAATACTTATCTCTTCACTTGTAAAGCCCATGTCCTTAAGTGTGTTTAGTATTTCATCTTCCATTGCCTCCAGCTGTTTATCAGTAGGAATTTCAGTTTTTTGACTATAAGACACATTTGATGAACTTATATATGATGTTGAAATGAAATTTTTGACGTTATATAGTGTGTCGATAGATACATTGTCATCTATTTGCAAAGATTTTGCTACATCTTCATCAGCAATATCTCTTAGATTATAAAGTTTTGAAAATACATCATGGATAGTATCAATAGTATCTTTATTTATTTCAACATTATTTTGTTCAAGAGATATGATTATATCTTGAATATCTTTGCCCATCTTAGAACCATAGATATCCATTGAAATTTCTCTTGCTCTATCATAAGAAATAGGGCTTTTCACCTTATTTTCAAGTATAGTTGTAAACTTATCTGAAAGTGAAGATTTAGTAGATTTTGCCATTTTGAAAAGGTCAAATACAGATTCATTTCTAATGTCGGTATTACTGTTCATAAGATTAACAATAAGGTTTATATCTATATTTGCAAGATTATTTATCGAGCTTTTAAGTGCAACAAATTTTAGTATATTCTCTTTAGTTGCAGGTATATTGCTATTTTTCAGATGTTTCAGAGCGTCAAGATTTTCCTTAGTAACAGGAACATCAGCTTTTTCCAGTTCTTTTACATCTTCGTCTCTTTTTTCCTTTTCCTCTTCGACTTGTTCATCACTTAACTTAGTCATAGACTCAATCTGAGATTTTTTGATTGTCAGTATCTCCCTTTGACTTACTGTCAAATCATTTTTTGTAACAATGTCGAGAAGTACATTGTCATCAGTCTTCATCCTTATATTTCTTCCGTCTTTTTCAAGTACAGTTCCCTTTATCAGCATATTTGATGATGAAGGAGCATCATATATGTCCTTAATTTTAGTATTTATATTAGCATTTTTAGTGTATATGTTGTTTATCATTTCAAACCTCTAATTTTAAGGTATTAATTTGTAAAAATCTTTATAAATCATATCGTACACATTAAAATAATTATTTAGTGCATAATTTTCTCAATATTTTAAAAAAATATGTTTTGTTTTTAAAAAAAAGTGTATGAAATTCTAATAGATACTAAAATAGTAAAAATTAAGGAGAAGATATGAAATATAAAATAATAAAAACATTGATAATTACGACTTTTGTTTCGTTAAATATGATAGCTTGTGATGCTAAGAATGTGTCTAATAATTCAAAAACAGTAAATACTGAAATAAAAATGCAAAAAATCGAAAAAAAAGTGGAAGTGAAAAAAATGAATATGGAAGATTTGCATAAATTGCAATCAGAAAAAAAGAATGAAAAAGATATATTGATAGTTGATGTGAGAACTGCTGAGGAGTATGAAGCAGGTCACATAAGATATGCAATAAATTACTCACTTGATGATATTTCAAAAGATGTAAGTAAGCTAAGTGAATATAAGGATAAGCAGGTAATAGTATACTGTAGAAGTGGAAGAAGAAGTGCTCAGGCAGCCCAAATTTTACTTGAATCAGGATTTACAAATGTTTCAGATGCAGGTGGTGTAAACTCTTATAAATATGATTTGCAAAAATCATTTACAAATGTCAGCTTACAACAGTTTAAACAAAAAGCTAATGAAAAAAATGTGCTTATAGTTGATACAAGAACAAAGGAAGAGTTTGCGAAGTGGAATGTCAAAAACTCTGTCAACATTCAGTTGCAAAAACTTGATGAAAATTTAAAGAACTTGCCAAAAGATAAGAGCATATTGATATATTCTTCTAACGGATATGATGGAGTAGAG
Source organism: [Eubacterium] yurii (assembly GCA_900167215.1). Classification (GTDB taxonomy): domain Bacteria; phylum Bacillota; class Clostridia; order Peptostreptococcales; family Filifactoraceae; genus Peptoanaerobacter; species Peptoanaerobacter yurii. Next base: position 55,340 of record FUZS01000017.1, read on the forward strand.
TTTGCAGAAAAACTTGCTAAAAAAGGATATAAATCAATATATAACCTTATTTCAAATCCAAGCGAGAAAGCTTTAAAATAATATCAGGGAGAAGAAATGAAAGCTGAAGAATTGCAGAAAATACAGTATGAAAAAGAAAATCCAAGTGGATACCTATTGATTGATGTGAGAGAAAAAGATGAGTATGAATCAGGGCATTTTAGATATGCGATAAATTATCCGGTGTCAGAAATAATGACAAAGAATAAAAAACTTGCTAATTATAAGGATAAACCTATATTAGTCCATTGTCATAGCGGTGGCAGGAGTGCTTATGCCAAGATGGTGCTTTCACTTTTTGGCTTTAAAAATGTAACAAATGTAGGTGGAATTACTGCATATAACTATGATCTGATAACAACTCATACCAATCTTTGCATCAGTCAATTTGTAGATAAAATCAAAGAAGATAATATTGTCATAGTTGATACGAGGAGCAAAGATGCTTTTAAGTCATGGAATGTGCCAAAATCTATAAATATACAAATTGAAAATATTGAAGAAAATATTGACAAACTCCCTAAAAATAAGGATATAGTGATATATTCTGCAAACGGATATGATGGGGTAGAATTTGCTGAAAAACTTGCAAGTATGGATTATAAAAAAATTTTTAATTTGATTACAAAGGCGGAAGAAAGCGAAATATGCTAATTCTATATACTGAATTTAAGATTAAAAAAAAGAACAAAGTTTAGTCTTATAATATAAATTAGATATATTATTATAAAAAGGTTTTGTATGGAAATTTTGAAATACATCAAATTTTCAAGTACAAAACCTTTTTTATTTTGAATTTGTTTTTTTTCACAAAATATGGTAATATATCACTGATAAGAAATCTCATAATATAAATTAATTGTTTATATCGATTAGCTATGGCATAAAAGTAGCTTATATTTTTAATTTAAAATGAAGTTGAGTTTTAAAAATGAGATTTTCTATTTTACATAAATCTTGATATTTTTATATAGAGGGGTGTATTATGAGCAATAATGAAGAACTTAGAAAAAATGTTAAGTATTTTGAACTTTTGTCGAATTCCTATCCAAATATTACTTCAGCTGTAGAAGAAGTGGTTAATCTAAAAGCAATACTCAATCTTCCAAAGGCTACAGAGCATTTTTTGACTGACATACATGGGGAATATGAAGCTTTTAACCATGTAATGCAAAACGCATCAGGAGCTGTCAGGAGAAAGGTATATGAAGAGCTTGGCTCTACAGTCAGTATTGATGATTTGGAAGAACTTACTACATTGATTTACTATCCAAGGCAGAAGTTGGAGATGATAAATTCAAAAAAACGTAGGAAGATGAATAATTGGTATGAACTTACAATATACAGACTGATAAAGGTGGCAAGAGCATCAGCATCTAAATATACAAGATCAAAGGTAAGAAAGATGTTGCCTAAAAACTTTTCCTACATTATGGAAGAGCTATTACAAGAAGATGAACATAGATTTAATAAAAAAGAGTACTATACTCAGATAATTAAAAGTATAGTAGAGTATAATCAAGCTGAGGTGTTCATAGTAGAGATATCGGAAGTTATAAAAAAACTTATGATAGATCATCTCCATATCATCGGTGACATCTATGATAGAGGTCCAGCGCCTCATGATGTAATGGATAGATTGATGACTAAGAAAAATCTTGATATCCAATGGGGTAATCATGATATACTTTGGATGGGAGCAAGTGCAGGTAGTCAGGTATGCGTGGCCAATGCAGTAAGAATTGCACTGAGATATTCAAATCATGATGTAATAGAAAACGGATACGGTATAAATTTATTACCGCTTGCTACATTTGCTTCAAGGACATATTCCAACGATAATTGTGAAAAGTTCATACCTAAGGAAAATTCTAAAAAACAGTTTGACATAGATGAAAAACTCTTTGCAAAAATGCACAAGGCAATCAGTATAATTCAGTTTAAACTGGAGGAAGAAGTAATAAGAAAAAATCCGTCATTTAATATGGATAAAAGAAGAATACTTGAAACTATAAATCTTGCAAACTCTACCGTTGAGATAGAGGGTAAGACGTATAAGTTAAATGACAGCAATTTCCCGACAATAGATCAGAAAAACCCAACAAAGCTTACTGAAGAAGAAAAGATGGTAATAGAAGCAATTACTGACAACTTTATAAATAGTGAAAAATTAATAAGACATATAAGATTTATGTATGCAAAAGGCAGTATGTACTTGACTTTTAACAATAATTTACTTTTCCATGCCTGCGTATTGCTAAATGAAGATGGATCTTTCAAGAAAAAAAGAATAGGAAATAAATATTACAGTGGCAAGGAGCTAATGGATAAGTATGATGAAATGGCAAGAGAAGCCTATTTTTCACAAAAGGATGTTGATTTCCTTTGGTTTTTATGGTGCAATGAAGATTCCACCCTATTTGGAAAAGACAAGATGACAACATTTGAAAGATATTTCATAGATGACAAAGCCACTCATAAGGAAACACTCTCACCTTATTATAAACTTATGGGTGAAGATGATGGTACTCTTGCGATAAAAATACTTGAAGAATTCGGACTTGGCGCTAAAGACTCGCATATTATAAACGGTCATACTCCTGTAAAATTGAGTAAGGGTGAGTCTCCTATAAAAGCCGGTGGCAAGCAATTGGTAATTGACGGCGGCTTTTCAAAGCCTTATCAAAAAACCACAGGTATTGCAGGATATACACTCACTTACAATTCATATGGTTTGACACTTATAAGTCACAAGCCTTTTGAATCTGTAGAAAAAGTAATAAATGAAGGTTTTGATATAAAATCAACTAAACAGGTAATAGAAACTCTTATTGACAGAAAAAGAGTGGCAGATACTGATACCGGAAGTGCTATCAAAGAAAAAATAAATAACCTTGAAATGCTGATATCTGCTTATAGCAAGGGCATAGTAAAACAAAAAGATTAGGAATACTCATGACTATTAGAGAAATTTATTCATATTGTATCAATGAATTGGAATCAGATCAGGAGAAGTTTATAGATACTGAGCTTCTCCTGTCATTTGTATTAAAAAAGGACAGAATTTATATTAAGACAAAGCTTGATGATAAAATTACATCTTTTGAGGAAGAACAGATAAAAGACTTTGTAAAACAGTTGAAAAATAACAAACCTATACATTATATAATAGGACAAAGAGATTTTTACGGATATGATTTCTTGGTTGATGAGCATGTACTTATTCCAAGGAGTGATACGGAGATATTGGTGGAAAATGCTATAAATATCTTGACTCATAATAAAAAAGCATTAAAAGGATTGGAAATAGGAGTAGGTAGCGGAATAATATCTATTATTTTGCTAAAAAAACTTAAAAATCTCAATATGACAGCAATAGATATAAATGACTTTGCCATAGATATAAGTAAAAAAAATGCTGATAATTTAGGTGTTACAGATAGATTGAAGTTGATAAAATCAGATTTATTTGAAAATGTTAAAGGCAAGTATGATTTTATAATCTCAAATCCACCTTATATTGATGAGAAGGATATGTCAAGTTTGCCTGAAAAGGTTAAAAATTATGAACCTTGCTTAGCACTTGACGGCAAAAAAAACGGTATGTATTTTTATGATGAGATAATTAAAAATGGAAGGGCATTTTTAGATGATAACTTCCATATATTCTTTGAGATAGGCTACAATCAAGGTGATATGATAAAACAGTCTTTTGCAAATTTTGGATATGAAAAAGATGTAAAAATAATTCAGGATTATGGCAAAAATGACAGGGTAGCAATTTATGGAGAGTAGGAGAAGCTATGCTTAGAGATTTGGTGAGAAAAAATCACTTTAATTTTGTAGATGAGGTATATACTTGGAGAGAGTCAATAGTAAAAGCTTGTGAACCTTTGGTAAATGATGGTAGCGTAAAAGGTGACTATGCCTTTGAAATAATAAAAAATATTGAAAAATACGGACCTTATATGATAGTAATGCCCGGAGTTGCAATGCCTCATTCACAAGAAAATTCTGAATTTGTAAACAATACTGCAATCTCATTTATGAAACTTGAAAAGCCTGTTTGCTTTGATAAAAATGATGAGGATTCCTTTGTAAATTTATTCTTCACATTGGCAGCTTGCGATAACAAAGAGCATCTTAAAAATATGAATGAGTTATCTTCTATATTAAGTAATGAAGGTCTTATGGAAGATTTGCATAAGGTAAAAGATGAAAACGACCTGCTTATGCTTGCAGATAAATATAATTTGTAAATTCCTTGGGTAGATATTTAAATCTGTCTTATTATATTTCTTATGTCAAGTAAATTTAGATATTTATAAGCTATATAATGTAGATATTGTCCATATGTAAATCCTTTTTATAGAATATATTTGGCTTATACTAAAACCTAATAAAATAATGGATAAGATATTTTCAGTAAATTTATAATAAAGCAATAAATCATATACTATTTGAAAAAAGCTATTGATGAAGATTATCCATAGATTAAATAGATATTGGTATTAGTAAGAATACAGTTTTATTTATTATATTGTATAATTTTATTATAGAATTATACTTTTTTTGGGTAAATACCTCAAAATTTAGGTGAAAAAATATAAAAATTATGATATAATTCAAAATCAAAGATTTTATATTTAAGGAGATTTTATAATGTTGAATATATTGCTATGTTGTGTTAATGGCTCTGGAACAAGTCTAATGATGAAAATTAATTTGGATAAAGTTGTTCAGTCACTTAATGTTGATGTAGGGAAGATATATCACTGTACTTTATCAGAGGGGAAGAATATTGCTAAAGAGTATGATATTGTATTTTGTCCGCTTTATTTTGTAGATATGTTTGAAGACGCCAAGTCATCAGGAGTACATATTATTGGGCTTAAGAATCTGATGTCTAAGAAAGAAATGGAAGAAAGATTGATTGAAACAGGAAAGATATGATAAATTATAAGATGACAATTTGACAATAGCTTTAAAATATTGAACTTAGGGATATAGTGGTATGAATATAGAATTAACTCGATTTAGTGTTAAAGATGGTAAGTCTCAAATAGTTGATGAGTGGATGAATTTTTTAAATGAGAATATGGATGACGTCTTACTTACTTTAGATGGAGAAAAGATGTATGTTGAAACAATTTTCAGAGAAAAATGTGATGAAGCTGAGTACCTTTATTGGTATTCTATTCAAGGGGAAAACGGCATAACTTTGGAAGAATCCGACTCTTGGATAGATAAAAAGCATATCGAATATTGGAATGAATGTATTGATAAAAACTATCATGTTGATATGTCAATGCAGGTGTCTATGATTCCAAGACACATAGCCAAGCTAATGACTGATGATGTATAAATATAGTGTTAAGAATAAAAAATAAATAAAAAAATTTAAGGAAGTAAAAAGCGTATAGCCTATACTTCCTTTTTTAGCATTAAAGAATTTGTTTATTCAAATCAATCATATTTTCCAAGATTTTAACTAAGAATTCATAAGTCCTGATAGCAGAGCTTATACTGATATGTTCATTAGGTGTGTGTACTTCATACATAGTAGGACCGATAGATACTATGTCAAGATCCGGCATTTTTTTGGAGAAAATCCCACATTCGACTCCGGCGTGCGCAGCCTTTTTCTTCATAGTTTTTGAGTACATCTTTTCAAATGTTTCAGCTACTAAGTTGCTGAATTTTGTCTCCTTATATCTCCAACCTGGATATATGGAGAAAATATCAATATCAGCATTTAAAATATTTGCAAGAGCTTCGTGTTTTTTAGCTATATAAAGTACCTGACTGTCTATGCAGCTTCTTACGCCGCAGTGGAAGATGATTTTCTTATTTTTCTCATCTGTGGTAATAATTCCAAGATTGTTAGATGTATCTACAAGATCTTGTACATCTAAACTCATCTGCATAACACAGCTTGAGTATATCATAAGAGCATTTATAAGTTTTTGTCTTGAAGCATAGTTGAACACCTTTTCAATTTTTTCATCAATATAGTTTATTTGAATTTTAAAATCTTCATCTATGCTTTTAAGTTCATCTTTTATTTCTCTTTCAACAAATTTTATTATATCTTCAATTGACGACTTTTCGGCTTTATCAAAGACCATTACACATTCACATTCTCTTGGTATTGCATTGACTTTGGAGCCACCATTTATACTTTCTATTTCAAATTCCACTCTTTTATTTAGTTCATACAATATTCTTCCCATTATCTGTATGGAGTTGCCTCTGTTTTTATTGATATCTCCTCCTGAATGACCTCCTTTGAGTCCATTAACTTTGACAGTTGCAGTTAGGAATTTTCCACTTACAGGAGTGTATTCAAGCGGTAAGGAAAGTAAAGTATCGCAACCTCCTGCACTACTGAGTAACAGTTCGTCATCACATTCCATATCAAGATTTATCATATACTTTGCTCTCAGATTTTGCTCTGCTGTCTCAAACGCACCAAGCATAGTAGTTTCTTCATCTACAGTAAATAAAGCCTCTATTGCAGGGTGTTGTACATCTTTGGCTGTAAGCAATGCCATCATATAAGCAACAGCAATTCCGTTATCAGCACCAAGCGTAGTATTATCCGCGTAGACATAGTCATCCTTAACTATTAGTCTTATAGGATCATTATCAAAGTCATGTGTTGAGTCAACGTTTTTTTCACATACCATGTCCATATGTCCTTGCAAAAGAACAGGTTCTATATGTTCATATCCTTTAGTAGCTTTTTTTCTGATTAATACATTTTTACATCTTTCTTGTATAAAGTCAAGGTCATTATCTTTGGCAAAGTCAACTAAAAAATTGCTAATTCTATCCATATCTCCCGATTTTCTGGGGATTTTTGAAATTTCTTCAAAATATTTAAAGACTGAGTACTTGTCCAATTCAGAAATTTGACTCATTATTGTTCTCCTTTTTTAAGAATCCTAAGTTAATTATATTTAAATATTTTTTTATTTGACTAAATCATTATAACTGCATATAAATATTTATTATAATATGTGTAAAACAAGCTTTTTGAAAATAGTCAAAAATATTCTAACTTTTCTTTAAATTATATTATTGTGTTAAAATTTAATAGCATAATCAACAAAATATTTTTATTTTATTTATAGTCAAGCCATAAATCATATGCTATTTTTTAAAATTATTTATGAGGATTATCTATTGATTAAACAGATAAGAGCATTAGTTTATAACATATTGATTTTACAATTAATTTAACTAAAAATCAAGAAAAATAAAAAAATCCATAAACATAATAAAGTATGTCTATGGATTTAGTTTTAGTGAACTATAGCTTTTTGTGTTTCTTTGTCAAATACATGTATTTTATTGGTATCAAGAGCAAATCTTACAATACTTCCTACCCTTGCACCTGTACGAGGATTGACTCTTGCTGTAAAGTTCACATCTTCTATATCAAAGTACAAGAATACTTCAGCGCCCATCATTTCGTATACCTTTATTTCCATATCTATGATACTGCTTTGATCGCTCGCATTGATAAACACAGGTTCATCATGGATATTTTCAGGCCTTATCCCCATTATAACAGTTTTATCAATATATCCTTTTTCCTTTAAGATTGATGCCTTAGGTTCAGGTAATTTCACATCAAGAACGGTATTTTTTAAATAAACATCTCCATTTTTCTCAGTTACAGTCACATCAATGAAATTCATTTGAGGAGAACCGATAAATCCTGCGACAAACAAATTATCAGGATGGTCATGCAACTCTTGAGGTGATGCTATTTGTTGTACTATACCATCTTTCATTACCACTATTCTACTACCAAGTGTCATAGCTTCCGTTTGGTCGTGTGTTACATAGATGATTGTAGCTCCAAGTCTTTGATGCAACTTGGAAATTTCTATACGCATTTGTACTCTTAACTTTGCGTCAAGGTTTGACAGAGGTTCATCCATCAAAAATACTTTTGGATTTCTTACTATTGCTCTTCCCATGGCAACCCTTTGTCTTTGTCCACCAGAAAGTGCCTTAGGCTTTTTATACAAGTATTTTTCTATATCCAATATTTTTGCTACCTCAGTAACTGTCTTTTCTATCTCATCCTTAGGCACCTTTCTTATCTTAAGACCAAATGCCATATTGTCAAAAACGTTCATATGAGGATATAGGGCGTAGTTTTGAAATACCATGGCTATATCTCTATCTTTTGGCTCTACGTCATTTACCACCTTATCATCTATCTTTAGTTCACCGGATGAAATGTCTTCAAGTCCGGCTATCATTCTTAGTGTTGTAGATTTTCCGCAACCTGACGGTCCGACAAAGATTATAAACTCCTTGTCTTCTATTTCCATATTAAAATCCTTTACGACATGATTGCCGTCCGGATATATCTTGTTTATATTTTTTAGTGACAGACTTGCCATTTCTCCTCCTTATAATCTATTTGTTTTTTCTAAGAGAGTGTGAATATAATCAGTTCTTTTCTTAAGATCTTCAAAATCAGTAAGTTTAAATGTCCAATTGTGATCGCCTAATGTGCCTGGAGTATTCATCCTGTAGTTGTCATCCAAACCCATAATATCTTGTACAGGAAGTATGGCATAATCAGCTATGGATTCAAGGCACATCTGTACAAAGCCTGAAGCAATATCCTTTGTATCATAGTTATGTTTTTGAAAATACTCAACTATTTCTTTTTGCTCATCCTTATCCTTACTTTGATAAAAGCCTACAACTGTTTGGTTATCATGAGTTCCTGTATAAATAATCAAGTTTTTCTTGTCTTCAAAATTATTATTTGTTTCTTTTGGCTCAAATACAAATTGTAAGATTTTCATACCCTTGAGATTAAAATCATCTCTAAGTTTTGCGCCTTCTTTTCTCAAATCTCCAAGGTCTTCAGCTACTATTTCAAGATGTGGAAATTTTTTTTGTATCAGCTTGAAAAGTTCGTATCCAGGCGCTTCTATCCACTGACCTTTAATTGCAGTTTTATTTCTTGCATTTATCTTCCAATAAGTGTCAAATCCTCTAAAGTGATCTATTCTTAGTATATCATACAATTTGGAACTGTAGTCAAGTCTTTTAATCCAAAAGTCGAAGTTATGTTCTTGGAGATAATCCCAATCGTATAAAGGATTACCCCATCTTTGACCTTTTTTGGCAAAACAGTCAGGAGGTACTCCGGCTATGAATTTAGGATTTCCATTTTTATTGAGCATAAATGATTTTTGGTTTTGCCATACATCCAAGCTGTCCAAACCTACATAAATAGGGATATCTCCCATAATCTTAAGACCTTTGTCGTTGGCATATTTTTTCAACTTCATCCACTGAGTATAAAAGATGTATTGGATGAAAATTTCATAATTTATATCATCTTTGAATTTAGATAAATCGGCTTTTTTGTCCTTTATCCAATTTTTCATATCTAAGTTCCAGTTGTTCCAACATTGCAGATTATTGAATTTTTTAAAAGTCATGAATACTGCATAGTTGTATACAAAGTCAAAATTTAAAAAATCTATATATGATTTTTCTTCATATAATTTTTTCTTTTTAAAATTATTATATGCCTCTTTTAAAATTTTGCCCTTGTATTTTCTTATCTTCGGATAATCTATAGTATTTGTCTGTTTAATCTTGTCTGGTAATTTGTCTAACAATCCGTCTTCATACAAAAGATATGGACTTATATATAATTCTTCGCCTGCAAATGAAGAGTAGGGTTGATATGGAGAGTTTCCATAGCCCAAAGGATTGAGTGGTAGCAATTGCCAAATTTTAAAACCCATATCATGAGATATGTCTACAAATTCATAAGCATCCTTTCCAAAATCGCCTATACCATAGTCAGACGGCAAAGAAGATATTGACATCAATATCCCTGATAACCTCATATTTTTTACCTCTTTCTAACATTAGGGCAAGATAAGAGAAATTGCCCGCAATTCTTTAATTCAAAATGCTTTTAACCTTTTACAGCTCCAGCAGCAACACCCTTGATTATATGTTTTTGTACCGACAAATAGAATACTATTATAGGAACTATACCAAGTACAAGCATTGCCATCATTGCACCCATATCTCTGTTACCGTTACTGCCGACTAACATCTGCACTACTACAGGCACTGTTTTGTAGTTTGTACTTACACCCATTACAAGATATGGTAGTAGGTAGTCGTTCCATACCCACATTGCATTAAGTATGGCTACAGTTATAGCAGTTGGTTTAAGGATTGGGAATATTATATAGAAGAAGTGCTTTATAGGGCTACAACCGTCAATCATAGAAGCTTCTTCAATTTCTATAGGTATTGATTTGATAAATCCACTGAACATAAATACTGAAAGCCCGGAGCCGAATCCAAGATATAAGAATATCATCCCTACAGGATTGTTCAAATGTAGTGTATCAGCTACCTTTATAGTTGGAAACATAACCATTTGAAAAGGAACTATCATTGAAAATACAAACAGATAATATATTACCTGCGTAAGTTTATTTTTAACTCTTGTGAGATAGTATGCTGTCATTGCTGAAAATAATACTATTACACCGACTGATAAGATGGTAATGAAAAAAGACCAACCTATTGCTACAAAAAATCCTGTTTTTTCAAGACCTGTAGAATAATTTTCAAGACCTACAAATGTTTTTGCATCAGGAAGTGAAAAAGGTGAATCACTTATGAAGAATTTTCCTTTTAGAGAATTTATCACTATAAACGCAATAGGAAAAAGAAAAATTATCAATAAAACTAATAATATTACAAATAAAATTCTGTCAATAGTCTTTTCTTTCATTATTCTTCCACCTCCTTATTTCTTGTAAATCTCAATTGAACGTAAGCTATTATTGCTACTATTATAAAAAATACTACAGCCTTTGCCTGTCCTACACCTTCAAAACCTACTCTTGAGAACATAGTCTTAACTATGTTCATAGCAAGCATCTCTGTCTTATCAAGTGGAGCACCTGCTGTAAGAGCCAAGTTTTGGTCATATAGTTTGAAACTGTTGGTTAGTGATAAGAAAGTACATATTGTTATTGACGGCATTACCATAGGAATTGTTACATTCTTAAGTATAGTCCACTTAGATGCACCGTCTATTTGAGCAGCTTCTATCAGGCTTGGCGGTACGTTTTGAAGTCCGGCTATATAAATTACCATCATATAACCTACCAACTGCCAGTTCATAAGTATGACAAGTCCCCAAAATCCTAATTTTTCACTTGAAAGAAGGCCTTGATTTATTAATTTAAGCAAAATTGAGTTTAGCATTACCTGCCATGTATAACCAAGAACTATACCGCCTATCAAGTTAGGCATGAAAAAGACTGTTCTAAAAAGATTTGTGCCTTTAATGCCTCTTGTTAGTATAAGAGCTATTGAAAAGGCAAACACATTGATAGTTATTACGCTTACTATAGTAAATATTGTCGTAAATCCGAATGCTCGAAGAAATTTTTGACTGCTTGAAAATGCAGTTATATAGTTTGAAAAACCTACAAATTTTGCATTGAAGATAGTAGTGAATTTTGTGAATGATAACCAAACACCAAGTATGAAAGGAAATAAAAATACTGTAACAAATGCAATAAGAGTAGGTAAGACAAAAAACGGAAAATATTTTTTTAGAGCTTTTTCCATAACTGTTCTCCTATTTCAAAAAAAGGAGGCTAAGCCTCCCTTGTATTAAGAATGATTATTGTGCAGCCTTCTTTTGTTCTGCCCAATATTGTACAAAAAGATTTTTTACTTCGTCAAATGTCATAGCACCTGCAGTATATTGTCCAAGAGCTTGTCCAAAGCTGTCTTTAAATGTTTGGCTTGGGAATGATGTGAAGTTCCAGTCAACATTGTACAAATCTTTATTTGACATATAAGCCACAACTTCTTTTGCAAGTGGATCATTTGGAGCTTCTTCAGCTTTGAATGTATCAAAAGGAGTGATAAATCCAAGATCCTTTGTTACAAAAGTCTTACCTTTTTCGCTTGTAAACAACCAGTTGATAAAGTCAAGAGCTGCTTTTTGATTTTCAGGAGTAGTCTTTGAGTTTACTGAGAAGAAGTTTTCTGTTCCTATACAAAGACCTTGTTTTTCTTCTCCACTTACACCTGTGTATATAGGTAAGAATTTGATATCTTCAGCTTTTACTACGTTACCGTTCACACCTGATATTTGGCTCCAAGCCCAGTTACCGTTTTGTATCATAGCAGCCTTACCAAGTGCAAATTCAGACATTGAGTCAGATACTGTCTTTGAAGTAAGTGACTTAGGATCTACAGTAGAGTTTGCTACATAAAGGTCAAATATGTTCTTGTAATTGTCAGCATATTTGAATTGGACTTCAGCCATATCCTTTGTCTTATTATCTCTGTATTCATAGAATATAGGTAAGTTTGCAAGGTGAGTTTGCCATCTCCAGTCTTCTCCAGGAGAAAGTGAAGTTGAAGCAAATACACCATCTATACCAAGCTCAGATTTTTTTGCTTGCATATCTTCAACAACTTCTTTTAATTTTGCAAAGTTATTAATTTCAGAAACATTCTTTATCTTTGCATTAGGAAGAGCGATATATTTTTGCATTATAGCGTTGTTGTATATTATTCCATATCCTTCAACAACATAAGGGATACCATACACACCGCCATCACTTGTTACTGCCAAATCCTTATTTATAAGATGTTTGTACAGTTCAGAATCTTTAAGGTCAAGTGTATAGTCTTTCCAGTTTTGGTAGCCTATAGGTCCATTTATTTGGAAAAGAGTAGGGGCATCGTCTTTTGTTATTTCAGCCTTAAGCGTAGGTTCGTATTGACCGCTTGCAGCAGTCACAACTTTCATATCTACACCTGTTTCTTTCTTATATTCTTCAGCTATCTTCTTCCATGTTTCTTCAACTTCAGGCTTGAAGTTCAAGTAGTAAATCTTACCTGAGCCTTTAGCAGCGTCAGTTTTTGTTTCTGTTTGATTATTATTTTCTGCAGGTTTTTCACCTGAATTATTACTTCCGCCACCACATGCTGTAAGCATCGAAACAGCAGCAACAACTGCTAAAGCAGCAAGTAAAGTTCTTTTCAACCTTTTCATTTGTTACCTCTTTCTAAAAATACAATAAAAAATTAATTAGTTTGAAATCAGTATATATTTTTTTAACTTACTATTATTCATAAGAATTGCCCCTTTTATTCATGATAAAAAATAAACACAAACTATGACCTTTACTGATGGAAAAAAGGGGAAAATATATACGTTTTCCGTTTGTTTGCACAAAAAGCCTCAAATAATAAGATGTATCCTGCAAACAAAAATATATAATTACATTTATTTTACGTCATCGAAATAGTGTCGTGAATTCGTTCGAGACGTTGGTTTTTGTACACTTAAAATCATATCATATATCTGTAATGTAGTCAAGTAGAATTTCTGAAAATAAAATTATGCCTTAAGTATAATTTTAAAGTATTTAGTTAACTTTTTCCTCTATTTACTAAAACATGATTTTATGCTAAGATGGATATTAGTGTTTAATTGATTAAATTTTATTTTGTTAGAGGCTAAGAAGATGAAACAGATATGTGTATTATTGGCAAGTCCAAGAAAAGATGGAAATACAGAAACGTTGACTAAGCATTTTGTTGAGCATATGAGAAAATATAATGTAAATTGCACGATATATAATCTATATAATATGGATATAAGACCATGTGTAGCCTGTAGGCATTGTCAACAGGATTGGAGTACCTTTAACTGTTGGCAAAAGGATGATGTACAGGAGATATTTGATTCTATAATGCAATGTGACAGCATCATACTTTGCAGTCCGATTTATTCGTGGTATTGTACAACTCAGATGAAATCCTTACTTGATAGGTTAGTATATGGTATGAATAAATATTATGGAGAGGAAAAAGGACCATCTCTTTGGAAGGGTAAAAATGTAGCAATTATCACAACTTGCGGGTATAAGGTTGAAAAGGGAGCAGATTTATGGGAAGAGGGTGTGAAGAGATATTGCAAGCATAGTATGCTAAATTATATAGGTATGCTTGCTAAAAGACATATGGGTTATAAGTCGATATTCATGGATGATGAGAAAAAACAAAGTGCAATAGACTTTGCACAAAAAATTTTAGAGCTTTAATAAAATTCCTTACTTTAGTTTGAAAAATATATAAGCTCCAAAAATGGAGCTTATTGAATGAAATTCCTCAGTTAAATTGTTGAAAAATATTAGATAATATTATATAGTTGAGAATAACTCTATAAGATACAGCTAAGCTTTATAGAATTTTAATATTATCAATTTGTTGATAATTGAGTAACAATAGTAAATATTTTAAAAAGTTTGATAATTTGTAAAATCATCGAAAAAATTTTAAAAATATGTTAATTTCTTATTTATTTTAAGTAATTTAGACATATTTTTAAATAAAGTAGGTGTTATACTAAATTCTAATAGAAGAATGTAAATATTTTATAAAAATGGATACACTAAATATTTATTAACTAAAGATATGTTATGGAGTATCTCAAGGATAGGATTAATAAAATCCATAGTTTAAATAGGGTTTAGTATTACATCAGAATCCGGGGATGATAAGTTTTTTATCTGTAACATCTATTATGAGTTTAAGTTTGTTGTCATATCCGGTTTTAAACAGTAAATTATTGACATGGTAGTTGAAAGTGCTTTTTGCAATATTAAGCCTTTCACATATTTCTTTAGGAGAGTATCCGTTTATCATCTCTTTCAAAACTTCAAGTTCCTTTTTTGTAAATTCATCACTGTTTGCGAGTCCTATTTTAAGTATAGGTGTCGAAGTGGGAAATATTTTTTCTCCACTTAATATTTTTTCTACTATGACTGAAAATTCTTCGATATCTCCGTCTTTATACCAAAATCCCTCACAGCCATATTCTTTAGCCTTGTCTATAAAACTATAGTCAGGCATTGAGGTTACAATGATTATCTTTATATTGGGATAGTATGATTTTATCTTTTTGGCTGCTTCAAGCCCACTTTCTCTTTGATAGGTAAAAATATCCATTATTATTAAATCTACATTACCTTTTGCACAATACATTTCAGATAAAGCTGCATTTTCAATGGATGATACAAGATTATACCTCTTATTTTTCTCTATTATGCTTTCTAACATTTTTTGTACTATTTTTTGATCTTCTACTAAAAGTATATTGACTTTATCGGTAGACTTATAATCAGTGTTACCTTCTGATTGCATAATATTTCAAACCTCCCTCCTGCTTTTTCTATTTTTGTTCTCAAATCTCTAAGCCCCCCGCCTTCTTCTATTGAAGTTATAATTTTATCAGAGTTGTCAGATATTGTTATAAGCAGATTATTATAGTCTTCATTTTTGATGTCTACATTTATCAAAGTTGCATTAGCGTGCTTTACAGCGTTAGTAACAGCAACTCTCATTGCTGTTATTATAAGATAAGACATATCTCTGTTTTCCGGTAGATTACCGGTTAGATTAATTTCACATCCCATAGCATTTGATGCATCTATAAGTTGATTTAAGTTTGTGTCCTCATCTTTTGTTTCAATTGGAGCACTTAGTCTTATCAATAAATCTTTCCATAAGCTGAGGCAATATTTTTGATTGTAGCTTTAGCGAAAATAAACCCCCAGTTCAACTGGGGGAATAAAATTCTTTAGATAAAAGTATCCTCCTTTTGCTATAATAAATATAGGTCCGCCAACCTATAATAAAAAGCAAAAGGAGGAAAGTCTAATGAAAGACATAAATAGTTTATCACATTCTAAGTGGAGATGCCAGTATCATATTGTATTTGCACCTAAATTTAGAAGGAAAGAAATATATGCAAAGATAAAAAGTGATATAGGAAAAATATTAAGAAAGTTATGTGAACAAAAAGGAGTAGAAATAATAGAAGCTCAAGCATGTCCAGACCACATTC
>FUZS01000022.1 GCA_900167215.1 [Eubacterium] yurii
TAGCAAAGATAGAACTTATAGAAAACAAAGACGATCAAAGTTACTTTAACCAAGATAAGGCAGACAAGATTGCAAAAAACATAATAGACAAGCAATCCACAAAAGTAGATACAATAGCAGGAGCTACACGTTCATCTACAGGATTTATCAATGCAGTGGCAAATGCCCTTGAATTTGCCGGAAGAGTAAAGATAATAAGCCAAGATACAGACGGAAAAAACAAGAATATACTAACAGGCAAGATAACAGGTCAAAACATCACAGTAAAAAATCTGACAGTAAACGAAGATTTGACTATAGATAAGCAAGTTGGAGATTCCACTGTTACACTGGAAAATGTGACTGTAAAAGCTAATTTAAATATACATGGTGGAGGCTCAAACAGCATAATCCTCAAAAAAGTGACTGTAGAAGGAAATACACTAATACAAAAAGACTCAGGTCAAAAAGTAAGACTGCTGACACAGGATGACAGTCAACTCAAAGGCAAGGTATTGATAAATACACCTGCAATAATAGAAACTGCCGGAAATGACGAAATACAAACAGTAGAAATACCAAGAAGCTACAGCGGACAGGAACAAACTCTGATAAGAGCCAATATAGGTACATTGGATATAAAGACGCTAAAAGCCGATATAAAAGTTGAAAAACAAAGCAAGATAAAGCATATAGAATTGCCAAAAAATGTAGGACAGTATAAACAGGGACAAAACAAGTACGAAAAAGAAGAATTTAAGTTAGAAATTGAAGAACCGGGAAATATACAAAGCGGCTCAAACAAGAATGTGGTGGGTACATTCAAATTTTTGACAAAAGATGAAGTAAAAAAACTTGATAACAAGAGTTATAAAGATGGAGAATACTTCGGAGACGGATTCGGATTTGTAGAAAGAAAGCCTATACCTGTAAAAGTTACAGTATCAGACGGAAAGATAACGGATATATCTCTTGTAGAAGAAGAGCTTACCAAGGTAGATACTGAATGGAAACCGGGTCAAAAAGCCAAGATAGATGACGGTGAATCTTATGCTTTGAGATTTGACTATGTAAGAGATTTGGTTAAGAAAAATCAAAATCCTAATGCCTTAGCCTATCGTCTGGGAACATTGAGAGATGTATTCAGACTTGTGCGTAAAGGTGTCGGTGCAACTGATATAGCAGGATATAACGCTAATTTCGACAAGATAGTTGGTAAACATGAATTCGGATATCACAATCAAAAATTGCAAGCAGCAGATGAACATAATATAAATAACAAATTGATGTTATTGATCAGAGCATTTGTGGTAGAAGATTTGGGATATGACAAGGTAGAATACGATGCAGTGTCAGGAGCGACATTTACAGCTATAGGAACATCACAAGCCATTTCAAATGCACTTAAAAAAGCTGACGACAGCATAAACTTCTACGATATGAGAGTAAAAGACGGATACAAAGACAAATTTGTTGAAGGCACAGCTATAGATCTTAGCGATCTTAAAGTAGACTTCTATCTTAAAGATAAGACTGTAAAGACAGTGCCATACTCGGAGTTTGAAGCAAACGGACTGAAAGTACTTGATAGAGATACAGATAAAGAAATCAAAAACGGTACTATATTGACTAAGGAAAACTTTGGAGTTAATGCATTAAGTGTAGTCAATCTCAAAGTTGTCCATGAACAAAGTAAATCTGTCAAATTATTGAAAAAAATGACAGTATTAAAGGGCGGAGTATTAGCAAATATTGAAAAATTCCAAGTTAAGCCTAAGAATTCAAGTGAATGGATAGATACTGAAGGATTTGACAATACTGTTACCAACGGTGAATTAAATGATGCTCAGCACTTGAAATTCCCACATGCCAAGGCTCAAGATTTACTTCATAAGGAATTGGAATTTAGAATTATTGCAAAGAGAACTGACAATAATGAGCAGGTAATATTCACTACACGTCCTGTAAATAACTCAGATAAGTTCATCTATCCGCAAAAGTCTAATCAAGCCTACAGAATATATATAAATGAAGACTCACTTAAAGATGCAAAGGGTACAGCTTTAAAAGTAGATGAGAAAAATTCAAAATATTTCAGAATCTTCTTAAAAGATAATTCAAATACACCTAAACTATCTGAGACTTACAAGGAAGTACCAAGCGAAATAACAGTAACTACAGGTACTATCTTAACAGAAGAAAAAATAAAAGAAGCTTTCCCTAAATTACCACAAGGTTCAAAGATAAACTTTGATGCACAAAAGGCAAAAGAACTTACAGAAAGCGTAGGAGACAATAAGAAACTTGATGTAAGCATAGACTTTACAGATTACAGCTCAAAAGAGTACACAGTTACTATAAATGTAAAAGAACAAGGTCATTCAACACTTGCTCAGCAATATAACGAAACAGCTCACACTGTTACGCTTACAACAGGAGCTATGTTGGAAGTTGACAGAGCTAAAAAAGCACTACCTAATCTACCGTTTAATACGCAGGTGGAAATTACAGAGCAACCTAATACTTTAGTTGTTGGAAACAGCTCTGCAAAAGTAAAACTTACGTTTAGCGACAGCAGTACAAAAGATATGACAATTCCAGTTATAGTAAAAGAAGCCGCACAAGGTTTAGCAGGAAAATTTGAACAAAAAGAAAACTCTTTGTCAATAGATGTAGTCGTAGAATTGGACGAAAGTATATTAAAAGGATATGGGGCTTTTGCTGATAAACTTAAAAATGCAACAAAATTAAGTGAATTTAATGAAGATAATATCAAAAGAGAATTAAAGGTAAAAACAGATGACGCCTATAACACCTATGGAAATATAGAGGTAGAAGTATTAGAAAAGCCAAACAGAAAGGTGATAGGACAAACAACAGGTAAGGTAAAACTTAAATTTAATGACAATACAAGTCTTGAATTGGATATACCTGTTAATGTAACGCCTATGCCTGTAGTATTTTTTACATTAAAAACAGGCACAATGAAGAAAACTTATAAAATAGAAGAGAATTTTGATTTTAGCGGCTTAAAAGGATTTGTAAGAATATCTACTACAAGAGACATCTCAAATAAATGGACGACTACAGGAGCTCCTATATATGTACCATATAAAGATTTTGAGTATTTTGGACTCAAGGTAGTAAAAACAGGCACTAATGAAGAAGTAAAACAGGGAAGTCCGGTAAGAGATGCGGTTAAAGACAATAAGATAGACTTGTCAGTATTTAGAGAACTTGGTGTGATTTCTCAGGATGAGGACCAAAAGAAAGTACCACAAATAGAAGGACTTGAACTGGAAAAACTTGCAGAAAGCTTTAATAATTCATCATATGCTACTAATGTCATAGAAGTGGAAACATTAGTAAGACCTGATAAGTACAATAATCTTAAAATCTATAATAAAAAAGGATTTGACTCATCACTAAAGCTTGCACTTAAGGATATAGAGAGCAAATATGGTGAAGTAGAGGTAAGAAAAGTAAGTGAGCCTAATTTAACATCTCTTGGAGAAACTACTGCTAAGATAAGACTGAAATTTAAAGATGACAGTATTTCAGATGAAATAAATGTTAAAGTAAAGGTAAAAGAACTACCGCTTTACCACTTTGCTCCATATTCAGCAAGAATGAAGAAGAGTTATGGTGAAAATGATGAGTTAGATCTTGATAAACTAATTGCAAATCTGTATGTTCCGGGAGTATCTGACAATGGAGAATACTTGGATGATGATACAAAATACGAAGAACTTAAATATGTGGAATATGAAAACTTCAAATATTTCAATCTGAAAATAGTAAAGAAAGGTACTACAACAGAAGTGCCTAATAAAACTAAGATAAAGGATATAATGACAGCTGATAAAAAGATACAACTTGAAGCTTATTGCGAAAAAATTTATACAACAGAATTTTCTAACAGGCAGTTTATAAAAGGATTGTCAGTTAAATAAATCAAAAAAAATATCTATCCAAATAATAATAAAGATAATTTTCTGATTATCGGTAAATTTCACCAAAATTATAAATGTGTGTAAATGGACTTCCCGATTATTTTATATCTTTATATAAAATAATACTATATATTATAAAGACTTTTATCAGTTAAGAAAAAAACAGCCACTGTAGATAAATTCTATGGTGGCTGTTTTTATTGATACTACGGATATTTTAATACTACTATCTATTTAATCTACGGATAATTTTCATAAATAATTTACAAAGTAGCATAAGATTTATGACTTTATTATAAATGCACTAAAAAAGATTTATCCATTATTTTATTAGATTTTAGCATAAATATAAGTTTTTCATAATAATCACTACTTATTATCGCTTTTAAATATAAAGAGCATAAATTTTAAAAGAGTATAGATTACCAAGACTACAGCAATTACAGTTTGAGCATTTACAATATGTGCAAGCCATGGTTTGCCTTCATTGACTGCTTTTGAAAAAGCCATAAACTGCTTTGACGCTATGGCGCTTATTACAAAGGGGAAGGTAAAAGACGCCCAGCTTGGGAAAAATGGCTTTGTAATAAGAACTATCGTATGTATAAGTGAAAAAACATACAATACAGTAGCAAGAGCCCAAAGAGCCAACAAAAATGTATGAGATTTCGGCTCTACAGACTGTATATATCCTGCTATCAAAAGGCTTGCCGGTGCAGTAGAAATGCAAATCAAAGGCTTTGCCATAGGAGGGATATCCGTCAGCTTAATATAGCGTACAGTTACCAGTATCAAAAGCAAGAAAAATGTGATTAAACCGAAGTAGAAAAAGATATTTCCAAGACTCTTTGCTTCAAATACAGGAGCTGTCAAAGATGCAACTACTATACCTACATAGACTATATACCAACTGGAAAAAACCTGAGCCAATTTTAACTTTATCACAAACTTAAGTGTAAAATATATGATTAAAGCAATGTGCATTATTATGCCCAAATACCATATAAATAATGCAGCTTCACCAGCAAAGGGCTTTAAATATCCTGCAAGTAACATCACAGCCATGGAATAAGTTCCTGATACTGACGCTCCGACAGGAGTCTTCATTTCTTCTTTAAATCTATCAAAATTGAGAGCACATCTTATATTAAAAAAAACCAAAAGAGTAGCAGCTATTATTCCGCAAAATAGTCTGGCAGTATTTGAATAGCTTTGTATAAGATTACCCAAGGCTGCAATTCCAAGAATTACACCGCAAATTGGTAGGGGTATTTTATTTATTTTTTGCATATGCCTGTTCTCCTTATTTTATAAAAAATAAATTTAGGCATTTACAGCCTCTTTAGCAGCCTTACGTGCGTCTGCCCAATAAGTGTCAGGTTCTTTTTCATTGTCAATATTTTCAATTCCAAGCTCACGACAGACTATCTCTCCTACCTTCCATGCACATAGACCGGTAAAATAAATACATTGAGCTTTATGCTCGCCTTGTCCCATGTCAAATTCACGAGTCAAAACTCGACAACAGGTAGCATTTTTCGTATTATAGTCCTTAAACCAGTCATGCAGTTCCTTAGTAAAGCTCATTACCTTTACAACTTGAGGGTCTTGAGGTCCACGAGCTACTGTTCTTCCAAAAAACATACCAAGAGACATAATACCGCCGTTAAGTGCACCGCATATACATCCTGAACGACCTACACCGACAGCCATACCTGAAGTCATCGCTATAACTTCATCAGGCACATCAAGTTCAAAGTTATCTCTGACAGCCTCTATTAGCGCCTCACAACAGAAAAAACCTCCCTTGTACTGATTTTCAGCGTCCTTTTGCAACTTTCTCAGACTCACTTGTTTTGCATTTACCTTCATTTTTAGACCTTCCGTTCTTAATAAAAACTTCTTTTTTAAAACTATCAATACTATAAAATTAAACTCTATTTGAACTATGACTTTTATAAGTTCTATAATTGTAATACTCTTTACCATACTTTTTGTTAATAGGTATTTAGTGTATCATTTTTTATGAAATATTTCCATTCTTCTATTAGATATTAGTATAAAACTAAAATAATAACTTTAAAATGATTATTATAATAATATATAGTATCAATAAAGTTATAAAATTATCAAATAAAAAATAAAAACTAATGTATCCGAGCGATTATATCAGAATTATATATAAAAATCAAGCATATAATAATTAATGTCTATATTTAAACTTAAGATATGATTTGTCATAAATATTAGCTTAATAAAAAATTTTTTTACTACAATACTATTATTAACTCAACTTTCCCACTAAAATTATCGCAATTTTCTTTGAAATTTAAATTTTTATAGATTTTTCAATACCCCACTTGACACACAATTTTCTAAATAATATTTATTGAAATTTGCATATTTATCGAAAAATGAAAACACTGAAAATGCTATGTCAAGTATAATATTGAATTTTTAAAATATATTCAAATTTTAATGTCTTTAATGTGGTTTTCATGTGGGAAAGTTGAGTTATCATTTAAAAAATATTTAATTTAAATAACTGAAAATGATAGAATTTATTGAATATTCTAAAGTTATTGTCATCATAAATTTTAATATTTTATGCTTATCTTTTTTAAAATATTTATAAAAATCATATCTTAGTATTTTATAAAAGTAGCAATAAAAAACGTTTCTGCAATATATAAACACTTAAAAATTTATATATAATGCTCTATTAATAATTTTTATTTGCAGTATTGCTATAATCATAAAAACCTTGACATATGAACGAAAATGTGATAGTCTTAAGAAGGTTAGAAAACTTTATTTACTTAGAAATATTTATTAGAATTAAAAGATATATAGCAGATTAAGCCTAAAGTTATACATTATTAAGTACAACACACTTCAAGTCATTACAATTTTTTATAGTTTATAGCAATCCAAATTTGGGGATAAGATTTTCAGATAGAATGTAGCTCAAAAGGGTTGTTTATAATAAATAATAGAAGTGTTTAAAATTATGCCATGTACTTAGGAACAAAGTGAAATTTCATTTATAACTGATATAATAGCTGTTATAAACATTTATTGGGAATTGCAGTTTGTTAAAATGCTATCTACTTTATTTTAAGCTGGTCTTAATAAATAAAATTTACTAGAAACTGAATATGTTGAGAGATAGTGCCATAAGTGAGCAGATAAGTATATATCAGTAGTAGAATTGTATGAATTTCAATTATTGTTTTTACCTTGTATGTGGACAACTAATTACTTTTAAGGAGGAATGAATAATGAAGGGTTATGCAATGTTGAAAATAGGACAATCAGGTTGGATTGAAAAAGAAAGACCTAAATGCGGTCCAATGGATGCTATTTGTACTCCACTTGCTTTGGCTATTTGTACTTCCGACGTACATACTTTGTGGGAAGGTGCTATTGGAGAAAGACACAATATGATACTTGGTCATGAAGGCTGTGCTGAAGTAGTTGAAGTAGGGGAACTGGTAAAAGATTTTAAACCGGGTGACAGAGTTTTGGTGCCTGCTATCACTCCTGATTGGAACTCTCTTGAAGCTCAAGCAGGATATTCTATGCACTCAGGCGGAATGCTTTCAGGATGGAAATTCTCTAACTTTAAGGATGGAGTGTTCTCAGAATTTTTCCATGTAAATGACGCAGACGGAAACCTTGCACTTCTTCCTGACAGTATAAATACAGTTGACGCTTGTATGCTAAGTGATATGGTGCCTACAGGCTTCCATGGTGTTGAGCTTGCAGATGTACAATTTGGTGATACAGTGCTTGTAGTAGGTATAGGTCCAGTCGGTCTTATGTCAGTTGCGGGAGCATCTCTTCGTGGAGCAGCAAGAATAATAGCTGTAGGTACTCGTCCTAATTGCGTTGAAGCTGCTAAAAAATACGGTGCTTCTGAGTTTGTAAACTATAAGAACGGTCCTATACATGAACAAGTTCTTGCCATGACAAATGGAAAAGGCGTAGATAAGGTTGTAATAGCCGGTGGAGAAGTAGATACTTTTGCTACATGCGTGAAATGTCTAAAACCCGGCGGAAAAATAGGTAACGTAAACTATCTTGGAAAAGGCGATTATATAGATATACCTCGTGTTGAATGGGGTGTTGGAATGGGTCATAAGCAAATTAACGGCGGTTTGATGCCTGGCGGAAGACTTCGTATGGAAAAACTCGGAGCCTTGGTTGCTGCAGGTAAATTGGACGTGTCTCCTCTAAGCTCACATATTTTTGAAGGTTGGGAAAATATAGAAAAGGCTCTGTTCCTAATGAAGGAAAAACCTGCTGATTTGATAAAACCGGTTATCAAGATTAAAGATTAATGAAGGTTCTTGTAATTTCCGGATTTTTGGGTGCAGGCAAGACCACGTTCATAAAAAATTTGAGTATGAAAACAGGTAAGCAGTTTACCATACTTGAAAATGAATATGGAGCGGTGGGTATAGATGCAGATTTGCTCAAAGATGCCGGTATGAAAAATATATGGGAAATGTCAAGTGGTTGTATATGCTGCTCAAAAAAAGGAGACTTTGCAGCCTCAATACTTACCATTGCCAATACCTTAGACCCCGAATTTTTGATAATAGAGCCCAGCGGGGTGGGCAAGCTGTCAAAAGTCTTATCGCATATCAAAAAGGTAGAGTACGAGAGGATAAGTATACTGTCTCCACTTACTATAGTGGATGGCGAGAGCATAGACAAATATAGGCGTGAATTTGGAGAAATATATGACGATCAGATATTATCTGCCGGACAGGTAATCATATCCAAGTTGGAAAACTCAGCTTCTGATGTGGTGCAAAGAGCGGTAGATAGTATAAAAGATATAAATCCTGATGTGGATATAGTATCAAATCACTATCTGACTATGGGAGATGAGTGGTGGGATGATATACTGTTGAAGTTGCATGACGGTACTAAAATCACTGAGCCTAAAGATGAGGAAGATGAAAGTGGCTTTGACTCCTTAGCTTTGGAGGATGTGAGCATATCCAATCCAAGCAGATTTGTACTGCTTTTGGAAGATATAATCAGAGGTTTCTACGGTAATATCATTCGTGCCAAGGGCTCACTTGTAGTAGGGAATGTCGGTCTTAAATTTGACTTGGCTGATACAAAGTATTCCGTACTTACAGATGATACTGTAAGCAGTTCAAATATCGTATTTATCGGTAAGGATATAGATAAGGACAGGATGAAAAAGATATTTATCAAAAAGAAAAGATATAAGATAGTAAAAAACACTTGATGCCTTAAAATTTGTAAAAATGACATATCTATCTATGATTGCGCAACTTGCAATATTATCTGATGATAATTTATTGCATTGCTTTTTAAAGATAGATGTCATAATAAAATCCATATATTTGCCAATTATAGGTAAATATATGGATTTTTGATTCTTGTACTTACATTTAATTTTTCACTGAGTTGTGAAATTGTTATTTGAGAGTCCTGTAACATTAGTTCTATTACACGTTCTCTTCTAAGTTCTAAAGCTTTTTTATTAGTGACATTTTTACCGATATTCTTATAATTCCTATTATACAATGTCGCAATTACACCATTGTCAGAAACGCTGTATTCAGGCTGATTTTCATATCCTTCATAGTCGCTAAATATTCTCCTCACACCTGAAGAATAATATCTTATATCTGTTTCTTTCTCTCTAACATTCTTCTTATTCTTGGTCTATTGTATCTTTGCATTATTACAAGGCAGGTATCAAATGTAGCTGACATCAGCGATGATATGATAAATAGCCATTTGTAAGGAAGATTGATATAAAATGCGTAAAATATAGGTACAAAGCTTAAAATTACTATGATTGCATGAACGACTTCCGACTGGCACATAACCTTAAGTATCTTGTCCGGAGCGTTGTTTTGCAGAGAAAAGGTATCAGGGTAAAAAGTAGGTATCTTGTCCTTCCAGTTTCTTACCTTGAGTTTTTTGTATAACTTATCTTCAAAGGGCTTTTCCAAAAACCACTTTTTGTTGTAGTCCACATCGTTTTTGAGTATAAAATTTACTATGTGACCTATAGCAAGATGTACAAAGAGGTGATAAGCTGCTATGGCAAAGATGATGCAAAGCAGATAGAAGATGCCGTTGCTTGAAATGCTGAATAAATGAAAAAAAATCATACTTACAATGATGCAAAATCCGTTGAATATATGTACAAAGTTTCTTAGCAACTTATCTTTCATTTCAATCACCTCATTACATAGCTTTGTAATACTAAAATTTGTTTATTTTTTGAGAAAAGATACAGAAATTTTTAAATACCATAAAATTTAATACTATTATCTACTATTTTATTGGATTTTATACTAATCACCGTTTACATTATTATACATCTAAACTTATTGAATATTATTTTTTTCATACTATTATTTATTTAATCTATGGATAATTCTCGTAAGCAGCTTTTAAAAATTAGTATATGCTTTATGACTTTATTTATAAATGTACTTAAAATATTTTATTCATTATTTTATTAGATTTTAGTATTCAGTTTTCAACAACAGATACTTAATACACTTTTAGGATTATTTAATCGCTT
Source organism: [Eubacterium] yurii (assembly GCA_900167215.1). Classification (GTDB taxonomy): domain Bacteria; phylum Bacillota; class Clostridia; order Peptostreptococcales; family Filifactoraceae; genus Peptoanaerobacter; species Peptoanaerobacter yurii. The sequence goes on from FUZS01000022.1 coordinate 10,519, forward strand.
TTTAGCATTAGTATTAATTATATATGTAGCCATAGATTAAAAGCTAAAAGTATAATACTAATTACTACTTATTAAAGCCAAGTATTTATGAGCAAATCACTGCATTTTATGAATTATCAGCAGTTTTACTGTAATACAATTACATGGCTTTTTAATAGATTGTCAGTATAAACACTGTTCCAAATCATATACTTAGTATGACTTGGAACAGTCCATTATATTTTACTCAAATGAGTTTATCTCTTTTACTATCTTTTCAAGTATTTCATCAGCCTTGTCATTGTCCACTTGGCAAGTTCCGGCGTTCTTATGACCGCCTCCGCCGTATTTTAGGCAGAGCTCACCTATGGCAAAGTTTGAGCTTCTATTTACTATCGACTTGCCTATCATTAGAGGAGTGTTCATTCCCTTGAATCCCTTAACAAGATTTATAGAGATTTCTATTTCAGGATACATGGCATATGACATAAATCTGTTGCCGGCATAGATTATTTCTTCATTTCTGTAGTCAAGTATCAATACCTTGCCGTCAATCCTGGCAATTCTTTGCAATTGATCCTTGAATTTTTCCTGTTGCTCGTTGTAAAGAGTCAGTCTTTCTTTGACGTCTTCAAGCTCCATTATCTCATCTATTGAATGTGTAAGACAGTAGTCTATCAGCTCCATCATAAGGTTGTAGTTGGAAATCCTGAAATCATGGAATCTTCCAAGTCCTGTACGAGAGTCCATTATGAAGTTGAGCAAGGTCCATTTTGAAGGATTGATTATCTCTTCCTTGGCGTAGTTGGCGCTGTCTGCCTTGTCCACTTCTATCATAAGCTCTGTTGTTATTCTTTTTAACTTATCTTGATTATCTTTGGCAAAATATTCATATACCACTCTTGCGGCTGACGGAGCATCAGGATTGATTATATAATTAGCTTTAGTTTCGTTTAAGGTCTTAACATTTCTTGACATCTCAGACTCATGATGGTCAAATACTACTCCTGCTCTTGCATCATAAGGTAGATTTGTAAGTATATCTCTGTCATTTAATTCTATAAGTCCGTCTTGCACATCTTTTGGATGAACGAATTTTATATCCGCTAATATACCGAGCTCTTTTAATATCATGGCGCATACAAGACCGTCAAAGTCAGATCTTGTCACCAGTCTGTATTTGTCATATTTGAAAATATTATTGTCCATATATCCCCCTGTTTTTGACTTTATTCTATTTCGTCCTCAGCTTCGTCATCCAAGTCAATTGTTTCGCCTTCAAGTGTGGCTATGGCGTCATCGTACTGTTTGTCGTTTTCGCCTTCAGGAAGTGCATCAAGCTCCATTACTTTTGCTCTTATTTCTTCAAACAAGTCATCGTCTTCTTCTATCATCTTTCTGATATTTTCTCTACCTTGTCCCAATCTCTTTTCGCCCATGCTAAACCACGAACCGGCTTGTTTTATGATATCTGTTGCTATTGCTATGTCAAGCAGTTCGCCTACCTTTGATATACCCTTGCCGTACATGATGTCGAATTCACATTGTTTAAACGGTGGAGCCACCTTATTTTTTACGACTTTGACCTTTGTTCTGTTTCCTACTACATTGTCACCTTGCTTAAGTTGACCTGTTCTTCTGACATCTATTCTGACAGAAGCATAGAATTTGAGCGCTCTACCTCCGGCTGTAGTTTCTGTAGGTCCTTGAGCGTAGCCTGTAGATATAGTCGAACGCAATTGGTTGATAAAAATTACTACAGTCTTTGACCAGTTGATATGTCCTGTAAGCTTTCTAAGAGCCTGAGACATCAATCTTGCCTGGAGACCTATGAAGGTATCTCCCATTTCTCCTTCTATCTCAGTCTTGGGCACAAGAGCCGCTACCGAGTCTACTACTATGATGTCTATGGCACCGCTGCGTACGAGTGTGTCAGTGATGTCAAGTGCCTGCTCTCCTGTATCAGGTTGTGATATGAGCAGTGAGTCTATGTCAACGCCGAGAGCTCTGGCATAGATAGGATCAAGAGCATGCTCCGCATCTATAAATGCCGCAGTACCGCCCAATTTTTGAGCCTCTGCTATACAATGCAGTGCTATGGTAGTCTTTCCTGAAGACTCTGCTCCGTATATTTCGACTATTCTTCCCTTTGGCACACCGCCTATTCCTATAGCCTTATCCAAACCTACAGAGCCTGTAGGTATAGCCTCTACGCTCATCTTGGTATTTTCACCAAGTAGCATTATTGATCCTTTTCCGAATTCTTTTTGGATGTCGCTGAGTGCTTTATCCAATGCCTTCTTTTTATCGACAACTTCTTCCCTTTTTATTATCTTTTTTGAACTTGCCATTTGCCCCTCCAATTTAAATTTGAATACTTTGAACTATATATAAAAAATTTTTAAGGTATAATAAATTGCAGTAATTATTTGTTAAATTACAAAATTTAAAGCAGTTTTCATAAATTTATACTTAAAAATTATCAAATAGCCAAAGAAATTTTTACAATAAATATTCACTTTTAAAAAAAATTAAAATTCTCAGTGCTTGCGGATATATCAGTATGCTAAAACAAATAAGCACTATATTAAATTTAAATAATATATCCAATTTGTCATTGAAAAGAGTTACTGTATTTAACAAATAAGAATTTTTTGTTTAAATAAGATATTTCCACGACTTTATCATATCAGTATAAGACTTATATAAGATATCGGATTTATCAATATGTCTCTATCAGGTGTCTGTTTTCGTATATATATTGCACTCCTGAATAAGCAGTGAAAAATACAGCCAGATACATCAATATATTCCCATATGGAATACCCAGCATAAGCATTATTATAGCTATCATCTGAGTAGCAGTCTTTATCTTTCCGCCCTTTGATGCCGCAAGTACCTTGCCTGTTGATGCAGCTATTGCCCTTAGTATACTGATGGCATACTCTCTTGATATAATCAGCACTACCATCCATGCTTCCACCCTGCCTATTTGTACAAGGCATACCAAGGCTGCTGTCACGAGCACCTTATCTGCAAGCGGATCCATAAACTTGCCAAAATCCGTCACAAGATTGTACTTACGAGCGAGATATCCGTCCAAAAAGTCGGTAGATGACGCTATGGCAAATATTATCGTCGTGATGATAAGTCTTGCGCTGATGTCCTTTGATTCGATATAAAATGCAAGCACGAAAAAAGGAACTAATATCATCCTTAGAGTTGTGAGTTTGTTGGGAGTATTCATAAATATCTCCTTTACTAATATTTATTTATAATTATACTGTCAAATTACAATATATACAACAAAAATTTGTTAAACTTCGACTCCTTTGAGGTCGTAGTCAAGTACATCGGTGATTTTCACATCTATAAACTCTCCTTTTTTATGAGTTTTTTCAGTGCCCACATATATGACAGTATCTACTTCTATCACGTCCATATAAGACCTTGCAACTACATAGTCCTCATAGACCTCGTCTACTATTGCGCTAAATGTTCTTCCTACATAGCTTTCATTTTTTTCTCTTACTATCTCCTGTTGGAGTCTCATTATCATCTCTGCTCTTTGATTTTTGACATCCTGCTTTATCTGACCCTCCATATTGCCTGCCTTCGTCCCTTCTTCTCTTGAATAGGGAAATACCCCGAGCTTGTCAAACTTCATCTGCCTTACAAAATCGGCAAGTTCCTCTATGTCTTCATCACTTTCAGTAGGAAAGCCTGTTATAAGTGTAGTTCTAATTATAGCGTCCTTGATATTGGATCTTATCAAGTTGATTTTTTCGCTTATTTCTTTCTTATCAGTGCTTCTGTTCATCAGCTTGAGTATTCTGTCGCTTGCATGTTGTACAGGTATGTCAAAGTACGAACAGACCTTGTCGTTGTTCTTGACTTCTTGTACCAATTCTTCAGTGATGTCCTCAGGATAGGTGTAGAGGAATCTTATCCATCTTATGCCCTCTATTTTGGAAAGCTCTCTTAGAAGATGTGGCAGTTTTTTCTCGCCGTAGATGTCCAGTCCGTATTTTGAAGTGTCCTGAGCAATTAATACTATCTCCTTGACATTTTGACTTGCCAATCTCTTTGCCTCATCGACTATCTCATCCATAGGGCGTGATACATATCTTCCACGCAGTTTGGGGATGATACAGTAGGTACAGCTATTGTCACAACCCTCAGCGATTTTGATATAGGCGTAGTAGCTGTCAGTCAATATTTTTTTCTTATTGTGGTCAAGCTTTGTATTTGCAGGCAGTATCAGTGAGTTGTCCTTGCCTATGGACAGACCCTGCAAGACGTTTAATATGGTATTATAAGATGTAGTGCCTAAGAAGGCATCTATCTCAGGTATCTGTTCTTTCAAGTCCTTATAGTATCTTTGTACTAAGCAACCTGTAACAATGAGATGTTTCAGATTCTTTTGCTTATGTGAGGCTATGTTAAGTATGGTGTCTATGGACTCTTCCTTAGCTGATTCTATGAAACCGCAGGTATTTACTATTGCAACGTCAGCATCATCTATGTCGTCAGTCATCTCATATCCGTTTTCGTTTAGGATGTAGACCATTTCTTCAGCATCTACCAGATTTTTAGAGCAGCCAAGAGATTCTAATACGTATTTTTTTATCAAAAATTTTCTCCTTTATATCAGATTGGCAAAGTCGCTCTGACGCAGTGCCTCAAATAGTCCTATAGCTACAGAATTGGACAGGTTGAGTGAGCGGACATATTCATTTGCCTTCATAGGTATTCTCACATCGTTTTGTAGGTTGATTTTTCTGATTTTTTCAGGCAGTCCCCTGCTTTCAGGACCAAAGATGAGATGTGAGTTTTTAGTGTATTTAACATCGCAATAAGACTTTTCAGCCTTTGTTGTGAAAAAGAACATATCATTCTTGTCGTATTTTTCGAAATACTCTTCGAAACAGTCGTAATAAATGATGTCTGCATGGCTTATATAGTCCATACCTGCTCTTTTTATCTGTTTTTCATCCATGGAAAAGCCGAAAGGTCTTATCATGTGTAGCGTAGTACCTGTACATACGCAGGTTCTTATTATATTGCCGGTATTTTGGGGTATCTCCGGCTCAAAAAGTACGATATTCATATCTTACCTACCTTTGTGCGAATTTTTTTATTGCTTTTACCATGCCGTCGCTGTTGTTATCAGATGTGATAAAGTGGGCAATTTTTTTCATCTGCTCGTTGGCATTGCCCATGGCTACGGCAAATCCGGCGACATTTAGCATGGATTCGTCATTTTCTTCGTCACCTATGCACATTATATCCTTGATGTCATAGCCAAAATTTTCAGATAGATATTTTACTCCGGCGCCCTTATTCACTCCGTTTGCCACTATCTCAATATTGTTCCAATACGATGATGTGACAGTGATATATTCATTATAGATGAAAAGGGCGTCCTTGACTTTTTCAAGTTTTTTGTGATCTTCATTTATGACTACTATCTTAAATACTTCTTCGTTTTTCGCCTTGTTTGAAAGGTCATTGCTAATATTGATTTTTATGCTGTCCTTTCTTTTTTGCAGTTCATTTTCTTTGAGATAGGTAGCAGTGATGTATTTTACCTCCATTGCGTTGATTGAGTCGTGTGTATAGTAATAAAAATACAGACCGCAGTTTTTGACTATGTCCAGGATTTTGACAGCTATGTCGTTGTTTAGTGCCTTAGAGTAGTAGATTTCCTTTGTTGTAGGATCTTGGATAATGGCTCCGTTGCAAAGTATCAAAGGAGCAGTAATGCCCATCTTTTCTATGGTATCAGTAACTACAGGGTAGATTCTTCCTGTACCTATGGTAAATTCAATGCCTTGTTTTCGCATTTGATTTACAATTTCTATTGTGTCTTGGGATATGCTCTTGTCAGATCTCAAAAGAGTCCCGTCCATATCGCTGACTATAAGTTTTTTCATCTATTTATATAATTCTCCTATTTATTTAAAAATGCAAGTATAGTCCTGTTTGGATGTACCTCGAGTTTTGTAATACTGCAGTTGCCTATGTGAATATTCCATGACATGGTAGAGTCCTTGACCATGGCGTTTGATATTATCTGCCTTATAACGCAGGAATGTGATACTATGGCAATAGACGAGTTGTCATCCGCCTTGAGTATGTCGTAAAAGACCTTGTTGACTCTTTTGTTAAATGTTCTTTGTGACTCCCCGTTTGGAAACTTAGTGTTTGACTTTTCATCCACAAGTGACCTTGCAATATGTGGATAGTTTTTTTCCACATCTGTAAACTTCATGCCTTCTATATCGCCAAAATTCATCTCATGCAGGTCGTTGACCTTAATAGGATTGTCAAAAAAAGACAAAGCTGTAAGCACCGTCCTCTTAAGTGGCGAGCAGTAACACTGTTGTACCTTATATTCCTTCATCTTTTCTCTTAGTTTTTCAAGCTGCTTGTAGCCTGTATCGTCAATCTCGCAGTCCAGTACACCTGAGAATCTTCGCTCGTTATTCATCACAGTCTGGGCGTGCCTTATAAGATATACATGTTTCATTTCTTCACCTTCATTTATTAATCATCTGACTTATCTTCATAAAAAATATAATAAAATATATTGCAAAGCTATTACTATATTAGAATTTGTATATACATCAAACTTGGATAATACTATTATCTAAGTGCTGTTTTAAGTTCTCGCACCTATGCTTTTATCACTGATACAACAAGTTATATTTTAAAAAAGCATTAGATTTTATCAATACTGATACATTTATAATTTAATATACAAATTTATATATAATATAGTTTACAAGCTTAATTGATATATATGTCATATACAAAAATGTCGTTTCACTTACTTCCGCTACCAATCCGAGTATGTCACCTGTAATTCCGCCTATTTTTTGCTCTATGGATTTTTTCATTCTCAAAAGTACAAGGACAGATAATATCGTACTTATGATAAAGTATCTTAAAACAAGCTCTCTTAAAATAAGATTAGACATTGAAAATACTACAGCTACAGCAAAAGATAGGATAAAAAACGAACAAATTACAAAAGAGAATTGTTTCTTATCTATCTTGCCTATAAATATATTGCCCATGCCGTCTTCCTTTGCATATTTGCAGCTATAGGCAAACATCACCTGCATAGTCCTTGAGAAAATCACCGAAAATATAGCAAAAGGCAAGATATCTTCCTGTATAAAAAGATAGATTATCCCTGTCTTGAGCATAATATTCAATACTATTGCCAGCACTCCGAAGGTACCTATGCGTGAATCCGACATAACTTCGAGCATTTTGTCCTTATCTTTGCCACAGAAAAGTCCGTCAATACTGTCTGACAAGCCGTCATAATGCAGTCCCCCTGTCAATATAACAGTCAAAGACGTGTATATGATAGCTGTAAAAAATATCGAGCCTGAAATAAGGTAGATAATATAGCTGCACATATAGTAATATGTCCCCAAGAAAAAAGCGGTAAGAGGGAAAAAAAGCACTATCTTCTTAAAGTCTTCCATAGTGGAAACATCAGATTTTACAGGCAGTATAGTCAGGAAACTGATACTTGATTTGAATATCTCAAACAGTGATTTGACATTTTTCATAAAATCTACATCCTTGTCTTATCATAAAATCCTAACTCTTAAATAATAGCTTTTTTAATAAAATTTCAATTTTAAGTTCATAAAATTATATCATATTCCAATTTAATGCACAAATCAAAATATGTCTAAATTAAGTATAAGTTTATCACTTTATTTTTGTGGCGATACCTGACAGCATAAAATACACTTCGTCAGAAACACCGCAAAACATCTGATTTATCTCGCCATGCAAAGAAACATATCTCCTAACATATCGGCTGATATTGATAGTGGAAAGACCAAGTTCATTTGTCACTATTACAAAACTTATATTCTTTTTTTGCATTGAAGATAGGATTTTTTGGACATAAGTTGTAACAGATTTTGAAAAGTCATCAAATACTTGGTCGGAGCAAGTATCAAAATCTATCTTGGAATTGTACATCAAATTGCTGAGCATTCCGCTTACACAGTCAATCATGCAGACATTCGTGGAAAGAGAAGATATCACCTTGTCTATGGAGTCAAAATTTTCCACAGTAGTGAATCTGTCAGATCTTCTTTGTACGTGTTTTTTGACCTTCAGTCTCATCTCTTCGTCAGTAATAGTATTTGTAGCAATATAAGTCCTTTTTTCACCCAAAAGTAGGGATCTCTGTTCTGCAAAAGATGATTTTCCTGATGATATACCACCTAAGACCGTTATTATATTTTTTGCCATCACGCCCCCCTATGTTCTTTGCAATAATAGTTAATATAAATAAAAATTTCGTTAAAAATCAATAGCTTTTTTATACCCAATAAAAGCTAATAATATTAAAATTCCGCATTTTATTTTGACTTTTAAAAAAAAGATATATGTGGTATAATAGCATAAGTTTTTAGAAAATATCTAATATCGATATCAATGTGATTGAAGGTGAAATTTATGAAAAAAAATAAATCAATTGTTTTGATTGTCTTATGTATAATTGCAGCGGTGATTGCAGTGCTAATATTCAAAAAACAAAGTGCTACAGTAGACATGACTCAATCAAACGGTAAGACAACTGAGGAAAAACTTTTCAGCTTCCGCACAGAGTATATAGGAGATGCATCAAAATCATCCATGATAGCCCAAAATCTGAAATTGGACGATTCTTTTTCCTACTATGCCACGTCACTTGAGACAGCTGCTGAAAAGCCAAAGGGCATCACTATAGTATACAACTCTTTGGACGGCAACACTACTCTTAGCAAGGCGGAAAAATACAAGTTTATATACAACTCATTGATAGTTTTTTCTCTTATAGGCAACTGTGAGGTAGTGACAGCCTCTGTCAACAAAGACGGTACTGTACTGCCGCTTGAGTCAATACAAAGAGACTTTGTAGTCAAATTGTTGGGCTACGATCCATTTACCAAGACTACAACTTTGGACGAGTTCAAAAAATACATGCAGGAGATAGAAAAGATAGATTATGCTGCTATAAGCCTGCCTTCTACAAATCTTGAAGACTCCATTACTACAGCTATCAACTCTCGCTATAAAGGACAATTATATTCCGGAGAGTTTGCTACATCAGGTCATATCACTCTTTCCACTGAAACTGACGGCTCTAATACCACAGTTACAGTATATCTTTCATATTATGAATTCCAGTTTGAAAATGGTGTCTTTGAAAAATGTGCAGATGCTACAGGACCTGCAAAGCTGGTATTCTCAAAAGATGCACTTGGAAACTACTCTTTGGTGGAATTTTTGGAGCCTGTGAAAAAGGGCAATCAATACAACATAGCTTTACAGACTATGTTTTCAGACGAAGACATAGCAAAGATAAACAACATCGAGTCTGATGAAAGTCAAAAACAGATTATAAATGACCAAATCATCGCCACAGTCAAAGACTATCTCACATACATCGGCAGAAGCGAAGCCAAGATAGCCTTGGATTATCAGGAAAAGAACTATCCGCCTCTTGATCCGAAAAATGCCATACTATTTGACGTACTGTACAAGGCGTATCAGGAATACCCTTACTATGCCGGAAGTATAGAAAGGATGGAAAACGGTGTGAGATATGAATACAAGACTGACTACGAAAAGCAGGGAACATCAGATGTATTTACTTATACCAAGACAAATACTGCAAATCAAAAGGTCGAAGAAAAGGTAAAATTGGAATTAAACGGCAGTGATGTAAAGGTGCTTGAAGGCACTATAAGAAATGAATACACAAAGTATAAACAGGAGTATGACAAGGACATAAAGGCAAATCAAGGACAAAATAATTAGTTAAGTTAAGTTGTAGGAAAGGAAATCGGTCAATTATTCACCATGGAAAAACAAGAAAGATTGAGAATCTTTATAATAGTATCTTCGGTATTTTTTGCTGTATTGCTCATAGCAAATCTGGTCAAAGCTAAAGGAACTGTAGATATCAAGGAAACAAATCGAAAAGTAAATGAGAAAAACAACTCCATAGTATCTTCCTTTGACTACAACGCAAAGACAGTCGTAGCAGCACTTAAAAACGAGATTATCATCTATGACGGCAAGAACTTGGTTAAGAAAAACGACAATTTTAAAAATATATTCGAGACAAGACTTGCTATCAACGATTTTGTCATGAAGGTTGAAGCTGAAGATATATATATCTTGGACAAGATAGATAAGATACTTTACAAGATAAACAAAGACGGTGAGATAGTATCACAGGCAAAATTTATGGAGAGCGGTCAAAACATCTATCCGCTCAAAAATGGAGATGTGCTGCTATCATACAATACCAATGTTGCAGCAGACGGCATCATAGTCTATGATTCAGACATGAAGCAAAAGACAAATATCAATTATCCTAACAGCTTGATAAGTACAGTTAATTTTGAAGAAAGCACCAACACCATATATGTCAGCGTACAGGTCAACAACCTTTCAGATATTACCAACACCATATATGCATACAATTCAAGCTATGAGGTGCAGTCTATAAACAGCTACAAAAATCTGCTGACTATAGAGATGATTAATACCAATAATTCCAAGTTTATACTTGATCCTACCAGACTGTATATACTTGACGGAAAATACAAGAACGTAGCTACGATAGACGCTCAAAACTCATTTGCAGGTATGGTACTTGTCAACGATAAGATATATCTGCTTGACGGCAACAAAAATGTAAGAATATACGACAAGACAGGCAAACTCCTGGAAGAAAAGGCGTTTAAAGACACAATAAACAAGATGATATTGGATATGCCTCAGATTATATACATCGGTACTACATCTGTACACATACAAAACCGTACTTTAGAATTTGCCAAAGATATAGAAAAGAGCATACTGCTAAGCAACAACAAACTTGTACTCTTCTTTAAGGGGAATGTGGAAATAATACCTCTTCAGTAGATTTGGATAATTTACAACTCAAGTTTTCTGCTAAATTTATCATAATTTTATACTAAAAATCTTTTAAAAAACCATGTATTTAACAAAAAAGTTATTGAAAATCTCTACCATATATAAAGTCATTTAAAATAACAGCTTGGCAGTATAAACATTGATTAGTATTAGTTGAAATTTGCATATTTATCAAAAAAATGAAAACACTGAAAAAACTATGTAAAATATAGTATTATATTTTTTAATATACTCAAATTTTAATGTTTTTAAATATATTCTCTATGTTGGAAAGTTGAGATATTTATAAAAAATGTAATAAAACAAGTTTAGTAAAACGGGAGAAAGTTAAAAATGAAATTGGGAAACTATATAGACATCGCCATTACAGTTTTTTTGATATTTTCTCTTGTAATGGGATATAGGAATGGACTTATAAAGTCGCTTTTTATCAGCTTTGGCTTCTTGATAAAAATAGGACTTACTTATATGGTATATACTTTTTTCAAGGACGCATTGCTGTCAAATGATTCAGTTAAAGAACTCATAGGTATGATAAGAGCACCTTTGATAGAAAAACTGCCAAACCTTGCGCTGATAACATCAGTGGTAGACAATGTAATATTGGTAGTGCTGATTTTTATAATTGCGTCAATATTTATGCTCCTGCTCTTCCATATGCTCAAAGATTTGATGAGTCAAGATATGCTGTCGCTTAGTGACAAGATATTGGGAGCCTTGTTTTCAGGACTTAAGAGCATAATCTTTATAATGATTATAGTATACGCCTTAGACATCAGCAGCGACGCCGTACTTTCAAAGTCAAGCAAGGATATGCTGTCAGATTCTATACTGCTGCCTAAGTTCTTCTATTACAATGTTTTTATGTGGATAGGAAAGTAGCTTAGCATAAGATTAAGTAAAAAATAATGACTCAAAAAATTATAATATAATGTGTAAATGACAGCTTATAGCTTTGTAAAGCTCAAGTAAAGCATAATCAAACATATGTAAAATTATCAAAGTTATTTATTTAAAAAAGCTTAGCATATGGGTGATATTATTCTTTTATAAGAATGATATTGCCCTTTTTTGCTTTTTTTAAGACCTTTATGTTATTATAACTAGCAAATCTAATTATAAAAAGGAGTCTGAAATTATGAAAAACTATATTGAAGAAACTTTATTGGTAATAACTATAACAGTAATATCTATGTACCTATTAAAATATTATATCACTACAAGGATGCTACAAGTTGATTATTTTAAGTATGCTATAATATTTCCCATATTTTTAATAATTTACCTGTTTACAATTATTGCACTGAAAAGAAGTTCCAAATAAGTTATAATTTAATTGAAAAATTTTGTTTTATATGTTATATTTTGCTAAGGCTCACCCATTTTCATTAGGCTGAGCCTTTTTTTGTGTTTGTTTAGGTATAGATAATAGGTATTATATAAAATATTGCTCCGGATTTATATTACATTTTTGGCTTTTATTAAGAATTTTATGTTAATATTACAAGCAAATCTAAATATAAAAAAGGAGTATGAAATTATGAAAAATTATATTGAAGAAACTTTATTGGTAATAACTATAACTGTAATATCTTTTATATTATACTGGTATTATTTTGAACCAAGATTTAAAACATCTGAACTTACTTTTTACGCTTTGATTTTTCCTATATTTTTAATAATTTACCTGTTCATAATTATTGCACTTAAAAAAAATTCCAAATAGCTTATATTTCAATTGAAAATTTGTGCTGTTTGTGGTATATTTTTACTGTGGGATTTAATTAAATCGTAAAGTTAATTTATCTATATATTTTGAGCGATTGGAGGCTTATAGGTATGAAAAGACAGGTAAAAAATAATGTATACTGGATAGGAAAGATAGACTGGGAGCTTGAAGAGTTTCACGGCTCAGATTACTCTATAAATAACGGTTCAAGTCAAAACGCCTATTTGATATTGGAAGATAAGAAAGTGTTGATGGATACTGTATGGAGACCGCACAGCAACGAGTTTGTCGAAAATCTTGAAAAGGAAATAGATCTCAATGAAATAGACTATATCGTGGCAAATCACGGTGAAGTTGACCACTCAGGTTGTCTTGTGGAGCTTATGAAAAAAATACCTGACACTCCTATATATTGTACTGCAAATGCTGTAAAATCACTTGTAGGACAATATCACAATCCTGATTGGAACTTTCACGTGGTAAAAACAGGTGATACCTTACCTATCTCAGATACCAAGTCTTTGGTTTTTGTAGAGATGAAGATGTTGCACTGGCCTGACAGTATGGCGACATATATGACTGGAGACAATATCCTGTTTTCAATGGATGCTTTCGGACAACACTTTGCAGTAGCTGAGCTTTTCAACGACAAGGCTGATCAATGTCTGCTTATGGAAGAGGCACAAAAATACTATGCCAACATACTTGCACCGTTTTCACCTCTTGTAAAGAAAAAACTTGAAGAAATAGGAAAGTTGAATCTGCCTATAGACATAATAGCGCCAAGCCATGGAGCCATATGGAGGGATAATCCTCTTCAAATAGTGGAAAAATATGCATTGTGGTGCGACAACTACAAGGAAGATTTGATAACTATAGCTTATGACACTATGTGGGAAGGCACTATGAAACTTGCTCATGCACTTGCAGCAGAGATTAAAAAATTAAGTCCTACTACAGTGGTAAAACTTTTCAATATATCAAAATTCGATAAGAACGACATAATGACTCAGGTGTTCAAATCAAAGGCGATAGCTGTAGGCTCACCTACAGTAAGTAAGAGTATACTGTCATCTGTTGCAGGTTGGCTACATTTCTTGCAAGAGCTCTCACTTAAGGGTAAAAAAGCTGCAGTATTCGGATGCTACGGCTGGTCAGGAGAAGGCAACAAGGTACTCAGAGAAGAGCTTACAAAGGCAGGATTTGACGTTATAGATGCAGAAGAAAGATGCAGTTGGAATCCGAGAGTTGAAGACCTTGAAAATATGGCAAATATTGCAAGTGCACTATTGTCTTAAAATAAAAACTCATGCAAATTTGAATTTATACACAAGTTATAAAGCAAGATAATTCAGATTTGAACGTCAATTCAACAGTTGTTATTAAAAATATAAAAGTTGATTATAGTGTTAAAAATGGAGATGCAAGGTAAAGCCTTGCATTTTCCATATAGATAGATAAAAGTTATAAATACTTTGTGTTTTTAAATAGTGAGTAATATAGAATCTAATAGTATAATGGAAATATCTTATAAAAAATAATTCATTAAAGATTTACACTAAAAAGCTGTTAAAAACTGTATTACAAGCAAATTTTTGAAAATCTATATGATAAATAGAGTAATTTATACTAAAATCTAATTAAATAATGGATAATTTTTTCCGTTGTATTTATAATAAAATTATAAGTCATATACTATTATTTAAAAACTGCTTATGAAATTTATCCATAGATTAAATAGATAATAGTATTAGAATAAATGCTGTTTGTTATTACTAACAAAAAATATGATAAATTGTATAACAAAGATAAAATTGTTAAAATCCATAGTTTAAATAGATTTTAGTATTGAGAATAAATAAGAGTGTAGAAGGGGAAGTTATGAGAGCATTATTGCAAAGAGCAGGCAAGTCAGCAGTATCTATCAAAAAAGATGGAGAGTACGAATTTAAAGAAGGTATAGAAAAGGGCTTTGTCATATTGCTTGCTGTCTGCGATGAAGATACTGACGAAGATATGAACAAATTGGTGGATAAGATAGTGAAACTTCGTGTATTTGAAGATGAAAACGGCAAGATGAATGTGGATATAAAAGCTGTAAATGGAGAGATACTCCTTATATCTCAGTTTACCTTGTATGCAGACTGTACTCACGGCAACAGACCGGGATTTACTAAGGCAGGCAATCCTACCTATGCCAATGAAATGTACGAAAAATTCGGACAAAAACTCAGGGATAATGGCATGACAGTAAAAACAGGAGTTTTTGGAGCGGATATGAGGGTAGATATCCAAAACGTCGGCCCTGTTACGATAATGCTTGACAGCAAGGAATTACTTAAAAAATAAAGAATAAAATAATATGTTTTTGAAAAAACTTTCAAGATTAAAGATAAGAATTTGTGGATGGTTATACGGCTAAATAAGTTTTTTAAGAATGGACTTTTGCAAATAAGATACACAATTTAATAAAATATATCAACATCAATGCACTTGATATATATTTCAAATATTTAATTGCTGAACAACTTTTCGCCTATGATTTTTATAAAGTTGTTCAAAAATATTAAATGTTGAAATATTAGTTATCAGGTGCTTTTTTTTATAATTAAAAACTGCATATTTTTGTAGTGTATTATTTTGTAAAATATGTTATAATTGAAGATGATTTCGTAAAAAATTTCATAAAAATTTAAAAAAAAGGAGGAAAAGATGAAAGATAAGGACAGGCTGTTTTTGGAAGCAGTTGAAAACACCATAGGCTACAAGTTCAAAAACAAGAGTTATCTGCAAACTGCACTGACTCATAGCTCTTATGTCAACGAGCACAAGTCTACAAAAGACAACGAAAGACTTGAATTTTTGGGCGACTCTGTACTTGGACTTATAGTCAGCAACTATATCTTTGCATACAAGAGCAGTCTCAAAGAGGGCGAGCTTACCAAGATACGCTCAATTATAGTCTGCGAGAAGTCTCTGATGCACATAGCTGAAAAGCTAAATATCGGGCAACACATCAAGCTTGGTAAGGGCGAAAAAATTTCCGGCGGTGCAAAGAGAGCATCTATACTTGCAGATGCTGTAGAGGCACTCATTGCTGCGATATATCTTGACTCGGACTTTGACACTGTATCAAAATTTGTACTTGACTGGCTGGGGGACACTATTAAAAACGCACTGGACAATAAGAAAAATGACGACTACAAGAGCAAGTTGCAAGAGGAAGTTCAAAAAGTACGTGGCAGAACGCTGAGATATGAGCTTATAGCTATGAAAGGCCCTGACCACGAGAGGATATTTACCATAGGAGTTTACTGCGATAACAATCTCATAGGTACAGGCAGAGGGCATAGCAAAAAAGAGGCGGAGCAGTTGGCAGCAAAGGATGCCTTGCAAAAAACCGACAAGATATAAGATGATAAAACTTATGAATTAAAGTATGCGGTTAAAGAGTTTTTTGACAGTGGATTTTAATTTGTAAGCAAAATTCAAATATGAGTAATAAGAGACGAAATAAGGCTAAGGAATATAATATTTTTCAAGCCTTTTAATATCAAAAAGGAAGATTAGATTGAAAAAAACCGCATCGGTCTATATACCGCATATGGGATGTCCAAATGACTGCATATTTTGCAATCAGGTCAAGATATCCGGACAAAAGACCCTCCTTGACTATGAGGCGATGAGAGAGGGCATAATGAGCAGCATATCCACCATGAAGGAGACAGATACTGTAGAGATTGCATTTTTCGGAGGGAGTTTCACCGCCATAGAAAAAGAGGTGCAGGAAAAATGTCTCAGCCTTGCAAACGACATAGCAAGGCAAATAGGCAAGGAAGTGCAGATAAAGCTCTCAACAAGACCTGATGCCATAGATGATGAAGTGATTGAAAGACTCCTAAGACACAAGGTACACACAGTGGAGCTTGGAGTACAGTCTATGGATGATGAGGTGCTTAGGCTCAACAACAGAGGACATGACAGCAAGAGCGTATATGAGGCTTGTAAATTAATAAGAAAGACAAATATCAATCTTGGACTGCAACTTATGATAGGCTTGCTTGGGGATAGAAAGGAAAAGCTATATCAGACCATAGAAAAGGTGATAGACATACGCCCTGACATAGCAAGGATATATCCGGTGCTGGTGATAAAAGATACAGCCCTTGAAAGACTCTACCATGAAAAAAAATATCAGCCTATATCGCTGGAAGAAGCGGTAATCTATGCTAAGGATATGTACAAGAGCTTTGAAAATGCAAATATCAAGGTGATTCGCATAGGTCTTCAGGCTACAGAAAACATCGCCATAGGCAAGGACATGGTGGCAGGACCTTTTCACAGTGCCTTTGGTGAGATGGTCATTAGCGAGATATTTAGAGAAAATATCGAAAAATTAATAATTGCGGATAATTTCAATCAGAAAACTCTAAAAATACTTTGTCCCAGGACTTTCATATCAAAGATAGTGGGCAACAGGAAGAAAAACGTAATATATTTCAAGCAAAAATACGATATAGATATAAGGCTGGAGGAAAGTAAACAGCTGATAATACTGGGCAGGCAGTATGAATGGGAAGAATTTATAAAACTATGATAAAAGGTGATGAAATGGTGATAATTTATTCAGACAAAATAGTGTTGCAAGACAATATACAAGAGGGATATATAAAAATCGACGGCGATATCATATCATCTATAGAAAAAGAAATAAAAGATGAAGAGAAAAAGTATGTCGTGGACTATAGCGGTTCTTATATAATGCCGGGAATAATCAATATTAGCAGTAGCAACATGGAAAAAAAGGAGACCCTTTCACCGTCGATAGGCTCTTCTGTGAACAAGCTCAGAGAGATAGAATACGCCTATGCGTCATCAGGAGTTACCACTGTATATCACAGTTTGTACCTTACAGAAAAAAAGATAAAAAATATGGATGAGGAAAAGGCAAAGACCATTGAACTGATAAATAATATCAAAAAATACGACTTGCACCCCTCATCAATAATAGACAACAAGACTCATCTCAAATTTCAGATAAAATCAATAAGAACTATGGATGATGTCAAGTTTTTATTGGACGAAAAACTCCTTGACTTTGTATCTTACGAGATAAAATCCTACGACAAGGACAATAGAGTGTACAAAGATCAGTATATGCAGGAGTTTATGCAGACAAATCTGAACCTGACAGAAGATATGGCGGACAAGGTCATAGACAGGATAAAACAACTTAGAGAAGAGGCAAATATAGACGAGCTTGCATATCTGATAAAATACGCCCATTTCAAGGGAGTAAGGGTATGTACTCCGGAATACAGCTCTGCAAGTAAGATATACAATGAATTTAAGGACACTACAGATATAATCAAAATCACTAAGGACAACAACAAGGAAGATATCCAAAAAGACGTGTTCTTCAAATTGATTAATGTATCAAGGATACTAAGCTGTAACGACTGCTCTCTTGTGGACGAAAACACTATAATATCATCAGACAGAAAACCTAACGAGCTCTTGGTATTTATCGGAGAGATGTGTAAGCACATGAGCCTTAACAAAATATCCAGATATCTATCAAGAAATCCTGCTGACGCTCTTGGGCTTAATAACAAAGGCGAGATAAAGGAAGGCTATGCAGCAGACCTTATAGCACTAAAATTCTTTGATGAAGCAGAGCCTGTAGTAGTAGGGCTGATAAAAGACGGAAAGTTAAAATTCAATATTAATGTATAATTTATTGACAATGATTGGTATCTTACCAATCATTGTTTTGGAATAGGATATTTTTATACTAATACTAAAAATCTATTAAAAAGCCATATAATTTTTGAACTACATTGTCATTAGGCATAAAAACTTGGCATTATAAATAGTGATTATTTATTTCTAATACTAATCACCGTTTATAAAGTCATATATTTAAATTTATTGAAATATTATTTTTATAGTTTTCAACAACTTATCCCTAATATATTTTAAGACTATTTAATCGGTTTTTAGTATAACTTGCTTTCCATATTGGAAGTTTTGATATTTTACTAAACTTAGATACATTCTAAATATTTATATACTATATTGAAAGATTAATCTATACTTGAATTTTAGCGTCTAATTGTACTTATTTTTAATTCCTATATATTCATTATCAGATTCTATTAAAGTATATATAAACAAATTTGAATTTAGCTATAAACATAGTATTTTTTGAAATTATTTTCTATCAATATTATAAAAGAGGAGCGTATTATGGAAAAAGAATTAGCTTTGATACTTGACTTTGGCGGTCAATACAACCAGTTGATAGCAAGAAGAGTAAGAGACAAGAACGTATACTGCGAGATACTGCCTTACAATGCAAGTATAGAGAGGATAAAAAGTCTAAACCCTAAGGGCATAATATTTACCGGCGGACCAAACTCAGTATATGAAGAAGGCTCACCTAAGGTGGATAAAGAGATATTTAATCTTGGAGTGCCAATACTCGGCATATGCTACGGTATGCAGATGATGACACAAATGCTTGGTGGTAAGGTATCTACAGCACAAAACAAGGAATTTGGAAAGACAAAAACTACTATAGTAAAATCAGGAAACATATTTGAAAATACTGACAAAACTCAAGATACATGGATGAGCCATGTAGACTATGTGGAAGTTTTGCCAGAAGGATTTGAAATAACTGCAACTACTGATAACTGTCCTGTTGCGGCAATGCAAGATGTCAAGAGAAAGTTCTATGGAGTACAGTTCCATGCGGAAGTTGAGCACACACAATTTGGCGAGACTATATTGGAAAACTTTTTAAATATCTGTAATTTTTCAAAAGACTGGTCAATGAAAAACTACGCCGGAGTAGCTGTAGAAGAAGTAAGACAGAAGGTAGGCGACAAAAAAGTATTGCTTGCACTTTCAGGAGGAGTGGACTCGTCAGTAGTAGCTGCATTAATATCAAAGGCGATAGGCTCAAATCTCACTTGTATATTTGTAGACCACGGACTTATGAGAAAAAATGAGGGTGATGAAGTAGAAGCAGCCTTTAAAAACTCAGGAATGAACTTTATAAGAGTAAATGCACAGGACAGATTCTTGGGAAAATTGGCAGGAGTGTCAGAACCTGAACAAAAAAGAAAGATAATAGGCGAAGAATTCATCAGAGTATTCGAAGAAGAGGCGAAAAAAATCGGCAAGGTAGACTTTTTGGCACAAGGCACTATATATGCCGACGTGGTAGAAAGCGGAAAAGGCGATGCAGCAGTGATAAAGAGCCACCACAACGTTGGAGGACTGCCTGACTATGTAGATTTTAAGGAGATAATAGAGCCGCTTAGAGATTTATTCAAAGATGAGGTTAGGAGATTGGGACTTGAACTTGGACTTCCTGAATACCTTGTACATCGCCAACCATTCCCGGGACCCGGACTTGCCATAAGGGTCATGGGAGATATAACAAAGGAAAAACTTGACATTTTAAGAGACGCAGACTTTATATTCAGAGACGAGATAGCAAAGGCAGGACTCGACAAGGAGATAAACCAATACTTCGCAGTACTGACAAACACAAGGACAGTGGGAGTAATGGGAGATTTCAGAACTTACGACTACACACTCGCCCTAAGAGGAGTAAGGACAACAGATTTCATGACAGCAGACTGGGCAAGAATACCATACGAAGTCTTAGACAAGGTATCGACAAGAATAGTCAATGAAGTAAGCCACATAAACAGAATAGTGTACGACATAACAAGCAAACCTCCAGGGACTATAGAGTGGGAGTAACGGAAGTGTATATGTTGTTGCAAAATCGTTGAAAATAATAAGTTTTAGTAATTTAGCGGTACAAAAAACTCTTTGGTAATACTATTTTGATACTAAAAAACTTAAAAAATAGGTTCCAAAGGGAGTTGTTGAATATAGGTGAATTGTTTAGAAAGCCTTCCATCATTTGGGTGGGAGGCTTTTGTAAAAGAGTAAATGATAAATTAGAATTTGTGATGGTGAATATATGAGAGTAATACTTAGTAGAAAAGGATTTGACTCAACGAATGGAGGAATAGCAAGCCCTATCTTTGAAGACGGAGCCATGATTTCATTTCCCATTCCAAGTGAATTAGACAATAGAGAAACATATGAGCAGCTTAGCTATAAGAAAGAAAACTATAAGAAAATCCTTAAAGATTTAAATTACAATGGCATTGAATCATGCCATGTTGATCCTGATTTAGACCAAAAAAGAAGAGTAAAAAAAATATCTAACTGGGTGCCAGCTTTTGGACAGATTAATTCATCAGCCAGATACCTTACCAACATAGGAGTTAAAGAAGGAGACATATTCTTGTTCTTTGGTAATTTTCATCAGGTATGCCAAACAGGAGGAAAGTACAAGTACACGAGAAGAACAGGAGACTTCTATAAAGATAAGGACTTGCAGGTTATATGGGGTTATCTGCAGGTAGGGAGAATCCTTTCTACTTCGGAAGAACAAAAAGAACTATGGTGGCATCCCCATTCTATCGAAGAGCGAAGAAAGAATCCTACTAATTTGATATTCATAGCTTCTAAAACGCTGTCTTTTGATAAAACAAAGTCTGGAGCGGGACTACTTTTGTTTGATAAGAAGAGAGTACTAACACTAGAGAATGCTAATAAAGCAACTTGGAAGATGAACAAGGTATATGACCCGAAGCACATAAAAGGGCACCGGAAAAACAGTGCAAAGGATCCCGAGACTGGAATCTATTACGCTGGCATATGGCAAGAGATTGGACTTCATGAATCAGATGAATGCACTAAGTGGGCAAGAGATATAATTCTATAGACTTTATTTTATTATGTTAATTAGACAAAAATTATAAAAAGGACATAACTTTAAGATTATAAGTTCTTTTTCAATAGTGGGGTGCAAAACACCTATACTACTGTAAAATACGGAGGTATATCAATTTTCTAAGTCTTTCATAATTTCTTTTCCTAAATATCATACTTTTTATTACTTTTATTTTATTGTTATATCTCTCACATATTTTTCCCAATTATTTATTGCTTTACTTTTATTAGATAGTTTATCTTTATTATTGCCCTATTTATAATACCTTATCCAAAGCATTCTTTAGGAGATAAAAAGGGAATCTGATAAAGGTTATGAAATCGAAATATAGAACGAAGGATATGAAACGATAGAGGCGATGCACATGGTGAAAGAAAATTTGTCATGTGCACTCTTATTTTGATGGAACATCTGAATTTTTAATCAAAATGGAGTTATAACTATATTTTAACTTGACTTTATGTTATAATTGTAAAAGAATTTTATATATTCATGGAAGGTAGGTTCATCATGAAAGCTAATTATAAATAAATGTAGATTATTTTGCTGGACAGGAATATGAAGAAGAAATTGGCAGAGCTTGCAGGGGTCGGTACATACAAGATTAATAAGCTTAATAAAAATAGGAATGTTACTGTGCAAGTCCTTGGAAGATTTGTAAATCACTGGATTGTGCATTAGATGATATTATGGAATTTAAGGAGGATGGTGAATAAATAATGGCTGTCAAAAACAATACAAATATAGGTTTTGAAAAGCAAATTTGGGATGCAGCTTGCGTTCTTTGGGGGCATATTCCTGCGGCAGAATATAGAAAGGTTATCGTAGGTCTTATTTTTCTTCGTTATATATCAAGTGCCTTTGAAAAACGCTACGAGGAGCTTTTAAAAGAAGGTGACGGTTTTGAAAACGATAGGGATGCCTATGCAGAAGAAAATATCTTTTTTGTACCTGAAGAGGCTCGTTGGAGTAGGATTTCTTCTGCTGCACACACACCTGAAATTGGCACAGTAATTGATGACGCTATGAGAGCGATTGAAAAAGAAAATATAACACTCAAAAATGTTTTACCTAAAAATTATGCCAGCCCTGACTTGGATAAAAGAGTTTTAGGAGAAGTTGTTGACTTATTTACTAACGAAGTAAAAATGGATGGAACAGAAGCAAGTAAAGATTTACTGGGTAGGACATATGAATACTGTATTGCTCAGTTTGCTGCCTATGAAGGAACAAAGGGCGGCGAATTTTATACGCCTTCAAGTATTGTAAAGACAATTGTTGCCATACTAAAACCATTCAATAATTGCAGAGTGTATGATCCATGTATGGGTAGTGGTGGTATGTTTGTACAGAGTGAAAAATTTGTACAGGCTCATAGCGACAATCGAGGAAATATTTCTGTTTATGGACAGGAATCAAATGCAGATACATGGAAGATGGCGAAAATGAATATGGCAATAAGAGGAATTGATGCCAATTTTGGCTCTTATCATGCCGATACATTTTTTAATGATATTCATAAAATGTTAAAATCGGATTTCATTATGGCAAATCCACCGTTCAATCTTTCTAATTGGGGAGCGGATAAACTAAAAGATGATGTTAGGTGGAAATATGGAACTCCACCCTCAGGGAATGCAAATTATGCGTGGATACAACATATGATTCACCACTTAGCACCGAATGGGAAAATAGGTTTAGTACTTGCTAATGGAGCGTTATCATCGCAATCTTCTGGAGAAGGAGAAATAAGGAAAAAGATTATAGAAGATGATCTCGTTGAAGGAATTGTAGCTTTACCGACACAGCTATTTTATAGTGTAACCATTCCAGTGACATTGTGGTTCATTACCAAAAATAAAAAGCAAAAAGGGAAGACTCTATTTATTGATGCCAGAAAAATGGGATATATGGTTGATAGAAAACATAGAGATTTTACGGAAGGTATACAAGAAGACGGAAGCCTTGGAGATATTGACTTATTAGCAAAAACATTTGAAGATTTTCAAAATGGGGTGTTAGAGGAGAAAAAGGGATTTTCGGCGATTGCCACAATAGAAGATATTGCAAAGCAAGATTATATCTTAACTCCAGGACGATATGTAGGTATTGAGGAACAAGAAGATGACGGAGAGCCTTTTGAGGAAAAGATGACAAGACTGACTTCAGAGCTTTCGGATATGTTTGAGAAATCTCATGAACTGGAAGAGGAGATCAGGAAGAAACTGGGGGCGATTGGGTATGAGATATAGGTTAGAAGAAATTGTAGATGTAACAATGGGACAATCGCCTAAATCTGAATACTATAACACAGAAAAGGATGGGTACCCTTTTTTGCAAGGAAATAGAACGTTTGGATTTAAATATCCTACTTTTGATACTTACACAACGGTAGTGACGAAATTTGCTAAAGTTGGAGATGTGATAATGAGTGTTAGAGCACCTGTTGGAGCACTTAATATTACTCCAGTGGATATGTGTTTAGGTCGTGGCGTTTGTTCATTGAGAATGAAGAATGGAAATCAAAGTTTTTTGTTCTACATGATGAAATATTATGTTTCACATTTGCTAAAAAAAGAGAGTGGTACAGTATTTGGCTCTGTGAACAGAAATGATATTAACGGCTTGGAAGTTGATATTCCAGAAGATGTAGAAGAACAAAAGAGAATTGCTCGATATTTGGAAATGATAGACGATAAGATTGAACTCAATAATGCGATAAACAATAATTTAGAGCAGCAAGCTCAGGCTATCTTTGATAATATGTTTCCCAATACTTCATCAGGCGATAAATTTATTGGTGATTTCATAACACCTAAACGAGGAAAGAATTTATTGTCAAAAAATGCTATATTGGGCGATGTTCCTGTTGTTGCAGGTGGATTAGAACCATCAACTTATCATAATGTATCAAATACACAAGCTCCTGTTCTCGCAATTTCTGCATCGGGAGCAAATGCTGGATATGTTAGCTTATGGAACACCCCAATTTGGTCATCAGATTCATCTTATATAGATAGTTCTATGACTAATGATGTTTATTTTTGGTATGTCTTATTAAAGAAAAGACAAACAGAAATATTTGATACTCAAACTGGTTCGGCACAACCCCACATTTATCCTCAACATATTGCTACTATGCCAATAACAAATATAAGTAACGATGATATTTCTACATTCACAAATACGGTTACACCTATATTTGAAAGAATAGGTCATAATAAGGCTGAAAATATTCGGTTATCTGCTTTGCGAGACACTCTTTTACGAAAACTTATGTCCGGCGAACTTGATGTGTCTGACATAGACCTCTAAGCCACTAAATTATTGTTTAGCATATAACATACCCATAACTTCTGTGGGTGGCAGAAGTTAATATCGGGGGACTTCCGCCCCATAGTCGTTCTCTAAGAATAAATAAAGGAGGATTGACTGTGAAACAAGATTTAATCAAAGATGTTGTTCAAGGAATGTTACCGTACTTGAACAATGCACAAAGCGAAAGGTTGCAAGAGGTGTTACAATACACCCTCGTAAGGTACGAGGTAACAGAAAACAAGCAACAAGAAAAAATTTCAGAGCAGAACTTTGTAGAACTGTTCTTATCGGCAAAGCGAATAGAGGGCTGTTCTGAAAAATCTCTTAAGTACTACAAGGCTACTATTGAAGCTATGCTTAATGAACTCCAAAAAGATGTCAAACATATAGTTACAGATGATATAAGAGGATACCTGACAGAGTATCAGGAAAAGAAAAAGTCAAGTAAAGTTACAATAGACAATATACGCCGTATTCTTTCAAGTTTCTTCTCGTGGTTGGAAGATGAGGACTATATACTGAAAAGTCCTGTCAGGCGAATACATAAGGTCAAAACAGGCACGAACATTAAAGAAACATACTCTGACGAAGCATTGGAACTTATGAGAGATAACTGTACCGAGCCGAGGGACTTGGCAATGATAGATATGCTTGCTTCTACTGGTATGCGTGTAGGAGAAATGGTGCTACTTAACCGCAATGATATTGATTTCAATGAGAGAGAATGTATTGTTTTCGGTAAGGGCAGTAAAGAAAGGGTTGTTTACTTTGATGCAAGAACAAAGATACATTTGCAGAATTACTTAGGAAGCAGAACGGACGATAATCCGGCTCTGTTTGTGTCGTTGAAATCGCCACACGAAAGGCTGAAAATTGGTGGAGTTGAGGTTCGTTTGCGTGAATTTGGAAAGCAATTAGGGTTACAAAAAGTGCATCCGCATAAGTTCAGGCGTACGCTTGCAACAATGGCAATAGATAAAGGAATGCCTATTGAGCAATTGCAACAGCTCTTGGGGCATAGGAAAATAGATACGACCTTGCAGTACGCAATGGTCAAACAGAGCAATGTTAAGATTGCTCATCGAAAATATATTGGATAGAGAGGATAGCGATTATGGCTGAATGGATTGAATGTAAAATATCTGACATTGGAACGGTTGTTGGTGGTGCAACTCCTTCGACGAAGAAACATGAGAATTATGAAAATGGAACTATTGCTTGGATAACACCTAAAGATTTATCTACATTCAGTGGTCGATATATACAGCATGGCGAAAGAAACATTACCGAAGCAGGATTGAGAAGCTGTTCTACACAGTTGTTACCGAAGAATACGGTGTTGTTTTCTTCAAGGGCACCAATAGGGTATGTGGCTATTGCTGCAAATGATGTATGTACCAATCAGGGATTTAAGAGTGTTATTCCAAATGAAAACACTAATCCGTTGTTCTTGTATTATTTGCTCAAATATAACAAAGACAAAATCGAAGGTATGGGAAGCGGAACAACATTCAAAGAAGTATCAGGAAACACAATGAAAAATATTGTTGTTTCTGTTCCGACAGATAAGAAAGTACAAGAGAGAATATCATCTATGCTTGGCTCTATTGATGATAAAATCGAAGAAAATGAGAGAATAAACAATAATTTAGTAGCTTAGATGTCAATATCAGATACATCAAGTTCCCCAGACATTAACTGAGGTAATAAAGTATCTCTTAATGATGATAAACGTTGATTTTCAAGCTGATTATTTATAATAAGCTCAAATATAGGAATCGTTGTTTCGTTGAAACTGTTGATAATATCAATTTCAGGAATAACACAAGGAATTGCCATAATGTCAGCAGCACTTATATTGGGTTGAGCACTACCTTGACCTCTGTTAATGATTTCGTTATAAATATCATCTTGCTTTAATTGACAATAGATAAAAGGTAATTTCTTTATAGGTGTATCGCCTAAAAAGAATTTTCCTACACGTTGATTTACAAGTATTGTTTTATTAGTTTTTGGTATCATTGCAAATTTACCGATAGTTGCCCCAGTCATTGCAATAACTAAATCACCTCCTGCTACTTTAAAATCACTTGCTAAATCAATTTTATCTTCTGAAACACAGGAGCAAGTATTTATATCAAGATTATCTTGGTTTATAGAACCAATTTTAATGACTTTAGTACCACTTTCTTGCCACCAAGAACTTTTGAATGCAAAACCTGACTTAACAGTGCAGTAATCGCCTAAACAACCATTCTTTTCTTTACCAGAAATAAGGTTGTTAAATAGCATTACAGCTTGTTCGAGTAAATTATTGTTTATCATAGGAGGAACAAAATGGAATTTAGCGAAATAAAAGAAAATAATATTCTTCCCTTTGAGGTGAAAGATAGAGAGTTACAATTACTATTTAGCTTTTTTCTTCATAAGGCACCAACGATAGATAGTCATTTGGCTTTAAAGAGTAATAAGAATAATCAAAAATGGACCGATTTTATTCGAGATTGGGGAGAAAAAGACTACAAGTTTTATTCAAAGTTCCCTAGTGATAATAGATTGAAACAGTACAAACTTACAGAAAAAGCTATGATAGGAAATAAAGACAGAGCTTTTGTTTGTGTTTAAAAAGACAAAAAGGAGAGCGATTATGAGTGTTTTGCAAGACATCTTAGAAATTCCATTGCGCACGGATATGTTTTTATGCGAAAACAAAAGAATAGAATATTTTTATTGTTTGAGGACTATAATAAAAATGGAAATCATATGGCTATTATTTTAGTTTCAAAATCGGATTTGAAAAAATTAAAAAAAGAAATGGAGAAAGATAGATAAATGTTTGCAGAAGAAAATTATGAAAATTCTGTAATTGAATTATTTCAGAATGATTTGGGATACGAGTATGTATACGGTCCTGATATTGAAAGGGATTTTTACAATCCATTATATGAAGATGCTTTGGTTGAATCTCTATATCGTTTGAATAGAGGAATACCGGATGATGCAATTCAGGAAGCATTATATAAACTCAAAAACTTTGAAAATGGAGAGCTTGTGCAGAAAAATGCAATTTTTATGGACTATCTGCAAAACGGGATTCCTGTAAGATATTTCGTAGGCGGTGAGGAACGTTCCTCTATCGTCTATCTTGTTGACTATAAAAATCCCGACAACAACTCATTTATAGTGGCTAATCAATGGACATTCATTGAGAACAGCAATAAACGCCCGGATGTAGTTCTTTTTTTGAACGGATTGCCTGTTGTATTGATTGAGCTGAAGTCTCCTTCTCGTGAAGAAACTGATGTATCTGAAGCGTATAGACAGCTTCGTAATTATATGCAGGAAATTCCGTCTATGTTCATATATAATGCTATCTGTGTTATGAGCGATCAGTTGACATCTAAAGCGGGGACTATTACTTCCGGTGAAGACCGCTTTATGGAGTGGAAAGCAAAAGACGGTAATTATGAGAACACACAGTATGCTCAGTTTGACACTTTCTTTGAGGGAATGTTTCAAAAAGAAAGACTGCTTGATATTATCAAGAACTTTATTTGCTTTTCAAATGAGGGGGTTAACACCTTTAAAATTCTTGCCGGATACCATCAGTATTTTGCGGTAAGAAAAGCGATTAAATCTACAAAGCATGCTACAATTACTGATGGTAAGGGTGGTGTTTTCTGGCATACTCAGGGAAGCGGCAAATCACTTTCTATGGTGTTCTATGCTCATTTATTGCAGGAAGCATTAGATAGCCCTACTATTGTTGTGCTTACTGACCGAAACGACCTTGATGATCAGCTTTATAGTCAGTTTGCAAAGTGTAAGGACTTTTTAAGACAAGAACCGTTACAAGCAGAAAGTAGAGAAAATCTTAAAACTCTGCTTGCCGGCAGACAGGCAAACGGCATAATCTTTACTACTATGCAGAAATTCGAGGAGTCTAACGAGCCTCTGTCTGAACGTCGTAATATTATAGTAATGGCTGATGAAGCTCATAGAGGACAATATGGACTTGCTGAAAAGATAAAAATTACAAAGAATGAAGATGGTGATGAAGTAGCAAAGCGTGTTATTGGCACAGCAAGAATTATTCGTAATACACTTCCAAAAGCTACATATATTGGATTTACCGGCACGCCTATTTCAGCCAAAGACCGCAGCACCCGTGAAGTATTTGGTGATTATATTGACATATATGATATGACACAAGCAGTTGAAGATGGTGCAACACGTCCGGTTTATTATGAAAGTCGTGTAATTAAGCTTAATCTTGATGAAACTACCTTGAAATTAATTGATGCAGAGTATGATTTAATGGCTCTTAATGCAGATGATGAAGTTATTGAAAAGAGCAAAAGAGAGCTTGGTCAGATGGAAGCAGTGCTTGGGAATGATAACACTATTAATTCTTTGGTTTGTGATATTCTTGACCACTATGAAAATAATAGAGAGAATCTGCTTACCGGAAAGGCGATGATTGTTGCGTATTCTCGTCCTATTGCCATGAAGATTTACAAGAGAATATTAAATCTTCGTCCTACTTGGACTGAAAAAGTAGCTGTTGTTATGACTTCCGGCAATAATGACCCGGAAGAATGGCGACAGCTTATTGGTAATAAACACCATAAGAATGAGCTCGCAAAAAAATTTAAAGATAACGACAGTCCGATGAAGATTGCGATTGTTGTTGATATGTGGTTGACTGGATTTGATGTTCCGTCTCTTGCCACTATGTATGTATATAAGCCTATGTCCGGACATAATCTTATGCAAGCAATTGCTCGTGTAAACCGGGTGTTCCGTGATAAAGAAGGTGGGCTTGTTGTTGACTATGTTGGAATTGCTACTGCTCTGAAGCAAGCAATGAACGACTATACTTCTCGTGACAAAAAGAACTATGGCGATACAGATGTTGCAAAGGTTGCATATCCTAAGTTCTTGGAGAAATTATCAGTTTGCCGTGATAAGTTCCATGGATATGATTATACAAAGTTTATTAATGGTACAGACCTTGAAAGAGCAAAAACTATCAGTGGTGCTGTGAATTTTATTATGGGTAGAGAAAAAGTTGATGATAAAGATTCCTTCGTAAAAGAAGCCCTTATGCTTCATCAGGCTCTTTCCCTTTGTTCTTCGTTAGTTGATGAAGATAGTAGATTTGAGGCAGCATTCTTTGAGGCTGTTAGAGTTCTTGTTTTAAGACTTACAAATACTGGCGTTGGTAAAAAGATTTCCTTACCAGAAATGAATGCGAGAATAAATGAGCTTTTGAAACAGAGTATTAAAAGTGATGGGGTAATAAATTTATTTTCAGACATTAAAGAAGAATTTTCTTTGTTTGACCCGAAGTTTCTTCAAGAAGTTGCAAATATGAAAGAAAAGAACCTTGCAGTTGAACTATTGA
The DNA here is from genome assembly GCA_900167215.1 of [Eubacterium] yurii. Taxonomy (GTDB): domain Bacteria; phylum Bacillota; class Clostridia; order Peptostreptococcales; family Filifactoraceae; genus Peptoanaerobacter; species Peptoanaerobacter yurii. The sequence goes on from FUZS01000022.1 coordinate 40,750, forward strand.
AAAAGTTGATTGCAGAACAGGTTTCTGTTTATCGAAGAACAAATATTGTAAAAGCTGAAAAGTTCAGCGAGATTATGCAGCGTGCTATCAATGCGTATCTTAACGGGATGCTAACCAATGAAGAAGTTATAGAAGAAATGTTAAAGTTAGCAAAACAGATTGCAGCAGCACATCAAGATGGAGATAAATTAGGACTAACTGCTGATGAACTTGCTTTCTATGATGCATTGACAAAACCACAGGCAATTAAAGATTTTTATGAAAATAATGAACTCATTGCAATAACGAAAGAATTAGCAGATACTCTCCGGAAAAACAAGACGATCGATTGGCAGAAACGAGAGTCTGCAAGAGCAAAAATGCGTATGCTAATTAAAAAGCTTTTAAAAAAACATAAATACCCACCAGAAGGAATGGATGATGCTGTTCAGACTGTTATGACGCAGTGTGAACTTTGGACTGATAATTATAACTTTGAGAAAAAAGTCAATGTTTATTCGTATAATAATCCTGAAAATAGAACATTGTTATTAGTAGCAGAAGATGAAGAGAAATATAATTGATATAGAATTATTTTCATTAAAATATATATTGAAAGAGGGTAGAGTATTCCAAATTTAAAAGCAAAAGAATATAAAAAAATTTGAAGATGTAAAATACGTCCGGAAAGACGGAAGTGAGTATTGGAGTACAAGAGAACTTGACGCTGTACTTGATTATTCTCAATGGAGAAATTTTTAGAAGGTAATGGACAGAGCGATGATTGCTTGTGAGAATAGCGGTCATGAAGTAGAATACGATTTTGCTGAGGTCAGCAAAATCGTGGATGCTGGGGCTACAAGTAAATCTATTAAAGATTATGAGCTTACGAGATATGCTTGATATTTGATTATGCAAAACTGTGAACCGAGAAAAGAGGTTATTGCACTTTGACAAACCTATTTTGCCATACAGACATATTGTCAAGAAATAGCTGACCATTTTAATCAGCTTGATGAAGACAGAAGAAGACTTGTTGTTCGTTGAGACATTAAACAGTGGAATCAGCTTTTGGTAGAAATGGCACATGATGTAGGAGTAATCACAAATGAAGACTTTTCTGCATTCTGGAACGCATTCTATATGGCATTTTATGTTGGATTGTATTTCTAAGACATACATTACAGAAAAATTACTGACAGCAAAACAAAAGATTTGGGGTTATATGGGCGGTGCCGAACTTATTGCTAATCTGTTCAGAATATCCCAAACGGAAGAAAAGTTAAGAAAAGATAAAGTTGAAGGTGCAGAAGCAGCAATAAAAGTTCACTATTCAGTAGAAAAAGGAGTGAGAAGGGCGAAAATGAAGAAAATAGATTTACATTTACATACACAAAAATGTAAAAAAGGTGATGGAGCATCAAGAGTAATAGATACAGAAAAATTCATAGAAAAAATTCAAGAAAATAATGTTGGAGTATGTGCGATTACGAATCATAACAAATTTGATATCAATGAATATAATGCGATTTCAAGTAAACCAATAAATTTTATTATTTTTCCTGGCATAGAGTTAGATGTTAGATTTGATGAAAATAAAATAAGGCATATTATTTTAGTGTGCAGTCCAGAGTATGCAATTGATTTTAAAGACATTTTTTCTAAAGATGACAATAGAGATTATGATGATTATAAACTGGAATATAATGACTTAATACTCAATATTAAAAAATTCAAAACAGATAAAATTTTAATTATTCCTCATTTTTTAGATAAAGATAAAGATAGATCAATAAGTATTGAAGAAAAAAATCTTTTGAAAAAAGATTTAGTTGGGTACACAGTTATTCTAGAACCAAAACTAAAAACCATGGGTATAATCAATGCACATAACGAGATATCTTTAATAGGAAGCGATGTAAAAGATTGGGGGAATTATTCGGAAGATGCAAAAAAATTACCAGAAATGAAATTTGCAATTGATAGTTTCGGTAAATTTTACGAGTTAGCAACATCATCTAATGTGTTTATAAAATCCGTATTGAATCATTGTGAAAAAATGGAAATAGGTTTGGATTATAACAACAAGTTGGATATATATCAGGATGTTAATGTAATTTTTGGTGGCAAGGGTTCAGGAAAGACTGTGTTAATGAAGAATTATATTTTTCCTAAATTAAGTGAAAGAGGGAAAAAGATTTTTATTCATGAAGGAAAAGATTATCAAAAAGTCTATGATGAAATATTGAAAAATAATGAAGATGAAGTTGAAATAGATAGCGTTTTAAAAGACAGTATAATTAATGATTTAGACTCTGTATTAAATTATAAAGAGAGTGCTTATACTAATTTTATTGATAAATATTTGAAATACTATGAAAATCAAAATGTATCAAAAAATGCAAAAAAAATAAGAAAAACAGAATGTTTGTATAATAAAAATATATCTCAAACCATCCAAGATGTTTCTATAAAATATAGGGAAAATATTCATTATATTAATAAAGTCAATAATATAAATACAGAGTATAGAAATGATGAAAACAAGCATAAAGAAAAATTATCTGATGAATTATATATGCTTAAACAAGAAATCTATGAAGATACAGTAGAAAAATCTAAAGCAATATTTTCCGTTTCTAAAACAGGTATAATTATTGAAAATATTAAAGAAATAATAGACAAAAAAACAGGGAAAAAATCTAAACCAAATAATATTGGATTTTCAAAAATGGTTTCTAATAGGCGAGCTATTTTTGAAAAAATCAAAAATATTAATGAAAGTTTAGAGAATATTAAATCATCTAAAAAAATTAAAATTGGAGAATTACCAGATAAGGGGCCGATTTATTCCAAAGTGGAAGTGAAAGTAATGGATAAAAATGAAAAATTTGTTAAAGGTTCCCCATTTGATAGAAATAAGATTTCTGCTAATCGAGTCTTAATAGAAAAAATAGCAAATTTTTCTGCTAAAGATTTGTTGAAAATGAATAGATTATTTTCGATTGATGAGTCACAAAAGAGTGGTGCAGAATATTTTAGTGATTGTGTAAAGAAGTCTTGCATGGTGATTAGAGAGGATGATACTATATATGAACCTTCTGAAGGTGAAAAATCAATTCTATCAATTAGTGGATTGATTGAAAATCTGACTTTTGATTGTTACTTGTTTGATGAAATAGAGCGAGGACTTGGAAATAAATATATATCAGAATATATAATTCCTAAATTAAAGTATTTAAGAGATATAGGAAAAACGGTAGTATTATCTACACATAATGCCAATATTGCAATTAATACATTGCCAACTCAAACAATATATTGTAACTATGTAGGAGATTCAGAAGCAGAAATATATTTTGCTGGTAATATGTATGCAAATGAACTGGTATCAATTAAAAATACTGACAATATAATATCGTGGGAAGATGAAGCGATTAAACATTTAGAAGGAAGTGAACACATGTTCAATATAAGGAGAAACATATGGAATCAATAATAATGAAATTCAAAGTAGATAGAAGTGAAAATAATGAAACCGTTAAATTTTTAATACCAGATTTAGAAAATAGCTCAGTTAATATAACTGACAGCAATACGCAAGATATTGAAAATTTATTTAATTTAATCTTTCAAGAAGTAATTAAGAGAAAAAAACTTATAGAATTTGAGCTGGATGATTCAAACAACGATTTATTTAATGAAGTGGCAAATGATATAGTGATACAAATAAATAGTGAAATCAAAAATGCAGAATCTGATTTAAAAAAAATAATAGAATTAGATAATGCTTAGAAAAGTTTTGTGCTTGCAATATGCTTGCAAAAAATCGGAGAAACAGAAATAAAACGGATAATAAGGCTAAATTTGATAACAAAAACCTTGATTTGATGCCATTTATATAAAACGGCATCAATGGACATATCAAGTGGGAGTAGACATATTTTTTCAGAAGTGCCTTATTTTCAAGATTTATAGCCTATTAGAATAAGCAACTGGGACAAAATTGGGTAAAGATTTTAAAAAGAATAAATCCAATAATTTTTCAAAGTGTATTACAAATGAATATAAAAAATTAGACCGTAGCTTTAGTGCTTCGGTCTTTTTTGGGTTTGCTCGGAATGGGTGATAACTTGACGGTGAAAGTCCGTTACAGGCTTGGTAGTAGGAACTGTTAGCAGAGGGCAAGGGTGTCCATCGTGAGGTGGAATCTGAAGTAAGCTTAATGCAAATTCTCGGTCTGACGAACAGAAATCACATACAAGGCATTTATAGGGCGGACGAGCTTGCCTAACAAAGTGAAGTCCAATACTACCCGAACCCTATGGTGTAAATGTGACAGATAGATGAGAGGAAGGTTATCACTCTTAACCGGGGAGGTCTTATGTGGCGGTTAATGACAAGTTACCCTTGATACAAACCGAACCCATGCAGT
>FUZS01000007.1 GCA_900167215.1 [Eubacterium] yurii
AAAATATGAAAAAGACATCTCAAATATAGAGCAACAAATAATATCAATGTATGCAAAAGGAATGACAACAAGAGACATATCAGGACACATAAAAGAGATATATGGATTTGGCTTATCACAAACGATGATAAGCAATATAACAAACAAGATAATACCGACAATAGAAGAATGGCAAAACAGACCCTTAGAAAGAGTATATCCTATAATATTTTTAGATGCAATACACTACAACGTAAGAGAAAACGGACAAATAATAAAAAAAGCAGTATATATAGCATTAGGCTACAATATGCAAGGAAATAAAGAAATACCGGGAATGTGGATAGGAGAAAATGAAAGCAGTAAATATTGGCTAATGGTACTAAATCAGCTAAGAGATAGAGGAATAGAAGATATACTAATAATATCAACAGACAATCTAGTAGGATTTAGTCAAGCAATAAGTGCAGTATATCCAAAAGCTCAGATACAAAAATGCATAATCCACCAGATAAGAAACTCAACAAAATATGTAACATACAAAGATATCAAAGAATTGATGAAAGATCTAAAAGAGGTATACAAAGTACCAACAGAAGAAGTGGCAACAACAAAGTTAGAAGAATTTGAAGACAAATGGGGAAAGAAATATCCAATGTGCGTATCAAGTTGGAAGAACAACTTGGCAGAACTATCAACATACTTCAAATATCCACAAGAGATGAGGAGATTGATATATACAACAAATGCTATGGAAGACTTTTTACGCTCCCAATAGCCGATGCCGCTTTGGTATCGCTATTTTTATCTATAATTATTTAGTAATTTTACTTTTAATACTAATCACCATTTATAATGTCATATTTTTGAACTTATTGAAGTATTATTTTTTTAGTTTTCAATAACGCATCTTTAATATATTTTTAGGACTGTTTAATTGGTTTTTAGTATAAATATTATAATCGCTAAATATATATTCATAAAAAATTTTACAATATATGAAAATTACTCCCATACATTGTAAAATCTATTAAACATACATATTTTATCTTATTAAATTTTCGATTTACATAAGAATCTGTTATATTATTCCTATACTCTTGAAAGATATTCTCCAGTTCTTGTGTCTATTTTTATTTTTTCACCTTCATTTATAAATAGAGGTACTTGTACTGTTGCACCTGTTTCCACTGTAGCTGCCTTTGTAACATTTGTAGCAGTATCTCCCTTTACTCCCGGCTCAGTTTCTGTTACAAGAAGTTCTACAAAGTTAGGCGGATCTACTGAAAAAGCCTGTCCTTGATAGAATCTTATTATAGCTTTTTCATTTTCTTTCATAAATTTAATTGCATCTTCAACTTGTTCATAATTTAGAGGAACTTGTTCGTATGTCTCTGCATCCATGAAATAATAAAGCTCACCGTCATTGTATAGATATTCCATTTCCTTAGTTTCAATTTGTGCCTTAGGGAACTTGTCATTCGGGTTGAATGCTTCTTCTCTTGTTGCTCCGGTTTTCAAATTTTTGTATTTTGTTCTTACAAAGGCTGCACCTTTTCCGGGCTTAACATGTTGAAAATCCACTATCAAATACGGTTGTCCGTCAATCTCAAAAGTGACACCTTTTCTAAATTCACTTGCACTGATCATATAAACTCTCCTTAGCTAAATTTATTTTCGTCTTAGACTAATCCATTATATAGTTTTTTTCAATATTTGTCAATTTCTTTGTCTATTTTTCTATCAATACCGCTCTTATAGGCGAGGCTTCACTACCCCTTATATTTAGAGGCAAGGCACTTAAAAAATATTGCCCTTGTCCTACGTTTTTCAGATACAAATCTTCAATTACTCCTATATTTGCGCCCAAAATTATCTTATGTGAAGGATGTTCTTTTTTATCTCTTTCTATGCTCATGGCATCTATTCCAACTGTTTTTATCCCTTTTTCAGAAAGATACAAGGCGGCATCTTCTTCTATATAGACAAATTTCGGATTATATCCTTGGTCAAATGAATTTTTCGTCTTAAAGATTACTATATCATCTTTTTGAATATCTAGATTTTCTATATCTTTTTTTCTTATAGCCTCATTAACATCTGTCAGATCAAATAGTTTGCAATCACCGATAAATTTTGATAAATCATACTTTTCTATCGTATCTCCACCCTTAATCATATGCAGTGGTGCATCTATATGTGTGCCGCAGTGCATATCCATATCCATTCTGCTCTCGTAATAATCAGCCTTCTCATAGTCAGCAACTACTGTTCTTTTTATCTTCTTGCTTTCTCTATCTTTGTATACTGTCATATCTTCCGATATCAGCCTTGTCACATCGTGTATCCTCATCATTACTCCTGTGTATATATCCATTTTCTTCCGTCTTTTTTCAATATTTCATCTGCCTCTTTCGGTCCGAAACTCCCCTGCTCATATTCATACAATTTATTGGAATGTTCCCTGTACATCTTTAACACTTCATCCATATATTCCCAGCTGACTTGTATCTGCTCCCAAGTTGAAAACAAGGTTCTGTTGGATTTTATAGATGACTCCAATAATCTTTCATAAGCCTGAGGGGTGTTTATCACATTTTCTGTCAGGCAACTTTGACAATAGTTGAGATTTGCTATATCTATTTCGTCAGTGGAGCCAGCTTTTTTCACATTGAATCTCAGGTTTATCCCCTCATCAGGTTGGATTCTTATAGACAGATAATTATTTTCAAATATCTTTGTCAAGTCTGCATTTGCATAGTCTGCAGTAACCATTTTTATTGCATTTTTAGTAGGTTTGAACTGGATTATTATCTCTATCTCCCTTGTTTTCAGTTTCTTTCCTGTCCTAAGATAAAAGGGAACATCCATCCACCTTTCATTATCAACGAAGACCTTTGCCGCTACATAAGTTTCCGTAGTAGAGTTTTTATCCACCTTATCTTCATCCCTGTAGTTTTTATACTGACCAAGCACGATGTAGTCATCTATTTCCTCTTTTGGAAATTTTCTAAGCTGTTTGAAAATCTTAGTCTGAGCGTCTTTTATATTTTTCGTATCAAAATCTTCAGGCTCATCCATTGCCACTATGGAAAGTATCTGAAAGAGATGGTTTTGCAGCATATCTGCAATGGCACCTGCCTTGTCGTAATATCCCCCTCTGCTTTCCACTCCGATATCTTCAAATACGTTGATTTGAATATTATCTATAAAGTTATTGTTCCACACACCGTTGAACATGGAGTTGAAAAATCTTATGGTCATTATATTAAGCAACATCTCTTTACCAAGGTAGTGATCTATATAGTATATGTTTTCGTCCTTTATATATGCCCTTAGTTTTTTATTGAGTTCCTCAGCGGATTTTAAGTCTTTTCCAAAAGGCTTTTCTATTATTATCTTGATATTTTCTATATCGTCCACAATCTTGGACAAACCTGTTGTGATAGGCATAAAATACTCAGGCGAAACGGCATAATAGCATATTATATCTTTTGTAAGTCCGTTTTTCCCGAAATATTCACCCAATTGATTGTATTTTTCCTCATCAGAAAAATCCATCATATAGTATTTGATTATTCTGCAAAAAGATTCAAACTCCTCATCTTTGTATTCAAGTCTTGAAAACTTTTTGACCCAAGGTCTTATTATCTCAGAGTATTCCTTATCTTCATAATTTCTTCTTCCTATTCCCAAAATCTTGAAATCCTGAGATAACTTACCTAATTTATATAAATCGTAAAGTGCGGGATAGAGCTTCCTATATGAAAGATCTCCCGTACCTCCGAATATTATTATCGCTTTTGAAGTCACTTTTGCCCTCCTTTCATTTTTTTATTGTTATCTTTTCTAAATTTATACTATAATAATACTAAAATCTAATAAAATAACAGATTTTTTTCAGTGTAATTATAGTAAAGTCATAACTAATATGCTTTTTTTAAGAATATTTGTGAAAACTGCCCATAGATTAAATAGATATTAGTATAAGCTAATATATAACTTAGAATATTTCAAAATAAGGCTATATTTTTTTTACTTCATTTATCCAATCAAAGTGGAATTTTCCTTCTTTGTCAATTCTCTCAAAAGTATGGGCTCCGAAATAGTCTCTTTGTGCCTGTATCAGATTTGCACCTGTAGTCGAAGTCGAGTATACATCTATATAGGAAAGTGCATTGCTCATAGCAGGTATAGGCACTTCATTTTGTGCCGAAAGTGATACCAACTGTCTTAAATATGCTATGTTTTGATTGATTTGACTAGCAAAAAAATCAGTGAACATAAGATTTTCCACCTTTTTATCCTGTGAAAAAGCGTCTGAGATGTCATTTAAAAACTTGGCTCTGATTATACAACCGCCCCTAAATATCTTGGCAATATTTGAAAAATCAAGCTCCCATCCATATTCTTTTTGAGCTGTATCCAATAATTTAAAGCCTTGTGCATAAGCCACTATCTTACTTACATACAGGCTGTGTCTTACCATTTCTATCAATTCATCCTTAGCTATTGAAGATTTATTACCTTGTCTTTTTATTATTGAACTGCCTTTTTGTCTTTCATCTTTTAAAGTGGACATAAATCTCATATTAAGAGCAGACGCTATTGTGGAAATATCAACTCCAAGCTCTATAGCCTCAAGATTTGTCCATTTGCCTGTACCTTTTTGATTGGCAACGTCCAATATCTTGTCTATCAAGTAAGAATTCCCTTCTTTAACCTTGAAAATATCCGAAGTAATTTCTATAAGATAGCTTTCAAGCTCCGATTTATTCCAATCATCGAAGACCTTATGCAGTTCATCATTTGTAAGCTTCCCTATATCTTTGAGTATTGTATATGCTTCGCTGATTAACTGCATATCAGCATATTCTATACCGTTGTGTACCATCTTTACATAGTGTCCTGCTCCGTCGCTAGACATTAATGCACTGCAAGGATAGTCATCCACCTTTGCAGAAATATCTGAAAAAATCTTTCCAATCTTATCATACACTTCCTTTTTTGCCCCTATCATTATGGCAGGCCCAAATCTTGCTCCCTCTTCTCCTCCTGATACACCTGCTCCTACATAGTCTATATTTTTCTCAGCGAGATATTTTTCCCTTATAACAGTGTCTTTGAAATATGAATTTCCACCGTCTATTAATATGTCTCCTTTTTCAAGCAGAGGTATAAGCTGTTGTATCAACATATCCACCGCTTCACCGGCCTTTACCATAAACATTATTTTTCTCGGTTTTTCCAAAGAATTAACCATTTCTTCCAGTGAATAACAATAGTTAAAATTATCGTGCGGCCTATTTTTTTTCACTTCATCTACTTTTGAAGTCGTCCTGTTAAATATTGACACCTTATATCCATTGTCAGCCATATTAAGCGCGAGATTTACTCCCATAACAGACAGACCTATCAGCCCTATATTTGATTTCATCTTATCTCCTTAAATTTATAAAATTTCTTTATATCTAAATTTATCTTATCTTACTCACAACTTATTACCCACAAATTTTGGATAATAGTCAATAAATAATTTCATTTAATATATGATTTTAATAATATTATTTTTAATTAAGTTAATATCATTCTAACATTTATTTTGACTAAATTTTTCTATGATTTCATTTCCTACATCTACATATTTTTTTCCTACGGATTTTATTTCCACATCCCTATGATTTTCTCCCTTGTAAAAAACTATTTCAAGATAGTTTTTCGGAAGCATATCTAAAAATTTATCCGCCCACTCTATAAGCATTATTGACTTTTTGTCAGATAGATAATCGTCAAAACCTATGCCAAAAAGCTCACTTTCATCTTCCAATCTGTAAAAATCAAAGTGATATATAGTCTGATTTTTATCCCTGTACTCATTTACTATATTAAAAGTTGGCGAAGAAACGTCCTGTATCTTCATAATATTTTTGATTATTGACTGTGATAATGTAGTCTTACCGCTACCAAATTCGCCTGTCAAAGCTATGATAATACCCTGGGGAATAGTATCAGCTATTATCTCTCCAAGTTTTACTGTCGAATTTTCATTTTCTAATCTTATCATCTTCCACTCCTTTTTCATAAATCTTACCCATTTAAAGAGTATTTTTGCAAGCTAATATTTATTTGTTTATACTAATCACCATTTATAGTGACATGATTGTTATTTTAGTAAATTATTTTTTGCAGATTATAAATAACCTTGCTGTAATAAAATTACAAGGCTTTTTGATAGCTTTTTAGTATTAAAAAAAGCTATATAGTTTCCCACATAGCTTTTTTCTTACATATTTTCATATTAAATATTTTTATCTTATCTGTTAAAATATTCGTTTACAGCTGAAACTATCGCATCTGTCAATGTGTTTTGATACGATTCTGACATATTCTTTCTAACTTCCGCATTATTTGATACAAAGCCAAGTTCCAACAAAGTAGCCGGTGATGTAGTCTTTTTGATTACCACAAATCCTGCGTTCTTTGTTCCTCTGTTTACAGCTCCTGACCTTGAGATTAGATGTCTCCTTATAGTAGAGGCAAGTCTCTTGCTATCCTCAGAAGCGTAGTAAAATGTCTCTATACCACTGGCTGACGTATTATCAGAAGAATTGTGGTGTATTGAGATGAATATATCCGGATCGTTTCCGTTTGAAAATGCCGCTATGTCATTAAGCGGTACGAAGCTGTCATCTGTTCTTGTCATAACAACCTGATATCCTGCATTTTCAAATTTTACCTTGAGCTTAGTAGCTACTTGCAGGTTCAATGCCTTTTCTGTAATTCCAATTTGTCTGTTTATTGCTCCGGCATCTTGTGCTCCATGTCCTGGGTCTAATACTATAAGCGGAGTCTGTCTATTATTTTTCTTAAGCGTTATAGTCGTTGTCCTTGCTCCTGTCTTGCTTATATTATAAGTTACTCTGTCAGAAAGCTCCATAGTTATATTATAGTCATTTCCACTTTCTTTTATCTCAACATATTTTACCAATCTATTTGATACATTGAGCCTTCCTACATTCAACTTAATCATATCCTTAGGTATTACAAGGAAAATCATCTTTTGATCTTGTGAATGGTTTGCTATATCGTAGCTTTCTTTAGTTTTAATGTTTATATTTCCGGAAGCTCTATCAAATGAATAGCTGAATACTTCTTTTTGTTTTTCGTCTGCAACATATTGTTTTTCCACTAGCACTTCAAATACATTTGCCCTTATATTAAATTTAATGTCGTTTGTATTTACTCCCTCTCCCAAATCTATGGTGTATCTCGTATAATTTGCAGTATCATTTCTGGTAGATGTTGCACTTATAAATACCTTACCATCCAGATTTGTCTGTACTGAATCATACATGTCTACAGCAGCATTTCTCACATCTATAACCAATTGTTTAGGGTTTTGAAGGAAATAGTAACTTACGTCAATATTTCCTGATTTTTGAGTAATTCTAAAAGTCTTATCTCCGTCTTTTTCTGAGAAACTTGAACTGATTTCATTAATCTTTCCGTTATTTGGCAATGTTCCTGAACCTGATGACGAACCATCTGCCAAATGAGGCGGAGGAGGTATCTCATCTTTTTTCTTAGGCTCTTCTACCTTAGGAACATCTGTTACAGACGGAATAACAGGAGTAGTAGGACTTGCAGGCTGAGTTGGAGCTGTAGGTTCAGTAGGTTTGACGATAAACTTTTCTACGTCTTTTGGTACTGACGGATCATCCACCTCTTCTGCAGCTGCTACCTTGCCTTTTTCCTCAAATATCAAGCCTTTTTCAGTATTTAACATTATTTTATTATCTTTTGCATCATAATTGATGTCAAGACCCATGTTTTCCACTACAAATCTTATCGGAACATAAGTGCTTGAGTTTATCACCATAGGTGATACATTATCTGTTATCTTTTTATCTACACCGTTTACCTTTGCATTAGACTTACCGATTACAAGCTCTATCTTATTATTCTTGTTTTCTATAATCACCTGTTGTTTTGCCTCTATCCACGATACCTTGTAGCCCATTTTTTCTGATAAGGCTCTTACCGGCACCATAGTACGTGAGTTTATCACTACAGGAGATACCCCTGCTGTCTTCTTATTTATTACGGCTCCGTCTATAGTAAGATCTGCCAATGCTAACTTGACAGTCTTGCCCTTGATTGTAAAATTATCATACTCAATAGGCAGTTTTGCATAGGAAAATCCGCCACCGATTACTCCTACCAAAACCGCAGTCATAAAAATGCTTTTCTTATTAATCTTCATACAAAACAGTTCCTTAATATACTAATTTTAAATTTAAGCTAAATGTACTAAAAGTTTTAATAACTTACTTACATCGTTCGTAGTGGAATATGTATCCGCCTTCCAAAATAAAACATATAAATTTTCTCATCATCATACTGTACAAAATATGTCTTATAAAGCGGGCTTTCATATTCAAAATAAATCTCATCCTAATATACGTATATATAGTAGCACTGATTTTTTTATTTTAGCTTAAAAAATTCTTTACATCTTCAATACAATTATTACATTAATATTTCTTTTTATAAAAATTATTCATATACGACTTCTTGTTTGCTCATATCTTCGTGTTTTTTTATCTTTCCGTTTTCCACATGTATTATCTCGTCTGCCAATATCTTCGCTTCCGTATTGTTATGTGTAATCAAAATCATAGGTATATTTTCATTGGCTTTAATCTCCAAAAAATCCTGATAGAGACTTTGCTTCAAATCCTCATCCAAGGCTGAAAACGGCTCATCCATCAGTAAAATCTCCGGTCTTACAGCCAAAGCTCTTGCAAATGCCACCCTTTGTTTTTCTCCACCAGATATGTCTGAGGGGTATCTATCAAGCAAATGCTCAATCTTCATCCTTTGGGATAAATCCATGGCATATTTTACATTGTCTTTGTCTTTTTTATTTACTCCAAAGAGTATATTGTCCCTAACCTTCATATTCGGAAAAAGTGCATAGTTTTGAAAAACATAGCCTATATGCCTGTCCTTGGGTTTGAGATTTATCTTTTTTTCACTGCTATACATATATCTGTCGTTTAGCTTGATATATCCGCTGTCAGGAGTCCTTATCCCGCTTATGCAGTCAAGAGTGGTAGTCTTACCTGAGCCGGAAAAACCCTGCACTGCAAGCAGTCCCTTTTTCAAGTTAAAACTCATATCCAAATCAAAGAAGGCGAGTTTTTTCTTAATACTTACTTCCAACAAATACTTATTCATATCTCACCTCTTATCATATAGGTCTTGTAATTGTACCATCTTCCGACATATTGAAAGTATCTTTTTTCGTAATCCTTATCACTTCGTCTTGAATTATATTTGCTCTGTCAAGTATATGATTCAACAATACCTTAGGATTTAGATTTGCTGATGATGATGTCGATATTGTGCAACATATTTTTTTATCGTCATAAACTTCAATTTTCTGTATCATTTCTTTTATATTGTACTCTATTTTATTACCGCTCTTACTTGTACGCTCAAGCATTATCTCTTTTTCATCACTTATTTTTTCTATAGCTTCTCTTATTTTTTCAAAGTCATCCAAGCTGTAGTATTCAAAGTCGAATTCATAGACTGAATTAGTCAAAAAAGCGACTATGGAGCCTGTACTGTCCTCCATTTTTTTAGCCTTGACAAAGTCTATTCCCTCAACTGAGGCTTCATTGTATCTGTCAAGCAATTCCTGTAAATCTATGCTTTCATCTTCAAGTTCCAAATCCATATATTCACAAAAACTGTGCATTCCTACAGAAAGAGCCGGAGAAAAAGATGTCTTGGGATGTGGAGAAAATCCCTGTGAATAAGCCAGCTTTATCCCTGCTCTCCTTGAGACTCTCTCCATCAATTTGACTATATCAAGGTGCGATATATAGGAAATGTCTCCTGTTTTTTTATATAAGACTCTTATCATTTACTCCCCTATCCACATAGCCCTACAGCTATGTCTTTGTTTACCTTACATCCTGTGCAACCGTATCTGCAATCTCTCGTCAAAGTTGCATTTTTCGCCTTTTCATTTTCCCTTATAAGATAGTTTTTATCCACACCGCAGTCTATGTGATCCCATGGGAATATCTCGTCATAGTCTCTGTCTCTCGTAGCGTAAAAGTCCATGTCAAGTCCCGTTTCTTCAAATGCCTGTACCCACTTATCATATTTGAAAAACTCAGACCATCCGTCCAACTTACATCCAAGTTCATAGGCTCTTAATATAGACTTTGACATCCTCCTGTCACCCCTTGCAAGTACAGCTTCTACCCTTGAAGTGAAAGGATCGTGATAAGAAAAAGATATATTCTTATTTTTTATATTGTCCTTGATGTAGTATTGCTTTGCCTTCATCTCTTCAAGAGTGTTTTGCCCAAACCACTGAAATGGTGTGAAAGGCTTGGGAACAAAGTGAGATGAACTTAGAGAAATACTTGTTCTTGCATTTAATTTGCCGTTATGCGTATCTCTGTAGATATTTAAGGCGGTGTATCCGAGATTTCTTATCTCGTCCAAATCCTCATAAGTTTCATAAGGCAGTCCTATCATAGAGTAGAGCTTCACTCTTTGATAGTTACTCGAAAATATCTTCGTCATCGTATCTTGCAAATCGTAGGATGTCACTCCCTTGTTTATGACATCTCTCATCCTTTGAGAGCCTGCCTCCGGAGCAAAGGTCATACCTGATTTTTTTACCTTTTGTACCTTTTCTGCAGTATCCAGAGAAAATCCGTCAAGTCTTAGTGACGGTAGAGAAATGCTCGTCTTTTCCACCTCATGAATCTCATTTAGCTCGTCTATAAGTCCATTGATGTCCGAATAGTCGCTACTGCTTAGAGAAACTAATGAAATCTCTTCAAACCCGCTGTTTTTATACATTATCTTTGATATTTCTTTGAGTTTTTCCTTGCTTCTTTCTCTTATAGGTCTATACAGCATACCGGCTTGACAAAATCGGCATCCTCTCGTACATCCTCTGAAAATCTCAAGCATTATCCTTGAGTGTACTACCTCTATATTTGGTACAATCAGCTTTTCAGGGTAAAAAGACTTGTCAAAATCTTCCACTATTCTCTTTTTTATAATTTCAGGAACGCCTTCATACTTTGGAACTATGCTCTTAAAAGTGCCGTCATCATTATAATTGACATCATAAAAAGAAGGTACGTAAATACCCTTTACATTCTTAGCCACATCAAGTAAAAACTCATGTTTTGAATAGGCTCCGGATTTTTTATGTCGGCGGTAGATTTCCAAAAACTCCACCATCATCTCCTCGCCCTCACCGACTTGCACCACATCTACAAAATCTGCTATAGGCTCTACATTGTAGGCACATGGACCTCCGGCTACTATGATAGGATGGGTCTCATCCCTGTCTTTTGCATAGTATGGTATATCTGAAAGATTGAGCATATTCAATATATTTGTATATGACATCTCGTATTGCAGAGTAAAGCCGAAAAAGTCAAATTCGCTTATGTCTGAGCGTGACTCAAGAGAAAAAAGCTTCAAAGCTTCTTTTCTCATCAATTCTTCAAAGTCGTGATTTGGAGCAAATACCCTCTCACACCAAGCATAAGGCAGGGCATTGATAAGATTGTACAATATCTGTAGACCCAAGTGGCTCATACCTATCTCATAGGTGTCAGGAAAGGCAAATGCAAATCTGACTTCGACCTCATCCTTGTTTTTAACGACGCTGTTTTTCTCCTTGCCGACGTATCTTGCAGGTTTTTCCACCTTATCCAATATTTTATAAAACTTTTTATTATCCATCAATTTTTCCTTAAAATTTTCTATTATTTTTTCAACAGTGCCAGCGAGCTCTTAATCAGACTTTGAACATCAGCATCCTTATCAAGAGCATAGACTTTTTCTGCTGAGCCTGTTGCTTCTTTATTGCTGAAACCGAGCATTGTAAGAGCTTCAATTACCTGAGACAACTTTTCATCCTCTGTAGGTATATCATCTTTTTTAATCTTTGCTATTTCTTCACTTCCTACAAAGATATCCACCTTGTCTTTAAGCTCAAGTACCAGTCTTTCTGCGGTTTTCTTACCAAGACCTGATACCTTGCCAAGGGAAACAACATCAGCTGATTTGATAAATGTAGCTATTTGTGTAGCTGTATATGTCGAAAGTATTGAAAGTGCGATTTTAGCACCGATTTTTGATACGGAAATCAAAATCCTGAACATATCTCTCTCATTCATATTGCTAAAACCAATTAGGCTCAAGTCATCTTCCTTAACTATGAGATGTGTGTATACAGAAGCTGCTTTTTCAAGCTCAAGCTCATAAGAAGTGTTTTGCGATACTAAGAGTTTGTAGCCTATGTTATTACACTCTACGACTACGTGATTAAGCCCCTTTTGCACCACTGTTCCGCTTATATAATCTATCATTAGATCTCCTTAATCTATATTTATACTGTTCACTTTTTAATAATGGATATATTATAGAATTTGATTTTAGAGATTTTCAAATATCAGCTTAAAATAGAAAAATCAATAAATAAAATATCAATTATATATTACTATAAGTAAACGTCATATATTTCTTTCTTAAAATTTAAATTGCTATTGAGTTATGATAAATCAAAATAATACTTTAATTTAACCCATAAATTAAAGCATATACTTAAAATAACTATATAAAATTAAATACTGTTTTATTATATCAGATTTGGCAAAAAATATAAAGTAGCAACAAAAAACACCGGCTTTAAGTTTTTCCGATGTTTTTCTTAACTTTATTCTTCTTTTTTTACCTTGACTTTAAGACCTTCTTTTATCTTAGTGTCATTTGCATCAATGGCGATGATGTCCCCCTCTTTAAGACCTGATACGACTTCATAGTCGTAGTCGGATTGTCTGCCTATTTCAAGCTTAGTCTTTTTTAGCGTGTCTTTTTCCACCCTCCACACATACTTATCCTTTTCATCTTCAAATACCGAAGATTTTGCTACAGTTAGGACATTGTCTATGTGCATGCTTTCAAAGATAACGTCAATATCTTCTCCTACTATGATTTTATCCATATTAGATATAGCAATCTTGACATCCACCCTCTGCTCTTCAAGCCCAAGAGATGATATCTTTGTCTTTGCGTACTTGGCTATATTTATTATCTTGCCACTTTTTTCGTAACTATCTTCTCCCACTTTTTGCAATATCTTGACCTTCTGATTTTCCTTAAGAGCCAAGGCATCTGATGACAGGACGCTGCAAAGTACTATGATGTCGTTTGACGGAGATAGTTCCAATATTTGCATAGACGCATTTGCAAATCCTCCTACTTTTCCCATAGCTTTGGTAACTATGGCATCAGATGGAGCATATACTCGTGAGTATGCCAAGTTGTTATCTATCTCTTGTATTTGTGCATTTATACCTTGTTTTTGAGAGTCGTAATATTGTGTAGTTCCCGACTTCTCCTTTGCAGTATCAAGCAAAACTTTTTTCTCATTTTCTTTAAGCTCCAAATTTTTCTTTGCACTGTCATAAGCCCTATTGATTTTGTCATAGTCTGTAAATGCTACAGCTCCGCTATCATATAGCTCCTTATATTTATCTCTATCATCTTTAAGCTCATCAAGCTGTTGTTTTGCCAAATTTATGCCTATATCAAGAGCTTTTAACTGTGAATCATAGATTTTTACCTTTGACATCTCTCTTTGACCTGACAAAGACCCTATCTGAGCATTCAATGCCTTTTTCTTTGCGGATAATTCGACATTATTAAGCTCCAATAGCAAATCTCCCTTTGAAACTCTATCGCCTTCTTTGACAATGAAGTCTATTCTTGCATTGTATTTGGGAGTAATTACAATCTCATCATCTGACTTAATCTTTGCACTTTCTTTAAAGCTTCTAATCAAACTTTGCTTTTTTATAGTAGAGGTCTTTATTTCTACAGGTTTGTTCATTTGCACAAATCCGTAAACAGCAGCTGCCGCTATTATGACAGCTATAAAAAATAACTTCGCCTTTTTTTGCACCTTTTTCACCCCATTATATCGAAATTCTTATACTATTATCTATTTAATCTATGGACAATCTTCATCAATAGTTTTTTTAAAATAGTATACGATTTATGACTCTATTACGAATGCTCTGAAAATATTTTATCCATTATTTTATTAGAATTTAGTATTATATATGACTGTGCTACTAATATCTGTAGTTCAAATTTCAATTTTTATTTCCTTTGTTCAATCTTTTCTATCTTTCCGTCCCTTATATACATTACTCTATCAGCAAGTTTTGCTATATCCTGATTGTGAGTTATCAACACAACAGTCTTCTTATAAGAAGTGGTAAAGTCCTTGAGTATATCCAGCACCATATCGCTCGACTTTGAATCAAGAGCTCCTGTAGGCTCGTCGCAAAGCAGTATGTCCGGATTTTTTGCCAGGGCTCTTGCTATTGCCACTCTTTGTTGCTGTCCTCCTGAAAGTTCTGACGGAAAGTGATCAGCTCTGTCACTAAGTCCTACCTTGTCAAGCATTTCTCGTGCGTCAAGTGGTGAAGATGATATTTCCCTTGCCAAATCCACATTTTCAATAGCAGTAAGATTAGGCATAAGATTATAAAACTGAAATACGAAACCTACTGCATCCTTGCGATACTTTGTCAGCTTAGCTCTGTTGGCATCATGCAACTTCATATCCTTGTAGTAAATCTCGCCCTTAGTAGCTGTATCCATACCGCCAAGTATGTTCAAAAAAGTACTTTTTCCCGAACCTGAAGGTCCCAAAATAACTAAGAACTCATTGGAATAAATCTCAAAGTTCACTCCGCTTAGAGCTTCCACCTTGGTAAGCCCCATATCGTAAATCTTATAGACTCCCTTTCCTCTTATTAGTACATCCATATCTATTCTCCCGACTTTAATACATCCACTATTTCAATATTGTTGAGCTTTCTTGAGGCAAGCAATTGTGCCGATACTGCAGATATGACAAGCAAGATCAAGGCTATCAAAACGGAATTTAAGCTCATATCAGTCGGCATGGTAAATGTGTCTGTTATGATTGTTTTGGACATAATTATTATAAATAACTTTGCAATTGGCAAGCCCAAAATGACTCCTATTATACTTGTAATATTTTGCTCCAAGCTAATAATTGACAATACATCCTTTTCTTTCATTCCAAGCACCATCAAGGTGGAAATCTCTCTTTGGCGCTCCAACAAAACTACAACAAAGGTATTGTATACTATAGCAAAGGTCATAGCCGCAGCTATTATAGCCATGAAATATATCATAGAGTACATTGTCTCCATTCTCTGTCTAATCTGATTCATATTCTCCAATTTTGACTGTATGCTAACTATTTTTTCCAAGTCTTGAAATTTTTCTCTCAAATCATAAATGTAGTTTTCATTTTCGACCTTAAGCAATATGCTGTTGCACATATCTTCATAGCCCAAGATATTGGAAAGATAAGTAATATCCAAATATCCGTTCATTCCTATGCTTTGCTTTACTATCTTGCCTACTTTTATATAATGCTTGTCTTCCTTATATTTTGAGTAAGGACTTTTCAGACTTATGTAGTCGCCTACATCAGCCTTTAGTTTTTCTGCAAGTTTTTCTGACAATACTATCATTCCGCTTGGAATATCTACCTTATTTTTATCATCATCAACCACTGTATATAATCTGCCGTCTTGTTGCAGTCCTATAGTCACGGTGTCTTCTTTTACGCCTTGATATTCCAAAGTAACAGGCACTTCCAAAATCCCCTGCTTATACTGTATCTTGGACATTAAGTTCAAGGCATTTTCACCACCTGACTTAGATGTAAAACCGTTTAAAAATATCTTTATATCATATTTTTCAGTATAGCGATATCTGTCAAATATCATTTTATCCATCAATTCCAAGAGTGACCAAGGCAATACCGATATAGCAAAGGCAAGAGCTATTCCCAAGATTATGAAAAAACTCCTCTTTTTATTTCTGCTTATATTTCTTACCGACATCTTTCCCCTTGAATTAAATACCATATTAAATACTGGCAGTGCCTCAAAAAACATCTTCTTAGCACTTTTGGGTGCTTCTTGTCTCATAGCCTCTGACGGCATTATCTTTACAGCCTTAGTCGCAGCATTTACACCGGCAGCTACTGAAAATGTGGAAGATAAGACTATTCCCATGACAAAAAGCTGAGTTTGAGAGTGATTGTTTATAAATTCCATATTGAAAAACACCTTATACGTGGAAAGCATGATATGACCGAATCCTACTCCAAAAACACAACCTATAATTCCTCCTATCAAGCCTATAATAAGACAATACGAAGCATAGTGAAATCCCACTTGGAAATCACTGTAGCCAAAAGACTTAAGTATTCCTATTTGCATCCTCTGTTGCTCTATTATCCTCTTAACCATTATCCCCATAACTAAAATAGCAACACTGAGAAATATAACAGGCATTACTATCATCAAAGACCTCTGTTCATCAATTTCACCGTCAATCATAGTGTCGCTGACCTGATCATCTTGGGGATAGAGATTGATAAGTCCGTAGTTTTCTATCTCTCTTTTTATGTCGTTTTTGACATCTTCAAACTCCACTTCATCCTTCAAGTCAAACAAGATTTCATTATAGTAATTTTTCCCTGTCAACCTTTGCAATGACGCAATATCTGTAAAAGCCAAAGAAAATATGGAGTAATTAGGCATGATAGTGGAATTATCTCTTATACTGTAGATTCCTTCCGCTGTAAACATAGTCCCGCATATCTTCATATTTTTCTTGACACCGTTGGAAATTACGGTGATATCCTGACCTATCTTGTAGTTGTTCGCCTCTGCAAACTTCTCATCTATCAAGATTTCAAAAGCATTTTCTCTTGGAGCGGAGCCTTCTACCAACACATATTTGCCGATACTTTTTGTAATGCTCATCATCCTTATAGTCTTATTGGTATTTGCTATCTTGAGCTCTTCGACAAGTCTTGGCTCAAAAGACTTAATCTTATCTATATTTTGCAGTGAACTTATTTTTTTATCACTTATTGAAATCAATCTTGCATATACATCGGGGAAATTATTAAGCTCATATGCGGTGTCTTTTGAGTCAATCAGAGTATTTAATGATATACTTGCTCCTACAAATAGCATAATGGCAATGCTGACAACCACTATAGCAGCCAAGTTTGCTCCCTTGTTTTCAAGCAAGTCTCTAAGTAACTTCTTATTCAAACTCAATCAACTCACCCCCTTGACTGACGAAAATCTATACTTAGAATAACTATGTAATACTTTTCATAAATGGTCTTGCTCTTTTACTATTATAATTGCATAAACTTATTATCAAATATATATTTTATTTTTTACTGATATTTAATACTAATCACCGTTTATATTACCAAGTAGTTATTTTAAATGACTCCATACATTGTAGAGATTTTCAATATCTTTTTTGTAAGATAACTAAACTACTTTTTAACAGGTTTTTATACTAATATCTAATAAAATAATGGATAAAATATTTTCAGTGCATTTATAATAAGATTCATGAATTATATACTATTTTTTAAAACTATTGATGAACATTATCCATAGATTAAATAGATAGTAGTATTAGTATAAGTAAAGACTCTTTATATTTTCTAATATTTTATCATTTAATAATTATTATTATTTTCTTCTTACATAAATTTTAATCCTAAAATGCTTTTTTGTCAATACTTTCATAATGTTCTTAAAATATTTGTAATGTAAAGTGAAAAACTTAATTCCACTTCTCGCATGCTAAAGTGGAAGTTAGTCTTACACCTAAAAAAAATGTGGTCTAAAGTCCGCATATTTGCCATGCAAAAAATTTACTTTAATATCCTCAATTTATGTCATCCATACACATATTGTAACACTTATTTCTACTTTATTTTTTTCACTTCATAAGTTGAATTTAAATTTAAACTTCAGCAAAATATTATTTTTTCAAGTCATAGACCATAATATAGTCTTCTTCCCTTTCTTCATACACATAATATCCCACTTTTTTATATATTTCAGAGGCATAATTTGCCTTTTGAACTGAAAGAGAAGTTTTTTTGTAGCCTCTTTTTTTGAGTTCTTCCAAGACATTTTTTATCAGCGCCTTTCCTATACCCAAATTTCTATAGCCTTTGTAGACAGAAATGGAAAGCGAAGGAGTATCATCATCTATATGACCGTAATCGTCAATTACTCTAAGCCAGACAGCACCCACTACCTTGCCTTTAACTTCAGCCACAAAACAAATATCGTCCTTGTACTTTCCAAAGTCTTTTACATATATCTGTAATTCTTCATCTTTTATAATATCTTTTGGCGGTGGAGTAACACCCTCAGGTATAAAAATTGCCTCATATAAGAAATCGTCAAGTAAAGAAATCTCTGTCTTCATTATTTCTCTTATTTTATAGTTCATATTATCTCCTTATTAGTATAATATTAGTCACTGTATATCCAAAAAATCTATATATTGATAATTCTATACTTTTAATTAAAAAAACTTAGCTGCTTTACCTCATCTTTTGTTTCAAATCTTCTTAGATAGTCAAATATTTTATTATTATCATGAACAATATCATTTTTTTCACAGAATCCATGAAATATTTTCATAAGCTCAACATTGTTATCGCTGTTTATCATATAGCTATTCCCATACTTTCTAATGTACAATTCTTTTAGCTTTGGAAAGTTTTTATCAAGCTCACTGTAAAAATACTCCCTGTTTCCATCCCTGAGAGTAAGTCCCATGCCAAAACATATTACTCCATAGACCTTTGCTTCTTTGCAATAGTTTAGTATTCCTAATATATTTTCCTCATTGTCGTTAATAAAAGGTAAGATAGGAATTAGCCAGACAACAGTTGGAATACCTGCATCTCTTAGAGTTTTCAGGACTTCAAAGCGTTCTCTTGTAGTTGAAACATTAGGCTCTATAACTTTGCATAATTTTTCATCATAAGTAGTTAGAGTCATCTGTATTACACATTTTGTCTTTGAATTTATATCTTGAAATATGTCTAAATCTCTTATTATATTAGCAGATTTTGTAATAAGCGTTGCTCCAAAACCATATCTCTTTATCAGTTCGAGAGCTTTTCTTGTGTAATTTAGTTTTAATTCTTCACGAATATATGGATCAGTCATAGAACCCATTCCAATCATACATTTTTTTCTTTTTCGTTTCAGAGCCTCTTCCAAAAGATAAATTCCATTTCCTTTTACTTCAACATCTTCAAATCTGTGATTCATCTGATAACACTTACTTCTTGAATCACAGTAAATACATCCATGAGTACAACCTCTAAACAAATTCATACCGTTTTTTGATGAGAGAATTCCTTTTACTTTAGCAAAATGCAATTTAGTCTCCTTTAGCTTATTTATTCTTACAATTTCTCTGATGTGCCTTTATTTTTTTCATAGCCCAATCATAGTGACTTGATGTACTGCTTACAAAATAAGAGCCAAGTGTAGTTCCTCCTGTCCATTTATAAAAACCTTTGGAAAAAAGTTGCTCATTGTTAAAGTTTTCTATCAAGTTCATAACATCACTATGAGATTTTTCAAGCATGTCCTTAGCCTTACTCAAAGATGTGCTTTGATGTTTCTTCCAAAACTCTACATTCATCTCTCCATAAGTTTTCCAGTTATAAGGCTCTGGTAAAAATGCCTTATTTTCTCCTTTTTGATTTGCTTTTACCCAGTCTAAAATAAGTTGATGCCATTCAAAAAGATGTATTAAGATATCCCTTAGGTTCTTATCCCTTTTCCAATGTGCCTCTTTCTTTTTTTCATCAGAAGAAAAGTCAAAAGGAGTGTTTAATTCTTCTTCTTTCATATTTAAAATTAGTAAATTAAGTTTTCTGTAATTTTCAGCTGCTGCACTTATTAAATCTTCCTTAGTCGTCGGTCTTGGCATTTTACCCTCCTATTTTACATCATATCTAAGTATGGTTTTTAGCTTTTCTTCTGCAGTTCTGTTTTTGTTGCTGAGATATATTTCTCTATGCGAATTACTTATTCGGCTTAGATTTACTTTACTTGCAAGTTCATCCATCTTTAAAAAGGACTGTGGCTCATCATCGTAACTTCCAAGATGTAGAATCTGAATTGCCTTTCCTCCTTTTATCTCATCAAATGCTATCTCATCATACAAGACATTAGGCTTTTTCTTCTTTACAATATCAAGAGCATTTAAATATATCTCCTCTGATATAAAATCAGATTGTTTAATCATAATATTGTATTTAAGTTTGCTCTTATCACTTCTGCCTTCTTCCCACTCTTGCCATATCCCTTCCAATGGAAATACTGTAAAATCTGTAAACTTTTTATCATCTTCATCTTTCATTATAGACTTATAATACATCTTTATACCGTAGGCAAGGGAATAAAGAGCAGACACCCTATTTGAAAAATCTTCCATATTAGGATTACCGCTACCACTAAGCATTATAAATTTTTGATTTGGCACTTCAATTACTTCCGCCTTTTGCTTTGCTCCATAGATATTTTTTTCAAGTTTTTTCCACTCGTATTTCATAGTATCTTCTCCTTGTAGATAATAAATTTAGTATCAAATATTATTTTAAAATTTATACTAATCACCATTTATAAAGCCAAGATTATTATTTTAGAAAATTATCCGTTTTACAAATTATCAATAATCTTGCTATACTAAAATTACACGTCTTTTGATAGGTATTTAGTGTAAAAAATTATACAGGCATGCTTTAATTTATTATACAGGAGAAAACTTGTCACCTTTTGTCATATTTTATAAATATTTTTCATCTTTTCTATCATGTCCCTTATTTTTTCTCTTATTTCTACAGGTTCCAATACCTCTGCCATATCTCCATAAGAAAAAATATAACTGTACAAGTTGTAGTCACTTGGCATTTCTATTTGAGCGTATAGATTTCCCTCATCATCTTCTCTTATCTCAGGGCTTAGCTCATCATATACTCTAAAGGCGACTTTTTTGTCGAATTTTACCTTTACACGAATCAGTTTTTCATATTTTATCTCTTTTTTCAGTATCACATCTTCAAAATCATCATCAAAGCTGCTTGAAAGTATAACCAAATTTTTAATTCTGGATAATTTGAAATATCTAAACTCATTTCTAAGTAGGCAAAAAGCGTATAAATACCAGTCCTGTCCTTTAAAAAGCAGTCTTACTGCTTTTGCACTTCTATTCGTTTCACTTTTATTGGTAGCAAAGTATGAAAATGAAATTATCTTTTTGTTTAATATTGCAGATTTTAAAAGATTAAAAGTCTCTTCTTTAATTTTATTATTTTGCCAGTTGTTAAAATCCACTTCTATCCAATTTGTATTTTTCACCTTAAAGAGAGCTGATAACTTAGTCAAAAGTCCATCCCCAAATATATTGCCTGTGCCGTCAAAATTATGAAGTGATATCATTATCAAATTTTTTTCATCTTCAGTGAGCAGTGAATTACTAAGGACGAATTCTTCGGCAATTTCTATACCTCCTCCCTTGCCTTGCAAGGCATAGATAGGTATACCGGCACTACTTAGAGAGTCTATATCTCTGTAAATAGTCCTAACTGAGACTTCAAACTTTTCCGAAAGTTCATTTGCTGTCACTCTTCCCTTTTCCAATATGTAATAAAGTATACGAAATAATCTGCTATCCTTCATATTCTTCTCACCCCTATCCGCAATTATACCATAATATAAGACATTTACATAGTTTATAAAATTAAGCTAAATCCAAAAAATATATATTTTATTAAAATACGATTAATTCAACTATAAACATACATAATGTTTTTTTCTAAATTCTAAAACAAAGTTATTTACTTATTTAGAACACAATATAAAAAATTGAAAAAATATATTGACTATACCTTTTAGGTATGTTACAATAAGGTATATTACGGAGGTGGAAAATGGATAAAATAATTTTAGGAATTTTGATGTTAAACAGAATGACAGCATACGAAATCAAAAATGTCATTAAATTAAGTTACAAATCTATATGCAGCGACAGTCTCGGAAGTATACAGGCTGCTCTTAAAAAACTCTTTGACTTGGAGATGGTAACTTTTGAAGAAGTTGTAGAAAACGGAGTAAACAAAAAAAGATATGCAATTACAAAATTAGGACAGGCGGAATTACTTGAATGGTTGAAGATTCCAATAGATAATTCAAAAACAAGAAATATTGAACTTGCCAAAATTATCTTCTTAGGTTATTCGCAAAGAGAACAACAGGAACTTATGATTGATAAAGTTATTCTTTCTTTGGAAGAAGAATATGAGTCATTATTGAAGTCAAAAAAATCAATAGATGTTACAAGCGAACTATCTCAACTTGAAAGCTATCTAAATAAGGATGAGCAGTATAGAGAAAGATTCCTATCACTGTGTAAAGATGAGGGAATTCCTGAAAAAATAAAGGAGATAAGTAAATTTTCTTATGCAACATTGGATTATGGTATTGAACTTTTGAAGTTTAACATAAAGTGGTTCAAAAAGTTTAAGAAAAATCTGTAATTCGACAAATGAGTAAACCTTTGTATTATCGAGTCGAATAAAAGGTGATTTAATATGTATGACGGGAAAAATATTAAACAGCATATCATTAACTTTGCAATTATCTGCACCATCGTAGCTTGGGCATTTTTCTTAATAGACGCCCTTAGAAATCCGTCAGATTATAAAAATATAGGAATTGCAATGAGAGTTCTCATATGGTTTATAGATTTAGTTAAAAAAATTGTAACTTTAATATTATTCTGATTAAAAGGTGATTTAAGATGTATGATGAAAGAAAAATTAAGCGTAATATAATTATCTTCACAGTTTTTTCCACTCTTTGTGGATGGATAGGTTATTTGATAGATGTATCAACTAATCAAGCTAATTACGAAAATATAGGAACAACAACAGGAGAAGGCGGCTCCTTAGGGCTTTTAATATGGCTTGTATCTCCTCTGATTTGTACAATAATTCTCCGTACATTTGGAGGAGACGGTTGGAAAAATGCAGGATTTGCTCCTAACTTTAAAGAAAATAAGATGATGTACTTGGTGAGTTTTTTGATATATCCTTCGGTTACTATAATAGTTATTTTACTCGGGACAATTACAGGCAGTATAAAATTCCCAAGCACTAATATAGCCATTGGAAGCTATATAGGTATATTACTCGTTCAAATTGCAGCTCAATTTATAAAAAATATATTTGAAGAATCAGTTTGGAGAGCATATCTTACAAATCAGCTATTAAAACTGAAAATATCAGACTTTAAACTTTATCCGCTTGTTGGGTGCATATGGTGGATTTGGCATCTTCCTTACATCATGATATTTTTGTCAGAAGGCGAAATCAACAAAGCTCTACCTGTTGGAAGAGTCCCATTTTTTCTAATAGGTCTTGTAGTGGTAATATCTTGGAGTGTAATGTATACCGAAATTTTCAGAATTACCAAGTCGCTATGGCCTTTAGTCATTGCACATACTATGGAAGATGCCGTGATAAACCCTCTACTATTGCTTGAAATAGTGACTGTAGAAAAAAGTCATGCTCTTTTCTTCTCACTTTCCTTAGGTATAATTCCAACTATACTTTATCTTATAGTAGGCTTAACTATCCGCAGATGGAGAATAAAACAGGAACAAATTTAAAAAACATATTAATATTTAAACATCCAAGTCAGTTGTTATCTTAAGAGAATAAGTTGGATAAAGCTCAGATATAGACTCTGTCAATATAGACAGGGCCTTTTCTTTTTCTATGTCAAAGCTGATGACTACATCAAGTCTTATACTTTTTTCTTCCATATCCACATAAAATCCATGCATTTGCAATGCCCAATCAAATGAAAGAACTTTTTCTTTTACAGTATTTTTAATCACTGCTACCTCTTCATTTGAGGTGTTATGTGAATAAACTCCCACTCCTGTAAGTATTACTCCGCTTTGTTGATAGACCTTTGCTTCTATCTTACGTGTCAACACATCAACTTCATCCACTGTCATGGTATCGTCAAGCTCTATATGGACACTTGCATAATTTTTACTTGGTCCGAAGTTGAAGATTATAAGGTCATATACTCCCCTTACTTCTTTTTCTTCAGCTATAATATTCTTTATTTTATCAGTATCCTCCTTGTCACTTCTCTTGCCTAATATCTCACTAATTGTTTCAGTCATCATCTCTATTCCTGCCTTTACAATGAAAATTGAGATAAGTACACCTACATATGCCTCAAGAGAAATATCAAAGGCAAGGTAGATTATAGCTGATGCCAAGACTGAGGCGGATATTAGGGCATCAAAAAGCGCATCAGAACCTGAGGCTATCAAGGCTCCTGAATTATGCTTTACACCTTGCTTTTTGACATATTTTCCAAGTAATACTTTGACAAGAACAGCAACTGCAATAATAACAAGCGATATTGTGTCATAGCTGGCTTTTTCAGGACTTATTATTTTTTTAAATGATTCTACCAGAGATGTAATACCTGCATACAAAACTATTGCCGCTACTACCATTGAGCTGATATATTCTATCCTCCCATGCCCAAGCGGATGTTTCCTATCAGGTTGTTTTGCTCCAAGTTTTGTACCTATGATGGTAATAACGGAAGAAAGAGCATCAGATATATTGTTTACAGCATCTAATGTTATAGCAATAGAATTTGAAATTAAACCGATTATTGCCTTAAAAACTGCAAGCATGACATTTGTTCCTATTCCTATAATACTTGTCCTTATAATTGCTCTTTCTCTCTTTTGAGCAAGGATTTCAATAGATTCATTTGACATATGGTATCTCCTTGAATATTTCTTTTACTTATCTTTTTCCCTTAATTTAACAATATATTCAATATAATTGTATAGCTATGGTTATAGATGGTCAATAAAGCAAAGTAAACATAGGCTTTATAGCTTATTGAACTTTTTTGCAATAATTATTTGTATTTCTACGACTATATTTAATCTTTTTTTATTGCAAAAAAAATTTTTTTGTGCTATCATACAACTTGGAGATAGTATTTGAATATAAAACTATACTCTTTAACATCATAATAAATATTAAATTTAAAAAAGAGCTTATATATTTAATAAGACTCAAATATTAATTTTAGTTTGCCTTTGCAAACACTAATTTCTTATGCTTATTAGTATGTAGCTTTTATTTTCTATAATTTTTTATTTAATTATAGACAGTTAAAGCTACTTATTTTTTTAGGAGGGATTTATGAATATAGAAATGTTACAAGGTAAAATTCATAGAGCCACCGTTACTCAAGCCGCACTGGACTATGTTGGCAGTATTACCATAGATGAAGCCTTATTAGAGGCATCTTCAATTAGGGAATATCAAAAGGTTCAGGTTGTGGATGTGAATAACGGGAATCGCTTAGAAACTTACACTATTGCCGGAGAAAGAAACAGTGGCATTATCTGCTTAAACGGAGCTGCTGCCAGATGTGTTTCTCAAGGAGATAAGGTCATCATCATGGCTTATTCGTCATATAGTCAAGATGATTTGAAGGATTATAAACCTAAGGTTGTTTTTGTAGATGATAATAATAAGATAGAAAAAATTTCATCTTATGAAAAACACGGAAAGTTATATTAAAATTTAAATATTTACATTGATGTCAAAGACTATCTCTAAAAATAAATCATTATTAAGGAGATTGCAATGAAAGTTATTAAAAAAATCGCTGAACTAAGAAGCCTACTTCAAGACTACAAAAAAGAAGGAAAAACTATAGGTCTTGTACCGACTATGGGATATTTACATAGAGGGCATGCCTCTTTAATTCAAAGAGCTGCTCAAGAAAATGATATTGTCGTTGTATCTGATTTTGTCAATCCGATTCAATTTGGACCAAATGAAGATTTGGCGACTTATCCAAGAGATATTGAGGCTGACACTAAATTAGCTGAGGAAGTTGGAGCTGATTTTATTTTTCATCCTGAAGTTGAAGAAATGTATCAGGACAAATGTGCCTTTACTGACATAGAATTGTTGTCTGACAACCTCTGCGGTCTAAGAAGACCAAGTCATTTTAGAGGTGTGTGCACTGTTTGTACCAAGCTTTTTAATATTGTTGGACCTGATCGTGCTTATTTTGGACAAAAAGATGCGCAACAGTTAGCCATTATTAAAAAATTAGTATTTGATCTCAATTTTCCTATTGAAATAGTGCCTTGCCCAATTATAAGAGAAGAAGACGGTTTGGCTCTTTCTTCAAGAAATACTTACTTATCAGCAGATGAAAGAAAGGCTGCACTTTGTCTATCAAAGGCAATTTTCCAAGGAGAAAAACTTGCAAAAGAAGGCAGGGATTTAAGCGAAGTTTTGTCTAAGATGAACGAAATAATAAGCAGTGAGCCTCTGGCAAAGATAGACTATATCAAGGCTGTTGATTTTAAGACTATTAAAGATGTAAGCTCTTTTGAGCAGGAAACTTTGATAGCAATAGCTGTCTATATCGGTAAAACAAGACTTATAGACAATTTTATTCATAGGGGGTGAGGTCATGGAAAAATTAAATAAAATTTCAAATAAAATCGTCCAAAATTTTGGTCTGATTATCATCCTTTTTTCTGTAATAGCCTACTTTATTCCTAATTATTTTAAATGGATGACAAATTATACTTCTATTTTCTTAGGAATTGCCATGTTTGGAATGGGAACAAGCATTGATGGAGATAATTTCAAGTCTGTTATGAAAAATCCTCGAGATATCTTTATAGGAGCCTTGGTTCAATTTACAGTTATGCCTCTTGCCGCTTGGTTTTTAGCGGTAGTTTTCCGCTTAAATACTGACCTTGCATTGGGCATGATTCTTGTAGGTTGTTGTCCGGGAGGAACGGCGTCAAATGTTATAACTCATATAGCAGGCGGAAATGTTACTATGTCTGTTGCCATGACTACCCTATCAACTCTTTTGGCGCCACTTGTAACTCCTGCCTTGGTTTTCTTGTTGGCAGGAAGATGGGTTGAAGTGTCAATCCTTGCTATGTTCAAATCAGTTGTAAAAGTTATTTTGATTCCTGTATTGCTGGGATTCCTCATTAAAAAAGTAATGCCAAAAACCGTAGAAAAGGGAAAGTCTGTGTTTCCTCTGATATCTTCTCTTGCAGTTATTTTAATTATTGCAGGTATTATAGGAGCAAATTCTGCAAAAATTGCTGAATCAGGAGCTATGGTCTTAATGCTTGTAATTTTACACAATGGACTTGGACTGCTTGGAGGACTTATGGCAGCCAAGTTCTTTAAGATGGACTATGATAAGACAACAGCCTTATCTATAGAAGTAGGTATGCAAAACTCAGGTCTTGCCATCAGTCTTGCAACTGCCAACTTTGCTTTGAACCCATTGGCTACATTGCCGGGCGCAATTTTTTCAATCTGGCATAATATGTCCGGTTCACTCTTTGCCTCATACCGTAAGAATAAAAAGCAAATAATAGAAAATGCAAAGCTGAATTACGATAAATTGTGATAAATTAAAATTTATTTTTAATTTGAATACGGATATTTTTCTTCAAAATATTTTTTGAAAAGTTTCATTTAATACTAATTTATATTTATAATACCAAGTATTTTTTACTAATGATATTACAAGTTTATGAATTATCAACAATTATACTGTAATACAATTATACGGCTTTTTAATAGATTTTTAGTATAATACTATTATTTATTTTCCCTATGGATAATTTTCACAAATAATTTTAAAAAATTGTATATGACTAATGATTCTATTATAAATGTACAGAAAATACTTTATCCATTATTTTATTAGATTTTTAGTATAAATTTATCTATGAGTAAATGAAATATAATAATAAAATGACCTGCTTATATAGTAATCATAGGCTTTATTTAATTATCTATCAGCCTTTGTTACATGATTACTGCTAAGCAGGTCTTTATTTTTACTTCCTTCTTAAATCTACTTATTTTCTCTTACTACTTTTCCTGCCTTTATAGTCTTTTCCACTATATTTACACCTGTGTGATAAGGTAGGAATCTAAATGAAGGATATTTGAGTATTACTATATCTCCCTTTTTACCTATATCTATAGAGCCCACTTTATCAGCTCTGTCTACAGCTGCAGCACCGTTTATAGTCATGGCTGTCACCGCTTCTTCAGGAGACATATTCATATAGATAGACGCAAGAGCAAACATCAAAGGTATAGAATTGGTAAAATTACTTCCCGGATTAAAGTCAGTACCAAGCGCCACTGCACTACCTGAATCTATCATCATTCTCGCCCTTGCAAAAGGCTCTTTAAGACAAAATGCAGTTGTAGGCAACAATGTGCTGATTACTTTTTTCTCAGCCATAGCCTTGATACCATTGTCAGAGGCATGTAAAAGGTGGTCTGCAGATACAAGTCCAAGTTCTGCAGCAAGCTCTGCCCCACCAAGTTGTACTATCTCGTCAGCATGAATCTTGAGTTTAAGTCCATATTCCTTTGCTTTTAAATACATCTTTCTTGATTGTTCTACAGAAAATACATTTTGCTCACAAAATACGTCGAAAAACTCTGCAAGATTTTCCTTTGTAACCTCAGGCAAGACTTCATTTATAATAAAATCCACATAATCGTCAGTTCTTCCGGCAAATTCTTTAGGTGTGGCATGTGCACCCATGAAAGTAATTGATATATCTATCGGGTGAATTTCATTTAATTTTTTCATCACTCTAAGTTGTTTAAGCTCAGTTTCTTTGTCAAGACCGTATCCACTCTTACCTTCAACAGAAGTTACACCAAATGCAAGCATAGAGTCAAGTCTTTCAAGTCCTCTTTCAATAAGTTCTTCTTCACTTGCCTCTCTTGTAGCTGTAACAGAGCTTACTATACCTCCACCCCTGTTCATGATATCCATATAGCTGTCTCCACGGAGTCTCCACGAAAATTCATCAGCTCTGTATCCACCAAATACAAAGTGAGTATGAGAGTCAACAAATCCTGGTAATACCGCCTTTCCTGTAGCATCTATGACTTCATATTTCTTTTCGTCATATTTTGACAGTATGTCGGCAGTTTTTCCCAAGTCTTTGATTATACCGTCTTCTATTACTACTGCACCGTCTTCAATCACATGGATGTCAGACATCTCTTTTCCGTATTTTGCAGTCTTTCCTGAGCATGTTACCAACTCATTCGCATTTTTTATCAATAAATTTGACATAAATACCCCCTTATATCATTTATATTTTATTACAGACTTAGCAAATATATTTTTACATTCATCATTTATAAAAAAACTTAAGTCTAATATGATTAAATATCTCTTTAGCATACTTGTTTAAAAAGCTATATTTTCATAAATGCACATTCCTCAAACTTCAGCATCTAAGTAAAATGCTAATATTAAAATCTTTTATTATACTAATAGTTATTAGTATTACAACATCTTATAACAAATATCAAATTATTTAAACAGGTCAGACAGACTTTCAACATTAATACTATTATCTATTTAATCTATGGATAATTTTCATAAATGATATACAAAATAGCATATGATTTATACTTTATTATAAATGCTCTGAAAAAGATTTTTCCATTATTTTATTAGAATTTATCATAACTGTATGCTAATAATTATAATATACCGTCAATTTTTTTAAAAATTCATTTTTATAAAATAAAACTAACAAAGATCGAATTGACGATTTTTGTTAGTTTTATTATTTCAATCGTCATCTTTTACATGACAATTACATCTTCTATTTTTTAAATATCTTTGCTACTGCTGATTTTACAACGTCTTCATCAGCTATATAAGGTACTGTTATGTGGTCTGTACCTTCATTCATCTTGTTGAACTCTATTACTGTTTCGATGGAGTTTTCATTTCTTGCCCATGAACGTCTTGCAACACCACTCATAACGTCCCATGACAATGCTGATTTTACTATTTCGTCAGCTCTATGGCTACCGTCAAGCACAAGACCAAATCCACCATTTATAGATTTTCCTATACCTACACCACCACCGTTGTGTATTGCTACAAGGCTCATACCTCTTGCGCAGTTACCTGCAAAGCATTGGATTGCCATATCAGCCATTACGTTACTACCGTCTTTGATATTTGATGTTTCTCTAAATGGAGAGTCTGTTCCTGATACGTCATGGTGGTCTCTACCCATCATTACAGGTCCTATTTCACCTTTTCTTACCATGTCGTTGAACTTAAGAGCGATTTTTATTCTTCCTATTGCATCCTGATACAATATTCTTGCTTGTGTTCCTACAACCATTTGATTTTTTTCAGCGTCTCTTATCCAGATATAGTTGTCTCTGTCTTGATATCTTCTGTTAGGATCTATACAGTCCATAGCTGCCTTATCAGTTTTTACAAGGTCTTCGTGTTTTCCGCTTAGGCATACCCATCTGAAAGGTCCGTACCCGTAGTCAAACAATTGAGGTCCCATTATGTCTTCTACATATGATGGCCAGATAAATCCGTCTTTTTCATCAACTCCGTTTTTAGAAATTTCCTTTACTCCTGCATCATAGATTGCTTTCATAAATGAGTTACCATAGTCGAAGAAGTAAGAGCCCTTCGCTGTAAGTTTCTTAATTACGTTGAAATGAGCAACAAGTGTATCATCTACCATCTTTCTGAATTTTTCAGGATCTTCAGCAAGAAGTCTTGTTCTTTCTTCAAAGTCTATTCCTTGTGGGCAATATCCGCCTTCATATACGTTGTGGCAAGATGTTTGGTCTGACAAAAGCGGAATATGGATGTCATGCTCATCAGCATATTCAAGCAAGTCAACTATATTTCCATGATATGCTATTGAAATAGCTTCCTTCTTATCTTGATATTCCTTTGCTATAGCAAAAACTTCTTCAAGGTTTGCAGATGCCTTTCTTATCCAACCTTGGTCAAGTCTTGTTTGTATTCTTGAGTAGTCAACTTCAGCTACTATACCTACTCCGTTTGCTATTTCGCAAGCCTTTCCTTGTGCACCGCTCATACCGCCAAGTCCTGATGTTACGAAAAGTACTCCTGACAAGTCGCCTTCATTTGGTATACCTAATTTCATTCTTCCGGCATTTAGTATAGTATTGAAAGTACCGTGAACTATACCTTGTGGTCCTATATACATCCAACCGCCGGCTGTCATCTGTCCGTAGTTTGCTACTCCCATTTCTTCAGCTATTTCCCAATCGTGTAGATTGTCAAACATACCTATCATCATTGCATTTGATATTATTACTCTTGGAGAGTCCGGTTTTGATTTGAATAGTCCAAGTGGATGACCTGATTCTATTACAAGAGTTTGATCTTGAGTCATCACCTCAAGGTATTTCTTTATAAGTCTGTATTGCATCCAGTTTTGGCATACACTTCCAGTTTCACCATAAGTTACAAGTTCGTAAGGATATAGAGCAACAGCAAAGTCAAGGTTATTGTCTATCATTACTTGGAATGCCTTTCCTTCTATACAATTCCCCTTGTATTCACCTATTGGCTTACCGTAGAGATTGCCTTCCGGTCTGAATCTGTAACCGTATATTCTTCCTCTTGTAGTAAGTTCTTCCAAAAATTCAGGTATTAATTGTTGATGATATTTTTCAGGGATGTATCTAAGTGCATTTTTCAAAGCTATCTCCGTTTGGCTTTGAGAAAGACGGAATCCTCTGTCAGGCGCTCTTCTTATTCCTTCCTGAAATTTTGGCATCTCAGGTAAAACATCGTCTAATTTTATAGTCATAGCTTCTGCAATATCAATATTTGGTATCATAATATCCTCCTTGATTTCTATCAACAAATCTTATGTACTTTGTGATATATCTTGTCATATCTTATTTGCAATAAAAATTTTAATATTTTATTAAACATCCTATCAGTTTGTTACATTAAAACTAAAATAGCAATATATTAGATAAATTAAAATTTACTTATTGTCTTAGAAATAAAATAGACCTCATTCTCACAAATACATCATGTTCACATCTTATGACTTCATTATAAAATAAACACGTCATTAAATAGTCTATGTGTCTTTGTCAAAAATGTAAAATATTTTCAAGCAAAAATATTTAAAATTTATTTTAATAAATTAATTCAAGCTTTTATATAATTTTATTTATATTTTTAATATTTATAAAACGTTTTTCTTTAATTTTTCAGCGTCGAAATACATATTTTATATTAGACGCTTTTTTATAAAAATATGCTTTTCAAATTCACAAATTTGATGTATCATTTATATACGGTAAATTACTTATAAAATAATTTATAAGGAGGCGATTATGAATTACAAGTTAGTAAAACCTGAAGATTTTGTTGTAACTGAGTGGAGCGGAGGCAACACAACCCAATTTTTCATCTATCCTGAGGGCTCCTCACTTGCCAAAAGAGATTTTGAATGGAGAGTTTCTTCTGCAAGTTTTACAGGTTCTTCTTCCCAGTTTAGTGATTTTTCAGGCTATCAGAGATATATACTTGCACTACAGGGAGAACTCTTTGTAGAGCATGAAAATCTCTATAGCAGGACACTCTTCCCCTACGATGTGGAATATTTCTATGGAAAATGGACTACTAAATCAAATAACAGCCTTGATTGCATAGATTTTAATTTCATCGTAAAGGAAGATAAACAGATAAATCTGGCTATACTTAAGGAAGACGATTTATACGCTCCTAAGAAAAAGGGTAAGTTGATATTGTACTCGAAAGAAAGTTGTATAATTCAAATATCAGAAACGCAAGAGAGCACTATGAACTTAGATGCTGAAAATTTGCTTATTATAGAAGAGGACGATATTTTGAATTGTATAAAGGTCATTCAAGGTGACTCTCCTGTTGTAATATGTGAAGTCAATTGATTTTTCCTAAAAATAAAATCAAAGTCAATTTAATATTTAATATAATTGTAAAATTAGAAAAATTTCTTTTTCGACGTTTTATTGACTTTGCGTTTTCCTGTTAAAAAGTCATATTCATAAAAGTATTTTCTTTTTTGATTTAAGTTTCCTACTATTCATTAAAATTATTAATTACCTAATTTATTCATACTTTTCTATATCATATTTTTATGATATTATTTTTCAAAATGACATATATTCGACGTGTTCATTTTATAATTGCTGTAACAACAGTTTAATTTAGGGATTTTTTTGCTAAATTAAAAAAACGTTGCCTATTTTTAAAACTTAGCATTTGTTTGTGTTATCTTGAGTATGATATCGACTTAGATTTTTCTAATTGATACATAATTATAAGGCAAGCAATATAAATATGTCTCTACATAAAAAATAAGTCTATACTTTGCTATAATCATATGAGATGATGACACAATATCAGTAGTTATCATTGTTAAATTATTTAAAGATTAGAGTAATGATATTAAAATGATGGCTTGGTATTTCGCAAACCGTTTTGTATGCATCATTTATTTTTATCATTTTAAACTAAGGAGGAGTTATTATGAATATACTATTTAATCCGGTAATAGTATCGGTTATAGTGATGTGCGTTTTATGCTTACTTAAATTTAACGTATTACTTGCTATCATAGTTTCAGCAGTTGTGGCAGGTCTTACCGCCGGAATGCCTTTTTACATTTCAAGCGATACAGCAAAGGCACTTTTAGCACAAGGTGTACCTGAATATCAGACAAAAAATATAATCGGTGTCTTGGTCGACGGTATGGGCGGAAACTCTGAAACAGCACTAAGCTATATCTTGCTTGGAGCATTTGCAGTAGGTCTTGCTCACTCAGGTCTCGGCACTATATTATCAGTAAAACTTTCGAAAGTTCTAAGCGGAAAGAAATTTTTCATGATTTTTGCTATTGCATTTATAGCTTGTTTCTCTCAAAACCTTGTTCCTGTGCATATAGCGTTTATACCTATATTGATACCGCCACTATTGGGATTGATGAACAAACTCAAGATTGACAGAAGAGCAATGGCTTGTGCTCTTACATTCGGTCTTAAGGCTCCGTATGTTACAATACCATTGGGATTTGGTCTTTTGTTCCATAATATTTTGGTAGAAAATATCAATAATGCAGGAAAATCTTTAGGAATAGAAATATCTGTAAGCGACACTTCAAAAGTAATGTGGATTGGCGGTTTGTCAATGCTCATAGGTCTAATACTTTGCGTGCTGTTCCTATATGGTAAAGACAGAGAATATAAGGACGCTCCTGTTCCCGGTACAGTTGAACATACTGATGTTAAGATGACTAAGGAAGCTTGGGGAGCACTTGTTGGTTGTGTGGTTGTCGCTATAACTTCAATAATAACAAAATCTCTACCATACTCTGCAACACTTGGTCTTTTTACAATGATAGTAACAGGTTGTATAAAATACAAGAATCTTGATGAAGTCATGAACGGTGGTATAGGAATGATGGGATTCATTGCCTTTGTAATGCTTGTTGCGGCAGGATATGGAAATGTACTTACAACAAGCGGTGCAGTTGACGCTCTTGTTAAAAGTGCTTCTGTATACATGGAAGGCTCTAAAGCCATGGCTGCGTTTATACTATTACTTGTAGGATTGCTAATCACTATGGGTATAGGTACTTCATTTGGTACAGTTCCTATAGTTACTGCTATATATGTGCCTCTTTGCCATACTATAGGATTTTCAGTTCCTTCTATTATACTTCTTATAGGTATTGCAGCTGCTCTTGGTGACGCCGGCTCACCTGCGTCAGACTCTACTATGGGTCCTACATCTGGGCTTAATGCTGACGGACAGCATGACCACATTTGGGATACCTGCGTTCCTACATTCATAGCATACGACATTACACTTATAATCGGTGGAGTAATAGGTGCCGTTATACTCGGATAGTCATTAACTATAATTCTCCGTCGGACTTGATGTCGGAGAATTATTTAATGTTATAATATATGCTAAAAGTCAATGAAGCTGTCATTAATTTATTTCTCATAATAATTTAATATGACTTAAAATTTTTTGTTTAAAAATTTATTCACACGACTTTTTCAATTATTGCTTGGTATAAGTAATTAGGTAATTAATATTTAATAGAATTTGCAAGGAGATTAGTTGATGAAAGCTAAAGAAATAAAAAAAGTTGTTCTTACAGGAAACGATCTGTCTTTGGATGAATTGATAGCAGTAGCAAGATATAACTGCGTGGCGGAATTGTCTGAAGATACTATAAAAAATATAGAAGACTCAAGAAAGATAATAGATGATATAGTAGAAAATGAAAAGGTAATTTACGGTGTTACAACAGGCTTTGGTGAATTCAGTAAGGTGGGTATTTCTAAGGAAGATTGTCGTGTTTTGCAAGAAAACCTGATACGTTCACATGCTTGCGGATACGGACCACTTTTTGATAGAGAAATAGTTAGAGCCATAATGCTTACAAGAGTAAATGCTCTTTCAAAAGGATATTCAGGAGTAAGACTTTTGACTATCAAAACTCTACTTGAAATGCTAAACAAGGGTGTACATCCTTGCATACCTGAAAAGGGCTCTTTGGGTGCGTCCGGAGACCTTGCACCTCTTGCTCATATGGTACTTCCTATGCTTGGACTTGGAGAAGCTGAATACAAGGGTCAAATAATATCAGGTAAGGAAGCTATGGAAAAAGCAGGAATTCCTGTAATTGACCTTGACGCAAAAGAAGGTCTTGGACTTATAAACGGTACTCAAGTACTGACATCTACAGGAGCTATAACAACTTACGATGCAATACAGCTACTAAAAATCGGAGATATAGCAGCAGCCCTTACAACTGAAGCTCTAAGAGGAATTACAGATGCATTTGATGAAAGACTGCACGTCATAAGAAACCATCACGGACAAGTAACAACTGCAAGAAATATGCTCAAACTTCTTGAAGGAAGCACATATACTACAAGACAGGCAGAACTTAGAGTTCAAGACGCTTACTCTATAAGATGCGTACCTCAAATACATGGAGCAAGTAAAGACTCTATAGCTTATGTTGAGAAGAAAGTAGAAATAGAACTTAACTCTGTAACTGACAATCCAATAGTTACAAGAGAAGGAGACGTAATATCAGGAGGAAACTTCCACGGAGAGCCTATGGCACAACCTTTTGACTTCCTTGGAATAGGTATAGCGGAAATAGCCAATGTATCTGAAAGAAGATTGGAAAGACTTATAAATCCGCAACTTAATGACCTCCCTGCCTTCCTTACTCCTCAAGGCGGACTGAACTCAGGATATATGATAACTCAATACGCTTGTGCAGCACTTGTTTCTGAAAATAAGATACTTGCACATCCTGCATCAGTAGACTCTATACCTTCATCTGCAAATCAGGAAGACCTTGTTTCAATGGGAACTATAGCTGCAAGAACAGCAAGAGATATATTAGTAAACTCTGTTAGAGTACTTGCTACTGAATTAATGGCTGCTTGCCAAGCAATAGACTTTAGAAAAGATTTGAACCTAAAGCTTGGAAAAGGAACTCAAAAAGCTTATGACGCTATAAGAGCTGTTACAGACTTTATAAAACTTGATACAGACATAGAAATGTATAAAGAGCTTGATAAGGTAACAAAACTGATAGTAGACGGTACTATACTTGAAGCAGTTGAAAGCGCAGTAGAGATAGATTACTAAAATTGAAAATATATATAAAATTAGCACTTATTTCTTTTGAAAACTTATACTACTATCTATTTAATCTATGGATAATGTTCTTCAAAATTTTTAAAAAATAGTATATAATTTATGAATCTATTATAAACGTACTGAAAATATTTTATCCATTATTTTATTAGATGTTAGTATTTAAAAAAACAAAGAAGTTTGCTTTTAATATAAATGGTAGTAGATAACAGTATAAAAGCCTCTTCAACATTAAATTGAAGAAGCTTTTATATTTATAGTCAAAGTCATTTCCTTACTAAAAGTCATATACTAAAAGTC
This sequence comes from [Eubacterium] yurii, assembly GCA_900167215.1. Classification (GTDB taxonomy): domain Bacteria; phylum Bacillota; class Clostridia; order Peptostreptococcales; family Filifactoraceae; genus Peptoanaerobacter; species Peptoanaerobacter yurii. Next base: position 36,933 of record FUZS01000007.1, read on the forward strand.
ATACTTACCTATGTAAGAAAGTTGACTGATAACAACGACAATTAGGTACTGTTCTTATATCTTTAACGATTCAGTTTCAAATACCCTAAGCTTTAATTTTACATAATACTGTTATAAAGCTGTAATTGCAGCAACAGCACCAAATATTACTCCAGGTAAATTCGCTACTACAATAGGCCACTCTTTTTTCTTTTGAAAAAAGCCGTAGCTAACCCATAGAGTGCAGTTAATTGCGGCAACTAAAGGTTGCAAAAAACCACTTTTATTCCCATGCAAGTTATTTATAATCTGAGGGAAGTAAGCCACATACATAAGCATAGCGGTACACGTTGCTATCCATCCCATGATTTTAACTGTCTTTTCATTCATAAGTTTGCCTTCTTTCTACCATTGAGCATCAAATTAATTTAAAATTCAAATCAATTTTACACTTATAAAAATTTATTTCAAAATCTGCTTATTTATAACGAAAAATCTCCTAAAAATCATTAATTAGTGTCAACTACAGTTTTATTATAATCCCACTTTCATATTTTGAAAAGACTTATTTTAAATTTATTTTGCCTATTTAAGGAATATATTCAAATTCCAATGTTTTTAACTCATTTTCAAAGTGGAAAAGTTGAAATAATAACTTTTAATTCAATAGATTATTCTTATGCTTTATGGTACAATATATCTATGTAGTATTATGCAAACTTGTTGGAAGAAACCAAGCATCATCAATCTTATTGTAGAAGAATGCGAGTATTTTAAGACACTGAACTGACAATAGAAAAGAGAGTTGATAACTATGAACATTGCCATTGTAGATGACAGGAAAGAAGACAGAGAAAAGCTTGGCGACATTCTTTCAAAGTATGCGAATGCCGGCGGTGAAAAACTGAATATAGAGCATTTTGAAAGTGCAGAAGCTTTGCTTGACAACTATCAGCCTTTCCTCTATACGATTCTTTTTCTGGACATCTATATGGACGGGATGAGCGGGATGCAGGCAGCGGAAATCATTCGTAAAACAGATTCCGATGTTATTTTGGTTTTTCTGACGACAAGTGCGGAACACCATGTAGCAGCCCTGCACAATCATGCCTTTGATTATATTGAAAAACCTGCGGAACAGGGGCAGGTTTACCGGATTATGGACGATATTTTAAAGAGAAAGACAGCTTTAACTCAGAGCCTTTCCTTTTCTGTAAACAGGACAGAGTATCATCTTGCATTTTGCGATATTGTGGCAGTAAGTGCCTCTGCGCACAATGTTGAAATTTATGATAAATACGGAAATACCTATGCACCCCGCTTGACCTTTTCAAGCGTTTGTGAGGAGATTTTTCAGGATAAAAGATTTCTCCTCATCCTACGGGGCGTGATAGTCAATATGGACTTTATACAGAGTTTTAAAAGCGGAGTCTGCTACCTTGAATACAGGATTGAATTTCCATGCAATCTCAGAAAAGAAAAGCAGTTTGTATCCACTTGGCAAAATTATATTTTTCAGAAATTAAGAAAAGAAGCTATGGAAAGGAGGCACAAGACAAAACAATGAATGAACAGCTCGCCTCAACCTTATTGGAATATTTTGTGCTTATTCCCTCCGCTATCCTCTGTTATCTTCCGATGAGAAAGCAGATTAGATACCCGCTTCGCCGGCTTTTGATAATGGCAGTTCCTGCGTTCCTTATCCTTTCAACTATCGGCTCTCTCACGGAAATATATTTTCCTTTTGATGCCAATATCATTTTGTTTCCTGTACTGATAGGATGCTTTACTTTTTATGCACACAGTATAAAGGCACCTATAAGCGAAGCAGTTGCAATATTTGTGGATGTGATGGCGGTGATGTCCATACTGGCGAATTTTGCCGCCTGCTTTGATGCTGCAAGACATCCAAGTCTAGGTATCAATTCTTCAAGTTTGGATTATACACTTTTTCTTTTAGCAGCAAGTATGATATTGGCAATTCCTATAGGATTTTTCTTTGGAAAATATGGGAGTAAACTGGTGGAACGACTACATATTGCAAAGGTCTATCTTATGACTCTACCCTTTTCAGGCTCCATCTTAATGATTAATCTTTTTATGCGTCCGTTAAAATACGAGACGTTTTATGTAAATAGAGTCGGGACCGTGGTACTTATTATCCTCTTGATTGTTTTTTTCATATGGATGATAATGAATGTAGTATTTTATTTCATTGTAAGCATATTGCTGGATGCGGCGAAGTCCGAGCAGGAGAGAAAAATCTTGAAAATACAGGAAAAGCAATATGATACCCAGATGAAATATATTAATGATTCTGCGAGGGCAAGACATGATTTCAGACAAATACTGATAACCTTAAAAAATATGGCAGAATCTGGCAATGCAGATGCCGTCAATGCCTACCTTGCAGACTATATGAGGGAGCTTCCGACCAAAGAAACGCTTATCTATACCAAAAATGATGCTTTAAATGCCATTTTGAATTTTTATGCAGCACAGGCAAAAAACGAGAGTATTGATGTCAGTTTCAGTATTGATATTGAGAAGCAGCAGATACTTTCCAATGTGGAGTTGTGTACCATGATTGGAAACCTTTTAGAAAACGCAATCGATGCCGCAAAAAATGTAGACGGTAAAGACCGCTTTATCGAACTTACGATGACAACTCGTGGGGACTGTTGGCTTTATATTGTGGAAACCAACGCCTTTGACGGAAATATCAAGATGAAAAACGGAGAATATCATTCCACCAAAGGAAGCGGCAGAGGTCTTGGGATTGCCTCTATCAGAACCACAGTGGAAAGATACAAGGGGAAAGCAGAGTTTTCTCATTATGAACAGGAATTTTATATCAATATTGCCATTCCGCTAAACGAAGACTAATTCTGCTTTAAACTGCCGTGTAACGCTTGGCATAACAAAGTCGTTTGAATCTATTAAAAATAAACTCGGCTTGAAAAAGCGGGGCAATGGATAAGTTTTTTATACAATTTGTCATCTCGTGCTGTTTTGACTGCAACTCGTGCCACTTTTCTTGCATAATTTTTGATTTTATGGTTCAAATAATTATACATAAAAGGAAGGAGGCGACATTCATGGAAATAGATAGAACAAGAGTAGGTAAAAATAATAGAATTTTTACAACAAAGCACAGGGATAATTGTGCCTATTTTTACATTACAATTCCATATGAATCAGGATAAATGCTGCATTTGCTGAATCGTCAGATTTTGGATGTGGCGTTTTTGCGTGCAACGAAATAAAGGCAACTATATTGGTTGCAATATATTTTGAAAGGAGGAGAAAATTACATGAATATGGAAAATAAAAGAAGACGAAGAATATGTATAAATAGGACAAATCTACCAAAACGTCTGCTTTCTTTCTGCCTGTGCATAGTATTGACTTTGACATATTCTAACATGTATACCCTTGCTATATCGGAAAATACAAGAGAAGATAGTAAAAAGAATATTGTCGCATTTTCTTCACTTCCTAATGATATACAGAAGCAGGAAATCCTGCAAGGTGAGGACTTGTCGGCAGTAATATTTCCAAATACATTAGAGGTCTCAGTAGAGGAGACTGTTCTTGCAAATAAGAACATTGTAGATAAAAACAATAAGAGCAATGATGAAGCTATTCCAAAAAAAGAGCCAGATGAGGATAACTTAAGGGAAATGATGCAGGAAGGAACTGAAATATCTGCAAAAGTAAATGAAAATGAAACGGCAGAATTATCCAAAGATAATACATCAGTAGAAGAGATAGCAGAAACATCAAAATACAATACAGAAGAACCGGCAAAAAATAGCGATGAAGCAGAAAGAGTGAAAGAAACAGAATTAAAGAACATCATGCTCCAAGATGTAAGATGGGAGATAGACGAGGATAACAGTAGCAAACCATCCTTTTCATCCGAAAATGCAGGGGACAGCTTTGTATTTGAGCCTGTTATACCGGAGCAGTACAGGATAGCGGAGGATGTGGAACTTCCTAAGATTCGTGTAAGCATTAGGGATAAGGAAAGTGTCAAAACAGCCCTTGTTCATAGACAGTCTAATATGCAGTATTATGACAGGGACAAAAGAGAAATAAAAACAGTGCCCGCAGAAGTTGTCACAGATGATATGAAAACTTGGGGTGAAGCAGGCGCCGAGAAGTGGTATGTGGTTAATGACAAGGTTACAATAAATACCAGAATTATGGTAACTAGCGATGTCCATTTGATTTTGGCAGACAGAGCGGAACTGAAAGCGACCCAAGGAATCGATGTGTCAGCAGAGAACGCCTTAACCATATATGGGCAGACAGACGAGGTTACACAAAATACCGGTAAAATAGAGGCTAATGGAGTCAGTATGTCCGGTATAGGTGGCACCTATGGTAAGCCTTGCGGTAAAATTACCATTACCGGCGGAATAGTAGATGCAAAGTCTATTTACAACGGAGCCGGCATCGGCGGTGGGCAGGATGGAGCAGGAGGCAATATAACTATTAGCGGCGGCAAGGTAACGGCAAGTTCTAGATTTGGAGCAGGCATCGGCGGCGGAGCCGGCATCACTACCGGTGCGTTTGTAGAAGGGGGCAATATAACGATTACTGGGGGCACGGTAACGGCGAAATCTGAATCTGGAGCCGGTATAGGTGGCGGCACCGATTTCAGTGACGGTCTTGCTCACGGTGATACTACCGGAGGCACGGTAACGATTACTGGGGGCACGGTAACGGCAAGCTCTATGACCGGAGCCGGCATCGGCGGTGGTGCGAATGGAAAAGGAGGCAATATAACTATTAGCGGAGGCACGGTAACGGCAAGCTCCGGAGGCGGAGCTGGTATAGGCGGCGGTTTGAATGAAGCAGGAGAAACGACAGAGATTAGCGGTGGCACGGTAGAAGCAATTTCTATAGACGGAGCCGGCATCGGCGGCGGTTACAAAGGCTCCGGAGGCAAAATAACTATTAGTGGCGGTACGGTAAAAGCAATAGCTAAGGACTATAGAGCCGGCAACGGAGCAGGCATTGGCGGCGGCGGAGCCGATAGTAGAATTAAAGATGCCGGAGCGGGAGGCAATGTAACGATTAGCGGTGGTACGGTATTTGCAAATTCTAAATTTAGTCACGGCATCGGCGGCGGAATAAGCAAAGAAAGTGGCGGTCAGAATGGTGCAAACGGAAGTTTCGATACAGGAACTGACGGTAAAGCCATTATCAGAACCAAGAGCTTTGCCGATAAAGACGGTCAAGGTTCTTGGCAAGGCATCATATTTGAAAAAAATAACGGCAATGTCTACGGCAACCAAGAATTAACCGAGAACTTTGAGATAAATGCCGGTCAAACTCTGACTGTACCGGCAGGTATCACCTTAACCATTTCTTCAGGTAAGACTCTTATTATAAAAGGAAAGGTAAGGAATTTCGGTACAATTAACGGTGATGTCAAAATTGTTGAAAACGGAAAACTTCTGGAACCTTATCCTGCTCCTAATGTAGTCATAGACTATAGAGCTGAAAAGCTTATAGGATTTAATAAGGATAATTCTTATGAAATTACTCCAAGTGGAGCCAATGTAGAAACTATAGATAAGCCGGCTGATGGAAAAGTAGACATAAATACTGCTTGGATTGGAAAAAACTTATCTATAATGGCAAAAGAAGATGACAGTCATTTAGATGGTATAATACAAAAATTAGATATTCCTAACCACCCTGAGACACCGGTAGGACTTAAAGGTGTAAGTGAAACCTCTTTTGGCAAAAATGACGGAAAAATCACCGGTACAACAGCAGGAATGGAATACAAGCCTTCTTCTGAAAATAACTGGAAACCGTGTACAGCAGGTGAAACCTTAAATCTTGCACCGGGAGAATATGAGGTCAGAATGGCAGCTAGCGACAGCAATTTTGTCGGCAAAGTGGCAATAATTAAAGTTAAACATGCTGCTCAATTCACTGCACCAAAAGCAAAAACGGGTCTTTCCTATACAGGAGAAAATCAGGAATTGATTGAAAGAGGCACAGTAGAAACTGCTATAGGAGAATTACAGTATAGCTTGAAAGAAGCAGGAGCATACAGCACTGCTATACCAAAAGCAACAGATGCAGGGACTTACAAAGTGTATTATAAAGTCACAGGAGTAAATCCTGACTACGATTACAGTGTGTCAAAGGGTGAGGTGACTGTAAACATAGCTAAAGCTAATCAGGCTCCACTTAGTATTAATGATGTTACAGGCAAAAAATATGGCAATGATGAGTTTGTGCTTGCAACAACAGGTGGCAGCGGCACCGGAGCCACAACTTACAGCGTTCCTGTAAATAACGGTGTTCTTTCTGTAGATGGCTCTACAGCAAAAATCATAGGAGTGGGAGAGGTAACGGTTACAGCTGTTAAAGCAGGAGATAAAAACTACAACAAAACAAGCGCAGAACTTAAAATAACGATAGCAAAAGGCGATGCACCTGTTATTAACTTCCCTACAGCAAGTAATTTGACATACGGACAAAAATTATCGCAAAGTGTGCTTACAGGCGGAAGTACAGGGTATGGAAGTTTCGCTTGGAAAGACGGAAATGTGATTCCTACGGTAAATAATAGTACAGGCTATGAAGTAGTGTTCACTCCAAGTGAAAAAACGCTGAAAAACTATGAAGCAATTACAGAAGAAAACAAGAAAAAGAATGTTTTGGTTACAGTTGCAAAGGCAAATCCGACTATGAATCTTACAGCAAATGTATCCGGCAATTCAGGAAGCAAAGCTGTTACACTAATTGTAGAAATTGCAGGGCCAAGCGGCACTGTTAAGCCTACCGGAAATGTAAAATTTTCTTATAAAAACGGAGGCAGTTTTACAGAGCTTGGTACAGTTTCATTAGTAGATGGAAAAGCTACTTATAAATGGGATAATCCGGAGGAAAAAGAGTATGAAATTAAAGCCAACTATGTAGGAGATACTAATTATAATGCTATAGAAAGTGCTGTTGAAAAGATAGACACAAGGAAGCAAAGCCAGAGTGATATCTTATTTACAGCTATTTCAGATAAAACTTACGGAGATGGAGAATTTACCCTATCTATTACAGGCGGCAGTGGTACAGGAGCAGTAACTTACAGTGTACCGACAGGAAACGGCGTACTTGAAATAACCAGAAATAAAGCAAAAATTATAGGAGCAGGAAGCACTACTGTAACAGTTAAAAAAGCAGCAGATGATAATTATAATGAAGCAAGCAGAAGTACAAGTATCATTGTTGCAAAGAAAAAGCTGACAGTAAAAGCAGATGACAAGACTGTAGTAAAAGGCAAAGCTATGCCGGAGTTTACTTACAACAAGGCAGAAGTGGATAAAAACCTTGCAGATGGAGATACTTTTGCAAATCCTGTTATCACATCAAATGCAACAAATACAAATCATACCGGAGAATATGATATTACAATAAGCGGAGGAACGCTTATAAATACTGCCGCTGCAGATGTAGCAAAAAACTACGAAATCAAGTACAAAAAAGGCATACTGAAAATTGTAGAGGCGCTTTATGAAGTAAATGTAGTGGACGGAACAGGAAGCGGCAAGTACAGCGAAGGTCAGACTGTTACCATCAAGGCAAATGATAAGTCAGGTTATACATTTACTATCTGGAAAGGCTCTGACGGAGTAGTCTTTGCCAATGCCTCAGCTAAAGAAACAAGCTTTATAATGCCGACAAAGGCGGTTACAGTAACTGCTAACTACAGTGCAAACAGTAATGGCGGTCAATCCGGTGGAGGTTCATCATCCGGTGGCGGAGGCGGCGGTGGAGGCTCATCTTCATCACCAAAAACAAACACTACACCTGCGATAATCCCTTCAAATAAGAATACACAAACAACTAAAAAAGCCGATACTATGACTGTAAACGAAGAAGAAGTTGTAAAATCTGCACCTAATTTGAATTTCGTTGATTTGAAAAGTAATCACTGGGCGATAGAATATATAAGATTTGTCGTTCAAAGAGGTGTAATGGTAGGAGTGAGCAAATACAGATTCGACCCGAACGGCAAACTCTCAAGAGCGATGTTAATTTCGATGTTGGCACGTATCTCCGGTGATAAGGTAAAAGATTACAAAGCTGTAGAAGGCATACCTCAAAATAAGTGGTACAGTAAAAATATGAATTGGGCTGTAAATGTAAGGATATTACAAAAACCTGAAAAAGGCAAATTCAATCCTAACGAAGCTCTGACACGTAGTGAAATGGCTGTCATAATAGGCAAATACTTGGAATACAAAGGTATTAAACTTGAAGAAAGAAAAAAAGAGATAAACTTTAAGGATAGCAATAAGATACCTAAAAATTCAAGAAAATATGTAGAAATGTTAGCTAAATATGAGATAGTGGTAGGGGACAAGATGGGCAAATTCAATCCCGACGCATCACTTACAAGAGCTGAAACGGCAGTAGTAATGGCAAAATTGATAAGGAAAGAAAATTAGTATTAAACTATGCGTAGTAATATTTAGGCTATATACTGCTATATCTGAGTTTAGTATATGATAAGAATCAATTTAATCAAGTTTTATTTTGTAAGCTTAAGAATATTTATGAGAGAAATGTGATACTTTTTATCATATCTTTTGTTAATAAATCTAAAGTATCGCATAATCTGTCTATCACATCTTAAAGCGTACGAAATACTTCATTCTTAAATCCCATAGAACGAATTTGTTTCCATATTTGTTCTATGGGATTCATTTAATACTAAACTCTATTTAAACTATGAATTTTATCCATGTGATGCTCTTAGAAAATATTTTGTTGATAAACTTTGAGTGCATAATTTTTTACAAAATAATTCCATTATTCTATTAGATTTTAGTATAAAAGTTGAATTTAACTTTACACTTCAGAATTTATTTTAACTATAGATACTTCTCTATACCGCATTGCTCTACTACTTTCTTCCCAATCAAGGTAATAGCTTGTTTTGGGCATTTATTTACACATCTGTAGCATTTTGTACACATATTACTTGCCACCGCCTTATTTTCGATTATTTCGATATTGTTCATAGGACAGAGCTTCGCACATATACCACAGCCTATACATGTATCTCTATTAATTTTAAGCTTATCCGAATAATTTTTTGTAGCATTGTAACAGTACAGCCTTTGACCTAAAAGCCCAGCTATATGATACAATAAACCTATGCCCTCTTGTGAAAACTCACCTTTTTTGAAATTTTCAGCTGTAATTTTAATCTTCTCTACTGACTTTTTCACAATCTCCCTATTATCATCCAAACTCCTCTTAAGAAGGCTTACATCACTTATACAGTCAGGCATTTTAAGATGGAGACCACCTAATATCTTGGCTCCAAAGCTTTTTAGAAGTCTGCCGAGTATACCTGCACCATCTCCTGAGAAAAGTCCCATAGTCGCAATTATAAATACCTTCTTATCTTGCCAAATAGTAGAATTATTTTTGATGAAGTCACTTAGAATCTTTGGAATATTACTATAATACACAGGGTAAGCGATTACTATGGTGTCGTGGAGACTTATCTCAGATACTGCATTTTCATCTTCTATCGAATATGACCTTACATCGTTTCCACATTCTTCGAGAAATTTTTCAATACAGTACTTGGTATTTCCTGTTCCGCTGAAATATATTCCTATCATCTTAACTCATCTCCTTAAAATATAAGCTTAAATATATAATTTTATATAAATAAATATTTTAAAACTAAGCTATAGTAAAAGACATTGTATTCTTACTTTAATAATAAAGCATATTATAACTTTCTATCCAATAAGAGATATAAATGTTCCTTACTATAAGCTTAAGTATACACGTAAAAGAAATAGTACAATAATTAAAGTAATCTAATATATTGATTTTGCTTACTACTTAACTTCAACCATCTTATCGTTATCCATAATAAAAGGTTTTGCCAAGCCTTCGCCTGTATAGTCCTTATATTTAGTCGTTAGATACTTATAACACTCTTCTTTAGTAGCAAATTTTATTGCCTGATAAGGCTCTTCAAAAGTAAGTTTTTCTACAAATAAAAAACCGTCTTTATTTGGAACCAAAACGCCAACATGACCTACAAACAGATATTCACCATCAAGGTTATCGTGTATTATTACAGAGAGCATCCTTGCATTTTCACTGAACTTGAACTTTTCAAAGTATTTCTCCATATTTTTAGCATGTATTTTGACGTCTTGAGTTGCCTCCGTCTTTACTCTTGAGAATAGGATTTGAAACTTTTTCTTCTCTTCATCATTAAATAACTTTCCTTTGTCTATAGCATCATTATCTTGGAACAGAAGTTTATCATCCGCTCCAATTTGTGGGATTTCAATATTATTTTTCAATAAGGTATAGCTGTTAATCCTACAATTTGTTCCTATGAAATCTCCCTTTTTCTCTCTCCATAGAGTACTGATTTTATCCATATCATATTGAGGTGTTGTAAATTCTTTGAAATCCCCTGTCAAGCCTGTAGCACCTGCAATATCATTATACTCATTTACTCTTTTGAAAAAATCTTCTACACTGCCCTTATCTAATTGAGCTGACAGCAAAGACTTAACTTCATCAACAGAGTTTTTATTTGCCAAGTTTGAGTAAGTTGTAGGCTCTTGACTTGCCTTTGGTTTTTGTTGAGAATTGTCACATGCTGTTAATCCAAATGCTAAGGCTGCACAAATACACAATCCGATTAATTTTTTATATTTTTTCATTTGTTTCTCCTAATTCATGATAATTTTAAAACATAAAAAAATTTTTCCTTAATATTATACTATAACTTTGTCTCCAACGACCGTCCTATTATAACATATTTACTTTAATTACTAAAGAGTTTTTGTATTAACAAGCATAAATTGTATATAGTAAAGGAAAGTTACTGCTAAAATTTTAATTGGAGTGAAAATTTGTTGAGTGCCTAAACAATAATTTTTATATAGCATAAGCCATATTATATGCTTGGTCAAAAACAGCCTGATTTTTTACCAAGCCTGCATCCATTACATTGGCAGCGTAAATCCTTCCTGAAATCTTGTATTCCTCAAAATGCTCTACAAAACCATCCAAATCGCTTAAAGATTTTTCAATAATATTAAATCCGAGAGCAGCTGAAACAATATAGTAAACTTCCTTCTTACCGAAATGTTCCCAAATAGGATATGTCCTGTCGATAAATGTCTTCATCTGAGCACTTACCCCATGGAAGTAAACAGGGGTCGCCAAAACAAGGATATCAGCCTTTTGAAATAATTCCAATATATGCTGCATATCATCCTTTAATACACATACACCGCCATTTCCCATACATGTGTCGCAGGCATGACAATATCCTATATTTTTATCCATTATACGAATCAAATTTACATTATGACCTTTTTCCTCAGCGCCTTTTTTAAACTGTTCACATAGCATTTGAGTGTTCCCGGCTTTTCTTGGAGAGCTTGAAATTATCAATATATTCTTCATACTACTACCCCCTTATAAAGTCTATCAAATACAAAACTTAAAGCTAAATCTATTTTCTATATTTAGTATAAGTGTACTGTCCATGGGTATTTGTAGCTTTTCCATTAGCATAATAGATTGCGTACTTAGGACATCTGTGGAGACAGCCTAAGCACATTGTACAGACTTCCTTTACCCATTTCGGTTTTCCATCTTTCATTTCAATTGCTTTAACCGGACATTTCTTTGCACAAAGACAACAGCCTATACATCCATCAGATACAGATAAATTTTTTGTCTTTCTTACATTTCCGTCATATATGGATTTTCCCAACTTCCCGATAAATCCCGGTAGAGTAAATTTCAAATATTTTCCTTTTAATTCTTGTGAAAGTTGATTCTTTAAATTTGCAATTTCCTCATCAGATTTTAAGAGTTTTTTCTCCACTTCCTGCGCATCAGAAAGGTCAAAAGTAATTGTCCATGTATCAGGCATACGAATACCAAATTTTGCGTCAAGCATCAAGCCATTTTTCTTTAAAAAATTATCTATACTTAATGAAGCTGCTCCGGTAGTTGTACCGAAAGTTCCAACATAGAAAACATAAGGCTTTTTATCAAATTTCAAATTAAGTTTTTCCATAAATTCATATACTATGCTTGGCAAGCCCCATATATAGGTAGGTACAAGTATTCCAACTCTATTATCTTTTATTTCAAAGTTGTAGTTGCCTGTATTTACAGCTTCTTCAATAGATATTACTTCTTCATCTTTTTTTCTTATCTCATCTGTCACATGTTTGGTATTCCCTGTTGCTGAAAAATAGAATAACATACGTAGTCCCTCCTTGTATTTTACAAAAATATATATTATTTTTAATTATACAATTAACTACGAGTATTTAATAGATATTTAATAATTTCTTAATAGCTTTTAATACTTTGTTAATAAGTTTAAACTTAACTTTTGTCAATAATATTTAGAAATGCTATAGACATATTCTTATATACTATTTTGTCTTGCAAAGGGATCATTATTGGCATCTTCATTCCAAATGTACTCTATCTTATATGCAATCTTTTTTGCAAGCTCACTTCCATAGCAATCCGCAACAAAGCCAAGAGCCATGTCAATTCCTGCTGAAACTCCTGAAGAAGTATAGAATTTACCGTCATTAACCCAACGAGCTCTTTCTATCCATTTCGCCTCACCAACGCTTTTGACCCAATCAAAAGCACTTTTATTAGAAGTCGCCTTTTTTTCGGATAATAGACCTGCAGCTGCTAGAAGTGCCGAGCCTGTACAAACAGACAATACATATTTTGAAGTGTATGAAAGCTCTACGAGTCTTTTAAGAAAAACTTCGTCTTTAACCAATTGGCGAGTACCCATGCCTCCCGGAATAATCAAAACACTGTCAGAAGGTAATATTCCCGCTTTTTCAGTATTAATTTTTACTCCTTGAGAGCTTATATGGGTACCATCTTCAATTGAAATATAGTTAAGTGTAGCGTTATCTATTCCTCCAAATATTTCAACAGGACCAAATAGATCCAAGGTTTCAAACTTCTCAAATATAAGAAAATAGAAATTCATAATTTTGCTCCTTATAAATTTCAAAATATACTACTGCTTTTTTTATTATAAGTGTTTATAGTATTCTTTTCAACAATTTTTAGCACTATCTTATACTAATCACCATTTATAATGCCGAGGATTCTATTTTACTAATTTACATGTTTTTCATAATTGTCAATAAGTTTACTGAAATGGAATCACATAGCTTTTTAATAGATTTTTAGTATTAACATAACAGCTAATAATATTATACTTAACTTTAACTAAGTTCAAACTACCATAACTCTTTTTTTAATTTTTTATATAGAGTTGAATATTATATTTAAAAATAAAAAGACGATAGATTTTTTATTTTCTATCGCCAACTAATTTTTTAAAAAATAATGCACTTAAATGTAAATTATAGTTCTTGAACAAAGGAAATCTGATTATTATCTATATCGAAGACATCAAATACATAGACAACTTCATAATCAGCTATATCACCTGTTTTAATTCCTAATGAATCTAAATCTTGCTTGCACTTTTTAATGTCTTCAATACCAAGTATAACACTTGAACTCACAACATTTTCACTTTCTGAAAGCTGTAACCATGTCCCAGATGTAAGTTCATATTCAGCAGTTCCTTCCATAGGTATAATATCAGGTTCTCCAAGCCATTTTTTATACCATTCAATTGACTTACGGATATCTTTTACTTGAAAAACTGCAACAAAACTTTTTATATTAAGTTTTCTCATCTTTTTATCCCCACAATTTCCTTAATGAATTAATTGAGATATATACTTTTAAATATAAATACTATATTTGTATACTAATGCATTTTTTTAACTACACTAATATTCAGTAATATTATAAACATTTATTTAATAGATAATATGGCTATTTAGGTTTCTTATCTATACCTTTTCATAATATATCTAAGTATAGGGTATTCCAATGTCTTATCGTGCTTAAAGCCCACTTTCTCATACAATTTTTTGGCTTTTTCGTTGTAATAATAAACCGATAGAGTAACACTCTTAACATCATAAGTCTTAAAATTCAAATCTATGAATTCATTGAGAATCTTCTCACCGTAGCCCATACCTGTTTTGGCAGGATTTATCATAAATCTTCCAACATGTATGTTGTCTTCTTCTATTCTAACCTGTTGTATAGTTCCCATAAATTCTTCATCAACATAGATAGAGTGCAAATTCGGTAATTCTTTCAACTTTTCATAATCTATAGGAAATGAAATCAAATCTCCCATCCATTGTTCTTGAAATTTTTCACCCTTTTCATTGCTCCACTTACATACAAGTGAGGCATTTTCTTTATTTATGCCCTTTTCAAATCTAATATTCACAACTTTCTCCTTTTCATCACCTAAGCAAATTTGTAAAATTGCCTTAGATTATACCATTTATACTTCTTATAATCAATCTTTAGCTACTTTGACATTAAGATTTGATATTTGCTTATATTATTTCATCTTTATTCTATGGTAGATCATCATTTACTTCCTTTTGAAAAAGTATATTACTTAAGCTATCATAAATTCATACTATTTTTAGCTAAAATTTAGAATTTATCTGCTATAATATTTAATGCTTAATAACTTTATTTTATCCAAGACTTAACTATTCTATTTTTCAAACATATTTAGTCTTCCACCCAGTATTTTCATTTCTTTAGCATTATTTTTAAGTATTTACTTAACTTTTCCACGTAAAAACATATTAAAGATGTTGAAAGTTGAGTATATTTTAAAAATACAATATTATACTTGACATATCTCTTCCAGCGTTTTCATCTTATTGATAAATATTAAAGTTTCAATAAATATTATTTAGAAATTTGCGTGTCAAGTGGTGTATTAAAAAATCAATAAATATTTTAAATTTCAAAGAAAATTGCGATATTTTTAGTGGAAAAGTTGAGTTTTATAAAAAATGATACACTTAATATTTATTAGCAAAAGATATATTATAGAGTATCACAAGGAGAGAATAGATAAAATACATAGTTTAATAGAGTTTAGTATTAAAAAAGTATAGTTTATTTAATTTTACTTTTCTATACTATCTAAAAACTCTTTTAATTTTTCTAAGTATTGCTTTGGCTTATCACTATGAATATCGTGCATAGAGTCAAATCCTTCGACTAAGATACTCCCTTTAATCAATTCTTTAACACGCATTGCATCTTTTTCATCCATTGCAGAAATAAGCATTCCTTGTCTAGTGTAGTAAGATGGAGCTGTATCTTTAGGTGGATTTACATGAAAAATATAAGTAGGAACGCTAATTTGTTTCAACATCTCCTCTTGATTTATACCCTTAAAAAAACTAAAATCATAGAATGAATCAGCAAACCTTAAGTCGTAGTCACCCGTCTTATCTTGTAAGTTCGCTGTAAGTTGAAGTAAGGTATTTACTCCTAACTCAGGGGGATAATACCATATAACAGGAATTTTTGTCATATCTTTTCGAAATATTTTCAATGCAGGCTCAGCCACAATTTTATTCCAATTATCTTTTCCATCCTTATTGAACATCATACGCATTGGAGCATTTTTTAAGTAGTATTCAAAGTAAGTAATGTTTGGTTTTTCAGTTAGATAGTTATGGATATTTTGGAAGGTTTTATAAGAAAATGTGTTTTCTGCTCGCCCTTTCTCTGTTGAAAAAAATGGTCCATCTTCTAAAACAACTGCTTTTACATTTTCTGAATGTTTGGCAGCAATATAAGCAGCAATCAATGCCCCTGATGAATGCCCGGATATAATAGTATTTGAACCTACCTTTTCCCGTATAAAAAACGCAATATCATTTCCGATTCGCTCAATATTGTATAACTTAGGATTCTTACTTGATTTTCCATGTCCATAATAATCAACTACAAAAACATGAAAGTTTTTTATCAGTTCAGGTAATACAGCTCGGTAATCTTTCCAATCAACCATTTGACCATGCAATAATAATATATTTTCTCCATTGTCCGGACCTTCAGCGTAGTTAATAACACTTCCATCGCTAAAATAAAACTGTTTTTCTTCTATCCCTAACCTTAAAGAATCGTTCTTTTTAAACTTATCTCCTGAATAATCGTAGTTTAAATTTCGACTTACATAAAGCACAACAAAGATAATAATAAGTAAAAACAATATAGCGATAAATTTCAGTATTTTAGTCTTCATCTTCCAAATCTCCTTGTATACTCATCAAAAATTTTGTTGCCACATCACCATTCATAATCGCTAATCCCTTTCTTTCATCACCAAGTATGAGAAGATTATCTCCCGGCTCTATGGAAAAAAGTTCTCTTGCCTCTTTTGGAATAACAATTTGTCCCTTAGTACCTACTTTTGCAGTCCACGCATGTAATTTCCCATCTTTTTTACTTTTCATTTTGTACCTCCAATAATTGTATAATAAGTATGAAATTTCATACATATTATACAACATAAATTTATTAAATTCAATCTACTATTCTCAAACTTTATTATTTCAATTGGTAGGAGATTATTTTATACTAATACTAAAAACCTGTTAAATAACCATATAATTGCATTACAACAAAATTTCTTAAAATCTATACAATCAATGAAGACATTTATAATAAATGCTTGGTAATATAAATGGTGGGTAGCATAATATTCCTTTGAATAATGCAAAATTTTTTCTATGAATTTCTTACTACTACGGTATAATAAGGAATGTTTGAAAATGAACTTTTCCATTGTTTTATTAACTATTAGTATTACGATTAGATACTTTATTTATTGATACTAATCACCATTTAAATTGTCACTCAATCCAGCTTCTATGTGTAATGCTTTTTACCATGTCTGTTGTTAATAAATTTATGGTATCACATAATCTATCTATTACATCTTTAAGCGTTCTAAATACTTCATTCTTAAAACCCATAGAACGGATTTGTTTCCATATTTGTTCTATGGGGTTCATTTCAGGTGTGTATGGGGGTATATGCCCTATCTTAATGTTTTTTGGTATGTCTAATCCCTTTGATTTATGCCATACTGCTCCATCACATATTAATAATATTATATCTTCTTCGTATTGTTCTGACAGATACTCTAAAAATACGTTCATATTTACTGTATCACACTGTGATAATACTAAAAAGAAGTTTTCTCCACTTAAAGGCTCTACAGCCCCATATACATATCTGTATTCTCTTACATGATGGCTTGGTACACTTGGTCTTACTTGTTTCCTACTCCAACAGTATTTAGGTTTATTTATTCTTCCAAATCCTGCTTCATCTTGAAACATTATTCTTACTATTTTATTAGGGTAAACGCTTCTTAACATCTTTGCCATTGAGTTAATTTTTTTGAGGTTTCTATAACCTCTTCACTTGCTTTTTTCGGATGTCTGCTTCTTGGCATTACTTTTCTATATCCATGTCTTTTTAATAATCTGTATATTTGGCTTCCTCCTATACTATGACCTACCATCTTTACATATTCTTCTTTTAACTGCTTTACATCTGTCATTTGTCCACTGTCTGCTTGCTTTATAAATTTTTCAAGTAGTTTTTCTTCTTCTTCATATGTTAGATTCCAATGATTACCTTGTCTTTTTTTATTTAGTATTCCTTGTACTCCGTTTTCTATATATGATTTTATCCATCTTACTATTGTTCTTGGATTTACATCTGTTTTTTCTACTATTTCTTCGTTTGTATATCCTAATATTCTTAATTCTATTACATATAATCTTCTATCTTCTTTTTTATTATTCGTTTTACTTCTTGCTTGTCTTATCTCTTCTAATTTTTCTTTTTCGATTTCGTACTTTATACTCATTTTTATAACTCTTTTTTGTTATACCATAGATAATTGGCTTTTTAAAGGGTTTTTAGTATGAGTTATATTTTCTGTATACTGTTGTTGTGATTTTTGAGCATTATATTCATCTCTTTTTGTAAGGTCACTGTTTAAAAGTCCATATACCATGCCTCTTTTTATTTCTCTATATAATGTCCTTTCACTTATTCCAACTGTTTTAGCAATATCTTTAATAGTAAGATTTAATTTCTTTTTATTTTTCATATAAAATTCAATTAGTAATCTTTGTTCATATGACAGGTGTTTGTACTTATTTTGTTTTTGTTGATTTTTTCTATAAATGATATTATAATATAATCGTTTCATAAGTAACTCTCCTTTGTTGTTTTTTTTGTGAATTAATTTTAACATATGGATGTTATTTATGAAACTTTTTTTATGTGGCGAAAAATTTTCCGACCTATACCTATAATATATATTTGCTACGCTTCATATATATTATAGGTATAGGTATTATTTTAAATTACTGACACTTTATTTTACAACTTAACTTTTTCCGCCATATTTTCAAAAATATTTTTGAGTTTAACGGAAACTTTCTTGATAATTTTTTTGTTTGCTTTGATAATCTTTTTCTCTAAATTTTTGCATATATAATCAATACTCCTAAAACTATAACAAATCAATCAATTGAGAATTATAAAATCCAAATGAATTTTAAAATTATTTGGTTGTCATGATATCAATTTTATCTTCTTAACAAAATTTTAATATTTTTTTAATGAAATTTGTAGTATAATAGGTATCAGATTTATGAAAGCAATACAAAAACACCTGTTAATTCTCAGATATCAAGACAGCTCTATATTACAAGCTGTAATTTAGTAGATAATCAAGATATTCGATATATATATTAAGTTACGATAAGCAAAGTCGTATTTGGAAAGGAAGTATAATGAAAAAAAAGATACTATCATTGATTTTTGGAGCTTTTTTAGTCAGTTCTTTTTCTTTTGCCGCTCCTGAAACTGTAAAAGTAATAGTTAATGGCAAAGTATTGGTAACTGATACTCCTGCAGTAATTAGAAACAGTAGAACTATGGTTCCTTTTAGAGCATTGTTCGACTCTTTGGGTGCAACCAACATCACATGGGATGAGCCATCACAAAAGGTAACAGGAAGTGACGGAGCTACAACAATCAGTCTTACAATAGGAGCTCGTGAAATAACGGTAAATGGAAATACCGTATCAATGGATACTCCTCCTATGATAATAAATTCCAGAACAATGATTCCCCTATCTGCTGTGTCTACAGCTTTAGGCGGCAAGGTCGAGTGGAATGGAGTGGACTATATAGCAACAGTCAGCAAACCTGTATCTCAGGCATCTAAAACACCTGAAGCTCCTCAAACAGCTCAGGTACCTGACGAAGATATCAACAACTCTGTCGCTCCTATATTTGACGATATAACAAGTCCTAATCCGGGTAGCGATGTTACTCCTACACAACCTGCAGTTCAAAATCCTGCAACTACACCGACTACTCCAAGTCAGTCAAATCAAACGCATAATAATATCGGAAACAACTTTGACAATCTACTTATTTCAAATCCAAGTACGGACAAGAGCATTACAGGATACTATGCGATGGAGGACTTAAAGAGAAATAAGTTTATGTTGAATCTAAAAGCTGACAAGACAGCTGAACTGATTAACATTTCTTCATCAGACAAGGTACAAGGCACTTACTCTTATGCAAACGGAAGTCTGACATTGAATATATCTTATTTCAAATCAGTATATGCAAGGGAAAATGTGTCATACAACGGCACTACCCTACTGCTCATGAAGGACTCAAAGAGTCCTACATCAGGCTCAACATTTGTCTTACTTAAGACTACTGCTGATGAATACAACAAATATACTAAAAAATAAGACTAAAGCTCCTACTTATAGGAGCTTTTTAAAATCACCTATTAATTACAAAAAGACAAATTATACTAATCAACGTTTATAATATAATATATCTAAATTTATTGAATTATTATTTCTTTTTAGTTTTCAAGAACTCATCCTTATACTATTATTTATTTGATTTATGGAAAATTTTCTTTAGTAGTTTTAAAAAATAGTGTATGATTTATAACTATCTTATCAATTCAATGAAAATATTTTATCCATTATTTTATTAGATTTTAGTATTAAATATATTTTTAGGATTATTTAATTGATTTTTAGCATTCAGATAAACTATTTACAAGGAGAAGCAATGCGACCGATTTTACTTGAAATAGAGGGCTTTAACAGTTTTGAGAAGAAACAGACCATAGATTTTGAAAAGTTGACATCAATGGGACTGTTTGGCATTTTTGGAAACACAGGCAGTGGCAAGACCACAATACTTGACGCCATAATATATGCCCTATATGAAAAAACCCCAAGAGAATCAGACAATATCATAAATATAAATTCCAAAAAGGCAAGCGTCAGATATGTCTTCGAGATAAAGGGTAAGGGCGGAGGAATCTACGAGATACAAAGAAGTACCACCTTATCCAAAAGTGGAGGTAAAAAGGCAAAACTTACAAAGATTGAGCAAGATACTCAAGTAGTATTGGCATCTGACAAAAAGACTGAAGTGGATACAAAAATACAAGATATAATTGGACTTGGCTATAATGACTTTGTCAAGACTGTAGTCTTACCTCAGGGAGAATTTTCAAACTTTCTCAAAGAAAAAAACAAGACAAGAAAGGAAATGCTTGAAAGGCTGTTTGCCCTCCAAAAATACGGCGACGATCTTGACATAAAAATAAGAAAATACAAGCAAAGATACGACGAACTACAAAAGGACTACGACAAACAACTCCAAGGCTATGAAGATGTCAACGAAAACTCTATTACTGAATTAAAAAAAGAGATAGAAAATACAAAGTCTGATATTCAAAAGCTTGAAAAAGAGGTCATTGAGCTTGACAAACTACAAAACGAGTACAATATCCTTGAAAAAACGAAGGAAGATTTTGAAAAGGCTAAAGAAAGCTATAATAACATAGTAAAATATGATGAGATAATGGAGTCAATGAAAATCAAGGTTGAAAAGCTCTCCAAATTGACGATAATCCAAGATTCAATAGCAAAATATACTCAACTTAAAAGCGATTTACCAAAGTTAAAATCTGATATTGAAAACCTGAAAACAAAGCTTAAAGAACTTGATCATGAAAATTCTAAATACAATAATCAGAAAACAGAAGTTGAGAAGGAAGTTGCCAATATACCTGAAATTGAAAAATATATACAAGAGATAGAAAAATCAATTTTGCTAAAAAAGGAAATATCAAGGATAGAAAACTTGCAAAAAGATAACGAAGAAAATATCATGAAAGCTACAAACTTACTTAAAGATGTGGAAAAGGAACTATCTCACAATACTGAAGAATCAGAAAAACTAAAGTCATCAATAAGACAAATTGAGCTTGATATAAAGGATAAGACTTTTAACCACTCTTATAAGCAGGATGTTAGACTTGCCAACTCACTGTTGGAAAATCTCAATGTCTTAAATACTGAAAGCGAAAATTTGAAAAAAGAAAATCTTACTATTTCTAATAATATCCAAGATATTTCAAGCAAGATAAGCTCGGACGAAGAAAGAGAAAAGTCTTGCTCTTTAGGACTTGAAAATATAATGCAGAGCTTTCAAGATGATATTTACAATATAAAAGCCTATGAAACTAATGAATCCACACTTATAAGGCTGGAAAATACACAAATTCAAAGTCAAACTCAAATCCAAAATCTGGAGAATCTTCAAAAGAAGCTGGAAGAAAATGAGAATAATAAAGCTATTCTTTCAGAAAAAATTAGCGAGCTTAGGTCAAAGAGAAAGTCTTTGGAAGATGAGATAAAAACTTTAAAAATAGAAAATATTGTTCACGAGATAAGGCAGGGTCTACATGACGGCGACACCTGTCCTGTATGTAAGGCAAGCTATCATCATATTGAGGATATGGCTACATTTTCTGATGTAGATGGAAAAGAAGAAGAATTAAACAAGCTTATTACTGAGCTACAAAAGTTAGAAACTTCACTGTCTATAATAGATAACGATGAGAAAAATATCAAAAGCCAGATAGAGCAAATAAGTAACTCACTTAATGAAATAGACTGCGAAAATATGACAAAAGAGCTTGAAAAATGTAGAAAATATAAGAGCAACTACAGTGTCTATATGGAGAAGAAACAGGAAAAACAAACAGAAGCAGATAGGATACAAAAACTTATAAATACTGCAAATACAAATATCCAAGTAAATAAATCCAAATTAAACTCTCTTGAAGAAAATAAGAAAAACGCAGAAGAAAAACTTGAAAAAAACACTCAGGCAATAGATGAAATATCTAAAAAAATTCAAGCCTTAAGCGAAAAATTAGCTATAGACTCTTCAAATTTAGCAAAGGAACTTGACAAAATAATCGAAGCTGAAAAATCTATAGAAGAAAGTAATATCAGCTTGTCAAAGGAAAAGTCAAATCTTGAAAATTTGGAAAAGACATATAAGATACTTAATGAAAATATCACAGATTTAAGCAAAAAACTAAATAATCTTAGTCTTGAAAAGGAAAGGCTTAAATCATCATATAGCTTGGAAATTGCAAAGATTTCAGATAAGGCTCTACTTGAAAAAGAAAATTTAACTTCCCTACTTCAAGAAAAAAAGCTTGAAATCAAAACTATTCAGGAAAAATCAGAAAATATACAAAAACTTTTGGAAAATATTGAAAAAGAAATAGCCCAAAAGAGCAATAGTCTTACTAAAATTGAGACTGTCTATGACATGAGCTTTAGAGATTTTACATCAAATAGTGATAAAATAGAGCTCTTTGCAAAAAATAACGACTTTAACTCTGTAGATGAAGTCTTTAAGCTCAATGAAGAGTATGACAAACTTGAAGATAAGAAGAAAAAGATACAAAATTACGAAAATCAGAAAAATGAAAGTCTGATACAAAAAAATATGGCTGAAAAAGCTTTTAATTTACAGAGTGAAAAACTTAAAAAACTTGAAGAAATAAAAAAATATGACAGTGATTTACACATCAAAACCAAAGAACAGCTCGACATAAGCAAAAAGACCTTCGGGTATTTGGAAAGTAGACTTGAAACTCAAAAAACTAATTTTGAAAAGAAAAAAGATTTACTTACTAAGTCCAAAGAAAATCAAAAGGTACTTGAAGAAGTAACTCAGATTTTCAATTTGTTTAAAGGCAAGGCATTTGTACAATTCTTAGCAAAATATCAGCTGAATTACGTCTGCAAAAAGGCATCTGAAATACTGCAAGATATCAGCGGAGGAAGATTCCATATTGAAATCGACAAAGAAGGAGATTTCCTTATCCTTGACTACAGTAACGGTGGTATATCACGAAATCCGTCTACTTTATCCGGCGGAGAGACCTTCCTTGTATCTCTATCTCTTGCTCTTGCCCTGTCTTCGCAGATACAGTTAAAAGGCAATGCACCTTTGGAATTTTTCTTCATGGATGAGGGCTTCGGCACTCTTGACAGCCACACTCTCGACATAGCACTTGATTGTCTTAAGAAAATAAAAAATGAGAATCTTTCCATAGGTATAATCAGTCACATAGACAAAATAAAAGAATTTGTACCGATAAAACTTGAGATTACAAAGGATAATATCTTAAACACAGGAAGCAGTATAAAGATAGTGACAGGATAAAAAAAAGGCGTTAGGAGAAAATGATATAAAGCTTTCTCTTAGCGCCTCTTATACTATTATCTATTTTAATCTATGGATAATTCTAATAAGCAGTTTTTAAAAATTAGTAAATGATTTATGACTTTATTATAAATATACCTAAAATATTTTATCCATTATTTTATTTGATTTTAGTATTAGTTGCCTATATAACTTATTACTACCGATATTTTTTTAAATCAATAGATTATTGAATTTATTCTTTTTATATACTGATTTTCATAAGATTAAAGGAAAAAAATATCTTTTGTTTTCTTGTAATTACAATTAAATTAGGAATATATAAAAGTTGAGTTTTCCACCTTTTATTAATAATCAGCATTAATAAATATGAATGACTTTTTTTGCATACATTACTATTAGTATAAGTGAAAAAATAATAAATAATTCCTTTATTTACTATTATAGCATTGCAGCTCCTATTATTCCTGCATCATTTCCAAGCTTTGCAGGTACAATTTTAGCAAAAGGAAGATTTTTAAACATTATCTTAGCCTTGACTTCTTCATACAGTCTGTCAATATATGAATCATAGGCACCGACAAGTCCGCCACCAATTACTATAACTTCTGGAGAAAATATATTTATAAGATTGGCTATTCCTATAGAAAGATAGTAAACAAACCTGTCCACCACTTTTTTTGATACCTCATCGCCTTCTACAGCTGACTCAAATACCATCTTGGCAGTAATACTGCCCGGTCTTACACTTTTTAATACAGTTTCTTCTTCCGTTTCAGCAGCCAACTTACGAGCATAACTTTGTACTGCCGAAGCTGAACAAAATGTCTCAAGACAGCCGTTATTTCCGCAACTGCAACTGTAATAATTTTCTCCTACTATCATGTGCCCTATTTCAGAGCCTATGCCCAAATTACCTGAATATTTCACCCCGTTTATTATTATTCCGCCACCTACTCCTGTACCAAGCGTCAACATTATAGCGTTTTTTACATCCTTTATACTTCCTATTTTATGTTCTGCCACACAGGCTATAGTCGCATCATTATCTATAGAAATCTTTATATTTTTAAACTCTTCTCTAAGCACTCCACCCAAATCCACATTAGTCCAAAAAAGGTTTGTAGCATAGTGTATCTTGCCGTTTTCATCTGCCACTCCGGGTATGCCAATGCCTATGGCATCTACATCTTCAATTGCACAATTTGCCTGACTTAGCAAATCATAAATCATCTTTATAATATTTTGAGAAATTACACCAAAGCCTTTTTCAACTTCTGTTGCTATGTTATAAGAGTGAATTATATTCATATTTTCGTCAACTAATCCGGATTTTATACTCATTCCGCCAATATCAATACCTATTTTTTTCATATATCCCCCCTGCAAAAATATCTTATTTTTGGTATAATTATTATATCATAAAAAAATTATATTTAAAGGAAAGATTATGAAAATAAAATTAAAATTAAGAAGAGCGTCATTTTTCATCTTCGTCTTTGTTTTTTTGATGGCTGTTATTCTGGTAAATATTGACATCTCAAGTCATAAAAACATAGAAAAAGAAGTAAAAAATTTCATAACGAAGATAGAAAAAGTCGAATTCTCAAACGACAAAATCTACATATACACAAGCAATATACTTATTAAATCTTTTATATCAGACTTAGATTATAAAGTAGGAGACATACTTGAACTAAGCGGAAAATTGAAAGATAACCTGTCTTTGGAAAATAAATCATACGGTCTCTACTTAAAAAGCAAGGGCTACGACTATACTATAAGTGCAAGTAAAATGAAGAAAATAGGTGAAGAAGAAAATTTATTCAGCCATATATTTGAGATAAGACAAAGTATCTCTTCATGGATTGACCTTGTCTTTCCAAAATACAACGGAATAATAAAGGCTCTGACTGTTTCAGACAGGCAAAATATAAGCGATGAAGATAAGAGTCTATTTTCAAAATCAGGTCTAAGCCACATCATCAGCATATCAGGCTTTCATATAGTGCTTGTAAGTTCGATATTTTTCAGCATGTTCTTCTTCTTGCCTAAGAAATACAGATATATCATCTCTGCAATAATTACTCTTTTTTATGTTGCAATTACAGGATTTAATCCGCCTTGCGTCAGGGCTTATGTCTTTTACATCAGCTATATATCTGCAATCTTATTGCAAAAGAGATACGACATATTTTCAGTAGGATTTTTGCTTGCATCGCTATATATGGCTCTCAATCCTTATATTATATTTAATATAGGATTTTGCCTGTCATTTATGTGTGTATTTTCTATTGCTATGTTTTACAAAGGAATATTTGCTTTTTTAAAAAGACGTACCATACAATTAGGAATAAGATTTGGCGATATTCCAAAGGCAACAGTATCTGCAATCAGCGTAACTGTAGCCTCTTATGTCTTGACTTTACCCTATTTATATTACAATATAGGCGTTATAAGTTTTATTTCAGTGCTTTCAAATATCATAAGCATTCCTATTATATCTCTTGCCTATCCCTTTATTATGCTAAGTCTGTTATTTATGAATATTCCGTTTTTATGTACTGTATTTGCAAATATAGTAAATTTTTTGCTAACTATATTTTATAAATCTAATGAGCTCCTGATAAATCTACCCTTTGCCTATGTGGAAATACAAGAGAGAAAATTATCCTATGTTCTATGCGCCTATGTACTTATATTATGCGCTTATCACATTCATATAAAAAATAAAATTGAAAAAAATATGTTTGTAGCAAAAAAATAATACCAAGTTCTTATATTTATACTTAGTATTATTTTATATCTATTACAGCTTTTTAACATCTTCAATCCACTTGGCATAGTTTGTCTTATTAATAATTGAATGATTGAAAGGAAGCTGAATTTTGGCATTTCCTATTGACTCTTCCAAGGCTTTAAGAGTTGCTTTTACATTTGTTGAGCCTGAAGTAGCAAAAGGAACTATCTTCTTTCCGTCCAAATCATACTTTTTCAAATAGTCGGTAACTATAACAGGCGGTTTACTAAACCAGACAGGGTATCCTACCAAAATAACATCCACATCTGATATGTCTATAATAGGCGCAAAATACTTAGCCACCTCACCTGACTTTTTTTCCTTACGAGATCTTGCAATAGCTTTGAAATATGAACCGTATGACACCTCCGGTTCTATACTTATCATTTCGCATCCAAGGTCTTTTTTTATATTTTCTGCAATTTTCTTTGTCTTTCCACTGTTTGAATAGTAAAATATTATCGCTTTCATAATCTAAGCTCCTATTAATTGATATATTCTTTTTAATACTTACTCTTAATAATGTCTTTATCACAAATATATATCTTTGAACTACCAACATTATACAACTTTTTATTCTATTTTTAAAGTAAAGTGATTTTTTTATCATATAATTTTCACTTATTAATATTACATTATTTCCAAGTCTATATATTGTAATTCAAAACACAGTCTGACAGAGATACTACATAGCCCACTACCTTCATATCTCCAATATTGTCTTCCCATCCGTTTACATATTTGATATCACTTAACTTTCCGCTTACAGCAATTAAACTCTTATTATCTTTTGACGGAATGAATTTATGGTAAAGTATCTTGATTTCTTCAACCCTTCCTTCAAATGCCAGTACCTTATCTCCCTTAGCATAATGGGCGTCATAACAATAATCTATTTTTCCAATGTCAACAGGTGAATTAAAAGCATTATTACTTAACACTGTCCATTCCACCTTATCTCCTACGGAAAAAGGCGTCCCACAACATTGCATTTGCCACACTGCATAAAAGACTGTACATCTTTTTCTTTTATTTAGCTCATCCATAATAACTCCATATCTTTGTTAATTAATAATAAAAAATGCTCATTTTTCAACGCTACTGTTCTAATACTAAAGTCTAATAAAATAATGGATAAAATATTTTTGGTGCAATCATAATAAAATCATAAATATTATACTATTTTTTTAATTATTGTTGAAGATTATCCATAGATTAAATAGATATTAGTATTAAACTAAAGTTTTAAATCACTCCTGCTTTTTCAAAATGCTTTTTAAGTATCCTTGTTGCAACAAATGCTCCTATGCAAGCAAGAATAAAAGTTATCAAACCAAATCCTACTGCCCACGAAACTTTGAAATAAGATAATGCTTCATTTATTTGTGCTTCGCTCATTTTCCATTTTGATGCTCTTTCCACAAAAGAAGTTGTCCCGAATAAAATTACAGGAATTACTGTTCCTAAAAAATCTGCTAATGCAAATGTCCCATATCCAATAATCATTCGTCCCATACTCTCATAATTCCCTATAATCAAATCACATATAATTCCTCCGATTACAGCAAAGACTGCATGAGACAAATGTCCTCCTGACAATGCAATTAAGCCAAGAAGCGTTCCTGATATTGTAAATACGCCCTTCTTTTTAACTTTTACAGCCATAAGAATATAAACGGTGGCAGCTACCATAAAACTAACTCCTGAAGCAATAAATCCTCCAATAACTGTTGTCGCCATAGCAAAACTGGCTGCCATGTATATAAAAATTCCAATTGCATTAAAAATTCCGATTGTAATAAAATCACGACCATTTAATTTGTTTTTCATAAAAGTCCTCCTAATAAAATTTTCTGTATTACTATTACAAGAGCAATCATCAAAGCTCCTAATAGTCCAATCATTAAGTCTGTTTTTCTAAACCGTAATTCTGTTAATGTTACCCTCTTCTCATCACTATCAAGCCCTCTAATGAGTGCCGAAGCTGACAATTCGTCTGAAATTTTAATCATTCTCATTAAAAGCGGAACAAGCGTATATTCAATGTATTTAATTGGATGTAGCAACGGAAAAAATCTGCTTGTTACGATTCCTCGAATCTTCATATTCTCTTTTAATGCCTTGAGTTCTATTTTTATAGTTGGTACAAACCTAAGCAAAACACTAAAAGGTATACCAATGCTTCTTGGTACTTTCATTCTATTTAACGCTTCCAGCATTTCACTTACACTTGTAGTCTTTGTTATATATCCACCAAACATAGCGATTAAGGTCATTCTTGATGCAAAGTAAATAAACATATATATTGCAAATACAATACTTGCTTCACAAAACTTTCCAAGCCCTAACTCTATGCAGTATAAAAGCACAAAAAACAAGATAAAGCGTAACGCTCTTTTCCACATACCACTGTATACATACAGAAAAAAGGCAAAGACAATCAG
This sequence comes from [Eubacterium] yurii, assembly GCA_900167215.1. GTDB lineage: Bacteria > Bacillota > Clostridia > Peptostreptococcales > Filifactoraceae > Peptoanaerobacter > Peptoanaerobacter yurii. The sequence continues at coordinate 65,751 of FUZS01000007.1, forward strand.
TACAAAAAGTAGAATTGTATCACTTATAAAAAAGCTCGTAAAGGAGGCAATTGGAAGTAGAGTAAGTTTTATTCTCGGATCTATAGTTTTTCTATCTGACAAGCTCTCTACCTCCTCTCATCTTGTCTAATATGAGAAATTTATTACTTTCACTCATATTCAAAACAGTTTCTATTTTTCCATCTCCCATTACCCACAGCTTGCTCACTGTGTTTGCTAAAAACTCAAAATCATGACTTATTACCAAAACTGTTGTCCCATTTTTTAATTGTTCCTCAATCAATTTTGCCACCGAAAGCATTGAGTCTTTATCACAACCTGATGTTGGTTCATCATAGATGAAAATCTTTGCCCGTTTCATCATTCCACAAGCTATTGTCAGTCTTTGTTTTTCTCCTCTTGATAAAGCAAACGGATGCTTATCTATATATTTATCTAAGCCAAGTACATTCAAAATAAACTGTGCCTTTTGGGTATTTTCTTTTTTATCTTTACTTGAAATACCAAGTAGCATTTCATCAAGTACACTTTCCGAAAACAACTGATAGTCTGAATCTTGAAAGACAAAATATGACATATCCATTAAATCTTTATGATTAAGCGACTTATCTTTTCCCGCCCGTATTGTTCCCTCTTTTATCTTCTCAAGTCCTGAAATCACTCTTGCAAAGGTAGTTTTCCCGGTACCATTTAAGCCGATAAGACCAATGGCTTTTCCGCACTCCATATTGAAATCAAGATGATTTAAGATGTACTGTTTTTGCTTATTTCCATCCTTAGCTACATTCGGATAGCAAAATTTCAAGTCTTTTCCGCTGATACTTTCATCATTTAATTGATATGAATCTTTCTTCTCACTTATCCTGTATTCTTCTAATTCAATGGTTCTTAGTCCATTCTCATCCCAAAACTCCCCTTCAAGATGGATAACTTCTTCCCGACTCAAGTCCTGTGCAATCTCTCCATCTTTCACCAAAAGAAAACGATCAAATAAAGACTTTACATAGTACAAACGATGTTCAATTAGAACAACTGTTGTTCCTTTTTTCTTTAATTTCTCCAAAATTAAAAACAGGTCAAATGTTGCTTTCATATCCAAATTTGCTGAAGGTTCATCTAAAATTAAAACTTTCGGATTCATCGCATAGATGCTTGCAATAGCTATCTTTTGTTTCTGCCCGCTTGATAATTCAAAAACAGATTTTCCTTTCAGTTCCTCAATATCCAGCTCTGCATATACTTCTTCTACTCTCTGTTTGATTTCATCTCTTGATTTGCAGATAGTTTGAAGACCAAAAGCTATTTCTTCATCTGTAGTTGTAGTAAAAAACTGACTTCTTGGATCTTGAAATACAGTTCCTACAATATGCCCTATTTCATGAAGCAATAATTTGCTTATATCTTTTCCGGACGCAAAGGCTTCTCCTTGCATTTTGCCTTTGTAATAATGTGGAATAAGACCATTCATTACACTTCCAAGAGTGCTTTTACCACTTCCACTTTTCCCTGAAATTAAAACAAATTCACCCTTTTTAATTTCAAGATTGATATTTTTTAAAGCAGTTCGTCCATCTTCCCATTCATAAGAAACATCTTTTAACAAAATCATGGTTACACCTCATACTGAGCTTTCCATAATTTTGTGTAGTAACCATCTTTCTCAAGAAGTTCCCCATGCTTTCCTTTTTCAAGTAAATTTCCTTTTTGAAATACGAGAATTTGGTCAGCTTTCTGAATTGTTTTTAAATGATGAGCCACTACAAGTACGGTTCTATTCTTTGCAAGTTCTGTAATGGCATCTTGTATCAAAGATTCATTTACAGGATCAACATTACTTGTCATTTCATCAAGAATTAAAATCGGTGCATCTTTTAGAAAAGCTCTTGCAATAGATATTCTTTGTCTTTGTCCACCTGAAAGAAGCCCACCATTTTCTCCAATATCAGTTTCATAACCTTTTGGTAAACTCATAATGAAATCATGTATCCTTGCCTTTTTTGCAGCTTTAATGATTTCCTCTTTTGTAGCTCCTTTTTTACCTACTCTGATATTTTCTTCAATCGTGTTATCAAACAATTGAACATTCTGCATGACAATACTGATACAATCTAAAAGCTCATCATAAGGAATATCCCTTATATCAATTCCTCCGAGTGTAATTTTTCCTTTATGCACATCATAAAATCTTAAAAGCAAGTTGGTTATCGTAGTCTTTCCACTACCTGATTCCCCAACTAAGGCTGTCATTGTTTTTTCAGCAATAGAAAAGCTCAATTTTTCCATTTTAAATTCATCTTTTTCATAGGAAAAATCTATGTTTTCAAAAGCTATATCATTATCTTCCAGAACAATTCCATTCACTTTATCCGGTATTACATCTGCATATAAAATTCTTGAAAGTCTTTCGTAACTGTCCACTGCCGAAACATAGTACATATAGTGTTGTTCCATAGAAGCGAATGGCTTATAAAACTCTTTTGAAATTACTGCAAAAATAATAAAATTAAGTACATTAAGATTTCCCTTTATAACAAGTATTGCTCCAGAGGTTAAAAGAACTAAATATCCAATATCCAGTAAAAACCCAAATATAGATAACTGTTTTGCCTTAAATCTTGAAGCTGCTTTACTTGTTTCTCCAAACTTCTTCGTTTTATTCATTAGTTCATTATCCAAGCTCTTATTGTTTGAAAAACTCTTTAGTACAGGTATTCCTCTAACATATTCAACAAATAAGCTAACCATATCAAGAAGTGCTGAGTTGTTTTGATTTTCAATTCTTTCAGATTGCTTAATTGTCATATATAGAAAGGCAAGTGCAATCGGAACGGATACTGCCATTATCAGTGCCAACTTTATATCAATATTTGCAAGACCAACAAATACGACTGCACCTATCAAAAAATCGCCAAACATTCTTGACCACATGTGTCCTACAACAAGGGACATATTATCAACATCTTTGTGTAAAATTGTATTGATTTCTCCCAATCTTTCATTTGTATAAAAACCTAAACTAAATTTCTTTAATTTGATAATCATGTGTTCTCTGATTCGCTGAACAATATCAAAACCTGCACTATGCTTTTTCATATCTGCGACCATATTACAAATACCTTTGAAGACTACAAGTAATCCAATCGCAATAAAATATTTATAAAGCATACCTAAACTCGTCCCATCAAATATCTGAAACAGTATAGAAAATACGATAACAATCATAGCTATGGAGCTTAGTCCATAAAGGGCAAAGAATATACTTGATATAATCAAATCTCTCTTCCCGATTTTTGTAAGTAGTTTTAACATTTCTCTAAACATTTTCTGTTACCACCTCTTTCAAATTCCATCTATCTACCTTGTTCTGTGCTTCAACCATATCCTTATAAAACTCACATCTTTTCATCAGTTCTTCATGGCTTCCTGCATCAAGAACAACACCCTTATCCATAACTATAATTTGGTCTGAATCTCTAATTGTGTTTAGATGATGAGCAATTGTAATAATGGTTTTATCCTTGCTTAAATCGTCAATTGCTTCGCCGATTAGTCTTTCATTTTCACTATCAACAGCTGCCATTGCTTCATCTAATATTAAAATCGGTGCATTTTTAAGTATCATTCTTGCTATAGAGATTCTTTGTTTTTCTCCACCGGATAACTTAACTCCCATTTCACCTACTCGTGTTTCATATCCATTTGGTAAAGCAGAAATAAAATCATGACATCTTGCTTTTTTAGCTGCCTCTATAACTTCTTCTTTTGTTGCATTTAGTTTTCCGATTGCTATATTTTCAAAAATACTTAAATCAAAAAGGATAACTTCTTGTTGCACACTACCAATCAGCATTGATATATTTTCTTGACTATATTCTTTTATATCTTTTCCATTTATCAGTATTTGTCCTTCGTCTGCATCCCAAAATCCCATAAGCAAATTAGATACAGTACTTTTCCCACAACCACTTGCTCCTACAAAGGCATTCAAACTATTTTTCTTAAAAGTTAAATTGATATTTTTTAGCTCAAAGCTATCTTTTCCGTATGCAAAATTCACACCTTTAAATTCTATGTTTCCAAATTCTAAACCTTGTTCTGTCTTTTTCTTTGGAAGCGGAACTGTTAAAACTTTTCCTATCGCCTTTAGAGCTTCCTTAAACACAATAGAAAAATGTTGCAATGTAGCTGTCTTACTTATAGATGCAGTAAAAGCAGACGATAAAATAATGGCAAGTATAAAATTAGGTGTTGTAATATTTCCATAGTAAAGAAATATACTTCCCAAAATCATGACAATAACTACTCCAATTTCCATAAATATGTCAATAAGTCCCATTGGAATCGTAATTGCTCCCATGCTCTTTTTAACCCAGTAAATATATTCTCTTGCCGTTTTTAATGTTCTTTCACTAATCTCCTCTTCTTTAGCAAAAGCCTTAATCACAGAAATATTTTTTACATATTCCATTAGCTCTTCTCTCATCTTGTTTTCATGGTTAAAGTAAATAGCAAAGTTTTTATCCATTGTTTTCTGTGAAAGAACTTTTACCAAATACATAAGTGGAACTCCGGCAATCATTCCAAGAGCAAGACGCCAATCCACAAAAATCATAGCTACAAAAATAATGGTAGGCAGAAGTGTAACTGACATTATTTCAGGAAGACCATGAGCAAGATATACTTCCACTTGTTCTACATCATGTTGAACAATGTTGGTAAGCTCTCCTGTATTATGTTCTTTAAAGAATCCCAAACTTAGTTTTTTCAGATGACCGATAATATCTAACCTAAGTTCTGTTAATTTTTCGTATGCTTTCTCATGGGCAACCTTTGTTGCAAAATAATAAAACACTCCTTTTAATACAAACGATATAAAGATTCCCAAGAATGTATACTTTAAATTACCTTCGTTAATATTGTTTGTGATTAAAGAACTAATCAAATATACGAGTAAGATTTGTGGTATCAAATCAAATACTATTTTTAAAGCAAGAAGTGAATTGGATAAGCCGTTTTTCCCAATCACTTTTTTTCTTAATTCTTTTTCCGGCATGAACAACTCTCCTTTCAAAATTGAATAATATTGAATTTTAATTCAGTATTAAAGTTTAAAGTAAGACTTTGCTGATTACGCAAAGTCTATTTTTTAGTGCTGATTATAGGGATTCCACTCCCTTGTAATAACACCTTGCAATAAGTTTTAGCATATCTTTTGCCCACTTTTCACTTTGATAATGCCTTGCTATTTCAAGAAGTCCCTCTGTAAAGTTACTGGCTAAAATATGGGCAAGCATTGGATCATATTCCTGTTTCGATTGTCTTTTTAAACTTACTTCAATATGAACCTGCATTTGCGATATGAGTTTTTGTTTTGCTTCTGTATGCTTTGTACCTGAGCTTTTATCCATTAAAATAATTAACTTCTTACGCTCTTTTAAAAGTTCATGAATATAATTTTCTCCAACCTCATCAAACCTTTCAGAAGCAGAACCTTTTTCCAAAGATTCTTCCTCATTAAAAGCTGACTCGAAGTTTATATAAACAGAACTTACTACTGCATCAAACAAAACTTCCTTATTTTTGAAATAGGTATAAATGAGTGCCACAGGAATATCTGCTTCTTTTGCAATTTCTGTTAATTTGGCACCTCTATAATCCTTTTTATAAAATACTTTTTCTGCTGCTTCGAGTATTCTATTTCTAACTTCTTCTTTTAATACTTGTGCCATAGCACACCTCTTTCTATTACAATACTGAATTTGTATTTAATAATAAATCAAAATTCAATATTTGTCAAGTTAACTTTGTTTCCATATTTTTATACTCACTTATCGGTATCCCTGCTCTTTTCAAACTCCTTAGCCTTTCCTGTTTTTTCTCTCCTTGCCTTATATCTGTCCTCATATTCTTTTTGCTTGCCATTTGCTTTACACTTCAAATAATTTTGATGGAGTCTGTCCTTTCTCTCATTGATTTTTCGTTCTTTGTCATCAAGTTTTAGCCGTTCTTCTTCGGTTAATTCTTCTTTTGGCAGTTCATAATTTCCGATAAAGTTAAAATATATTTCTATCTTTTGCTTTGATGTAGCCCATATCTTAATTTTTGTTGATGATAGGCAGGTATATCTATTTTTTCTGCTTCCAAAATCTTCGCTATTTTATATAGTGATGAAGTATCCTTCTTAATTCTATTACCCCTGATGTAGCTTTGAGAGTTATAATGTGATGACTGAAAATAAATCTGCAGTATTATATCTTTGTTTGGGCGTTTAGAAAGTATCTGACCTTTTTGTGTACTCTTAAAACCTTGCAAAGTAAGAAGATTAACTATTTCATTACATCCTTTTAGAAATATATCTCTTATTTTTTCACTCATAACACACTCCTACATCTCACTTTATTATCTTATTATTTCAAATTTTAATACAAAACATAGCTTCTATCTAATACTAATCACCATTTATAATGTCATATATCTAAAGTTATTGAAATATAATTTTTTTAGTTTTCGACAACTTATCCTTAATATATTTTAGGACAATTTAATTGGTTTTTAGTATAAATTTTTTATAAACTTTAAATGCCATCTTTTTTGCATTTATCATTAGAAAATTTTATTTTACTAACTACGATAACAGCTAACCCAAATGACAAAACATCTGCCACTGGTTGAAGCAAATATATTCCAAATTGTCCAAATATATTTGATAAAATGTATAATAACGGAATATAAAATATTCCTTGTCGTGAAATTGAAATAATTGATGCCCAAAAATATTGTCCAATATTTTGCATTAGCATACTACTAATCGCAAAGTATCCTAAAAGTGGCAATGTAATACATTGCATACGCAGTATCTCAGAACCGACTAAAATAACTTCATTATCATTTGACATTGTTTTAATAAGCAGTTCAGAAAAAACATATAACAAAATTGCAGCTATAAATAAAAATAAAGTCCCTCCTATTACTGCAAATTTAAAAGCCCTTTTAACTCTATCATATTGCTTTGCACCGTAATTCATTGCACAGATAGGTTGAAACCCCTGCCCCCAGCCTATCATTATCATATATGCTAATGCTAATATTCTTGAACTTATTGTTAATGCTGCTATAACACCATCACCATATTTTGAGGCTACAACATTAAGTAAAATTAAAGCGATACTTGTAATAGATTGTCTTGAAAAATTAGGCATTCCTCCTGCCAAAATATGATATACTCTATCTTTATTTATTCTTGCTTTTTTTAAGTCAACAGCAATATTTCCATTTTTTCCTGATAAATTCGTTAATACGATGCACCCTGTAATTTGCCCTATCAATGTTGCATATCCGGCTCCAATAAAGCCGAATTTAAACACAAACATCAATATAGGATCGAGTGCCATATTGACAGCCATTCCTATCAATAATCCTATCATCCCATCTTTCACATTCCCACAAAGTCTTAATTGATTGTAAAGCGTAATAGAATAAAGACCAAATGGAATGCTGATAATAATTACCTTTAGATACTCTACTGTAAAATTCAACAAGTTTTCAGAAGCGCTTCCACCTATAAATTTTGACAGCGGCAAAACAAAAAAGCATGATAAAATAGCTATTAAAATACCAATGACAATAGCAAAGAGAATTCCAATAGACGATATAATTTCTGCTTCCTTTTCTTCATTTTCTCCAATCTTTTTCGACATTATGTTTCCACTTCCATACCCAAACCAAAATCCAATAGCTTGAATAAAACTCATAAAGCTAAACACAATACCGATAGCAGCTGTCATGGATTTATTATTTAAAATACCGACAAAAAATGTATCAGTCAGATTATAAATTACCATGACAAGCATACCTATAATGGTAGGAATAGAAGTTTTCACTAATAATGGCAGAACATCATCATTTAAAATAGCTTTTCTTCTAAGTTCTTTTTTATTATTACTTGAGTTCATGCTACAACCCTCTAACTACACCTTTATTACCGTCTACTTGAATCATATCTCCATCTTTGTATTTTGTAGTTGCAAAGCCCACTCCAAGCACTGCCGGAATATTAAACTCTCTTGCAACAATTGCAGCATGGCTTAATGCCGCTCCCGTATCAGCCACAACTGCACTTGCCAGCTTAAATAATGGTGTCCACTCCGGATCAGTGAGATGGCAAACTAAAATATCGCCTTTTTGCATCTTATAAAATTCCTTGGGACTGCTTATTTTACACACTTTTCCAACTGCAATACCGGCACTTCCACTTACCCCCTTTAGGACATCGCCATTTGTTTCAAAAATTAACAATTTTGATGCATCCCATACTTTTATTGCTAAAGGAAATTTTTCATTTCTCCTATTTATTTTTTCCTTATCCGATTCATTTAGACTACCCCTATTCATCGCTTCCAAAAGTTCTGAATGAAACAGATTTGCAATCCCAACTTCATAATCTTCATCACCAAGAAGAATGTAGTTTATTCTTTTGACACATTGTCTTACATAATAAAATAAGGTTTCCCAAATATATTGGCTTTCTTCACGAACCACATGAAAATATCTGAAATATTCTATTTGTTTTTCTATATCTTGATACTTGTTCCCATAAATTTCTTTTATCTTTATCATTAACTGAGAAAAATCTTTCCCTTGCTTAATTTCATCACTACTTTCATCCGTATTCAATATAGGTCTTATTATATTTATTAACCTATCAGGATCTTCAATAAATGTTTTTGCAGATAAACAATAGCAATTATAATCTGATTTAAATCCGTTATCTCGCATAAACCTATCTATTATATCTCTAAAGTCATCATAATTTTCATATAATACTTTATAACTTTCTCCTGAAATAACAGCCCTTTTTAAAGATTCGTTTTTTCCTATTTCACAAGCCATTTCATAAATATCATTTGTCACCACTGATGTTTTGTTATCCAAATTCCAATAAAAATCAAATGATGAATAATTAGGATTAACTTTTTTGATTATTTTAGTGAATTTTTTATCGTTTAAAACAGATGGGAATAAAGCGTATTTGAATCTATTGTAAGCCAATTTTTGCAAAAGAATGTAACTATCTTCCATAAAATTTTTGGATTCTTCTAATGTCATATTTTCAAAATTTAAATGCTTAATTTTTTCTATCTTAGACTCATATATTTTCATAAAATCGTTGCACTTATGATAGCAATAATTAAAATCTTTCATATTTTTTAAAATCTTAAAAAACTTAAATATATTTTTATTGATCCGCTTACCTGCATCAGAAAAAGTTTGTATTCCATCATCATCTATAATCGGATTTCTTGGTAAAACAATTCCGCCTTCTAAAAAAATATTAACTTTCTGATCATTGATTGCTGCCAGATAGTCAAAGTCAAGCGCTCTATGAGCAAAAGGCATTTTTTCTAAAAAAAATGACATCACTTCTCGTGTAATTTTATTGATTTTTTTATTCTTTGTATATTGCTTTACTAAATTATCTTCAGATATACTATTGGTAGAACTTTTCAATGTAGTTATAGCTCTTGCCTGTAAAATATATACTTCATCACCTTTAATTGCCCACTCAATATCCATTGGCATTTTATAATGCTTTTCAATATTTAAACCAGACTTTATTAGCTCTGATATTTCTCTATCATTTAATGCTCGTTTTTTTCGATCATTGTCATCTACCTTTACCTCTACCGTATTTTTCTCGCCATATACAATTTGAGTTTCCTTGCTTCCAATAGCTATTTCAATAATTTTGCCATTTTTGTCAACAATATAGCTATCTGCTGAAACTCTTCCGCTTACAACGCTCTCTCCTAAACCATAACTTGCATTGATTTGCATCTCATTTTCTTTTTTACTTACTGGGTTTACAGTAAACAAAACACCTGCTTTTTCGCTTTCTACCATTTCCTGAATAACAATGGCAATTGAAACTGAAGCTTGGTCATAACCTTGATGTAATCTATAGCTCACAGCTCTGTTACCCCATAAAGAAGCGAAACAACAACACACCTTTTCTAATACATCATCTATGCCTCGTACATTTAAATAAGTTTCCTGTTGCCCTGCAAAACTTGCATCCGGCAAATCTTCCGCTGTTGCAGATGAGCGCACGGCAACTCTTACATTATCTCCAAGATTAAAATATTTTTCTCTTATTGCATTTACAAGTAGTTTAGGAAATTTACCGGACTTTATCTTTGTTCTAAAATCATCAGCTGCATTTAATAGAGCTTTTTCATCATTCCCTGATTTTTTAATTTCATTTTCAATAAGAATATCAATGCTATTTTCCTTTAAAAAATCTCTATATCCATCTGCTGTAATTACAAATCCTCTTGGAACATTTATTTTTGCAGAGGTCATTTCTCCAAGATTGGCACCTTTCCCACCGGCAATTAACACATCTTCCTTTTTTATCTCATCAAAATTCAGTATCATAATGATCTCCCTTTTTAAACTATATTTCTACATACCTGTTAACAATACTCTCTATGTAGATATGTAGTACTTCCTCAAATGTATCTTCATTAAAATGAATGTAATTTGAACATAGAACAAAACTGCCAACAAAAGCATTGGATAATCCTTGCTTGTCCACAGTTTTTACTGCATTATTTTTGTACCAATAGTCTATTAACCTATCTACAAAATCTCCATAAAGATTTTCTACTCTTTTTACTTTCTTTGAATCTTGACTTGCAAATATTTTAAATGCCTCTTGATAAATAGGCTGTGTTTTAGTTTTCTCAACCATATCTATGGCATACCTATAAATTACATCTGAAAGGAATTTTTTAGGATTTGTTAATGAATTTGAGAATTCTTTTTCTATGTCATTCAATTTCTGTATGGATCTATATGCCATTAAATCAATAATGAGAGATTCTTTGTCCTTCCAAAAATTATAGAAGCTCCCTTGAGCTATCCCTACTCTTTTTGTCAGTTCTGAAATACTAAGGGATTTTTTCCCTTTTTCATGAAACAAATCAAGAGCCGTTTCCATAATATCTTCTTTTATTTTAATCTTCTCTTCTTCTGTAAATGCTTTTGCCATTTTAAGTCTCCAAATATTATAAATACATCTATGAACTTTTTATCTTTTATTCATAGATATCATAACACCAACAAGCATAAAAGTCAATGAATATTTTTATTTATATTCATTGACTTCTGAGATATATTATTTAACTCAACTTTCCCACTAAAATTTTCTTAATTTTAGTTAAAATTTAAATATTTAATGATTTTTTAATACACTATTTAACGCAGAATTTTCTAAATGATATTTATTGGAATTTGCATATTTATTAAAAAAATGAAAACACTGAAAAAACTATGTAAAGTATGATATTGTACTTTTAAAATATACTCAAATTTCAATGTTTTTAATGTGTTTTTCATGTGGGAAAGTTGAGGTATAAATAAAAAAACAGTAAATCCATATTAAGACTTACTGTTTTAACTAATAATTATATTGTGTCAAATCACTTGAGCATTTTAATATTTTCTCTTATTTTGACTTTACATATTCTTCAATGGCGTCACTTACATATTGGGCAGTTCCTTCACCAAACTTATCTAAATTATTTTTAAATTCGACATTTTGGACATAGCCTTTGCCTATACTTGCAAAGACCTCTATAGAACAATCAAAACTATATTTACAAAGATGTTTGTGTAATTTCTCTGCAATTTCTACATTTTCTTTTGAAGTAGCATCCATGCCGCTTGTCATATTTTTAGAAAATGCAAAGAAAATATCATTAAATCCGTCTGCAATTTCCTTCTCTTTACCCTTTTGTTTTTCTATGGCTTCTTCAATTACTTCTTTACCATAGGTATCTATTGCCATTTGTTTGTATTTTTGATTGTCTTCATAGGTAAAACCCTTGAATTTTTCTTCTGTTGACATAGTTATTTTCCTTTCGTATGAATCAATAGTCTTTTTTAGTGTATTTATCAACGTTAGGAGTTTTTGTTTTTCATCCTGCATCAAAATCAGCTGATTTTTCAGATGTGTTAAGAGTTCACTATCACCCTTTGTCAAAAGCTCCTTTATCTGTTTTAGGGAGAATCCTAAATACTTGTAAAACAAAATACTTTGCAAAACCGACATATCTTCTTCGCTATAATATCTATATCCGTTCTCATCTTTTAAGGGAGATAATAAACCAATCTCATCATAATGGTGTAAAGTGCGCACCGATACACCGCTAATCTCACTGACTTTCTTTACCAAATACACTTAATCACCTCCTAACAATCTTAGTATAATCTATCACCTTACGTAGTAGTCAAGAATTTTTTTTAATTTTTTCTACAGGACAGATTTTATTTTAACACAACTTTCCCACTATAATTATCGCAATTTTACTTGAAATTTAAATATTTACAGATTTTTTAATACCCTTCTTGACTCACATTTTTCTAAATAATATTTATTAAAAAAATGAAAACGCTGAAAAAACTATGTCAAGTATGATATAACATTTTTAAGATGTCCTCAAATTTCAATGTCTATAATGTGTTTTTTATATGGAAAAGTTGAGATTCTAATAAAAAGAGTACTATCAAGATTAACAATCCATTATTAAAATGAGTATTGTCATAAAAATAGATTTATGTATATCTAAAATTAACTCTTTTTATAATTTGCATTATTTGATATAATTAACTTGTACATACTTAGTTTTATACTAATAAAAATTATAATTAGGACGGTGGAACAATGACTAAAGAAGCTCTATTTGATTTTGCAAGGAAAAATGCTCCTTGCTATATATACGAGAAAGATATAATTGAAAGCAATTGTAAGCAATTACAAAATGCTGTAAAAGACGCAGAATTTTTGTATTCGATAAAGGCAAATCCCTTTCTCCCTGTTGTAGAGACTATTTCATCTCAGGGTATAGGTGCAGACGCTGCGTCAAGCAATGAAGTCCTGCTTTCAAAACAGGCTCAAATACCTGCAGAAATGATTTATTACTCAGCACCGGGCAAGACTGAGCAAGACATTATAAAAACATGGGAAAAATGCACTTTCATAGCTGACAGCTTTCACGAATTGGAATTGTTGGAGCAAAAAGCAAAACAGGAAAATACTATGCTTGAAGTTGGTGTCAGAATTCACCCTAATTTTACAATGTTTGACGGCAGTATTGTCTCAAGTAAATTTGGAATAGATGAAGACTTGCTTTTTGATACAAAATGGAACTATCCTCACCTTAGACTTACAGGTATTCATGTTCACTTACAGTCACAGATTTTGGATTCAAGCATACTTTCAAAATATTATCACAATTGCTACAACTTAGCCGAAAAAGTAAACTCTCTACCTCATGCAAATATCAAATTTATCAACTTTGGTAGCGGAATAGGTATAGTATATGATGAAATAAATGAAAAACCGCTAAATATTTCAGAAATAGGGCAAAGCATAGGTGAGATTGCTAAGAAAAACAAAGAAGGACTAAATGCAAAGCTATTTTTGGAAACAGGAAGATTCCTTACTTGTAATGCAGGAACTTACTTTACTCCTATAATAGACCGCAAGATTTCTCGTGGAAAGACCTATGTAGTTGTGCAAAATGCCTTGAATGGGTTTTTGCGTCCTACAATGTCTGAGTTACTCAAAAAAGCTCTTGGACAAGCATCCTTGATAGCTCCTCAGGAACCATTTTTTACCTCAATTAATCAATGTAATTTCAATATAATAGGAAATACAAATGAAGCAGAAACGGTAGACGTAGTGGGAACGCTTTGCACAGCGCTTGACGTAATGGCAAAGGATATATCACTTCCAAAATCTGAGATAGGGGATGTGCTTGCAGTTTCCAATGCTGGAAGTTATGCCTTTACTCTATCTCCATTTGCATTTTCATCTCATGAACTTCCAAAGGAGTATTTATACTAAAAAGCTATCAAAAAGCCTTGTAATATTATTACAGCAAGACTATTGATAATATGCAAAACAAATAATTTGCTAAAATAACAATCTTGCATTATAAATACTGATTAGTATTATTATAAAGCATTTTAAAATATCAAAATATCTTTAACTTTAATATAATAATGAGTGGTTATCTTAGACCACTCATTCATTTTTTATCCTAATTTTGATATGGATTCTTTCAAATATTTTATTGCTTCTTCCACAGTATTATTCCCTTGTAATACGGAAAATATAGGTCGTGCCACAATGTCCATCAATTCTGCATAAAAAGTTGTAATATATTTACAAGTAACTGTAGGTGCTACTTCCCAAAAATCGTAGTTTATCTTAGTTGAAAAAATAATTTCATTGCTTCCATCTTCAGCAAGATAGATACGTGATGTGTAGAAAGTTTGTGGTTCAACTCCTTCCTCCTTATCTGCATAAGATAATATTACTTCTGCATTTATATAATTCAACAATCTATATAATCTATTTCGATGTTTACTCAGTCTGCATATTTCTATTCCTTCCGGACCATAAATTCCATGTACCTCAACATCATGTTCTCCATAAAATACGACATTTACCTCAATAAACTCGTCAGGAGTATTTTCCGCATCACATACAATAATATAAACAGGAATTCCATATTCATTATCACTTTCATCAAAATATTCAATATCATTTTCTTCCAAATATTTTGCAAAGCTTTTTATAGCCTTTCCTTTAGTCATAGTATTCGCCCATCCTTTTAAATATCTACAAATAAATTAATATCTTGCTCCATAACTTTCTTTTGCAATTTTACTATATTTCTTGATAAAATCAGTTTTTGCGTCAGTATATCCGTCTCTATTATGTTCAAATTTTCTCCAAAGAGATAATTTCAAACTTTCATAGTCTTTTGCAATATTTTCATTATCATTCAGATAATCTCTAAAATAAAGCTCATCATTGTCTCCCTTAATGCGAAGATGAAGATGAAATACTCTATCTTCAAAGCCCTGCTTTGTATAGCCTTTATTAAGAGAAATCCTGTTTAAATCCTCACTCATACATAACCAGCCATTATTTGTTAGAATATTTTTCACTTCTTCAAGTTGAGTTTCAATATTAAGCTCAATTAGTATATCTACTATATTTTTTGCCCATATATTTGAAATTGCTGTACTTCCAATATGAGCTATCCTAATTATATATTCTTTGGGAATTAGAGCTGTAATAATTATTTTTTCTTCCTCGTACCACGATTTCCAATCCTTATTATGCTCTACAAGAAATATAGGAAATAACTGCCACAGCTCTTCTAAGCTCATTTCTTCCAATTTTTTACTCATCTTTGCAACCTATCCTTACTTATACTAAAAATCACGAATATTGTCAAATAATTCTAAAAGCTTATTTTTATCAATATCTAAATCAGTCGGAATCAAGTTTAGAATCTCATCAAGAGCTGTATATATCTCATCTCTTTCAATTGTTTCTATAAAGTATTTACCCTTATCCAACTTATTAAATCCTTCAGTATATTCTTTTACCAATATTTCAGCAATTTGTTTTGCTTCATCCATTGTACTTTGTTCAAGCTTTATTATTTTGGCTCTGGTTTTTTTGTACAAATCTGCTGCCTTTTTTGCTGCTGATAAAGGGATATTTTCCTGTCCGTCCCACGAGCGGAATGGATTATCAAGATTTTGAGACAGCCACTCAGCTTTTCTTGGTTTTTGTATCCATAGATTAAGTCCTTGCTTTTCTTTATCTTTATACAGTTTTTTAGCTTTTTTTGCAGCATCCTCAGGTAGACTGCTCATCCAAAACCAAGATAATTTGGGCATAATCTCAGGCTCAGGTATGTCGTCTGCACAAAAACCGAAGATATCATTCGTTGTAAAGCCTTCTATATTCTTAAAATCTTTTATCAGGGCAAAGTTTGAAATTATCCCCGGTTTACCCCATAATCTCAACTCTCTTAGATTTGGATAAGCTTCGAATATATCAGACAGATCAATTTCACTTATAGCACTACAATGTAATTTTCCCAAATTTTTTAGTCCCTTTATTTTAGGTAATTTTCCGCCAGTCGGTAAAAGTAGATTTTCTCCATCATCCCTTGCCTTTACTCTACAACTCTCATCAACTTCACCTAATAAAATCAACTGCTCTAAGTCATCATTGAGATAAAGCTCTTTTACTCCTGTCATATCTATTGTAAGTTTGAGCAAATGACTTTTTGAAAAGTCCAATTTACTTTGTCCATGATTTTCAAGAGTCAAGTCATTCAAAAATGGACAGTCCTGTAAATATTCATACAGTCCATTATGCCATTTCTTACAAATCAATGTAGATAAACATTTAAAAACATTAAGCTCCAAAGCATTTTCAAAATAGCTATTTTCGTCGATTAAACGACTGATTGAAGCTCCCCACTTTTCTCCTGCAAAATCCACCTTTTCTTTACTTTTTACTGCTTTTTTAAATTCATCTCTTAATTTTTGAGGTATTTCCTGCCATTTTAATTGGCGATATACATCATATCCGTTCCCCCAAGAAAAGGAATATGTATTTGTACTTTCATCAGATAGTGGCTTTATATTCCCTACAAATATGTAGTTTAACGGAGGCTCAGGACTGACATTCATCATATGCAAATCTTTTTCCCAATACATAAAATCCATGTATAGGGCTTTTAATGCGCTTAGTTCCTCAACTTTTAAAGGCTCATCTCCCGACCAATCCAATGATAAAAGTACAGCTAAGGCTTTATCATTCTTTTCTTCTATCTTTGTTATCTGACAAGCTGTAAACTTTTTTAGAAGATTATTATATACACAAAATACATCTCCACTTTTTGCAATCATATTACTTCCTCTCATTTTGTCATTTATATTAATAACTTATTCACCTAAATACTTTATATACACTTGGCATGGATTCCACTCATCCCACAAAGTTGGAAAACATTCCAACTCCTTATACCCCACAGACATATAAAACTTATTAGTAATATCATACTCATCATAGTGTCCCGTTTCAACAGTCTTGACCTGAGAATATGTATATCCCAGTTTCTTAGCCATTTTCTCGTAGGCTTCATTTAATTTTCTTCCTATTCCCTGTCTATGACATTTTTTCTTTATACCCATTACAAAAATATCCGCACAATCCTTGCTTGTCGCATTAAGCACTACAAATCCTACAGCTTCATCTCCAATAAAGCAAGCTAAAAAAGGCTTATCCTTTGAATCATCTATATATTCTTGAGTGCTTTCAGGCATTCCAAACCACTCAGGAAGATTATTTAGTATTTCTTCTGATATCTGTTCTTTTTCACTTTTATCCACTATTTCCCTTATTTTTAATTCCATAAGTCCTCCACCACAAGCTCGATTCTTTTCTATCTATACTTCAACGGAATTATTATACAACTTTTTATGTATTAATTAAAGGCATAAATAAGAGCTTGTACAAAGTTATAATTTAACTCATACAAGCCCTAAATAAAACAGTTTTATTTTTTAATCATCTGTAAATTCAAACAGTTCCTCTACGCTCACACCGAACACCTTTGCTATATCCATTGCCAACTTTAAGGACGGATTATATTTTCCGCTTTCAAGGTGGACTATGGTTTCCCTTCGTGCATTTACCATATCTGCAAGTTCTGACTGTTTGTATTTAAACCTTTCTCTATATTCTTTTATCTTAGTCACAAGAGCCATCTTAGACTCCTTTCGTGTCCATTATTATAAAAAGGACAGTTCTTAATACTGATAGAGCAATTATAGCAATCATTATAATCCATCCGACAGCAGTTGTAGAAATAGCATTAACATGACCTAAAATTCCACTGATATATGCAGTTAACAGCATTACAACTGTAAAAATTTTTAGACATATAGCATCACATCTCGTTATATTCTTTTCTGCCAACTCATCCATATTTTCTCTTTTATATTTTTTTACCCTCATATAGTGAAAAAACAATACTGCTAAGAGGAACATCCCCCATGTACTTTGGAAATGACGATATTCAGGTCTCCAATCCGTCCTTGACCACATCCAATAATTAGCTGCTAATAGTAGTGCTATTACTATCTTTGTTGCTATTACCTCTCTAATAGATACTTTTTTACTCATGACATTATCTCCTTTTGATTTTGATTAAGTTATATATTTTTAACTTTGTGTTATAAATATACCACATCTGAAAATTAATGTCAATAGTTTTTGTTATAAATATTTAACTTTTTTATTTCTTATTAGTCCATAAATTATAAAAGACTTGTCCTATCATCTGCTGATAATAAAACAAGTCTATTAATTTAAAAGTAAGAGCCTATAATTATGTTTCAACCTGAACAATATTCCATGCTTCTAACTTTCTATTTGCTGTTTATCAGATTTATTTACATATTCTTCTATAATACGGATAGTATCAAGAGCTATGGGACTTCCAAGATTTTTATACAGTGACTTATCACCAATAACATAAAATTCCTCTTTTGCTCTGGTAACAGCCACATTGATAATATTGGGTTCAGAAACTGCCCATCTTGCTGCACCCTCACTGCTTTTATCAGCCCCAAGAACAAAATAGACAATCTTTGCCTCTTTTCCTTGGAAGGTATGAACAGTTCCGATATTAGCAACCCTCTTTTTTTCATCTCTCACAACAAAGTCTATACTATTCAATGTCTTTATAAGTTCGTTTGCTACATTCTTAAAAGGTGTAATCACATAGATATCTTTCTTCAAATCCGGTGATTTAAATAGTTTTTCTTGTATCAATTCTTTTAACTTTTCGCCTTGAGCCTCCACATACTTATCTCTGGCATTACCTTTTACGTCATACCACTTTGCCTTTCCATTTGCCTCTTCTTCACTTTTTCCCTGAACCATCAAATTATTATAGGAAATCTTATTAGATATTGTAAACATAGGATAATTAGAACGTCTATGCACCCATAGTGGAATCCCTATCCATTCTTCTTCCACTTTTTTAAATCCATATTGACTGGTAGCATCAATCAAAGACTGAGTCGATGCAGAATTTGAAACAAATCTCTCATCAACATTATATTTTCTTGCAATAATATTCATCATATTTGAATCCAAAGTTAACACCGGCTTGATTTGAGAAGGATCCCCTACAGCCATTACCTTTTGACTTCTGATTAAACTCCCGACACAAGCCTGAGGAAGGGCTTGACCTGCTTCATCGATAAATAGAGCTCCCAGCGAATTTTCTTTGAAATGCCTAAACATTCTTCCGAAACTTGCGAATGTTGAACTCACAACAGGAATTGCGATATTAATCCACTCCCAAGCAGTTTGAATCATTTTTATTCCATATTCTTTTGATAAATAATCCTTTTGCTGTGAAAAAATGATACTTGCAGCTTTTAAATGGTATTTATGTTTATATAAGAATAATTTTCTGACCTTTAGAGCAGCCATAAAAAGCTTGGTTTGAAGAATGCGGAATTCCTTATTATACCAAGGATTTGACATTTGAACCTCATCATAAGACGCATACAAATCAAGTAAGTTTACGCTTTTATCATTAAAGTTTTTCTCAAATTGTTGGATTTTTTGTTCTCCACTTGTAATAATATGTCTTTGTTCTAATATAAATTGTTCAAATTTTTCGTCTATATTTTCCTTTTTTTCTCTAAGCTCTTTGATAGTTCTTTGATATTCTTTGATTTGATTCATGCACTGTGTCTTTTTTTCTTGCAACATCCTCTCTTCATCTTCAAAGCTATTCAATTCCTCATTAGCCAACTTTAATTGTTCAGAAAACTCTATATTCTGTGTCTTTCCAAAAAGAGTTTTTAACTTAGAGCCAAGTGTTTCTTTCGGTTTTTGAATCATGATTACATCAAAATTTCTCTTTGCTCTCTCCAAATCCTTGCGATTAAGTTCAATTTCATTCATAATTCCTGACATCCCAACACAAAAACCATTCTTTGTATTTTCCAAACTACTGATTTCATCGTCAAACTCTAACTTCCTATGCTCATTTTCCAGTCTCATTTTAGATTCTGATTTAAGCTGTTCTTTTGCTCTTTCAATTTCATCTTTCAAAACATCATTTTTCTTAAATTCAAGGTACAATTCTTGCATTTTCAGTTTGTAAGAGTCTATCTCATAATATAAATTTTTAAAATTTTTGATTATTTCTTCCTCTTCCTCAAGTGAAATATCCCATTCCTTAAGATTTTCAAGCATAAACTTAACTTTGTCCAAAAGTTTATTCACATTGTTTGAGGCTCCACCTTCAATTGAGAACATTCCCCAATTTTTTGTGATTTGAGGAATAGTTTTTAATTCGTATTTTTTACTTTCTCTATTATAAATATTTTTAATCTCTAAATTAGAAGCTTCAGTGAAATAATCAACTTCATATAAGGCGTCCAAAAAAGTTTTATCAATATCCTTCTCCTTAGGTAAATCAAGCACGATGTTTTGCACTGCTCCATTATTAGAGCTTGCAATCATAATTGAATTTTTAGAAATTTCTTTTGGAATCTCAGCTATCTTGGCATTATTAAAATATCTATATTTTCCTTTTAATGGATTTTTAATCAGTTCTAACATCTGATTAGCCTGATCCACCATCAAGTCAGCAAAGACTTCCTTTAAAAGAGTAGTTTTTCCTGTTCCCGGAGGACCATTGACACTCATTATTTTGTTTTCGTCGTTGAGATATAGGTTTACTGCTACCTGTTGCATGAGAGACAGAGCATGATCAGGATTGCTTGGGAACCTCCCCATTGGATAATTTTTCGGTTGCAAAATATCATAGAAGATAGATGGATTAAAATTCTCAGACTTCGAATTTCCGTCTAAATTAATCCTTGCCCCATCAAAACCCATCAAATATCTGTTGAAATTAACTGTATCTACTTTTTTTGAAAAATTTAAATCTTCGATAAAAAATGAATGCATATCGACATTTGAATCTTCAATATTTTTAACAAAGCTTATCCTGAAATTCTTCTCGTCTACGGAAAATTTTTGTACAAGCTTGTCAAACCCCCGATTAAAGCCCTTTTCTTCAAATGATTCAGAAATATCTAACTTCCATTTATTTTCTTCCTCTATGAGATTCTTAGGTATATCTTTATTTTTCCTGACAAATCCTGCCATGGTCAAGAATAGTTTTTCGCTAAGCAAATTCAAATCACGGTCAAAGGATAGAGATAAAGTAAATTTTTCACCACTTTTCAACTCTTCTCCGGTATCTTCTATCTTATATTTTCTCCTTATGATATCAATTACTTCTTCAAATTTGAAAATTTCAAAATACAAGACCATACCCACTTCATCTTGCTTTTTTTCAGAAATATTCTCATGATTGATAAACTCCTCCATCTCTTGCAAAAAATAGGAGTTCCAATCTAAGGCTACTTCTTGATTACTATTTGTTATAACAGCTTCTTCATCTATGCTAATTGCGGGAACATCTTTAAAATCGATTCTCTTATACTTTTTATCATTAGATTTAATATCTCCTTCAGAAAATTGTTCCACAGCAATCCAAGCATCAATAATATCTTTTTTTTGATTCATATGATTCTCCATTTACAATTGCAAACTATAATATTTTTTATACTGAAATTCACAAATAGTGTTTTAAACTTACTTCTATATTAATTTAGCAAAATTAAAGCGTCTACCTATCTTTGCAGCAAGTAAGGCAAGTTTTTGCAATGTTTTAAGTTTGCACACAAACATCAAATAACTGTCGCTATTTATATCCATAGCTCCTATACAATAACTTTTTTCCCTCCATTTTGTATCTAAAATCCTACACCAAGTTGGAATATCATCATTCTCATCAAGGCATTCCTCATATAGTTCCAGATTATTTTTGTCAGCTAAGCCCTTAATTTGTCCTACAAATTCGCTTAATTCATCCTTCCAGTCCAATTCAACGGCAAAGCCGCCTTCGAGTAGCTCATCAGCTATTGCAATCCAAGCAATAGTCTTAACATCCTCATCTTTATCTATTCCACGCTCATCATATCTTTCCTCATTTTCCTCAAAAAAGCGGAGCGGATCATCAAAACAAGCCTTCAACTTGGAAAGAACATCCTCGTCATCTATAAGTAATTTTGCTATCTCCATATATGTCTTTTTATCAATTACATTTTTCATATCAAATCTCCCTGATTTTTTAGTGAAAGCATATTATCTAAAAATATAATATTATACAGTAAAACACTTCTAATTAAATTAGAAATTTGTAATTTCTGTAAAATAAACTTAGCTAACTATTCATAGTGAAATCTAATTACTTCTTCCTTCGTATCTACTGTCGCCCTTACTCCAAAAGGTATGATACATCTTGGTGTGGAATGTCCTGAATTTATATTATATACTATTGACAAATCGCAAGTAGAAAGTTCTTCCAGCAAAATCTCCTTATATTCGTCATAATAAGTATCATCTTGCGGTTTTCCTACCAAAAGTCCTGAAATTACATCAAATATCCCATACTCTTTTAAGGCTCTAATCATTTTTTGGTAAAAAGATGGCTCAGGTCTATTTTCGCTTGTTTCAAGGAATAATATCTTATCTTTCCACTGCTCCAAACTTGGAAAAATCTCATATTTTTGACAGATGGACACAGTATCTTCAAATCTGTAATTTTCAAAGATATTAAAGATAGTTTCTATACAGCCTCCCAATATCTCACCTTCAAACATTGCCTTTCCTTTTATAAGCTCAAAGCCCTTATTAGGGAAACTCTCCATTTCCTTGCCTATAGCAGCTTCACTGAAGTCCTCTCTCTCCTTATACCAGACATCACTTGGTCGAATTTCACTTATTTGACCTGTAGTAATTAATTCTTCAAAATATTTTTTCGTATATGGTAGCATCTCAGTTGAAAGCTCGCAGACATCAGGTAAAAAAGCCTGTCCATAGAAAGTTTTAATTCCTAATTTATTTAACATAAGATGATTTATAGTGGTATCTGAAAATCCAAGGAAGATTTTCTGCTTTACAGCATTTTTAAGCTCGTCTTTATCAAATAGGTAGGGCAAGAGCCTATATGTGTCTTCTCCGCCAATAGCACATAGAATCATATCAATACTATCATCTTCAAAGGCAGTTATCAAATCCTGAGCTCTACACTTAGGCTTATCCTTTATAAAGTCCATACCCTTTAGTGCATGTGGCAAAAACTCAAGCTCTATACCATAGTCACTTATCCTTTTCTTTCCTATTTCAAGCTCATGTTTGATGAAATCTTCTCCAAGAATACCGCTTGACAAACTTACTATTCCAATCTTTTTTACCTTCATAATCTTATCCTCTCTTTATATAATAGCTTCAAATTTTCCAATTGAAAATCTTATAAAAAATATTAATATCTAAATATTTTTTATACAACACTATACATTGCATAGATTTTTCCGGTATTGTTATTTTTATACTAACTACCGTTTATAATGTCATATATTTAGACTTATTGAAATATTATTTTTTAGTTTTCAATAACAATACTTAATATATATTTATGACTATTTAATTGGTCTTTATTATTAGCAACCCCACTTTCTATTATAGTAAAAATATTAGAATATTTAAAAAAATCTAAGAGTATTGTGTAATCACCCAATCATGCTCCTTCATATCAAGTTCCTGTCCGCAAAACTCACATTTCTTACCATCTATCAAGGATAGATTGCCCCCGCAACTTTTACATTTTAAAATTGAAGGTCCACATACTGCTTGAGTTTTACAGTCTTCATTTTTTTGAAGATACATTCTCACTTTTTCTTTTTTTTCTTCTATCTTACCGTTTTTCAACTCTCTAATCAGCAAAATCGCATTTACCATAGCTGTTTGCATAGCGTCTTTTACCTGGTAAAAATCCATCATTATTCTTATTATATCAATATCTACCACATCTTTATATTGTTGCAACTTTTCTGATAGGTCGCAGTCAGAAAATGCGTTGATTTCTTTGACATTATCTGCAAAATGCACAGCATTTAGCTTATTTTCTATACCCCCGAAGAAACTTTGAATAGAAAACAAAGGATCGTATTTTCTAACTGATTCAGCTCTTCTCATTTCTTGTTTCAAGCTTTCTTTATAATTATACAGCAAGTCTGGATCAACTATTTCAATGTATTCAGATATTATTGCTATAATCGGTCCTATAAAAAACATAACTATTGTTATTACTACACCTCCCGCTAATGCAAATAAAAATGCATTTGGTATAGCATATAAAAATTTCATAGCTAAATCCATATCGTCTGATTTGAAAAACGGTAGGTAAAAACCGGCATTGAAAAACATCGTCATTCCAATCATATAAATCCATGGATAAATAAGTTTTATTATATCCTCTTTTTTTCCGGAAGATACGAAAGAATCACGATTAAATCCAAAACTTCCTACCCTACTATCCAAGTCTTCTACAGTAAATTTTGTTCCGCAATAATCACATCCGTCCATAAAATTACTTCTTGATGAAGTATTTCCGCAGTTTGGACAAATTACATTGCCATCTCCAACGCTTTTTGCAGACAAAAACGTATAGTGAGCAACTTCCTTATCATAGACACGTTTTATATTTTTGCCATTATATTTATAAGTTCTTGTGGAGAATATCTCTTCATTGACATCATCAATATTATATCTGCCGTCAAAATAAGACTTTGAGCGAACCGGAGACGCATTATTGGAATAAGAACGTCTGCTTGTATTCAATTCTATCTGTACATTTAATCTTTCCAATCGTTTCTTTTGAAGATAAATACTATGCCATAAAAGCTGAGTAGCATGATTTTGCAACTTACTATTGTCCCTATTTTTATCTTCACTGTTCATAAAATCACTGTAGGCTGTCTTAAAATCAGTCAAATTTCTTGTCAACTCATCATAGTCTTCTACAATCGGATAGTATGGAAAAATAAGATTTAGCGGAAATCCTATATTAAGTCCCAGCCTATATTTTTCACTGACCCACAACCTTAAAAATATTATTATGCCTATACTCATGACTATATGACCCACTACTGCAATTAATGTGGGTTCCTCTGCATCACGAGAGCCATAATAACAGATTATTACTCCCACAATATAAATAATGACGGAGATGATGAATTTTTTCTTTTCAAATTTTCTCCTATCAGCTGAATTATTATCACTATTTTTAGACATTTTAACTCCTCCTTTTCATAATAATCATCCTAATAAAATATTGTGTTTATTTATAAATTATATCAAATTTATACCTTATTTTCAATAAAAAAACTGCTCTATCATAATTGATAGAACAGTTTTTTTGATTTAGAATTATTAAATTTTTTGCTGTATTAGTCTAAAGTTATATTACTATTAGTCTACTATATTTGCAAATATTGTTGCTAATTGCTCTCTTGTCAAATTGTCATTTACACTTATCTTATTATTAGAACCCTTTACTATTCCTTTTTCTACTAAGGCTGATACATATCCTAATGCCCAATTTGGTACTGAATCTGCATCTTTATATTTTGCCAATACTTCTTTAGCCTTAGTTTGATCTAAAGGTTCAACTCCCTTAAATTTGGCTATTGCTACAAAAAGTTCTGCCCTTGTTATATCACTTTGAGGTCTAAACTTACCTTTTGCGTCAGGAGTGAATATTTTGTTTTCTACTACAGTTTGAACAGCTTTAGCATACCATTTATTATTATTTACATCTGATACAGCTACCTTTGTTTGTGCTTTTTCTCCGATTATATTTGCTAATACTTGAGCAACTTCAGCTCTTGTCACGCTTTTCTTAGGCATGAAGTTTCCTTTGTTTCCTTGCATTATACCTTTTTGCACAACTTTTACTACTGCTTCTTTGCTCCAAGTAATTTTTTCTGTATCTTTAAGTGAGTTTACTTTTGTTTCAGCTTCTTTTGTTGTCATTTTATCTGAAACTTTCACTTCTTTTGATACATTCTTGTGTTCTTGAGTTTTTTCAAGTTTTTCTTGTATCTTGTCTTGTGTTGTATCTGTTGTTTTAGTTATAGAAGGTATTTTAGCAGGTTCTTGTACCGGTACTGGTTTTGGTTTTGATGACGTACTACCGCCACCACCACCTCCGCCGCCACCTGCTGTGCTTGGGCTGTTCGATGTTCCTCCACCTGTTGCTGTGCTTGGATTACTGTTTTTATTGTTTTTATTTTCGCTATTCTTGTTTTCTTTATCATTTGAATCTGATTTCTTTTCCGGTTCTTTTGCCTTGTCAGGTTCTTGTGACTTATCCGGCTCTTTCTTATTCTCAGAATCCTTATTATTTTCCTGTTTTGGAGGCTCTTGTGGATTTTCTGGTTGAGGTACTATTGGATTTGTAGGAACTGCAGGTGTTACATCTTCTTCTTTAGCCTCTGGTAAATCTTCTTTTACTACTTTTATAGTTACACTTGCTGACAAGTTTCTTGAAGTTGTTGCTGTTATTACAGTCTCACCCTTTGCTTTTGCAGTTACTGTTCCCTTATTATCAACAGTTGCAACATTTGCTTTAGATGATGTCCAAGTTATTGTATCGTTGTATTGTTCAGGTGATATCTCAAGTTGCACATCTGTTGTTACTGTCGTCATCAGTATAGTATCTGTTGTTACCTTAATATCACTTATTTTTCCGTAGTCCTCATATCTAGCTGTAACTTTTACATCACTATTAGGCATTGTAAAGCTTGCATTTGTGCTTGATGTAGGATTTGATATTACTACACCGTCATTACTTTCCCACCTTACAAATTTCTTTCCTGGCAAAGTTGGTGCATTAAGCTTTATCTCTTCACCTTTTTTTGCAACTTTTTTATCTGATGAACCACCTTCTACGGTAACATCAAATTCACGTTCGTCAAGTTTAAGGAATATATGACCCTTAAATTCAACATCTTTATAACTCTTGCTTCTCTCTTGATAATACCTTGTTTTATTATAACTTAAAATTAGTGTAACAGGACCATCTTTTACAAGTTCATCATAATCTTTAATCTTTATTTTTGAAGGATTGCTGTTATCTATGCCACCCTTTATCTCCCTTATTTTTAGTAAAGGGTCTGTACTGACACTAATCAGTGCATCAGTGCTTACAGCAAGCATGGCATCTGTACTTACAGATACGGCTTCTCCATTAATTTTTACAGGAATATCAATTTCATCTTTTCTAACAACTTTATCTAAGTGTGCATCTTGTACTATAGTTTCAATCTTTTGACGTCCCATTATTCCTTTATTACTGATAGCACTTAAATCTACTACATTTCTTGATTTAAGTTCAATTTTAGTTAAATTACGCAATTCATATATTATACCCCTTAGAGTATTTCCATCTATATTATCTGATTTAATACTTAAAGTCTTAAGATTTTCAAAACTTGCAAGCTTGTTTATATTGCTGATACTTCCTTTATCCGGTGCTGATAAATAAAGTTCTTCTGCATCCTTATACTGATTAACAAATCCATCACTAATCTCTGTAATACCTTCTGCCTTAACAACTTTACCTTGCTCTGATTGACTTACAGCTACTGTATAAGCGTAAGAATTAGTTGGCACATAAGCCATAGGTAGTACCAAAGCAAACGCAAGTGCGAAAGCCAATGCTTTTTTTCTTAACATAAATCCCTCCATGTTTTTGAAATAATATATGCAATACCCATTTTACATAATATAAGTAGTGATTTATATAAGGGCTTTTGAACTACTCTTTAATATCCTTCCTAAATTATAGTTCAAAAAGTCATACTAAAGGACTATTTATTTTGCATATATTTTATTTAATAATAAAAGTTTTTTGTAATTTACTGTTTCTTATTATACCTTGAAAAACAAAAAATAACAAATTTTTTTAGGTATTTTTTCCTATTCATCTATTATCTAATACCTAAAAGCTATTAACCTATTATATTAACTTGCTTTTTGAATTGAATTAAAAGTAGATTAATATTAAACTGATATGTATATCGTCACTTGTTAAAAATGTTTTAGTGTTTTAGTCCTATTTTTTATATTTAATTGTAATAATTACAAATAGATAATTTCAATTAATATTAATGGAACTAAGCCAAAAAAAATCAAACTGTACATTTATATTAATACTAAAATCCAACAAAATAATGTATAAAATGTTTTCATTGCATTTATAATAAAGTATTATTTAAAATAATATTGATTAAAATTATCCATAGATTAAATAGATAATAGTATAAGATAATCATTGAAAAGTTAGATTTTTTTATTTTATAAAGTGTTGAATATCTATACTAAAAACCAATTAAATAGCCCTAAAATATATTAAGGATAAGTTGTTAAAAACTAAAAAATAATATTTTAATAAGTTTAGATATATGACATTATAAATGGTGATTAGTATTAATATTATAATAAGGCTTAATAAAACAAAAAAAGCAGCTCTTATAAAAGAACTGCAAAATATATAATGCCTTATATAAAATATTTCAGTTTTTATTTACAGGTATTAGCTTTCTTTTAATAACTTTACTGCGTTATCCTCATCTTCTACAAAAAATATATCTTTTCCACTGTTGCACTCATAGATAAAATCCCTCAATGACTTGCTGTCATATTTTGAAAAATCACCTATTATTACTAATTTCATATTGTAATTTACAACTTTTTGTAGTATATTTCCTGCTATTTTGTTACTAAGATTAAAAAAATCTTCAGTCAAATTATCCTTTTCTATTATAAATCTGCTTAGTCCTGTCTCATAAGCTATCATCATCAACATATCAAGCATTGACTGCTCATCTCTTATCTGTATCTTATCTTCCAAACGTGCAACAAAAGGCTTATCATTAATATTTATAAGCTTATAATTCATAATATTCTCTCTCTTTTATCCCTCTGCTACCCTATCTCCATCCAATGTTTTCCAACCGAAGCGCATAATAGAAACTATAATTGAGATTATGGTAATACTTTCATTTATTACTCCACCCCACGATCTGAATATAACGTCATAGATAAGACAACAAGGTGAATTAATAGTTAGATTTGTAATACGAATAATCTTAGCATTATTTGTCCAGCATGCCAAAGTACCTGAAATAGCTCCAAGGCCTGGTAAAATGCTGACAGGTCCGTCCCATGTCATAATCGTCAGGATTACAATAATCGCAGAAAAGATAATAGCCCATCCCTTCCATCTTACCCACTCCCACTTTTCATAACGAGTAAGCATGATATTTCTCACTACAAGAACCACTAAGCTCAAACAACCGGAATAAGCGCCAAGCAAGCCAAGCTGTACACCAAAGACAAAGCAACCTGCAATCTGCATAAAAAATAACATCTTATTAGATTTGACCTGATAAGACATCATAAAGAAAAATACTCCAACAAAACCAATGATTTGAATCATCAAATCCCTCATTACTCAATACCCCTTTAAAAATAAAATTTAATAATAATTGCACTATGACACTGTATAATATAGCACTTTTATTAATCCTAATCAATAGTCTTATTTACTTAACAGCAAAAACCTTTTAAAGCGTCATTTAATGATATTTGAAAACATATCACCCGAAATTCAAACATTTAGTGTAAAATTAAAAATTGCCTGACTTTTTAATTGGTGATTAGTATAATTTCATAGTATATGGCATGTAATACTCATCTTAAGTATGATAATTAAATTTCTATAAAATCTGAAATAAATTCTTTTTCAAGATACTCTCTTATTGAGCTGATATCTTCAAACTCGGTATATCTCGGAAAGCCCTTGGCATTGCATTTAGAATAGGTCAAATGATAAATCCTATATACTTTTTTATCTTTATTTTCTATCAAAAATAAGACGTCATCATTTGAATAACTTCTCGCAAGAGCAATCACATCTGCATTTTTAACAGCATCATCATTTGAAAGCTCTGATTTAAGCTCATTTACGAAAAATATTTTTGAATTAGAAATAATGCCCCAATTAAAATCTTCTCCATACTTTTCTTCCAATTCTTTTATCGCCTCTTCTATTGTCATATAATTACCTCTACTAAGCCCTATATTTTTAAATTAGAGCATTTAAATAATCTTTTTTGTCAGAAGGATAAATTTATAGCAATAACTATTATTTTATCTTAGACAGCTAATATATTCATTTATCTTTTCTTTCAACTTGAGCCTATTTTCTTCCAAGTCAGGACAAAAGCCTGTAACCCCATATCCAATCATCCTGTAAAGTGCATGAAATCTATAATTATCTGCTCTTTTTTTATCTCCTGATATTTCCGCCTTCTTAATTTCATCTATTTTACAAACTGAATTGTAATCTTGTCTTTTCAGTATTCTATGTGCAAAGTGCCACCTTTCTTCTTCCGTTTCATCCTCACTTCTATTTGTAGACCAGACTTTTTTCATCTGTAATATTCGAAAATCTCTGTCCTCTATTCTTCCATCTTCCTCGTAGATATAGGCTTGCAAGCCCCAAATCCAAAGCATAAAATCCCATATATTGAAATTAATCTTACTTGGAATATCAATATTTGAATATTCACAAATTTTTAAGGCAGACTCCTTATCTCCTACAACATAGAGCCTATATGCAAGCTCACATAATAAAGTAACATCTGAACTTCTTGTAAATGAAAATTTTTTAGTCAATTTTCTGCAAAGTATGGTAATTTCTTTTCTGCCATGTTTTTGCATTATTTCTTCAAACAACATATTTACTCACCTATATATGATAAAAATTATTAAAACAAGTATTTAATTTACAGATAAATATTATTTATATTTTCAACTATTTCTTTTAGTATATTTATTAGCTGTACAATTAGTTTTAAATCTAATTTTTTTCATCATTTTTAAAAACTGTCCTACATTCCTTAATACTCTTGTAAGGAATGTAGGACAGTTAAATTTTTAGATTATATTTTTTATTAAGTTAATTAGTTTCAAAAATAAGGACTTTATTTACTTTATAAGGCTTCCTATACCGTACATTTGCCATCTAAGCAGTGCTAATATAAACAAGTGCAGTGGATAGAATATATAAAAGAAGTATCTGAAATCCTTGCCTCTTTCACCATTGTAGAAAAGTATCGGTATCAGTCCAAGATACGACATAGGATGGTGAAAATAAAAGCTTACTAAGCCTGAGATTACTTGTTTTACTCTGCAAGTCCTAAGTATGTAGAACAGCCCTATAGATATAATGCCCAATGCCTTTCTGTCGCATTTTATATTTTCAGCTATAAATGCAAATACCGCAATAATAACAGCATAGCATATATAACTAACTATGATATTTAAGTTTTTTTGCTCAATTAATTCCATTAGGCTCATCATTACTATAGCAAGCAAGAAAGTCCACATTACATTTCCAAATATAAATGCTATCAAAAACTTGCGTGTATATATAAACGCCTGACCAAAGGCTATATTATAAGCAGGAGTAGAAATTATTGCAAAAATAAGCATACGAAGAGCGTATTTTTTCCTATCCTTAGTCTTTAAAAAGCCTTCTACTACAAGAAAAGCAAATATAGGAAATGCAATCCTTCCTATACCTCTCATAAGGCTGTATTGGACTTGCATTGATTGTGAAAGAGATTTAATACCTGTTGCTGTAAGTATCATAACTGCCGCATAGTGGTCAATTAGCATAGACAAGACAGCTATAATTTTCATTTTAAATGCTGTTATCTTGAGTTTTTCCTGTAATTTAGTAAGTTGTTCCATCTCCTTACCTCCAAAAATCTTATACTTGTCTGTAAGTAGGCTTCCCCGGATGAAAAATATATTAAAAACGTTGTAATTTTAATATTTTTCAAGAATTTTGAGTAAATAGATTTACCAAAAAATCAATATGTACTTAAATTTTAATTATAATCATTTCAGCCGGGAAAGCTGAGAATAATAGCATAATAGACTTGTTCGATTATCTATATTTATTAACTTTCATTATTAAAATGTAAAAAGCCAATAATCTTCTTTACATACGCTTATATTAAGCTAAATATAGTCAAAGCTCTTTGAAGTTATCGAACAAGTCTATCTCTTAGTTATCATATCTGTAACCTAATACTAATCTCCTTTAAAAAGTCATGTAAAATATTTTTTATTGTGATTGCTATTAATTTATATACACTTTGTAATCAAAATACCGACATGGTAATTTAAAAGCTTTTTAGTATAAATATCTGTATATACAAATTCTAATCAATTATTAATAAATTTTCCATTTCTAAATTCTTTGCTAAGTAGAAACGGTACAAATATTACAAAGCTGACAGTTAATGCCATTACATAAAAACTGCTCATTGAAATATTTTCCGTACTAAACGTAACATTACGCAATACTGTAAAAGCACCATTTAGTAAATTTAATATTGAAACTAAAATTATACTCTTTGTCTTCATATAGCAAAGCCCTATAAAAATTCCTATGAAAACATAATATATAAGCATTGCAGCCAATTCATAGATAAGCACTTCACTGTTAATCATCATGAATATTGGAATATTATATATCCCCCAAATTACTCCTGTCATTAGCACACCGCCAATTTTCCCCATCATGCCTTGAAGTCTTATCTGCAAAAACTGTCTCCATCCATACTCTTGTCCTATTACAAAGATTATATTGAACATAATAGTTGGAAGTGAAACTAATACAGTAAAATTATTTATAAATATATTGTTAAAATCTACATATCCCTTGATATATACACTCCAAACCGCAGCTTGTATGCTAAGTAATAGCAATAAAAGTGCTGACCATTTAACTATATTTTTCAGACTTATTTTTCCTACCAACTTCTTATCATTTACAGTAAGCAAATACAGTCCTAGAAGCTGAGCCATAAAAAATATAAGTTGAAATATGGGAGCATTTTTTTCAGTTTTAAATACAAAAAATACTATTGAAATTGGGAAAAGTGCCAAATAGGCTATGTTGAACTTACTTTTAAAGATTTTCTTAAAATCAAATCCGTTTTCCACTAAAATTGCTGATACTGCAGGGCAAAGCATAATAAAAAATACAAAGTCGGCAAAAACTGATGAACTGTCACCTCTTATTGAAAACAAATAACATATTAAAGACATAAGTAAACTAAGTAATAACAAGTACAATACACATTCTTTAGCATTCTTTTTCATGATAAACCTCCATGTAAATTACATACGAAGATAAAATAATTTTACTACTAAAAAACTTTTTATTACCCATAAAGAAATATAAAGCAAGCATTTACTTACATCTTTATATTTACCCTATTTTTACAAAGTATAAGCAAATCACTCCCACCTTTTAAAGCTGTTTATTCTTACTTTATAATCACATCTGTCTGTTGAAAAATTGACTATAGAAACTTTATAGTTACTTTTACTATTTGCTTTTACCGCTAAGGTTTTACAATAATTATACTTTTATGACTTTTTTCAATTCTCTTTAGTATCAAAATTATTATGAATTTTTATTAGATTTTCGTATTATGACAGACAAATTTAATTTGACTTATGCTATTTCAGACATTATAATAAACTGATATAAGTAGTTTAATTAAGAGCATTATTTTATTCAATTTTAAATATCTCTTATTAACATAAATTTTAAGTTTATAAGTTATAATAGTATAGAAATTTATTAATTCCTTTGGTAGGGCAATATTTGATATGGATATTGCGTAATTTGGGGAGAGAGAATTGATTAAGGAAAATCAGAAAATTTTAAACAGTGCTAATGTTTTAATTGACTCCTTCATCATTGTATTTTCATATATCTTGGCGTACAAGGTGAGAGTTAAAAGCGACTTTATAATATATGTTGAATCTGTCAGCTTTTCAAGCTATATGAGATTTTTGGTACTGATAGTACCGACTTTTCTAATAACGTACTATCTTTTCAAAGTCTATACGGCTCAAAGATTGAAAAGTTTGCTTGAAGAAGTATCTAAGATAATCAGAGCAAATATTGTAGCTACAGCAGTTTTATTCGTAGTCTTATATTTCAGCAAGGAAGTGGACTACTCAAGATTTATGATGGCTATATTTGTGCTTTATAACATCATTTTTACTTCTATTTACAGGATAGCTCTCAGATATATGCTGAGATATGTAAGAAAAAAAGGTTTTAATATAAAACGTGCTTTTTTGATAGGTACAAGCGACACCGCTATGGATTTTCTGCAAAAGACACACAAAAATCTTCATTGGGGCTATAAGGTAATAGGAATTTTTGAAGAAAAAATCAACCCTCAAAAGCAGGAAAGATTGAAAAAAATCCATAAGAACAACTATATACCACGCTATGAGTTTAAAAAATTGGAAGAGATACTTACACAAAAGCTGGTAGACGAGGTAGTCATAGGTATAAGACTGAAAGAATATGAACATCTCGAAGAGATAATAAGAATATGTGAAAAAACGGGAGTAAAAACTCAAATCATCCCTGATTATCTTAAGCTTATCCCGTCAAAACCTGATGTGGAACAGATTGAAGATATTACAATTATAAATATAAGGCACATCCCCTTGGACAATCCTGTCAACAAGTTCATAAAGCGATGTTTTGATATTGTGATGTCCTTACTTGCCATCATCATCTTATCACCACTTATGATAATAACTGCAATAGCTATAAAGCTTGATAGCAAGGGCAGTGTTATCTACAAGCAGGAAAGAGTGGGATATAATAGAAAAAACTTTTTTATGTATAAGTTTCGCTCTATGAAGGTACAAAGCGAAGAAGATGAAAAAGACAAGTGGACTACAAAAAATGACAATAGAAAGACAAGGGTCGGCAATTTCATAAGAAAGACAAATATCGACGAGTTGCCACAGTTTTTCAATGTACTCAAGGGTGATATGTCCTTGATAGGTCCAAGACCTGAGAGACCTTTTTTCGTGGACAAGTTCAAGGAAGAAATACCTAAGTACATGATAAAACATCAGGTGCGTCCGGGTATAAGCGGATGGGCTCAGGCAAACGGACTGCGTGGAGACACTTCTATTAAAAAAAGAATTGAATACGACATTTTCTACATTGAAAACTGGTCTTTGTCGCTTGATATCAAGATAATATTGCTAACTTTAAAAAATGGATTTAAAAACGCTTATTAAGGAGTATATTATTCCTTGTACGCTATATAATTCAATATTTATTAGATATTATCAATAGTTTTATTTAAAAGTAAGCCTAAGTTTGAAATATTATTTATAAGCTGCAAAAAACAAAGATAATACTTAACAATATAAGTTTATACTAAACTTTGTTTGAGCTATGGAAAATTATTTTTTGATTATCTTGCATTTACTTTTAAATAGAGATTTTATACAATTGAAAAAACCGGTGATACCATGGATAAAATAACTAAGCAACTTATATCTCTATCTGAAGAAAAATACAGGCTTTTTCAAGAAAAACTTGTACCTGACAACAAATATGAGGTATTAGGCATAAGAGTACCTATTTTGAGAAATTTTGCCAAAAAAATGGAAGCAGATGACAAGCTTGTGTTTTTGCAGGCTCTACCACATAGCTACTATGATGAAAATATACTGCACAGTATACTGATTTCAAATATGAAAGACTATGATGACATCGTCTCAAGGCTTGAAGCATTCTTGCCTTTTGTGGATAATTGGGCAGTCTGCGACTGTATATCGCCTAAGATTATGAAAAAGTATCCGGATAAATTCTACTCATTTATAGTGCAGTGTACAAAATCAAAGCATAGCTATACTATCAGATTTGCAATAGATATGTTACTGCAGTTTTATTTGGATGAACACTTTGACGAAAGTCATCTTAGCCTTGTAAAAAATATAGTATCTGAAGAATATTATGTGAATATGGCTAAGGCTTGGTATTTCAGCATGGCACTGGTGAAACAGTATGACTCAACTATAAAGCTGATAGAAGAAAAATCAATGGACAAATTTGTCCAAAACAAGTCTATCCAAAAGGCAAGAGAAAGCTATAAGATAGACGACGAAACAAAAAAATATTTGTTGAATTTCAAGATTTAAAAATTAATTTGGAGAATTAATTATGAAAACACTGATTAAAAACGGAAATATAGTAACATCTTCTGAAACTTTTAAAGCAGACTTGCTGATAGAAGACGAGATAATAAAGGAAATAGGCATAATTGACGAATCTATAGCAGATACTGTAATAGACGCTACAGGAAAGTTGGTAATGCCCGGTGCAATAGACGCACACACTCACATGGCATTGAGACAGTCTGAGCAGTTTACAAGTGTGGACAGTTTTTACACAGGCGGTGTGGCTGCTGCATGCGGCGGTACTACTACCATAGTGGATCATATCGCATTTTCGCCTGCAGGCTCTCCACTTCATACAAGTATTGAGAGATATTATGAGCTTGCAAAAGACTGCGCTATAGACTATTCCTTCCATGGAGTAATCCAATATGTGGATGACGAAATAATAAAAGAGCTTGAAAATCTCGTTTTAAACGAGGGGATAACAAGCTTTAAGGCATACAGCACCTACTCTTATCCTATGAATGACGAAGGATTTTTGAGAATACTTAAGAGTATGAAAAAAACAGGCGGTATACTTACTGTTCACTGCGAAAATGACGGAATAACAAACTATCTTCAAAAGAAGTTCATAAGCGAAGGCAATACATCTGCAAAGTATCATCCGCTAAGCAGGCCAAACAATGCAGAGGCTGAAACTGTAGCAAGACTTATACAAATAAGTGAGCTTGCTGACGACTCAAATCTATATATAGTGCACACATCTGCAAAAGAGTCTCTCGATCAGATAAGACTTGGCAGAAAAAGAGGACTGAAAAATCTAAAAGTCGAAACTTGCCCGCAATATCTCTTGCTCACAGATGAAGAATATGATAAGGAAAATGCTGAGGCTCTAAAGTATATAATGGCACCTCCTCTTAGAAAAAAAGAAGACAACGAGGCGCTATGGACTGCTGTACAGGATAATACTGTAGATGTGATAGCAACTGACCACTGCCCTTTCAACCACAGTCAAAAATTAGAGGGCATGAACGCATTTAACAAGGCTCCCGGCGGTGTAGCAGGGGTTGAAGAAAGAGTAAGACTGATATTTACTCATGGAGTGTCTACTAATAAGATAAGTGAAAATCAATTTGTCAAACTTCTCTGCGAAAATCCTGCAAGGATATTTGGCATGTATCCTAAAAAAGGAACTCTTGCCATAGGAACAGATGCCGACATCATGATAATAGATCCTAATGAAAAAGACACTATATCAAAACAAAACCTACATTCTGTTTGTGACTACAGCATATTTGAAGGTTTTGAAGTAAGCTGCAAGATACCTTATGTCTTGCTTCGTGGAAAAGTCCTTGTAAAAGACGGCAAATTCTTAGGTGAAAAGGGATATGGTAAATTTATAAAGAGAAGTCCGAAAAAGTAAGATACAAGCTTAAGTAAATCAAGGAGAACTGTAGATGATTAATAAATGGATGAAAAATATCCGAAAGTACAAGTTGATAATAATAGCAGTTATAGTATTTTTGGTATTGTTCATAAGTCTGGCAACTTCAATGAGAAACAATAAAAGCGGAGCTGTCCAAAAGTTAGGATTTAACATAATATCAACAATATCAAATAAATTCGTATCAATCAGAGACAGTTTTTCAGGTAGTTCAAAGCAAAAGGAAATAGAGGAACTAAAGTCTGAAAATGCAAAACTTAAGACTCAGTTGATAGAAAATACCATCTCAAAAGACAATCTGAAACAACTCCAAGCCTTGCAAAAATCATTGAAATTTGTAACAGATAAAAATTCAAGTGCTTATGTATCAGCAGATATAGTAGCTAAAAACTCAGGTAACTACTACAAGACTTTTACCATATCAGCCGGCTCTGCCCAGGGAGTAAAATCTGACTCTATCGTCGTAAATGGTGAGGGACTTGTAGGTAGAGTGTACGAGATTTCCAAAAATTACTGCAAAGCCATATCGCTACTTGACAATAGAACTCCTATAAGCTTTGAAATAGTTGGAAGAAACAACGACACCGGAATGATAATGCAGGATACTAAAGTGGTACAAATCAGTGACAAGTCTCTTGTAAAAGGCTATATGTTTGACGCCAACTCTCCGGTAAAAGTCGGTGAGATGATTACAACATCAGGTCTTGGACTATATCCATCAGGAATACCTATAGGCAAGATAGAACAAGTCATACCTGATGACAAGAACATACTCAAATATGTTGTTGTAAGACCTTTTGTAGATTTTACAAATCTGAATAAGGTCATGATATTCAACAAAATAGATACGGAAAGTTAAGTTTATGAAAAATATACTCAGCCTGATTACAGGCATAGTTATAATTATTTTTTCAAATGTACTATTAAATTTTGGAAGCAGCTCTCCAAAAATAGAACCCATAGTTATATATGTGATAATGCTTGCCATATTTTCCGAAAGCAATAAATACTATTTATATTTCTTAGGATTATTTTTCGGATTTTTACAAGATGCGTCTGTAGGCAGATATTCATCTTTGTACGCAATAGCCTTCCTGTTGATGATGATAGCAGGGGAAGTAGTAAAGCACCAGATAAGAAGAGAGTATTTTTTAGTATCTTTCTTCAGCTGTTTTATTTTTGTGCTAAGTTCTACTCTTTATTTCTCGCTTTTTTCAGGCTCTACATTATCTCTGATGGAAATGGCAAAGATAAATTTAATATATATACTAAAAACTATGGCTGTATGCAGTATTATATTGCTTATACTATGTAAGATAAAAGGAAGAGATAAAATATGAAACCGGGTGATATAAACAATAGATTCAAATATATCTACGGTTTTATAGCCTTGGTATGTATCTTGATAATAATGAGAATACTTTTTTTGGGAATAATAGAGAAGGAAAACTATAGAAGTATAGCTGAAGAAAGTATATACAAGGATATAACCATACCTGCCCCTCGTGGAGAGATACGTGATAAAAACGGTGTACTCCTGGCAGGAAACAAGCCTATATTTACCGTAACTATATTAAAAAATGAAATAGAAAACTCAAAAAATTCTATTAAGGAAAAAAAACTGAAGATTAATGATGTTTCAAAAAAAATATCTGATATTCTTAAAAAGAACAACGAGAATATAGAAGACAGCTTCCCTATAAGCATATCAAAGGACGCCTATATTTTTACATTTGATGAAGAAATCAAAAAATGGAAAAAGGACAATAATATTGATGACAAAATGAGTGCCAAAGAGGCTTTTTATAAAATTGCCGACAATTTTTCCAAACAATCAGGCATAGCTATAGACGAAAATTCAAGTGTATTTGAAATTCAAAAGACCTTAAACGAGCATGGAATCTATCCACCTATATCTGTTACAGGCAATATGGAGTATACAAGAGCCCTTGATAAAGAACAGTGGTTGTCTAACTACGGTATAAAAGATAAAAAAATCTCAGCTAAAGAAGCCTTTTCTAAGATAAGAAAAAACAGGCTGATAGATGAAAAACTGACAGACGCTCAGGCAAGGGATATACTCGTAATTGTAGATGCTATGCTGTCAAAAAAGTATTTGCAATATGAACCTGCCCTTATATCAAGGGACATAAGCCAAAAGACTGTTGCGATAATAGAAGAAAAAATAGTGGATCTTAGTGGTGTAAATGTACAAGTAGAACCTCTCAGATACTATCCTCAAGGCAATCTTGCTTCTCATATATTGGGGCAAATAGGAAAGATATCATCAAGTGATGAAGCCTACCTTGAAGATGAGAGATACTCAAAATCAGACTATGTAGGCAAATCAGGAATAGAGTTTGCCTTTGAAAAGCATCTTAAGGGTACAAACGGATATGAGAGAGTGCTTGTAGACTCAGCCGGAAATAAGATAAAAGACATTGAGTCAAAAGAAGGAACAGCCGGAAATACCGTATATCTTTCAATTGACGCAAAACTCCAAAAAGTAGCCGAAACTTCTCTTGAAAAAACACTAAAGACTCTCCAAGTCGGAGGAGTATACAAGAGTAAATGGGGAGACACTAAGATGAGAGGAGCTACCAAGGTATATAAAAATGCGAATGCAGGAGCCATAGTAGCACTCGATATAAAGACAGGAAAGGTACTTGCCATGGCGAGTTATCCGTCATATGATCCAAATATGTTCACTGACGGTCTGACACAAGCTCAGCTTAAATCCCTTGAACCTGAAAATCCTAATGACCCGCTTTCTCCAAAACCCATGTTCAATGCAGCAACTATGACAGCTGTACAACCGGGCTCAGTATTTAAGATGATTACCGCTCTTGCCGGACTTGAAAACGGACTTGATCCCTACTATTCAATAGAAGACAAAGGTTTTATAGAAATAGGCGGTGTGCCTTTTGGTAACTGGCTATGGAATCAGGAGAGAAGAACTCAGGGCTTTGAAAATGTAGTAACCGCTCTCAAAGACTCCAACAACTACTATTTCTACTGTATTTCTGTAGGTTATAACTATGCTACAGACAAAAAAATCCCTATGGGAGATATGAAAAACGGTACAACAATATTGGATATGGCGAGAAGATTCGGACTTGATAAGAAGACAGGACTTGAAATATATGAGCTAAGCGGAAAAATCCCTGATCCTAAGACTAAATATCTTCAACAACAACAAAATATGAAGAGGGATATCACTTCCAAGATGGCAAATTATTTCAAGGATATAACTGCCAAAGCCAACGAAAAACAGTATGAAGAAAGGATAAATACTATAATAGGCTGGACTGACGAAAATCCTTCAAGATCAGAGATAATAAAAAGACTTGCAAATCTTAAAGTCAGATCTGAAAAACTTGAAGAAGTGGCAGACTTGCTCAAATACACTTACTTCAACCATGCCAACTGGACTACAGGAGATATATTCAATATGGCTATAGGACAAGGTGAGCATCAATATACCCCTGTCCAAATAGCAAACTATATCTCAGCCATAGCAAACAACGGCTATCTTAACAAAGTATCATTGGTCAACAAATTAGTAGAAAAGCAGACAGG
The DNA here is from genome assembly GCA_900167215.1 of [Eubacterium] yurii. Taxonomy (GTDB): domain Bacteria; phylum Bacillota; class Clostridia; order Peptostreptococcales; family Filifactoraceae; genus Peptoanaerobacter; species Peptoanaerobacter yurii. The sequence continues at coordinate 106,694 of FUZS01000007.1, forward strand.
AAAAGAGACTTTAGTTCAACCGGAAAGAGAAAAGATTGCCGTATCAAATCCACAAAACTATTACTATATCCAACAAGGCATGGTAGACGTTTCAGACGAAGGTACTGCAAAGGACATATTTGCCAAATTCCCTGTAAAAGTTGCAGCTAAGACAGGTACAGCTGAAACTCAAGGTAAGATACCTACTAAAGATGAGGTAGCTTACTATATGTCACATCTTGGATACTACGATGTTAAAAAGGATGATGTGCTTGCTCTTGCAAAAAAACTCAAAGAAAAGTCAACAGCAAAGTACAAGGAAGAATACTATATCAAGTCTGCAATATTGTCATTAAACAGAAGCTTGACTATAAACGACCTTGATACCTTTAAGGAGACATACGGCGACTACTCTTGGTTTGTTGCCTATGCACCTTATGACAATCCTGAAATTGCGGTAGTTACCTTGCTTTTCCAAGGCGGTTCAGGAGGACATGCCGGACCAGCTACAAGGGATGTAATAGCTCAATACATGGGACTTAATAAGGAAGAAGTAAAACTAAACGACGAAAAAGACGACTTGAAGATAAAAGTTGAGCAAGATCAAAGTAATACTCAGAAAAAAACTTATAATTACGAAAACACATATACACCAAATCAAAACAACTATGTGCAACAAAATTCAAGTCCGACTTACACAGCTCCGGTAGAAGAAAAACCTAAGGTCGTAAATACTCCACCTAAAAACAACACTCAAGTACAAAATCAAAATAACAATCCTCCGACAGTTACTGCACCTACAGATAAAAAAGAAAATACAAATCCACCGGTGCAAAACAATAATCCTCCGCCTGCAATGGAAGACAAGGCTCCTCCTGAGACGAAACAGCCTAAGGAAGAAGAAAATCCTCCTGACAAAAACTATGACGGTGATGGCAATGGAGACAATGTAATATTTTAATTAAGAAAAGGTGATAATACAATATGAAGAAAAATAATCTGAAAAAATATGTTATCTTAATATTGTTATTATCATCTTTTTTTTATACATTTTTTTCCTACGTTCAAAAAAATTTTTTTCAAGTTTCAAATCACAATCTCCGGTTTCACTTCATAGATGTGGGACAGGGAGACAGTTCTCTTATAATAACACCAAAAGGTAATACCATCTTGATAGACGCCGGAGATGAGGCTCATGCCAAAAAGGTTGTAAGTTATATAAGAGAGCAAGGAATAGAAAAGCTTGATCTTGTAATAGCAACACATCCTGACGCCGATCATATAGGCGGAATGGATAAGGTGATTAAAAACTTCGACATAGATGTCTTTGCTATGCCTGATGTCTCAGCAAAAACAAATCAGTATAAGCAGATACAAAGAGAGCTTAAAGCAAAGAAAATGAGGGCGACAAGACTGTATCAAGGAGATGAAGTACAAATTGATGACGACATAGACTTTGAAATACTCTCACCGGTAAAAGGCAAGAAATATGACGATACAAATGAATATTCCATAGTAGCAAAAATAGTGTACAAAGACACAAGCTTTATACTTATGGGAGATGCAACTATGGAAAATGAAGTCGACATCATAAATAATGTACCTGACATCGACATAGATGTACTAAAGCTTGGACATCACGGTAGCTCTACATCTTCGTCAGACTATTTCATCACCAAGACGTCTCCAAATATTGCCATAATTTCCTGTGGAAAAAACAACAAATATGGACATCCACACCAGGAAGTAATGAGGGTACTAAAAAAACATGGGGTAACACCCTATCGTACAGATGAGATGGGAGATATTGTAATAACAAGTGACGGCAAAGAGATAAAATATATCAATTAAATCATTTTTTATACCAATACCATTTCCTTAGTGGAATAATTTTATATTTCAACAATAGTTACAGTAAAGCTAAGTCTTAATTTTTTTTTAATATTTGACTTTGCCCTTTATAAATTTATTTTACTATTCTTGAGATACATTGATATAAAATACTATATATTTTTAAATAACTGTACGTTTTTATAGTTATTATATGATTTTTGAGTTTTAAAAATATATAATCTTGTTATAAATATGGAAAACAGCGATAAATACAAAGTATACGGAGGTGATACATCATGAATATAGTAAAATATAAGAATAATCAAAGTCTTGAAGAAAAGATACAGATACTCTCTGATTCTGCAAAATATGATGTATCATGCTCTTCAAGCGGATCTAAGAGGCAAAATAAAGGCGGACTTGGAAACGCACATGTATCAGGAATATGCCATAGCTGGACAAGTGACGGCAGATGTGTATCTCTTCTGAAGATTTTGATGACAAATAAGTGCATATATGACTGCTCCTACTGTATCAATCGCAGCTCCAACACTGATATCAAAAGAGCCATATTTGAGGTACAGGAAATTGTGGATCTGACTATTAATTTTTATAGAAGAAACTATATCGAAGGTTTATTTTTAAGTAGCGGAGTGTATAAAAATCCGAATTACACTATGGAACTTCTATATCAAGTCGCATACAAGCTTAGAGAAGAAGAAAATTTCAACGGATATATACACATGAAAGCCATACCTGGCGCAGATAAGTTACTAATAGACAAAGTAGCTTCTCTTGTGGACAGGATGAGTGTAAATATTGAACTTCCCTCAGAAGAAAGCCTCAAAAAACTTGCACCGCAAAAAGACAGGCAGAGCATATTCTTGCCTATGTATCATATGAAAAATCACACTCTTATGATAAGTGACGAGAAAAAGCATTTTAAACACACACCATCATATATACCTGCCGGTCAGACCACTCAGATGATAATAGGAGCAAGTAATGAAAGCGACCTTTCCATACTCAAGCTCACTGAAGCACTCTATGACAAGGTAATGCTTAAAAGAGTGTATTTTTCAGCATATATTCCTGTAAATGAAGGCTCTAATCTACCTGCAATAACTTCTACTCCCCCACTTAAAAGGGAAAGCAGACTATATCAGGCTGATTGGCTACTGAGATTTTACGGATTTAAGGCAGATGAGATTTTGAACGAAAAAAATCCGTTCTTTGACCTTGAACTTGATCCCAAGAGCAACTGGGCATTGAATAACCTCCACCTCTTCCCTGTTGAAATAAACAGCTGTAGTTATGAAATGCTACTTAAAATCCCCGGCATAGGAATAATTTGTGCCAAGAGGATAATAAGGGCAAGAAAATATGCGAGTGTCAGCTTTGAAACCTTGAAAAAATTGGGAGCTGTAGTAAAAAGAGCAAAATATTTTATCACTTGCAGAGGCAAGTTCTACGGAGATATAAAAATGGATGAGCTAAGTATCAGACAAAATATAAAGCCTAAGGCAAAAAAAGAAAGCCCTTATGAACAGCTGACTTTTGACAGCTTTATCAATGCTGTCTGATACAACTTATCACAAATCAGCTAATATCAAGAATTAATATGGATATTTATACTTTTTCTTTTAATCTCAACTTTCCTACTAAAAAACTCATAAAATTATTGAATTTTAAGTATATTTTAAAAATACAATCTTTAATTCTTAATGTATTTTTTCACTGATTAAGTTTAATACTAATCACCATTTATAATGTCAAGTGGTTATTTTAAATAACTCTATGCATTGTAGAAATTTTAAATAACTTTTTTGTAAGATAATTACATGGTTTTTTAACTGGTTTTTAGTATGAACTAAAATTACGATAATTTTAATGGGAAAGTTGAGTTAAGAATAGTACATGAAATACAGGGTATAAAATAATATGTAATTTAAGTTTAAGTATTTAAAAGTATATTTTTACATAGAAAATGAGTATTTAGCGAAAGGAAATACAAATGTATGTAACATTTACAACATTATATTTTTCTATAGTTGTCTTGATATTTACATTTACTTTATTAAAATTTTCTGACAGATTTCACCCATATTTTCAAAATTCGCCAAGTCAATTTAAACTCTATTATAAAATAACAATTATTATCATGATAATATTAATAATTATAATAGGTTTAATATATAAATATTGTTATCTACAAGAAATAAATATGAATCCCGCTAAAAATGAAGTGTATAGACTTGAACAGGCAAATTATAATATTTATATTCAAGATAATGGCAGTGCTGATGTAGAACATTTGTTAAAGCTTCATAGGAATAAAAATTCACCCATTAAAGAATCTAAAAATTTCATAAGTTATGAGTTTCAAGAAATAGGAAATATATCTGACATCCAAGTATTTGTAAATGATAAAAAAATGTATAAGGATGTTTCAAAGATGAATGGTACGTATACAACTTATTCTAAAAATAATAAAAATAATATAGATATTTATTTGCCTTACTTCAATAAAGAGATTAATATAAAGCTAAAATATTTTGTTGAAAATGCTTTAGTTAGAGATAAAGATAATAATCTGACATATTATAATACTTTTATTTCGTATCGCAGTGGATTGAGTTACAATACACAGTTTAAAGGTAGTATAAAATTTTTTATGGCGAAGAATTATATGTATAAGTTTGCTGCTGACTCTAAAGATTTGTATTTAGACACTAAGAAAGATACAAAAAACATAGCACAGATATATTTTGAGAATAAATTACCTTATGCGAAAAATCCTATTAATAGTAATGGGGAAGACGCAGTAAAAAGATATGATAAGTTTGATGATAGAGGAGATTATATGAAAGATTTTTCAATCACTACAAGAATTGACATTAAGGGTATTGAAAAATTAAACGTCAAAGAAATATCTTATCTTAAAGAAGGTGCTTATTCTATAGATAAACTTAACATACTAAATAATGAAAATAATAAGAAATACTCAGATATTTTATTTGTATATGGCTTCTATGTATCATCTTTCACAAGAGGAAATTGGTTTTTTCTAATTATATCATCACCAATAATTTATTGCTATTATAAGAAAAAGCTAAAAGAATATTGGCAATACTTGTCAAATAGAGTTTAGAATTCCCTGTTCATTACAAGTATATTTGTTAGCATTGAGTCAAAAATTAGCTAATTTCCCAAGTCTATCAACACTAATACTAAACTCCATTATGCTTTTTTTCTGAGTCATTATTTTTTTATTAAGTGTTGCACTTATATTGTAAACCTAAAATTAAATAAATTACACGGCTTAATTTAAATAAAATATACAGAGGTAAATATTTTGAAAAATGACGATATTGCAAAAGAAAAATTCATCTATGTGTATGACGGCAGTTTTGAAGGCTTTTTGTCCTGCGTCTATACCTTTTATAAAGAAAGAGATATTATAAAGGACATTAGGTCAGACGATGAACAGATGCAATTTTTCAGCTCATTTAAAAACATAACTTCAAATAAGGAACATTTTGACATAGTCTATGACTCCATTCAAGACAAGATGTCCTTTAACTGTCTAAACACTATATACTACGCATTTTTATCAGAAGAGGATAAAAGAGAAATAAAGATACTTGATTATATAATGCTGGGTTTTAAAATAGGAGCAAAGGTTGAAAATATGCTGGCAAATCCTTCAGTGCTTGATGTTTTGAAAATGGCAAAAAAGACCTCTTCAGAGAGACATAAGTTTTTAGGGCTGCTGAGATTTAAACAGCTAAAAAATACTTTGATTTCCTTTATAGAGCCGACTTGCAACATACTTCCCCTACTTGGCAATCACTTTGCTAAGAGATATTCAAATGAAAACTTTATGATTTACGACTTGAAAAGGGAGTATATGTTACTTTATGACAAAACAAAAATTTCCTTTTTTTCAATAGCAAAAACATATATACAAGAATTTATAGATTATCCTGATGAATTTGAAAATTTTTGGAGGACATACCATAAGACCATGGGTATAGAATCAAGAAAAAATGACAGATGCCAAAAAAACCATATGCCTGTAAAATACTGGAAGAACTTACCTGAAATGAATTAATAAAAAATAAATTGCAGTATAATACAACTTTGTATTAACTTTGCAACAAAAATTGCAATAAATATTTATTTTTTCACTTGATTAATTAGATAAACTATGTTAGAATGTGTCAGTAATAAAACGTGTTTGGAAAGAAAAAGAGTTTGTGTGTTGCCCTTAAGTAATATAATTAGTAAAGGTTATACGATGCTTTTTTATTAATTCCAGAGTTTTAGATTTACTATTATTATATTTTTAGGAGGCAGTACAATGACTGGCAAGGTAAAATGGTTTAACGCAGAAAAAGGATTCGGATTTATCGAAAGAGAAGGCGGAGATGACGTATTCGTACATTTCACAGCCATCCAAACAGACGGTTTTAAGACTCTTGATGAAGGACAAAACGTTGAGTTTGAAATAACTGACGGTGCAAGAGGACCACAAGCGGCTAACGTAGTAAAATTGTAACAAATTGATGACCGAGAATACCGGGTATTCTCGGTCATATTAATGTACAGAAGATATAATAATAGAAAAGATCCAAGTTTTTCATATTTTCTTTTAGATTTATATTTATATAAAGTTGTATACTTTGATATTGAAAGATATTTTGACTTATTACAAATTAAAAAATTTGTAATAGATTTCAATTCATTACAACTATAAAAAAATAAAATAATATAGATTGAAAATGCATATTTATACTAAGGATTCATATAATTTATGGACATTATTCATACAAAGGACTATCTAAAATATAATCAAGTTATGAATATTATGGTGGACTTATCCACAAAATTAAGCTACTTATCTATATAAGCTTAGCATATGCAAAATAATAAGATTGTCGATTAATTTGGATTTTATATCACCAAGCCTTCCATAAATTTAAGGAGAAAATATGAAATTTAGAGAACTAACAGATATTAACGAAAATATACTCAAGGCTATAGACGCCATGGATTTTGAAGAAATGACGCAAATACAGGAACAGATAGTGCCTGTTGCAGTCAACAAATGCGATGTCATTGGACAGTCACAGACAGGAACAGGAAAAACTGTAGCCTTTGGTATACCTTTAATACAAAATCTTGACCTTGAAGAAGAAAAAATTCAATCAGTGATTATGACTCCAACAAGAGAGCTTGCAATTCAGGTGTCTGATGAAATAAACAGACTGCTTAAGTTTTTACCTACAAAAGCTGTAGCACTATATGGAGGAGAAGAAATCACAAGACAGATAAAAAGACTTAAGGACAGACCTGCTATCATAGTAGCTACTCCGGGCAGACTGATGGATCACATCAGAAGAAGAACAGTAAAGACTGAGTATATCAATACAGTTGTATTGGATGAGGCTGACGAAATGCTGTCTATGGGCTTTGTTGAAGACATAGAAGAGATACTCGAACAAATGCCCAACCGAAGTATAACTATGCTTTTCTCAGCAACTATGCCTGACAGAATTAAAAAAATCAGCGAGAAATTCTTAAAAGACCCTCTTTTTGTCAAAGTAGAAAGAAAAACTCTGACAGTGGATGCCATAGATCAAAAATACATTCAAATACAGGAAAGCGAAAAATTTGATGCACTTTGCAGACTGCTTGACATATATCAGCCGCCTCTTTGTATAATTTTCGGCAGAACAAAAAGAAGAGTCGATGAACTGATATCAGGTCTTCAACTTAGAGATTACAAGGTTGAAGGTATACATGGCGATATGAAGCAAGACAGAAGAGAAAAGGTGCTTGAAAGATTTAAAAAAGGAAATATCAGAATACTTGTGGCAACAGATGTAGCTGCAAGAGGTCTGGATATATCAGGAGTAACACACGTAATTAACTTTGACCTGCCTCAAGAAATTGAAGGCTATGTACACAGGATAGGAAGAACAGGAAGAGCAGGTAAAAGCGGAGTATCATTTACCTTTGTACATCCAAAGGAAATGGAGTTCTTGCAAGAGATAGAACACCATACTAAGAGCAAGATGGAAAAATTCAAAAATCCGACAGTATCACAGGCAAAAGAGGCTATCTATCTAAGGGCAACTGATAAAATAGTAGATTTGATGGATTTGGATTATGAAAAAGAAGAACAACTGGAAAAGATAGCTCAAAGTCTACTTGAAAGATACAAAGCTGTAGATATTATATCTGCAGCACTTAGAGTTATGACTAAAAATGATAAAAAACAGGCATATGTAAAACTCACAAGCGAAAGACCTCTCACACTTAGCAAAAAATATAGAAAAAATGTTGAAAAGAGAAACAATCCTCACGGAGATGGCAAGAGAAAATTCCACAAAAAAGGCGAAAACAGAACTTTTGACTATAAAAAGGATAAGAAAAACCGTGATGGGAAGAGATATGACGACAAAAATCATGGAAGTAAATCATGGTCTGACAAAAAAGATGATAGGAAAAAAGAATATAGAAAATTCGATAAGAAAAAATAATTTTTAAAAGGCACAATATACAGTGCCTTTTTTGATTCAAAACTCTTGATATTACCTTACCTTTGGAAGATGTAAATTATACTTTTCGGATATTAGTCTTATCAAAAATATGACGAAAGCTCCAAATAGTATTCTATAGTTGTAACTTAATATATCCCTTGAATATATATATATCAAAGCTCCTACAATACTTGATACCGCATAGATATTTCTTGTAAAAATTCCCGGTATACTACCTGCCATCATATCTCTTATTACTCCGCCACCTACTCCTGTAAGTACACCGACAAGCACAAGCAAAAATGTATTTTCCACATGACCTCTCATTATCGCTACATTGATACCTACTACGGTAAATATTCCAAGTCCTATAGCGTCAGTTATTATCAGCATCTTTTTATATAGCTGTCTGTATTTCAACTTGTAGAGCTTTTTTCTAAATCTAAACAAGAACATGAAAATAAAGGCGGTAATGCTTGCAATCAAAATGGAAAAAGGATATTTGATACTTGTAGGCGGTGTTATACCCAGTAACAAATCTCTAAGTATACCTCCTCCTACAGAGGTAATTATTGCCAACACCCAGTTTCCGAAAATATCCATCTTTTTATAAATACCTACTACAGTTCCGGAAATAGCAAAGGCTATAGTGCCTATTACCTCGAAATAAAAATAAAGTTTTGCAAACTCCATAATTCCCTCTTATACAATAAAATTAAATCTTGATAAAACTTTTATAATATATTCATCTTAAGATAAATACCATCTTTTTATTAAACACATATCAAATCTACCCTATGCTTTGACATTTTAACATCTAAGTACTTTTTTTATATTATTAACTTATTTATTTTTACAGATTTATAATACTATTACTTAGCTCATATATGGATAAGATTCACTAAAAATTTAGATTTAGTCCCTTAATATTAATGATATCACTGTAAATTTTCTAAAAAAATAAATCTAATATTCTTAGGATTTTAGTAAGTTTAAAATATCTATCTGAATATTATCTTATTTAATACTATATTTATAGTATTATTCAATGAATATATAGATGATTTTACTCAAAAGTTTTTAAGAAAAGTAAATGCATAGCAGGATAAATACTTTTTAGTATCAGAAATTAAAGCCTATTAATTTCAAAAAAAGTGATATCTTAATAACATTAAAATATCACCATTTAATAAACCATATTTATAAAATTCAAAATCAAAAATCTTTACTATACTATTAAACTGTAAACTTATGCTTCTTGAATAACCTTTTTGAATTGAGCTGATCTATTTAACAGTTTTATCAAATACGTAAATATTATAACTCTAAGAGGTATATCTACAAGATTTTTTACAACTCTTGGACCTGCTACTGCGATAAATGCCTTGCCTGTAGTCATAGAAACCCAAAGAGTATTTAAAGTCATATTTATAAAAACAACATTTATAACTGTCGCCAAAATCACATTTTTGAAAGTTATTTCCTTTTTGTAGAAAAAGAAAGAATATACAAAACCTGACAAAAAAGCACTAAGAGTATATCCGTAAAAATATTCTCCCTTAGGTGCTATGGCAAAACCTATTATATCGGTTACAGCTGCTATAGCTCCTGATACCCACGGATTAAACAACATTCCTATCATCATAGTGGCAATAAATGCAAATGAAAATCTCATTATCGGAAGTTGTATGGAAAAAAACCTCGTCAAAAGTATTTTTATGGCGGTAAGAAGTGCTCCATATATTATTTTTACTGTTTTCATTACAAAATCTCTCCTTAAAAATCGGATTTAATGTCTTATTAAATCATAAATAATATACTACGTTTCCAAATATTGAATTTTATAAATGTTTATCTTGACGAATCTTATCCCATAATACACAGCTGATTATTGAAAGTTTGAATATTATTAATAAACTCTATTTTTACTTTTCATATACTTAGTCTCATATCATTTAAGATAATAAAATCTGAGTTACAAGTAAAATACAGCATATTTTCTAATTTTTTAAATCAATAATTATACTTAATTTCATATAAGATATTTCGCATTGTACATTATACCCATATAGAGTATAATTTTAGTCTATTTTTTTATTTTTATTTGAAATTTTTTTAAAAATACATTATATTTGAGACATTTGTCATATAACTCATTTTAAATATAGCAATAATTTCAAACCAAGCAACTATAAGTGAAAAAAAGTTAAAACAGTAAAAATTCTCCATTTCCATTTATACATTGCTATTTAATTATTATCTTACTAAAGGCTCAATTATTATACGCTATCTTGAATAATATGCAACTTTTTTTGAGTTTTCAGCCTCTATACTATTTTTTATCTCATTTCCGGCATTTTGTAGACTCTTAGCAAACTCTATCTTCTTACAATCATCACAGAGTCTGCCTGATTTTATCGGCTTGCCGCAGCTTTTGCATTTGAGTATGCTATTTTCTTCATCAACCACTTCTATCCTGTCTTGTCTGAGAAGTTTTAATATTATCTTTTCTTCTACTCCTGTTACATCAGAAACTTCCTTAATGTCTGCTCCGGGATGGTCATATAGATAGTCCCTTACTTTTTTGAAATCATCTTCGACCTTTTTATCCAAACATCTCTTACAAAGTTTTTCTCCGTCTTTTGACGCAAAAGATCTACCACATTCAATACAATTTTTCAAATCCATCTCTATTCTCCTATTATTTTGTTTATAATAATTAACATTTTTTAATACATCAATATTTTCTTCTTAATAAATAACTGAGATTTACTCACTTTTTATAGAAATTAAGCAGCATTTTAATATCAACTATATAAAAGTCATCATTTATCTTGCCACTGAATTAGTTTTATTTTTGTAAGCTACCTTGTCTTCATACATTTTTTCATCAGCTATTTTAAATGCCTCATATATGTCGATTTCTCCATCATGATAAATATCGCCCTTTCCTATTGATATTTTCACAGGTACTTTTTCATCTGACATCTCTATGAAATATTCTCTATATCTAAAATTCTCAATGCAGGAATCTTCTATAATTTGTTCTGATATTACGACATATTCGTCGCCCCCGGTCCTAAACACGTCTGCTTCCCTAAAATAACTCTTAAGAACTTCCCCTGCTTTTTTTATCATAGCATCTCCATATGCATGACCCATAGTGTCGTTTACCTTTTTCAAATCATTGAGGTCACAAGACATTATACTTGCATCTTTAGGTGATTTTTTTAATTCATTCATCTTTTCTTCAAAGGCAAATCTACTTTTTAGCCCTGTCATTATATCCTGATAGATGTATTTTTTGTACAGATTTGTCTTAACATTTTCATTTTTGGAATTGATATAGGAAAGAGCCCCCTGCCATATCTGAAACATAATAAAAAATATAAAGCCCCACAATATGAATCCATACATCGTATATTGACCGTTACTTTTAAAAGTTACTATAACAAAAACCAAGGACAGAAAAACATATAGCGAGAAGACTATTGCAATTCCTCTCATATTTTTCCTATTATTACTTGAAGTGAACAATACTACTATTCCACCTATAAGGGAAGAACAGATTATAATATGGGACAAAGTTGCCATATCTTTAAATCCTAATATTCCTAAAAATGTCATTAAAACTTGAGCAATATAATTTATTATCACAATATTTTTTATCCAAAATAAAATCTTTTTTCCATTTTCATTGACTCCACTATCCAATATCTTTAGTATAGTATATGGTAAGAGAAGTAAGGATGTGTACTCTATAAAGTACAAAAATTCAATATTGGGCGAAAATATATAGGACATAAGTTTATAAGATGTCATAGAATATACTCCGCCAAAAAGAGAAATTAAACCTACATTGTAAAGTTTTGATATCTTTGATTTAAGTAAGATAGATATGACATACATCAGAGCTGATATCAAAAAAATGAATAGTAAGACTGCAGATATAGACATCCCTACAAAGTCCTCTTTCATTAAATACATGTAAAAATTAGCTTTTTTACCTATTTCTATCGGCCTTATAGTATAAGTATGAACCAACTTCAACTTAGGTTTTATCTTTATTTTTACTATTGGTGATATGATATTTTGCGGTATTTTTATTATCCTGTATGGGTAGCCTCCACTGTAGGAGAAGTTTTTTCTGTCTACATGATCTCTATATATTATCTTCCCGTCAACTATAACATCTATATCACTATATCCTATGAAAAGTCCTAAGGACTTTCCTGAAAAGTTGGTTTCACCGCTTATATTTATCTTTAATTCAAATTCTTCATCGACATCAATTAAGGTAGGCAAGTTTATATAGCTGTCCTTACCCTTATAAGTCAACTGCGCTTTATCTATTTTACTTATTGGTTTAAAGTCTTCAATATTTGCATTTTCGCTTGTATAGTAAGATTTTACTGAAAAAATGGAAACTAATATTGCCGTTATTAAAATTATATATATAATTTCAGGTATTTTTCTAAAATTAATTGGCATAGTATTGTATTTCCTTGTTAAATTTATCTTTTAATATTAAATTTATCTTCTTATTTTATTCTTCTTATTTTTAATTTTGTCTTCGTACATATTCTTGTCTGATAATTTTATTACTTCTTCCAAACTTAGCTCTCCTTTCGGATCATATATTGCATATCCTATTGAAAAACTTATTTCTATCTTATCAGAGACAGTCGGTACATTCACTATATTTTTGATATTATCTATAATTGTTGTATCATACTTTCCATCACATATTACCATAAACTCGTCTCCACCTGTACGATATACTGTCGAAGAGGGAAGATTTTCTTTCAAATATTGAGATACTCCCTTTATAGCTTTATCCCCGGCATCATGACCCACAAAGTCATTTATCATTTTTAAATTATTCAAATCAGCAGTTATTATAATATGTTTCTTAGGTTTTTCTTTAATTTCTTTAATCTTTTGCTCAAAAGAATATCTGTTGTTTACAGATGTCAAGGTATCAATTTCTATCATCTCACGATATATTTCCGACTTTGTATTTTCATCCTTAATTCTTTGGTAATTTTGAGAAAACATATATACCTGTAAAATAACGAAAATCAAGGTATTTACTATCAATACGGAAGTTAGATTTATAGTATTGTTAGCATTAAAGGATGTAATTCCTATTGCCAAATTAACAAATAGAGGAATAACCGAAATTGCGAGTAAAATACTGTCCTTATTCTTCCTGTTTATTGAAAAAATCAGTGATACTGCTATCAATATTCCATATATAAAGTTAAGAATCAGATTAGATGAAAGCAAATACTTAAAATCCGATAATCTTGTAACTGTTAGTATAAGCTCCACAATATAAGTAATTTCCAATACCTTAACAGCCACAGCTATTATTTTAGTAAAAATAGGCTTTACTTTATTTTCAATCAGCTTTAGAACAGGATATATCATAAACATGAAAGGTCCATAGTCTAAAAAGTATATTATGGCTCTTTTTTCGCTTAATAAATATATCACCGTCTTGATCTTAGTCAAAAAATACATTCCTGTTAGCAAGAGCGACATTCCCACATAGAAAATACTGTTTTCAAAAACCCCGCTGCTGTAACTTGACACTGATATTACCATAGAAACTAGGAACAGCATAAACATTAGAAATACCAAACTCAAAATAGGAAAGTCCTTTTCAAGCATATTGATAAAAAAATCATCCCTATTACCTAAATCTATACTTTCTATACTGTATCTTGCCTCAAAATTAAGCTTTGGATAGTAATTTATAGTCATTATTGGATTTTTGATTTTTTTAGGTAAATTAATTATAGTATAAATTTGACCTCCGTTGCTTTTTGGCATGGTAATTTGAGGAGACTCGCTTTTATAAAACACTTGACCATCTATGGATATATCGTAGTCCGTGTAATTTGTAAGCATTCCTATAGATCTTCCTTCATAGTCATACTTTGCCAACACTACCTTAATGCTAAAAGGTTTAGTTGTCTTTATTTTTTCAGGTAAAGTTATCAACTTCTTTTCACTTGAATCATCTGATGTTAAAACAACGTCCCTACTAATTTGTATAACACTCTTAGATTTTATTCTATTATCCGGATCAATATTAAAATATAACTTTGGGAAAATAACACAAACAAAAAATAAGATAAGTAATATATATATATTTTTCAAAATCTTTTGAAAATTTTTGTTTATTCCTCTCCCTCCCCTAATCTTGAAGTCCTTATATTCTATTTTATATATTTTTTTTATTTTAAGGTCCATTTTTGCAACTTTCCAAATTATATTAATATAAAGTTTAAAAATATATTTATAATTATCTTATTATTTATCGTACAATTTCACTTAATTTTTATCCTAATATCCAATTATTATATTTAAATTTTAAAAAATGTGAAAAAATCTTCAAAACAAGCTATAATTAATCAATACTATGTAAGACAAAAAATTTTTTATTTTATAAATTTCATTTATAAAAAGCTTATATAATCATTATACACGGCTATAAAACATACTATATAATATATCTTAAAAAGAAAAATATTTAAATTTTTTTTTAAATCAATTGCTAATCGTAAAGAATTTTGATATAATAGAGTCGTAAAAAAATTGATTATTTTTTTGCAGATTTAATTTCAAATGATAATTTAATACATGAATCACATAAGATTTTAAATGCTTATTTAATGTTAGAAAATAAATATTGCTAACCCCTTAAAATTTTTATGAGTATAATTATCATTTAATATAGTATGTATCACCTTCAACTTGTAATATAGGCAATGTTAATGGTACATATTTTCAGTTTATTAATTATTTTTATTATAAATTTATATTATTAGGAGGATTTAATAATGGCTAAAATGAAGACTATGGACGGTAATACCGCTGCCGCTCACGTATCGTATGCTTTTACTGAAGTGGCTGCAATATTCCCGATAACTCCGTCATCACCAATGGCTGAAGTAGTTGACGAATGGGCTGCAAACGGACTGAAAAATATCTTCGGTCAACCTGTAAGAGTAACTGAGCTTCAATCAGAAGCAGGCGCTGCCGGTGCCGTACACGGTTCACTTTCTACAGGAGCACTTACTACTACTTATACAGCATCTCAAGGACTTTTACTTATGATACCGAATATGTATAAGATTGCCGGCGAATTGCTTCCTTGCGTATTCCACGTATCAGCAAGAGCATTGGCTACTCATGCTCTTTCAATATTTGGCGATCACTCTGACGTTATGTCTGCAAGACAAACAGGATTTGCTATGCTATGTTCAGGCTCAGTTCAAGAAGTTATGGACCTTGGCTCTATAGCGCATCTTGCTTCAATAAAATCAAGAGTTCCTTTCATGCATTTCTTCGACGGTTTCAGAACATCACATGAAGTTCAAAAAGTTGAGGTAATGGAATTTGATAAATTAAAAGATTTGGTAGATATGGATGCTGTAGCTGCTTTTAGAGCAAGAGCACTCGATCCTAACCATCCATATACAAAGGGTACTGCACAAAACCCTGACATATTCTTCCAAGCAAGAGAAGCTTCAAACGTATTTTACAATGAAGTTCCCGGCATAGTAAAAAAATACATGGAAGATATATCAAGAATAACAGGCAGAGAATATAAGCCGTTCAACTACTACGGTGCAAGTGATGCTACAGAAGTTATAGTTGCTATGGGTTCAGTTACTGAAACTATAGAAGAAGTAGTTGACCATCTTAATGCAAACGGAAGAAAAGTCGGCGTAATAAAAGTTCATCTTTACAGACCGTTTGTAAAAGAATACTTCTTAGAATCTATTCCTAAAACAGTACAAAAAATTGCCGTACTTGACAGAACTAAAGAACCTGGAGCTCCTGCTGAACCTTTACATCTTGATGTTGAATCAGTATACTTCGGCGAAAGCAAAAAACCTCTTATAGTCGGCGGAAGATACGGTCTTGGTTCTAAGGATACTACTCCTACAGATATATTGACAGTATTTGACAACTTAAAATTGGATACTCCTAAAAATAATTTTACAGTTTCAATCGTGGACGATGTTACTAATCTTTCACTACCTTCATCAGAAAAATTGGCTATAAGACAAGCCGGTACAGTTAGATGTAAATTCTGGGGACTTGGCTCAGACGGTACAGTTGGTGCTAACAAGCAAGCCATAAAGGTAATAGGTGACTACACTAACAAATATGCTCAAGGATACTTCTCTTATGACTCTAAGAAATCAGGCGGAGTTACAGTATCACACTTGAGATTCGGTGACAAACCTATACGTTCAACTTATTTGATAGTTGAAGCTGACTTCATAGCTTGTCATACTCCATCATATGTAAAATTGTATGATGTAATCAAAGGACTTAAGGACGGCGGTACATTCGTACTAAACAGTCCATGGGAAGTAGATCAATTAGATGATGAATTGCCGGATTCACTTAAGAAATACATTGCTGAACACAATATTAACTTCTATATAATAAATGCAAATAAGATAGCAAGCGAAATAGGTCTTGGCTCAAGAATAAATATGATAATGCAATCAGCATTCTTCAAATTGGCAGATGTTATGCCTTATGATGAAGCTGTAAAACACTTGAAAGACTCTATAGTTAAGTCTTACGGTAAGAAAGGTCAGGAAATACTTGATAAGAACTTCAAAGCCGTTGACATGGGCGCTGATGCCTTGGTTAAGGTTGAAGTTCCTGCATCATGGAAGGATTTGGCTTATTCTAAGATTGATGTTGTTAAAAAGGGCGATCCTGATTATATTAAGAATATATTGAGAGTTACAAACGCACAAGACGGAGATTCTCTTCCTGTATCAACATTCAAAGGCTACGAAGACGGTAATGTTCCATCAGGTGCTTCTGCTTACGAAAAACGTGGTATAGCGACTCATGTTCCTGAATGGAAAATAGAAAACTGTATACAATGTAATCAATGTGCCTTTGTTTGTCCACATGCTGCTATAAGACCATATCTATTGGATGAAAAACAAAAAGCAGATGCTCCTGAAGGTTTCGATACACTTAAGGCTGTCGGTAAGGGTCTTGAAGGACTTGAATACAGAATACAAGTTTCTCCTTATGACTGTACAGGTTGCGGAAACTGCGTAGACGTGTGCCCTGGAAAGAAAGCTCAAAAAGCTCTTGAAATGAAATCATTTGAAGAAATGAAAGACTCTTATGCCCCACTTTTCGAATATGCTAACGACAAAGTTGGATACAGAGATGATATTCTTGAAAGAACATCAGTAAAAGGTAGTCAATTCATGCAACCACTTCTTGAGTTCTCAGGTGCTTGTGCAGGTTGCGGTGAAACACCTTATGCAAAACTTATAACTCAAATGTTCGGTGACAGAATGATAATAGCAAATGCTACAGGTTGTTCTTCAATCTGGGGTGGTTCTGCTCCTACATCAGTTTATACGACTAACTCAAATGGTAGAGGACCGGCTTGGGCGAACTCACTATTTGAAGACAATGCCGAATACGGATACGGTATGGCTATGGGTGTAAAGGCTCTAAGAGAAAGATTATCTGAAGAAATAACTGCTCTTATAGACAAAGATATACCACAAGATGCTAAAGCTGCTTTGACTGAATGGCTTGACAAAAAAGATGACGGCGAAGGCACTTTGGAAAGAAAAGACAATGTAATAAACGCATTAGCTAAGATAACTGGCGACGGAAAAGAATTAGCTGATTCTATAAAAGCTCATCAAGACTACCTTGACAAGAAGTCAGTATGGATATTCGGTGGTGACGGTTGGGCTTATGATATAGGCTACGGCGGACTTGACCACGTTATAGCATCAGGAGAAGATGTGAACATCATGGTATTTGACACAGAAGTTTACTCAAATACAGGTGGTCAATCATCAAAAGCTACTCCAACAGCTGCTGTAGCAAAATTTGCCGCAGCAGGTAAGAGAGTAAGAAAGAAAGACTTAGGTCTTATAGCGACATCTTACGGATATGTATATGTAGCTCAAGTTGCTCTTGGTGCTGATAAGAATCAATTATTGAAAGCATTAAAAGAAGCTGAAAGCTATAAGGGACCATCTCTAATCATAGGTTACGCACCTTGTATCAACCATGGTTTGAAAGAAGGTATGGGTAGAACTATAGCTAACGAAAAACAAGCTGTAGACGCCGGATACTGGCATCTATACAGATACAATCCTATGCTTGCTCATGAAGGCAAGAATCCATTCACTCTTGACTCAAAAGAACCTTCAGCATCATTTAGAGAATTTATCGATAAACAAGTAAGATATACTTCACTTAAGATTACTTTCCCTGAAATAGCTGAAGAATTGTATGACAAGGCTGAACAAGAAGCTAAGATAAGATACAACAACTACAAGGCTATGGCTGAAAGAACAATATTCTAATAGACTTCATTTTTATAAAGATATTGGATAATTATAAAAACCTCGGAAAATAAATCCGAGGTTTTTATTTTTACACTACTATCTATTTAATCTATGGATTTTATCAGTTTTATTCTTGTGATACTCTTTAGCACATCTTTTGCTAATAAGTATTTAGTGTATCATTTTTTTATAAAATATTTCCATTTTTCTATTAGATTTTAGTATTACACTAATATATTAGCCATATAATTTATATTATAGTAAAATTGTTGATAATTCATAGACTGTGATGTCTTTAGTCATAAATTCTTAAATTATAAATGGTAATCATACTAAAAAGCAGTTAAAAAAAACTGTAATTATGTTATAAAAAGTTATTTAAAATCTCTGTAATGCATAGAGTTATTTAAAATAACTACTTGGCATTATAAATAGTGATTAGTATTGGTCTAATATAGATTTCTAATATTTTATATTTTTACTATTGTTATGCATAAGCTATTGAATTATTCCATATTTTTTCAATAATTAAAGAAAAAGTCCAATACATATATTATGTCATTAAAACGTAACTTGACTCTATTAAAATTCCATGATAAAATCTTAAGAAAATATTTTCTTAAGAAAACTTTTACATTTTTCTATAATTTTTGCACTTAGCATTAAAAGCTAATTAAATGCTCCTAAGATTATATTAATACTAATATCCATTAAATTAAAGGATAAAATTTTACAAGTATTATGATTTTACTATAATTATAAGGGAATTATATTCCCACAAGTTCAAATATATAACATTCTAAATGGCGATTGGCATGAAATTAGTAATAGGATTTTAAAGCGTAAATTAAATTTTTTGAAGGAGGCTCTTATGAAAAAAAAGATATATTTATCTATAATAATCTTCTCTCTTCTTATAGTCATCTTCTATATATATACTTCTTATAATACTGAGGATGAAAAAATCATAACTTCATTTGTAAATGAATATTTTAAGCAAGCTGATTTAACTGATGAAGATTGGACAAAGCTGTTAGAATCTCAAGAAAATATAAATAACTTCGTATCGAATTTTGATAAGTATGTAGACGAAAAAGAACTTAACAGACTTGTATCCAATAGAAATTTACCTTGCCCATATTTTAAGGATCTTCCTGATGATTATAATTATACAATCTTAAGTATCAGCAAGTTGTCTCCTGGTAATTATGAGCTAACTATTGGTATTTCAGAACAAACTGCAAATTTTGCAGTACGTATGGCAAATACACAAAAAGGACGTAAAATTGACTATATTGATATTGAAAAGTTAGTTGATAAGTTAAAATAATTATAGATAAAAATAGCGATACCACTTTGGTATCGCTATTTTTATCTTGACTTTTATAATTTTTTAGTAATTTTACTTTTAAATAGTCAAATAAGTCAAATATTTTTGTATTTATTTGTTGTTCTTTGATTTATACCTTGCTCATCACTATCATCTTTTTTTACTTCCAATTCTGAGTTATCACTTTTTTTACCGCTTTGCTTTCTTGACTGTGTCTTGGTTTCTTTTTCTTCTTCATTAATCGCAGGATTAGGTGAATTTACATCAGAACCCTGATTAGACTCATTCAAATCTGTAGAATTTGGCGGTGGCTCAGGTATCGGATCAGATGGTGGTTCTGGTATAGGATCTGTCGGTATAGGATCATTTGGATCAGGAGAAATAGGGTCTGTCGGATTAGGTGGATCAGGTATTGGTTCAGTCGGTACTTCTTCCGGATAATCTTCATCTGTGTCATATTGATATAAATCAAAATCGCCTATTCTACCTACAGGTATAACAGTGTATCTATTATCTTTTACAATCAGTTTAAATACATGCCATACTGTTCCTTTTTGATCTAACGGTACTTTAAAAGTCTTTAGCATACCGTTGTTATCATATACTTGCACCATAGCCTCTGAAACGCTTAGCTGTGGACTTGAAGTAACATATCCGTTTGTATAATCTCGTACATAGTAATCATATGTCCCATCTACCAACTTATTGATTGTAACGGTCTCAGGTCCAAAGCTGTGAGTATCATCTACATCAAGTGTATTGTATATTTCGTTTTTGTAGTAAGTCTTTTTTCTATAAAAGCATAGATGGAATTTTCTATCGTCAGGTTTTGGTCCAATCAAATGTGAGTCCAAATCATATGGAGTTTCTCCCCATGTTAATACCGCTCTAAGTGAAGATTCTCCTTGAATCATCTTCGGCAATATGACAATATCCTGATCTTCACTTGTTATATCATCTCCATATGATACTACATAGCCTGTTGATGTTATATATCCGTCAGCCTTGGCTGTTACCGTATAGTTACCTGCAGGTAATTCAATAGAGTATCTTCCGTTTTCAGACTGTATCACCTCTGCACTTTCAGTTAAATCAGGATCTATTCCACGTCTAAATTCCAAAGTTATAGTATCTGATACAGGTAGCCCTGTAGTAGAATTTTTTACTGCCCCTGTAGACTTGCCGTTCTTATTAGTCTTAGTAACGAGTTTTAGTTTGTGAACATTAGTTGTTACTCCGTCTTCAATCTTTACATTGACAGTTTCTATTTCATATCCCTCTGCTTCTACTGTAAATACATAGTCTCCAGCCTCAATATTATTCATACGGTAATATCCATTATTATCAGACTTTACGCTTTTTATTCTCTTTCCTTTTTGTTTTTTTGAATCTGTTGATTTTTCGTATAGTATTATTTTAGCATTTGAAATAGGGTCGTTTAAACTATTGTCACCTCCATTTTTTGCTCTTATTACAATACCTACAAGTCTTCCAATTTTATATTGAGGTTCTTCTCCTCTTGCCAACTCAACTGCTGCAAGTGCATTTATCTCTCTATACTCGGCTCGAGGAAATAGTGTAGGATTTTCATTATGCCTTCCATCTGTTATAATCCTTCCTCTATTGTTTGCTGAACGAACTATGATATCTTTAACTTGTTGTCCTGATAAAGCAGGATTTGCTGCCCAAACCATGGCTGCTACTCCTGCAACATGAGGTGCAGCCATGGACGTACCATTCTTAAATTCATATCTTATTTGTTCTTGTCCTTGTTCCCCATCTCGCATTGTAGCACTATAAATATTTACTCCGGGTGCAACTACATCTACACGATCCCCATGGTTGCTGAAGTTTGCCATATTCCCTTCAATATCAGAAGCTCCTACAACCAAAATTCTATTTGTCAATCCTTCTTCAGTAACATTCATAAAAACACCGTTAAGATTTGCATCTATTCTGGAATTTCCTGAAGCTTGAGTTATAATAAAGTCATATCCTCTTTCAATTAATAAATTCATTGTGGTTGAATAATCTCTATCATTAGGTTCCATACCATCTTCATATCCCAGAGAAGCATTTATTATCTTACAACCGTTTACTACATTCCATGTCAATCCCCGACGTATTGAATTAGGAGTATACCTTCTCCCTTGAACACTATTATAAGTTATTTCTATTTATATTTACAGTACCTGCAACACCTCTCTCATTGTTTTGTATGGCAGCTATTGTTCCCATTACATGAGTGGCATGTGTATGAGTTTGTTCCCCATCACTAAAAATATTATCGTTAGGAATTCTCAAGTCTTCATGATTACCAAATATAGCAGAATCTATTATGCCTACCTTAGTACGATCGTTTACTTCTGTTAGTAATTCCCAAGCTTCAGGGGCATTTATAGCTGTCATCCCCCACTGTCGTTCAATATCAAGCCATGTCCTCTCCCCTGTTGAAAAACTGAATCCTCCTCTTCGGTTCCACCAAGTATCATTTGTTGGTGGTGTAATACTGGCTGGACCAACAAATCCAAAAGTTTCAAGACGTACACGGTCAACTATATCATGATATTTGGCTTTTAATTCTTCACAAAGAGCATTTATTTCTTCTTCTGTCTTTTTTGGAATTTTAATAACTATTTTATTTACTACATTGTTTTTTCCTATAATTGTTCCATCCACATATTCAACAAGTTCTTGTATTCTTTGCTTGTTAGCATTGCTCTTAAGATAAACTATAATTCGATTATTTACAAATTTTCCTTTTGAAGGATCAGCAAAATCAGATTTTTCATCATCTCCAAACCCTGGTGTAGGAATCCCATAGTCAAACTTAGGTTTTTCTTTTACTGTAAATGTAGCACTCTTGCCTGATGAATCTACTACCTTAAATACTATGGTATTTTCTTTTGGAAGAAGCAAGACTCTTCCTTTTCCAAGTGTTCCTTTAGGCTCTATTATACCTCCACCCTTGAGATATATATAATTAAAAGTGCTGTCATTTATGGTATAAGATACTTCCGTTATTTCAGCTCCCTTACTTGGTGTAGCAGTGTATTCAACATCTATAAGATTATCTTCTACTGTACCTTTTGGGAATTTTGTAGTTACTGTTATACTTGGATTATCTCCTATTGTACCTGTATTTCCTCCACCTGTTGTACCTCCGCCACCGGCTCCTCCTCCATTACTTGGCGTTTTTGTTATAGGTTTTGTACTCTTACTTGGTGTTTGATTTTTATCGTCTTTTGTTTGTACTACCTCTACTAAGTTTAGTTTTGCTTTTGCACTTCCAAGCAGTATTATTTTTTCTGCCTTTCCTATTATGTGTACTGTTGTTTTGTCATGTACTGTTACTGTATTAAATTTTCCTCTTATAGTTACACTTTTATATGCTTTGTTTATAATAGTGTTTTCTATCATCTTATCTGATACTACTGTTATATCTTTTCCCCCATATATGATGAGCGATTTTCCTATTTGTGCTTTTTGTATTGATATATTGCTGTCTTGTACTCCTTGGGCTATTATTATATTTTGTTTTACTTTTATGTTTTGTAGATTTACACCCGGTCTTCTTATTATTATGTTTTTTTCATATGTCTTGTCTATTGTGTATCTATCTATTATGTCACTTAGTATATTGTCTATTACTTGCATTGCTTCTGCTCTTGTATAGTTTGCTTTAGGATTGAATTTGGCTTTGCTTTTGTCTTTGTTGTCTCCTGTTATATAGCCCATGTCATAGAAGGCTTTTACATAGCCTTTATATTGCTTATCTATGTCTTGGTCGTCTATAAAGGGGGTATTTCCTTGTGAGCTTTCTATTCCAAATGCAATTGCTATATATTTTATGGCTTCTTGCCTTGTTATTATCTTATTTGCGTCTATCTTTTCAGTTTTTGGAAGTATGCCTGCTGCTATGGCTTTTTCTACTGATTCTTTTGCCCATGTAGGTGTTACTTGTGTTTCTTGTTTTTGTACATAGCCAAACGTTTTTGATATTACTGTCATAATTTCTCCAAGAGTTAGTCCTTTACTTGGGTTGAAGTTTCCTTTTGAATCTCCTTGCAGTACGTTGTAGTCCTCTCCTGACCATTTGGCTATGACCTTACTTGCCCAGTGGGTATCAGGTACATCTGCAAATCTTGTCTTTGCTGCTGATGAGATATTTATCGATGATATTATCAGTAGTAGTGATAATATGAGCGATAGTCTTTTTTTAATTCGTTTTTTAATTTGTTTTTGATTAAGATTCATAATATACCTCCTTTTGTTTGATTTAAGGCTATGCATGAAACTTCATAGTAAACAGTATATATTTTCTTAGCTAATATCTACTTAAACTTCCTTCCTTGCTAAGTCATATACTTTGCAAGAGTAAGTAGATGATGACTTTTACCACAATATATAGTGCTTAAAAAGCTTTAACATACATAGCAAATTAGAAATAACATAATTTTATATTAACAGCTAAGATATTTTTGGATAAGAAAAGATAGATAATATTTCTACAATATCTTTTAAAAAAATATCAAAGCTGTTATATGACGATAAAAAACGCTGTTGCTTTTTACTGAAGATAGTGCATATCATAAGAATTAGTTTTTGATTACTTTTATAGATATATAAATTGTAAATTGCTTATGTATTTAATGGTCATATGTATAATATTAGTTAAACTAATTACCAATTTACTGTTTAAAGTATAGCATAATAAAATAACAATTTCAATAGCAAAATTATAGACTTGCTTTGACATTTATGATTATTAATGTAATTTACAATACGACTGTATTTTTGTTACGATTATTACACAATACACTATTTATACTAAAAAGCTATTAAAAAGCCGTTTAATTATGTTAAAAAATATTTATTGAAAATCTCAACTATGTATAGAGTCATTTAATACTAAAAACCAATAAAAAAGCCTTATAATTTTAATTATTGATAATATACAAAACGTATAATTTAGTAAAATAATAATCTTGGCATTATAAATGGTGATTAGTCTTAGACTTTTCTCATATTTTGCTCAGAATTATATAATACTATTATCTATTTAATCTATTGATAATCTTCATAAATAGTTTTTTAATACTATTTGATTTATTACTCTATTATGAATTCACTGAAAATATTATATCCATTATTTTAACAGGTTTTAGTATAGTACTAAAAACCTATCAAAAAGCCACCTAATTTTATTACAGAAAAATTATTGATAATATACAAAACGTATAATTTAGTAAAATAATAAATCTTTAAATGCGGTTTAGAATAATACCTATTTATATATCTATTCAAAAAAATAGTGATACCTCTTGGATATCACTATTTTTTTGATTTTATAAAACTTCAATATTTAATTTTATAATTTATCTCTTATAAATGCCATATATCTTCGTTGTAGTCGGCTATAGTCCTGTCTGATGAGAAATATCCCGCCTTAGCGATGTTTATAAGCATTTTTTGTGCCCATTTTTCCTTTACTTTGTAAGATTTTATCAACTTGTCTTTTACTACTATATAATCTTCCAAATCTATAAGAGCCATAAAGTAGTCTTTTGTAGTTATATCTCTATGCAGTCTTGTAAGGGATTCCTTATCCCCTGCACTTAGCATAGGCTTTGAAATCAAGAAATCTACAGCACTTTTTATTACTTCACTGTTTGAATAATAGTCTTTTGGTGAGTAAGATGACTTCTTATACAGTCTTATTATCTGCTTGCTTGTCTTACCGAAGATACTTATATTTTTCTTACCTACAAGCTCTGCAATCTCAACATTTGCTCCATCCATAGTACCCAGTGTTATAGCTCCGTTGAGCATCAACTTCATATTACCTGTACCTGATGCCTCTTTTGACGCAAGTGAAATCTGCTCTGATATATCAGCTGCCGGTATTATTTTTTGTGCATAAGATACATTATAGTTTTGTACCATTACTACCTTGATATATCTTTTTACAGTTTCATCTTCATCTATTATCTGTTGCATGCACAAGATAGCATGGATTATATCTTTGGCAATAGTATAAGCCGGAGCTGCCTTACCGCCAAATATGAAGGTTATGGAGTTTTTAGGATATATACCCTGCTTTATTTCAAGATATTTGTTGATGATATAAAGCAAGTTCATCTGTTGTCTCTTGTATTCGTGAATTCTCTTTATCTGTACGTCAAATATAGAGCGTGGATTTACATCTATCTTTTCATGCTTTCTTATATAATTTGCAAGCTGTGTCTTCCTATGTTGCTTTATAGTTTGCAGTTGCTTAAGCACTACCTTGTCATCTATGAACTTTAAAAGCTCTTCAAGTTTTGTAGCATCTTTCTTATAATCATCACCAATAAGAGAAGTGATGTAGTCTGCCAACTCCTTATTAGTGTGGAGCAACCAACGTCTGAAAGTTATGCCGTTTGTCTTATTATTGAATTTTTCAGGATAGATGTTATAAAAAGCTGCCAATTCCTCTTTTTTGAGTATGTCAGTGTGGAGTTTTGCCACACCGTTGACATTCGATGAAAAATGTATAGCTATATTAGCCATGTGAACCCTATGTTCTTTGTCTATTATATATACTTTTTTATCTTTTACTATCTCTTTTACATAGGTATTGAGTCTTTCTATAGTCATCATCAACTGAGGTACTACAGTTTTCAAAAATGCGTAAGGCCATTTTTCAAGAGCCTCAGCCAAAATAGTATGGTTAGTATAATTGACTGTCTTTGTAACTATTTCTACAGCATCTTCAAAACTTATACCTTCTTTTTCAAGCAGTCTTATAAGCTCCGGTATTATAAGTGTAGGGTGAGTATCATTAATTTGAATTACAACATATTTGTGTAAGTCTTTGACATCATGTCCCTTTTCCTTAAGTTCTTTTAATATAAGCTGTGCTCCACAGCTAACCATGAAATATTGCTGATAAATTCTTAGGAGCTTACCTCTATCGTCTGAGTCGTCAGGATATAAAAATAAAGTAAGGTTTTGGGATATATCACTTTTGTCAAAGTATATCCCCTCTTTTACTATCCTCTCATCCACTGTCTCTATATCAAACAAGTGAAGGTTGTTATAGCCTTGATTGTATCCCATTACCGGAATGTCATACATATGAGCGTTGACTGTATGCTCTCCAAATTCCACTTCAAACTTCACATTGGTATCTATTAGAAATGTTTGCTTGTTCATCCAAGGATTTATCTCTTCGTACTGTTTATTTTCTATAAACATCTGTTTAAAAAGCCCAAAGTGATAGTTAATACCCACTCCGTCGCCATTTAATCCAAGTGTTGCTATGGAGTCCAGGAAACATGCAGCCAATCTTCCAAGTCCACCGTTTCCAAGTGACGGTTCATCTTCAATTTCTTCTATATCTTCTATCTTAAACTTGTTTTCTTCAAGTACCTTGCATACCTCATCATAGATACCAAGATTTATAAGATTGTTTGACAACAGCTTTCCTATGAGAAATTCCGCTGATATATAGTAGAGTTTTCTATCTCCTGTAATTTTCTTCTTTTTCTCAATCTCTTCTTTAGTGAATGCCATCAAAGTCTCAAATACCTGACTTTTACTTAATTTCTTAAAATCTTTTTTGTATTCGATATTAGCAAGGCTATTTAGTCTTTCTTCTATCATTAGTCACCCCTGTAGTTTTAACAATACCGTTTTTAACTTTTTGCTTTATTCATTATTTAGAAAAATTGAAATATTCAAAATTTTCCTCAGTTCTTTCAAGTATACCACAAAAATATATTTTAAAACTGTAAAATACAAATTTGCCTTAGCGGTAAAAAAGTGACTATTTGAGATTTTCTAATAATTTTACTGTAAAGTTCCACATTCTCTTAGCTGATGAAATGCTTATCTTCTCTCTTGGTGAGTGCACATCGTACATAAATGGTCCGTAGCTTATCATATCGCAATCACTAAGGACTTTTTTTAGTAATCCGCATTCAAGTCCTGCGTGAATCAGATTTATCTTAGCCTCTTTGTCAAATATCTCTTTATAAGTTGAAAGGGCTATGTCTCTTATCTGACTTTCACGTTCAAACTGCCATGCAGGATATCTGTTTTTAAGCTCAAATTTCACATTTAACACTCTTGCAAGTGCACTTAGGTTTTCTATCATCATATCAAGCTGACTTTCAACAGATGACCTTATTGAAGTCAAAAGCAATATTTTAGAGCCTTCTCTTTTTAATATTGCGTTATTTAAAGATGTCTGTACCAAATTTTCTACATCATTAGACATCATTACTACCTGATCTTTTACAATTAGAAAATAATCTATGAGCCTATTTGTCAATTCTTTTGTAAATACAGTTTCAATTTTGCATTTTACTATTTCAAGCCTTAAATTCTCATCTTGTACCTTATACTCGTCTTTTATCTCCTGTATTATTTTTTTTGCTACTTCTTCTGCCTTGTCATAGTCTAATACTGCAATCTCAGTTGTAGCAAAGTCAGGTATGGCATTGTGTTTTATACCTCCTAATATACTTGATATCTTTACATCGGTATACTTTCTGATTTGATTTATAACTCTAAATATTACTTTTATGGCATTTGCTCTTTGATATTTTATCATCATTCCTGAGTGTCCGCCCTTTAGACCGCTCACACTAATCTTCATGGCATCTTTCAAGTCGTTTTTTTCTTCTTTAATTTCAAAAGTTGTCTCTGCCATTACTCCACCGGCACAACCTGATAAAAATACTCCCTCTTCTTCCGAGTCTATATTTATCAGTCTTTTACCTACAAGTGTTCCTTCTTTTATATTTGCTGCTCCTTGCATGCCTGTCTCTTCATTTGTAGTGATGAGCACTTCAAGAGCAGGATGTTTGTAATCTCCGTCAAGTATTGCAAGTGCATAAGCTACAGCTATTCCGTCATCTCCACCAAGTGTAGTTCCATCAGCTCTTAAAAAGTCTCCGTCCACTATCATCTTTATAGGATCTTTTCTAAAATCATGCTTGCTATTGTCTTCTTTTACGCATACCATGTCCATATGCCCTTGTATTATCACCGGCTTTGAATTTTCATAGCCCTCTGAAGCCTTTTTCTTGATTATTACGTTATATTCTTCATCTTGTATCACTTCAAGATTTCTCTTTTTGGCAAAATCTACCAGGAAATTTGAAATTTCCTCTTCATGTCCTGACTCTCTTGGTATCTGATTTATCTTATAAAACCAATCAAACACTTCCTTAGGTTCTAAATTTAACGACATTAACTTTCTCCTTTGTTATAACTATATTTCCTAATTTATAAAATTTGAAATAGCTGAATTACTTTTGAATTAAAAGCTTTTTTCTAACTTTATTTGTTAATAAAATATATTTTTATTTCAACATATTATAAAAAATCTTATTTTAACTGTAGTAAGCCTTGGAATAACTCACAAAAAACTTCTCAGTAGAAAACACATTGATTATCTTCATACCCACAAAGCCCAATGCTATTACTTCTTTTTGTCTTTCTGTATCCGTATTTAGCACACTATATTGCTCAGGTACCTCTTCAAGTGTCTTACCTATCTCCAATTGTACAAGATACCTCATTACAGGATTGTATTTTTCATTTCCGTAAAGCTCTTGGATGTCAAAAATTGTGTAGTTAAGTCCAAGATAGTTTTGAATTGAGTGATAATTCATAGGAGAAACAGTGGATAACATATATTTATAGCCTTCTTGCAAATAGATATACTCACATATGAGCATCAGCTTTCTTTGGAGCTGATTACCTCTATACGGAGGCAAAACGCAAAGCGTATCAAGAAGTACAGTCTTTGCAACATCTTCTCCCTCTATATTTGCAAGTTTTATCATATAGTTTTCTTCATCACATAAATCTGTAATTGTAATGGCTGCAAGATTACCATTTTCAAATACTCCGATAAATTTACCGCCACGAGAGTATATGCTCTTGTTTTCTTCAAGTGAATTTCTGGCAAAAAGCATACGAGTAGTGCTTTTGCTCATTATATCAAAAAATTCTTCCAATTTTTCTATATAATCTTCATCTAAGAGATAGTATTCAAAAACCTCATCTCTTTTGAATTTGATTTTTTTCATCTTGTAAAAGTCTTGCTTTATTTGCTCTATATCAATTCTTTCCATAATTACCTCTTTAATTAAAATAATTTTATCTCTTGTCTATAACCTCAACTATCTCTCCTATATATTGAAAATGTGGTTCTTTACCCCCTGTATATATATTGACCAATACATCAGGAGCTATATTTTTAGCATTAAATTGCTCATAGTAGATTTTTTTACATATGAAAGTAAGATTTGCCTCTTCGAATATTACAGTATTACATTTTTCGACAGGAGTAAGAGATGTAAGAGCAAACTTATCTCCATCTCTTTTTGACTTAGTCCCTAATATTCCCAAATCAGCCTTATATTTCTTGTCAAAAAAAGAAACGGAAAAATAATCGTTAGATTGCAGATACTTATGTGTATACCTGTCAGGATGTATATAAATAGTAGCTATGTACCTACCGTTATCAATTTCACCCCACACATCACCAAGTGAACCCCAGCTTATAGTACAACCGTCAAAATCATGTATATTACCCGCTGTAGCCAAGCCCCAATCCTCGTTGAACATTTTGAAAATTTCGTATTTTTTGTCAAAAAACTCCATAATACACCTCCGATTTTTATTTATAAATGTATAATTTAAACAGATTTATAAAAATCTATATTAAATATCAAATATATAAGCAATTTTAACACTACAACATGTTGTCAGGATTGACATCTACTGAAACAGATATGCTGTCGTTTGTAAGAACTACCCTTCTTTTTTGCGTAAGTACATAGTTTATCATAGTCTTACACTTAAACAAGTTCTCATTATCCACTCTTATTACTATCTGATATCTGAATTTATTATCTATCCTTGTAATACTGCAAGTGGAAGGCTCATATATCTTAAGTGCTAAGTTTAGACGTGTTTCATTATAAAATTTTATTGCGTCTCTTATCTTATACGACGTCTTTTGTGCCTGTTCATCATCTACAGATGAGATTATCAGGCGTATTATATTGCCAAAAGGCTCGTATTTGAATATCTTTCTTTTTTCTATCTCATCTTCGTAAAAATCTTCATAGCTGTGAGTTTTAAGATAGTAGAGTAATGAGTTGGTATTTGAGAAGGTCTGAATAATTACTGTACCCTCTTCATCTCCTCTCCCCGCTCTTCCTCCCACCTGCTCCAAAATATTGTATGAGCGTTCCAAAGCTTTGTAATCAGGTGCATATATACCTTGGTCTGCATTGATTATCCCAACTAATGATACATTTGGAAAGTCATGTCCCTTACCTATCATCTGAGTACCTATCAGCACCGACCTTGGAGTATTACGGAAATTTGTAAGTATCTTTTCGTTTTCGCCCTTTTGCATCGTTGTATCTCTATCCATTCTAAATACCTCAGCTGACGGAAAGAGATTTTTTACCTGAGTCTCTATTTTTTGAGTTCCACTACCCATGTATATAAAATTACCGTCATGACACTCAGGGCAGGTTCTAAAAGCTATGGTTTCAAAATTGCAATAATGACATTTGTAGCTATTTGTAGTCTTATGATAAGTTAGAGAAATATCGCAGTTTTCACACTTAGGAACATAGCCGCAATTGTCACAGGTAAGCTGATTGGAATAACCTCTTTTATTCAAAAAAAGTATTACCTGATTGCCCTTTGCAAGTTCTCTTTTCATCTCAAGTTGCAGTTTTGTACTTAACTCCAACTTATTACCGCTTTTCATATCTTCAAGCATATTTACAATTTCCACTCTTGGAAGAGGCTTTTCATTGGCTCTTTTTTTTAGAGAAAAAATATCGTAACTGCCTTCTCTTGCTCTGTAAAACTGTGAAATTGACGGTGTTGCACTTGCAAGTATCAGATGAGAGTCATATTTTTGTGCAATAAAATCTGCCACCTCTATAGTATCGTATTTGGGAGACATCTCCGATCTGTATGCATCGTCATGACATTCGTCGATTATTATTATACCTATATCTTCAAGGGGTGAAAAAAGAGCTGACCTTGCCCCTATTACTATCCTTGATACCTTATTTTTTATTTTAAGCCACTGCTCAAATTTTTCCCTCTTTGTTAGATTGCTGTGAATTACCGCTATATCTTCGTCAAACTCATCCACAAATCGCTTGATTGTTTGCATTGTAAGTGAGATTTCAGGTACTAAAATTACAGCATTTTTCCCCTGTTTCAATATCTGCTTCACAAGATTGATATATACCTTTGTCTTTCCGCTACCTGTGACACCATGCAAGAGTATAGGTTTTTTTTCTCTTTGTTCAAGTATCTTATTATAGACATAGCTCTGCTCTTCATTTAATGCTATTTCTGCAATCTCTTCTTTTACAAAGTTATTTTTAGCATATATTCTTACTTTCTGAACAGTAACCACTTTTTCTTCTTCTAATTCCTTGATATATTTATCCACTTTTACATCCAACATTTGAGATAAGATACTTTTTTCTATTATTGGATATTTTTGCAAGGCTTTTAGAAACGAAAGCTTTGTTTTTGCGTTTTTTCTTGTACTTTGAATAATATCTTCAAGTTTTTCTTCGTCTTTCAATTTGATGACTAAGTCAAAATTTTCGGATAATTTTGTATAATTGGAAGGTGAGGTAAAAAGTTTAAAAGAATCATAGTAAGTAGACATATAGTTCTCCTTTACAAAAAGAGCTGTATCTACTTGGATTTTATTGAGACTATAGGTGTCTTCAAGTCTTGATATTATTTCCTTAGTCTTAGGATTTAAAGGGCTATGATTTTTGCGAACAACTATGCCTTCTACTATCTTTTTCCCCATTCCAAAATCTACAAGTACAATATCACCTATGTCAAATTCTTCCTCTGACTTGTAAGTGTATAAATTATCTATATATTTTGAATTTTGCATCAACGATAAATCATATGTGTTCATAAACTTCCCTATATTTTACATTAAAGGTGCTAATAATTTTAATATTCTTGCTGTATATTTTTTTATTTTGGACATATTTCTAACCTCTTCAATAGTGACCTTCTTAGATTCGGCTACAGTCTTTTCAAAGTCTTCATTTATTGTCTTTGCAAGCTCTTCATTGTAGAAAAATACACCATTTTCAAAATGCAAATACAAACTTCGATAGTCCAAATTCACAGTACCTACTGTACAGACAACATCATCAGAAACAAAGACCTTTGAATGGACAAAGCCCTTTGTGTAAGTGTAAATCTCCACACCGTAATGTAGAAGTGGTAAAAAATAACTCTGTGCAATAAGATATGGTATCTTTTTATCAGGTATACCCGGAAGTAGTAACCTTACACGCACTCCTCTGCTTGCCGCATATCTCATAGCCATCATAAGTTCATCATCAATAATAAGATAAGGCGTCATTATATTGACATATTTTTTCGCATAAAATAAGATGTGGATATATATTGCCTCTGCAGGATTATCATTTTGTTCGTTAGGATAATCTGAATAAGGTATCAGGAAATTATTATAATTCTCATATTTTTTTTCTTCCTTAACAGTAGTAAGGTATTGCTCATAGTCTTCTATATTACCTTGTACATCTATATTCCAAATTTGTAAAAACTGAGTAAGTATGGAATAAACACCTTCACCGACTATCTTAACACCACAGTCTTTCCAATGACCGAATCTGATTTTTCTGTTCACATATTCATCAGCAATATTTATTCCGCCTGTAAAAGCCACTTTTCCGTCTACTACTACTATTTTCCTATGATCTCTGTTGTTTTGATATGATGACAGTATGGCAGTAACAGGAGAAAATATCTTACAATAAATACCTTTGGAGCAGATGTAGTCATAATAGTGTTTAGGAAGTGAAAACATATTTGAGCCGTCGTAAAGTAGCCTTACTTCCACTCCCTCTTCCACCTTTTTCTCCAACATATCAAGTAATTCAGTGAGTAACTCTCCTTGAGAAACTATAAAAAACTCCATAAAAATATAATCTTTCGCTTTTAGTATCTCCTCTTTTATTGCATTAAAGACAAGCTCTCCTAAAGGATAGTATGTAACATCCTCATCGGCATAAATAGGAAAATACTCATGTTTGAAAAGATAATTTGCCATACCTGCAAATTCTGGATGTACTTTTGAAAATTCCTTTATGGTAGTCTTGTTTTGAGATATATAAACTCTTGATTTTCTAATCTTATCACGCAACATTAGAGTTAAAAGCTTACTACCTGAAAATACTTTTATAATTACATAAAGTATAAGACCTACAATGGGAAAAATACACATAGGCATTATCCAAGCTATCTTGTAAGCTGAGTTTTCGTTTTCTTTATTTATAACAAAAATAGCCGCAACAACAGAAATAATATGCCAAGAAATATTGAATATATCCTGCAAATCCTCCATATAATAGTATACTCCTATCAATATCAGGAGTTGAACTATTATTAGAAAAATAGTAATTGACAGCGGTGGAATATTCATCTTCTCATGTTTTCTTATTCTACTCACAACATCCTCCATAAACTAAATACTAAACTTTTTAAATATGAATTATACATTTCCTACCTGTATAGAATAATTCAATACATTGATTATATCATATGGTGAAATTTTTTCCAATAAACATTATTTTATAAGTATAAAACTTATAAACTTATGTAGATAGATTTATTGTAAAAATCAAATAAATATAACTTTGAATATTTGTACTATTATCTATTTAATCTTTGGATAATCGTTATCAGTAGTTAGCAAAAAATAGAATATGATGGATGAATTTATACTAAAAATCTATAAAAAAGCCATGTGAATCTATTTCAGAAAGATTTTTGACAATCTACAAAATGTGTAATTTAAATAAAATAACATTCTTGGCATTATAAATGGCGATTAGTATTATTGCTCAACTTTCCCACTAAAATTATCCTAATTTTTATTGAAATTTAAGTATTCACTGATTTTTTAATACACTACTTGACACAAAATTTTCTGAATGATATTTATTGGAATTTGCATATTTATTAAAAAAATAAAAACACTGAAAAAACTATGTCAAGTATAATATTGTATTTTAAAAATATACTCAAATTTCAATGTCTTTAATATGTTTTTCATATGGGAAAGTTGAATA
>FUZS01000011.1 GCA_900167215.1 [Eubacterium] yurii
TAACCGCCACATAAGACCTCCCCGGTTAAGAGTGATAACCTTCCTCTCATCTATCTGTCACATTTACACCATAGGGTTCGGGTAGTATTGGACTTCACTTTGTTGAGCAAGCTCGTCCGCCCTATAAATGCCTTGTATGTGATTTCTGTTCGTCAGACCGAGAATTTGCATTAAGCTTACTTCAGATTCCACCTCACGATGGACACCCTTGCCCTCTGCTAACAGTTCCTACTACCAAGCCTGTAACGGACTTTCACCGTCAAGTTATCACCCATTCCGAGCAAACTTACAAAAAGCTCTTGAGTCTAATTAAACGACCAAGAGCTTTTATATTTAATACTATTATCTATTTAACTCATGGATAATATTTATCAATAGCTTTTTTAAATGCTATATGATTTACTACTTTATTATAAATTCACCGAAAATATCTTATCCATTGTTTTATCAGGTATTGTTATAAGATGATTTATTTGCTAATGCAAAACCTACTTTTCTATAGTAAAGTCAGAGTTTTTCAATTCAAACTTTTCCTTTAGACCTGATGTCATATATATCTTCTTATCTGCTGTGATGAACATGGCTTCAGTATTTTTTGTATTTTCTATAAGCTTAAGCCCTTCTTCAAGCCCAAGAGCAAAGGTAGTTGTTGACAGAGCGTCAGCATCCATTGAGCTTTTTGTAATTATAGAAGTTGAGATAAGATTGTTATCTATAGGATATCCGTCTGAAGTGGAAAGTATGTGATGATATCTCTTCCCGTCTTTTTCAAAAAATCTCTCATATACACCTGATGTTACTACGCTTTCATTTTGAGATTGGTATATTCCAAGATAGTCATTCGGATCGGGCGAAAGAGGATTTCTTATACCTATCTTGAAGTTTTTTCCACCTTTATTACCATACACGTATACATTGCCCCCAAGATTTATAATAGCTGACTTCACCCCATCTTTTTCAAGAATCTTAACTATATCATCTGCCACATATCCCTTGGCTATAGCACCAAGATCTATTTTCATACCCTTATCTTTAAGGAATACTGTCTTGTTATTATCATCTATTTCTACCTTATTATAATCAACTGTAGCAAGTGCCTTTTGTATCTCTTCCTTGCTTGGCACTTTTTCATTCTCAGTACCTATCCCCCACAAATCTACCAGATTTCCAACAGTAATATCAAATTTTCCCTTAGATATTTTCCCATATTTCAGTGCTTCCTTGATTACTGTAAATGTGTCATCTGATACCTTCACCTTATCTATACCTGCATTATCGTTTATCTTTGACACTTCACTTGTAGCAATCTTAGTTGACATCTTATTTTCCAATTCACGCACCCTATCTTCCACTTCCTGATTTATCTTTGCATTATCAAGTCCGGTGTCGTAAATATCAAGCGTAAGTATGGAATTTAAGAAGAAAAACTGCCCTCCCATACTTTTTATCTTATCTTCAATATCCTTTTCTACCGCCTTGTCATCGGAGCTTGAAGTATTAGACTGATTATTTTCCTTTTCTCCTTTAGATAACTGTCCTCCATTTGTGGAACAAGCCACAAGGCATAATAAACATAAAAAAACGGACAAAGTCCTGAGCAAATTCTTTTTATTAAACATCTTTATGTCCTTTCACTTTATAAATTTTTGCTCTTGAAAAATCTCAGACCTTCTCAAATACTTTAAGCTGAGTCCAAAAATTAATTTCAAATAACAAATTATACGGAAGAAATTATAACACAAAACAGTATATAAATACAAGTGTAATTATTGAAGTCTCAATAAAAATTTTTTTAACTTTCCATAAAAGCATGACATTATAATAAAGAAAGTTTTTATTTTTTATTAGTTGAAAATAATAAACAGTTATGTTATAATTATCAGGTCAATTGATAACTATAATTTAAATCAGGAGGTGAAACTTATAGAGTTTTTAATTTCTATCATTTTAGTATTAATTTTATCTTTGCAGTTTACGAAATTTATTTCTAAAAATGCAAAGATACTGTATTTTATGGCGTATATCATAGGATTTCTCATAATAGTATACAGACTTTTCTTTATTCAGACTGTCAAGTTACCTGTAGTTATTTCTCAAATTGAAAGGGTTATAGCCATGGGTGCCTTTACAGGAGCAATGTTTGCAATAGTCATGTATACAGGTGCACTTGATAATAAAAAATCTTACACCAAGAAACTTATGTCTATAAGAGCGGAGCTGTCAATAATTGCCAGTATACTCTTCTTATCGCATACTATCCCATACTGCGTCACTTTTTTCAAAAATATATCCAAAATGGATATGAGTCAATTATCAACAATAGTATATTTATTTTTATCTCTTACTGCGATAATTTGCCTTGTAATAATCATTCCTCTTTGGATAACTTCATACAAGAATATTAGAAAAAAGATGAATGCAAAAAATTGGAAAAAACTGCAAAAATTTGCATATTGTGTTTACCTTTTAATATATGCACATATCAGCTTTTTATTCTTAGGTATGGGGAGAAAACAGTATGACAAATTTGCGATATACACTATATTTTTTGGGCTTTATTTCATTCTGAAAATAAGAAAAAATATAGCCCAAAAAGAAAAACGCAATAACTCTAATTCAATTAATTCAGGAAGGTAATTTAATGAAAAGAATTTCAAAAATAATCTTGACAGCATTTATATCTACAGCTTTTTTAGTAGCTTGCTCAGGAGCAAATGATACAAATCAAACATCAAATTCAACTCAACAAAATCAAAGTGCAAGCTCTGCAAGTGAGTCAGATAAAAAGTCTGAAAATACACAAACTGCACAAAGTGAATCAAACACTGAAAAAGATACAAAGACAGCAGAAGAAAAGTCTGATAAAGATGTCAAAAAAGATGAAGCGTCAAATAGTGACGACAAGTCAAAAACAGATGACAAACAGGCATCATCTTCACAAACTGCAAACAACGAAAATTCACAAAAACAGGAAGTAAAAAAGGAAGAACCTAAAAAAGAGGAAGCAAAAAAAGAAGAAGCAAAAAAAGAAGAAGTAAAGACTGAAGCTCCTAAACAAGAAACAAAAAAGGAGGCAGCTAAAACTCAAGAAAAGCCTAAGGTTGAAACTCCAAAAGCTGAGACAAAAAAAGAAGAGCCTAAAAAACAGGAAGTAAAAAAAGAAGAAGTAAAGGCTGAAGCTCCAAAATCTAAATATAAAGACGGCACATATACAGGAAGCGGAAAGGGATATAACGGAGATATCACAGTAAGCGTTACAATAGCAGGAGATAAGATTACAGCTGTTAATGTTGTAAGTGGCAGTGATGACGAGCCTTACTTCTCAACAGCAAAGGCACTTACTTCTACTATAGTGTCAAACCAAAGTGCTGATGTAGCTACAGTAGCAGGTGCAACATTTAGTAGCAACGGTATAATAGCTGCCGCAAAAAATGCTATTAATCAAGCAAGAAATTAGGATGAATTTTTAATATGTATTATTGTATCAGTATCAGTATTTGCAATGCTTGTTTTTAAACTATAAAATAACATTTTAAACTATGCTCAAATTAATGAATACTGATTTTTTTTAACGGACTATTTTATATTTTATCTATTATTTAAAAAGGAAGTTGGGTCAATGAAAAGACAAAGTAAAAAAAGACTCTCGCTAATGCTAACAGCAATGATGCTACTAAGCAATATATCATACGCAAGCAAAGACATAAACGGGCACTGGGCAAGTGAGACAATGGCAAGATGGCAAAGCCAAGGACTGATAA
Organism: [Eubacterium] yurii; assembly: GCA_900167215.1. Lineage (GTDB taxonomy): Bacteria > Bacillota > Clostridia > Peptostreptococcales > Filifactoraceae > Peptoanaerobacter > Peptoanaerobacter yurii. The sequence continues at coordinate 3,762 of FUZS01000011.1, forward strand.
AAGGTGATGAAAAAGGAAATCTAAATCCGGATAAAAGCATTACAAGAGCAGAATTCATCACCATAGTAAACAAAGCCATGGAATACAGCAAAACAGGCGACAAAATAAAAAACTACAAAGACCTAAAACAAAATGACTGGTACTACAGCCAAATAATGACAGCACTTGAACAAGGCTATATAAACGGCACAAGTGCTGACACAATGTCACCGAACAAAGACATAACAAGACAAGAAGTCATGGTCATAATAAACAACATAGCAGGCTTAAAGCAAAGCAAATTTGACCTAAGCGCAGTAAAAGACCAAGACAAAATAGCTTCATGGGCAAAAAATGCTGCCACAAACATGATAGCAAACGGATATATAACAGGATATCAAGGCAAGATAAATCCAAGTAAAGCAATGAAAAGAGCAGAAGCAATAACTCTGCTTGACGCATACAAACAAAACAACAGGACAATAAGTTTCCAAGGACAATACAGCTTAGGAAAAGCAAACAAAGTAACACTGCTCACAGGAAACATACAAATAAACGACAGTCAAATAAAAGAGCTAATAATAAACAAAGACACACAAGGAAAGATAGAACTAACAAACACAAAGATAGAAAAAATAACAAACAACAGCAAAGAAGCAAAAATATATCTTGAAGGAAAAGAAATACAAATACAAGACGGAAAGATAGTAGAACAACAAACAACACAAGACAAACAATACAAAGACGGAACATACACAGGAAAAGCAAAAGGGTATAAGAGCGACGTAGAAGTAGAAGTAGAAATAAAAGACGGAAAGATAGTAAAAATAGATGTCAAACAACAAGAAGACCCGCTATACTGGAATGTAGCAAAAACAGTAATAGACAGGATACTCGAAAAACAAAAAGCGCAGGTAGACGCAAGTACAGGGGCAACAATAACAAGTAAAGCCATAATGTACGCAGTAGAAGAAGCCTTGGAAAAAGCTCTAATCAAAAAACAAGAAATACAAGGCAACAAAGAGCTAAAAGACGGCAAATATATAGGACAAGCCACAGGATACAGAGGCATAATGAGAGTGGAAGTAGAGATAAAAGACGGAAAGATAACAAATATAACACTACTATCACACTCAGATGACGCAGGCTATATAGATTCAGCCAAAAACATACTAAAAGACATACAAAGAAAACAAACAGCAGATGTAACAGCAATATCAGGGGCAACATACAGCTCAGACGGTATCAAAAATGCTGTAAAAGACGCACTTGAACAGGCAAAGGGTAAGACGACAAAGCCCGGAGAATCAGAATACGCAAAGAAAAACCAAAAAGCTGCCGGCGGTGGCGGAGGTGGAGGTGGCGGAAGCTCAGTACCTCCAACACAAAATATGACTTTTACAAACCTTAATGATGGCGTTTATGAGGGTGAGGCAAAAGGCTTCAATTCTTCTAAAAATATAAAGGTCAAAGTTACTGTTCGAGGCGGAGTAATCACTGATATAAGCCTTATTGACCATGGTGAAACAGCAGGATACTTTGGTGAGGAAAAAGCAAGAATACTTGCACAAAGGATAATTGATAAAAAATCAAGTGATGTAGACATAATATCAGGAGCCACTTTCTCATCAAAAGGTTTTATCAATGCAGTGGTAAATGCTGTAAAACAAGTAGCTTCTTCTCTAAATGTAAGCGCTAAAGACGACGGCAATTGGACGACTTTTGACGCTAACGGAAAATCATATATTGACGGAGCTCTAAACGGAAGCGGAAATAATCCAAAAATTCTACTTTCAAATGCCAAGATAGACAATGACCTCGTAATAAGAAATACTATGGTAGAGGGCGAAGTTACACTGAACAATGTCAAAGTAGACGGAACTTTGTTAATTCAAGGTGGCGGAGATAACAGTGTCAAGCTTATCAACTCAAAAATCAACAACATTGTAGTTGACAAGCAAAGAGGAGACAGAGTAAATGTAGAAATAGACGCTGATACAGTAGTTAGAGGAAAAGTCAGCGTAAAGACACCTGCACAGATAAAGACAGCAGGAGATACTAAGATAGCTACTCTTGAGCTGTCACCTGCACTTTTTAGTCAATCTTCTGATGAAAAATACAAGACAAAAATAGATGCAAAGGTGCAGACTTTGGATATACAATCTCTAAATGCAAATATCGTGATAGAAGCTACTTCAAAGATAGATAAGCTAAAACTTCCGTCTGCATTTGGACAGTATGAAAAAAATAAACCTGAATATACAAATAATAACTTCAAAATTGAAATTAAGGATGCAAATTCAATAACATCATCAGAAAATACAAATACAACATCAAGGATTTTATATGGCGACTACAATGTGGATCAGGTGAACTATCCTCAAGTTGCACCATTTATACATCCACCTTTCTACAATATGAGAGTAAGAGTAGTAGTAGATTCTGACAATAAAATAATAGAAGTTGCAAACAATAATACAGGAATTGAAGGAGTAGGAACAGGACCTGCGTGGAGCAGACATCAAAAATACTGGAATAGAATGATAGCAGGTAATCTCTTCGCCAAATTTGTAGGCAAAAATCTTGATCAAGTAAAAAATATGGATATGAGAACTGGCGGAGTGGATACAGTCGCAGGAGCCACTGCCAACAGCATAGCTGTAAAAGAGGCTGTAATCAACGCATTTGAAGGAAGAGCCGGAAGAGGATTCCTAAACGATACACAAACACTAAAAGCACAACAAATAGAAAATCCACTTGGAACAACAGCTATATCATTTACAAATACACTGCCTGCAGACTTCGATATAAGACTTCACAGTGTATCTCACGGTATATATAATGCTAAGACAAAAATTCAAGGTGCAAACTTAAGCCAAGACGGTACAACTTTAAATATACCTTCTAATTTGAAAGCAGGACACTATTATGTAAATATAGTTGACGCTAATAAAAAACACCGTTCACCTGATTTTGAGGGCGGTCTTGCAGAAGACGGACACTATCCTTACTTTATTATTAAGTCAAATGCAAACTTAGGCTATGACAGTGTTGCAAAAAAACTCACTGTAAGCGACGGAGATCTTGCCAATGTATATGAAAATGTACAACATATAATAATAAAAGACAAGAGTAAGATAGGAACAACAGTTCCTGGCCGTAACGGAGCTACAGTACCATATACAGGAATGGAAATAGATACTATAGGACATCATGGAACTATTGGTACAGCAGCAACTGAAATATTCGATGAAAACACAGGAGCTATAAAACCTAATGCCAAGATAGGCAGGGCTAAAACAGCAGTTTTTGAAAATGGAACAACATATGTAATTGAAGTCAAGGTACTTGGTTACGGTATCATAAACTTCGAATATACTGCAAATGAAACAAATAAGATACTTGAAGGCGACGCAAATGTCGATCAGGGAAACTATCCTTTGGTAGAACCTTTTATACATCCACCATTTTTCAATGCAAGAGTAAAGGTGGAAATTACGCCTGAAGGCAAGATAGTATCGGTAAAAGATAACAAAACAGGAGAGCTTGGACTTGCTCCTGGAGCTACAAAAGAGTTTTGGACAATCAAAAATAAATCTTACTGGGACGCTCTAATAAATGCAAAATTCTTTGATAAATTTACAGGAAAAACTTTGGATGAAGTAAAACAAATGAAGGTAAATAAGGGCGAAATAGATGTGGTAACAGGTGCAACTGCCAACAGTAAGGCTGTAAAACAGGCTGTAATCAACGCAATAGAAAAAAGAGCAGGCAAGAAATTCTTAAATGCCGATCAAACTTTAAAGGTAACATCATCACCTATACTACTTTCAACAGCTACTACAACTACAGATGTAATGCTTACAAACACTCTTCCAGATGATTTTGAATTGGTTCTAAGCGGTGTGGTAGCCGGTGTTTACAATTCATCGACAGGCACTGTATCAGGAGTTTCTTTGTATAATAAAGGCACAAGACTTACAATACCTACTAACTTAAAAGCAGGACATTACTATATCAACATTATAGATGAATCTGAAAAATATCGCTCACCTGATTTTGAGACAAGAGGCGGTATACACTACCCTCACTTCGTAATCAAAAATGAAGCTACATTGAGCTATGATAATACAGCTAAGAAAATATCAGTAAGCGATGGCAATTTGGAAAATATCTTTAACAATATCCATGAAATAAATGTAAAAGACAAGTCAAAAATTGGGACAACAGTACCCGGTAGAGACGGTCAGCCGGTAGTATATAGCGGAATAAGTATAGAGCCTGTAGGACATCATGGCAATGTAAATGAAAATGCCAAGACCTTCTTCAATGCTGACGGAAGTATAAATACTGCATATAAGTCAAGAGGAAAAGAAATCTTCGAAAGCGGAAAGAGATATATAATAGAGCTTGACGTTTGGGGCTTTGGAGAAACACTTAAATTTGAGTTTTCACTTTAAGTTTAAAGCTATAACTTTACTAAAGTATATTAACTAATATACTAATTTTATTAATTATACTTTGACAAAAAACCACTGTAGAAATCTACAGTGGTTTTTTTATCCATTATTTTTTATTGATTTTTTCCTATTTCTTATTTATAATTTATAGGGAAATATTTTTTATTCTTAATATTCATACTAAAAATCTAATAAAAAGCCATATGATTGTATTACAGTAAAATTGTTGATAATTTATAAACTATAATACTTTTATCTATTTAATCTAAGGATAATCTTAATCAATAGTTTTTTTTACAGTATATGATTTATTACTTCATTATAAATGTACTGAAAACACTTTATCCATCATTTTATTAGATTTTAGTATAAGTTGAAATAATATGCAAAATTTTAAAAAACTATAGCAGAATTTATTGAGTTATTTAATATTTTTATTAAGATTTAAAGGCTTTTTATTATCATAACCTATAAACCATATACTTATGCTACATATAGTTTTAATAAGAATTATAGAATAACAGTCTTAGAGACACTGATAAGGAGTGCCTTATGAAAAAACAAACATCAGAAACCATAGAATTAGGGGTATTTTTGGCATTAGCAGGCGGATTTATGGACGCCTACTCATATATTTGCAGAGGTGGAGTCTTTGCCAATGCTCAGACAGGCAATATACTGCTCTTTGGAGTACATATAACTCAGGGTAATTTTGACGCATCTATAAAACACTTCACACCTGTATTATTTTTTTCTGCCGGAATAATAATAGCTGAAATCATAAAGTCAAAACTCAAAAGAAAAGTCAAATATCACTGGAGGCAAATAATATTACTTATTGAAATAGCAATATTTTTCATAGTATCTCAGATACCTCTTGACCACAATCTGCTTGCCAACAACCTCACATCAATGGCTTGCGGTATGCAGGTGGAATCTTTTCGCACTATGTACGGCAATGGCATAGCAACTACCATGTGTATAGGCAACCTCAGAAGTGCCAACGAAAATATATTCAAATTTTTTGAAAGCGGTCAAAGTATTTCCCTAAAAAAAGCTCTACTTTATTTTTTTGTAATCATATGTTTTGCAACAGGAGCTATCTTGGGAAACATATGTATAAAATTCATCGGAACAAATTCAATTATGATATGTAATATCTTTCTCTTCATAGGAATTATTCTTATGTTTGAAGAACACAGAAACACATTATTGGAGCTATAAGGAGAATATATGTCGCATAGAAAACATCATAGAAAATTAGATATAAAGGTACTATTTTGGCTGACCTTACTTACATTTACAGCAGGATATACCAATGCACTTGGCTTGGTATTTTTATCTCTGCCGCTTACTCACTACACAGGTAATATTACAAACCTTGCAGTCTCCCTTATAAACAAGGGTAGCTTCGGTTCATTAAGGATAATACTTGCTATTATTTCCTTTTTTATAGGCGGTATGCTTTCAGGTATAATTTTTTACAAAAAACATGTAGGTTTTAGCAAAAAATTTGGCTTTGCCGGTATATGTAGCGGTGTAATGTATATAGCAGTAAATTTTCTAATCAGAAATGTCTATATGATTATAATTTCTACTGCTTTTATATCAGGACTGCAAAACGGTCTGCTCACCAGATATAAGGGTATGACAACTCGAACTACTCATATGACAGGATATATCACTGATTCCTCTGTATATCTTGGCAGAGCCATTTCAGGAGATAAGGACGCCTTAACTAAGTTCAAATTCTTAGTTTTTAATATATTTTCTTTTTTCTTAGGCACTGTAATAGGAGTGTTTTCCATTGACAATCTAAGATTGACAGCCTTTATAATAACAGGTACACTCAAAATAATCACAGGAGTATACTATCTAATTTTTATAAATAAAAAAGACATTCACCAAGTAATATTAAAAAACGAATAATTTTGCTTATACAATCCTTGTACTTGACCTCCCTATCTAATAGTCCTTATTATTGATTACATACATGGATATTTTCAGCAATACAACAATCAGTATAGTGCAAAATCCTATAAGAGCAAGACCTATAATATTAGCAGGTATATTTTCAAATAGCTTTGCTACATTATTGTTTTCTCTAAAAATACCTTTGAGAACTGTTACGCTTGATATAGTCAAGACATTTATAAAAACTATCATAATCATCCTTGCCTTTTCTATCCCTAATTTTATAATCAAAGGTATCAATATAGATGGAAATACCAAAGTACCCAGCATTGTGAGTATTGAGAAGATGACAGTATTTTCTATAGAAGTATTTGAACTTAGCAAAAATATAAAGTTGCTCACTGCCCCTAATATAGAGAAAATAAAGCTGAAAAACAGCTTTCCAATTATATAATCTTTCCTTTTTACAGGAGTGGAAAATGCAAATTGACAAAACTTTGATTTCGAATCATAATCAAAAATAGCAATCATTAAAATAAGAGGCGTAAGTATGCAGATAAATGAAATAGCATAAATATTCTTGCTGTAAAGTCCATAAATATAGGCAGCTATACAAGATAGGACTGTAAAAAGCGCATTTTTTTTCAAAGTCATTATATCTTTGTAAATTACTGCAATCATCATTTTCTCCTTTAACTTAATACTATTTATTGATGGATAAATTTACATGAAAGCTCGATTTATACTAATCACCATTTATAATGCCAAGAATGCTATTTTAATAAATTACATGTTTTCAGATTGTCAATAATTTTGCCGAAATGAAATCACATAGATTTTTGATAGCTTTTTAGTATTATACTAAAGAGCAATTAAATAGTCCTAAAAATATATTAAGCATGCTTATTGAAAGCTAAAAAATAATATTTTAATAAGTCTAAATATATAAGATTTTATACAGTGATTGGTATTAGTTACTGTAATCTTGACTTTAAAATAAATTTTCAAAAAATAAGAACAAACATAATTATAACAAATCTCAGTATATATTCTACATCAGTATTCCTTCTTGTTTATCATAGCTATGGATATTTTAAGCAGTATAAAAACAAGTATCAAGCAAAATACAGTTAGACCAAGACCTATAATATAAGCAGACATATTTTCAAACAAAGCGACAACACTTTTAAGTATATCCACCCTTTCTTTTAAAAGCGTACCTAAACCTGCAAAAGCAAAGTATATAACTGCCAATATAATCCTTGCTTTTTCAACTCCGAATTTCACCGCAAGTATTAGAAAAATTGTAGGAATTGTCAATGATATAAGTATTGTTAATATAGGGACAATAAACAAACTTTCAATAGGAGCTTTGTTATTAATTAAAAAAACAAGAGTTATAATTGCTCCCAATATTCCAAAGACAAGGCAAAAAAACATCTTTGAGATAATATAGGTACTTCTCTTAAGAGGAGTAGAAAAAGCAAAAATCTCAAATTTCGCCTTTGAATCGTAGGCCAACGATGAAATCATCAATGACATGGGAAATAAGGCATAGATAAAGGAAACTAAGAAAATTTCATTTTTCATAATACTTTGTCCAGTCAAAACTACTCCCATTATCAATACTAAGGCTAAGGTTTTTTTCAATGTAATTATATCCTTGTAAATTAGAGCAATCATTTTTCTTCTCCTTTCACAAAGTACAGCATAATCTCTTCAATAGACGGTTTTTTCATATTCAAATTCTTCGGAACCATATCTCTCTTGACCAAGACTTCCGCCCCGAATGAATTGACTCTTTTACCGATAATTGCTCTTTGGTCAAGATTTTGCATATCTTCATTTGATAACATACAGATAGCGTAGTCATCTTCAAGCCTGTCTTTTTCTTCCATTAAAAGTATCTTACCGTCATTGATAAAGGCAATGTAGTCAGCTATTTTTTCAAGGTCTGACAATATATGCGAAGAAATTAAGATACTGTGATTTTCATCCTGCATAAAATCCATCAACATTTCCAAAATTTCATCTCTAACTATGGGATCAAGTCCGCTGGTAGCCTCATCCAAAAGCAAAAGCTCTGCATTGTGAGAAAGTGCCATAGCTATGGACAACTTCATCCTCATCCCCCTTGAATAGCTTTTAATCAGCTGTTTTTCAGGCAGTTTAAACTTAGCTGTATATTGAAAAAAAGCCTCCCTATCCCACTCATCATATACCATGGAGCAAAATTTTTCCAAATTTTTTAGACTCAACTCTTCAGGTACAAACAAATCATCAAATACTACCCCTATTTTATTCTTAATTTCAGTATTGGATGTATCACTTTCACCCAAAACCTCAATACTCCCTGAGTCCTTTTTTAGAAGCCCTAAAAGAAGTTTAATAGTTGTACTCTTTCCTGCTCCATTTTGACCTATGTAGCCTACTATTGTTCCTCTTGGGATGTTCAGATTGATAGGTCCAAGTGTGAAATTTTCAAATTTTTTTGTCAAATCTTTAATTTCAATAGCAAAATCACTCATAACTTCCCTCCAAAAAACTTTTTATCATCTGCATTATCTCTCTGTTAGACAGTCCTATAATATCTGAAAACTCGATAATATCTTGAATTTTCTCTTCGATTTTCTTCAAGTATTCCTCACGAATCAGCTCCTTATTTTGCCTTGCGACAAAATTGCCCTTGCCTTGTACACTGTCGATAAATCCTTCCGCCTCAAGCTCGTCAAAGGCTCTTTTTGCAGTAATCATACTGATTCTAAGCTCCTTTGCCATAAACCTTATCGACGGCAATTTATCACCGACTTGCAAATCTCCGGAGATAATCTGAGATTTTATCTGATTTTTAATCTGTAGATAAATAGGATCGTCACTTGAATTGTTTATTTGAATATTCATATTAAGGCACCTTACTGTTAATTGTGTACTTACTGTTATTATAATACAATAACAGTTTAATTTTTGCAAGAGGAATTTTATTTTTTTCTTTTTTACCAATACTAATCACTATTTATAATGCAAAGTGTTTATCACTAATAACATTATACTAAATTCTAATAAAATAATGGATAAGATCTTTTCAGAGCATTTGTAATAAAGTCATAAATCATATACTATTTTTAAAAACTATTGATTAAGATTATCAAAAGTATTATAGTTTATAAATTATCAACAATTTTACTGTAATTAAATCATATGGTTTTTTAATAGATTTTTATTATAAAATTCAAAACCGTCTACATCATTGTAAACGGCTTTAATACAAAAATCTACTAAAATAATAATAAAATATTTTAAGTGTATCAATTACTTTTCAAAACATCCTAATTATAAAATATGCTACTGCTGAAAATATAAGCGCAACTACAGTCATAGCAACAGCGCCCTTTAAAAATCCTATAAAATGGAAAAAATAGTTTTTATTTCCCTCACAATCCTCTGTCCCCGGCAAGACAAAATACTTACAATTAAGAAGGCATATAAACAGCCAATCCACTATTATAAGGTCTGTGAAATTCCAAAAAATACAAATAATCCAAAGGTGAAAAAAGATTGTAGCAAAGGTATAAGTACTTCCCTTATATTGCAAAAGGACAAATGAAAGCAATAAGGCAATAAGTATTGTAAAACTTATTATAGCAAAGATTGATCCTTTTTTCTTGACCTCAGCTGTAAGTTCAGGTATATTTGCTACTTTTCTTACCTCATCAGGATAGTCATGCTCTATGGTATGTGGAAAAACCCTAACAGAAATAGATACCATTATAATCCATAAAATCGACCAAACTATTGATTGCATAAATATAACTTGATAATTCATAATCCTACCTCTACTCCTTTGCTAATAATATAAGACAAAAATACCAATATAGCAAAAGACAATTATATTACAAAATTTGTAATGCTATTTTTTGTGTACAAAAAAAGCCACCATATAAGGTGACTTGATTTTTCACTATTTTGTTGCGAATACTTCTATTTCAACTATTGCATCCTTAGGTAATTTTGCTACTTGTACGGCTGAACGAGCCGGAGGGTTGTTTGTAAAGTATGTTGCATATACTTCGTTCATTGCAGCAAAATCGTTAATATCTCTAAGGAACACAGTAGTCTTTACTACGTTATCCATAGATGAACCTGCTGATTCAAGTATAGCTTTGCAGTTTTCAAGACTTTGTTTTGTAGCTTCTTTTATATCTTGTTTCAATTCTCCTGTTGCAGGATCGATAGGCAATTGTCCGGATGTTATTATCATATTACCAAAGCTCATACCTTGTGAGTAAGGACCTATAGCTCCAGGCGCATTTTTTGTTTCAAGAACTTGTTTCATTATTTTTCCTCCTAAATAAATTGATTACATTGACAGATTCATCATAGCAAATATATGTATCAAAACAAATAAACTAACAGAAGACGGCAAATAACTATCACTTATTCATCACAATAATTTCTCCGTTATATTTAAAATGTTTTGCAACTTTTTCGAAAAAAAACTGATGAAAATCAGGATTAATCGATATAAATTCGATATGATGAAAGCTGTCAACATTAGCTAATATTATATCACTTTTTGTAATTATTGTATAGTGATAAAAGAAAAAAACCATATATATCAATATTTATAACAGCTGCTTTCTTAGGTTTAATGTACTAAAAAATAAGCAAATATAATTATAGCAAATTTTTCAAAATAACTAAGTACATATCAGCATTGATTATGTTTTATATTGATAATATGGTTTATTATTGCTTCTAACTTATATCTTTTCCATGTCTTCAACTATTTCACTACTGTCTTGGACAGATTTTGTGTAAATATCCGGCAGTTTAGTATAGTCAATGCCGAGCATCTGACACATAACTCCTACTTCCTCCCAGTTGCCTGCCTCGTAGCTACGCAGTAAATGTAAGAGTTTATAAAGTAAGCCTTTTTCATTTAGCAGTGCATCTGAAATATCCCCTGAAAGATCCAGTGACTCAACAATTTCTTTCATAGTCATATCAAAAAGTATGTCAAACATATCTATCATAGATGTAAGTATCATCTCTCCTTGATATTCCTTAAGTAGCGGAGTTTCTAATATTATATTTTCTACAAAGGAAGTCCTGATTATTATCGTTCTTATTACTTCTTTATTGAGTCTGTCCCTATTTTTACCTCTTGTCTTAACTTCTTGAAAAAGTAGGATTTTCAGCCATCTGTTAAGCTTTTTGTATCCAAGTAAGGAAACTGCTCTTTGGATAGAATCTATTTTTATATAGATATTTGCTCTGATTGAATTGGCAATACGCAGTACTTTAAAGGCAAGTACAGGATCTCTTTCAATGTATTTTGAAATCTTTAGCAGATCTATAAATCTCTCACCTGACTGGGTAAATTTGGGAGTATTTAACTTTTTTATTATTTCAAGGCAACTTTTGACATTTATAGAGATGTAGTTACCCTTGTGTACTATTGGTTTGGCATAGTAAAATCCTTGAAACAGCTTATAATTCAGTTTTAGTGCAAGATGGTGCATATTTTCATTTTCAACTTTTTCTGCCAAGAGTATCTTTTTTTTAAATTTTTCCTTTTTTGAAAGCTGTATTATTTCTTCTACCGAATTTGCCATAAAGTCAACTTTTATATAATCTGCAAGGTTGATGAACTCCTCATTTTTATAACCAACTTTATAGTCGTCAATTGCTATTTTAAAGCCGACACGCTTAAGTTGTATCAATCTATTTACTATTATCTTTTCTTCTTCTACTGTTTCTAATATTTCAATGACGTGTTCAGTTGGAGAAAGTACATCCATAATATTGTCAAGAAGTAGGCTTCTATCAAAATTCAAAAACATTTTTTTGGATGTATCTATATCGTAGTTGAAAAAAAATGTATTGACATTTGTAAGCACATCTACCGTCTTTTCAAGATCTGTACTTATGTCGTCCGTCACTTCATTTCTATATAAAAATTCATATGCAACAACCTTATTTTCCGTATTGAAAATAGGCTGTCTTGCAAACAGCATATTCACCTGAAAGCTCCTTAATTTTAAATCAGTTAATCAGTACATCACTTATCTGTCTTAGAGAAGAATTCGTTTCAAATTCCTTAATTCCGTATTTTAGCTTAGTGTTGATGTCCAATATATATATTATCTTCATAAATGACGCTGAATCTTCTACCAAGTTTTTTCTGCCTAAATAATCTGAAAGTGCATATTGATTAGTCTCTATCTCAGATAAAGCTACGTTCAAATTGTCTGAACTCGATATATATCCTCCGTTTTGCATCTGTATTGAATACTTAACTCTGTCAAAATTTATCATCTCCATAAGCATCATCAGGTCGTTTTTGTGAGGATAGATGCCTTTGCTTACAAGCAAATCAGCTATCTCACTGTTAGTCATACCTTGTCTTATATTGAGCTTTACCTTTGTTTTTGCTGAATTTTCGTTTTTTTGTCCGTCATTTTTTAGCTTGGATTCTTGTTTAATTTCTTGCTTTGCATTGACTTTTTTTGTCAATTCTTCTATTTCTTTATCTTTTTTTGAAATCTGAGATTTTAAATTAGTATTTTCTAAAATTAATTTTTCATTTTGTATGTTAATATTGGATGGTATAGAGTCTTTTTTTTCAAATATGATAAAAAACAAAATGCTTATAGATATTCCAAGAAATATTCCTAATAAATATGAGAGCCTTACATTTGTATTCATCTTTACAGACCTCTCATTTTAATCATAAGTTCCACTTCTTTTACACTCTTATTCATCTTCTTAGCTATGTCTTTAACCGGCATCCTATTTCTTACATATGTTGACAGTTCGTCTCTCCTTTCACCGCCTTCTATCTTTATATCAGATACCGCCTCAGACAAGTCTTCCAACTTTTCTTTGACCTCATCAACTTTTGTACCCAAAAGCATAAAATAGGCTCTAAATTTTGCTTCTTCCGATGTCTCCTCATCTTTTTTCAACAATTTGACATAGACAGCTATATTAGTAATTATAGAAATCAGCAAAAAAGCAAGTATTATCGCCGTCTTTACATCCATGATTTACTCTCCATATTCTCATCTCAATATACATCCTAAGCCGTTAACTCATCAATTTTCTGAGCTTAGTAAGACATGCACTTATAATCTGAGATATTCTTGATTCTGAAATGCCTATAATCTCAGATATTTCCTTATAAGTTAAATTTTCATAATAATATAGATTTATTATTATCTTTTCCTTTTCCTTAAGAGTATCTATAGCCTTTGCAAGATCATTTACAGTATCTGTATATATAAGCTGTTGCTCAGGTGAATTTTCTACCTTTGTATCAGGTATTTGTATCTTGACATTTTCAGACAATTCATCTTCTATAGATACTATATTAAATGTTGCAGTCTCGTCAAAGAGCTCATCTACTTCCTTAAGACTTATACCCATATGCTCTGCAATCTCATGCCTGCTGGCTTCTCTGCCGAGTTTGTTTTCAAGCTCTTCCATGACGGTATTTAGGGTCTTCATCTTCTTCCTTATGCCTCTTGGTATCCAGTCCTGACTTCTTATCTCGTCAATGATTGCTCCTCTAATCCTTATAGAGGCATAAGTTTCAAACTTGATGTTCTTTGTGTAATCGAACTTATCGATTGCGTCTATAAGCCCAATTATTCCATAGCCCATAAGATCATCATATTCTATCTTTTGCGCATAGTAATTAAAAAGCTTGCCTGAGACTATTTTTACAAGGCTTACATACTTTGTTATTATTTCTTCTTTTATTTTTTTCTTTTTGTCCGGATTTTTTTCCTCCGCATATAACTTCCAGATATCAGCACTTTCATTTTGCAATTAAATCAGGCTCCCTCCGTTTTTATATTTTGATCTTCCTCTTCACTTGCCTGCTCTGCCGACTCTTGTTCCAACTCTTCATTGCCGACTTGTCTGAGCAAGTCCTTAATTTCATCCTCACTGCTTGAAACATCCAAAGTAAAACTGCTTTTCTCCACATCCTCAAGCACTTTTTTGATATTGTGTACGCAAAAAAACACTAAATTAACACATAAAGCAGTAATTAAAATAACTTCCATATAGCTGTAAAAACTTACTTTTTTTAAAATAGATATCAATGTTATACCCATTAGAAGGACATAATTCACAAAAGTATAAATTATGAATTCATCTTTCATATTACGCTGTCGCCTTTGCCTATGCTTTTTATGTGCAAGTCGTTAGACGCCACTTCAAAAGTAATAGTCCTTCCGTTGTTTCCGTGCAAGTCTTCAGCTACAATAGGTATATTCAAACTCTTCAGTTTTTTCTTTACAGCTTCTGCATTCTTTTTACCGATGTTTAGGTTATCGCTTTTAAGCGAAACGCTGAACATCTGAGCTCCACCGGCAATCTTAGCCTTGAGCAAAGACTTATTCACCCCTTGTTTTAGCAAATCAGCCATCATCATATCTATACAGGTATCTGCAAATTTCATCTTATTTGAGTTGTTTTTGATTTCTTCGCTTGACGGCAACATTATATGTGCCATACCGGCAATTTGTTTGGTCTTATCATATATGACTACTCCGACGCAAGATCCCAAACCGAGTGTTATTAGAGAATCCGGCGATTTTGCAATCTTATAATCAGCCATACCTACTTTAATAATTTCTCCCATCTTATAGCACTCCTAATTTCACAAATAATTTTTCAAAAGAAGGTAGGTCCGGCATAAAGAAGAAATAGCAATTGACATTTTCGCCTTCAAGATCCAGCTTATTTTCTATCAATATCAGCTTATCCGACTCTATTCCGTATTCAACTGCAGGAACGCTTAGTATCGAGCTGACCATATCAACTGATACCGACGGAATGGAAATATTCATAAATAGATTTGAAAACATTGAGATGGCATTTACGTAGCCACTTGTCATTATATTCCCAAGCTCCTGTACTACAGATTTTTCCATATCAGTATACATATACCCTTCAGGTGATGTTCCTATCAATTTACTTATAAGCACTTGTGCAGATTTTTGATCCAACAAAGTCAATATTGTCCCGTCAATATCTCCTGTAAAGTGTATATATACGCCTACTGTGATTTCTTCAGGATCATTGAACAAATCCACCACTTTTTCAGTTTCCATTACTTCTATGTTGGGAACCTGCATATCAACCTTCATATTTATCATCTGTGAAAGTGAAGTTGCCGCATTTCCCGAACCTATATTTCCTATTTCTTTTAGAAGGTCCAGACACATATTGTTAATACTATCTATAGAAAAAGCACTCATTTTTTACTCCTATCATAATTTATATACAAAACAGACATCTTCGTTAAACGCTCAATACCTTGTCCACATCGAGCAAAATTATCATCCTGTTGTTGTCTTTTGCTATCCCTCTTACATATGATGAAGCTGATGCCGTTTCTACTGAAGTATACTCTATCGTACTTGGTAGCAACTCCTTTACCTCATAAGTGGCATCTACTATATATCCTACCATCATATCATTGAGTTTGCTCACTATTATCCTTGTTTCGCTGTCTGCTTGTTTCATAGCAAGTCCAAGTCTTGACCTTAAATCTATCACAGGTACTATCTCGCCTCTTAAGTTTATTACGCCTCTTACATAGCCTTGAGTCTTAGGTACTCTTGTTATCTCCATATCCCTTTCGATAGTTTCTACCGTATCTATTTTTATCGCATAAAACTCGTCAGAGAGTTTGAATATTACATATTGATTTTCATTCATTGAAAAATCCCCTTTTAATTAACTTAAGCTGATATATTTATTGTATTTTTATATATCTTATTCAAAAATTTCATTAGTATCTATAATCAATGCCACTCCGCCGTTTCCAAGTATTGTCGCTCCGGCAATAAGTTTTACGAAGTGAAGATAAGGTCCAAGCGATTTTATAACTATTTCCTGTTGACCTATTAGAGAGTCTATTATAAGACCTAAGTCCTTTTCTCCCTTTCTGACTATTACTACAGTTACAGTCCCTTCTTTTCTTTGCTTATCTTCACAATCCAGTATCTCAGACATTCTCTTAAGTTCAAGAGGATTATCTCTATACAGAATTATCTCTTTGTTTTCTATATTTCTTATGTTACTTGTATCTATATTAGTTATCTCTTTGATACTATTTAACGGAATTGCATATTTTTCTCCACCTACAATTACAAGAAGCGCCTGTATTATAGCAAGAGTAAGAGGAAGTCTTATTATAAATGATGAACCCTTATCTTTTTCAGTATTTACTTCCACTGTACCGCTTAGAGATTCTATCTTAGTCTTTACAACATCAAGCCCAACTCCACGACCAGATACGTTACTGATTTTGTCGGCAGTTGAAAATCCTGCTGCAAATATAAGCTCTGCAGCCTTGTTTACATCAAGTTCATCAGCTTGTTCTTGAGTAAGTATACCTCTATCTATAGCCTTTTGTTTTACTTTTTCAGTATTTATACCTGCACCGTCATCAGTTACTTCGATTACAACAGTATTACCGTCCTGATAAGCGATAAGATTTATCGTTCCGTCTTTATCCTTGCCCTTTTTCACTCTTTCTTCAGGTGATTCTATACCATGGTCTGCTGAATTTCTAAGCAAGTGAACAAGCGGATCTCCTATTTCATCGATTACAGTTCTGTCGACTTCAGTTTCTTCTCCTGACATTATCAAATTGATGTTTTTACCTAAGTCCTTTGACAAGTCTCTTACCATTCTCGGGAATCTGTTGAACACTCTTTCAATAGGTACCATTCTTACCTTTGTTACGGCATCGTGCAATTCCGTAGTCACTCTTTCAAGGTATTCCACTGCTTCTGTCATATTTTGTTTCTTAGAGAATATTTGATTATCTTCCAGCCTTGTCTTTACTATTATAAGCTCGCTGACAAGGTTCATAAGGTTGTCAAGCCTGTCTATGTCAACTCTTATTGTCTTGGCAGACTTCGCTTTTTGCTGTCCGTGAGAAGCTTCAGTCTTTGCTTCAACTTTTTTAGGATCTTCAGGTGCCTTTGCTTCTTCTTTAGCCTTTAGCTCTTCCACTTTTTCACTTTTCTGTGGTGCTTCCTGAGCTTTTGTCTCTTCATAACTTTCCAAAATATCTATATCAAAATTTGAAATCTCAACTGTTTCAACTTCTGAAACGGACTCTACTGAAGGTTTAATCTCATCTATAGATTCTTTTGTCATAAAAAGTACTGTAAATTTACCTTCAAAACTTTCAGACTCTATATCATCAGATGAAGGATTTGAATATATTATCTCTCCTGCATCTTCCAAATTTTTAAATACTATAAATGCTCTTGCTGATTTTAGCATGCACTTTTCTTCAAGTGATACTGAGATTTTGTAAACAAAATATCCCTCATCTATCATAGCCTTTGCTGTATGGTATAGGGCAAGAGCATCATCCTTAGTAAGTTTTAAATCATCTTTCTCATTGCTATTTACAGCACTTGAGCCTTGTGAATCTGCTGAATTCTGTTCCGATGTAATCCCGCTTAGACTTCCACCTTTTTCCAAAATGTCCAGTCTGTTTATTATATCAGAGATATCTATAGCTTTTTCCTTACCATCTTCTTCTATACTCTTAATTTGAAGGTCAAGTATATCCAATCCTTCAAAAAGTATGTCTATCATATCTCTGTTTAAATCAAATTTATGAGAGCGTACTCCGTCCAATATATTTTCAAGTTTATGAGTCAGCTTTGTTATTATTTCAAAGCCCATTGTACCTGCCATACCCTTTAGAGTATGAGCAATTCTGAATATCTCGTTTACTATGTCGAGATTGTCAGGTGATTCTTCAAGTCTCAATATGCTTTCATTGAGATTTTGTAAATGATCTTTTGATTCGTCTAAAAATATGTCAATATATTGATCAAAATCAAGCATTATTATACCCCCATAATTCTATTTAATTCAACAGCTATAGTATTTAAAGGCACTACCTTGTCAACCTTTCCCGTTTCCACAGCAACCTTAGGCATACCGTAAACTACGCAGCTATCCTTATCTTGAGCTATAGTAACGGCATTTTTTTCTATTTTAAGTCTTTCCAATCCCTTTGCTCCGTCACCGCCCATACCTGTCATTATAACAGACACTACATTTTTTATCGGCAAATCACAGACAGAGTTCATCATAATATCTACAGATGGCTTATGTCCATTTTGTCCGTTCTCATCATCCAAGTATATCTCGTATTTGTCAGCTCCAACTGCTCTTAACTTCATCTGCTTACCGCCCGGTGCTACATAGACATGACCGTTTTTAAGTATTTCCTTATCCTTTGCCTCTGTAACCTTGAGTTTTGAAATTGAGTCAAGTCTTTCAGCCAATGACTTTGTAAATCCTGCCGGCATATGTTGTACTACTAAAACTGCGGCATTTATATTTTGAGAAATTTCCGGTATGACCTGATTTAAAGCCCTGGGACCTCCTGTAGATGTACCTATGGCAATTATAGTCTTGACCTTATCACTAAATCCATATCCTAAATCGGAAAATCTTGTAAAATTTCTTGTCAGCTCTTTTTTAGTTGCATCCTGTCTTGTACGTTCAATTTCTCTAAAGTAAGGCGTTTTAACATTAACTTTAGAGGCATTTTTCACTGTCTTGATTATTTCTTCGCCAAGTTTCTCCGCATCTGCTGAAAAAATATTGGTAGGTTTTGTGATAAAGTCTACTGCACCAAAATTTAGTGCATCCATAGTAGTTGACGCACCTTCGCTTGTCTTGGTACTTAGCATTACTACCGGTGTAGGTTTCTTATCCATTATCGCCTGCAATGTTTCCAAGCCGTTCATTATCGGCATCTCTACATCCAGGGTAATGACGTCAAAATTACTGCGAGACAGTATATCTAAAGCTTCCTTACCGTTTCTTGCCTGTTCTATCAAAATAAAATCTTTGTCCGATGAAAATATGTCTTTTAGCATTTTCCTCACAAAGGCGGAATCATCTATATTTAAAATTCTAATCTTATTTATCATTTTGAAGATATTCCCTTTTTATCTTTTCTCTTTCTTTTTCAAAAACAAATCGTATTATGCTTTCTCTTTCTTTTTCACTTAAATTCAAAAATGCAAGGCTTATCTCCCATCTGTTTCTGATATTATCATTTCTGACCTTTTTTACTACCTTAGTCTCCAAATACATCTGAGTGTCATCTAAAGAAAAATACGTATCCAAGACGTCTCCAAGCTCGACCTTTTTATCAGTATAAACCTTCATACCCCCGGCACTTATGTCTAAGGATGCAACGTGTTCTATCTCTTGAGAGTCTTTTCTTTTCAAATCTACTTTAAAATTGGTCTCAATTCTAAAAAACTGTCTTCTTTGATTTTCCACAATGTCGCTTATTCTCTTTATTCTGATGAAAGTTATCTTGCCTTCTCTTACTTTTTCTATCACCTTTGCATCAAACTTATACATGCCTTTTTTTTCTACCATGTAAGTGACTGTGATGACAGAGTCATTTAACAACATGACCATTTCCGATTTTCTTATCGGAGTGTGTACGAGAAACAGGTCATCTTTTTCAATACTTTCCACCTTGCTTGCGTATTCTTCTATTTCTCCATTGATATTTTCTTTGAGTATTTTGACATTTTGAAAAAGTTTTGGGCTGTTTAGTACCATAATCCACCTATCTGAATAAATTTTTAAATCTGTCTACTAATTTTTTAAAGTTTTGCGTATCGCTTTTTTTGTCCATTAACTTATCACATATGCTTACTATACATTTTGATGCATTTGCACCCGGTGACATCTCAATAAATGCCTTTTGTCTTTTCACCGCTCTTGACACGCTTACATCATCATAAATGAATCCTAAAAAGTTCAAATCTTTTTTTATAAAATTTGATGAAACAGTGTTTATATTATCAAAAACACCTTGGGCTTCCCTTATATTCTCAGCTCTGTTTACCACTACGCTAATATCTTTTTCCCTGTCTTTGATTACAAGGGATTTTATAAGTGCATAGGCGTCAGCAACTGATGTAGGTTCACAAGTGGTTATAACCACTACTTCGTGAGCTAACTTGGCAAAGGCAGTGACTACATTTGATATTCCTGCTCCTGTGTCTATGAGAATGTAGTCTGCCATATCATTAAGCTGAGATATGGATTCTAAGACTATCTCTAACTTATCATTGCTCAAATCTGCAAGCTCCAATATACCTGAGCCTCCGGAAATAAGCCCTATGCCATTGTTTGTCACTGTTATTATATCTTTTATATTTGCTCCTGAATTTATCAGGTCGGAAAAATTCTTCTTGGACACTACTCCAAGTAAAATTTCAACATTTGCAAGACCAAGGTCTGCATCTATAATTATTACTTTTTTCCCTCTTTTTATCAGCTCTAAAGCTGTATTCGTAGTGAAATTTGACTTACCTACTCCACCTTTTCCACTGGAAATGCATATTATCTTAGGCTCTTTATCCGTTTTTTCTTCCTTATTTTTATTTATTACGTCTCTTAGTCTCTGCGCTTGATCGTTTATCATCTCATATCTCCCTGATTAGTTCAGACACATATTTTCCCATATTGAATTTTTCTATGTCATCAGGAACATTTTGACCAAAAGTGATATAAGAGATATTTTTTCCGGTCTTTTTGATTATATCCAAGATATTCCCCATCCTGAGGGTCTCATCTGTCTTGGTAACTATTATCTCATAATCCTCTACAAAACTGTATGTGTCAACTATGTCATAGATATCATCTATGGATGTATTGGCTGACAGTACCAAAAATACCTTTTTATCTTCAATATTGGTCAAAACTTTTTTCAAATCTTCTATTTGAGACTTGTTATTATGAGAGCGTCCGGCAGTATCTATAAAGACCATATCCCTGTTGGATAATCTGTCTATAGCAAAACTCAAGTCCTGTATTTCATAAGCCACCTCTATAGGAGATGATAGTATTTCAGCATAGGTCTTAAGTTGCTCTACTGCAGATATCCTATAGGTATCCAAGGTCAAAAATCCTATTCTTTTCTTATTTTCAATAGTTTCTTTAGACGCTATCTTAGCCAAAGTGGTAGTCTTACCAACTCCTGTAGAACCTATAAAGACATAGTATTTATGTCTTTTAGAAAAGTCCACCTTTATATAATCGGCAAACATATCTAAAACTTCATTTTTTAGGTCATCATACCTAAAATTTTTACCCTTTTTTTTCAAATTTACTACTATTTCTTTTGAGACTTCGTAAGAAATACCTATTTTTCGTAATTTAGATATATTTTCTTCTTCCCTTATTATATCTTCTTCCTCTTCAGGAGTTTTAAAAGTGTCATTGATTTTTTTCTTGAGTTCTCTTACAGCTGTCTTTATCTCATCTATGTCTTTTTTCACTTCTTTAGCCTCATTTTCAAAACTCTCATCAGTCCTTAGAGGCAAGTTTTCCAAATCATTATTGTAGGATAAGTCAGCTTCTCTTTCTCTTCTGTTTTTTATCATGTCGTTCATAGCATCAATATGGTACTTAAATCCCATATCAGACTTCGACTTAGAAGCTATTCTTTCATCATCAATACTTACTTGAGATTTTCTTTGTGTTGTTTTTGATAAGTTATTTTCTATTCTTCCTCTATCTTTACTTTCTTTCCTGTTTTTTCTATCCAATACGCCTTCGTTGTCAAGTGCGGCAAGTATCTCCACTTCTTCCTTTTGGAAAAAACCCAAAAAACCGCCTGTTTTTACTTTATTGGTCTGCAATATTATGGCATTTTCACCAAACTCTTTTCTGATAAGAGCCATTACAGAGACTGTATTTTCTCCCAAAAATTTCTTAACCTGCATCTACACACTCACCATCCCTATTGATTGTATTTTTGCTGTCGGATCTATTTCATTATAAGATAAGACAATGATATCCGAGCTTAGTTGTTCTATGAATTTTTTCAGATAAAATCTGACTATAGGCGCTGTAACTATTATAGGCTGCTCACCTAAAGATATTGCCTTTTCCACCTGTTCGTTTATATTATTTAGCAATCTCTTAGAACGCACCGGGTCAAGCGCCATATAGGTACCTGTTTCCGTAGTCTGCAAAGACTCCATAATATTTTTCTCCACATCCTGATCTATGGTTATGACCTTTGCTTCTTTATTCGGCATAAACTGATTGGTTATATTCCTATACATGGATTGCCTTACATACTCTGTAAGCATATCGGTATCCTTAGTTACCTGTGCATAGTCAGCAAGAGCTTCCACTATAGTGGCAAAATTTCTGATAGAAACTGACTCTCTAAGTAGATTTGCAAGCACCTTTTGTATTTCTCCAAGAGATAGTAGAGCAGGTGTGACCTCATCCACAAGTGAGGGTTGTGTCTCCTTGAGATTGTCAACGAGCATCTTGACATCCTGTCTGCCTATGAGTTCATGTGCATATCTCTTTATTATCTCTGTAAGATGAGTAGCTATTATTGATGGCGGATCTACTACAGTATAGCCGTATATTTCTGCCTTTTCTCTTTCCTTAGAGTCTATCCACTTAGCCGGCAGTCCGAATGAAGGCTCTATAGTATCTATACCTGAAAGTTCTCCGTCTGCATTACCCGGATTCATAGCAAGATAGTGGTCAAAAAGCACAGAGCCTCCTGCAACTTCAACCCCCTTAATCTTAATTATATATTCATTAGGTTGTAACTGGATATTATCTCTAAGCCTTATCATGGGTACTATGATACCAAGTTCCAAGGCACACTGTCTTCTTATCATTACCAATCTGTCAAACAAATCTCCGCCTTGTGATTTGTCAGCAAGAGGTATTATACCGTAGCCAAATTCCAGCTCTATGGCCTCTACATTAAGTAGAGGCAGCACATTTTCCGGTCTTCTTATCTCCTCAACATCGTCCTTTGTCGTCTGTTCTTCTTTTACATCAGTTTTTTCTCCCTCTTGCCCCTTTACTCTTATGGAGTTGCCCACAAAGGCAAAAACTACAGATAATACGAGGTAAGGAAGTGTAGGCAGTGGTGTAAGAGCAAGGAAGAAAAGCACTCCTGAAACTATAAACATTATAGTGGAGTTGTTGAACAACTGGTTTCTAAGGTCATTTCCAAGATTATCTTCTGAAGCTGACCTTGTAACTATGATACCTGTCGCTGCTGATATCAATAGCGAAGGAATTGATGATACCAGACCATCACCAACTGCAAGCAGGGCGTATTTTTGCAAGGCTTCTCCGGCAGTTATATTTAGGTACAGTATGCCCATGAGTATACCGCCGAGCAGATTTATGAATGTGATTATGATACCGGCTATCGAGTCTCCCTTTACGAATTTTGTAGCACCGTCCATAGAACCGTAGAAGTCAGCCTCTCTTTGAATCTTGCTTCTTCTTGTCCTTGCCTGAGTTTCGTCTATCATTCCGGAGTTCAAATCTGCATCTATGGCCATCTGTTTACCAGGCATAGCATCCAGTGTAAATCTTGCAGCAACTTCAGATACTCTCTCAGAACCCTTGGTAATTACCATAAAGTTTACTATCATTATGATGATAAAGACAATAAAGCCTACTATGGCATTACCACCCATAACGAAGTTTCCGAAAGCCTCGATTACATCTCCTGCGTCACCTTTTAATAGGATATATCTTGTTGTAGTTATATTAAGCGCTATTCTAAATATTGTAGTAATCAGCAAAAGCGAAGGGAATACCGAAAAATCAAGCGCTTCCCTGTTAAACATCGCTATTAACAATATGAGAAGTGATAATGATATGTTCATACTGAGCATAATATCAACCAGAAATTCCGGCATAGGTATTATTATCATAAGAATCATAAATATTATCCCTACCGATACTACTATATCTCCTATCTTCATTATCTATCTCCTGTCAGTTTTATTATCCGTCTTTAACGAGAAGATGTAAGCCAATACCTCTGCAACTGCCTCATAAAGTTGAGGCGTAATCACGTTTCCAATGTCTATTTCACTATACAAAGCCCTGGCAAGAGCTTTGTTTTCGACAATCGGAATGTCAAGTTCCTTGGCTTTTTCCCTTATCTTCTTTGCTATAAAGTCCTGCCCCTTAGCAACTACATAAGGTGCATCATACTTAGACTCGTCATATTTTATAGCTACTGCAAAATGCGTAGGATTGGTGATTATTACATCTGCCTTTGGCAAGTCCTGCATCATTCTTCTCATTGCAGATTGCCTTTGACGCTCCTTTATCTTTGATTTTATCTGAGGATCCCCTTCAGATTGCTTATATTCGTCTTTTATTTCCTGCTTAGACATCCTGATATTCTTGTTGTATGAATGTCTCTGATACACATAGTCAAAAATACCCAGCGCTATTATTACATACGCCATCCTAAGCGCCATATTTATCGAAAAATGAAATAACATATAGGAAAATTGCTTGTCATTAAGCGAAAATGACTTCATTACCAATGACATATTGTCTTTGATGTAGGCATATCCAACATAGCCCACCAGCATAATCTTAAGCAAGGATTTTACAAGAGTGACTGTAGACTGTATGGAGAACATCCTCTTAAATCCGGACAGTATACTTATCCTCTCAAGCTTAGGTCTTATAGTCTCGGCTGTAAATATATTACCAACCTGAGCTTTTTGAACTAAAAAAGCTACAATAACTACAGGCACTATTATAAATAGCATAGCCTTCACACAAAAAATTAGCAAGGTCGTAAAAAGTTTGTATGCCTGCATTTGATTTGTAAGCTCAAAACTATTCAACATACCGGTGTAATAGTTCCACGCATCGACTATTGTCTCTAATATTTCCTTGGAAAAGGTATTAATTGCAAATACAGCCGCAAAAAGTGAGGCTGCACCTGTAAGCTCCCTACTTTGAAGTATATTACCTTTTTTCCTTGTATCTTCCTTTTTCTTAGGAGTTGCCTCCTCAGTTTTTTCGGAAAATAACTGAAGATTAATCTTTAAATAATTAAACATCTTT
The DNA here is from genome assembly GCA_900167215.1 of [Eubacterium] yurii. GTDB lineage: Bacteria > Bacillota > Clostridia > Peptostreptococcales > Filifactoraceae > Peptoanaerobacter > Peptoanaerobacter yurii. The sequence goes on from FUZS01000011.1 coordinate 29,072, forward strand.
TGCTCACTTTTCACAAATAACAAAACATCATGCTGCTTATACTGCTAATCACCAACTTGTACTACACAATTTTTAAATTTATGAATACATAGTCAAGTATTTTTTGATTGAGATAACGCAAAAAATCTAAGCTTATTATGAATATTTTAAAGACATATTATTCATAAAACTATTGAATTTTAGTATAAATATTAAAATAGATTTTACAAAATCTTATTATAATTCCTACAACTGAACTAATTTCACCATAAAAAAACGCAGTATTTGCAAAGAAACTAAGCTATTTTCAAAAACATAAAAACATACTCACTCATCTTCTTAAATATCTCTATCACAACATTTTTAACCATAGGCAGACTGATGTAAAATATTACGAAACCTACTATTATCTTAAAAGGCATACCGACTATAAAGACATTCATCTGAGGCATAACCTTAGCCATAAAAGCAAGCAGTATATTGCCCAAGAAAAGAGTTATTATTATAGGCACAACTAATAATATCGACGAAAGCAAAATATATGCGTTGAGCCTGATAAGAAAGTCCAAAAAACCTTCTTTGTAAAAGTCTATCGTGTTAATAGGCAGAATCTCAAATGAATTGACTATGGCTCTTATAATCAGATGGTGGATATCCAGCGACAAAAATACTAAAAATGCAAACACATTGAAAAGTTGACCGCTTATAGTAGTATTCCCACCTATGGAGCTGTCAAATATCTGAGACATCGAAAGACCGATATTTATATCAGCATTTGCTCCGGCAGCCATGAATATGTTGAATATCAAAGCCATGCAAAGACCTATGCAAAATCCGGTAAACAACTCTTTTAATATTAAAAAAATAAATTCACTGCTTGAAACGTCAATACTTGTATTAGGTACAACAAAAGGTAGAATCACATACGACAAAATCATACCCAACCCTACCTTCAACATGGCAGGAATATTATTTCTTGAAAACATAGGTGCAATGATGACTATTCCCAATATTCTGGACAAAATCAACATATATACATCAATTGAATTCATTACAAAATATATCAATTCACCAAACATAATATTCCCTATTATAAACTAAACTATAAAGTTGTTCATTCCCAAAAATAAGTTTCTCGTAAAATTGACCAAGGTCGATATAATCCAAGGTCCGAATATCACCATTGAGAGCAATACAGCCACTATCTTGGGTACAAATGCAAGTGTTGCCTCCTGAATCTGAGTAGTCGCTTGGAATATTGATACTATAAGTCCTACTACCAAGCCAATAAGTAACATTGGAGCCGAAAGCAAGAGTATCATTAGTGCACCTTGCTGTATTATATTTACTACTACATCTATATCCATAATCTTCTCCTATTTAAATCCCATAACTATGGATCTTATTACCAAATCCCATCCGTCTACCAAGACAAAGAGCAGTAACTTAAACGGCATTGATATCATCATAGGCGGAAGCATCATCATACCCATCGACATCAACGTTGAAGAAACTACCATATCTATGATAATAAAGGGTATAAACAGTAAAAAACCTATCTGAAATCCGGTCTTCAACTCACTTATACAAAAAGCCGGAATAAGTACGGAATTAGGTATATTTTCAAGTGTAACATTGTCTTTTTTTAATTGTTCATCTTTTGACAGTTCCAAGAATAATTTAATGTCAGACTGTCTCGTCTGTTTAAACATAAAATTTCTTACAGGCTTCATCACATTTTCAACTGCCTGCTCCTGTTTGATTTGCTTGTCAAAATAAGGTTTAAGTCCGTCATCATAGGCTTGTTTTCCCACAGGAGCCATGATAAAAAATGTCAAAAACAGTGCCAAACCCACCATAACTTGTGACGGTATTGTCTGTTGAGCCCCTATAGCCTGTTTTAAAAAGGAAAGTATAACCACTATCCTGGTAAAGCAGGTCATCATAATAAGAATGCTGGGCAAGATCGACAACAAAGTAAAAAATAAGAGTAATTCTATTGAATCACTCATATCGGTAGAGTTGCCACCCGTGTTAATATTAAGTGATACATTAGGTATTGCGGTAGCTGATGCCATATTATTAAAAAAATAAATAAATGCAATTAAAAAAGCGCATAGAAAAACCGATTTTTTAAATCTCTTCCCCGTTTTATTTTCTGTCAGTATCATCTTTGTAATCTAATTCCTTTAAAACAGATATGTTGTTATTGGAAGCACCTAAGAAATACTTCTTGCCATATACTTCAACAAGAAATATTTCCTTATCTTTCGAAAGAATTATCTTCTCAAGGACCTTCATATTCTTATCCTTGTAAAAATTATAATTCCTTTTTTCCACATAAATAGATGCTTTTTTTAAAGCTAATATCATTACTACTATCAAAATAGTATAAAGTATTATTTGAATAACTAAGTCCAACAAGTTATTAACCTATTACCTTCTTAACGGCTTCCAAAATTCTGTCAGCTTGGAAAGGCTTTACTATAAAGTCTTTTGCTCCTGATTGTATAGCCTCGATAACCATGGCTTGTTGTCCCATCGCTGAACACATAATGACAGTTGCATTGGCATTTATCTTCTTAATTTCTTTTACAGCATCTATTCCGTCCATTTCAGGCATTGTTATATCCATTATAACCAAATCCGGATTAAGTTCCTTATATTTTTCTATAGCCTTAAGTCCGTTTTCCGCCTCACCCAAAACTTCATATCCGTTTTTAACCAGTATGTCTTTAAGCATCATTCTCATAAATGCCGCATCATCAACTAATAAAATCCCTTTTGCCATCTTAAAAATCCTCCTAATTTTTATAAACTTTGTAATCTCTTATCTGGCTTTACAATATCTGTAATTCTTATACCATAGTTTTCATCTATTACTACTACTTCGCCGGTAGCTATTTTTTTTCCGTTGGCAAGTATGTCCAAAGACTCACCTACCACCTTGTCAAGCTCAAGTACGCTTCCCGGTTTGAAGTCAAGTATCTCATTAATAGGTTTTACCGTCTTTCCAAGTTCAACGGTAATTTGTAACATTACATCTTTTATCAAGTCCATATTTTCCGGCACTTGTATATTACTCATAGCCAAAGAATCAAAACTTGAAAACTGTGCCTGTTGCACCCTTACGCTTGGTTGCGGAGGCATCTGTTCGTATTGCATCTGAGGTGGAGCCTGATAATACTGTGGCGGCGGTGCCTGGTAGTACTGTTGAGGTGGTACTTGATATTGCTCCTGTGGTGGCATTGCCTGTGGTGCTTGAGGCACTTCATGAATTGGTGGAGCTACCTGTTGCACTTGTTCCTGTACAGGTGGAGCCTCTTGCTCTACAACTTCTTCACTCACACCTGTATTGCCCATTATCTTATCTATCAGCTTTCTTGCAAATTCTATAGGAAGTATCTGCATTATCTCAGAGTCTATAAGATTACCGACTCTCATTCTAAATGAAGTACACATTATCTCTTGAGTCGGGTCTAAGATATCAGGATCAAGTCTGTCACCCTGAAAATTAACTCTGCTTACCTTTGGCGGAGTAATATCAATCTTGCCTCCAAGCATCTCTGAAAGCGAAGTAGAGGCGGCACCCATCATCTGATTCATTGCCTCGCTTATGGCACTTAGGTGCATCTCTGTCAGATCTTCAGGTATGTCACTTACTCCATCTCCCCCAAGCATCAATGAAGTGATTACCTTAACATCATCTTCTTTCAATATGAGCAGATTCATACCGTCTATTCCGACAGAATACTTTATAAACACTGATACAAAAGGTAGCGGATAACTTTCTGCTATCTTAGTTATTGTAGTTTGTTTTACTGTAGGAGTCGTTATTTCTACTCTTTGGCTTAATAAAGTAAACAATGTAGTAGCGGCACTACCCATGCTTATGTTTCCAATTTCGCCTATAGCGTCTTTTTCCATGTCTGTGAAGGCGTCAACAATTTCTTGCTTAGTTTCTACGTCTTGTACATCAGAAGTGTCGTTATTTACAACACCGCTTAAAAGAGCATTTATCTCTTCTTGAGACAGCATATCATTCGCCATGTTCTTCATCACCCTTTTCTATTACTTTGTTTATTTTAAAAGCCATATTCTTCTTATAAGTACCCGGATAACCAAGATACTTGGTCTTTCCGCCAACTTTAAGTTCCAGTTCTTCATCTACCTTTTTATTGAGTTTGATGACATCTCCTACTTGCATAAATATAAAGTCTTCGACTGTTATAAAGGTGTCTCCGACTATAGCAACTGCTTCCAGTTTAGCTTTTCTTACGCTATTTTCAAGGTTTTTCTTGCCTTTTTCATCAAACTCTTTTTTAATTCCTGAAAATAGGAAATTAGTCGAAAGATTTTGTATAATCGGTTCAAGCACAATGTTAGGAAGACATATATTCATAAGACCTTCTACCTCACCGATTTTAACTGACAATGTTATAAGCGCCACAGTCTCATTTGGCGAAACTATCTGAGCAAATTGGGAATTAGGTTCTATCTTCTCCAAATAAGGGGAAAGTTCTATCACATTTTCCCACGCCTCAGGAAAATAACTTACTATATTTTTTACTAACTTAGAAAGTATGATAAGTTCTATTTCAGAGAAATCTCTGTTTTCCTCCTCATAAAGTCCGTCACCGCCAAGTATCCTGTCTATCATAGTATAGGCAAGCTTGCTTGACGTCTCCAGTATTATCTGACCGGGTAAAGGTTCAAAATTGATTACCGCAATCATAGCAGGATTTGATATAGAGTTGTTAAACTCATAGTAAGACAGTTCTTCCACTGATGAAACCTCTATCTCAGTTATTACCCTTAAATACCCTGATAAATACGTACTTAGCACTCTGGCGTAATTATCGTGTATTATCGACAATGTCTTCAACTGATCCTTTGCCAACTTTTTAGGACTTTTGAAGTCATAGTTTTTTATCTTGACTTCCTTTTGTTCTTCCTTAATATCATCTACAGAAACGTCACCGTCACCAAGTGCCGACAGTAAGGCATCTATTTCTTTTTGCGATAATACTTCCGCCAAATTTTACACCACCCTCAGTTATTGGATAATACTTTCAGTAAACAGCACACTGACCACATCTTTAGTCTCAGACTCTATTATTGCATTTGCATCATTTTTTATCTTCTCCTTAAGTTTGCTCATACCTTCAGGACTTGCTATCTCGTTTGGAGTCATAGCAGATATTGATGTTATAATACTGTCTTTTATTTGCGGCATCTTTGCTTTTATAGTTTCAGGAGTTTTCTTGCCCTTGACTTCCAAGACAACAAAACCCTTGTAAAATCTTCCTGCCTGACCTATCTGCGTAGTTATGTCGCCTACATCTATGTTTTGAGTAGCTTCTTTTTTTTCTTTCTTAGGTGCATTTTGCGAATTGCCTGTAGGTTTGAAAACTACGAGCACCAATGTTGCTACAAAAACAAGCAGTGATAGGACGAATATAACTATAGACAGAACTGTAAATTTCTTGGAATCCATCTTTCACCTCTTAATTTCATGCTGAAAAACAAGTCATCTATTATCAACTTTAATACGATTACTTAAATATTTTCTGCCTTAAAAGATAAATATTAAATCCAATAGTTAAGTATATACCCAACTTTTCAAATTTTCCTTATCAAAACGGTTAATTTTTATATCTTTCTTAGCAGAATTTTTTATATTACTTTGCTTATGACTAAAATAAATATATAGTCTTATTTAGTTTTATCAATTTATATTTCTTTATTTCTTATTTTTTACCGGCTTTGAGTCCTTTGTCCTTAATATCATTATATCGACTCTTCTATTTTTTGCCATATTTGCAGGTGTGTCGTTCGGTGCGACAGGGTGATACTCACCATAACCTGCAGTAGAAAGCCTCTTAGGATCTATACCTTGATTTTCTATCAAGTACCTTACGACATTAGACGCTCTATTGCCGGACAATTCCCAGTTTGACTGGTGAGTAGATGTGTTTATAGGTACATTGTCTGTATGTCCCTCCACACTTACAAATTTATCTTTAAAATTCTTACTCTTGAGTATACCGCCTACATACTTTAGTACATTGTATGACTGCGGTTTTAGAGTTGCACTTCCTTGATCAAACAAACTGCTGTCTTGGAATCTCAAGACAAGCCCCTCTTCTTCATTGGATATGCTTATCTGCTTTTCCAATTTATTTTCTTCCAGATATTCCTTAATCTGTTTTTCCATCTTTTCAAAATTGTTGGACTCTGCCACCGAGCTACCCTGATTTTCAAATACCGAGCCTTTTTCTATCTTATTTTCCGAGCTTAGGGTGTTTCCACCATCAAGCACACCAAGTGAACCTTGAAAAGACATTACTATGGCTTCAAACTTCTTGGCATCTATGTTTGACATCGCAAACAGCAACACAAAAAAACATAGGAGTAGAGTCATCATATCTCCATAGGTGTTCATATATTCGGGGGCGCCCATCTTTATTTCATAAGTTATATTCTTCTTAGCCACTTTTATTCTCCCTCTTTAGTTAATGATTTTCTAAGAGATGGAGGTAAGAAAGCTTTCAGTTTTTCTTCTATTATTCTTGGATTTTCTCCGGCTTGTATAGAAAGCAAACCTTCAAGAATTATTCCTCTTTCAAGCATCTCAACCGCTGAATTGATAGAAAGTTTCTTTGCCATAGGAGTGAAAAATACATTTGCCAAAATTGAACCGTATAATGTGGTAATAAGGGCAACCGCCATATTCGGTCCAAGCGATGCCGTATCACTCAAGTTTTTTAGCATGGCAACAAGTCCAAACAACGTTCCTATCATACCGAATCCCGGTCCCATACTTGCTATCATTTCCATGAGTCCTTGACCGTTTTTATGCCTTTGCTCGATAAAGTCAAGTTCCGTTTCGAGCAAGTTCCTTACAAGCTCTGGATCCGTACCGTCAACTATTAACATCAATCCCTTTTGCAAGAACGGATCAGGCATATCTCTTGCAGCCTCTTCAAGTGAAAGCAAGCCGTCTTTTCTCGCCTTATTGGCAAGTTCAATAATAGACTCTATAGTCTTTGACGGATCTGATGCGTCGCTTTTAAAAGTCTTCCCTATGAGTTTGGGCAAGTCCTTTATCGTCGACATCGGAAAAGCAATCATACTGGCAAAAATTGCACCCAAGACTGTGATGAAAAATGAAGGTATATCGATATATGTCGCAAATCCGGCTCCACCGGATATAATACCCAGTCCCATAGCCGCAAATGCGCCGACGAGACCGATGACTGTAGCTAAATCCATTTACACTATACCTCTCTTCTTCTTATGTTTACTTGCAATCCTGCTTGTCTTTTATATTCAATAACTTTTTCTATAACTTCGTCTATCTTCTCTCTTACTACAAATTTGTGTTCATTTATAAGAGTTATTACAGTATCCGGGTTCGCATCTACTATCTCAATCAAATCTCCGTTTATAACAAACTCTTCTCCATTTAATCTCGTCAATTTAATCATATAAAAATCAGTTCCTCAACTTAATAAAAATAATAAAAACACCTTGAAATATAAAATTTCAAAGCCATGCAACTTAAGGAAAAAATGAAATAGTGTAAAATTTTACATAAAATCAAGACAATATTAACAAACTTTTAATATTTTTTCAACATAATTATAAAATTATTTATATTTTTACACAAATAAAATAAATTTCACATATTTTGTCCTCATACTACATTAATACCACTATATATTTCGGACAAAAATCAATATTTTTCAATATTTTTTTCATAAAACCATTAGTTGAGATTATAACATACTATTTTATTTTTATCCAGTATTTTTTTGAATATTTTGTACCATATTTTTTATTTTTTTGATTATTTAATCCTATAAAATTTAATCTTTAAAATATTTATTACTTCATAAAAAAACACCTATATTTCAATTAGGTGTCTTTAAAATTATTATTATATTTAGGACTTTAGTATTATTTATACCTAAAAATATATGACTGTTTTTCCTTCAAGCTGAACAAAAATATTCCCATTAAAGAAAAAACAGTATTACCATATAAAAATTATCTATCTCTTAAGATTTACAAGTTCTTCCAGCATTTGGTCAGTTGTAGTTATTACCCTTGAGTTAGCTTGGAATCCTCTTTGTGTTACTATCATATTAGTAAACTCTTTTGCCAAGTCAACATTTGACATTTCCAGAGCTCCGGAAAGAAGTGCACCATTTCCACCTGAACCGGGTTTATTTATATTTGCTTCACCTGAGTTTTCAGTAGGAGCCCATAGGTTATCCCCTTGTTTTTGAAGACCGTTAACATTTGAAAAAGTTGCAGTTACTATTTGTCCAAGCGCCTTTGTATCACCATTGTTAAACTGTCCTATAACTTTTCCGTCTGAGCCTATGCTCATCTTAGTAAGTTCACCCAATTTATATCCGTCATTAGTTTTTGCAAAAGCTGTAGATTTTGACTCATATTGAGTAAGCGAAGATAAACCTATCTTAAAGTTATTTATTGGCGCTGCACCGTTTATAGATGAAGGATCAAGCGTAAATGTCAATTCTTTTACTGCATTTGCAGGATCTACCAAACCTTTATCAGTAAATTTGAATCCTGTAAGTGCTTTTCCGTCAGCTGTTGTAGCAGGATTTGTATTTATAGTTGAACCTGTCACAGGGACCATAGCACCGTCAGGAGTTTTGTAGAAGGCATAAGCACTCCAAGTGTTAGGACCTTCTTTTACGAAATCTACCTGAATTGTATGTTCACCACCAAGTGAATCCACAACTGATGTAGTAATAGTTTTTCCAATTATGCTTTCTCTCTTTGGAGACGAACCTTCTGCAAGTTCAGGCTTTACAGTATATGTGAAACCTTTTGCAGGATCTGCAGGATCTACAGGTTTTTGATCGTATATTGTAGCCAGTGTATTAGGAAGTGGTGAAGGCAGACCTTCAGCAGTCTTTGAGCTTAGGTTTCCTTCCAATTGAATATTGCTTGTTACCTTAGGTTTTAATACGTCCTTTATAGGCACTTGTATCTTACCTATTTTTTCTATTATATTCCCGTCTTTGTCAGCTTGATATCCCATGACATAGCTACCGTTTTTATTTACGAGATAACCTTCTTCATCAACTCCAAAGTTTCCGTCTCTCGTGTAGAATCTTCCATCGGGTCCGTCAACCATGAAAAATCCTTCACCGTCAATGTATAAGTCTGTATTGATATTAGTAGTTTCTACAGTACCCTTATCCATTGCGTTGTCTATTGAACTTAAGTTCATACCAAGTCCTATTTGTCCGGGGTTGATACCCCCTCTGTCTCCACTTGAACCTGACGCAGCCCTTGTCAATTGGCTGTATGTGTCTTTGAAAGTTGTTCTTGCAGCCTTAAAAGCTACAGTATTAACATTTGCTATGTTATTTCCTATTACATCCATTCTCGCTTGATGATTCTTCAAAGAAGAAACAGCAGAATTCATAGAACGCATCATATCGATAATCCTCCCATATTAAGCCCATCCTTGGCATTATATATCTTATTCGTTAAGATATTTTATAATTTATTTTTTTATTATTTTCTATATTATTATTTTACTTTTCTTATTTCGGCTTTTCCGATTATTTTTTTATCTATTTTCTTAGTATATTTTTTTGTACTTTTAGTTTTTAGAGTTATTTTATTATTCTTCATATCGTATTTTTCCCTTGTTTTTTATTCTTAGATATTTCTATTTTCTTATTTTGACTTCAAATTCTTTATTTCATTTTCCAGTGAAGTTATCTTATCCAAAAGCGCCTTGTTAGTATTTTTAAACTCAGCTAAAAACTCATCTATCTTTGAATTAAACGATCCCTTATCCTCAAAATTTTTGGCAAATTTTTCAAATGATGATGCCATGTTACTCATTTGTTCTACAGAAGTAAACTGTGCCATTTGAGTCATATATTGCTCATTTTTCATAGGCTCCATAGGATCCTGATGTTTCATCTGAGCTACAAATAACTTTATAAATGTGTCTTTATCGTATCCTGTTCTTTTTGCTTTTTCAGCTTTCTTTGCCTCTTCTTCAGCTTGTTTTTTCTTCAAAGATTCGGCAGTTACATCTGCAAACTTATATTCCTTGCCAAGTGAGTCTGTCATTTTCTCACTGTTAGTATTCACATTTTTAGTTACAGAATTTACAACTGAGTTTTGCAATGATTGTATAGACATTCTTTCCCCCTAATAATTTAAGAGATACATTAAATTGTTACACCTTATATTTTATCGAATATTTATACAAATACTTTATATTTTTTCTATATATTATTTAAAGTTTTTTAAACGGATTTACTTTAGGTCATAAAAAAGTGATGTACTACAGTTTGTAATACATCACTGAAATTATTATAAATATAGCTTAATTTTTAAAGTCACAGATTATTTTTTAATCCAAAATCCATTTTTTATTTGCTATTAAATTGTAAACTTATATGGTAATTAACAGATTTTCAATATTAATATCTGTTTAATATAGGTCGTTAAACATCTCATCACTTAGCATATAAGGATTGATGACCTCTTCAAAGACGAGTTCATCTACCGAAAGTCTCACTCCGCCTTTTTTAGAAAAATTTATAGCTTCCATTATATTTTGATGATAATTTGTCTCCTGATTGCTTTGTCCCACTTGTACGTTGATTTCTTGGACGTTTACACCTTGCTCAAGCAGTGACTGTCTCAAGATGTGGATGTCATTTTCTATCGCCTGTTTAGCCTTTTGAGAGTCTACAAAAAACGATGCGTTGAATACTCCATTTTCAGAATTTATACGAACGCTCAGTTTCCCAAGAGATTCAGGCTCAAGCTTTATATCAAAACTTGTCTTATTTCCCCTAAAGGCTACTCTCATCTCATCGACTATCTTTGCGAAGTTTTGTATCTGTTCATTTACTAATGTCGCTCTTCCAGCAGTAGAAGCAGTTATCTTGTTGTTTAAGACAAAGTTTCTCATCACACTCGTATCTATTGATATATTGACAGGACTTTCTATATCCACATCATTGTTTATATTTAGCTCTTCATTTGCTTGATTATTTATTACAGGTCTGATTTCTTCCTTAAGCAGGTCTATCTCTCTTGCAATGTCAATTTTTGATGTGTCCAAGTCAGTATTTGAGCTTTCTTTTTGAACCTTATTCTTATCACTTATATCTTTTACAACTTCTTTGAAAGTTTTGAGACTCTTAGTATCTTTGTCTTCAGTCAAAGCGGAGAATTCTTCCCCAAGCTCTATTTCATTACCTTCTTTGACTTCAGTTTTTGAGCTTAAATCCCTTGGTAAGTTATTTAAGACTGTATTTTCAACATTTTGACTTTCATTGTTTATAACTTGCTCATTGTTTACTTCAACTGCAGCAGGCATCAAGCCTATATTGTCTTTTAGCTTTTCAAGAGTTTCATCGTTTTGTACTACTTGCATATTAAACATATAGACATTTGTTTCTAAGTTTTTCTCTACAGGTGTATTTTCTTCCTTATTTTCTTGTACTTCTTGGTTTTTATCCTTTACACTTACATCTTTTTGACTTGTATTTTCTATCTTATTGTAATTTTCTACACTTTCTTCTTTGTCATCAGATGTATTTTTTAGCTTAGAGTCTTGGTTTATCTTTTCATCTTTTCTTAAAGAATCTTTTTTTATTGCATTGTTTTTGAAACCTTTGTCGTCAGTTTCTGTTTTTTCCTTTTCACTGTTTTCACTTTTAACACTTTTTTTAAAATCTCTCTTAGTTTCAAATTTATTATTTTCGTTTGAATTAGATCTTACATAATCCTTGAAACTCACATCCGTCTTTAAATCTGATTTTTGAGTCATATTCTTGGAAATGTCCGCAAATATAAAATTACTCGATAAAGCAGTATTATTTGAAGTTATCTTCTCCATTTAATAATCCTCCGATTTTAGTTGTACCGTTCGGTATATCAATTTCTCCAATTTTAGTTGGACTGTTAGGTATATCAATTCCTCCAATTTTAGTTGGACTGTTCGGTATACCAATTTCTCTGCTTATATATGCTGCTTTATCCGCCTTATTGTCATTTTTAAGTTGCGCCAGTAAATCTCCTACCAATGCCGGTTTCATCTTTTTTAAAACATCAATTGCCATCTGTCTTTCATTTATAGAAAAACTTCTCATATTATCAATCCTATAATTTTTATATATAGGATTTGTATTGACTAATTTATCTATTATTTTTGCCAAGTCGGCAGACTGCATTTTTTCATAAGCTTTTCTCAGTATATCGACATCTTCATCATATTTTTTTAGAACTTTTAATGAATTTGCCACTACTGTTGAAAAACTTCCATCAAAATTCATCTGATAATCTTCAAAATTTTTGATTTCAGTAAGGATTGCCTGCACCTCCGACTCGTCTTCAAAATTCTTAAGTATCCTTGCCGCACTTAGATAGTCCATATTGGAAAAAATAACTGCAAGTTGATCATTGCTGAACTTTTTAGAATCCTGTAATTCCTTGGCAGCCATCTTTTCTTCAGTTTTTTCGTAAAGAGCGCCAAGAGATGAATACTTTCTTAAAAATTCGAGATAGTTTTGTCTTTCTCTTTCTACAGAATCATTGAACTGTTTAGTAAATCTGTTTCTTATTCCTTCTATATAGTTAGGATTGGTATAATTTAATATCTTTGCTACAGTCGCTGCCTTCATGCGTGATAAAGCAGATGATACCTTGTCATAATTTTTACCTGATTGCAATTCCTTTTTTATGGCATCTATAGCTCCCTTTATACCAAGTGACTCATAATACTTTGCAAGCTCATCACTTTCAGATGAACTTTGCTTTTTCATCTCCTCGTACTCGCTTTTTATTATATCTGATTTGCTTTGAACTATATCTATATAATTTCTTATTTTCGAAGTCTTATCTGGATTTATCACCATCATGGACGACATTATACTCTCATATGCATTTTTGTCGCTTTTTTTGATGTCCAGCATCTTGTTTCCGGCGTCTTCTACACTCATAGTTGTATAGTATTTCGCAAGTTCAGATATTCTAGTATCACCTGAGATTTTCGCCTTTTCCTCAAACTGTTTTTGAGCATTATACGACTTGATTTGTGTATCTATAAGGGATTTTGCTCTTTCATTTGTAAGATACAATATTCCTATTGTTGCAGCTATTACCAAAAAAAACACCACAATAACTGCAAGCCCAATCTTTATCTTTGTAAAAATGGATGTCTTTTTAGCCGGACTGTTCAATACTTCCTGTTGCACGCTCACTGTTAAATCTCCTTAATTATTTTTTCTCGCCGTAAAACTTACAATTTCATCTATTATCTTTTCTTCATCTTTTGATTCTTTTTCCAAAAACTTATGATAGTCCTTGTCTTTTAAATTCTCATAAGACTTTCTCTGTCTTCTTATATCTATAAATTCTTCTTTCTTGCCTTCCAAGTTTTTTTGTAATATATCTATCTCTTCTATTTTTTGCCTTATAGCGGTATTTTTCAGATAGTCTATATATTTGTTGAGTTCCAGCAATTCTTGTATAGACGAGCCGTTTGAATTTTTATCCTGTCTATATTTATAATTTTCTTCAAGCTCATCATATAGCTCTGTTAATTGCTTTTTTGCCTTTTCAATCTCAAAATTAACAAGACTCATCTCATTTTTCTTATTATCTTCTTCCTTTTCTTTGACATCTAATACCTTTTGTAATCTGAATTTATAAGCCATACAAATCACCTTTTATACAATCGACAACTTTTACAAAAACATTCACCCAAATATTACGCTTACTTAGTTAAAAATCCGTTATTATCTGTCCTATCATATCTTCTATCTGTGAAAAAGTGTATTTGTCATGGACACCCTGTTTCAAGAAATTATTTATCTCATCATTTTTCTCTATGGCAAAGTCCACTTTTTTGCTTGAGCCTTTGACATAAGCACCTATACTTATCAAATCCTCAGAGTCCTTGTATGTGGCAAGCAAGTCTCTCATCACTCCCACCTTCTTCATATGTTCAGCGCTCATTATAGACGGCATTACTCTGGAAACTGACGCCAGTACATCTATTGCAGGGTAGTGATTCTTATTTGCCAAGGCTCTTGATAAGACTATGTGTCCATCCAATATACCTCTGACAGTATCGGCAATAGGCTCATTCATATCATCACCGTCAACAAGCACTGTATAAAGTGCAGTTATAGAGCCTTTATCTGAGTTACCTGAACGCTCAAGTAGTCTTGGAAGTTCAGCAAAAACTGAAGGCGGATAGCCCTTTGTAACCGGAGGCTCTCCTATTGCAAGTCCTACCTCTCTTTGTGCCATAGAAAATCTTGTTAGTGAGTCCATCATCAATATGACGTTCTTACCCTGATCTCTAAAATATTCTGCAATGGAAGTTGCAAGTAGAGCTCCTTTTTTCCTTACAAGAGCAGGTTGATCTGATGTTGCTACTACAACGACCGAACGACTTAAGCCCTCTTCTTTAAGGTCATTTTCTATAAACTCCTTAACCTCTCTACCTCTCTCGCCTATAAGCCCTATTACATTTATATCTGCTACGGTATTTCTTGCTATCATGCCAAGTAGGGTTGACTTTCCTACACCTGAGCCGGCAAATATACCTATTCTTTGCCCTCTACCGCAGGTAAGCATACCGTCTATTACCTTGACTCCAAGCGGTAATGGCTCTCTTATTCTCATTCTTGACAGCGGATTTGGAGGCATATTATTTACAGGATATGCTCGACTTACATTTAAGCTCTCCTTATCATCAATAGGTTGACCTAAGCCGTCAAGTACCCTGCCAAGTAAGCTGTCACCTACCTGCACCTCATGGGAATTGCCTGAGGCTATAACAGTAGCCCCCGGAGATATGCCCTGCATATCACCAAGTGGCATGAGAAGTACGGCATTTTCAGTAAAACCCACTACTTCTGCCATTACAGGGACATCTGATTTGACAGGGAATATCTTACACATCTCTCCAACTTGCACTTGAGGACCTATAGATTCAATGGTTAATCCAACAACCTTTGAAACTCTACCCTTATATTGTACCAAGGTCGCATCAGAAAGTCTGTCAAAATACTTACTTAAGTCCAATTGTTGCATATTCTACCTTATAAAGAAAAAAACTATAAAAATATAGTTTTTAATCTTTCCTTTCAACTTCAAAGAGTTTTGAAAATTCTTCTTTTAATTTGATAATTTGATCTTCTATTGAGGCATTTACTGTGCCGTCGTCACTTTCTATCTCAATATCTCCACTATTATAACTGTCAACTATCTTTATCTCTATGTCTTGCACTGTAGGGAACATAGATAGTATCCTTGTCCTAAGCATAGATGTCTCTTCAAAATCATCTCTGCTTATTCTTACAGTAAGTTTTTTCCTTGCATTTAACTCTTCTATAGACGATAAAACGACATTTGTAACCATCTCGTCGTCTTCCTTCATCTTTTGCCTTATTATCTTTTTCACACATTCAACAGTTAGATTTATTATCTGCTTTTCAGCATTTGCAAAAGATTCCTGTCTGAAATTATGTGCCTCATCCAATATATTCTTAGCCTCTTTAAGCATATAGTCATACTTTGACATAGCCTCTTCAAAGCCCTTTTCATAGCCTTGCCTTTCTTTTTCTTGAAATAACTCTGCTATCTTTTCGTTGGCACTTTCCACTATTTCTCTTGCTCTTACATTGGCAGTTTCTATTATCCTGTCAGAAAATTCATTGGCACTTTTCTTTATCTCTTCGGTTTCATTTTGAAGTTTCAATTTTAACTGCTCAAGTTTTTCTACTCTTACCTTTTTTTCCACTTCTTCTTTGAAGACCTTGTTTATAGCATCGCCATTTTTGTTCATAGATTCGATGCTCTTGGTAGAGGCCTTATTCTCATCCTTTATATCGTGATATCCTATGATATATGTCTTTTGAGTCTCAACAAAGTTTGATTTTATAACTCTAGCCAATCAACTCATCTCCTCCGCCTCTTGAGATTACTATTTCTCCGGCATCTTCCAATCTTCTTATGATGTTTACTATTGCCTGTTGCGCTTCTTCCACATCTCTTAGCCTTACAGGTCCCATAAAGTCTATATCTTCCTTTATCATCTCAGCCATACGCTTAGACATGTTAGAGAATATCAAGTCTGAAACTTCAGGAGTAGCACCTTTAAGGGCAACTGTAAGCTGTGTATTTTCAACTTCTCTGATAATTCTTTGGATGGCTGTAGAGTCAAGGTTGATGACATCTTCAAATACAAACATCTTCTTCTTGATTTCATCTGCAAGTTCAGCATCTGATTCCTCAAGATTTTCAATGATGTATTTTTCAGTACCCCTATCAACTGAGTTGAGTATCTCAACTATGGCATCTATACCGCCTGCCTTTGTATAGTCTTGCGTTACTATATTTGAAAGCTTCTTTTCAAGGACTATCTCTACTTCCTTGATTATCTCAGGATAAGTCCTGTCCATAGTGGCTATTCTTCTTGCCACCTCTATCTGCTTTTCCTGAGTAAGTGATGATAGTATCTGTCCTGATTTTTCATAGTCCAAGTACGAAAGTATCAGAGCTATGGTTTGAGGATGTTCATTTTGTATAAAGTTTGAAAGTTGAGAGGCCTCAGCCTTTTTTGCAAAGTCAAAAGGCTTTACCTGTAGTGAGGCAGTAAGTTTATTTATAACCTCAAATGCCTTTTCCTTACCAAGTGACTTTTCAAGGACTTCCTTGGCGTAGTTGATGCCTCCCTCAGATATATAGTCCTGAGCCACACACATATCGTAAAACTCTTCAAGTATCTCCTCTTTTATATCAGGGTCGACTTTCTTGACATTGGCAATCTCAAGCGTCATCTCTTCTATCTCTTCATCAGTCAAATGTTGATATAGTTTTGAAGAAAACTCAGGTCCCAGACTTATCATCAATATAGCCGCTTTTTGTTTTCCGTATAATTTTGATTTTTCCTGTTTGGCAGCTGCCAAGACTCTCTCCCCCTACTCTTCTTCAATCCATGTTTTCAACAACTGTGTTACTATTTCCGGATTTTTCTCTATCAAATCTTCGATGCTCTTTTTCTTTCCGGATTCTTTCATACCTATTTCTATTGCTTCTATTTCTTCCTGTTTCCATATAGGACCGTTTTCTGATTTTTTTGCTTCATCCTTTTTCTTTTTCGCATTTGCTCGTCTAAGCATTGTAACAGTTAGTAGTACCAACGGTATTAAGGCTATTACAGCTATTGCTATCCACTGCCACATAGGAATACTTCCCTGAGAATTTTTAGCTGACAAGTCTTCAGGCTTGTTGAAACTTTCAGCAAACACTTCTACAGCCTTAGTATCAAGTCCTGTAGCAGTAGTTATAAGATTGACTATCTGAGTCCTCTTTTCATCAGTCAACTCTCCGCCTTCAAGAGTATCCTTATTTAATATTACGGATACAGTAACAGAGTCTATAGTTCCTCTTGCTTTTTCAACATTTTTTACTATTTCATTAAGTTCGTAGTTTACTGTACTTTCACTTCTATTGTAGTTTGAATTGCCATTTTCATCAACAGTAACATAGTTTGTAGTACCGCCTGCCTCGTTATTATTTGACGTTACACCCGGAGTACCCAAGGCGTTATTTTTATTTTCGACCTGTTCTTTTTGTTGTTGTTCACTCCTTACCAGACCTGATGTCTCACCTTCTACAGGAGGTGAAAATGTCTTGGTTTGAGTAGTTTCATTGTCAAAATTGAGTTTTACTGAAACCATAACAGAAAAATTGTTATAGCCGAACATTGGAGCAAGGAAGTTTTGTAGGGAGTTTTCTATATCTCTTTTGACCTTTTCCTGCATCTCCAAGTTAGTTCCTGTCTGCATATTTGCATTTTGACCTGTAGCATTTTGGTTTAATATCTGTCCATTAGGTCCATGTATTGTAACATTTTGAGGTTCAAGTCCCTCTACTGAGCCTGCAACCATTGATGCTATACCGTTTATAGAGTCTTGAGAAAGCTGACTTCCGTTTTTGAGTATAAGCATTACACTTGCCTTTGGCTGTTGTTTATTTTCACTTAATACAAATTCCGAGTTTTTCGGTATTGCAAGAGTTACTTGTGCCTTTTCAACTGCCGGTATGGACTCTATAATCGACGATATTTGATTGCTAAGCGCATATTGCTTAGCCGTATTTTTCTCATCATCACTCATAAACATTGAGTTCATGTTGATAAGATTTGAAAAATCAAACTTCGCATTTGGTATATTTTGCCCTGCCAAGTCTATCATTATCTTATTTCTGCTACTTTCAGGAACAGAAATAGAGTTTTGACTGTCTACCTTATATTGCACTCCCATAGAGTCCAAAGACTGAGTAACCTTGCTCATAGTATTAAGGTCGAGATTGCTGTACAATGTTACATATTTTGTCCTTGTAAAATACATAATCATAGATACCATAACAATCAGTATGAGCGCCATGGATATAGCTACAGTAATTATCTGTTTTTTTGTATACTTTTCAAGATAAGAATTTATGGAATTTCTTACACTATTTATGTTTTCCAAAACATACACCTCTGTGAGTCTATTTATAAATTGAAAACACTGTTTTCAAATCTTCTTTTCATAATACTATATCTGCAATCTTGTTATCTCTTTATATGCCTCTGTAACCTTAGAGATGACCTCTGTCAAAGCTTGATATTTCACGCTTGCTACTCCCTTAGCAATAGACAAGTCATGTATATTTTCAAGTTCTCCTGATATCAACTGTCTTGTCAGCTGAGCCTCGTATTGTTTGGCGTCATTTACATCGTAAATAGCCTTTTTCAAAAAATCGGAAAAACTTACATTGCTTTCCTTTTTTTCTTCAGCTATGTTTCTAATATTATTCAAGGGTAGAGTAGTATCTATTTTATTTATTATCATCTTTTATCTCCAACATTATTTTCCTATATCTATAGCTTTTTGCAACATAGCCTTTGACGTATTTATCGCAGTTGCATTAGCTTCATAGGCTCTTTGTGCAGTAATCATATCTACCATTTCAGTTATCAGTTCAACATTTGGCATCTTAACATAGCCGTTTTCATCAGCATCCGGATGACCCGGGTCGTATCTCAGTTTGAAGTCACTCTTATCTTCAACTATTCCCACGACTTCCACACCGCCTGTATCTTTTTTCCTCTTGTTTTCAAGGACTGATTTGAAAGAATTGTCTCCTTGCGCCTCCTTAAATACAGCGACCTGTCTTTTATAAGGAAGTCCGTTTTTTGTCCTTGTAGTTTGAGCATTTGCTATATTTTTAGATATTATATCCATTCTCAAACGCTCTGCAGTAAGTGCTGTAGCATTTATATTCATTCCTGAAAATATAGACATTATTTTCTTCCTCCTGTTATTCCGCTAATCACTGATTTGAAATAACTTGAAATCTGATCTGCAACCATCGAATAGTTGATGTAGTTTTTCACGCTGTCCACTTCTTCAGTGTCCAAATTGACATTGTTGCCGTCTTCCCTTGTGCTGACAGAGTTATCAGTCGCAAGAAAAGGAGCTGTTCTTGAAGATGATGGTATTTCAATATGTCTTGTATTGGTAGTTGCACCCTTAAGATTTTGCTTATCATATGATGCAGTAAGATACTCTTCAAATTTTACATACTTTCTCTTATAGTTAGGAGTATTTACATTCGCTAAATTTGAACTTATACTTTCATTCCTCATACTGTAAGCGTCTAAGGCGGTCTTCATAGCGCTTAAATAGTCGTTGTTGATTCTCATCCCTTATTCCTCATCATACTTGTAATCATAATAAACATATCTTTTTTATATCACATTTTTTTCATATTTTTACAAAAAAAATGTACCCTCATAATTATATAACATCTGAATAAATTTTACTATAAAAATTTAAAAATTTATAATACAAAATACCTAATTAATAAGTTGTAAAAAATGAGCAAGTCTATAAGCCGAGTTCAGTATCAAACAGTCATCTATCTACTGTCACTGTTGCCAATGACATCAAGCGACCTACCTTTTGGATTAAAGCGAGCAACTTTAGTTTTTACATCCTTCTTGGTCTTGCTTCCGGTGGGGTTTACATAACAATGCAGTCGCCTGCATTTTGGTAAGCTCTTACCTTACCTTTCCATCCTTACCCGATGTTCGGGCGGTTTATTTCTGTTGCACTTGCCTTGGAGTCGCCTCCACCGGACGTTATCCGGCACCGTGCTCTGCGAAGCTCGGACTTTCCTCATATATTAAATATGCGACTGTCTGACTTACTCAATTTTTCAACCAAAAATACTCTAAAAGTACTAAGTACCTTAAAAGCACAAAATACCAATGTATCTTAGACTTTGAGTTTTTTATTTTTTTTACACAAATGTAAAGTATTTGTAATTATATTATATTTTTAAAATTATTTCAACCTTCATATACAATATTTTTAAATTTTATAGTCCAATTATATATATCGGCAAAAATTCCTAAATCATCAATATTTTTTCTAATAATACCACTGCTTGCGATGAAATACCCTCTTTTCTTCCTTCAAAGCCTAATTTTTCAGTTGTAGTTGCCTTTACAGATACATCATCAACAGAAATTTCAAGCACAGAGGCAATATTTATCCTCATTTGATATATATATGGTCTCATTTTCGGTTCTTGCGCTATTATTATGCTGTCTATATTTCCTATTTTATAGTTATTTTCTTTAAATTTTTTTCTTAATTCAGCAAGTAAAATCAAAGAGTCTATATCCTTGTACTCACTGTCAGTATCCGGAAACAGACTCCCTATATCTCCTATGCTCAGCGCTCCACATATTGCATCTATAATTGCATGCGTAAGCACATCAGCATCAGAATGTCCGGCAAGCCCTTTTTCATAAGGAATGTCAACACCGCCTATTATAAGTTTTCTTCCCTCTTCAAACTTGTGCACATCATATCCTATACCTACTCTCATAATAACCCCCATCTTATACTAAAATCTAATAAAATATATTTAGCAAATTCATAATACAGCCGTAAATCATATGTTTTTTTAATCCTTTGATGAATATTATCCATAGATTAAACAGATATTTGTATTACAGTTTATTTTTATAAAATTTTACTTTATTATTTTTTAATACCATATCTTCCCTAATTTTTTAAAAAATACTCAAAAAAATAAGACAATCCAATAATATCTGCATAATTTTTTGAATTGTCTTATTTTTTTGTATATTATTTAATTTTTTTGTTTAACCCTTAATATTTACCATTTAGCTCTTACATTTAGCATTTGATATTTGATAATATCAATATATTTTATTTAAATTTTTACTTCAAGTCTACGGTAACTCTGAAATTCTTATCCACCAATGCACCCGACTTAGGATTTTGATTAAACACCTTTCCACTACCTGTAAAATTATATTTCAGTTCTAAGTTGTCAAGTAATACCTGTGCCTGCTCCTTTGTCATTCCTATGAGATTCGGCATAGTCATACTTGTCTTCGTATCAGATGCCATGTAAAGCATTACTTTGGATCTTGGTTCCACCATCTCCCCTGCACTTGGGAAGCTACTTACAACATGAGATTTTTCTTCAACTACTACACCCTGTTCAAATGTAGGAACAAGATTCATAGATTGAAGCATTTCAGTAGCCTGTGTATAAGACATATTCTTAAGTTCAGGTACTTGAAGAGTCTTTTGACTGTTGTTTTCATCTATCTTAACATTTTGATTTATTCCAAGATATTTGAGCGTTCCTTCAAGCACATTTCTTGCTATAGGAGCTGCAGATTCACTACCTGACTGAGTACCCTCACGTGGCTCATCTATTACTATGAGCAAGGTTATCTGCGGATCTTCCACAGGGGCTATCGCTACGAAGGTACAGATGAACTTAGTAGCTGAATATGCCTTTTCTCCTTCAACAACCTTGTTGGCACTTCCTGTCTTACCTGCAATTCTATAGCCATCTATCCTTGCTTTTTTTCCTGAACCGTTATTTACTACAGATTCCATAAGATTAAGCAAAGTAGCTGATGTCTGACTTGATATTACTTGTTTTACAGTCTTTGTCTGAGTCTTTGATATTACATTATTTTCCTCATCCAAAAGAGCCTTTACTATATTGGGCTCTACCAACTTACCGCCATTTCCTATTGCATTTACAGCAGTTATAAGCTGTATAGGGGTTACCGCTATACCTTGACCGTAACTCATATTGGCAAGCTCCATAGGTCCAAGTGTCGATAGAGGTCTAACGGAACCGGGCTCTTCCCCGGGAAGATTTATATTAGTAGTCTGTCCGAATCCGAAAGCATGGACGTAATTGAGGAGCATTTCTCCTCCCAACCTTTGTCCCAATTGTACAAATACTGTATTTACCGACTGTTCTATAGCCCTTTTAAAAGTAATTGTACCAAAAGGTCTTGGAGTCCAGTTTTTAAGTTTTTGACCTGCAACTTCTATATATCCGTTATCAACAAAATATTCTTCACTTGATACCTTCCCTTCTTCAAGAGCTGTAGCAGATGTGAAGAGCTTAAAAGGTGAACCCGGTTCAAAGATGTTGTTTACAGACGGATTACGCCACATCTTGTATATTATCTTCATCTTCTCCTCTTCACTTGGAGCTTCTTTCATCAGATTGGCATAATAATCATATGCCGCCTCTCTTGGAAGATTCGGATTATAGTCAGGTACTGTAGACATAGCCAAAATATTCCCTGTCTTTGTCTCCATTAATATACCTGATACAGATTTCGGTGTGTATTCCACGTATGCATTTCTAAGTGCCCTTTCCATATTGTGTTGCAAAACTTCATCTATGGTAAGCATTACGTTCTTACCGTTTATCTCTTTTTGGTATTCCTTGTCTTTTACAGATATGTTTTGACCGTTTGCATCTTTTACATAGACCTTCTTACCGGGTATACCCTTGAGCTGCAAGTCCATAGACGCTTCTATACCTGCAAGACCTACATTGTTACCTGAAGTATGCCCAAGTACATAGGATGCGAAGTTACCATAAGGATATTCCCTTCTTGATTTTTCATCAAACCATGTATTTGGAATATCTTTTTCACGCAGTTTTTTCATATGATCAAGACTTACATTTTGAAGAAGGATTGTACGATCTTCCTTAAGATTAAGCTTTTCTTTGAGCTTTTTCCTGTCTACATCCGGAACAGCCGATGCAATCTTGTCTATGACTTCATCCTTCCCCTTATCATCCTTAGGTACTCTGGTAAGCTCTATCCAATAATCATAAATAGGTATACTTACAGCCAGTTCCTTTCCACCTGAGTCATATATGGTGCCTCTTGTCGGCATGATTATCTCTTCTTTAAACTGTTGTCTCTTTGCCATGTTGCTATATTCTTCATGTTTGACAACCATCAAATCACCCAAACGATATATTATATATATCATCAAAATTATAAAAATCCATATACTGATTTTCAGTCTATTTATCACCAATTTATTGTAATTTACTTTTCTTTTCTTTTTCATAGCTTTTTCATCTTCCATTTAAAGAGTTACAAAACAGTCAGTTTTTTCAATAAATCTATCTAATATTATAGATAATACTAAACTCTATTTAAATTATGGATTATATTAATTCTATACTTCTAATACTTTATAGGCTATTCTTAGTTAATAAATATTTAGCGTATCATTTTTTATGAAATATTTCCATTATTCTATTAGATTTTAGTATAATACTAAACTTACATAAAATTTTCCTTATATATTATACCATAAATTTATTAAAATGGTATAAATTTATAGTTAAAATTCCTTAATTGTAAAGTGAAAAACTTAACTTCACTTCATTTTGGACTAAAATTTGAGTTAATATGCACAGAAAAGCTCCCTGTATTAAGAGAGCTATTTATATAAATATTTATATTGTGAGAAAACTTATTTTTATTTTTAGAAAACAAATTTTTAAAACCTATATATTTTATAAACCTATCAATTTAAAAAACTTATATTCTTGTATTTACATTCGAGCCTATTGCAGGGTTGATTGACAACTCAAGCTCTTTTATCTCGTCAAGCAATGCTGACGATTGTTGCTTAGTTACATCCATAGCTTTTTTCAGTACAGATATACCTACATCATTTGAAAGTTTAAGATTGTTTATATCTACCGCTAAAGCAGTTACATCCATATTTCCTCCTACTGTTTTTCGTCAATGAATATACCGAAATTATCCTTTGTAACCTTTTGCATATTGTCCATGGAATACTTGTCATTTATCACTCTCTTGTTCTTACTTTTTCTTATTTCCTCTCTTAGAGTGTCAGTTTCCTTGAACAATATAGGCATTATTTTTTCATCTATAATCTTGGCTCTTCCTATGACTTCTTTTATTTCCTGGATAAATATACCTAAGTCTGGATATTTGGTAATTTCCACATCAAATTCAGGCAGTTTTTTTATTTCTTCAAAAAGCGTAACGAACTGTTCATCGAGCAAACTTATATCGTCTATTATATCTTGCCTTTTATCTATCAACTCAGTAAAGGCATCGAAGTCCTCTTTTTCCACATAAGCTTCCATCTGCAAGCTCAAATCAAGTATATCCTTGGATAGGGAAAGCTTATTTTTCGTGATATCTGTCAATTTTTGAAATGCATTCATTGTTGACCTTTCCTTACTATAATCATAGCCTCTTTCCATCCGTCTCTCAAGTCTACTATGACCATCTTAGCATCGTCTACAAATTCTTCCTTCTTTTGTATATTAGCATCTATCAGTCTGCTCAATGCGAAGTCGTAAAGCATATGGAAATTTTTTGATATTTCCACGTCCATATTGAGTGTTGAGTCCAGCTCTGTGATTATATTTTGTGCCTTTATCAAGTTTTCATTGGCTTTTTGAATATTTTTTTCCTGTATTCCTATTTTTGCCAAGTTCATAAATTTTATACAGCCATCGTATAACATCAGTGTTATCTCTTCCTTTGACGCTGTATTAATCGAATTTTCCTTGTACTTTTGATATGGATTTGATATCAATATCATTACCTCCGAATTATTTTAAATTAACTTTGTTGATTCATCCAACTTGTTTGACTTTGCATCTTTTGGATTGCACTTTCCATTGCGGAAAATTTCTTCCAAAGATTATTTTCAAATATTTCTACTTTTCTATTTTCATCATCTATTCTTTTTGTAAGCTCTAAAAGGCTCTTTTCCAATATTGAGCTGTTTTTTACAACTCCTGAAAGTATGTTGCCCTTTACCTGTTGCAATATAGACGACTCGTTACCTACTCCTGATTGCTTTGCTATTGCAGTTATCCCGTTTGACATATCTTCCATCACTCTTACAAATACTCCTGTATTTGCTCTTTGTGCCTTGCCCTCAGCAGAGTTTTTCGGATGGTCTTTGATGTCATCAGGCGATTTGAATAGAGTATCAAGTACCTTTTGCGGATCCTTAGCAATTGCATTTTTGAGTTTTTTCTCATCTATTTGCAGCACAGCTCCGTTTTGATATGTTCCTGTAGTTATCCCAAGTTCAAATAGTGAGCCTGCTCCTTCCACCTTTTCATAAAGTCCGCTTCTTACATTTGAAAGTATGTTGCTTACAGTATTGTCACTATTTAACAGTCCTGATTTAGCCTTTTCATCCCAAAGTTTTACTTCTGTTTCTGAAAGTGCCTTTCTCTCAGTATCTGTAAGTGGCTCATAGCTTCTAAATGCCTTTTCTTTGACCTTGTCTTGCATTGATTTTACAATCTTGTTGTAGCCTTCAACAAATTCTTTTATCTTGTCGTATATAGCGTCTTTATCGGCAGATATGCTGACTTTGTTTACAACATTATCAGCTTTTTTTAGAGTCAGCTGTACACCGTTGATATCTATGTTGTTTGACTCGTTTTCTATTTCCTTGCCGTTTAATTTTATCTTTGAATTTACACCCTTTACACCGTCATTTAATGTAGAAGCTGATACCCCAAGTGATTGAAAAAAGTTTTGTGTAGCTGTATCAGTAGATTTTATAGACTGCTTTGATCCTGATTCCTTAGTTGACATCATCAGCATTGACACATCTTTATTATCTGATGACTTTCCTACTTTTCCAAAGCTGACATTTAATCCTGTAGCTTCTTTTATCTTTTTCATAGCTGTTGAAATAGTGTCATTAGCCTTCAAATCTACAGTCTTCATTTCACCGTTTACTTCAAGTTTTAATTGTGTGTCCGCTCCTACAGTATCGTCAGCTTTTTTTTGCACTACTTCCCCGGTTACGCTTGCTGTAGATGCGAGTCTGTTTACTTCTACATCCATACTTCCGTCAAAAGCTCCGGCACTTGCAGTAGCAGTAAAAGCATCTCCACTGACATCAGCTTTTTTGCCCCAGCTCACCTTATCTATGCTGTTCGGATATAATTTTCCGTTATATGAGTAATTTGTAAGACCTAATTTTTTTCTGGCATCCACTATAAAATTGGCTAAGTCTTTATTCAGAGATTGGTAAGCCTCCTGCTTCCATTCGCTCTTTGTCTTAGTCTTTGTAAAAGATATAGATCTTGAACGCTTAGCCTCCACCATTTGTTTAACGATGGTGTCGGTGTCCATTCCCGAAACCATACCGCCTAATCTCATTCTTGTAGCCATATAATACCCCCCTAACTAAATTAACGACCTCATGTCTTAAAAATTATATCGTCAGTTATTTCATTTTTTATAAGCTATTTTTACAAATATATAGCATAAGTTTCAAAAATATATAAAATAATAAAAATTTTTTGTATTTTTTTATGTCATTATAGCATTTCTTATTACAATTTAGGTGAATTTGTGATAAAATGTATGACATCGACAAAGGAGGTGCAAATGTCTGACAAAAAATATATAATAAGAAATATTTCCAATAATCAAATAGACTTTGACAACTTATTTGATGAGCGAAATATATATAATATGACAAAGGAAGAGTTTTTTTCTCCACGCGTAGATGATGAACACGATGCAATGTCGATGCACGATATGCCAAAATCTGTAGACAAGATCCTCTCTGTAATGAGCGAAAATAAAAAAATATGTATATACGGTGACTATGATGTGGACGGCACAAGTGCGACCGCCATCTTACTTAAGACTTTTGATATAATAGGATATAAAAATGTCACCTACTACATACCTCATAGAAAAAAAGAGGGATATGGATTAAATAACAAAGCAATAGAAAAGATAAGACAGAGAGACGTAAGTCTGATAATAACAGTTGACTGCGGTATAACAGCAGTAGAAGAAGTGCAGTTTGCAAACAGTCTTGATATGGAAGTTATAATAACAGACCATCATCAGGTGCCTGATGTACTTCCTCCAGCCTATGCAATAGTCAATCCTCATAAGAAAAACTGTAAATATCCCTACAAAAATCTCTGTGGTGCCGGAATAGCATATAAGTTATCAAGATGTCTGCTCAAGGAAAAAAATATGTCCCCCTCTGCTGAAATACTCGAAATAGCGGGGATTGCTACAATAGCTGACATAATGGAGATAAATGGCGAAAACAGAATTATAGTTAAAAATGCAATTCAAAGTATAAAGGATAGATGTGAGAACTTAGGTGTAAGAGCCCTTTTAAGCGAATCAAAGTTGAATCAACAACAAGTTGACGAGGATTCTATCGGATTTGCAATAGCCCCAAGGATAAATTCCGCCGGAAGAATAGACAGTGCACTTTTGGCAGTAAGACTCTATATGTCAAAAAATGAAATAGAGGCAAAGACCTATGCTTCAAAACTGAATCAGCTCAATTATCAACGTCAGGAAATGGTAAAATCCATATACGAAAGCTCTCTTAAGCAATCTGAGAGTCAAATGGACGACAATGTAATAGTGTCTTATGATGAGGACTGGGACGTTGGTGTAATAGGCATAGTAGCCTCAAGATTGGTTGATGATTTTTGCAAGCCTGCAATAGTAATAGCTATAGAAGACGGTATTGGACACGCATCTTGTAGAAGTATCGGTAACTTCAATATCTTTAACGCACTATCATCAATGAGCAACTTATTGGAAAAATTTGGCGGTCACGATATGGCAGCAGGATTTTCCATAAAAAAATCCAATATCAAAAAATTAATCAAATCTATGAACAGATATGCGAAAAAATATCTGCAAACAGATGATTTTATCTTAGCTACAGAGGTTGACTATCTAATAGAGCCACAGATGATAGGGCTTGAAAATTATGAAAAAATGCAATCATTTGAGCCTTTTGGCATTTCAAATATAAGACCTACATTTATTGTGAGCAATGTAAGGCTTGAAAATCCTCAGTTTATTGGAAAAGACAAGACGCATTTTAAGGCAAGAACAAAGAATTCTAAAAAAGATATGCTTAAGTTCCACGCATATGACAAATATAAGGATTTGGACTTTTCCAAAAAATTTGACATAATTTTTAGAATGAATAAAAATGTATTTAATGACAATGTGAATATTCAGATGATGATACAGGAACTATATTATTCCTATGACTATTATCAAGACTCAAGTCAGATTTATAACATAGTCAAGGATAACTTTTCCTACCTTGAGATGGGATATAAGTTTGGACTTAAAGATTATGACTTTGAGGTCTTGCCAATAGAAGATATGACCACTCTTGACGGTAATACAGCTTATCTTTGCTACAGTTACGATTCATATTTTTACCTGAAAAATTTATTTCAGGATGAGCAACTACAGTTTTATCAAGATAATAGTCAAAATTACAGCAAAAATACTATTATACTATTTCCTTTACTTGATAAGACAGAACTTGAATATTTTGAAAATATAGTATTATGTGATAACATCAAAAAAATAGAAAAATTAATTTTTACTTCAGATGCAAAAAAATACTGTGCTGATTTTAAGAAGTTCAATGTTAAATTTAAGGGATATAATATAAGAGAAACAATGGTAATTATATATAATTTCTACAAGAAATATCAAAACAACGAGCTTAAGATTAGCGATGTTGTTGATTTTTTAAACATAGATTTGCTCTTATTTTTTATCATTAATAACTTGCTTGTAAAACTTAATCTTATTGACATAAGATATGATTTTCAATATAATAAAATTTACACTAAAATTAATCTAAGCACTTCCAAACAAAATCTAAGCGAAAATTTAATTTATCAAAAATTGGAAGAATATTTCGCTTTATTCAACTAAAGGAGATTTCCATGGATTTAAGAGATAAGATAAGACAGATACCTGATTTTCCTAAGGAAGGTATAGTTTTTAGGGATATAACTACACTTATTAAGGACAAAAGTGCATTTAAACAGGCAGTTGACGAAATAGTATCAGATTTGAAAGATAAGAAAATAGATTATATAGTAGGTCCGGAAGCCAGAGGATTTTTGATGGGAAGTGCAGTTGCCTACGCTCTTGGAGTGGGCTTTGTACCGGTGAGAAAAAAAGGAAAGCTTCCAGGAGAAGTCATCCAAAAGGAATATGATCTTGAATATGGTACAGACATATTGGAAATACACAAGGACGCCATAGAAAAAGGCTCAAACGTGGCAATAGTTGATGATTTGCTTGCAACAGGCGGTACAGTTTTTGCCGTATCAAGCTTACTTGAAGATATAGGCGCTAAGGTTGCTGCTATGGAATTTTTGATAGAACTTAATTTTCTAAATCCAAGAGAAAAATTGAAAAAATACCATATAAATTCTCTTGTAAAATACGATAAGGAATAAATAGCTAAAAGGGGATGAATACATTGATTGAAAACCTGATTCAAAAAGTGAAGACCTACAATCCCGAAGCTGACGTGTCCATAATAGAAAAGGCATTTGAATATGCAAAATCTAAACACGAGGGACAGGTACGACGCTCAGGTGAAAAATATATAATACATCCTGTGGAAGTAGCCAACATACTTGCAGAACTGGAATTAGACGTAGAGTCAATAGCTGCCGGACTGATGCATGACGTTGTAGAAGATACAGAAGTAACCAATGATCAGATGAAATCCATGTTTGGAGAGGAGATAGCCAAACTTGTGGACGGAGTTACCAAGCTCGGCAAAATTGCCTACAAGACCAAGGAAGAAAATCAAGCCGAAAATCTAAGAAAGATGTTTATGGCAATGGGTGATGACATAAGAGTCGTACTGATAAAGCTTGCAGACAGACTGCATAATATGCGTACACTCAAGTTTATGCCACCATATAAGGCTGTAATCAAGTCCAAAGAAACCTTGGAGATATTTGCTCCAATTGCTGAAAGATTAGGTATATTTAAGATAAAATGGGAGATGGAAGACATTGCCCTTAGATATATCGAGCCTGATTTTTACTTTGACATGCGCAGACAGATAATGAGGAGACTTTATCAAAGAGAATCCTATATATCAGATATGATTGACTTCCTCAAGGAAACTCTTGCAAAAGAGATACCGAATAACCATTTTGAAATATACGGTAGAGAAAAAAATCTTTACAGCATCTATAAAAAGATGAAATTTAAAAACAAGGCATTTGAGGAAATCTATGATTTCTTGGCAATAAGAGTCATAGTTCAAACTAAGGCAGAATGTTATTGGGTCTTGGGCATAGTACACGGTATGTGGAAGCCTATACCTGACAGAAACAAAGACTATATCGGCAATCCTAAGGTAAATAATTACCAGTCACTCCATACTACAGTATTTGGTCCTGGCGGAGAGCTTGTAGAAGTACAGATACGTACTGAGGAAATGCACAAGACTGCTGAGTACGGTATAGCTGCCCACTGGAAATACAAACAAGGTAAGATAGATCCTCATGAGTCTGAAATGGACAAGAAACTTGCCTGGCTAAGACAGATTATGGACTGGCAAAAAGAAGTGACAGACCCTGATGAATATATGAAGTCTCTCAAAACAGACCTCTATTCTCACCAAGTATTTGTCTTTACTCCAAAAGGCGATATAATAGAATTGCCTTCAGGATCCACACCTATAGATTTGGCATACAAGATACACACTAATGTAGGAAATAAATGTGTAGGGGCAAAGATAAACAATAAGATAGTACCGCTGGACACAGAACTCAAGAATGGACAGATAGTTGAGATAATGACCTCTGCAAATTCAAAAGGTCCAAGTCGTGACTGGCTTAACATCGTACAATCTTCACATACTAAATCCAAGATAAAACAATGGTTTAAAAAGGAAAAACGTGAAGAAAATATAGAAAAAGGTAGAGAGCTCCTTGAAAGCACAGTAAAAAAACTTGGCTATCCAATAGCGGACTTCTTAAGAAACAAAGCCTTACAAGCTGTTGAAAAGCATCTTTCTCAGCCTAATGACGAAGAACTGTATGCAGCAATAGGTTACGGCGGACTTACCATGAATCAGGTAATGATTAAGCTCAAAGAAATCTTCGAAAAAGACTTTGCTGATAAGTTAAAAGAAATGAAAGAAAAACAACTTGAAGAGCTGAGAGAAAAACAAAAAGAAGCCCATTCCAAAAAAGAAATCAAGCAGGAAAGATATAAAAATAGTAAACAACTTGTCAATGTAACAGGACTGGATAATATTTTGACCAGACTTGCAAAATGCTGTAACCCTATACCTGGTGATGACATAGTCGGTTATATTACTAAGGACAGAGGTGTAACTGTACACAGAAGCGACTGTACTAACGTAATAAGAGATAGAGTAAACTCTAACAAAGAACTTGTGGAAGTACACTGGAACAATGTTGGAGATAGCAGTATTTTTGATGTTGAAGTACAAATCAAGGCTTACAACAGACCTGACCTGATATACGATATAAGCAGTTTGTTTAAGACAGAAAAAGTCAATATTTTAGCGCTAAATACAAGAAAGATTGAAAGAAGTACAGCAACAATGGACTTATCTTTTGAAGTGAAAACTAAAGAACAGATGAAAAAAATAATTCATAAGTTAAAAGCAATAGCTGATGTACACGAAGTATATAGGATATCAAAGTAATTTTGATGTCCTATATTTTTTTATAAAATAAATTACATTATGCAAGTGCTACAACTTTTAATTTTATTAGCAAGATTTTTTCTTTCTTTATATTAAAATTGATATTTTTCTTAATATAACGTTTTATTATAAATAAAATAAAAGTATTGTATTTCTTTAAAAATAGGTGTATAATTTTCACATAAAAATAAATATTATTTTTCTTCGGGGCAGGGTGAGATTCCCTACCGGTGGTTACAGCCCACGAGCCTTATAGGCATGATTTGGTGAAATTCCAAAGCCGACAGTATAGTCTGGATGTGAGAAGATAAATTTACAAGTTCCACTTGTATGATATTCTGATTGTAAAAAACAGCTCTGAAATGCATAACATTTCAGAGTTTTTTTATTAGACTTTCAGTCTATTATCTGTTAACCCCGAAAAATATTCGGGGTTTATTTATTTTTATCACATAATTTATTAATACTGATGTTAAATTAGTAAATGAGATTTATTAAGTATTATATTTTTACTATATTACTTATGCTGATAATTAACAAAACAATTGAAAAATTCCTTTTTAATACTCTAAATTAATTATAAGAAAATCAAAGAATAAATTTTTCAATGTATACTAATCACTATTTATAATTCCAAGTATTTATTACTAATAACATTACAGTTTTTGAATTATTGGCAATTTTGCTGTAATACAATTGTATGAATATTCAATAGATTTTTAGTATAGTAAACAGATAATAAGAAAGGAGCTTTATGTTTAAAAATTTTGACGAAACTTATATGAGACTTGCCATAGACCTTGCTAAGAGAGGAATAGGAAAGACATCACCTAACCCCATAGTAGGAGCAATTATAGTAAAAGACAATCAAATAATAGCCAGAGGATGGCATGAGAAATATGGTGAAGCACACGCTGAAGCAAATGCCTTAGCCAATTGTCATATATCTCCAAAAGGAGCGACAATGTATGTAACACTTGAGCCTTGCTGCCACTATGGGAAACAAGCTCCTTGTACTTCAAAAATAATTGAATCAGGTATTTCCCACGTTGTAGTCGGCTCATCTGATCCCAATCCTAAGGTAAGCGGAAAGGGTATTGAAATATTAAAAAACAGCGGAATCAAAGTTACAGAATCAGTCCTAAAAAAAGAATGTGACGAACTGAATACAGTATTTTTCCACTACATCAAAAACAATACCCCTTATGTAATTTTAAAGTACGCAATGACTGCAGACGGAAAGATTGCCACATATACAGGACAGTCAAAGTGGATTACAGGCGATAAGGCAAGGGAGCAGGTACATAGAGATAGGAATAGATACTCTGCAATTATGGTCGGAGTTGGAACTGTTATTGAGGACAATCCTATGTTGAATTGCAGAATTGAAAATGGAAATAATCCTCTTAGGATAATATGTGACACAAATCTTAGAACCCCACTTAACTCCAATGTTGTAAAAACAGCCGGAGACATCCCTACCCTAATAGCAACAGCATCTGAAAATTATGAAAGATGGAAGGAATATGAATCTCATGCTTGTAGCTTATTAAAAATCCCAAAGAACGGAAAATCAATTAATCTTGCAGAATTAATGAAAGCTTTGGGCGAAAGAAAGATTGACAGTGTGATAGTGGAAGGAGGAGCAAAGCTCAACTGGTCTATCTTAAAAGCGTCATTAATGAATAAAGTACAAGTCTATGTCGGCTCAAAACTCTTTGGCGGAGCAAATGCCAAAAGTCCGGTAGGCGGTGAAGGACTTGCACTTCCCAATGAATCACCAAAAATGAAACTTTCAAGTATTAGACAGTTCGATGATGACTGTTTGCTTGAATATGAAGTTTATAAGGAGGACTAATGTTTACAGGTATAGTTGAAGAAACAGGCAAGATATCTTCTATAAAAAGAGGTAGTAATTCTGCTATTTTAAGCATTTCCGCAAACAAGATATTGGAAGATATACATGTTGGAGACAGCATTGCTGTAAACGGAATCTGTCTCACTGTTACAAGCTTTAATAAGCAATTTTTCTCTGCAGATGTTATGCACGAGACAATTAGACGCTCCTCACTATCCAATATGGATATTGGTGCTTATGTCAATTTAGAAAGAGCAATGCCTATAGGAGGCAGATTTGGAGGACATATCGTATCCGGTCACATAGACGGCACCGGAGAGATTACATATATCCAAAGGGATGATAATGCCATCTTATATATGATTAAAGCTGATTCCAAGATAATCAAATATGTGGTGGAGAAAGGCTCTATTACTATTGACGGTATGAGCTTAACCGTAGTAACTGTCAAAAAAAATGAATTTATAATATCTGCTATTCCTCATACACTGGAGATAACAATATTAAAGTATCGCAAAGTCGGAGATAAGGTCAATTTGGAAGTGGATATTGTTGGGAAGTATATAGAGCGTTTCTTACCAGATATCTTAAAGTCTAAAGACTCTTTTAGCAAAGATAGACTTTTAGATACCCAAGTAGAAGATAAGCCCTCAGTAGGAATTACAAGGGATTTTCTTGATAAATACGACTTTTAAATAAGAGATATGAGTCATTTTGAATTAATTATAAGTACAATATTGCATATCAATTAATTACAAAAAAATTTTAAGGCTTTTCAAATGGAATTAAAAGCAGAAATATCATTTCGCAGATAAATAAAATAAATAATCGAATTAGATTTTTATTAATTTTTTTATATAAGGAGAATAAAGATGAGTCAATTTAATACAATCGATGAAGCTTTGCAAGAATTGAAAAACGGAAAATTGATTTTGGTAGTGGATGATGAAGATCGTGAAAATGAGGGAGATTTCATCTGCGCAGCAGAGTTTGCAACAACGCAAAATATCAATTTCATGGCTACTCATGGCAAGGGCTTGATATGTATGCCTATGTCAAGAAAATACGTTGAAAAATTACAGATTCCTCAGATGGTTTCCAATAATACAGACAATCATGAAACAGCTTTTACAGTGTCTATTGACCACGTAGATACTACAACCGGAATATCAGCAGCAGAGCGTTCCATTACTGCAATGAAATGCGTTGACGATAATGCAAAAGCGGAAGATTTCAGAAGACCCGGACATATGTTCCCTCTCTTGGCAAAGAAAAACGGAGTTTTAGAGCGAAACGGCCATACAGAGGCAACAGTTGACCTGATGAGATTGGCAGGATTAAAGGAAGTAGGACTTTGCTGCGAAATTATGCAAGATGACGGAACTATGATGAGATTGCCTGCACTTATTGAATTGGCAGATAAATGGAAGATTAAAATAATATCAATCAAGGATTTACAAACCTATCGCAAGAGATTTGAAAAGTTGGTTGATGCTGTGACTAAGAATAAAATGCCTACTAAATACGGAGAATTCACGGCTTACGGCTATGTAAACAGATTAAACGGTGAACATCATGTAGCCTTGGTTAAGGGAGATATAGGAGATGGAAAGGACGTTCTTTGCAGAGTCCACTCAGAGTGTTTGACAGGCGATACTTTCGGTTCACTGCGTTGTGATTGTGGAGAGCAATTCGCTTCAGCTATGACTCAGATAGAAAAGGAAGGTCGTGGCATACTACTTTATATGAGACAGGAGGGCAGAGGAATAGGACTGATTAATAAATTAAAGGCATATGAACTACAAGAGCAAGGCATGGACACCTTAGAGGCAAATCTTGCACTTGGCTTTGCCGGAGATGAAAGAGAGTATTATATAGGAGCTCAAATACTTAGAGACTTAGGAGTTAAGACTTTACGATTACTGACAAATAATCCGGATAAGGTCTATCAGTTAGCAGATTTCGGTTTGGAGATATCAGAGCGTGTTCCTATCAAAATTCAGCCTACTGTCTACGATTTATTCTATTTGCAAACAAAACAGGATAAAATGGGACATATACTTAATTATTAAAAAAGCTCATCATGGTATAGTATTTAGTATTGAGTTGAGTTGAGTTGAGTCTACTATAATAAAAGGAAATTTTCCTATCAAGCAAATATATATTAGTATAAATTTTTATCTACAAAAAATAAGGAGAATACAAATGAAAAAATTTGAAGGTAAATTAGTATCAAAGGGAGCAAAAATTGGAATAGTTGCAGCAAGATTTAACGAGTTTATTACTGCAAAATTATTATCAGGAGCAATGGACGGATTGCTTCGTCACGATGTAAAAGAGGACGATGTAGATGTGGCATGGGTTCCCGGAGCATTCGAGATTCCGCTTATAGCAAGTAAGATGGCAAGAAGTGGACGATATGACGCAGTAATATGCTTAGGAGCTGTCATTCGTGGAAGCACTACTCATTATGACTATGTATGCAATGAGGTATCCAAAGGAATAGCACATACTTCACTTGAAACGGGAATACCTGTAATGTTTGGAATATTGACAACGGAAAATATAGAACAGGCAATAGAGCGTGCAGGAACAAAGGCAGGTAACAAGGGCTATGACTGCGCTTTATCTGCAATAGAGATGATAAATCTGATAAAGGAAATATCTTAATCTAAACATTCGTATACACATTTAGAAATAATATATTTTCAATTTGGAATCATAAGTAGCCAAATAATTCGATATTGATAATTATAATACAACATTGATTATTTTCTTTGATTTAGTTATACTTAAAATAGTACTATAATATTTCTTTTATTTTATAATTGGAGTTTTTATGGATAATTTTATTGAAGAACTAAAAAAAGAAATAATGTCAGATGAGCAAAATCTTGAATTTACAAAACAGGGACAAAAGCCTTTATTTGACATATATGCTAATTCTCGCATTCTTGTAGTAGGTCAAGCTCCGGGGATAAAGGCAATGGAAAGTGGAAAATGCTGGAACGATCAAAGTGGGAAAAACCTGAGAAATTGGATGGGAATTAATGAGGATGTTTTTTACAATTCAGGCTTAATTGGTATCGTACCCATGGACTTTTATTATCCTGGAAAAGGGAAAAGCGGTGATTTACCACCGAGAAAGGGCTTTGCTCAAAAGTGGCATACGAAAATTCTTGAGCATTATGATAATATAAAGCTCATAATATTGGTTGGATCCTACTCACAAAATTACTATCTTAAAAAAAATAAGAAAAAAACATTAACTGAAACTGTAAAAAACTACAAAGATTACCTACCTACTTACTTTCCCGTAGTTCACCCTTCGCCAAGAAATATCATATGGCAAATCAAAAATCCTTGGTTTGAAGCTAAAGTAGTGCCTGCTCTAAGAGCTGAAGTTAAGAAAATATTAGATGAAAAGTAAATTTTACAAAGATAGTATACTTGTCAAAATATAAATAACTCCTTGTTTTTTTTATAATCTTATTGCACAAAGAAAGTCCTGATGTTATAATTTAGTTACAAACTTTGTTTTTAAAAATAATATTATTTTTGAAAACAAAGTTTCCGGCATTATAATAGTTCTAATATATCTAAATTCGAAGGTAGCAGTTTTTAAATTGAGATTTTTTTAACCTATTGCTTACTTATATCTATAATATTAAAAAGTCGTAGTTTATATAATAATCTTAATATCTGTTTACGAATTTGATTTATTGAACTTTATACTATTACCTATTTAACTTATGGATAATATTTATCAATAGCTTTTTTAAATGCTATATGATTTACTACTTTATTATAAATTCAGCGAAAATATCTTATCCATTATTTTATTAGGTATTAGTATTATATTATTTGCTATAAGAACAGTCGATATGTCATCAGACATTTGAGATAATATTGATTTGAAGAAGGATGATAGAACATTGAAAGAAACTGGCAATTCAAGAGATTTTTTTAAAAAGAAAAACTCTAATTTTTTAAACAAACAGTCATTTGATACTGAGGTGGAGAACTGCTCCATGTCTAATGAAAACCCCGATTATATTGAGATAAATGATATTGAAGTGTCGGATACATCCAAAAAGAATTTGATTTTTTGTA
Source organism: [Eubacterium] yurii (assembly GCA_900167215.1). GTDB lineage: Bacteria > Bacillota > Clostridia > Peptostreptococcales > Filifactoraceae > Peptoanaerobacter > Peptoanaerobacter yurii. The sequence goes on from FUZS01000011.1 coordinate 67,004, forward strand.
TAGGTGCTGCTAATGTAGATTATAAGCTTATAATCGAGAACAAAGTGATAATGGAAACTTCCAATCCTGCACAAAGAATTACTACCTATGGCGGAGTAGCCAGGAATATAGCGGAAAATCTTGCAAGACTTGATGAAGAAGTCGCACTTATGACAAAAGTAGGCAATGACTTGGAAGGAACAAATGTAGTCAAAGATGCTTCTCCTATAATGCATATCTTCGCCACAGACAGAGATCAAATCTTCAATACAGGTACCTATTTTGCTGTTCTTGACGAAAGCAGAAACCTTGTCTTAGGGCTTGCAGATATGAAAATATGTGATACTATGGATGGAGACTGGATAACAAGCCATGAAGAGCATATAAAAAAGGCTGACATAATAGTCTGTGATACAAATGTACAAAAGTCTGCTATTGAAAAATTGCAGAATATAAAGGACAGAAAAATAATATTAATTGGTGTATCTGTCGCAAAGACTGCTCATATTCCTGATCAACTTAAAAATATATATCTTGCAATCTTAAACAAGGACGAAGCTACAGCATATTCACAATGTGATAAATTTGAATTTAAAAGCGTATGTGATAAGCTTAAGAAAAAAGGTTTGGATAGATGTATAATAACCATGGGAAAAGATGGCTGTATTTTCTATGAGGAGAAAATTTCTCCTGTTGTATTGAGTGCAGAAATGATAAATGATGTAATCGATGTGACCGGTGCAGGAGATTCATTCTCTGCAGGAGTAATACATGGTATAAGCAAAAATGAATCGCTTGAAACTGCATGTAAATACGGTATGAAAATGGCACAGCTGAATTTAAAGTCAGATGAATCCGTAGTAAAGAATATACCTTCGGATATCTTTGATAATATTGATACATTCTTTGATATTTCATATGACTTTTAAATTTCATAATATTTACTTGTCTCAAGTCAATATATTTGTAAGATGACAAGAGATTAGTCAAATTTAACACTTCACAATATATAACATCGATTCTTTACGATGTAACATTATAATTTAGGAGATAAAATGAATAAATTTTTAAAATTCATCGATTTTAACGAGGAAGTTCTAAGAGCAATAGAAGAAAAATTACCTATAGTAGCTCTTGAATCTACTATAATTTCACATGGTATGCCCTACCCTCAAAATATAGAAATGGCAAAAAAAGTGGAACAGATAATAAGAGATAATAACGCCGTTCCTGCTACAATTGCGATAATAGAAGGCAGAATAAAAATAGGTCTTACTGAAGGAGATTTGATGACACTTGCGACTGAAAAAGATGTCTCAAAGGTATCAAGACGTGATATGGCAAGTATAATAGCAAATCAAAAAAATGGCGCTACTACAGTAGCTACTACTATGATATGTGCAAGTATGGCAGGAATCAAATTTTTTGTAACAGGCGGTATAGGCGGTGTACACAGAGGATTTGAAGAAGATATGGATGTATCTGCCGACCTTGAAGAATTGGCAATGACTAATGTTACAGTAATCTGTGCCGGAGCAAAGGCTATACTTGACCTGCCAAGGACTATGGAATATCTCGAAACTAAAGGAGTTCCTGTTATCGGATATAAGACGCAGTTCCTTCCGGCTTTCTACACAAGAACATCTAATATCAAACTTAATCTGACTGCCCTTTCAACAGAAGAGATAGCAAAGACTGTCCATACTAAGGAGCAGCTTGAACTTAAGGGTGGCATTCTTGTAGTAAATCCTATACCGGAAGAACATTCACTTGATGAAAAATATATAAACTCAATTATAGAAGATGCACTTAAGTCTGCTAAGGCTGAAAAGGTAAAAGGTAAGGACGTAACACCTTATCTACTTGCCAAGATAGTGGAAAAAACTCAAGGTAAGAGCCTTGAAGCTAATATACAACTTGTATATAATAATGCAAAGGTAGGAGCTCAAATAGCTTATCAATATAGTAAAATCAGTTTATAAAGTTTTTGTGCTAATACTACAAACTTATTTTACTAATTGTTAATTGAATAATGTATCACTATTTTTGTGTATTTGAAATAAAATCATAAAATCCATATTATTTTTTATAAAACTATTTATTGACATTATACTTATATTAAATAAATACAATATCTTTATACTAAAAACCTATCAAAAAGTCTTGTATTTTCATAACAGTAAGATTATTGATAATCTGTAAAAGCAATAATTTATTAAAATAACAATCTTTGCATTATAAATGGTGATTAGTATTAGATTAAATAGATAATAGTATTAAATTATAAAATTACAAGTATAATAACCACAATATTTTTAAAGGGATGTAAAATGAAATTCATTTTACATCCCTTTTCTTTTAATTCCAACTTAAATTTAAAGTTTTTTTGTTATTTGCACAATCTACCAAATACAAATCAATTAAAGTTTGATAAGGAATACCATTTTTAGCCGATTGACTTTTAAAATATTCGATTGCTTCTGTACTGATATTTATAGTTATCTGTTTTTTTACTTTCTTTGCATACGGGTTTTTTCGTGGGTTTAAGTTATTTATATCATATTCTTCTCTCATAGCTGATACCCCTCCAAATATATTTTCTTTTCTTTCTTTGTTGCCTCTCTTGCTGATATTATCCTAATTACATTTTCGCTGTCCTTATAGCAATGACTTACGATACAGATTTTTGAAGATTTTATTGAACCTATAATTAAAAATCTATCCTCCTCATAAGAATGGTCAGGGTTATCAAATAAAATTGCATTTTCATCTTCAAATACTTCTTTTGCTTCTTCAAAAGACAACTTGTGTTTAGCTTTGTTAAGTTCATTTTTGTTGCCATTTCATATAAATCTTATATAATTTATAATTATATAATAACTATAATTTAAGTATATGTCAAGAAAAAAAGTAAAATAATTTGATTAATTTACTTTCTTATTTAATTTTATTTTGTTTGTTTTTTGTTCTATTTATAAATTATTATTATAGACGATACTTTTTTTAAATTTTTATCTTTACTTAGTTTATAATATCTGTAATCCGCTTAAAAACTTGTATTAACGCATTTATATGCTTTTTAGAATATGTAATTATACTTGATTAATAACTATATTGTAATAATATTTTGCTATAAAACTTAAAAATTAATATCAAAAAACCACCGATTTATATCCCGGTGGTCTTTTTATTAAATATTTATTCGTTTGTTGTTTTAAAGACTATGATAATATTAGTCAAGTATCTTAGCAACAACACCTGCTCCAACTGTTCTTCCGCCTTCTCTTATAGCGAATCTCATACCTTCTTCCATGGCAACCGGAGTGATAAGTTCAACTGTTATTGTTACGTTATCTCCAGGCATAACCATTTCTACTCCATCAGGAAGTTGGATGTCACCTGTAACGTCAGTTGTTCTGAAGTAGAATTGTGGTCTGTATCCTTTGAAGAAAGGAGTATGTCTACCACCTTCATCTTTTTTCAAAACGTAGATTTCTGCAGAGAATTTTTTCTTAGGATGTATTGAACCAGGCTTAGCTAAAACTTGTCCTCTTTCTATATCTTCTCTGTTTACACCTCTAAGAAGTGCTCCTATGTTGTCACCTGCTTGAGCTTGGTCAAGAAGTTTTCTGAACATTTCAACTCCTGTAACAACAACTTTTCTTGATTCGTCTTTAAGACCAACTATTTCAACTTCGTCTTGAACTTTCAAGATTCCTCTTTCAACTCTACCAGTTGCAACAGTTCCTCTACCTGTTATTGTAAATACGTCTTCTACAGGCATCAAGAATGGTTTATCAGTATCTCTAACCGGTTCAGGTATATAAGCATCAACTTGTTCAAATAGTTCAAGTATCTTATCTCCCCATGGGCTTTGTGGATCTTCAAGAGCCTTAAGAGCTGATCCTCTTATTATTGGAGTGTCATCTCCCGGGAATTCATATTCGTTTAGCAAGTCTCTAACTTCCATTTCAACAAGTTCAAGAAGTTCTTCGTCTTCAACCATATCACATTTGTTTAGGAAAACAACTATATATGGTACACCAACTTGTCTTGAAAGCAATATATGCTCTCTTGTTTGAGGCATTGGACCGTCAGCAGCTGAAACAACAAGTATAGCGCCGTCCATTTGAGCAGCTCCAGTTATCATGTTCTTAACGTAGTCAGCATGGCCCGGGCAGTCAACGTGAGCGTAGTGTCTGTTTGGTGTTTCATACTCAACGTGAGCTGTAGATATTGTGATACCTCTTTCTCTTTCTTCCGGTGCCTTATCTATATTGTCAAATGCTACCGCTTCACCAATACCGTATCTATCATGTAGAGTTTTTGTTATTGCTGCTGTAAGTGTAGTCTTACCATGGTCAACGTGTCCTATTGTTCCAATATTAACGTGTGGTTTAGTTCTTTCAAATTTAGCCTTTGCCATTTTTAAATTTCCTCCAATAATGAATTATTTACAAAAATAAATATAATATTGCTTTAATTCTAAGTACATTATTGTAGATTATAACAAAAATTTATAAAAATATCAATAATGTACTATTAATTTATTATCTTTTTATTTCCCTTTTTCGCTTATCTTTGTAGCTATTGATGCAGGTACTTCTTCGTAGTGGTCAAATATCATAGTGTAGTTTGCTCTACCTTGAGTTATTGAACGAAGTGTAGTTGCATATCCGAACATTTCAGAAAGAGGTACATAACCTGATATAGCTTGTGCTCCACCTACACGAGCTTCCATACCTTCTATTCTTCCTCTTCTTGAGTTAAGGTCTCCCATTACGTCTCCCATGTAATCTTCAGGAGTTATTATTTCAACTTTGAATATAGGTTCAAGTATTACAGGATTAGCCTTTCTCATACCGTCCTTGAATGCCATTGACGCTGCAACCTTAAACGCCATTTCTGATGAATCGACTTCATGGTATGATCCGTCATAAAGTTCAACTTTTACGTCAACAACCGGATACCCTGCAAGTACACCTGACTGCATTGCACCTTGTATACCGGCATCAACAGGTCCTATATATTCTTTTGGTATTGCTCCGCCGACAATTGCATTGACAAATTCATATCCTTTACCAGGTTCTTGAGGTATCATTCTAATCTTAACGTGACCGTATTGTCCTCTACCACCTGATTGTTTAGCATATTTATTTTCAATATCAACAGGTTTTTTGATAGTTTCTCTGTAAGCAACTTGCGGTGCTCCAACATCCGCTTCAACTTTGAACTCTCTTAGAAGTCTGTCTACGATAATTTCAAGGTGAAGCTCACCCATACCTGAGATTACTGTTTGTCCTGTTTCTTCATCAGTTTTTACTCTGAATGTAGGGTCTTCTTCTGCAAGTCTCGCAAGAGCTGTACCCATCTTTTCTTGAGCAGCCTTTGATTTAGGCTCTATAGCAACTGTGATAACCGGATCAGGGAATTCCATTGATTCCAATATTATAGGTGCATTCGCATCGCAAAGAGTATCTCCTGTAGTAGTATCCTTAAGACCTACCGCTGCAGCTATGTCTCCTGAATATACTTCAGTAATTTCTTTTCTTGTGTTAGCGTGCATTTGAAGTATACGACCTATTCTTTCTTTCTTGTTCTTAGTAGAGTTAAGTACATAAGAACCTGAGTTTAGTATGCCTGAGTAAACTCTGAAGAAAGCAAGCTTTCCAACGAACGGGTCAGCCATTATCTTAAATGCCAACGCTGAGAAAGGTTCTTCATCTGATGAATGTCTTTCAGACTCTTCACCGTTTGGAAGTACACCTTTGATAGCTTCTATATCAGTAGGAGCAGGCATGTAATCAACTATTGCATCAAGCAATAATTGTACTCCCTTATTTCTGTATGAAGTACCGCAAAATACAGGGTTGATTGTTGTAGCTATAACAGCCTTTCTAAGAGCAGCCTTAAGTTCTTCAACTGTAGGTTCTTCTCCTTCAAGGTATTTCATCATCAATTCTTCATCAGTTTCAGAAATTGATTCAACCATCTTTTCTCTGTATTCTTTAGCCTTGTCAAGGTAATCAGCAGGAACATCAGTTACTTCTATGTCCTTACCTTCATTATCCTTGAATATATGAGCCTTCATAGTAAGAAGGTCTACCATACCTACAAAGTCATCTTCTGCCCCTATAGGTATGTGCATAGGCACTGCATTTGAACCAAGTCTGTCCTTCATCATTCCAACGACTCTGTAAAAATCCGCACCTATTATATCCATCTTATTTACATAGGCTATTCTTGGTACCTTGTAGTTGTCAGCTTGTCTCCACACATTTTCTGATTGTGGTTCAACACCGCCCTTTGCACAAAATACCGCTACCGCACCGTCCAATACTCTAAGTGAACGTTCAACTTCCACTGTAAAGTCAACGTGTCCCGGTGTATCTATTATATTTATTCTATGGTCTTTCCAATGAGTTGTTGTAGCAGCAGAAGTAATTGTTATACCTCTTTCTTTTTCCTGCTCCATCCAGTCCATTTGAGATGCACCTTCGTGAGTTTCTCCCAGTTTATGAGTAATACCTGTGTAGTAAAGTATTCTCTCTGTCGTAGTAGTCTTACCCGCATCTATGTGAGCCATTATTCCGATATTTCTCGTTCTTTCTAAAGGATATTCTCTACCCACTGTTGTCTCCTTTCAAGTTTTTTATATGAATCTCATTATGCAATGAGCTTCATACTACCAACGATAATGTGCGAACGCTCTGTTTGCTTCTGCCATCTTATGAGTGTCTTCTCTCTTCTTAACTGAAGCACCTGTATTATTAGCAGCATCCATTATCTCTTTAGCCAATTTTTCAGTCATTCCTTTTTCGCCTCTAAGTCTTGAGTATCTAACAAGCCATCTGATACCCAATGTTTCTCTTCTGTCAGCTCTTACTTCTATAGGAACTTGGTAGTTCGCACCACCGACTCTTCTGGCTTTTACTTCAAGCACAGGCATTATGTTAGCCATAGCTTGTTCAAAAACTTCTACAGGATCTTTATCTGTTCTTTCTTTAATTAATTCAAACGCTCCGTATACTATCTTTTGAGAAGTTCCTTTCTTACCATCAAGCATTACCTTGTTGATAAGTTTAGTAACTACTTTATTTGAGTATACCGGATCCGGTAATACTTCTCTCTTTGGTATCTTACCTTTTCTTGGCATTTGCTTCCCTCCTTAATAAAAATTAATTCACCGGTACTCGACACTAAATCCTATGCCGCTTGCCTTTTATTTATATCATTTATAAAAAGCGTGGACATCTGTTTGGTAAACTTATAGAGTTTACTTCTTTGCTTCTTTAGGTCTTTTAGCTCCGTATTTTGATCTTGCTTGTCTTCTTTTTTCTACTCCTGATGTATCAAGAGTTCCTCTTACTATGTGGTATCTTACCCCTGGTAAGTCCTTAACTCTACCACCTCTTATAAGCACAACGCTATGCTCTTGAAGATTGTGGCCTTCACCCGGAATGTATGCAGATACTTCCATTGAGTTTGTAAGTCTTACTCTGGCAACCTTTCTTAGGGCAGAGTTCGGCTTTTTCGGTGTTACTGTCTTTACAGATGTGCATACCCCTCTTTTTTGTGGAGCTGATATGTCTGTAGATTTTTTTCTTAATGAATTAAATCCCTTTTGAAGAGCAGGAGAAGTAGATTTCTTTTCCACTTTTTCTCTACCGCTTCTTATCAATTGACTGATAGTTGGCATTAAAGCACCTCCTTTTGTTTTATGTTTGCCAACAGCTATGTCCATAGCTTGATGTATTTCACATACCGAATAATTTTATCACTTTAATCCGCCATAGTCAAGCAGTTTTTTATTTTTTATGACTACATTTCACTTTTTTATATAAATATCTTTGATAAACTTTCTAATTTAAGTAATTATGATTTGATTATAGAGATAGCTTTATTTAATACTAACTTTACAATATAGTACCTTTAATAAGTCTACTTACTTTACATGTATAACATAGTCTCATCATAGACGACTAATAATGTTAGATAATTTTAATTAATTTACTATTTACATACTTACAAAATAGTATTGTACAATCAAAATAGATACGATATAATTATATTATTATAATATAAAGATTTGAATTTTATGAAGTAGAAAAGGCTCTCTACACACCTGCTTAACAGGTACCTGAGATGGTGGGTACGCCGTCCACCCATAAAATCTGATCGTATAAAGTTAAGAACAGGGCTTTTTCCCTGTTCTTTTTTTAATTGACTAAAACAAATTATATAATTTTTAATATCAAGCTATGTCTGTCATACTTTTTTCCATGTTACAAGACAATGTTTAAATAAGTCATATTCTACAAAAAACAGCTTACCCACTTTTTCACTCAACGCTACCATATTTTCATCTTTTTCAAGGTAATTGATATTAAATCTTGTCAAAAATCCCATACTTTTACCTCTTAAAGGATTGTCCCTATAATCTGTAACTATTGATAAAAACCTATTTTGAGATATGTCTGCTTTACTTTGACAATCAGCCATGAATTCATAAGGAGTATTATGTTTTATATTCTTACTTGCTTCAAACTCTCTTATCTTTCCGCTATCATCAGCAAATACATATCTAAGCACATCCTTATCTATCTTGCCTTTTTTCAGCAGTTCGCAAAAATATTCTTTAGCTTTTTCACTTCTTCCTATAAGCTGAACTATTGAGCCATCTGCCTTGCTTATCAAAAGCATGGAATCAAAAAACTTTCTATATATGCTTATCTGCTCATCTTCTGAAATGCTCTTTACCGGTTCAAGAGAAAAGGAAAAGTCTTCCAACAAAAGCTTATCATCTATAGTAGTGTTTCTTTCTTTCATATTTTGCTCAGAAAATATATTATAAGCTATGCTTATTTGCAGATTTATATTTTCTGCAACAATAGACCTTTTTATCTCATCTCCGATATTTTTTTCGCCATCTTCTCTACTCTCAAAAGTATCTTCAATCTTGTCATCATCAAATATATCGGAAAATTTTCTCTCAATTAACATAACTTTATTCCTCTTAAACACTTAGCTCATAGTCAAATACATACTACAGTAGATGATATTACAATTTCTTCTACATAAATATTTGCTTTCCTAATACCTTAATACAAGTCCATTAATTGGTACAAGAATCTTTATATTTAAGTTTTTTCAATATTTCACAAAACTTAGAATTATTAATATAATCATATACCAAGCTTTTAAAAAAGGCTGATTTTAAAGGCACGATAATCTCCAAATCTACCTTATGGTCTAATACAGCACTATCACCCTTTGGAGATAGCAAGGATTTTTCCAACAATTCACCAGGCACATAATTTACCATTTCCTTAAAATCATCAGATAGCGAATTATACCATTTAAGCCAATCCAAAGTCTCCTTAGATAAGTCACTTATCTTAAATCTTTGATTGTGAAACTTAATGTATTGTTGTTTATCTACAGCAAAAGCATTCATTGAAGTAAAAAGCGTTAATATTACTGTACTTATAATCATTGATAAATACTTTTTCATCTCTACTACCTCCTAATAAAAATTCTTGTTTTCTAACATCAGCATAATTCAAACATTAACAAAAATTTCAATGACTACTTATTACTTTGCGTTGTAAATACTATAAAATACTTGATTGCATTAAACTTACTACTTCTTTGCATATTCTTTGGCAAGTAAAAATGGTAGGAATAAGACTAAGCTCATCACAGCTGAAAATATAAAAAATTGACTAATAGCGGCAGCATCAGGTGTCGCAGTTTGAGTAGAGACTATTCCGCCTGCTCTATACATATTATTCAAAGAATGGATAAGCGATACCATTATAACACTATTGCTCCTCATATAAATCAAACCCAAGAAAACCCCCATTGCAATACAAAAAATTACTATGTTGACACAAGCATAAACTCCTTCAAGACCGGAATAAAATAAAAAACCATACAAAGGAACATGATACAGCCCCCATATTAATCCTGTAAGTAAGACTCCTACTCTTTTACCGGATATTTTTTGCAATTTAGCTTGCAAATAATATCTCCAAGCATATTCTTCTCCTATGGTAAAGAAAATAAATCCTATATTGGAAATTAATCCTGTTGTAATGGAAATTATGCTTCTTGTCATCAAATCTTTGACATATATATCATTCGTCATATAGTAGTTTATTGACCCAACTTGGACATTTAATATTACTAAAAATACTATAATCCATTTAAATAACTCTTTGAAACTGAAGTTCCCTACTAAAACCTTGTTATTTATTGCTAAAACATACAAACTTAACAAAGCAGTTGAAGGTATAATAAATCTAAAGACATCCATAAAAGCCTCATATTTTAAGGATAATAAAGATAGTATACATATTATGGAAAAATATATTAAATATGTTGCACTTAATTTATCTTTTACTATAGTTTTAATATTAAAGCCTTTTTCTACCAAAATAGCTGAAACTATCGGATATATACTCATTATAAATGTCATGTTTCCACCATATTTATCACCATAGACCATGGAGTTGGAAATTGCGGAAAATGTCGTTATAAGTAAAACTATGAAAGTAAAAAGCAAGACATCCCTTAATTCCTTTTTCATAATTTCTCTCCTTTCAGATATTTCTACTTTTCAAATAACTTACTATAAACTATATTTTCTATCAGTAATTTAATAAATCCAAACTTAGTTTTTATAGCTCTTACTCACACTTATCTCTTGACTATATTTTACTCCCAAAGTCGTCCAAAATCAAATTAAATTAATCTAACAAAGCAAATACAAAAACTTATACTTATGTAATTTAAGCAAAGGAAAATTTTTATAAAAGCAAATAATTATATAGCCTTATAGTATCAAACTTAAAAACTCTTTTTTCATACTTATAGTTTTATTATGCCTCATTCTTCCAACTATATTTTTTAACATAATTTTCCTTTTTTTCTTTTAAATTTCATTTTTTGTTGTATAATATAAGTAACTTTTAAGGATTTTACGCTTTTTTTAATATCGTAATCTGCCTAAATATTTTGTGTTTTTTAAATTCATGCTGTAAGTTTTAAATATCTTATAAAAGAGCAATCTTTAAGTAAATCAGTTTTAAGACTTACATGATAATCAGGAGGGGTGGTATCATGACTTACGAGCAAGCGTTAAAGTACATCCAAAGGCCTTATTCCACAGACGTCGAGTATAAGATGGACAGGATATATAAAATCTTGGAACTGCTGAACAATCCTCAAGATAAGATAAGATGTATCCACATAGCCGGAACAAACGGCAAAGGCTCTGTATCTGCAATGACTGCTAAGATATTGGAAATGTCAGGATATAAGACAGGTCTTTATATATCTCCTCACCTTATAGACTTTGAGGAACGCATCAGAATAAACTCAAAATTTATTGAAAAATCAGATATTGCAAAGATGATGACGAAGATAGCCGTAATAGTTGACGATCTTATAGAAAAAGGCTATGGTGAACCGACAGAGTTTGAGCTTATCACCTGCCTTGCATACTACTATTTCTATAAGCAAAATGTTGATTTTGCAGTAATAGAAGTGGGACTTGGCGGACTTACAGACTCTACCAACGTAATTACTCCTATTTTAAGTGTAATCACATCAGTAAGCTACGACCACATGGCTGTACTTGGCAACGAAATAAGCCTGATAGCACGTCAAAAAGCAGGTATAATCAAAAAAGGAGTGCCTGTAGTCCTCTACAATCAAAGAGCTGAAGTGATGAACGTGATAAAAAAAGTAAGCGTTGAAAAAAACTCGCCACTTATAATAGCAAATTCTGAAATAAGAGAATATACAAATGAAGAAGTAAAGGAGATATTCAACACTGACTTGGTGAAAAACTCTCCAAGGCAATACTTCAACATTAAGACAAAAAATGACAGTTACGACATAGCCTTGAATCTGCTTGGTGTTCATCAGATTAAAAATACCGATGTAGTTATAAATATAGCAGAAACACTGCAAAGTCAAGGTATAGAAATAAAAAAATCCTCTATCTTATCTGCACTTGAAAATGTGACTTGGATAGGTAGGATGGAGATAGTAAAGGCAAATCCTATCGTTATGCTTGACGGAGCTCATAATATTGACGCAATCAAGCAATTGGCTCAAAGTGTAAAAAAATACTTCTCATATAAAAAGCTGATACTTATAACAGGAATACTCAAGGATAAACAGGTAGACGAAATGTCTGAAATTCTGGCGAAACTTTCCGATAAAATAATAGCCGTTGAGGTTGATAGTGTAAGACGTACATCAAAGGACGCTCTGATAGAAAGCTTGAAAAAATACAACAAAGATGTTGAAGGAAGCGACGACTATAAGGAGGCTCTTGATAAGGCTCTTTCATACGCTGATAAAGATGATATGATACTGATATGTGGCTCACTATATCTGATTGGAGATTACAAAAAAATATGTATGACTTATCTATAATAATATTAGCCTCAGGTCTTTCAAAGAGAATGGGTCAAAATAAGTTGCTTATGGACTTTAAAGGCAAAAAGATGTATCAGCACTGCATAAATTCTGTCAAAAAAAGCGATATAAGACAAAAGGTAGTAGTGTCAGCCTATGATGAAATTCTTGATTACGCAAGAGATATGGGTGATTTTACCATTGTCAAAAATGAAAATCAAGCCTTGGGTCAATCACAAAGCATAAAAATGGGTATAGCTAAGGTTAAACCTTGCTTGGGCTTTGTGTTTTTGCCATCTGATATGCCCTTTATCACCGATGTATTTTTGAACAAGCTCTGCGATTTTTTTATGCAAAACACATCCTGCATTGTCGTACCGAGGGTTGAAGGCAAAAATTCAATGCCTACTATATTTCCATTTAGTCTTTATGATGAGCTGTCTAATATCAGCGGAGATATAGGCGGTAGAGATATAATCAAGACGAATTTATCAAAGCTGAGATATTTTGATGTAAGCGACGGAAATATATTGCAAGACATAGATACGATGGAAGATTTTGAAAAATATACTGATGAACAGAGGTAGAATGAAAAAACTTAAAAAAATTATTATAACAATTGTCGTTATTTTATTGCTTATACTTATTTTAGGAGCTAATTATTTCTTTGAAATAGCCATGACGAAAAAAGCATTTAAAAACGGAATTACAGAACAGGAAAATAGCACAGTAAAAAGAGATTACAAAACTGATTACTTCAACAAAAACAATAAGGAAGTGCATATCAAATCTTCCACAGGAGTAGAGCTTACAGGCTATGAATTCATCAAAGATGACAAACGCCCCTTCGTCATTGTAGTCCATGGATATACAAGCAGTTCAAAAATGATGGGCAATCATATCTATGAATTCAACAAGAGAAACTATAACGTACTTGCAATAGACCTGATAGCACATGGAAAAAGCGGCGGAGATATCATTTCAATGGGCGGATACGATTCTAAGGATGTCAGACTTTGGATAGACTATATTAACGAAAAGTATCACAATCCTAAGATATTGCTCTTTGGAGTAAGTATGGGCGCTGCAACAGTGATAAATACAATTGACGAAAATCTACCTGATAATGTGGTCGCATTTATTGAAGACAGCGGTTATCTGACATTGACAGGAGAGTTCACCCAACAGGCAGGAAAACTCTATAATATACCTTACTTCCCCATGATACCTATGATGAGCCTTACTACTAAGATTAGGGGCGGATTTTTCTTCTCGGAAGTAGACGCTACAGACGCTCTAAAAAATACAAAATTACCTGCTTTGATACTCCATGGCTCTGCTGATAGCTTCGTCCCTACTCAAAATGCCTACGATATTTACGAGCTTATCAACTCACCTAAGATGATATATATTACTAAGGGTGCAAAGCATACAGACGCTTTTATGTCCGACTCAAAAAACTACTGGGCTGCAATAGACGACTTTTTGAAAAAATATGTTATATAAGGAGTTTTACAAAATGAAGATATTGTCGATAGATACTTCCACTTCATCTCTTTCAGTTTGTATAAATGAAGATGATGAAGTAATAGGCGAAATCAACCTCAACAACGGACTTGTACATTCCACAACTCTAATGCCGGCAATAGAAAATCTCTTTACTATGCTGAACTTTGACAAGAGTAAGCTAAGTCATATCGCAGTTTCAGTAGGACCAGGCTCTTTCACCGGAATAAGGATAGGTGTTGCAACGGCAAACGCCTTTTCTCTTGCCTTGGGCATTCCTGTAATCTCTGTAAGCTCTCTTGACGCAATGGCTATGAATTTCACTTCTTACGAAGGAATAGTAATCACAACCATTGACGCACAAAGAGACACTTACTATGTAGGTGTATATAGGATAAGGGACTTCAAACTTGAAAAGATAATTGAAAATACGATAATGTCTGATGAGGAATTAGAAGAATATATACAAAATTGCAATGAAAAAATCTTGCTTGCAGGAGAAAAAAGACAACTCTCATCTTGTGACAATGTCATCTTTGCAAATCCTTATGATAATTATATCAAATCATCAAATATAGCTATGCTTTCTAAGGAGCTAAAAGATGAGAACATGACTTTTGCAAACCCTGTATATATGAGGAAGTCACAGGCGGAAATAGTATATGATAAGAAAAAAAATCAAGGTGAACTATGAATATAAATCTTACCACAGGAAAAATAGGACAAAAACTTTATAGATTTATTCTGCCATTATTAGCCACTTCATTTATAAACATCACCTATAATTTTGTAGACATGATTTGCATAGGCAGACTTGGCAGCGGAGCAGTTGCGGCAGTGGGAACTTGCGGTTTTTTCCTTTGGTTTGCCAACGCATCAGCATCCATGGCAAAAATCGGCACACAGGTATATGTCTCCCAGGAGTACGGTAAGAAAAATTTTGAAGAAGCAAGAGCCTATTATCAGTCAGCTTTTTGGCTTAACTTTGCCTTTGGTATTTTTACAGGTCTTGTATTTTTACTTTTCAATCGTCAAATTATCTCCTTTTTCAACCTTGGAGATGAGAAAATCATAAGTCAGGCACTAATATACTTCAAGGTCATTGCCTTTTCCATGCCTTTTATGTATGCTAATCATGTGCTTTCCGCCTTTTTAAACTCAATAGGCAACAGCAGGCTTACTTTTTTGACCAATTCCTTTGGACTTGTGTTCAACATAGTCTTTGACATTCTTCTGATATTTGGTATAGGATTTTTCCCAAGACTTGAGGTATTTGGAGCAGCACTTGCGACAGCTCTCGCACATCTATCCGTATTTATACTGCTGATTTTTTTCAATCTTAGAAAGGATAAAAATCTCAGACTTTCTCTCGAAAAACTTAACATAGAAAAAGCGAAGTCAGTATGCAAAGTAGGTTTTCCATCTGCTATACAATCCACTTTATACTGTATCTACAGTATAATCTTGGCAAGGATAATATCGTATTTTGGTCCTGTAGAAATAGCAGTACAAAAAATAGGCGGTCAGATAGAGTCCATATCATGGATGACAGCTGACGGTTTTGCCATTGCAGCCACTACCTTTGTAGGGCAAAACTACGGAGCAAAAAACTATGACAGGATACACAAAGGCACAAAATTTTTAAGCAAGTTTTGCCTAATACTTGGCTGTTTATCAATGTTTGTCTTTTTTTTCTTCTCTCGTGAAATTTTTATGATATTTATAGATGAGGCTCAGACCATCAGTTCAGGCTCCACATATTTGAAAATCTTATCTTTTTCTCAGATATTTATGTGCTTTGAGATTCTTTTTATCGGGATATTCTCCGGCTATGGACAGACCAAGACTCCTGCTATTATAAGTATCATAGGAACAGGTATGAGAATACCGCTGTCACTGCTCCTGTCACGCACTACGCTTGGAGTAAACGGAATATGGGCATCACTTACCATAACTTCCGTATTAAAAGGAATACTGATTCCGGCAATATTTTACATGTATCAAAAAAATGACCTATCCCATGATTAAAAAAACTTTTCATAGCATAAGTCATTTTTTCTATTCAAATTTCTTAGAAAAAGAATTATAATATGCCATATTTTCCACTGACTGCTTCTTATAATGCAAAGGAGACGGTTTTGAATCCTTGGCAGGATATCCGGCAGGAAGCAAGGCAAAAGGCACAAGATTATCAGGAATACTAAAGGCATCAGACAGCTTATGAGCATCAAAAACACCTACGAAGGTACCTCCAAGTCCAAGATCTACAATTTCCAGCAACATCTGAGTCATTGCCACTGTAGCATCCACAGTACCAAAGTCCATATCATCACGCCCCCTCTTCCAGCTCTTAATAGCGTCATAACACATTACAAAAACAAGAGGAGCATTAAAGTGATACGGCGTAATATTCTTCATTTTTTCCAAGCCGTCTTTATCATCTATTACCAATATTCTTTGAGGTTGATAATTTACAGCTGTAGGAGCACATGCAGCCGCATCAAGTATGAATTTTATCTTCCACCTCTCCACTTTTTTAGCGTCAAACTTTCTTACAGAATATCTATTTTGCATAAGTTCCAATACTTTCATATCTGCTCCTTATAATAATTAATATATTGTTGTACTCAAAAATTTTTCCTAATTCCAATATTAGCAAAATATGTATATCTTTTATGAGCTAATTATATCACAAAAAAATTATTTCTACCATCGAAAAATAAAAGCTGTAATTCAAAGTTTTTGATTTGAAAATATTTTTTGATAAAGTCAAGATTATATAATCTACAAAAGACTATCTTTCAAGCTTTGAATAATTGTCATTAATACTATTATCTATTTGATTTATGGAAAATTTTCTTTAGTAGTTTTAAAAATAGTGTATGATTTATAACTATCTTGTCAATTAAATAAAAATATTTTATCCATTATTTTATTAGGTTTTAGTATAAATTTATATTTCTAAAAAGGCGTAGTATATTTATTTATCTACGCCTCTTATAAATCAAATATCACTTATAATTTAAATACTGCCTTTTTTTAAAATACATCTTCCCAATATACTCTATATGTCATATCCTTTTCTTTTTCTACACCTGTAACCTTTATTATCACACCTCCATCTATCCAATTTACTGTAAAATTTTCTCTTCTAATACCATATCTATTTACATAGGACATTTCGAAGGGATTTTTATATATCCAATCATCTTCAACTTTCTTTCCTACTGTAACTCTTGTTCTGTACAAGGCAAATGGTATAATACTTTCCTCATATACCTGTTCCAAGATTACTTTATATTTATTGTCTTTTTCATATACCTCTCTCTCGTCAACACCTTCTGTATATATACCTAAATTATAGATACCATGTATAAACCAAGCGAAAATAATGATAAACAAAGCTAATACTATATTTAGTATTATATTTCCCCCACTACCACTTTTATTCATAGCTGTCTTCCACATCCTTAAAGTATATTCTATAAGTTTGAGTTGTTTTATCTAAGTTATCAGTATATGAAAATTTTACATATTCATCGTGCCAATCAATTTTAAAATCAGATTTTGAAAGCTTGCTTTTTTTATTGCAGTCAAAACTCATATATTCAGGATAAATCCACTCCCCGTCTTTTTTTATAAAATTAAAATAGACTTTTATTTTTTTAAAGTCCTTATGACTTACTTCTGAAAAACTTATTTTATACTTGTTATCATAGGAGGCTTCTTCAAATATATCATTATAGTATCTATTTCTGTCAATATTTATGACAAATATAAAAGATATAATCTCAAAAACTATTATAAGAAGTAATATTTTTGTAAGTTTCATTCTTTACCTCTCTGATATAATATAAAAAAGTAAAATTAAAACTAAAAATTTAAAAATAATATTATACAATGTGAAGAGTTATACCACAATCTAATCAAATAATTAATCATTTTTTTCATAGTATTTATAATTCACTCAACTTTCGAACTAAAATTATCCTAATTTTTATTGAAATTTAAGTATTCATTGATTTTTTAATACACTACTCTACAAAAAATTTTCTGAATGAATTTATTGGAATTTACATATTTATTAAAAAAATGAAAACACTGAAAAAACTATGTCAAGTATAATATTGTATTTTTAAAATATACTCAAATTTCAATATCTTTAATATGTTTTTCATGTGGGAAAGTTGAGTAATTCAGTTATAAATCGCATAGTATTTTATAAACTATCAATGAATTTACCCATAGATTAAATAGATAATAGCATTAATCACATATATGTAACTGTTTAAAGCTCTCTACTTTTTATATTTTTTTACTTAAAGTGTTCAAACATTGCGACTTTTAAGTCGCTACGTTTGAACACAAATATATTAACAATTATTATACAGCCATTTTAAAATACATCTTCCCAATATATTCTATATTTTAGTTCTCCCTTCTCACAGCCTAAAAAAATTACTTTTACTCCATCATTAAGCCATTCAAATTTAAAATACTCTTCATTAGTCCAACAATGAACATGACATCTTAAATACTCTTTTATAATATAATCTTCATCTTGTTTTAATCCTACACTTAAAACAAGATCAGAATATCCTGTCAAACCCGTTGATCCTATTATACTTATTATTACCTTGTATCTCCCATCTGCTGAGGTTTCTTCAATAATTTTTTTTGTCTTTGATTTCTCAGATCTGTCAGTTGTAGCAGTATCTATAATAATTGTAGTAAAAATCAATACAAAAATTAATAATCCTACATTTATTTTTTCTTTTTGAGGTATAGTAAAATATATTAATACAGCTAATATAGTCATTATTATTAATATCTTAGAAATTGTACCAATGTCCAATACTACATCACTCTCCAAAATTCATTAAATAAAACAAACTTTCGTAATTTACATATCTTCATAGTAAAATCTATATGATATATTTTTCCCTCCATCATAATTTAAAATAGTTAACTTCACATATTCTTTATCCCATTTAATTTTAAAATCATCTGAATTGATAACTTGGCTCATTGATTTTATTCCAATAATTCGTTCAAGTCTCCCATCACTTTCGTTTTTATCTGCGTATACGTGCAAAATTCTCGGAGCGTTTTTATCTGTATTTATATCTGCAGTTATAATCATTACATATTTTTTATCTTCTGAAACTTCATTTTTAAGTCTAATTGTATTTATAACCTCATTTTCTCTAAAATTTCCTGAAATTATATAATTTGCAATAACTATAAATTCAATGATAAAGATTACAAATAACATTATATTAATTGTCTTTTTTATTTTCTTTTTTCCCATATTTTTACTTCTCTTTTTTCCTCTGAACAATTATAAAATCAACAAATACATCTCATGTAAGCTTTGAATAATGTTATTTTAAAATACATCTTCCCAATATACTCTATATGTCCTGTTTTCTTCGTGTTTTACTTTGATTATTTTTATTATCACACCTCCATCTATCCAATCTATTGAATAATTTCCTCTCCTAAGCCCGTCTGGGGTCGCTATAGGTATTTCAAAACTTTTTTTATATATCCATTTATCATCTACTTTTTTCCCAACTACAACCCTTGGTCTGTATAAATAAAAAGGTACAAAGCTACTTTCATATGTTTGTTCCAATGCTATCTTATATTTATCATCTTTAGAAAAAAACTCATCTCTCTCTGCAACTCTAACATCATATTCCTTGATTGTATAAACAACATATATGACTACTGCTGAAAAAATACAAATAATTATCAGTATTCTATTCATAGTTGCTCTTTTCCTATACTCATTTTCATCTATCATTGTCTTCCACATCCTTAAAATATATTCTATAAGTTTGAGTTGTTTTATCAAAACTATCTTTGTATGTGAGTTTTACAAATTCATCATACCAGTCAATTGTAAAATCAGATTTTGAAGGCTTGCTTTTTTTATTACAGGCAAAACTCATATATTCAAGGTAGGTCCATTTTCCATCTTTTTTTAAAAAATGAAAATTAACATTTATTTTTTTAAAGTCCTTATGACTTATTTCTGAAAAACTTATTTCATGTTTATTATCATAGGAGGCTTCTTTAAAAATATCATTATAGTATTTATCTCTGTCAATATTTATAACAAATATAAAAGCTATAATCTCAAATATTATTATAAGAAGTAATACCTTTGCCAGTTTCATTCTTTACCTCTCTCATATAATATAAAAAAGTAAAATTACAACTGAAAATTTAAAATAATATTATATAATGTGAAGAGTTATATCACAATCTAATCAAATAATTAATCACTTTTTTCATTGTATTTATAATACACTTATAAATCGCATGGTATTTTTTAAAACTATTGATGAATTTACCCATAGATTAAATAGATAGTAGCATTAAGCACATATATGTAACTGTTTAAAGCTCTCTAATCTTTATATTTTATTATCTAAAGTGTTCAAACATTGCGATTTTTGAGTCGCTATGTTTGAACACAAATATAATAATTATTATTATACAGCCATTTTAAAATACATCTTCCCAGTATACTCTATATGTCATATCTTTTTCTTTTTCTACACCTGTAACCTTTATTATAACACCTCCATCTATCCAATCTACTGTGTAATTATCTTTTCTAATAGCACCTCTAATTCTGTAAGACATCTCAAACAACTCTTTATATGTCCAATCATTTTCAATATTTTTCCCAAGCGTAACTCTTGTTCTATATGGAGCAAATATTCCATCTTCAACTACCTGCTCTAAGATTACTTTATATTTATTGTCTTTTACATAAACCTCCCTGTCTTCAACAGATTCGTTATATATTTTAAAAGAATAAATAGCATAAATAGATAGAGCTAACATGACCACAAAAAATGCTAACAATATATGCAAAGTTCTCCAATTATCACTTTTACTTTTATTCATAGCTATCTTTCACATCCTTAAAGTATATTCTATAAGTTTGAGTTGTTTTATCTAAGCTGTCAGTATATGAAAATTTTACATATTCATCGTGCCAATCAATTTTAAAATAAGATTTTGAGACCTTGCTTTTTTTATTACAGTCAAAACTCATATATTCAAGATAGGTCCATTTTCCATCATTTTTTATAAAATGAAAATAAACTATTATTTTTTTAAAGTCTTTATGACTTACTTCTGAAAAGCTTATTTCATGCTTATTATCATAGGATGTTTCTCTAAAAATACTATTGTAATGTTCATTTGGATCAATATTTATCACAAATATCAAAGCTATAATCTCAAATACTATTAGAAAAAGTAATATTTTTGTAAGTTTCATTCTTTACCTCTCTTAATATAATATAAAAAAGTAAAATTACAACTGAAAATTTAAAAATAATATTATATAATGTGAAGAGTTATACCACAATCTAATCAAATAATTAATATATTTTTTTTATTGTATTTATAATTCAGTCATAAATCTCATAGTATTTTATAAACTATCAACGAATTTACCTATAGATTAAATAGATAATAGCATTAATCACATATATGTAACTGTTTAAAGCTCTTTAATTCTTATATTTTTTTACTTAAAGTGTTCAAACATTGCGATTTTTAAGTCGCTATGTTTGAACACAAATATATTAAATATTATTATATAGCCATTTTAAAATACATCTTCCCAATATATTCTGTATGTCTTGTTTTCTTCGTGTTTTACTTTGATTATTTTTATTATTACACCTCCATCTATCCAATCTATTGAATAATTTCCTCTCCTAAGCCCGTCTGGGGTCGCTATAGGTATTTCAAAACTTTTTTTATATATCCATTTGTCATCTACTTTTTTCCCAACTACAACCCTTGGTCTGTATAAATAAAAAGGTACAAAGCTACTTTCATATGTCTGTTCCAATGCTATCTTATATTTATCATCTTTAGAAAAAAACTCATCTCTCTCTGCAACTCTAACATCATATTCCTTGATTATATAAACAATATATATGACTAATGCTGAACAAATACAAATGAGGATTAATAATATATTAATAACTATATGTTTATAGGATTTTATTTTATTCATCTTTTTCTTCCACATCCTTAAAATATATTCTATAAGTTTGAGTTGTTTTATCTAAGCTGTCAGTATATGAAAATTTTACATATTCATCGTGCCAATCAATTTTAAAATCAGATTTTGAGACCTTGCTTTTTTTATTACATCCAAAACTCATATATTCAAGGTAGGTCCATTTCCCGTCTTTTTTAAATGCATAATAAACTTTAACCCCTTTATACTCCATATAGTTCACTTCAGTCAAACTTATTTTATATTTATTATCCTTTGATATTTCTTCAAACATTTCGTTGTAATGTTTATCTGTATCAATATTTAACACATACGCAAAGACTACAGCTTCAAATATTATTATAAGAAGTAATATTTTTGTAAGTTTCATTCTTTTTCCCTCTGAGTTATTATAAAGTTTACAAAAGCATCTCTTGCTGCCTTTGAATGGTCATCATTAAACTCATATTCAAGTAAAGGCCATTTTCTTAAACCTAAAAAACTTTCCTTTGTATAAGTATAAACTTTATTCTTTAATCGTTTTTTCCCTGGGGATTTAAGAAAATTGGTAAATCTTTTTTTATATCCTTTAGAATAATATGTTATTAAGGCTGATTTTAAATCTTTATTTTTAAGTTCTTTTCCTATGTTATATGCATCCACATCAGCAAATATATCATCGCTCCCAAATGAATAATTTTTATCCCCAAGGAGTCGACTAAAAGTACTATAAAACTCTTCATATGTCGGAATATAGTTCTTAAAATCAATATTACCTTTTAGTTCCTGTTCTTTTCTTATCACTCTCATAGTATCATTCATCAGAGTGTGTAGATCACCTGCCCATCCAGATAAATCATCAAATATATACTCAGGTGTGTTACTTGATATTAACCCCTTAATAAATACTTTATCTAGATATTCAGCATCCTTCGGACTAGTCTTATATATTAAACCGGTCATTGTTGCTGCCATATGGTATGTGTCAAGATATTCAAATCTATCATTAGCGAAGATACGACCCATGTTTGCAAAATATTCGTATAAGCTTCTATCTTTTGTTTTTATGTCATTAACAAATTTATAATCTATCTTACCACCTGTACCACTCCACAAATTTTTATCATAATTGGGGTTAAATTGTCTTAAAAACATAAACACATACCATTTTTCTTTACCAGCGGGATACTTAATGTCACTGCCCATAGAATATCCATTAGAAAGTACTTCTATTTTCCCTAAAATATCTATAAACCTATCATTTAATATAAATCTCATAGGATTAGGATCTAATCTGTCCAAGTCTCTATCTCCATCTGAATCTTTTTGGGTAGGATCAGACAACATCTTCCCTATAACTTTTACCTTCTTTTTATCGGGGGTGTATTTATATTCAATCTTTAATTCTTCTCCATCAAGCAGTCCGTCACCGTCTGTATCACGTTTCTTTTCATCTGTAATAATAGTCTTCCCATTTAGTAAATGTATCCCTCTTTCGTAGAAGTCAGGTAATCCATCCTTATCACTATCTAAAGTTATATCTATCTTCTTATTGATATTCTTGAATACTTCATTCAGATCTTCTGCTTTGTCAATAGAATAATACCCCCCATTTGTTTCTGTTGCTAAAGGTTTAAGATAATTATCAAAATACGCTAAAGAATTTTTTCCCAATCCGATTGTGTATAACCTTATATTACTTTTTTTCGCTATTTCTATTACCTTTTCATGCGAATCCGTATCACTCGTTTCTCCGTCACTTAGCACTACCATGATTTGCAAAGTATCTTTCTTATTGCCTTTAAAAAGAGAAAAAGCTTCTAATATTGCTGTGTACATATAAGTGCTTCCACTTGATGTAAAATAGTCTGTTGTTAGAAATTTTTTTGCTTTTTCTTTATTCGTAGTCAATTCAGATGTAAGTAGATTCGGTTTATAATCAAGAAATCTTACTACCCCTATACCGCTATCTTGGGGTAACTTATCGATTAAATTTCTTGCAGCTTCCAATCTTCTATACTTGAAATCGTTGATTTTCATACTATATGAATCGTCTATAACAAATACAATATCCACTTTTTTGTAGTTTTTATCTTCCCAATCATCTTCCCAATCATCTTCCCAAGTACCTACCCAAGGGAAAATTTTATCATAAGTTTTTCTATTAATTAAAATATAAGTTGAAAAATGGTTTACCTTTGTACTTGCTATATTTCCTACCACTGTAGTTGGTAATTCTTCTAAGCTTCCTTCTTTTTGATTATAATAGTATATAGTCGGTTCTGCATCATTTGGCAGATTCGTCTTATCAAATCCAAATGATATTATTGCTTCATCAAAACTTCCATTTACATTAAAATCATAAGCCATTCCCATATAGCCCGGCATATCTTTAGGAAATAACATTTCATTATCATATTGTTCTATAGAAAGCGACTGTGCCTGCTCTCCTGACAATGTAATTTTTACACTTGGAGATACTGTATCATTGTCAATTTTAGGTGCATAAGTTATATCAAATTTTTCATTGGCAACAAGAGGATTGAAACCAAGTTGTATTTCTTTAAAATCATCAAGTCCGTCATTATCAGTATCTATTTTTGACGGATTTGTCTTATATTTATAAACTTCTTCTCCATCTTCAAGTTCATCACCGTCAGTGTCCTTATCAAATGCACTCGTTTTATTTTCTATTTCTTCTTTGTTTTTCAATCCGTCTTCATCATAGTCTTCATCGCCATCATTAATTCCGTTGAAATCTGTGTCGGCATTAAGTGGATCAAATACTTTATAAGCTGGTGAAAATACCTCAAAATAGTCAGGTAATCCGTCAGAATCTGTATCCTTATCTGTCAAAGATGTACCGAAAAATTCTTCTAAAGTATCTGTTAATCTGTCTGAGTCTGTATCTGTTGTATCATTCAAATTCAAAAATTTTACAATAATTTTCATATTTTTTTCAACTGTAAAATCTCCGTCTATACGCTTGTTATTTTCATCATAGTATACTGAAATATAGTCTTTAATTTCAGGTAACTTTATCTTATCACCTGCATTTACCTGTATAATCTTAGGTAGCTCTGCTTGAGTTGGAGCATTTATATATTCAAGTTCTACATCATAGGTAAGCCCTGTTATTTTTATAAGCGGTACATATCTTATTTGTTTTTTCCCATTTAGATAAGAACTTTCTGAAGGTTCATACATATCTTTAAGACCATAGCCTACCGTTATATATCCTTGCAATTTTGCTCCGTTATCTATGTGTTTTTTTATATAATTAGCAATTTCTTGTCTTTTCACTGTATTTACAGAATCTACATCTTCAATATCTTTTATATATTCTTTTCTACTTAATTTTTTTATACCTCTTGTTCTTCTATATCCATCCCATATTACTAATTTTGTCTCCTGATACGCACTGCTCCCTGCATATCCTTTTTTCGTAAAACCTTCATTACCGTTATACTCTCTAAATGCTTGTTCTACGCTTTCTTTCCAAGATGAAAAGTCATCATTTCTGCTATATTTATTATCTACTCTGACTATTCCTATCTTTGATAATCCATCTTCATCCTTTGGTAAATTTCCCTCTTCCTTCTTACCTAATTTTTCCAAATCCACCAAGAGATATCCGGTCATCCAGTCTGAACTACCCCAACCTCATCCAAGATCTCCGTATTCTTTTCCGAGCGGTCTTGTATATTTGCCGTCATTCACCATATGTCCAAATATCGGTGCATAAGGAACAATTCCTTCCCACTTACACTGGTATTTTAAACCCGGATTTCTACAAGAACGTTTATAATTTATGTCTTGTATATCAAATGTTCTGTTACTTTGAAAATTTCTCAGCTGTAAGCTAACCGGAGTTGTAATATCTACACTACTCATATTATCGAGCAAATCTTCATTATATATTTCTTCATCTAACACATCATCAACATCTAATGTATCTTCTAAATCCATAGCATAATCTACTACTTGAGCAAATACATTATAAGGAATAAAAGTAAACACCATAGCAAAACTTAGAATAATACTTAAAACTCTATTCTTTATCTTTTTCATTTTACTCATCCTTTCAAACTATATTAAATTGACTACAAATATTAGATAAAATAATTATTTTAAGGCAAATAATTCAATCTCCGTTCTTGTACCTCATAGGATTAATATACTTCATAACTTAATACCTCCTTAGCGACACATTTTTGTTATGACAGCTTTTCAACTTAACTGCATTATACTCTTTCTATATATAAAATTCAAGTATAATTTAAATTTTGGTATTATAGTTTTTTTTATTAACTTAAAAATATTTCTCTGATTATTATAAAATAAAGCTTAAATTATAAGAGATTTAAATAGAATTTTTCTATTGTTTTATTAAGCTATTAGCTAATATTATAACTCAATAGAATAATTAATAGTGCACTAATTTAGAATATATTGGTTATTTAATAAATTATCTATTGTTGCGATAAATTTTCAATGCTCCTTATACATTATAGTAAAACTCTATAAAAAAGCCATGTGATTCTATTTCAGCAAAATTATTGACAATCTGCAAAACGTGTAATTCGCTAAAATAACATTCTTGGCATTATAAATGGTGATTAGTATGAATTATGCAGATAATAGTACAAACTTTAACTCATAGCCATAAAATATAAAAAACCCGACTTGAATATTTCAAATCAGGTTTTTTATGTTATGCTATTTTCTTTATTATTAGTAATTCACGCTTTCTTAAACTCAATATAATATTTAAGAAAGTCTAAGCTTTTTATTAGATTTGACTTAATATATAACAGTCTATACTAATATCTATTTATAATGTCAAGTTTTATGACTAATGGCATTACAGTTTATAAATTATCAGCACTGTTATTGTGATACATTTATATAGCTTTTTAATAGATTTTTAGTATTAGGCAAAGCATATACTAACAAGATTAATTTACTCAGCTTTATTTTAAATACTTTCTTGTTGACATACCGGAAATAACTACAGTAGAAACATTGTGCAACAAGGCAGTAGTTGCAGGAGAAAGCACTCCAAACACTCCCAAAAGTATCAAGGCTGAGTTGAAGTTGATAATGAAGGAGTAGTTGTCTTCAATTCTCTTGAAAAGTTTTGCAGAGAGCTCTCTAAGAAGTATCAAATCATTCAAATCGCTTGAAAGTAAAGTTATGTCAGCAACTTCTCTTGCTATATCGGAAGCGTCTTTCATCGCTATCGATACATCTGCAGCACTTAGCGCAGGCGAGTCGTTGATACCGTCACCTACCATTACTACCTTCTTGCCTTGAGATTTGAGTTCTTCTATTATCTTGTACTTACCGTCAGGCAGTACCTGAGAATAGCAGTGGTTTATACCTAATTTCTTGCAAACATTGTTTGCCACGACTTCATTGTCTCCGGTAATCATCACTATATTTTTAAATCCTTGTTCCTTGAGCTTGGCTATTACTTCTTTAGCCTCCTGTCTTGGAGGATCTTCAATGCTTAATATACCTATTATTTTATCTCCATATGAAAGGAATAAGTTTGAGTATGGAGCACATTCATTTTTCAAGATTTCTCTTTGTTCATCTGTAAGCAACACCTTTTCATCATCTTCGATAAAGTGTCTGCTACCTATTAGTGTCCTTTGTCCGTCTAATCTTGTCGCTATACCGTGAGCTACTATATATTCCACTTCTGCATGCTTTTCCTCATGCTCTATCTTTTTCATCTCTGCAGCTCTTACTACTGCTCTTGCTACAGAGTGAGGGAAATGTTCCTCAAGGCAGGCAGCTATCCTCAACACTTCGTCTTGTGAGTATCCGTAAAATGGAGTGATTTTCGCAAGGGAAGGAGTAGCGTTAGTAAGTGTACCTGTCTTATCAAAAACTATGGTATCTGCAGCAGCATATTCCTCCAAAAACTTACCGCCTTTTACTACTATACTGTTTTGTGAAGCCTCTTTCATAGCCGATATAACAGTAATAGGTGTTGAAAGCTTTATCGCACAAGAATAATCCACCATAAGTACCGCAGTAGCCTTGGTAATATTTCTTGTAAACAAATATACTCCGGCAAATGTCAATAAGCTGAACGGCACTATCTCGTCAGCAGTCTTTTGTGCCTTTTGTTGTATCCTTGCTTTCAAATCTTGCGACTTATCTATCAAATCAATTATCTTGCTTATCCTTGTTTGGTTATCTATAGCGGTTACTTCAATATTTATACTTCCATCTTCCACTATACAGCCGGCATATACTGATAGTCCATTGTATTTTCTGACTGGCGCAGACTCTCCTGTCATACTTGCCTCGTTTATAAGAGCCTCACCTTTTACTACAGTACCGTCTATAGGTATCATAGAGCCTGTCTTTACAATTACTATATCTCCCTTTTCAACAAGACTCATAGGCTTTTTGACCTGAGTTCCGTTTTCTTCGACCCAAACATAGTCCACATTTATCTCCAAAGACTTGGCAAGTTGAAGATTGGCTGAACGCATAGTATACTCTTCAAGTAAGGATGAGAAGTTGAGTAGGAACATTATTGAATTTGCAGTGGAATAATCACCTGTCATCATAGAAACCGAAATTGAAGTGGCATCAAGTACGTTAACGTCCAAATCTCCGTTTAGAAGCGAAGCTATACCTGACTTTATAAACTTATATGACTTAAAAAGTGTAATCATACCCATAAAATTTTGTGGGAAAATAAGCGGTATAAGTGCTTTTTTTGCAATAAGTTTTAGTGCCTTTACCTTAAAGTTTCTATTTAGTCTTTCCAGCTCTTCATCTATTGGATAAGCTATTTGCTTCATCTTTTCTTTTGTCATGCCGTCCAAAAGAGACAGCACTTTATCTTTATGCTCATCCAAATAATTAATAAGCACAGAGCCGTTGCTTGTGCTTACCTTTACTTCTTTAATGTATTCAAAAGTTTTTAAATAATCCGTCAATCCCATGGCGGAATACTTGTCAAAGGCATGAGAGCCGTATCTTACTCTTATACGCCCTCTGCCGTCATATACTTTACTATACTTCATACGCCTATGCCTCTACCACTGAAGCCTCTTCATCATAACACAAGTCTTCAGCTTCTTCTTTGATGTTTTGCATATTTTCTTTAAGGCTCTTTTGTATCTTCATAGTTTCAGCCATACCTTTTACAGCCATCTTGTGTACCATATCACTCTTAATGACCTTAGCTGCTACTACTCCACCTAAGAAAGCCCATACTCTACGATTTTTTAATACTGATAATAACATAAATATTCTCCTTTTCCAATTTACTAAATAAATGAATTTGATAATTAATAATAAAATTTATAATTATTATACAATTAAAAATTAAATTAATAAAGTATTTTTTATAATTATCTTTGGATATTTTTACTTTTTTCACTTAATTCATTTTTAATTGATAATAAGAAATTTATAAATACATTATAAACTATTTTTAAAAAAAGTCAAGATAAAATTTAAAAATACAGAAATTTTTATTTTATTTTTAGATTTTAAAGAATCTTAAAATTTTTCAAATGATAATAAACTATAAAAATAGAGGCTCCTAAAAAAGGAGCCACATTAAACAATGCATACTTTATATTTAATCTTATACTTAAATTTTAATACTTATACTACCATCTATTTAATCTATGGATAATCTTCATCAATAGTCTTCTTAATAATGTATATTCATTATTTTATCTATTATTTTATTAGATTTTAGCATTAAAATTTTAAAATTTTTCATAGGGCATTATTCAGAGATGTAATTTTTCAAAACCTTTCTTGGTTTTGAGCCGTCGCTCTTTCCGACTATACCGTTTTTCTCCATATCATCCACTATTCTTGAGGCTCTGTTGTAGCCAATTCTAAACTGTCTTTGAACCAAGGAAACAGATATCTCCTCATTCTCATAGGCAAAATCCACCACCTTTTCGTACAACTCATCGTCAGAATTTCCACTCTTATCCGACGCTACTACAATTTCGTCTATTTCTCTTGAAATCTCTTGTTGCGACTGTTCCAAATCTTCGACGTAATTATTTAGCTGTACAAAGTCAGTAATTTTTTCCACCTCTTCCTCAGTTAGAAATGCCCCTTGTATTCTGACCGGTTTGTTCATACCTATAGGTGAGTAGAGCATATCACCTTTTCCAAGCAGTTTTTCAGCTCCGCTCATATCTAATATTGTCCTTGAGTCTGTCTGAGATGATACAGCAAATGCAATTCTTGAAGGTATATTTGCCTTTATAAGCCCTGTAATGACATCAACAGAAGGTCTTTGTGTCGCTACTACAAGATGTATACCGCAGGCCCTCGCCTTTTGTGCAATCCTGCATATGGCTTCTTCTATCTCCTTAGGCGCTACCATCATAAGGTCTGCAAGCTCGTCTATTATTATGACTATTCTCGGCAATTTTTCTTCGTTTTTCTTATTATAGCTTACTATGTCCTTTGATTTGCTCTGAGCAAAAAGTGCATATCTTTTTTCCATCTCATTTACAGCCCAGCTTAGAGCTGACGGAGTTTTCTTCATATCTGTAACCACTGGTATGATGAGGTGTGGCAATTTATTATATATGGAAAGCTCCACTACCTTAGGGTCAATAAGTATGAGTTTGACCTCCTCAGGCGAATAGTTGTAGATTATACTGCAAATTATAGTATTGATACAAACTGACTTTCCTGAGCCTGTGGAACCAGCTATAAGTGCATGTGGCATCTTGGTAATATCTGACAATATGACTTCTCCGGAAATATCTTTACCCATTGCAAATACTATATTATAGTTTTCTTTTTTGTCCATACCTATTTGTATGGTCTCTTTGAAGCTGACAGTCTGACTTGTTTCATTTGGAATCTCCACACCTATATAAGATTTGCCCGGTATAGGAGCCTCTATTCTTATGGACTTAGCTGCAAGTGCAAGAGCCAAGTCTTCAGTAAGATTTGTAATCTTGCTGACCTTGGTACCTACCTTAGGCTTTACCTCGTACCTTGTAATTGTAGGTCCTACTGCTATGTTTTCAACATTTACCTCCACTCCAAAGCTTAGCAAAGTCTGTTTTAGCAGTTGAGCCTTTCTTATCTTTTCTGCCCTGTCATACACAGGCACCTTTTCATATTCGCTGAGCAGAGTTAAATTAGGCGGTACATAAGGTTTTTTTACCTCCTGCACATATACTTCCTCTTCATCATCTTCGCCATTATCTGCTACATATTCCACATTGTAATAGTCTTCATCACTATCTTTAGATGAATTTGAATATTTTTCAGCAGAATTAATTTTATCCTTAGAATTATTTTCTGATTTTTCAGCAGAATTGTCTTTTATATTATTTACATCTTTTAGCTTACTATCTGTTTGCGTTTTTTGTTCAACATTTGACTGATTTTTTATGTCTTTATCCGCATTTTCTATAACATTTTCGACCACATGAGTCTGAGTTTTTTCTATATCTTCGCTTTGAGATGAGCGTTTTTTATACTTTTCATAAAGAGCGTCTATCCTGTCTTTAAACTCTATTTTATCCTCTTCTTCCCTCTTTATTTTCTCAGCATCACTTATATCTTCAATACTTTCTTCCACTTCAATCTGCTTTTCATCTTTTCTCAAATCATCCGAAAAAGTGATTGTTTTTTGATACTTTTCAAAATCAGTATCATCATCAAATTTGACTAAAGGCTTAGGCTTTTTTTTCCCGTATTCGATGTCAGATACATCCATAAAATGCTCGTCAATAAGACTTTCATCAAGTATGGCTCCTTTTTTAGGCTTTATACTTTTTTGTTTTTCTCTTTTCTCCTGTTTTTTTACCTCAATTGTTTCTCTTGTACCTTGCATAAAGCCAATGGCATAACCTATAGCCGTCGCTACCATATTCCTCTTATATTTAAGCAAAAGATATAAGAATGAAATAGTGATAAACAGCACTATTCCGGCAGTACCTACCATCTTGTAGAAGATGAATGCCACTAAATACGGTACCATACCTGTACCCTTCATGTTCATTGCAAGTGATACTATGTTGTTGACAGTATCAAAGGAGATGTTCACATTTTCAGCCATAACCTGAATATTGAAAAATACATAGATAAATATACACATCAGAAAAAATATTACTAAATCAAATTTATTGATATTTGCATAGGAAAATTTATTCTCTGATGTAAGGTTATAGACTCCTACGACTATGCATGACATGAATATAAAAAAAGAAAAAGCTGAAAAAAGCATCAACACGAAATATTTAAGTCCATTGCCTATTATCCCAACATCAGGCAATAAAAACATGACAGTAAATACAAGCCCTAATGTAACAAGTAATAGAGATATTGTAGTATCACCAAGATTTGCCGTATTTTTCTTTTTTTTCGCCTTACTCTTAGTTTTTTTAGATTTTCCCGCCATAATATATCCTTAAACAACGTGAGCTTTCCTTATAATTTCAAAGAAAAGCCCACATTTTACATTATTCTTTTTTATAATAAAACTTTTCTTGAAAGATTCAATCTGCCTTGTGAGTCTATCTCAGTTAATTTTACTTCTACGCTGTCGCCTTCTTTAAACAGATCTTCCACCTTTGCGACTCTTTGCTTATCCATTTGTGAAATGTGAAGTAGACCTTCCTTACCCGGCAATATTTCAACGAATGCACCAAATTGCATTATCTTTGTGATTTTACCGCTATAAATCTTACCTACTTCAGGCTCAGCGACAATGCCTTCGATTATAGCTTTTGCCTTCATGCACATTTCCTGATCATTTGAAAGTATAGATACTTTTCCGTCGTTGTCGATGTCTATTTTTACACCTGTTTCATCTATTATCTTATTTATTACCTTACCGCCTGTACCTATTACTTCTCTTATCTTATCAGGATTTATCATCATATTTATTATCATTGGAGCATACGGAGATAGACTTTCTCTTGGCTTGTCTATTACCTTTTTCATCTCTCCAAGTATATGAAGTCTACCTTCTCTTGCCTGAGCAAGAGCTCTTTTAAGTATGTCTTCATCTATTCCTGAAATCTTTATATCCATTTGTATGGCAGTTATTCCCTTTTCAGTACCGGCAACCTTGAAGTCCATATCTCCCAAGAAGTCTTCCATACCTTGTATGTCTGACAAAATCACAACATCTTCTTCATCTTTTATAAGTCCCATGGCTATACCTGCCACCATATCCTTCATAGGCACACCTGCGTCTAAAAGGCAAAGTGTACTGCCGCAAACAGAAGCCTGAGATGTAGATCCGTTTGATGACATTACTTCAGATACAACTCTTATAGTGTAAGGGAACTCATCTTCTGAAGGAAGCAAAGGCTCTATAGCCCTTTGAGCAAGTGCACCGTGACCTATCTCTCTTCTTCCCGGTCCTCTTGAAGCTCTTGCCTCACCTACTGAAAAAGCAGGGAAGTTGTAATGGTGCATATATCTTCTTTCTTCTTCTTCATCCAGTCCATCTATAGTCTGAGCCTCAGACAAGCCTGCAAGTGTAGCAACTGACAATACTTGAGTCTGTCCTCTTGTAAATATGGCACTGCCGTGAGTTCTTGGTAATACACCAGCTTCACACCATATAGGTCTTATCTCTTCTTGCGCTCTATTGTCAGGTCTTACCTTGTCTTTGACTATCATATTACGCACTTCTTTTTTTGTTATGCTGTATATTACTTCATCAACGTCCTTCATATTCTCAGGGAAGATTTCTTCGAAATGCGCCATCGTTTCGTCTTTTACCTTTTCCATATTTTCTTGACGTTCCTGTTTATCTACAGTCTTTATAGCATCTTTCATCTTTTGGCTTGCAAATTCTGTTACAGCCACTTCCACTTCTTCAAGCGGTTTAAATACATAATACTCGTCTTTTTCCTTACCTATTTCATTTGCAATAGTTTGGACAAAGTCGCATATCTTCTTGATTTCTTCATGTGCAAAAAGTATGGCGTTTAGCATTACTTCTTCACTCACTTCATTTGAGCCTGCTTCTACCATCATTATCGCATCCTTAGTACCTGATACTACAAGGTACATATCAGATTTTTCCCTTTGCTCAAAAGTAGGATTGATTATAAATTGGTCGTCTACAAGTCCAACAGAAACTGAACCTGTAGGTCCGTTGAAAGGTATAGATGATATGCTAAGTGCAACTGATGAACCTATCATAGCTATAGTGTCAGGATTGTGATCTATATCCACAGACAGTACAGTTGCCACAACTTGTACGTCATTTCTATATCCCTTAGGGAAGAGCGGTCTTATAGGTCTATCTATAAGTCTTGATGTAAGTATAGCTTTTTCAGACGGCTTACCTTCTCTTCTTATGAAACTGCCCGGTATCTTTCCCGCAGAATACAATTTTTCTTCAAAATCAACACTTAGAGGAAAGAAGTCTATTCCTTCCTTCGGTTTCGCAGAATTTGTAGCTGTAACAAGCAATACAGTATCACCATATCTAAGTGTACAAGCTCCGTTAGCCATTTGAGCCAGCTTGCCTGTTTCGACAGTTAATGTTCTGCCTCCTAATTGCATTTCAAATATGTTGCTCATAATAACTCCATTTCTTCTTTGTTTAAATATCCGCTTTAATATCTAATTTAGTCGCTAAATTTATAATTTTCATCTTCCTCAAGCTTTTGATGTCTTTTTTTCCTATGACATCAAAAGCAAAGCAGCATATCTACATTACTGCATACATCAGCTAAGTAGCAGATTTTCGCCTTATTTCATAACATATATGACTTTTTAAATGAGTTTTATACTATAAAATAAAACTAATTTAAAAAAGCATATAAGAATATGATAATAAAGCATATTTTACTGCGATAACAAAGCTCCTGCGGATTATATAATACTAATATCTGTTTTCCTTCTCTTATTTAAACAATACTAAGAAAGCTCTAAAAAATGATTTAATTTTATCAGCTCTAAATATATGGTCCTCACTTTTGAATAACACCCTTGTTTTATTGGGATTAAGAATAATGTTTCAAAATTTAATTATTATACATTCTACAGTTTTAGCAAAGCCTTATAAATTATATTTACCATATATGACAGTTTAAGAGCTTTTAGTATTAAAAACAGATATTTTAGTTTGACATAGTAAAAAAGAGCAGGTTAGTCCCGCTCTTTCCAAAGGTTACTTTCTTAGTCCAAGACTCTTTATTAATGTATTGTATCTATCAAGACTTTTATCCTTAAGATATCTAAGCAAAGATCTTCTGTGTCCTACCATTTTCAAAAGACCTCTTCTTGAGTGATGGTCCTTCTTGTGGAACTTAAGATGTTCGTTCAATTCATTAATTCTTTGTGTAAGCAATGCTACTTGTACTTCAGGAGAACCTGTATCTCCTTCTTTTATAGCATACTTCTTAACAATTTCGTTTTTTAATTCCTTTGTCATTTTACACCTCCGAAAAATTTATACAGTCAATGCCAAGTGTAAAGTAGGTGTCACTATACACATAGCAAAAACTAAAACACATTAGAGATTTTAACATACTTTTTATATAATGTAAATACATTTGTAAGAAAAAAATTAAAGGAATTGAGAACTTATCAATAAAATAGCCTATCTTAAGTCTCAATTCCTCTTTTATTTTCTAATATCCTATTATATTATGACTTCTTATTAGTCAAAGTATCCTTTGATATAGTCTTTACGATGGTCTTGTCAGGCAGCTTTATTATATTTACTCCCTTGTCGTTTTTCAAGAATAAATATACTTCAAGAGTTTTGGAGTTTTGTGCCACCTCAAACTGAGGTTTTAGTTTTCCGTTCACGGATTTACTTGCCTGATAGTAGTAATACTCGCCTGCAGGCAATTCCTTCTCGTACTTTTTATCTATAGCAGTCTTTCTTGTATAGGTAAAATTTCCGAGCGAAGTATCAGATGTCTTGATATCACTTATCATCTTAGTAGTTGCTATTAACTGAGTTGTAGCATTTTTTCCGTTAGCCACATAGTCACTTACTTCTTTCCCGCCGGAATACTTAACTATGTCTTTCTTACCTCTTGCATCTACAGGATAGAAATAGACGTCATTAGTATAGATATTTAGATAGAAGAATCCGTTGATTTTATTAGCTTCAATACCTTTTTCGTTGGAGCGAAATACAAAGTATGTCCCGTCAACCATGAATTTCTCATTTTTTACATCTTCCATAAGAGCGTAGGTAAACTTGTACTTGTTTGCATCTTCTCCCATAGCTTTTTTCAAGATTTCCGGAGTTTTTTTAAGTTCAAACTTAGGCTTATCCTTCATATTTTTTTCTTCTGAGTTGATAAACAGATTCTGTGTCTTGTAGTTCCAATACAGCCTTACGTTAATTACCTCTTTTAACATGGCAAGCGGCACCATCATCTTGCCGTTTTC
This sequence comes from [Eubacterium] yurii, assembly GCA_900167215.1. GTDB lineage: Bacteria > Bacillota > Clostridia > Peptostreptococcales > Filifactoraceae > Peptoanaerobacter > Peptoanaerobacter yurii. The sequence continues at coordinate 103,359 of FUZS01000011.1, forward strand.
CACATAAGGGCGAAAATCAGTGGATCTTTTTGCTCCATTTATACTTATTAAGTTACTTCCATTTTCAAAACCGTACTCTACCTTATCAGTTGTAATTGTTGCAGTTTTTTTCTTGGAATTATAATTATATATACCTCCAAGAGCTACAGACAGATCCTTGGCATATATATAAGACCTCTCGTCTTTTATCACTATAGGAGTCGTGTCCTTGATTTTGTAGTTGTTCATATAAATTGATTTGTCGGCACTTGCAAAAGTAAGCGGTATCAGCGAAATAATCAATGACATCACTATTTTTTTCAAAAACCTCATACATTCACCTCATAGAAATTGCATAATTCTCATAAAAATAAAAAACCACATCTTAAAATAAGATGCGGTAAATTTTGATTTAGTTCTCAGGCGAAAAACTGTCTTTTTCAACTCCACAGACAGGACATACCCAAGAATCCGGCAAATCTGCAAAGCTTGTTCCAGGTGCTATACCGTTGTCTTCATCACCAACAGCCGGATCATAAACGTAACCACATACATCACATACATATTTTTGCATAAAAATACTCTCCTTTTAAATTTTATTTAAATTTAATAAATTTTCCAACATTGTTTTTCATTAATACCATGTAAAATTTTTTTAAAACGAAAAATTATACTTTTTTAATATAATTTATTTTAAACTCAGCAAATTCCTAAAATACTAATCAACATTTACAATCTTAATACAGCTTTATACAGTGATATTTTTATTATCAATATTAGTTGTAAATTATATTATATGACCGTTTAACAGCTATTTAGCACGAATTTGAATGCTTTTACTTGATTAATGAAAATTCCTACTTTTGTATACCCTGTATTTTTTGCAAATAACAATAAGAAGTTTAAAAAATCAAAATTTACTAAAAACATATTACTATAAATTTAAAATTTTTGCAAGAAAAAATTACATTTTGTAATATTTGAAAATAGTCGTTTATTATAAAATTCACTTTTTTCAACAAATTAATAGTTAAAATAAATTTACAAAACTAAAATTTTCTATTAGTTCTTTTCTTAAAACTTCTGATAGAAGAATAAAATTTTTAAAAATATATTGACTTTTTGTATTAGGTGTACTATTATAAATATGACACCTAATACAAGCAGAATTTCGAAAGGAGGAATAATCTTGATACAAGTTGATGTCAGAAGCAGAGTACCCATATATGAACAGATTGTAAACAGCTTTAAACAGATGGCTATGAGCGGTATACTCTCCCCTGATGAAAAACTGCCGTCAGTGAGAGACTTATCCCAAGAGCTTACCATAAACCCAAATACGATACAAAAAGCGTATCAAGAGCTGGAACGTCAAAACATAATCTATACAAAAAGAGGTCAGGGAAGTTTTGTCAATCCTAATATCCAGGCCATAAACAAGGAGGAAAAAATGGGAGACTTAATAGAAGAAATCAAGAGAATTATCATAGAAAGCATGTATTTAGGGATATCTAAGGAAGAACTATTCAGTATTATTTCATCAGCTTACGACAGCTCTAACGGACAGGATAAACAGTGAAAGCTCAATATTTAGTGATTATTCCCTTATTACTGTTTTCCTTGATGAGAAGCCCTATTACAAAAAATATATTTTTTAAAAATTTCAATATTATTCTTTCTAAAAACTTAATTATGAAAATAAATAATAGCATCGATGTTTTCTATTTTAAATAAAGAGGTGATAACATGATACAAGCACAAGACTTAAGCAAGTCTTATGAATCAAGTCCTGTTATAAAAAATATAAACTTGGAGCTGAAACAAGGCTCAATATTTGGTCTTATAGGTGCCAACGGAGCAGGAAAGACTACACTCATAAAGACTCTCTGCGGTATATATGCACCTGACACAGGACATGTAAGACTCCATGACAAAGATGTGTACAAAGACAGCGATATAAGGCAAAATATCGCCTATGTACCTGATAACATAACTTTTTACAATAATTTTACCGTAAAGGATATGAAGGATTTTTACAAAAATATCTACAGAAACTGGGACGAGGACAGATACATGACTCTTAGAGAAGTCTTTACCTTTGATGAAAAAAAGAGGATAAAGCACCTGTCAAAGGGTATGAAAACTCAACTTCTGCTTCTGATAGCCCTATCATGCAAACCTGAGGTAATTTTGATGGATGAACCTACATCAGGACTGGATCCTTTCATACGCAAGGAAGTGCTCAATCTCATAGTCCAAGATGTATCTTCTCGCAGCACATCAGTATTGATATCTACTCATAACGTATCAGAATTGGAGCAAATATGTGATACTGTAGGTTTTATAAACAAGGGCGAGATGAAGTTGCAGCAAGATATGGACAATCTCAAAACCTCTTATAAAAAGATACAGATAGCTTTCAAGGATGAAATGAGCGAAGAGTTTAAAAAAGAGTTTAAACCTCATATTTCTAAGAAATATGGTAAAATTTATGAAATTATTGTAAATATGGACTATAAAGTATTTGAATCCAATGTCAAAAAATATCAACCACTCTTTGTAGAGCATATAGACATGACTTTGGAAGAGATATTTCTGTTTAAGATGGGAGATGATAATTATGTCAAACAAGTCACTATTTAACAAAACTCTAATAAAAAAAGACATCAAGATATTGGCTCCTATCTTGGTAATAAATATAATTTTGTTGATATTTGCCCTACCTTTTTCATATTCTCAAGCAGTGCTATTACTACAATCAAACAATACACAAGACTTATCAAAAGGTGTGGCATCTCTTTACAATCAATATAATACAACGCTTATAAACATCTTGGTTTCAACTATAACTGCCATAATGCTCTTTGCCTCTGAAAAATCAAGCAAGAGTTTGGAGCTACTTGTTTCACTTCCTTTTTCAAGGAAACAGATTTATTTCAACAAGATTGCAGTAGGCTTTATAGTAAATGTACTACCAAATATAGTTTTACACCTTATCAGCCTTTTTATTGTTATTGCAGAGCCAATGTCAAAGCCATTTTTTAACATAGATTTTTTCAATATGTATTTTCTCAATTCGATAGCTTTACAAATAGTAGTATTTACCTATTTTACAGTTATCAGTATGTTATTCGGCAATATATTTGCTACTGCCTTTTGCGGATATGTGTTTACTTTGATGCCTATCGGACTTGTAGTAATGGTGCAAGCATTCTTGGATGAAAGTATTTCATCAGCATCTTATGAAATTTTATATAATTTCACTCCGTTTTTCATACTTCTAAAGGCTTTTGTATCTGACTTAGGTTATCTAAAACTTTTTGGATATTCCATAATATTTATAGTCATGGGAATGACCTTGTTTGAAATGACAAAGATGGAAAAATGCTCAGAGTTACTGACATTTAGAAGAACTGAAATCATATTTAGAGCAGGTGTATTCACCTGTTGTGCTATTTTCTTCTCTATATTTGTACAATCTATATTTATGTCATTTGGTCCTCTATCTTTCTTGGCAAAGGTGATAGGATTTATAGCAGGCGGAGCCTTTGGCTTTTTCATAACTAACAGAGCTATTACAAAGTCAAGAGCAGCAGCCTAAAGGAGGTAGGATAAATTATGAAAAAAAATGTTCTGATTTTAATTATTGCGTCTATCTTATATCTATCTATATGTCTTTCATTTGGTACAGAAGATTTCCAAAATTTCAGCAGATTGGAAAGACAAAACATATCTATGGATGGAGACTATACCAATGTTTTCAACGAAGGATTTATGAATGCATACCTTGCTATAAGTAGTAATCCCTTTGAAAATGATATATATAACAATTACACTCAGATAGATTTAGCTAATATTTTTAACTTAAGAAGTGATTATTACTCTTTCTCAAAGACTAAAACAGGCGGTTACACCATAATAAATCCTGAGATATATATTTTTCCTGCCCAAGATGCAAATGAAATGATAAAAAAATATAAGTTAAGTAATCCGAAAGGCATAGACTATAGCAAGACTAAATATGTATTTCCTTTTGAAAATGAAAAAAGTAAATATATTCTTGATGTTTTTTCTAAAGAAAAAAATATGGCAAACAAAATATCTACAGACATAAACGGTAACTCTGTATATGACAGCTCTATTGACTGTGTACTTTTATACACTATTGATAAGGAAATAAGAGGCTATACCTATATTGACTCAAGGCTTGTAGATGCGAGAAAGCTCCTCTTAACTCCGCAGATTTCAAAAGATACTCTTTTATCCAATGCAATAATTGAGCTAAAGGAATCAAAAGACAAATCCAAGAATAAGAGCGGAAATGCTTATTATTTCGAATGGCTTCCTGATAATGAAAATAACAATAGGTGATAATATTTAAAATTATTGTTAATTGTTATTAAATACTTTGAATAAATCGCTATATAATATTCTATATAGATTATATACGCTGGCATTATTTGACTTAAAAGAAATTTTGCAGTATAATAGCCACGACTATATTTATTGTGATTAATAATTATAGTTGTATGCTGTTCTATCCTTTGTTTATTACTAATCACCATTTATACTACCAAGTAGTTGTTTTAAATTGACTCTAAACATTATAGAGATTGTCAATAACTTTTTTGTAGCATAATTACACGACTTTTTAAGAGGTTTTTAGTATAACAAGGATTTAGAATATATTATAGGAGGCAAGAAATGGAAAAGAGATTTAAAAGAATAAGTCAAGGTATGCTCAGCGGTTTCGATATAATAATAGATACTGAAACCGGAGTAAATTATCTGTTTTGCTCTTCAGGCTATGCAGGAGGTCTTACAGTCTTGTTGGATTCTGAAGGCAAACCTATAATAACTCCAAAAAATGAACTCGACAGAATGGACTAAAACAATATATGTATTAAAAAAAGTTGCAACTTAGCTAATTTAAGACTTGCAACTTTTTTAGTTCTAAATTTAATTTAGATAAAGACTGTATTTTACTATTCCAAATATCATACTTATTTTGACACCACTTAGGCTTAAAGAAAGTTCAGAATTTTTGTCTTCTATTTTTTCAATTAGGATTTACTTTTTTCATCAAATAATATAAAATAGTAACACAAACAATTACTTAAACTTTAATTTTATATTTTTATTTAATAATTATTTGATATAAATGCTTTCAGCTTTATATGTGTAAGTTTTTCACTACTCTTGTGTTAACTTAGTTTAAGTTTTTATGCAATTGTTAATTTGAAAATTTTCACATTTAAATCTGAATTAATTTATGAAAGGAAGTCTTTATGAAAAATTTGAATATCGATATTTGTTGCGGAGCAAGATGTACAATGATGGGGGCTATAGATTTGCTCGAAAAGGCTGAAAGTTTCAAATCGGTATTTCCAAACGACAACATAATAATCCAAGCGGTACCCTGTACTCAGGAATGTAAGAGTCAAAAAGTCGCTCCTATAGTTACAGTAGGAAATGAAAAACTGTTAAAAGCTACGCCGCAAAAACTTATGGAAAAAATGATGGAGGTATTGAGATAAATGAAAGAGAACTATACTCCGCTGATACAGCTAAGAAGAATGGTATTTGTTGAAGTTGCAAGGATGGGCTATGACGACAATGAAAAATTAGCACATAATATAGAAGAAGCTGTCTATGCAATACTTCCAGGCGAGGTGGCTCAATATAGAGATTCCATATATAAGGAAAGAGCGATAGTCGGTGAAAGACTTAGAATGGCTTTAGGTATGAAGATGAGAGCTCAAGATGAGTATTCAAGATTATCTGACGGCTGTGAAAAGATAATAAAATCAGAAAGAATAGTACAAGATGAGCTTGTTCAGGTAATGCCTTTTGCATGTGAAGCCTGTCCTACCAAGACATACAGAGTTACTAACAATTGTAGAAAATGTCTTGCTCACCCATGTATACAAGTCTGTCCTGTCAATGCCATATCTATGGGAAAATACTCGACTATAATAGATGAAGAAAAGTGTATAAGATGTGGAAGGTGTAAGGACAACTGCCCTTATAACGCCATAGTATTTTTTGACAGACCTTGTGCAGCTGCCTGTGGTGTCAATGCCATAGAGTCGGATTATCTCGGTAGAGCTGTGATAAATCAGGACAAGTGTGTTACCTGCGGAATGTGTCTTGTACACTGCCCATTTGGTGCAATTGCTGACAAAACTGAAATATTCCAGTTAATTCAAGCTATTAAAAATGGAGAAGAGGTACACGCCATACTTGCTCCTGCTTTTGTAGGACAGTTTGGACCTTTGGTAAAACCTGATATGATTAAAGAAGGTATAAGAAGATTAGGTTTCAAATCGGTAGTGGAAGTTGCTCTTGGGGCAGACATAGAGTCAATCCATGAGGCGGAAGAATTTTTGACTGAAGTTCCTGAAACTCTTAAATTCTTAGGTACATCTTGTTGCCCTTCATGGTATCTTGCCGCTACAAAGAACTTCCCGGAATTTAAGCAAAATATAAGCAGTTCAGCTACTCCTATGGTGGCAACGGCAAAGCATATAAAAGAAGATCATAAAAATGCCAAAATAGCATTTATCGGACCTTGTATTGCTAAAAAGACAGAAGCGTCACAGCCTCACCTTAAACATCTCATCAACTTTGTAATAACTTTCGAAGAACTGATGGGTATGCTTGTTGCACAAAATATAGACTTTATGTCTTTAAAAGATGCTCCTCCGGCAAGAGATGACGCATCTACTTCAGGCAGAGGATTTGCCGCTACAGGCGGTGTTGCTCAAGCCATAGTAAATACTATCCATAAGGTAGAGCCGCAGTACGAGGTAAAAACATTCTGTGCGGACGGTCTGCATGAATGTATGAAGATGCTCAAGATGGCAAAGGCAGGAAAATACGATGGATATCTTCTCGAAGGTATGGGCTGTCCGGGAGGCTGTATAGGTGGAGCAGGAACTCTTGCTCCGATACAAAAATCAGGCAGAGAGCTTGAAAAATACAAAAATGCCTCTCCTTACTTTACAGTACAGGACAATCCTTTGGCTCCAAAGCATTATGGACAATAGACTTGTTTGGAGAAAATAATGAAAAAAATTATAGGCTTAATAGTTTTAATTGCTATATTAGTAATAGGAGGATGTATTTTTGCGGCATTTAAGTTTAACTCCGCTCCTTTAGATGACTATTCTCAAAGCGAAAACATATTGATAAGTCAACTTGAAAAAATGGACAAGGGCAATCTTGATGTTACAAAAATATTTGCTCACAATGGGTTTTTCAGCTCTAAGACAGATTATAAAAGTGAAGAGGAAATTTTTAAATATTTAAACAGTCTTACCCCAAAATTTAAAGTTTGGTTTGAAAATCTTGTCAATACCAACCCTCAGCTTTCCTTTATTGCAGGAGGAACTTTCAGATATGAATTTAGGAGCAAATATATCAACGGGGTGTACTATATAGATAAGATATCAGTCAATTTTACCGGCACCTATGCCTTAACTAAGGAGGAATGGGAAGCTACAAAAAAAAGACTGCATGAAATAGCAAAAAAAATTCCAAGCGATAGTAGTGATGTACAAAAAGTAAGGTTGGTAAATGAATATCTCTCACGATATACCAACTATGACTTTAAAACTTACAAACAATATATGCAAGATTCAACAGCAATTAAAAATTTCAAGCCTTTTACACCTTACGATGTAGGCAACGGAGGTGTGGCAGTATGCGAAGGCTATGCCAAGGCAGCAAATGTCATACTTAATGAATTGGGAGTCAAGACAAGAATAGTAACTTCAAACATTCAAAACCATGCATGGAATATAGTAAAAATTGGAGACAAATGGTATAATCTCGATGTCACATGGAATGACGATGATGGCGGGAATTACGATATATCTGAAAAATATCTGCTAAAATCTAATGATTCTTTAGTTTCAATGTCCAAATCTGAACACAAGATACCGGATGAAGAGGGCTATGACCTAAGTGATACAAAGTACGACAACTTATTTAAAGGCAAGTTTATATCTTCATCAAGCGGAATATACAATTTGGAAGATACAGATACAAAGAGTATCTCTGCTACCAAGTATAGGTTAACAAAGTACAATGATGCTACAAACAAGACTGAGGTTTTGATAAACAATGCCTTTGCCTACTTTGACGACTATATTGCCAATATAAATTTTGATAGCAATACCATAAATATATACAGTGTTGACAATCCCAAAAAAGTAATTGCCAGAATTAAAAACAAAGATTTCAGACGATTTAACAATAATGGCAAAAATATTTCAAATGTCATCATAAGAAAGATAGAGCCGTCAGATAATAAGATAGTAATAAGCTATGACAAGATAACATCTGACAGTGTCTCGAACTTCTATGCTGATGACTATGCTTATAGCGCAGCAGGGAAGATGCTGTAGAAATAGAATCAATTTGACAAATACAAACTCATGTAAAATATTGAGTTTGTATTTTTTTTATGTGAAAAAATAGGACTATTTTACGATTGAATTTTTCACTGATTTAGTATACAATTTTAACATTATTTTAAAATATATAAACTTAGGTAAAATAGTAAATACTGCTTTTTGAAAAATTTCTTTATCTTAGTGTAATTTAATAGAAATTTAATATATGCTACAGGTAAAATTACAGATACATTTAATGTTAAAGCTATATATTTATGCTGTATGGTATAATTGCAATTTTTGAAAAAATCATATAATTTCAACATTTTAAATTTTTTTCAAAAAAGTGATATTTAATATATTTAAGCGAAACTTTTTTCTTAGCTTGAATTATTTTTTTATTCTTACGGTATCAGAGATAAATGGATGATAATGCTCTGATAAAGTATGAGATTTCAAAACGCAAGTTTAGTTTAAAACCTACGTTTTTGGAGGTAATATGTTAGATGTAATAAATATCGGTGTGGACGTCGGCTCTACTACCGTAAAATTGGTGGCACTTGACTATAAAGATGAGATACTTTACTCAAAGTATGAACGTCATCACGCAAATATAAATGAAACACTCAAAAAACTCGTACTTGAAGCCTACGAGAAATTTGAAGATGTAAGAATCAAGGTTGCAATTACAGGCTCAGGCGGTATGGGACTGGCAAATGCCTTAAATGTGTCATTCGTACAGGAAGTTATTGCCTCAACAAAGGCAATTAAGACCTTCAATCCTTCTGCTGATGTAGCCATAGAATTGGGCGGGGAAGATGCTAAGATAACATACTTTGGAGAATCTGTTGAGCAAAAGATGAACGGTACATGTGCCGGAGGTACAGGCTCTTTCATAGATCAGATGGCATCACTATTAAAAACAGACGCTACAGGTCTTAACGAATACGCAAAAAATTTCACTACGATATATCCCATAGCTGCAAGATGTGGAGTTTTTGCTAAGACTGACGTGCAACCTCTTCTAAATGAAGGAGTTAAAAAAGAAGATATATCAGCGTCAATTTTCCAAGCTGTAGTTATTCAGACTATAAGTGGTCTTGCCTGCGGTATGCCAATAAAGGGTAAGGTTGCCTTTTTGGGCGGACCTTTGTACTACCTTTCAGAGCTTAGACAAAGATTTATAGAGACTCTTAACCTCAAAGACTCTGATATTATATTTCCACATAATTCACAGCTATATGTAGCTATAGGTTGTGCACTGCTTGCAAAGGACTCTCCTATTATTCAATTAGCTGACTTTGTAAAGTCATTTGAAAACTTGCAACTTACTGCACTTATAGAAAGCAACAGACTTGAGCCTTTATTTAAGAATAATGCGGAATATGAAGAATTTACAAATAGACATCAAAAAGAAAAGGTAGTAAGAAAAGATATAAGCAATCATGTCGGTAACTGTTATTTGGGAATAGATGCAGGCTCAACAACTACAAAGATTGCTCTTATAGATGATGACGGAGCCTTACTCTGGTCACATTACGACAGCAACCACGGTTCGCCTCTTAACTCTACAATAGACGCTCTAAGACAGCTATACTCTGTAATGCCACCTACTGCCAAGATTGTATACTCTACAGTCACAGGCTACGGTGAAGGCTTGCTCCAAAAGGCTCTTAAGGCGGATTTTGGTGAAATAGAAACTGTTGCCCATTACAAGGCTGCAGACTTTTTCTGCGACGGTGTCAACTTCATACTTGACATCGGCGGTCAGGATATGAAATGCCTCAAGATAAAAGAAGGCACTATAGATTCCATATCTCTAAACGAGGCTTGTTCTTCAGGTTGCGGTTCCTTCCTTGACACTTTTGCAAAATCACTCAACATATCAATACAAGACTTTGTAAAAGAATCCATAGCTGCACAAAACCCTGTTGACCTTGGCTCAAGATGTACAGTATTTATGAACTCAAGGGTGAAACAGTCACAAAAAGAAGGCGCAAGCGTTGGAGATATAAGCAGCGGTCTATGCTACTCAGTAATCAAAAACGCACTCTACAAGGTAATTAAGATAAAAAATAAGGAAGAACTTGGCGAGAAGATAGTCGTACAAGGTGGAACATTCTACAATGATGCAGTTCTGAGAGCTTTTGAACTTCTCTCTGAAAGAGAAGTAATTCGTCCTGACATTGCAGGTATTATGGGAGCCTTTGGCTGTTCTATAATATCAAAGGCGAGATATGAACAAGGATACAAGACAGAATTATTGCAGGCAAAAGATCTTGAAAATTTCCAAATCCAAAATGAAATTACAAGATGTAAAAAATGCTCTAACAACTGTCTGCTTACTATAAATCACTTTGCAGGCGGAGAGAGATTCATCTCCGGTAACAGATGTGAAAAGGGACTTGGCGATGACTATGTCAAAAATGACCTGCCTAATCTCTTTGACTACAAATACAAAAAACTCTTCTCTTACAAATCTCTAAAAGGAGATGAGGCTGTAAGAGGCAAGATTGGTATACCAAGAGTTTTAAATATATATGAAAACTATCCGCTATGGCATACATTCTTCACAGAGCTTGGCTTTGAAGTTGTGATTTCAGGCAGATCGAATACTAAGATATATGAAAAAGGTATAGAGACTATACCGTCAGAATCAGCTTGTTTCCCTGCAAAGCTTTCACATGGTCACATTATGGACCTTGTGGACAAAAAGGTAATGAGACTGTTCTATCCAAGTGTAATGCATGAAAAACTTGAAGATACTGTAGACGGTACAAATAATTTCAACTGCCCTATAGTTATATCATATCCTGAGGTTATAAAAAACAACATGGATATAATAAGGGAAAACAGCATTAAACTATACTCACCTTTTATCAATTTATCTGATGAAAAATCAGCCATCAAGCAACTGTATAATATGCTCAAGGATGATTTTTACATTGACATAAAAGATGTGGAAACAGCTTACAAAAAAGCTGAAGCTGAATATGATTCATTTAAGAGCGACCTTGCGAGAAAAGGCGAGGAAACTCTAAAATACATTCAGGAAAACAACATCAAAGGCATAGTTCTTGCCGGCAGACCGTATCACCTCGATCCGCATATCAACCACGGTATACCTGATGTCATCACATCGCTTGGTATGTGTGTGCTTACAGAGGACAGTGTCGCACATCTTTCTACAGGCAAGAAAAAGCTAAGAGTTGTAAATCAGTGGACTTACCACTCAAGACTATACAGAGCTGCCGACTTTGTCGCAACTCAGAAAAATCTTGAAATAGTACAACTCAATTCCTTTGGTTGCGGACTTGACGCTGTAACTACAGATCAGGTAGCAGAAATAATGGCAAATAACAACAAGATATATACAACACTTAAGATAGATGAGGTGTCAAACCTCGGTGCCGTGAAGATAAGACTGCGTTCACTCAAGGCAAGTATGATAGAACGTGAACAAAAAAATGTTGAACCTAAGAAAATTCACGAGCCAAAAGACAGAATTATCTTTACAAAACAGATGAAGAAAACTCATACCATACTTTGTCCTCAGATGTCACCTGTACACTTTGACCTCTTGGAATCAGTATTTAACTACAGCGGATATAATATGGTATTACTGCGTGATGATACAGGAGCAATAGATGAGGGTCTTAAATATGTAAATAATGACGCTTGCTACCCTGCAATAATCGTAATCGGTCAGCTTATAAAGGCATTAAAGTCAGGAAAATACGACCTTAACAACACATCAGTGCTGATGTCTCAAACAGGTGGCGGTTGCAGAGCTACTAACTATATAGCATTCTTGAGAAAAGCACTAATAGACAGCGGTTTTGAAAACATACCGGTAATATCACTCAACCCTAAGGGCTTTGAAAAAAATCCGGGCTTTTCACTACTAAGTCCTGCATTTATAGACAGAGCTATACAAGCGCTGATTTACGGTGACTTACTGATGAATCTGCTCTATGCCACACGCCCTTATGAAAAGATACAGGGCTCAGCAAACGAACTCTACCATAGAAGTATAGAATTTTTGAAAAAAGAGCTGAAATCTCATAAAAAGAAGAAATTTATTGAAAATATATATGAGATAGTCAAGAAATTTGACAATATCCCAAGGACAGGAGAACAAAAGCCTAAAGTAGGTGTCGTAGGAGAAATACTTGTAAAATTCCACCCTACTGCCAACAACTCCGTAGTAAGCGTAATAGAAAGTGAGGGCGCAGAGGCTGTAGTGCCGTCACTGCTCGATTTTGTAATGTATACCTTATACAATGAAAACTTCACTTACGAGCATATGGGTACTAAAAAACTATCATATATAATCAAAAATATGATAATAAACTATATCGAGGACTACAGATCGCACCTAAGAAACGCACTTGAACAGTCTAATAACTACGATAAACCTGCTACTATCCAAGAAATAGCAAGGGGTGCATCTACTGTAATGTCTCTTGGTCATCAGACAGGTGAGGGATGGTTCCTAACAGGTGAAATGATAGAACTGATAAACAGCGGAGTAAAAAATATAATCTGCGTTCAGCCTTTTGCCTGCCTACCAAACCACGTTACCGGCAAGGGAATGGCTAAGGAATTAAAAAGACTCTACAAGGGCGTAAATATAGCTCCTATCGACTACGATCCGGGAGCATCAGAAGTAAATCAGCTCAACAGAATCAAGCTGATGTTATCAAGAGCCTTTGAAAACTTCAACGAAGAAACAGGTCATATACAGCCACTTACAGGATTAATAGAAGATGTAAACATGGACTTAATAATGAGCACATTGAATCAAAGAAACAATGTAAGCACGAAATAATGCCGAAAACTCTTTAAAAATCCAATTATATTTTCTATAAATTTAATAAAATAATGTATAAACTATCTTTAAAATACTGATAAATTAGTCAGAAATTCTAAGATATTTCAATTAAATATTCTATGACTAATCCATCATAGATTAAGCTAATTATAGTATCAGTATAAAGTACAAATACTACAACTGAAAAAATGGACTGTAAGATTGAATTTACAATTTTACAGTCCATTTTAAATTTTTTATGCTACAACCTTATATTTAATTTTTATACCAAACATTATTTGACCTATAGAAAAATATTTCTTGATTATCTTGCATTTACAGTTAAATTAAACTTTTATATAAATGAAGTTTTCCATTGTTTTATTAAATATTAGTATTATATTAAACTTTATTAGAACTATGGCTTTACTTTTTAATATTAACCGTAATTTTTCAAATAGAAAAATTCATCTAATTAACTGATTATAACAAAACTATAGTAGATTTACTACAATTAAATTAATATTTTTTATTTCTCTATTTCCCTTACTTTATAGTGCAAATACTCCAGACTTCACCGTCTTGTACAAGAGCAAAGTGCATATTATTTTCTGCATAAATATTTGATATATTATTGTATTTAGTAGCTATTACTTCATTCCCGTTTTTATCCGTGCAGCCGAATTTATCACCTTTTTCGGAGATTGCAAATCCATCCTCAAACTTCCCTATATGAGAAAATTCTGTCTCTGCAATCACATTTCCTGAGAGGTCAAGAATCTTTGAATTCGTATCATCCTTAAAATTCACGGCAAAACAATCCTTTGATATATCATCTATATCCTCAGTATCTATATTAGGAAATTTCTCACTTAGATTTACAATGACATCACCCTTGACATATATCAGCAATAAATTGTCATTCATATCCACAACCAAAGCTTTATTACCTGCAAATCTTGTTACGTTTTTATATATGAGCTTAGTCAAAGCTTTATTGTTCTTTTCATCAAATAAGCCATAATTTTTATTGTCTGTATAGTAATTTCCTGCAACGCTGTATCCTTTGTACTTCTTTTCGATAGGTGGACAAATCTTTCCACTCTTATCAATACTTACTTCTTTATTTGAATTTAAAAATACCTTTGCAACTCCCTTTACAAAGATGTCCCCTACCTTTATTTTCTCTCCGTTTACAGTATCTATCACCTTTTTAGCTTTATTATCTATATAGTAGCCTTTCTTGTCCTTATCTACTACAAAGGCATAGCCCTCACTAAATCCTGCCACAACATCCAGATAATTGTCCTTTGAAATTAGTTTTCCTCTTAAATCTGAAAAGTTGTAAGTCTTGTCCTTAAAATTGACTGCAAAAACTCCATCTGAAATATAGGGATTTCTTATGCTAAATTCGGTTTTTTCAAAAGATAAGTTATATTTTTTACTGCTTTTATCTTTTTCTGCGGATACTTCACCATTATCAGCTACTTTAGTATGAGAATTTCCTACATTGACCTTACCTTTATCAGCAGTTGTATTACTACATCCTACTAATGTCATCACTGCCAATATAAAGCAAATAAACAAGCATAATGATTTTTTCATATAAAACACTTCCTTTCATAGCTTATCATCTTAGCAATATAAATATGTACATAAAATTTCTAATCTATCCACTCCAAGCAAAAGCAAAGTAATACAATAAAAACTACAACAATATTATTTTATATAAATAAAATATATTAAACAATAACATTATGCTTATATTAATCATTATAATACATCAACATTATTTTTACAACTTAACTTTATATTAGACTTATCTCTTTATAATATCAGTACAATTAGCCACATATATAATAATTACAATTTAAGCTTTTCATGCTATTATCTATTTAATCTAAGGATTTTATCTGTTACCTCCTTGTGATAATCTTTAACATATCTATTGTTAATACATATTTCAATTTTTTTATTAGATTTTAGTATGAAAATATTTATTCCATTATTTTATTATATTTTTATATGGATTTTAAACTAATACTAAAATCTGATATAATAATGGATAGTTTTTTTCGACGCATTTACAATAAAGGCATCAATAATACAATATTTTTTAAAACTATTAATAATAATTATTCATAGATTGAATAGATAGTGCTATTCACTACTAAAAATATCTAATAATAATCATTAAAAACTTTTCTTTTATAATAATATATACCTATAATCGAGTAGGAGGCTACCCATTATTTGAGTAGCCGACCTCTCACACCACCGTACGTACGGTTCTCGTATACGGCGGTTCAATAGTTCGAGTGAAGTCTCTCGTATCTTAAAGATATGTCATCATATCCTTGGGATACGAGATATTCATTTGTTAGGGTTGTTGATAGTATAAAACTTCCTGCCACTCTCCAATAACCAAGCCTTGAGTTTGCCCATTCCCACGCCTTTTGTTTAGTTTTACACAAGCGTTTTAGGTTCTCGAATCT
>FUZS01000021.1 GCA_900167215.1 [Eubacterium] yurii
GAAATTGCAGATAAAATTTGATAAGAAGGTATTAGAAAAATTCATATCAAAATAGCTTTTACCAGCAGTTTCTCTTTTTTTATATTAAAATTATACTAATCACCATTTATAATGTCATATATTTGAACTTATGGAAATATAATTTTTTGTAGTTTTGAACTAAACATCTTTAATATATTTTTGGGACTATTTAATTGCTTTTTAGTATTAATATAATTATGGATGAAATTTCTATAAAATATTTATAATAAAAAATGAAGCTGTTTTTGTTATCTCAATTTAAATTTAAATAATTTATAAAGTATCTATTATTAAATAAATAATAGTATTAAATAGTTTTAATATACTTTATTTATGAGAATCTATAAAAAAGTGCATATATGGTACTGTATAGACTATTTCATGCGATACACAGTGGAAGTTATAACCGTCTTCACCATAGCAAGTACCATGATCTGAACACATGATGCAAAAAGTCTTGCCTCTCTTGGCAAATAAATCAAATAGTCTGTTAATATGAGAGTCTACATATCTTAGAGCAGATGCGTGAGTTGATACGTCGTCAAGTTTGGCGTCATCAGAATAAAAAGAATTAGGGTAGTGGATGCTGTCGATATTTACATACATAAAAATTTTTTCATCCTTCTTTTTTTCAAGCAGTTTTTCTATAAAGTCCAACTGATTTTCAAAACTTTCCTTTATGTGGCAGGCAAAGGAAGTGTTCCAATATGATTCCTTGAAAAAACTTGGAAGTATCTTATTTATAGGCGTTCTTTTGTTGAAAAAGCCTACTCCGCCTATACAAATTGTAGTATATCCTACTTTTTCCAATCCTCTTATAAAACTGTCGCCCTCAAAAACATAAGAATAGGGATGCAATTTACCTAATGCTCCGTTTTCTTTTGCTACGAAGAGCCTTTCTCTTTCATACAAAGGAACAGGTCTTGAAGGTGATGGCAGATTGCCTATGAACATAGCCATGTGAGAAGGGAAGGTGTAATTTCCCGGAGCATGACATTTTTCCCATTTTCCATACTTATTTATATTTGGAGTATTACCCAAACTTTCTTCCTGAGAAGCCACATCATATCTCAGCGTATCAAGACAAACAAAAAGTATGTCGTTATTCCCTACGACTTCATTCATATTTACGCTCATCTGAGCCTTTTTGGGATCACCTACAACAAATTTAGGTACCTCAGTTACCTGTCTTGGCATTATTTCTCCTTATGTTTAGTGTAAAATTATAATATTGCTGTAATTAATAGAAAATTAAAGAAAATTTTTTTTGTTAAGCTGTTGTTCTAACAGCTTATTCATATTTATAATTTGATTTTTATATATGCTATTTTTATCAAATATATCCTTATACATCAAATCACCCTGTGAATTAATCTCGATTATATAAGGTTTTTTAGTATTTTTTTCAAGTAGTATGTCAAAGCCTGCTACATTCAGATTTGGGAACTGCTCCATGGCTTTTTGACAAAGTGTATCTATATCTTGTTTTATCTCATCTGTAAGATTAATACTTGACTTATCAAGAGGCATATTATTGAGGTGGAGATTTGTAATGCTTCCTTTTTTACTACCTCTTGCTTGGATGAAGTCAAGTTTGCCAAATTGATATACCAATCTTAAATCGTATATAATTCCGTTTATGTCATCTTTTGGAATCCAGCGCTCTATTATTGCTCCCTTTTTCAAGATAAAATTCACTAATTTGCAAATCATATCTTTATCACTGATATTAAATAATTTTTTAGTATTTATATATCTGTCGTTTTCGTAGTTCATAGAGGTCTGTATCTTAATTTTATCAGTCTTTTTATTGTATTTTAATGATATTACTCCGCAGGCACCTGAACCGAAATTTGGCTTTATAAATATCTGTGAAATATTTTTTTCTCTAAGAGAGTAAATAAGCTCATCAAAACAACTACACCTAAGATTAAGCATAGGTGTAGTTGATATATTTGCATTTTGCAATTTTTTTTTGCATTTAATCTTATTCAAGGTAGATTTTATGGACTTTGGAGAGTTCAAAAAAAGTATGCCTTCAATATTGGATAGAGAGGTTAAAATGTCATTGTATCTTTGGATATTATTATCTAATTCATCCACATATACACTGTAGTTTGAAATAGGATCAATCTTTATAAAACAAGGTTTATGAGAAAATTTTTCGAAAAATAACTTTTCAAGATTTTTCTCAAAATATTCATCTATATCGAAAAATTCAAAATCAACGTCTAAATCTACACAAGCTTTTGAAAAATAGTCATACCTCTTGTTTTTCTTGCCTAATAATACGCAGTTCATTATTCTGTCAACATCGGAAAATAGTATATTTCTCCGTCATATTCTTCAGCGTCATTAGGTTCGTCAAGTATTACGTTTATACCTGTATTTTTAAGGTTTTCCATCATTTTTTCTGAAAGGTAATGATATGTGAGGTCAAGTTTGTCAAGATTTTTAAACATTGATATATTATCCAGTATCATTTGTCCACCCTTGTCAGTAAGAGTACCGTTTGACAAATCCAAAGTCTTTATATTGTAAAGGTTCTTGCTTTCTACAATTTTTTCTACTATTTCATCTTGTAGCTCACTGTTTCCAAGACCAAGATAAGTTAAGTTTTTGATGTAATCAGCCTTTAATATGCTTGCTATATCTTCTATAGTTCCATCAAAACCATAGTCTTCAACTCCGAAATATAGGTTGAGTTTTTTAAGTTTAGGCAGTTTTGCAGTAGCTATCTGTTTGATGACTGATGATGGAAGTCCTCCGCAGATGATTTCAAGCTCTTCAAGATTATCATGGTTGATATCACCAAGTGACAAGTCGTTACTTCCCTTTATTGTAAGACTTTTCAACTTAGGTAAAGCCTTTAATAAATCACCATAATATCCTTGTTCTATCCAAGAAACTTCACATTCTTCAAATTCCATATCTCCTATGAACATCTTGCTTATATGTTGGAGTTTATCCTTGTTTTCTACAAAAACATCAAGTAATTGCTGAACCGAATTGTCGTAAGACTCTCCCCAACAACCTACTATAAGTTCGTCTAATGTGGCAAGTTCTTCGTCAGCGATTATTTCATTTGCAAGTGTAAGGCTGTCTACATCTTTGCTATCGTCATCCCATATTTGATCGCCTGTATAATAATATTTTTTACTCTTTAACATTTCAAAACCTCCCAAAACTTGAAATTTTAATAAAATTCTTATGTAAGCAAATACAATATAAGCATACAAAAGTTTATTGTTAATTTTAAAATTCTTACATCGTTATTTATATCATAAAATATTAAAAATAATCTGTAATTATATAATAATTGCTCTGTTTTAAATCTTATACTTTATCTATTTAATATATGAATAATTTTTATCAATAGTTTTAAAAATAATGAGCGATTTATAAATCGAATATGGGTGTACAGAAGATATTTTACATATTAGTTTTAAAATCTGAATGATATTAGTGTAATTGTCTTTTGTATAGCAAAAATATGACTTTTTCATTAAATATATTTAATAGTTATTGACTTATAAAAAAATAATGCTAAACTGAAACTAATAATACTACATATTTATTTGAAAAATTGAAGGGAGTTGAATTAATTATGGAAGGATTAAAGATTAAGAGAAAATTTTTATCTTTAGTATTATTTTTTATGGTATTGTTAATTATGACAGCTTGTAACGTCAGCGTTATAAAGCGTGAAAGCCAAGATAATACTTCTAAAGTTGACAAAGATAATGTAAGCTATAACTTTGTAAGAGATTTATCACTTGATAAATATAATGATAAAAGTCTTATAGATAAGGTTTTGAATACAAGCATTAGTGATGATGATAACAATAAAAAAGATACTGCAAGAGCTATAGGTTTTATTTCAGGTACAACCATTGGCGCTGATAGTCCTTGGATCTGCTTTGTAAACGATAATTATATAGGGGTTCTTTTTCTTAAAGGGATTTTAATTTATGAGAAAAGTACCGGTAAATTAAGCACGGTAATAGATACATGGGGCTTAGGCTTTAAGTATACTCAGGGAGATGAAGCAATTTTAGAAGATGCTAATAATGAATATCTAATTATTTATAAAGCTAATGAAAATAAGGGATATATCTATTCATTTAAAGAAAATGCCCTATCTAAAATTGATGATATAACTAAAGCAAATATAAATAAATTGATGTATAGTGAAGTAGATATGGAAAGATTCAAAAAGATTGAGTCAATAATTGGATTTTCCTCTGCACCAATTATGTATAAAGATAATTATTTTTTATTAAAAATAAACTACAATAATCTAAAAAACTCCTATGTACATGTCTTAGATGAAAAATTCAACGAGGTATTGAAGTTTAGACTGGGAGATAAGTAAAAAATCTCAAATTGCAGATTGTAGTAATTATGATATTGACTTATAGAACAATTCTTTAAATATACTAATGTTTTAGAAATTCAAAAATAGATATAAATATCTTCGTAATAAAAAATCAAACAAGGAATGAAGATATGAATAGAAAAATAGAGATATTGTCTCCTGCAGGAGATATTGAAACCTTAAAGACAGGTGTCAATGCAGGAGCTGATGCAATATATATAGGCGGAAGTATGTTTTCTGCAAGGGCGTCCGCACAAAACTTTGATGATGAGCAGATGATAGAGGCTATAGACTATGCCCACGCAAGGGATGTTAGAGTCTATGTTGCAGTTAATACCTTGATTAAAGATATAGAAATAAGGAGCTGTTTAGATTATATAAGCTTTTTGCATAAGGTGGGCGCAGATGCGATTATTGTGCAGGACTTGGGATTGACAAGGCTGATAAGGGAATTTATCCCAAATATCCCGCTTCATCTTTCAACTCAATCTGCGGTTTCTACTGTAGATGATATCAACGCCTTGGAAAGTTTGAATGTTCAAAGACTTGTTTTACCAAGAGAGACTAATGTAAAAGAAATAAGCGAATTTTCAAAAAATACAGACTTGGAACTGGAAGTTTTTGTTCATGGAGCCTTGTGCGTTTCGTACAGCGGTAGATGTCTTTTTTCATCATTAAATGGCGGACGTTCAGGAAATCGTGGACAATGCACCCAAGCCTGTAGGAAAAAATACGACTTGGAAGTGGACGGCAAGATAATAAACGGCAAGGAAAATATGTATGTGCTTTCTCCAAAGGATCTCAACACTTCAAATGAGATAGACAAGATAATAGATTCAGGTGCACATTCGTTGAAAATCGAAGGGCGTATGAAGAGGAAGGAATACATCCATGTCTGTGTAAAATCTTATAAGGCTGTAACTGAAGAATATATAAAATACGGCAAGATATCTTCTCAAACTCTAAATGAAGTGAACAATGACTTGGAAAAGGTATTTAACCGCTCATTTACAAGGGGATATGTACTTGGAGACAAGGGAAAAAATATAATAAATACCGCCTACCAAAAACCGCTTGGAGAAAAAATTGCAAAGGTATTGAATTTTGATGCTAAAAATAAGAGGCTGAAGATAAAGTTGACCGAGGACATTCAAAAGGGAGACGGGCTTAGCATAGGCGAAAATGTAGGTAGAATAATTCATCAGGACAGGTCAATATCTGATAGTGCTAAAAAGGGTGAGATTATATCTCTTGACTTTATCAGAGCTATTCCCGAAAATACGATAATATATAGAACTTATGACAGTAAGTTTGAAAATTTGCTTGAGACGGAGCAAAAGATACTGAAAAAACTCCCCTTAAATGCGACATTGGAGCTTAAAATAGGTGAAAAGCCTAAGATGACATTAACTCAGGAAAAAAATGAGATAGTAGAAATAAAATCTCCTGTGGATGATTTAAAACAAAGTTTTAGTATCGAATGTGATGTGGACTTCATCATTGAAAAGTCACAAAAAATGCCTCTTTCAGATGAAAATATAATAAAGCAGATTTCCAAGACTGATACCTATCCATTTGAAATAGCTGATATTCAAATTCAAAGAGATGAAGATATATTCATACCTGTAAAGATTTTAAATGAATTGAGAAGAAAAGCTCTTGAAAGCATATATGAAGAAAAGACAGCTTCTTATAAAAGAGAGAGAGTTGATAAGATAAGTGATGATTTTTTTGTAAAAGCTATAGATGGAAATAATGATGAAAATAATATTTCATTTTTTGTGGATATTCAAGATGAAAAACACTTAGCAGACGTGATGAAAGTTCCAAATGTTAAGAAGATTATAAGTTCAGATGTCAATTTGTACAGGAAAATATTTGAGCTTTCTCCTGAAAAAGCAGTGTTTAAACTGCCAAGTATCATCAGACAGCAAGATAACAATTATATTGAAAAATTGATTAAAACTTTAGATAATCCTAAGTTGATGTCTTCGTCATATTCTTTCTTGGATTATGATGGCTTTGAAATTGCTAATTATCACTTAAATTGCTACAACTCCTTCACTCATAATTTTTACAATGAAAAAGCTGTATATACAGTAGCCTCTCTTGAAAATATCTTTGCCAACAATGATGACTACCTATATCTAAAAGACAAGTCAAAGGTAGTAATACCTATGTATATTTATCCTGATCTTATGCTTATGGAATACTGTCCACATAAGGATGAAAAAGGCAGGTGTAGGTATAACTATAATTGTAAGTTGCCAAGTACATCAATTACAAATGAGCAAAATGACAGATTTTTATTTGAAAAATTCTTAGATTGTAAGGTAGCTATCTTATCAGATAAGGCATATACCTTGAGCAAAAAGCAAGTCCAAAAGTTTAGAGATGAAGGATATTGCAATTTCTTAATAGAGCTTAAGGGAGAAGCAACGAGAGACATCAGTAAGATATTTGAACTTTAGTAATGATATAAATTGGAGATTGAGATAAAAAAACAGATTTACTAATATTTGTAAATTTAGATTACAATATTGTAAAGCTGTTTTTTTTGTTGTATAATCTTAGCTTAGAGATTTATTATGTTTTAAGCATAGAATACAAAATTTATTTTATTTAGCATTAAAATACAAGTGCAACAATAAAAAATAGAGATAAGAAGACAAAATTACTTATAATATATTATGAAAAGGAAGACCATGAATATAAATATAAAAAATATAAATGTAAACTATGTTGATGTGGGAGAAGCTGAGAATACGGTCCTACTCTTGCATGGTTGGGGCTCAAATATAGTGCTTTTTGACTCTCTTATATCAGCTCTAAAGGATAAATGCAGGGTGATTGCTCTTGATATGCCGGGCTTTGGTGGGACTGATGAGCCGTCTTTTGCTATGAATGTTGATGATTATACAGACTTTGTGGCGGAGTTTATAGAAAAATTGAATTTGAAAAAACTGTCGCTAATAGGTCACTCTTTCGGCGGTAGAGTGATAATCAAGATGGCAAACAGAAAGCTGAATTTTGACTTGGACAAGATAGTATTGATAGATGCTGCAGGTATAAGACCGAAGAATAGTCTTGCAGTACAAATCAAGGTAAAATCATTTAAAATAGCGAGATTTATCTTTGAAAATACTGCTCTTGGCAAGATGTATCCGAATTTTATCAACAATATGAGAAAAAAGAGCGGCTCTGCAGATTATAATATGGCAAGTGTAAGAATGCGTGAGATATTGGTAAAGGTAGTAAACGAAGACTTGACCAACTTGCTCTCCAATATAAAAAACAAGACCTTGCTGATATGGGGTGACAAGGACGATGCGACTCCAATTTCAGATGCCCATCTTATGAACAAGCTTATAGCAGACAGCAGACTTGTCGTAGTGGAAAATACAGGACACTACAGCTTTTTAGAAAATCCGACGCTTGTAAATACAGAAATTCAAAAATTTTTGGACTGATTTTTGAACCTAAGGAGAAAAGATGAATATAATTTTATTTATTTCCAATGCTGTTGCATTTGCATTCCTGCTTATTTATCACATGCACATGTATCAGCTCAATTCATACAATAATATCGAGGAAAAAACATGGATTAAAGAAAATGCCTATCCTATATTTGGCAGAATATTCGGACTTGTAATATCTTTGATACTTTTAGCTATTTTCAATAACTTTGTTCCGATTATAGGATATGTTTTAGCAATTATACTCAATATACTTACTGCCCTTGGTAATAGGGAAAGGGAAAGCAAGATAGCCCTAAAATATACTCCAAGGGTTAAGAGAATGATGTTTACAGCAACTCTTATCTATATAATAATAAACTTGCTATCTTATTATGTCTTGCATATATTCAATTTGGCTAATCTTTATAAATTTATTTTGCAAATTACGCCTATGTTCAACCAATATTTGTTGATGACTGCAAATTTTCTCAATACACCAATAGAGAGGCAAATCAACAATAAGTTTATAAATGAGGCAAGACAAAAGATAAGTTCAATGCAAAATCTTACTGTCATAGGCGTAACTGGAAGTTATGGCAAGACTACTGTCAAACAGATACTTGGCAAGCTACTTGGCAAAGATTTCAATGTGTTGATAACGCCGTATAATTACAATACCACTCTTGGGGTTACCATTACTATAAGAGAATACCTAAGTCCATTGCACGATGTATTTGTATGTGAAATGGGAGCAAAGGGAGTAGGTGAAATAAAGGAGATATGTGACATAGTAAATCCGAAATACGGAGTTATAACTTCTATCGGAGAGCAACACTTGGAGACTTTTTTGTCAGTAGACAATATTATAAAGACCAAGTTTGAACTTGCAGATGCAGTACCTGATGACGGAATGGTGTTTTTAAACTATGACAATGAGATTATAAGAAATAAGAAGGTAGACAAAAACATAGTTTCCTATGCTGTAAACTATAAAAATGCAGATTTTGTACCTTATGACATCAAGGTAGATGAAAACGGCTCAATATTTTACTTGGATATAGACGGTGAAAAGGTAAAATTCGAAACTAAAATTATTGGACTGCACAATGTTTTAAATATTGCAGGATGTATAGCTGTAGCCTATAAGCTTGGGGTTACAAGACAGACATTGGTGCAAAGAGTAAGGCAGATAGAGCAGGTAGAACATAGACAACAGGTAATAAAGAAGAATTTTGGAATAATAATAGATGACGCTTACAATTCCAATCCAAGTGGTGCCAAGTCGGCACTTGATACCTTGTCAATGTTTGATATGCTCAAGATAGTGATAACACCCGGTATGGTGGAGCTTGGAGAAAAACAGTCAAGTCTCAATCGTGAATTTGGAAGACAGATAGCAAAGGTGGCAGACTATACTATACTTGTTGGAAAAAATCAGACCATACCAATCCAAGAAGGCATAAGAGCAGAAAATTATGATGAAGAAAAACTCTTCATAGTTGATGATATAAAAGAAGCCTTGGATATTGCATATAAGCTAAAGAGTGAAAAACAAAAGGCTATACTTTTAGAAAACGACCTGCCGGATAATTATTAATATATCATATTCAATCAGTGTTTCTAACATAAAATGACGTTGAAACACTGATTTTTTAATGTGTTTTTAACTATAATTTAGTAAAGTTCAAACTAATGTTAATAAAATGATGGGAAAATTTACTTTTATAAACTTCTAATTTATACTAATACTAATAACCATTTATAATGTCATATATCTGAACTTAAGTAAATATATTTTTTTTAGTTTTAACAACACATCTTAACATATTTTGGTGACTATTTAATCGGTTTTTAGTATAAAAATCTATCAAAAAGCCTTGTAATTTTATTACATAAATATTATTGATAATCTGCAAAATAAATAATTTGCTAAAATAACAATCTTAGCATAGTAAATGGTGATTAGTATTAAGTGTAATTTCAAGACAAACATAGAAATATGTTTCCATTAATCAAATAGAAAATAGTATAAAAGTAAAATCTAATAAAGCATTTAATAAAATAATTCTAGTGCATTTATAATAAAGAACATATGAACAATACTATATCATCTAAAATTTCAAACTAAGGTAAAACGATTTTATAAAATAGCCAATCACTTGCAAATAATGGACTTTGACAAGAAATATAAAGACGTTTTGATTGAAAAAAATCATCGTTTGCATAATCAAAATTATCGTTTTGATAAGCATTATAAAAAATTTTTAAATTAATACTTGACAGAAAAATATATTTTTGAGATAATGATTGCACAATAAGAAAAGTTATATATGCCCATGATATGGTTGGGCGTCTCTACCGGTTACCGTAAATAATCGAGCTATAGGTTTTCATATTTTCAGAATAGTGTTTTGGTATGCTTTTTGTGTTGCGTTTGATTGGACTATCTGTTATATGGAATCTTTGCTTGAGAAAAAGAGGTAACTTTTTTTATTGGAAAGGTTCAGATGTTACATAATTCAAGTGACAGGATCAAATTATTATAATTTGTATTATCAGGACTTGAATTGCCCTTTATTAAAAAATAAATGCTTATAGATGTATTTTTACTAAGTTCGGACTAAAAGTATTTGTTTAATACTGGACAAACATTATTATATTTTCTGAAGTACATAATATATAATTTAATAATTGAATGTTTTACTTAAGTTTTGTAACATAAAACGTAGAAAAAAATTATGAAGGAGGATCCAAAAATGGACTCAAAAACAAATGGTTTTCTAAACAAGTTTTTTGAACTTGAAAAAAACAAAACAAACGTAAAAACTGAAATCATAGCCGGAATTACTACTTTTGTTACAGTAGCATATATATTGGCTATTAACCCTAAGGTATTATCAGAACCATTTGAAATTTTAGGCAATCCCGAGCTTGCAACAAAAATTTCAAATGGTGTATTCATCGGTACATGTCTTGGAGCTTTCATTGGTACCGTATTGGTTGCACTTTATGCGAAGTTACCTTTTGCTCAAGCACCGGGTATGGGACTAAGTGCATTTTTTGCCTATACTGTTACCTTGAGTATGGGCTATACTTACGCTCAGGCACTTGTAATAGTATTTATATCAGGTATATTATTCATAGTCATAACTGCACTTGGTATAAGAGAGGCTATCATAAGGGCAATACCTGATTGTGTAAAGACAGCAATTACACCGGGTATAGGTCTTTTCATTACAATTATAGGTGTAAAGAGCTGTGGTCTTATAGTAGGTCATCCTGCAACATTGGTGAGTATGATAGACTTTGCTAAATGGACGGATCCTAAGGCTGATATGGCTTTGATAATTAGTGCCTTACTTTCCCTTATATGTCTTTGTATAATGGCTATATTGTTTCACAAAAAGGTGAGAGGCTCTATATTAATAAGTATGATAATTACTACTTTGGTAGGTATTCCTTTAGGCGTTACTCAATTAAATAAATTTGACTTAAATCTCGCTAATAAATTTGCGGATTTTGCGGAAGTTTCACTTTTCAAACTTGACTTTGCCGGTCTATTTGCAGGTGAAAATATGCTTAACAGTATATTTACAGTTACTCTTCTTGTTTTGAGTTTCTCTCTTGTAAATATGTTCGACTCTTTGGGTACATTGCTTGCAGCTGCAAAACAATCAGGTCTTGTGGATGAAAAGGGAGAAGTAATAAGAATGAAAGAAGCCTTGATGTCAGATGCCATATCTACAGCTACAGGCGCACTCGTAGGTACATCTACAGTTACAACTCTTGTTGAATCAAGCTCAGGTATAGCTGCAGGTGGACGTACAGGACTTACTGCTCTTACTACCGCTTTGATGTTCTTGGCGTCAATAATATTTGCTCCTATAGTTACTATAATACCTAATGCTGCAACATCACCTGCTTTGATTTTCGTAGGCGTATTAATGCTTTCTAACGTTAAAGATATTGACTTTTCAGATATTACAGATGCAGTACCGGCATTTTGTACAATAGTATTCATGCCATTTACTTACTCTATAGCTAACGGTATAGCTTTGGGTCTTATAACATACTGCATATTGAAAATATTTACAGGTCAAGGTGAAAAGATTAAGGCGCTTACTTGGGTTGTATCGATAATATTTATTTTGAGATATGCATTTATTACTCTTGGGTAATTAGGAGATGATTATATGCAAAAACAGTCATTTGTCTTAAAAGGAGACATCTGTTTCAGCAAGAACAAAGATGAGATAAAAAATATTCACGGCGGATATGTCGTGTGTATAGATGGAATTTCTCAGGGAGCTTATGAAAAAATCCCTGAAGAATATAAGGATTTGGAAGTTATTGATTATTCAGGCAAGCTTATCTTGCCCGGACTTATTGACTTGCATGTTCATGCACCGCAGTTTTCTTTTCGTGGACTTGGTATGGATTTGGAGTTGATAGATTGGCTCAATACTTATACATTCCCACAGGAGGCAAAATATGCTGATATAAAATATGCAAGAGAGATGTATCAGAGATTTGTAGATGATGTGAAAAACGGACCTAATACGAGAAGTGTAGTATTTGGAACCTTGCATGTGGAATCTACTATAGAGCTTATGGACATATTTGAAAAATCCGGAATGGTAAGCTATATCGGTAAGGTAAATATGGATAGAAACGGCAGTGAAAACTTGCAAGAGGAAAGTGCAAATCAAAGTGCAAAAGATACTATACGCTGGATAGAGGCTATACAAGACAGGTATGAAAGGACATTTCCGATTATTACACCGAGATTCACACCGTCTTGCAGTGATGACCTTATGCGACAACTAAGCATAATCAGAAAAAAATACAATGTAAAAGTACAATCACATCTTTCTGAGAATCAAGGTGAGATTAAATGGGTAAGTGAACTTTGCCCTTATACGGATTTTTACGGACAGGCATACAGTCAGTTCAATATGTTTGGTGGAGACTGTCCTACAGTAATGGCTCACTGTGTATGGTCTTGTGAAGAAGAACAGGAGCTTATCAAAAAGCAGGGCGTATTTATAGCACATTGCCCTAATTCCAACACTAATTTGTCATCAGGTATAGCACCTGTAAGGAAATATATCAATGACAATCAAAATATAGGACTTGGCAGTGATGTGGCAGGTGGAACACATACTTCAATTTTTAAGGCTATGGCTGACGCAATATCTGTTTCAAAATTGCGTTGGAGATTGGTCGATCAGAACTATGCACCTATTACTGCTGCTGAAGCGTTCTATCTTGGAACGATAGGGGGTGGAAAATTCTTTGGAAAGGTCGGATCTTTTGAAAGTGGATATGAGTTTGATGCAATAGTGGTAGATGACAGCAGATACACACCGCAAAATCAGTGGGATGATGTGCAAAGACTCGAAAAGACTATATATCTATCTTATGACTCCGATGTAATCCATAAATATGTACAAGGCAGAAAGTTGTTTTAAGAAAGTATAATTTTTAAGTAAAACTAATAAAAATTTAATGTAAAACTTGTGTGTTAAAGGCTGTATCTTCTATGATACAGCCTTTTTAAATCATTTTGCAAATTCATCCATTAATTCTTCCTGTAGCCTTTTTGTTCTACTAAAAATATATACTGTAAATATGAAAATCAGAAAGCTTACAACCATCAAAATAACAGATGAATAAAAAATATACGATGTTCTATATGATACTTCAGACTTAATCATTGAAGAATATTTCTTTACATCAGATAAGAAAGAAATTTGCTTTGTTAAGTAGTCTATATTACTATTGTAAAAATATGGTAGGAGTATATCCATAAAAAATTTAAAAAATATTATATTTGATATGAAAGTTATTATAATAAAAACAATATTATAAAATGTTGTCAAATCATATTTCTTTGAAAAATAATAATACAATCTTTTTGGAATAGATGACATTAGCATCAAAGTCCCTATAGTAAAATAGTGTGAATCTGATAAAGTCGAAAATCTTTTAATTACAGTAATATCATTAATTCCGGAATATCTGGAATGAAGATATAAAGTTGAAAAAATATTAAATATTATAAAAAGCAAAAATATAGGGACAAGAATGTGTGATAAGATTTTATTTAATCTAATTATCTTTGACGAATATTCATAAACAATTTTTCTTTATTCAGGGTTTTCGGGCAAATTTCTTTCTATATACGCATTGCAATTTGGGCATATCATATATTTTTCTTCCATTTCGGAAGGCTGGTAGTCACAGTTATCGCACCACATATTATCACCTTATTAAGAATAATTAATCACTGAATTTTTCCAATAAACTTTCTTGTAATTGAGATACTTTTTTGTATTTATAATAATTTAATATTAGATTAATACAATTATATAAAAAAATAATAAGAATAAACACAAAAAAAGTGGTATTGTGAAAATTGATTTGCCAAGTAATATCTGTAAGAGGCGGTAAGTTTTCAAAAGTTTTTCCAAGGAGTTTATTATTAACATAATTTTTAAATATTTTATTAAATGTCAATAAAAACAAAATATATATCAATATATTTATAAGCATTTTTAATAAAAACATAAAAAAATTGGATATAGTATTATGAAAAAAACATGATAATAATATTTCAACAAAAATTAAAAGAAATATAAATACAAATAGGCTGATAAAACAAACAAAAAGTATATCTCGAGTAGATTTATAAAAGTCGGATTCAGGATATGCCGCAGGAGTGCTGATGAACACGAAGCCTCGATATACAAAAAAATATATGAAGTTATAAACAAAGGGCAACAATAATATATATCTATAGAAATTAATTAATTTATTATATAACTTATCTTTATAAACTAATGAAATTTCATATGTTTCAACCTTTTTTCTCTTATCATTTGGCAAGTTTTCCTCTATAAGCTCCAAACAGTTAGGACATAAATAATAGTTTTTTTCGTTATCTTCAAATATATATTTACAGTTTTTGCATTGCATAGTATCACCTGATTAAGAATATTTAATCTCCAAATTCTTCATTTATTTTTGAAATTTCGTTATATTTATAATATCTTACCAAGCAATCAAGACATTTAGCTATAAACAGTAAGAGTATATAGATAAAAAATGATTTATTGCAAAAATTTATATGCCAATTCATATCAGTATTTGGCGGTGCATTGTCAAAAGTCTTGCCAAGTAATTCTTCATCTACAAGGGAAGTAAACATACCATAGAATTTGAATAAAAATAGTGAGTATATCAATATATTAACAGATAGATTGATAACTAATGAAAGAAAGTTAGATTTAATCTTATGGTAAAGGTTTGAAACATATATATTCACAAAGGAAAATATAAGATCAAATACAATTATCCCTCCAAGTGAAGAGCAATAAATAATTAGAATTGCCAAATAATATCCTGTAAGGTCTGTCCAAAAATCATCTATAACTTTTAGTTTCCCGTTATACATTATTGTATACAAAATAATGTAGAAAGCATGTAAGTAATATAGAAATTTGGAAATTATATTAAACTTACTTTCAACCCTATCTTTTATTACACGTGAAATCCTATATAATTCTACTTTTTTATTCTTATCATTTGGCAGATTATCTTCTATAAGTTCAAAACACTCAGGGCAAATATAAAATTTTTCTTCATCATCAATTAAATGATAAAAACAGTTTTTGCATTGCATATCATCACCTGATTAAGAATGATTAATCACTGAATTCTTCTAATAAATTGTCTTGTAATCTCGTAATTTTTCCAAGAATAAATATCATGACAGAAAAAACTATTGTATTAAAAATAATGCTAATAAGTGATAAATTAAATACATAAACTTTTATTAGTGACATCTCTTTTTTTATAGCTAAATACCATTTGTCATAATCATAAGATTTATTAATTATTTTTTTCAGATAAGCCATATTCTTATTGTAAAAATCCTGTATATATGCGTCTGTAAATATTTTAAATATAATAACATTTAACAGAATATACAACACTATAATAGTAATAGTTTTAGTCCTTGATAGCTTGTTATTTTTAAAAAAATACATAAATATCGTATTTGGTATCAAAGTCATAATTCCAATTATCTGTGTTGAGTGTTCTGAAGAGCGTGAAAGTTCACTTAAATGTTGAGACATTGATGAATCGCCGGTTATAATATGTTGTGAATAAAAAGAATTTGAAAAATAAAAGTTTAATAAAAAATACAAAAATAAAAAAGTAAAAAATATACATGTTAAAATTCGCTTCATATGTATTATTTTTAATGAATATGCGTAAACATAGGCTGTTTTGCCTCTATCTATAGGTAGATTTTTTTGTATTAATTTATTGCATTTAGGACATATCATGTATCTTTCTTCTATTTTTGAAGGTTCATAATCACAGTTATCGCACCACATATCATCACCTACAAATATAACAAATTAGATATAATTCAATAAGCGAATATGTTGAAATCAAGTTAATAAGATAATTCTATCATAAATTTATAGTGCTTTCAATACCAAAGGAAAAAATAATATTAGACCATACTCTTAAAACAATGTATTTTTAAATATTACTTGTATACATAGCAAGTATAAAAAATATATTTTCAAAGATTATATCATC
The DNA here is from genome assembly GCA_900167215.1 of [Eubacterium] yurii. Taxonomy (GTDB): domain Bacteria; phylum Bacillota; class Clostridia; order Peptostreptococcales; family Filifactoraceae; genus Peptoanaerobacter; species Peptoanaerobacter yurii. The sequence goes on from FUZS01000021.1 coordinate 16,474, forward strand.
ATTGATGAATAGAGGGAGATATTCTTTGTCTGTTTCGTATAATATCATAGAGTTTTCACCTTTTTCAAGGCTTTTTGCGACTATTGTAAGTATTACTTTGTCAGAGTCAAGTGTGAGTTTTTCTCCGTTTTCCAGGAAAAATTCACTGTAGCTGTATTTTTTGGAAGTGATAAATTGTAAATTTACTATGTCACCTACTATATCAAAATCATCTAAATAAAAGCTATCCCCCTTTATAATGCTTTTTTTACACTTTTTTATCTTATCAAATGCAAGGTACATTTCAATCAGTGTTTTTATCTCTTCTTTGCTATGTTCTATAAGGTCGTCACTTACAATAGATTCTTTTTTCATTGATTTGACTATCTTGTGTATATCGTAGTATCTTTCTTTACAAATATCGAAGTAGTTTTCAATATTTTCTCTTGAAAATGAGGCTATTTTTAGGTATTTGCCAAAGTGCCTTATATTAGATTTTAAAGATGAAAAGTCAAATTTAAAATCCATTTTATATTTTTTCATCTTTTCTGATAAAAATTTTTCTTCAAATTCATCTCCATTAAAAGTCAGCAATATTTTACTTCCTAATGTATCTGTTATAAATTGATTTATCAGAGTCTTTTCATCATTTTGTATATCTTGTGCTATAAGTTGTACTATCTTACATTTCTTATCGTTAAAATATGAAGCATAGCTTATGACTACAATTTCGTTGTCAACTGGAGACAGTCCTGTAGTTTCAATGTCTAAAAATAGCCTGTTATTTTCAAGAACATAGGGTAAAAAATATTCTTCTCTAATCATTGTTTACATCCATGTAGTTTGGTATTTGTAAAGGGGAGTCAACAATTATCTTTGCTCCGCTATTTAGAAGTTGCTCTCTTGAGCGGAAACCCCATGATACGCATATACAGTCAAGTCCTGAGTTTTTAGCTGTTTCAATATCTACTTCGCTGTCGCCGAGATATACTGAGTCATTCTTAGCTATATTTAGAATTCTTAGGGCATATTCCACCATGTCACTATGGGGTTTTTGGCGTATCTTTTCGTTTTGACCTATGGATATATCTACATAGCCTCTGAAAAAGGTATCAACAAGATTTTTGACAAAGGCGTCAGCCTTATTTGAAACTATTGCTATCTTACAGTTGTTTTCTTTGAGTATGCCAAGCATTTTAATTATATTATCATAAGGTAGTGTGCAGTCTATAAGGTGATTATTGTAATATGTCATAAACTCTTGCAGTATATGGTCAAAGTTTTTGTTGTCTTCACCATTTGGAACGGATAGTTCCACAAGCCTTCTTATGCCGTTACCCAAGAAGCTTCTCACTTCGTCGTAGGATTTCTTGCCATAGCCATATAGCGAAAGAGCGTAGTTGATTGAGTTTTGTAAGTCAGTTACAGTATCAAGAAGAGTCCCGTCCAAGTCGAAGATAAAGTTTTTGTATTTCATAATGACCTCCAAAGTTTTATTAAATTTCTCAGTAAGTATAACTAATTTTGATTGTTAAATGTAATTATTGATATCATCATTTTGCTTTACTATCTTAACACTAATGTTTATTTAATAAAAATATAAGTAATCAAATATCCAAGTATAATTTCTAAATTTATTGTAAATATTGCAAAGATATATATTTATAATTCTTTTGAGTTTTAATATTTCTATTTTTTTTGTAAATCTCTTATATCATGTTGTAATCTCAGTGCTGCTTTGTTGTGTAAGGTAGTCAAAAAGTGCAGATGAGAATATGAATACAATGCCTATAATACTGTAAAGTCCAAGCATTTTACCAAATACAGTCACGCTGTAAATTGATGAAAAAATTACTCCTGTATATGAGTATATGCTGACTTTACTTGCAGGTGCGTTCTTATATGCATAGGTCAAAAATATTTGCCCCATACCTGCAAACAAGCCTATGCAAAAAAGGAGTAGTGCCTCTCTCATATCAGGTAATACAAAGCTCATCATCATAAAGGGCAGTGAGCAGAGTGTTGAAAAAAGCGAAAAGAAAAATACTATAGTGTACGGCTTTTCGTATCTGTTGGCTACAGTAAGTGCCATATGAGACATGGCTGTAATCATGGATGAAACAAGAGATATCATAGCAGGTATACTTTCTGAGTTGAATTTAGGGCGAACTACCAGTATTGCCCCTAAAAAAGCTACGCAAATACTTAGAATTTTTGCGTTTGTAGGTTTTTTTCTATAAAGCATTGCAGTAAAGACGCTGATAAATATGGGTGAGCTGTATTGTATGATTGAAGCGTCTGCAAGGTACATGTGATTTGTGGCGTAAAAATAACCTGATACACTTGTAAATCCTAAAAAAGCTCTTAGAAAAAGATATTTTCTATTTTCTCTTTTTCCAAAAAAACTACCTTTTTCCTTAAAAATTATAAATGTTGAAAGAAATAGGGTTATAAGATTTCTAAAAAACATCTGTTGCATCAAAGGAATGGTAGTACCTGAAAGTTTGACGCAAAGTTGCATTACAGAAAAGGAAAAAGAGGAGATAAGTATGAAAAACACCGCTTTTTTTAAGTTTATTGTCATAAAAAATCACCTGTAAATTAAAAAAATTCTAAATGATACCGATATTATTGTGCATTGATAAAATTACTTTAAAGGTGTACAATTATATGTAGTAAATTTAAAAAGTATTTTGTTTTAAAATGCTATAGTACATTATCATAGGTATTATTATAAGATCTTTGTTGAATTTTTTGTATATTTAAGATTAGTTATCAATGTCTTATACTAAAATCTAATAAAATGATGGATAAAATATGTTTTATATCTTTATAATAAAGTTATAAGTCATATACTATTTTTTTAAATTATTAATAAAAATTTTTCATAGATTAAATAGATATTAGTATTAAATTAGAAAGTAAGCTGAAATAAATCAGGTTTTAGAATATGATAACACAAATATGAATGTATTACAATTATGATTTAGTTCTTTTAACATTTGTTATAAACATTACTTTATAACTGAGGCATGAGATAAAAGAATGTATATTTTACAACTTGTGCTTTGTGTGATAGAATTTAATGATGTTTTGAAAAAAACAAGATATGAGAAGGGAGATTTTGACAGATGGAAGATTTTATAAAAAAAATATTTGAAATAGATGATGAAGCTGAAAAATATGAACAATCTCTTGAACAAAAAAAGAAACAGTTGATACAAGACAGACAAGAAAAATTAAATAAAATAGATAAAGATTATGAAGAAGCGGTAAAGATAGAAAAGGAAAATCTTAATCATAGACTTAGCGAAATAGAAAGCTCTGACAATCAGAAGTTGGAGAACTTTAGACAAAAAGCTGAAGTTATTAAAAGGATGTTTGAACAAAAAAAGAATGTGTTGATTGAAGATATTGCTGATTCCCTTTTATAAGGTGGTGAATAGATGTCAGGTTTTAATGCGCTCAATGCAAAGATAGCTGTATTGAGAAGAGGATTGTTTAATAGTGAGGATTACGAAAAAATCTTATCCTTTGAAAAGAGAGAAGATCTTGTTGGATATATTAAGGAAAATCCCATATATAAAGACGAGATGCTGAAAATGTATCAAGATGTCGTAACTTACAGATATGCTACTGAGTTTATGGTAAAAAAGACAGAGGTTGATATTTTCAGAAAATTGGAGCATTTTTTATTTGGAGAGGACAAGAAACTGCTCTCTGCCATGTTGGTAAGATATGAGTTTGAAGATATCAAGATAATATTAAGAAGTATTGTTGAAAATGAAAACATAGATCTTGAAAAAGATACTTTGATGTACGGCATGGAAAATCATGTTGACTATGACAGATTATATAGATGCGACTCTATTGGACAAGCACTGGATTTACTTAAAAATACAGCTTTTAAGAGGGCATTTTTCGGATTAGCTGACGAGGATATTTTAAGGCTGCACTTTCATGTTGAGATGAACCTTGATAACTTGTACTTCGCTATGGTGAAAAAGGCATATGTAAAACTTAAAGCCGTAGATAAAAAGATAGTTGAAGATTATTATACTTCGCTTGTAGATACTATAAATATCCAGTGGATAATAAGGGCAAAAAAGTATTATAATCTTTCTAATGAAGAGATATTCAACTATTGTGTAAGATTTGGAAAATATATTAAGGGAGAGTTTTTAAAAGAACTGGTATATAGTGCCGGTGTGGATGATGTGTTACAAAAGATTAGTGATACAAGGCTTAGCAAACTTTTTTCAGGTGAGGGATCAAGTGCATACAGGGATATGCAGGCCAGAGCATATGTAAGGCAACTCAACCATCTGAAAAGTTATCAGGATACTATATCAACTTTTTTGAAATTTATAATACAATTACTTATTCAAAATGAAAATATTGTAAGAATATCAGAATCTAAAAAATATGAATTACCTAAGGAGGAAATTAAAAAATATCTTATAACTACTTAAAAATACTTGTTTTAAAAATAATGAAGGAGGTGTAAAATGGCGGTAGAAAAAATGAAGATGATGAATCTTGCAATTTTGAAAAAGGATGCTCATGATGTTCTTGAGGAGATAGTGTTGGACGGCTCTTTTCATATTACAAATTCATCAAATTCTCCGAATTTTACCTTGAGATATATGGATTCTCAGATTTCCAAATTTAGAGAAATGGGGATAGATATCGGCAGAGTTTTACCTTATAACGGAGACAAGATATTTAAGAAGAAAAAATATAAAGATTTACTTGAAAAGATGTTTGAGTTTTTTGAAATTAATGAAGATGATCTTAAACTTGAAGCTTTTAAATATTTGGATTACCACGAAAAGTTGAAGGTTTTGGATGATCTTTCTCAGAAGATGTTGGATATAAAAAACAGGGAAGAGGCAAACAGATTTTCAAGATCAAAAATAAAGGTATTGCTTAAGGCTGTAAATTATTTTCATGACAGTGATGTAAATGTCTCACGCTTTACCAATCTACACCATATTAATATGGATATTGGTGAAATAAGCAAGAGTGCATGGTTGAAACTTAAGGCAAATTATGAAAATATAAAGGCTTTGGTAATACATCTTGACAGCAACAGTTTCGGTGAGACAGTAATGGTATTTACACCTAAAATATATAAAGATGAGACCTTGCATTTACTTCGTTCTATGTCTTTTAACGAAATTGAGTTGCCTAATGTTGACTTTACATTTAAAGATTTGATAAGCAGTAAGATAATTCAACTTGAAGACTTGGAAAAAGAGCAGGAAAATATTAAGAAGGAAAAGGAAGCATTTAAGCAGACCTATATGCAAGAAATACTATCCTTGTATTACAGGTATAAGATAATAGAAAAAATTGAGATTTTGGAATCTCACATGGTGATGAGTAAGAATTTTGCGATACTCAGCGGATTTGTGCCTGAGTCAAAAACTGCTATTCTTAAAAGTAAGATAGAAAAGATGTCTTCGGATGCGATAGTAAGATTTAACGAAAGTGATGATGTGCCTGAGATATTTAAAATACCTACTATGCTTAGAAATAACCCTGTAATAAGACCTTTTGAGACGCTCGTTAAGATGTATTCCGTACCGAATTATAAGGAAGTGGATCCTACGCCTTTTTTTGCCTTAACATATTTGATACTTTTCGGTATGATGTTTGGTGATATAGGACAGGGATTAGTATTTGTAATTGCAGGTACTCTATTGACATCTAAGATAGGCTCCATTGCCAAGATAGTGCAAAGAATAGGTGTATCTTCTATGATTTTTGGAGTGTTTTATGGAAGTATATTCGGTATGGAGGATCTGATACCTGCACTTTTGATAAGACCTATGGAAAATATAAATACCATACTTTTGATAAGTATAGGTATAGGTGTAATTTTCATGACTATTTCGTATTTCATAGGCTTTTATAATCTTAAGCTTAGAAAGGAATATGGGAGGCTCTACTTTGACAAAAACGGGATTTCAGGCTTTGCCTTTTATATGGGATTTTTGCTCCTTTTGGTCAATATAGCTTATTTAAGCACTAAGGTGGATGTAAATATATCTTCCATGCTTACGATATTAAGTGTGGCTATAATGATAATAACGTCAGTATTCATGTTTATGAAACCGAAGTTGGCAGAAAAATTTGAAGATAATTCCGACGGTAATTCTGTTCATAAGGAGGAGTTTTCTCCTGTTGAAAGCGGATTTGAACTCTTTGAAACAGTGATGGGATTTTTCTCAAATACACTTTCTTTTATAAGAGTTGGTGCGTTTGCAATTAACCACGTCGGGCTATTCATGGCTTTTCACGCTCTTGGACAGATGATAGGTAACAGTATAGGTAACATACTTATGATAGTACTTGGCAATATTGTTATCTTGGTACTCGAAGGGCTTATAGTATTTATTCAGGCTATAAGATTACAATATTACGAGCTTTTCAGTAAGTATTTTACAGGAGAGGGAATAGATTACGATCCTATCCATGTTGAAATAAAAAGTGAAATTAATTAATTTATTATATTTAGGAGGAAATAATGAAAGTATCATTGATATTGGTAACATTAGGAATATTAGCTACAGTTGTAAGTGGAGTTATTTTTATGAAAAAAGGAAAGACAGTTTCAAAGTCAGGAATGAGAAAAGCGGTAATTACAAATGTACTTGCTGTTGCAGGGCTTTTCCTTGTTGGTCTTGTACCTGATATTGCATTTGCAGATTCAGCTGCAAATACGGCTACAAATTCTGCTTCAGGGCTTGGATATTTGGCTGCAGCCTTGTCAACAGGACTTGCTGCAATAGGTGCCGGAATAGGTGTAGGTCAAGCAGGTTCAGCGGCAATAGGTGCAATATCTGAAGATTCTTCAATACTTGGTAAGACACTTATCATACTTGGTCTTGCAGAAGGTGTGGCTATATATGGACTTGTAATTTCAATAATGATAATACAAAGATTATAATAGTATAAGGAGTAATTATGATAAGTTACCTTATTTCGGATAATAGAGATACTTTGGTAGGCATGAGACTTGCCGGTATAACAGGAGTATTACTCCGAGAGAGAGATGAGATGCTCAAAGAGTTCAACAGATGCCTTAATGATAAGAATATAGGCATATTGATTCTTACTGAAAAAGTATTTGACTTGTTGCACGATGAGGTAATGCAGGTGAAAGTCAAGTCTAAATTTCCTTTGATAGTAGAGATACCTGACAGGTTCGGGCTTAAGAAAGATGAGGACTTTATCACAAAACACATCAACGAGTCGATAGGAGTAAATATATAGCATAGATAAAGGGGGGATAATGTGATAACTATTGAAGATAAGATATCAAGCTTCCAAAAGATAATAAACGAAGATATTAGTGAAAAAGCTCAAAAAGAGATAGATGAGTATATATTGGAAACTGAAGAAAAGGTCTCAAAATATAAAGAAAAAAAATACGACGAGATAAGCAGGATAAAAAGAGAGTACAAATCAAGACTTGACAGCAAGAGTGAATCGATGCATTCAAGGATGGAAAAAGAAGGGCAAGATATTCTTCTAAGTACGAATAAGGCTATATATGAAGAGTTTTTTAAAGACTTGAAAGAAAAGTTAAGAGAAAAATACACATCAGCAAAAGGTGAGCAATATCTTGAAAATACACTTTCAAAAATAAAGGACAGTTTAAAAAGCACTGATACTATTTATCTATATGACACTACCTATAATAGAGACAGAGCCACAGTAGAGAGAATACTGCCAAATATCGGTATAGATGTATCAAAAAATATAAAACTTGGAGGTTTTGAGGTGGAAAATGCCGAAAAAACTTACAGAATGAATTATTCATTAGACAGCGTTATAAGTGAGGAATATACAAATATACTGACTAAGCTCAAGAAGGAATTGGACATTATATAAGAGTAAGGGGGAACTATGGTAGGTTTACCTAAAATAACAGATATAAACGGACCTGTCGTAAAAGCTGACAATATGAGTATCTATAAGGTAAGAGATATGGTAATAGTCGGCGATATGAAACTGATAGGTGAGATAATATCTATAGATGAAGACGTAGCTACTATTCAGGTCTATGAAGAGACACAGGGACTGAAAGTAGGCGAAAGCATACAAAGTACAGGTATGCCTCTTTCCGTGACATTAGGTCCCGGAATTATAGGCAATATATTTGACGGTATACAAAGACCGTTGCAAAGAATTTATAATATGACAGGTGACTTTATTGCTGAAGGTATAGGACTTATATCTATAGACAAGGAAAAGTTATGGGATGTTGAACTTTTAGCCAAAGTTGGGGATAAACTGACAGCAGGACAGATATTTGCCGCAGTACAGGAGACAAGTTTTATCAATCATAAGGTAACAGTGCCTCCAAATATAAGTGGAACTGTGACAGAAGTCTTGCCTTCAGGAAAATATAGCATAGATACTGATGTTTTGACTCTGGTAGATGAAAATAATCAGACACATAAACTTAAATTATATCACACATGGCCTGTCAGAGTGCCAAGACCTGTAAAGACAAGGATGCCTATATCGAAACCCTTGATAACAGGTCAAAGAGTAATAGATGTATTTTTTCCCATAGCAAAGGGAGGAACGTCAGCATTACCTGGAGGTTTCGGTACAGGTAAGACTATGACACAACATCAGCTTGCCAAGTGGTCAGATGCTGATATAATCGTATATATAGGATGTGGTGAGCGTGGAAATGAAATGACTGACGTTTTGGAAGAGTTTCCGAAATTGATAGACCCAAGAACAGGCAAGCCGCTTATGGAAAGGACTATACTGATTGCTAACACGTCCAATATGCCTGTTGCAGCTCGTGAGGCATCAATATATACAGGTATTACCATAGCTGAATATTATAGAGATATGGGTTACCATGTGGCGATAATGGCGGACTCTACATCAAGATGGGCTGAGGCACTTAGAGAAATCTCGGGTAGACTTGAAGAAATGCCTGCAGAAGAAGGCTATCCTGCGTATCTGCCTTCAAGAATTGCTCAGTTTTATGAAAGAGCGGGATATGTTAAGACCTTATCTCAAAAAGAGGGATCAATTACTGTAATAGGAGCAGTATCACCTCCAGGAGGAGACTTCTCTGAGCCTGTTACTGAAAACACTAAGAGATTCGTAACTGCATTTATAGGACTGGATAAAAACCTTGCATATATAAGACACTATCCTGCTGTAAATTATCTTACAAGTTACAGCGGATATACAGCAATGATTAAAGAATATTATGACGATAATATATCTCCTGAACTTCTAAAACTTAGAGCTAAAATGATGAAGCTGTTGTCAGAAGATGACAAACTTAATCAGATAGTTCAACTTGTCGGTGAGGATGTATTGCCAAACGATCAAAGAATATTGATAGAGATGGCTAAGGTGTTAAAAAAAGGGTTTTTGCAACAAAATGCTATGCACGAAGTCGATTCTTATGTACCTTTAGATAAACAATATAGGATGTTACAGGTAATAGATAATCTTTATGATAGTGCAGAAACAGCAGTAAAGAAGCAGATTGCACTGACAAAAATCAAAAATGACGACTTGTTTGAAGAAGTTATTAAGATGAAATACAACATTCCAAATGAAGATTACGATGAAAAATTTGATGAGTTAAATAAAAAAATTAAAGATTATTTTTTGAAATTGACTGAAAATAATGAGCAAGAATAGTCGGAGGTGGCTATGCAAAAAGAATATTTAAAATTAGAAAAAATAGAAGGTCCGCTCATAGTCCTCAAAGGCGTGGATGACGTAAGTTATGATGAAATGGCGGACATAAAGATAGAAGGCGAAGAACATAGAAGAGCCAAGGTAGTCAGAATTCAAAATGACAGGATTATAGCTCAGGTATTTGAAGGTACAAGCGGTATTTCTACTAATAACGTAGCTGTCAGCTTTACAGGAAGACCGCTTGAAATTTCGCTCTCCAAAGATATTTTGGGAAGAACTTTCAACGGACTTGGAGAACCTATTGACGGTAGTGACCCTATAATATCTGAAAAGAAATATAATGTAAACGGCAGACCAATGAACCCTGTTGCAAGAAAATATCCAAGGGACTATCTTGAAACGGGAATTTCTGCGATTGATACCTTGACAACATTGATAAGAGGACAAAAACTACCTATATTTTCTTCAAACGGTCTGACTCACAATCAACTTGCTGCACAGATAGTAAGGCAGTCTAAGCTTAAAGACTCCGATGAAAAATTTGCCATAGTATTTGCAGGAATGGGAATAAAACATGACGATTACGACTTTTTTATGAATGCCTTTGAAGAATCAGGAGCACTTTCAAGAGTTGTATCATATATAAATTTGGCAGATGCACCTATAGTTGAAAGAATATCAACTCCAAGAATTGCCCTTACTGCTGCAGAGTATCTTGCCTTTGAAGAGGGTATGCACATCCTTGTCGTGATGACTGATATTACCAGCTATGCTGAGGCACTAAGAGAAATATCTTCAGCAAGGGAAGAAGTACCAAGTAGAAAGGGCTATCCGGGATACTTGTACTCAGACTTGTCTACTTTATATGAGCGTGCAGGAATGGTAAAGGGGAAAAATGGATCGATTACCTTAATTCCTATACTTACCATGCCAAATGACGACATAACTCACCCTATACCTGACCTTACAGGCTTTATAACAGAGGGACAGATAGTTTTGTCAAGAGATTTGTTCCAAAGAAATATATATCCTGCGATAAATATCTTACCTTCATTGTCAAGACTTATGAAGGACGGTATAGGTAGCGGTCATACAAGGGAAGATCATGATCAGGTACAGTCGCAACTTTTCGCTTTATATTCAAGAGTTATAGAAGTGCGCTCCCTATCACAGATAATAGGTGAAGATGATCTTACACCTATAGATAAGATTTATATGCAGTTTGGTAGAGAGTTTGAAGAGCGTTTCCTTTCACAAAAATTTGATGAGGCAAGAACTATAGAAAGCTCTCTTGATATAGCTTGGGATTTGTTTAAAATATTCCCTAAAATTGAGCTGGACAGATTGGAGAGTAAGTATATAGAAAAATACGGAAGGTGGTAAAAATGATACAAAATATAGCACCTACAAAGTCCAATCTCTTAAGAACAAAAGATAATCTTAACTTATCAAGGACAGGTTACAATCTGATAGATAAGAAAAGAACAGTATTGATTAAGGAAATGATGCAACAAATAGAAAAGGCTAAGGAAATACAGTCAGATGTAAAAGAACTGTTCGAAAAAGCTTACAGTGTTCTTCAAGAAGCTAACATAACTATGGGAGTAAGGCAGGTACAGGATATTGCCCTTTCTATTGACAAGGCTGAACATTTTGACATAACTTATAAATCTATAATGGGGCTTGACGTTCCTACAGTTAAATATGAAAAACAGGTACTTAGACCTCACTACAGTATGTATATGACAGGTGAGGCTATAGATGAGGCGATAATGATATTCCAAAAGATAAAGAGTCTGACATATCGTCTTGCTGAAACTGAAAATACTGTGTATAAGCTGTCTATTGAGATTAAGAAGAATCAAAAAAGGGCAAATGCACTTGAAAAAATGCAAATACCTAATTTGGAAGAAACTGTAAAATATATCTCAGAGTCTTTGGAAGAAAAGGAGAGAGAAGATTTTTACAGACTTAAGAAAATTAAAAAAAGAAAAGCTTAAAGTAAAAGAGGTTCTTTGTCAATAGTGGGGGTGAAAAAACAACTCTACTATTGACAAAGAACCTATATTTATACTAATAACAAATATAACAATGGAAAAATTTATACTAATATCTATTTAATCTATGGATAATTTTCATAAATGATTTTTTATGACTTTATTATAAATGAACTGAAAAAGATTTATCCATTTTTCTATTAGATTGTAGTATAAGTGTAATCGAAAAATAATCAAAGAAATACTTTATCCTTAGTCAAATGGATAATAGTGTTAAAATACAGCTAATTAAATATAGATTTCAATAAACTATACACAAAATCTATATTTAATTAAAATATAATCAACTATTTCTTAATATTGTAAAATACGTCCAAACCGTTATATTGAGCAGTATCTCCCAAGAATTCTTCTATTCTTAAAAGTTGGTTGTATTTTGCTATACGGTCTGTACGAGATAATGATCCTGTCTTTATTTGACCTGCATTTACAGCAACTGCTATGTCTGCTATTGTAGAGTCTTCAGTTTCTCCTGAACGGTGAGATATTACTGCAGTATATCCAGCTTTCTTAGCCATTTCAATAGCATCCAATGTCTCTGTAAGTGTTCCTATTTGGTTTACCTTTATCAATATTGAATTAGCAACACCTTTTTTTATTCCTTGAGACAATTTTTCAGTATTTGTAACAAATAGGTCATCACCTACAAGTTGAACTTTGTCGCCCAATCTTTCTGTAAGCAACTTCCATCCGTCCCAGTCATTTTCATCCATACCGTCTTCTATAGAGATGATAGGGTATTTTTCTACCAATGAAGCAAGATATTCAACTTGTTCTTTTGAATTTCTCTTTACTCCCTTGTCTCCTTCGAATTTTGTATAGTCATATACTCCGTCACTGTAAAATTCTGAAGATGCGCAGTCAAAGCCCAAATATACGTCTTTTCCGGCTTTCAATCCGGCTTTATCTATAGCTTTTAATATTGTTTCAACAGCGTCTTCAATGCCTTCAAAGTTAGGAGCAAATCCACCTTCGTCACCAACTGCTGTAGAAAGTTTTCTTTCTTTTAACAGTTTAGCAAGGTTGTGGAATATTTCGCTACCCCATCTAAGTGCTTCACTAAATGACTCTGCACCTACAGGAAGTATCATAAATTCTTGGAATGCTATAGGAGCATCTGAGTGAGAACCGCCATTTATTATGTTCATCATAGGCACAGGAAGAACCTTAGAGTTTACTCCACCAAGATATTGATATAGCGGAAGACCTAATTCTTCAGCAGCAGCCTTTGCTACAGCCAATGATACACCAAGTATTGCATTTGCTCCAAGTTTTGCCTTGTTAGGAGTACCATCAAGCTCTATCATCAAGTTGTCTATTGACACTTGGTCAAATACATTCATACCTGTTACTTCAGGAGCGATAATTTCATTTACGTTGTCAACAGCCTTTAATACGCCTTTACCCATGTACACGCTCTTATCGTCATCTCTAAGTTCAACAGCTTCATACATTCCTGTAGACGCACCTGACGGTACTGACGCTCTACCAACTACACCTGACTCTAAGAAAACTTCAACTTCTACAGTTGGATTACCTCTTGAGTCCAAAATTTGTCTTGCCCATACATCTTCGATATAGCACATATTACTATTTCCTCCTAAAGTTAATTTCTAACTAAAAATAAATTTATTTGATTAATATATTTTGGCATATTATATTAATTTACTATCAAATTTTTCATTAGTCTAAGTTAAACAAGCATAAGTTGTAATTATAGATGTTAGCTATGCTTGCTAATTACAATAATTAAAAATTGACTAATTTGATAAAATCATCAGCCTTTAGCGATGCTCCACCTACCAATGCTCCATCTATGTCACTTTCAGCCATTATTTGACTTACATTGTCAGGTTTTACACTACCGCCATACTGTATTCTTATGCTTTCAGATACAGCTTCACCGTATATTTCTTTTACTGTCTTTCTTATAAAAGATATTACTTCATTAGCTTGAGTGCTTGTAGCAGTCTTTCCTGTACCTATAGCCCATATAGGCTCATAAGCTATCACCATCTTTGAAGCCAAATCCTTGTCAAGTCCATCCAAGTCAGATACTACTTGAGCTTTTACGACATCATTTGTCTTGCCTTCTTCTCTTTGACTTAGAGTTTCGCCTACACAAAGTATAGGCACTATAGAGTACTTGAAAGCTTGTTTAATTTTTTTGTTTACAGTTTCATCTGTTTCGGCAAAATACTGTCTTCTTTCACTATGACCTATTACGCAGTAGTCTACGCCTATTTCTTTAAGCATAGGAGCAGATACCTCTCCTGTGAATGCTCCGCTATCTTCAAAGTGCATATTTTGAGCTGCAATCTTAATATTTGTATTTTTTACAGCTTCTTTCAAATCTTTTAAAAATGTAAAAGGTGCACAAATTACACTTTCAACATCTTCTCTTCCTACCTTGTCTTTTACATCGCTGACAAATTGGATAGCTTCTTTGATAGTCAAATTCATCTTCCAATTTCCGGCTATTATCGGTTTTCTCATCTTTTTCTCCTAAGTAAATCCGAAATACTATTTCATACTAATGTTTTATAAGTTTATTTATCTTGTAAGCAATCTATTCCTGGAAGTATCTTTCCTTCCAAAAATTCAAGTGAAGCTCCACCACCTGTAGATATATGTGTCATCTTGTCTGCATATCCAAGTTGTTCTACGGCAGCAGCTGAATCCCCACCACCTATTATTGATACGCATTTTGCTTTTGACAATGCTTCTGCAAGAGCCTTAGTACCTACAGCAAACTTTGCCATTTCAAACACTCCCATAGGACCGTTCCAAATTACTGTTTTTGCATCAGCTATAGTCTTACAATAAAGCTCTACAGTCTTTGCTCCTATATCAAGTCCCATGTATCCATCATCTATATTTTCATTTTCAGTATTGAAAGATTCTGCATTTTCGTCAAATTCTTTTGCAACTACATGATCTATAGGGAGAAGTAATTTCACATTGGCTTTTTCAGCTTTTTCAAGTAGTGATTTTGCCAAGTCCAACTTATCATCTTCAACTCTTGATGTGCCTACATTTTTACCTTGAGATTTCAAAAATGTGTATGCCATTGCGCCACCTATGATAAGTGTATCAACCTTAGATATGAGATTTTCTATAACAGATATCTTATCTGACACCTTTGCTCCACCAAGCACAGCTACAAAAGGTCTTTCAGGATTTTCAAGAGCCTTGCCCATTATTGAAACTTCTTTTTCAATCAAAAATCCCATAACAGCAGGAATGTAGTTAGCTATTCCTGCAGTAGAAGAGTGGGCTCTGTGTGCAGTACCAAAGGCATCATTTACAAAGATGTCTGCTAAAGATGCCAATTCCTTTGCAAATGCCAAGTCATTTTTAGTTTCTCCAGCTACAAATCTCACATTTTCAAGCAAAATTACATCTTTTTCTTTCATTTGAGATACTAATCTTTTAGCATTTTCGCCTACAACATTTTCATCTTCTGCCAGAGCTACATTTTGATTTAAAAGCTTAGACAATCTTTCAGCTACAGGCTTTAGCGAATATTTGGCATCGTAGCATTTATCAGGTCTTCCAAGATGAGACATCAATATCACCTTAGCATTATTGTCTATTAGATACTTTATTGTTGGAAGAGCGCTTACTATTCTGATATCATCAGTGATTACTCCATCTTTCATAGGAACGTTGAAGTCGCATCTGACGATTACTTTTTTACCTTGTACATCTATGTCTTTTACAGATTTTTTTGCCATGCTATCAGTCCTTTTCAATATTTTATACTGCTTACTTAAATCAAAAGTATTTTTGTGTTTATTAAAGCGAGTAAAATACATAAATATTGACAAAATATTTTAATAGACATTGTATTTATATAATTACTTTTCAAAACATAATCACATAAAAAACAATCTACAATGCAGTTTACTACAAATTATCGGTATTTTAGATATAATTAATAAAATTCAATAAAATTCAATAAAAGTAGTATTTATCAAATTGTCAATAATTAGGTATGGATATAGATAATTTGTTATCAGTACAATATAAAAGCACTTAAATACAGTTTACCTATTAAATTGTATTTAAGTGCTGATTTGCAATTAATTATAATTAGTAGATATGACTAATTGCTTTAAGCTTATTTACCAAGCAGTTGAAGTGTTCTTACTAACTGGCAAGTATAAGACATTTCGTTGTCATACCAAGCAACAGTCTTTACAAGTTGTTTTCCGTCAACATCTACTATTTTTGTTTGAGTTGCATCAAATAGAGAACCCTCTGATATTCCTATTACATCTGATGATACTATTTCATCTTCAGTATATCCGAAAGATTCGTTAGCAGCAGTCTTCATAGCAGCATTTATTTCAGCAACTGTAACAGGTTTTGCAAGTACAGATACAAGCTCTGTAACAGATCCTGTAGGAACTGATACTCTTTGTGCAGAACCGTCCAATTTTCCTTTTAGTTCAGGTATTACAAGACCTATAGCCTTTGCAGCTCCTGTTGAGTTTGGTACTATATTTTCAGCAGCAGCTCTAGCTCTTCTTAAATCTCCCTTTCTGTGAGGAGCGTCAAGAGTATTTTGATCTCCTGTATAAGCGTGGATAGTAGTCATTATACCTTGTACTATGCCGAATTTATCGTTCAATACCTTTGCCATAGGAGCAAGGCAGTTTGTAGTACAAGAAGCACCTGAAACTATTTTTTCGCTACCATCAAGTATATCGTGATTTACATTGTATACCACTGTCTTTACATCTCCGGTAGCAGGAGCTGAGATAAGTACTTTTTTTGCACCGGCTTGGATGTGAGCCTCAGCTTTTTTCTCGTCAGTAAAAAATCCTGTACATTCAAGAACAACATCTACTCCCAATTGTCCCCAAGGCAATTCAGCAGGATTAGCCAACTCGAATGTCTTTATTTCTTTACCGTTTACTATGAATTTATCATCGGTATAATCTACAGTTCCGTTGAATCTTCCTTGTGTAGAGTCATACTTGAGCAGATGAGCAAGCATTTTGTTATCTGTAAGGTCGTTTATAGCAACTACCTCTATACCTGACACCTCTTGAATTCTTCTAAAAGCAAGTCTACCTATTCTTCCAAAACCGTTAATTGCAACTTTCATTAATTGATACCTCCAAAAATTTGAGATTTAATAATATTATATCCACTGCATAAGCAGAAAATAACTGATGAACATCAAAACTTATCAAGTTGAAAAGCTATTTTACAACTAAAACAGATCTATCAGTATTATTTATAACCTTGTGAGAGATACTTCCCAAAAAAGTCCTCGAAAGCATACCAAGACCACGACTACCCATAACAATCAGGTCTACATCGCTCTTCTCAGCTTGTTCCACTATCTCTCTTGTAATATCTCCTACCTTATACATAGTAGTTAATTTAATGTTTGAATCTTTAAAATCAAGTTCTATTTGTTTGAGCATTTGTTCAGCAGATGCTATGTTTTGACTTATTATGTCAATCTTGTAATCGACATTTAGAGCAACTATGTCTGAAACTACCGTAATGACGATTAATTCACTTCCAAATTTTTCGCAAAGTACTCTTGCTTTTTCGAGAGCTTTAAAAGAATATTTGGAACCGTCTATTGGAACAAGAATCTTTTTCATAAAACTCACCTCAACTAATAAATCAAATAAGTTTGATACGTTTTTGATATACCCGAAATAAATAATTTTAAAATAAAAATGGAATAATTTTTAAAATAAAAATAAAAATCATAAGTTATTGCTGTAAATATAAAGTTAAATAGTAAAAATATAACAAATTAATCATAGATTAGGAAAATTATTTCTCCATCTGTATATTTATCGAGCAGTTTTAAAAGAACTATACTATTTTTGACAAAGTATTATAAATATTTTTAAATTAGGACTTGAAAAAAATTTTAAATATGGTAAAATATTTACTGTTGTGCAAAGGTGGTGGAATCGGCAGACACGTACGTTTGAGGGGCGTATGCCAGATATGGCATGAGGGTTCAAGTCCCTTCCTTTGCACCAATTAAATTAGAGATGTTGAAAATTCAATATCTCTTTTTTGTTGTTAGTAGAAAGACTCATTTGATATTTATAAAATTTAAATCTAATGTGAATATATTTTGAGTGTATATTAAATAAAATCTTATTTTTTTATTTGTTTTTTGAAAAATGTATGACTTTAAAAGAGTAAAAGATTATTATACTTATTTAGATATATAAAATATAGTAAAAAAATCTTAAAAATTAAAAAAAATACTTAAAATTTAAAGTGTTTTATGTTATAATCTATCGAATGTATTTAAAGTATATAATAAATATATAGCAATATTGTATTTATTAAAACTAACTTACGTTAGGTTATTTCAAAAGATACGAATTATAGTGAAATATAACACAATTTACATTTTAAAAAATAAAGAATTCAGAATAATAAATCAAAATAAATATAAACTAAAAAATACTTCTATCAGGGAGATGAACATAATGGAATATCATTCAAGGGATAAAGTCTTTATCAGACTTTTAAACGCCTTGCTTTTTGTTGTATTGACAGTAGTAACTGTGAGATTTTCTTTTTTTTATGGTGGTAAGTCTCTTATTAAATATCTGGATTTAAACTTTTATATGGCTCCGTATAAGGTCGCTTATATTTTTCATCTAATTACCTTTGTTGCTATGATGATATTTGTATTTTTACAATTAGGCTCAAGCAGTTACGGTATTAAGAAGAAAGTAACCGAAAATTACAGCTATTTAACTCCGGCATCTTTTTTATGTATGATAATTCATATATACTTTTTAAATATAAGAAACTTTAAGATATCTGCAATATTTGCCTTTATATTACTTCTGTTGACGAGTGCAATATATATAAAGGCTCAGGATATGAAGAGATTTATGTATAATGATGAAATTAATATGTACGTATGTCCTTTTTCAATCTTTGTATCTTGGAGTTTAACTTTGCTTTTTATTACTGTAAATATCATGCTTACAGACAATTTAACTATTAATTCCAATGCATTTGTAATAATAGCAACAATAGAATTAATGATGATTTTGTCTCTTAGCATCTTAGTTTTATTCATGTATAAAGATAAGATATTTGTACTTGTACAAGCTGTATATTTGATTTGTTTGGCAGTAAATACGCAAATTAACGGATATTTTATGCCTGTGGGCTACCTATGCTTTTTATCTGTAGTTGTACTTGGAGTCTTTTGGTTTAGGATATTCAATAAAAATAGAGGAGGAAAATAAAATATGTCTGTAAGAGTTCGTTTTGCACCCTCACCTACAGGATTTGTTCATATAGGAAGTTTGAGGACTGCCCTTTATAATTTTTTGTATTCGAAAAAAATGGGAGGAAAATACATCCTTAGAGTTGAAGATACTGACAGGAACAGATTAGTAGAAGGTGCCATAGAATCTATGCTTAAATCACTGAAATGGGGCGGTATCAGCTCAGATGAAGGTGTATGCATAGATGAAGATGAGAAGATAATACAAATTGGTGAAGCAGGTCCTTATATACAGTCAGAAAGATTGGATATATATAAGAAATATATAGATATATTAGTGGAAAAAGGGCATGCCTACTATTGTTTTTGTACTAAAGAAAGATTGGAAAATCTAAGAGAAGAGCAAAAGAGTAGGGGAGAAGATACAAAATACGACGGACATTGCAAATCTCTTTCTAAAGAAGAAGTACAAAAAAGAATAGAAGCAGGCGAAGAATATGTAATAAGATTGAAAATGCCTGAAAATACAGATATTGCCTTTGATGACGTAGTAAGGGGAAGAGTAGTTATAAACTCAGATACTGTAGATGATCAGGTACTTATGAAATCAGACGGATTTCCTACTTATCATTTTGCAGTCGTTGTGGATGATCATCTTATGGGGATAACACATATAATAAGAGGAGAAGAGTGGCTTACTTCTACTCCTAAGCACGTATTGATGTATGAGATGTTCGGCTGGGAAAAACCGACATTTGTTCACCTGCCTAATATACTAAATTCTGATAAGAAAAAACTCTCTAAAAGACAGGGAGATGTAGCTGTTGAAGATTTTAGAAAAAAAGGATATTTACCTGAAGGACTTATCAATTATATAGCTCTACTTGGTTGGTCACCTGAAGAAAACAAGGAGATATTTTCTTTAGATGAACTTATAGAAAATTTCTCGCTTGAAAGGGTGTCAAGTAGTGGTGGAGTATTCGATGTTGCTAAGTTAAACTGGGTTAACTCTCACTATATCAAGGAGTATGACTTGGAAAAATTGGTTGACCTTGCAATACCTTTTGTAGTTGAAGATAAGCTTATGACAGTTGAAGAAACTCAAAAAAATAGAGATTGGCTCATCTTGGCAATGGATACAATAAGGGAAAGACTTAGTTATCTAAAGCAATTCCCTGAAGAAATAAAAGCATTTTTAAGTGATGAGATAGAGATAATAGAGCAAGACGCCATAGATTTTATGAAATTGGAGCATATGCCTACCTTGTACAACATAGTAAAGGAAGAAATTTCAAATTGCAATAAGGTAGATAGTGAGCTGATTGACAGTATATTTGCAAAACTTAAGGAGCAAAAGATAAAAGGTAAGAATCTTTTCATGGGAGTAAGAGTAATAGTAACAGGTGTATGCCATGGACCGGATATGCACAAGTCTATGGAATTACTAGGAAAAGATAAGATATTAAAACGCTTGGAACAAACAAAAAAATATATTTTTTAAATGAAATACTAACCTTGCTTTAATAATTATTTTGGAGAAATTTAATGCTTTTAGTATGTGATGTAGGTAATACAAATTTGGTTTTTGGAATTTATCAGGATGATATACTCAAATATAGTTTCAGACTTGGGACAGATCCTATTAAGACTTCCGACGAATACGGTGTATTGGTAAAAACTTTGATAGAAGAAGAAGGATATACGTTTGAAGATGTAGATGATGTTATAATTTCATCCGTTGTTCCTGAAGTAATGCACTCTTTGGAAAATTTTGCCTTGAAATTTTGTAAAAAAAGAGCATATATAGTGGGACCCGGAGTAAAAACAGGAATCAACATTAAATATAACAATCCTGCACAGGTAGGTGCAGATAGGATAGTAAATGCTACCTGCGGGTATGAAAAATACGGAGGTAATATAATCCTGATAGATTTTGGGACAGCCACAACATTTTGTGCAGTATCAAAAGAGGGAGATTACTTAGGAGGACTTATCACACCGGGTATTAAAATTTCTGCTGATGCACTTTTTATGCACACATCTAAGCTACCTAAGATAGAGATAGTAAAACCGAAATCTGTCATAGCAAAAAATACAGTTGGTGCTATGCAAAGTGGTATATATTATGGCTATGTAGGGCTTGTGGATAAGATAGTTTCAGATATGATAAAAGAGCTTGGTTGGAGAAAATACAAGGTAATTGCAACAGGAGGACTTTCACAGTTGATTGTAGAAGGTTCAATACACGAAATTATAATAGATAAAACTCTCACTTTAGAGGGACTCAAAATAATATATGAGAAAAATAAATAATATACTAAATATAGGAAATAACAAATATGATAATATCCACGCCATACTTGCACCTATGGCTGGATTTACAGACCTTCCATTTAGATTGATTTGCGAAGACTATGGCTGTAATTTTACATTTACGGAAATGATAAATGCCAAGGCTCTATGCTATCATGATGAAAAAACAACTCAGATGCTTGATGTTACCGGACAAAAAAAGTATGTAGGAGTACAGATATTTGGCAGTGAAGTAGAATATATTGGAAAGGCTGTAAAGATAATAAATGATTTGGGCAGATTCGCTCATATAGATATAAATATGGGCTGTCCGGCTCCGAAGATAGTGAAAAACGGCGATGGCAGTGCATTGATGAAAAATCCCTCTCTTGCGTCAAAAATTGTTGAAGAGGCAAAGAAAAATTCATCAATACCTGTAACTGTAAAAATCAGAAAAGGCTTTGATGACAATAATGTTAATGCTGTCGAATTTGCCAAGATGTTGGAGCAAAGCGGTGCAGACGCTATAACTGCACATGGAAGAACTACAAGACAGTATTACTCAGGAGTAGCTGACTGGGATATAATAGCAGAGGTAAAACAAGCAGTCAAAGTACCTGTAATAGGAAACGGTGATGTAAAATCTCCTGAAGATGCTAAAAGGATGATGGAGTATACAAATTGTGACAGTGTATTAATTGCAAGAGCTGCTCAGGGCAATCCATTTTTATTTGCTCAGATTAATGATTATTTTGAAAATGGGAGCTACGAAGATATTCAAGATAGTCAAAGGATTAAAATTACATTAAAGCATTATAAACTGTCAATGGAAAAATTTGAAACTTCCGTTGCTGTCAGAGAGATGAGGAAACAAATCAACTGTTACCTCAAGGGGATAAAAAATTCATGTGCTGTAAAAAATCAAATAAATATGCAAAATGATTATGAAAAAGTAATTGAAATGCTTGAAAGTTTTGCTAAAAGTCTTATTTGACAAATATTAAAATTGAAATCATTATATAATATAGTGAAAAGACATAATAAAAGGAGAATGAAATGTCCGTATCAAACGAAAATGATATATTGCTTACCAAAGATGGATACGAAAATATCGAAAAAGAACTTGAAGAGCTAAAATCCGTAAGAAGAAAAGAAGTTTCTGATAAATTGAAAGAAGCACGCTCTTTTGGAGACCTCTCAGAAAATGCTGAATATGATGAAGCTAAAAATGAGCAGGCACAACTTGAAGAGAGAATAGCAAAGCTTGAAAATATGCTTAGAAAAGCTGTGATAATCTCTGAAACTGATTTGAAGATGAATATAGTAAATCTCGGTTCACAAGTCAAAGTATCTATAAAATATCCTGATGGTGAAGTGGAGGAAGAAGATTACACAATAGTGGGAAGTGCAGAGTCAAATCCTGCCGAAGGAAAGATTTCAAATGATTCACCTATAGGAAAGGCTTTGATAGGTGCTAAAAAAGGTCAAAAAATTGATGTTCAGGTACCAGACGGTATAGCTAAGATAAAGATAGTAAGTATAGAACGTAAATAGTATCAAAAATAAAATTCTAAGGAGAAAAAAATGCAAGGTGAAAAGATAGTTCTCAACGAGATGGAGCAATTGAGATATGACAAATTGCTAAGGATGCAAGATGAAGGCAGAGATCCGTTTAAAGTAGAAAAGTTCGACCAAACTCATCACTCAAAACAAATTAAGGATGATTTTGAAAACTTTGAAGGTAAGGAAGTATCAGTTGCCGGAAGAATGATGAGCTTTAGAAGTTTCGGCAAAAGTACCTTTGTTGATGTGCAAGACAAAGACGGAAAGATACAATGCTATGCCAAGAAAGATGAGCTTGGAGAAGAGTTGTATAAAGCATTTAAAGAATTTGACATTGGAGATATAATTGGAGTTACAGGAGTTGTATTTAAGACTCAAAAAGATGAAATCTCAATAAAAATGCACGAAGTGAAACTTCTTTCAAAATCACTTAGAATCTTGCCTGAAAAATATCACGGACTCAAGGATACGGACTTGAGATACAGACAAAGATATGTAGATTTGATAGTCAATCCCGAGGTAAAAGAAGCTTTCCTAACAAGAAACAAGGCTATAAAGGCACTTAGGGAATTCTTGGAGGAAAGAGAATTTATCGAAGTGGAAACTCCGATACTCAACACTATAGCAGGTGGAGCAACTGCAAGACCTTTCATAACACATCATAACACTCTTGACATTGACATGTATTTAAGAATAGCCAATGAACTGTATCTTAAAAGGTTGATAGTTGGTGGATTTGAAAAAGTGTATGAAATGGGTAGAATGTTCAGAAATGAAGGTATGGACATAAAACACAATCCTGAATATACTGCAATGGAATTATACCAAGCATATGCAGACTATGAAGACATAATGAAACTTACCGAAGAACTGGTAGCATATATGGCTGTAGCTGCAACAGGATCTACACTTATTAATTATCAAGGTAAGCAAATTGATCTAAAACCGCCTTGGAGAAGATTGTCAATGACAGATGCAATCAAAGAATATGCAAACATAGATTTTGACGAGATAAATACTGACGAAGAAGCTGTAGAACTAGCAAGAAAGCATAAGATTGAAATAATACCTGAAATGAAAAGAGGTCATGTAATAGCAGGTATCTTTGAAAAATATTGTGAAGACAAGCTTATTGATCCTACTTTCATCACTCATCATCCTGTAGAAATATCGCCATTGTCTAAGAGAAACCCTGAAGATCCAAGAATAACAAATAGATTTGAAGCATTTGTAAATACTTGGGAAATAGCAAATGCCTTCTCAGAGCTTAATGACCCTATTGACCAAAGAGCAAGATTTATGGATCAATTAAGACAAAGGGAACTTGGTGATGAAGAAGCTCAGATGTTGGATGAAGACTTCTTAAATGCCATAGAAGTAGGTTTGCCTCCTACTGGTGGACTTGGAATAGGTATAGACAGAGTTATAATGCTTCTTACAAACTCAGCAAGTATAAGAGATGTTATACTCTTCCCGACTATGAAGCCTATAAGCAAAGAAAATAAGGAAAATCAAGACGCATAGGCTTTGTTGAATTATGAGTGCAACAAAATAACAAAACAAATAATATTGTTCTATAGTCAAAGTAAATTTTTATAGGGCAATGTTAAATAATATGAATTAAAATAAAAGGTGTGCTATTGTTTTATGCTATAGTACACCTTTTATGATTTATTACATTATTAAAAAATTATAAATTTGGATATATAATATTCTATTGAATTTTAATATGATACTAAACTCTATTTAAACTATGGATTTTATCCTTGCGATGCTTTATAGCATATCTTCTGTTAATAAACTTTGAGTGCATAGTCTTTTACAAAATAATTCCATTATTCTATCAGATTTTAGTATGAGATTTGATAAAGTTTTTAATATAAACTATTTACAAGCAAGTGAAAATATTATATAATTTCTTATAAAGAAGTATTATTTTATCAAATTTCTACTTATGTATAATATAAGCTATTAAATTAGTTATAACTTAGTAAATACATATTTTTTAAACTCTAATTATTATAATAAATGATAATATAGAGGTATTGTAATCAGATTTTTTTTAAAACCCAATGATATTTTTATCACAAATTTATTGATATAGTTTGATAGAGTAGATTTTATTGAGTTATCAGTACAAATTGTGAGTAATTGATACTATTATGTATAATTAGTTTATTTTATAATTGTTATATTAGAATTATATTTTTGTAATTTTTAAGGGTGGAATATGAAATATTTAGTTAGATTTGAACTTAAAGAACCTACAATTCGTGTTAATTACAGGGAAATTTTTATCAGCTTTTTCAAGAAATCAATATCATCTTATATGGATGGATTTTTTTACAATGATTTATATGATGCAGGTACAATAAAAAAATCTCTTGTTTGGTCTGTAAATTTTCAAAAGCCTATATTTAAAAAAGGTGAAATGGAACTTGCAGGAAAAGATGTAAGTATGACTTTAAAGATTGCAGATTCTCAAACTGCGCTTATATACTATTCAAGCATGCTTTTGATGAAGGATAAGGCATTTCCTATAGGTAATGCTAATGAACTCAAGCTAAAAAGCATTAAGATGATAAACGAAAGTGATATAGTAGGTGATTATACAGTATTTAAAATTTTTTCACCTATATGTCTAAAACAACATCATTCTGAAAATAACAAGGATAAGTATTTAACATCTGAAGATGCTGAATTTGGATTGGAGCTTGGTAGAAAACTCAAAGAGGATTTATCTTATATGGATGAGGAAATAGACAATCTCAGATATGATTTTAGCAAGCTGAAAAAGGTGATAGTCCCTATATATAAAGTTAAAATACCTGCTACCATAGGTAGTTTTGAAGTTTCCGGAGATAATAAAATATTAAATCATATACTTAAAAACGGTATAGGTTCAAAGAGAAATTCAGGATTTGGCTTAGTGGAACAGGCTTTTTAAGGAGTGATGTTATGATTAATAAAATAGAAATTAAATATGATATTGATGGAAGAAGTATTTCTTTTAATAGAAAAATTGATCCGTCAGATTGGAGATACTCTGCTGCAATTGTTGGAATGATTAGATTTTTCCAATATAGAAATATTGCTTACAAAATAGAGGGCAGATATTTATATTACAATATTGAAGATATAAGCGGAGATATTAACGACGATAGAGATTATCTTTATTTTGCTGAGAAGTGGTTCTCTGACAAGATGCACCATAAAGAAGTCGACATAAGGCTAAATAAAAGTGATTTTAGCAAAGATGAGATAAGCGAAATAAATAAAAAGCTTGAAGCAAATACTGTAATGAAGAAAGTTTTTAAAGGTGTTAAATTTGATGGAAGTAATAATAAGCTTATTAAAGATTTGATAGAAGAAAACAGGTTCGAAATTATATCTAATACTTTTTGTAACTCTAAAAATGGATATGCAAAGTTTACTAACAATTCAAAATATAGAAGCAAAAAAAGTGATGTTTGTCGTTTGCTAGGTTTCTATGTTGATACAGGTAGGAAGACCAAGTCTATAGGTTTTTGCTTTGACAAAGATGCAAGGACTTATAATGATGAAATAGAGTTTGATTTTATACCCTTTGCATTTTCAAGAAGCGGTACTTCCATATTTATAAATAATAATACGTCTATTGATTATCTTATGAATTCCAATAATGAGATGGAAGATTATCTTGAAAAGCAATTTGAAAATCAAAAGACATGGAACTCCATTTTTTACAGTTATTTAGGAGGCTTTGAATTCATAGATTTTGATGTTGAAGTCATAATAAAAAATATGGAAACAGATTTCTATGAAAGTATGTTTATAAGAAAAGCTGCTATAGAAATCTTTAAGATTATAGCTAAAAACAAAGGCTTTTCTGAATCTCTAAACAATATATTCAAGAGATATATCAAAATAGGTGAAAATTTTTACATTAATGTAATGGAAGAAGTCACTAAAAGTATACTAAATGAGCTTAGCTTGGATGATTTGATAGAGTTGATAATGAAAGTGGAATATGAAAGTCAATCAAATACTCCGGATACCTATTGTCTAAGCAGACTTATTTACATTAATGAACTTATATATAAAAATATGGAGGATAATATGGAAAAATCAGCTGAACTTAAAGGTTCAAGTATCTCTGCAGCTGAGGTTACAAGATACTTTATAGCAAACGGACAGGAAAATAAGATTAAGGGGTATCAGCAGAGACTTGCAAATACGCTAATATCTAAGGATTATAATAGATTTATTGAAATAATGTTGCAACTGTCTTCTTATACACAGGTTCCATTTGTTTTTATGCATAAACTGATAGAAGACTTTGAAAGTAATAAGAATTTGGCATATAACTTTATAAATTCATTAATAATTAAGAGCAATGTTAAAGAAGGGGGAACAAGTAATGAAAAATAAGGCATTGACATTGACTGTTGTTGCAAATATGACATCAAACTATGGTGAAGGACTTGGAAATGTAGGGACAGTACAAAAAGTGTATAAAAACGGAAAGGCATATGCTATAAGGTCAAGAGAAAGTATGAAAAATGCAATAATGGTACAAAGCGGACTTTATGACGATTTAAAGGTTGAACAAGATGGGAAGGTTGACCAAAAAGCTGTATCAAAAGAAATAAATGTCGCTACAAACAGAGCCTTAGAAGGCGGATATATGAGTACCATAGGAGATAGAAAGATAAGAAAGAGCTCTTTTTATATGACAGATGCCATCTCATTTTATCCATTTGTAAATGAAGTTAGATTTCACAACAATCTATACCTTGCCCAAACCTATGCCAAAGAAAATGGCATAAATATACAGGAAAAAGCTGCTAAGGCAGGGTTGATGCCTTATCAATATGAGTATGACAAGTCGCTTAAGAGATATAGCATTACCATTGACCTTGATAAGGTAGGTATTGATGAAAATTATGAAACAAAGGCTGACGACAAAGAAAGAGCTGACAGAGTCAAGGCTCTTGTAAATGCTGTAAAGAATCTTTCCTTAGTAGTAAGGGGTAATATGGACAATGCTGAACCGATATTTGTAGTGGGTGGAATAGGAGAAAGAAAGACACACTATTTTGAAAATGTGGTTCATATAGACTCAGGAAAATTGAAAATAGAAGAAGATTTAAAGGCAAAACTATGTGAAGAAGGATATGGAGCAGCCTTGTTGAAAGGATATAATTTTGAAAATGAAAGAGAAATAGAGGCTGAGCTTGGAGCAGTTTCGATAGAAAATTTCTTCGCAAAATTAGCTGAAGAGGTGGATAAATACTATGAAAGCAGTCAGAATTAAACTAAGGCAAAATCAGGCGTCATATACAAGGGAAGAAACAGTAAACAATCGCATGACCTATCCTTTGCCCCAATATTCCACTATAATTGGAGCCCTGCATAATGCTTGCGCTTATACTTCATACCATGAGATGAATGTGAGTGTGCAAGGCAAGTATAGAAATATACAAAGAGAACTATATGTAAATCATGCACTTTTAAACGGATTGGAGGATGATAGAAGTATACTTATATATCTCAAAAATCCCAATTTATTGAGTACAGGCTTTGTAAAAGTTGCAGAGGCACTAAAATCTCAGGGAAACAGCTTTAAGGATAGGAAGACTATTCAAACATATGACGAAGAAAAACTTCAGGAATATATAAATATCAAAACAGTTCTCAGCAAAACTATGTCAGATAAGAAAAAAGAAATTGATGAGACAGAAAAAACCTGGAAAAATGAAAAAAAACAAATTAAAGATAAGTTGAAGGACTTAGATTCAAAGTCTCAAGAAGCAGTCGAGCTGAAAAAAGCTGTTGACAAAAGAGATAGTGAAATAAAAGAACTCAAAAACAAATATAAGTTAGAGTTGTACGAAAAAGTTGAAGAACCGATAAGTCATTTTAAAACATTGACTAAGAGTGTGCAGACTCAAGAGGTGCTTTATGATGTTGAGCTTGTAATTCATGTAAGTGCAGATGATGAGACATTAAAAGACATTATTGCTAATCAAAATAATCTTGTATGTCTTGGTAGAAGTGAGGATTTTATCGAACTTGTAGAGATAAAGGAAGTGGAGCTAAGCTCCAATATAGATAAGACCTATGAACTTACTGACGGATATTCTATGTATGTGGATATTTCTAAAATAAACACTGATGAAACTGGAGATGAAGATTACTTTTTGACAAGCGGAGGTAGTAAAAAACCTGCAAAAGGTACTATATACTATGTTTCTAAAGATTATAGGATTGAAGCTAAAAAAAGAGTATTTAACAAGATACCATGCCTATATTCATCATATATAGCAATAGACGAAAGCTCTCAAAATGCACTTTGTGACATAGACGGAGGATATATAGTAAATTTGAATTAAACTATTAATTGTAGTAAGTGGATATAATTCATTTATTCTTATAATGAACCTGAGCTTAGATGGATTAATTTGGGCTTAGGTTCTTTTTAATATACCAATAGCTGATACTAATAAATCTACTACAATAATAATGATATATAATACTAACAAGCTATCAAAAGCCATGTGATTATATTTCAGCAAAATTATTGACAATCTGCAAAACGTGTAATTTGGAAAAATAATATTCTTGGCATTATAAATGGTGATTAGTATCAGATTATAAAAGAGGGGCAAAATGGGAAAATACGATAAACTTCCAATATTCTATAAAAATTACAAGGCAAAAGAAAATGAGACCTTATATGAGCATACAGTCAACTTGCTTGAAAATCTTGAAGAACTCTCTAAAATAATAAATTTAGAATATCAAGACTTAATCGAGGAAGCGTGTATCTATCATGATTTAGGTAAGATTAATCCACTTTTTCAAAAAAGACTTGAAAATAAGAAAAAATTTGATGATACAAAGGAGATTGGTCATAATATAATATCTACATATTTAGCAAAGAAATTTTTGGCTAATTACGATTCAAATGATAGAAATATAATATTATATGCCATATTAAACCACCATAACTACGTGGACAATTTTGAGACCATATCTGAGAAAAAAGAGTTGTTGCAAGAAAACTTGAAAAAAATAGCATTAGAAATATTTAACGACAGTCAAGCAGATTTTTTCAAAGATATAGGGGCAAGAGAACTATCTAAAATAGGAGATTTAAGAAGTAGAGCAAATAAAAAATCAATTTTAGTAAAGGGCTTTTTGCACAAGTGCGACTATGCTGCCAGTGCGTACAGCAAGGTCGAGATTCCTAATGTCCATCTTAAAAACAGACTTGAAATCTTAAAGGAAAGATTTAAGAATAATGGCAAGTCAAACGATTGGAATGATATGCAAAAATTTGCAAAACAAAATTTGGGCAGCAATATGATATTAATTGGTTCTACAGGACTTGGGAAGACAGAAGCGTCACTTTTGTGGATAGGTGATGACAAAGGATTTTATGTACTACCGTTAAAAACTGCAATAAATGCAATGTATAAGCGTATAAAATATGATTTATTTCCTCAAGATTTTGAGAGCAATCTTGGACTACTTCATGGTGAACTTGAAAATATTTATTTGGAAAATAGTCAAAGTACAAATACAAGTGAAGAGACTGAGGAAAGTATGAAATTTTGGGAGTATTACAGTCTTACTCGCAATATGTCGCTACCTCTTACTATCAGCACTCCTGATCAGATATTTAGATTTGCCTTTAGATATAGCTTTTATGAACTGCAACTTGCAACTTACAGTTATTCAAAAATAGTCATAGATGAGATACAGGCATACTCTCCTGATATTTTGGCAACTTTGATTTATTCTTTGAAAATGATTGATATGGTCGGTGGTAAATTTGCAATTACTACAGCTACCTTGCCACCATTTATCAAGGACTTATTGCAAAATGGGCATGAAAATCCAATTAAATATGTAGAAAAAGTATTTTTAAACGACAAGATAAGGCATAAAGTTAAATTAAATCATAGGTCAATTGATATAGATGAAATTAAAAACTTTATAGAAGAAAAATACAATCAGGAAAGTATGAAGATTTTAATTGTTCTAAATAAAGTCAAAGTAGCTCAAGATACATACAGGAGCCTTAAAGCATGGATGAATGAAAATGATTTGGATGTAGAGATAAATTTATTACATTCTAAATTTACAGTACAAGATAGAAATGAAAAAGAAGATATGATACTAAAAGATGGGGATACTTCTTGTCAAAAAGAGGTTATATGGATATCTACACAAGTCGTAGAAGCAAGTTTGGACATAGATTTTGACTATCTCTTTACAGAACTGTCAGATGTAAGTGCACTGTTGCAAAGGCTTGGAAGGTGTAACAGAAAGGGATTAAAATCTATAGATGAGTTCAATTGTTTTGTCTATACTGAAATAAATGATGGTTTGTTTAAGGTATTTACTACAAAAAATGCAAACTCAAGTATGGGGATAATTTTCAAATCCTTGTTTGAGCTTAGCAAGACTGCTCTATTGGAATGGGAAAATCAAAATACTGATGGTCTTATGTCGGAAAAAGATAAGAATGATATGATTGACAAGTATTTTACTATGGAAAAGATAAAAGAATATGATGAGCTATATGGAAGTAATTATATAGCTTACCTTAGTGAGTACAACAAGATGTACAATCATCTTGAAAATATAATGCCTGATACAAAAAAACAAAGCGATGTGATAAAAGAATTCAGAAATATCATCAGTGTAAGAGTCATACCTATGTCAATATATGAAGATAAGCAGCAAAATATTATGGAAATAATAGATGAAATAGAAGAAAAAAGGAAATTAATCGGGAAAAAAGCAGATAGAGAAGAAAAACAAAAACTGAGAATTGATATCTTGCGTCTTAAAGACAAATTTAAACAATTTACCTTAAATATCAGTCTATATGAACTTGGTCCATATAGAGGTATTTGTGTGGTAGATAACGAAAAAATAATTATTTCAAATTTGAAGTATAGTAAAGAATACGGGTTATTAAGAGAAAAAGAAGAAGATACAGGTGGAAAATTTATATGACAGAAGAAAAAATTACAGGGATTATGATATATTACTATTTGGTATGCCAAAGAAAATTGTGGTTATTCTACAATAATATTTCTATGGAAGATGAAAATGAGCTTGTTCAGATAGGTAAATTTATTGACAATAGCAGTTATTCATCAAAGCGAAAACATATAATGATTAATGAGGAGATAAATATAGATTTTGTTGAAAACTCAGGCGTTATCCATGAAATTAAAAAAAGTAGAAATATAGAAGAGGCGTCAATATGGCAAATTAAGTATTACTTGTACTATCTCAAAAAATATGGAGTGGAAAATATACAGGCTAAAATTGACTATCCTTTACTAAAACAAACATTGGATGTAAAGCTTGAAACAGAAGATGAGGCTAAGATTGTAGAGATAATAAGCAGTATCAGGATGATAATACAAAATACGAAGATACCGCCTTGTATTAACAACAAAATATGTAAAAAATGTGCGTATTTTGACTTATGTATGATTTAGGAGAATGCAATGAAAAACAGCTTATATATTTATCAAAACGGTCAACTCAGTAGAAAAGACAATACTTTAAGATTTACAAATGAAGATGGAGAAAAGAAAGACATACCTGTAAACAGCATTTCAGAGATTTATTTCTTTGGGGAAGAAACTATTAATACTAAGCTGATAACTTTTTTATCACAAAACAATATTATCGTGCATTTTTTCAACTACTATGATTTTTATTCATCAAGTCTTGTTCCAAGACAGACCAAAATATCAGGGCGTTTACTTGTAAAACAAGTTGAACACTATACAGACAAGTCAAAAAGAATGGAACTTGCAAAGGAATTTGTAAAGTCAGCAGGAAATAATATCTATAGGAATCTCAGATATTACAACGGTCGTGGTAAAGATGTCAAAAATGCTATGGATGAGATAACACATTTGATAAAAGAAATTGAAAAATGCGATAATATTGCTCAGCTTATGGGAGTTGAGGGCAATATTCACAAAATATACTACAGTCAGTGGAACTTGATTATAGATCAGGAAATAGACTTTACAACAAGGGTAAAAAGACCGCCTGACAATATGATAAATACCTTAATATCGTATTTAAACAGTCTTGTATATACTACTGTACTAAGTGAAATTTATAAGACGCAATTAAATCCGACTATAAGCTATCTACATGAGCCAGGTGTGAGCAGATTTTCACTTAGTCTTGACATCGCCGAAATATTTAAGCCCTTGATTTCAGACAGGTTGATTTTCTCCTTATTAAATAAAAATCAAATTAAGGAGGAACATTTTTCCAAGGGATTAGATTATCTTCATTTATCGGAAAAAGGCTCAAAAATCATACTTTCAGAATACGACAAGAGATTGAAACAGACAATTTCTCATAAGGAACTTGGAAGAGAGGTAAGCTATAGATATTTGATAAGATTGGAATGTTATAAGCTTATTAAACACTTATATGATGAGAAAAAATACGATTCTTTTGTGATGTGGTGGTAGAAAATGTATATAATATTGATATATGATATTTGTAAGGATGAAAACGGTCAAAAGAGATGGAACAGAGTGTTTAAACTCTGTAAAAAATATCTTGTAAACATTCAAAAATCGGTATTTGAAGGAGAAATTTCAGAAGCTGATTTGATGATACTTAAAAAATCAATAGAAAAGGAAATAAAAAAAGAATGTGATTCGGTAATTATATTTAAAAGCAGAAATAAGAGATGGCTGGATAAAGATATAATGGGAATGGAACAAGATGATCCATTTATGATATAGTTTTTTTGTGACAAATGAAGTTATTATACTATTTAACATAAATTTTACACTCAAAAACAATATTAAAAATGTTGGAATTTTAATATACTTCAAAAACTTAATACTATACTTGAGCTATTTTTTTAATATTTACATTTTATTTAAAAATACTTCTCAACTGATGCACTAAAAAATTAATATATCTTAAAATTCCAACAAAATTCCTAAAATTTTAGCGAAAAAGAAATAAATATGATTTATTTGTAATTGTCATAGCTCTATGTTAATTTATCAAATAACATTAAAAAAATTGTCGACCTAAGATAGGAGTAAAATATAGGGGGATAGACAAATGTGTAAAATTAGCCTTTAAATGAGGTTAAAATTTAAAATTCAAAAATAAATATGATGAAAATTTATTAAAAATATCAAGGTCGACAAAAAAGTACTTTCAAAATCAGTAAATATGTGATAATATTAAGTAACGGATTTGAATATCACCAGATTGGAATGTAAATTTTTAATTAATGCCTTAAAATGTTGAAATTCTCTTTCATTTGAATATCACCAGATTGGAATGTAAATTTAAAAGAGTTGTATGTGGACGCAAGAGATTTGCAAATTTGAATATCACCAGATTGGAATGTAAATGAGCTTGTATAATCGTCATTTATACAAGCTCACTTTATTTGAATATCACCAGATTGGAATGTAAATAATCATTGGTTTAAGGAGTTTTTGGACAGTAAGGCTATTTGAATATCACCAGATTGGAATGTAAATAGCATACTTACATTAGTGTTTGACTTTGTACTTGCCATTTGAATATCACCAGATTGGAATGTAAATTTGT